>CAWDCE010000021.1:0-106800 GCA_963800725.1 uncultured Acidimicrobiaceae bacterium | reverse complement strand
GCACTTGGCATTGCAAACCGACGTGACGAAGAAAATCACCGTCCCCAGGCGCTTCTTGCGCCCCAGAGAGTGATAGATCTTCACCAACTCCGATTTGTAACCGGTGGCCATGTGGTTTCGCGCGCCCTCTCTAGCTTGATTGTAACAGATGCTTGCCCAGGCGGCGTAGCCCAACCCCCCCCGTCCTTGGGGTTCGCGGTTCTTCGGTAGCAAAAACTACAAGTCTGCATGTCTTCATGGCAGGGTCGTCGATTTTGCGGGTCTGTGAACCTGACGAAGCCTTGCGCTCCCTAAGCGACAAGGAAGTCGTGGACGGCATCCTCACAAGACTCGAGGATACTGGATTGATGCTCCTTGAAGACCTTTCGATATCAGTGGTGGAGTGATTGCCACGGCGGATTCCTGGCGTAACTTGGGCCAGTGGGTTTGGCCGGATGGGGGCACCTCGCCGAACTTGGAAACAGCTCTTATGGACGTTTGCCCACGAGTGGCGGGCCGTCCGCTTTGGGCTTCGCGATTCTACAGGCGGAGCTGGAAGAGGCCCTGCCGGCATCGTCGGTGCAGCGCGGTTGCTCCCTGGCATGGGCCGTGACAACTGCGCCGAAAAGCCTTCGCCCACCTCAGCCCCGGCTTCACGGGTAGGCTGATGGGCGATGGCCTGCGAGTGGGAAAACGCCGGTTCTTCAGGGTCGTGTGCACCAAATTTGGTAACCGAATCGCGTTGCACCAAAATGGGGCAGTCGGTAAGTTGCTGAATTAGCTGGCGGGGACGACGGGACTCGAACCCGCGACCTCATGCGTGACAGGTATGTCAAACCTATAGCCGGTGTTGATTCTTAAGGCCCTTAGCTGGCTGCTGATGGCCGATTTTACCCCCTATTCTCGCTAGTTTGTGGCCCAGATGTGGCCCACATGACCGCATGCTATGACCGCATGCTTTTTTCTCGCGGGGGACTCAGCGCTGTGGTTCTTCTAACCTAACGCAGCCACCCTATGCTTGACTGCCCCTGCCCGCTCCGCTACCCTAGGGCTTGGTGTAAGGAGGTCTGGGGTGACTGTCCATCTCCCCCCCAAGATTGAATGTATCGTCAAAGATGCCGTCCGCTCCGGCCAATACGGCTCTGCCGAAGAGGTGCTTTCGGAAGCGTGTCTGTCTGGCAGGCGCAGCAAACGGCAGCGGCAGCGACCGACCATGAGCGGCAAGCGGCCATTGACCGGCTCAAGAGCTTCGGCAAGACTCACCAGCTTTTCTTGGGCGGCCTGACCATTAAGCAACTCCGCGATGAGGCGCTTCCGTAAGGTGGATTGTGCCGGCTGGAGGGCTGAAGTTTTCACATTGCATCTCTGTGACACTCCTGAATTATGGATCGTTCGCGACGGCAGAGCGGCTTAAATCTGCTAGAATTGCTCGGTGAGAGAATCATTCGAGAATGCCTTGGAGAATGCACCCTACAATGAGGACAGGGGCTCGATTTTTCGAGCTATGAAGGCGGAGGCAGACGGGTTGCCCAAGCTCGGGCGCTCTGGCCGCGAGCTTGGAGTTCGGATTGATGGCCCAAGCCGCGATCTCGTTGTTGGAGACGATGGCACGGTCGCGCCAGGAAACGGGGGAATGTCGGTCGCGCTCGATGCTGCGCTGAACCTGCCCAAACCCCGCCTTCCCAAATCACTCGGTGGCGAGGGGCGAGACCCGGTATTCTCGATGGTTAGGGGAAATATCCCGCCGACTCTGCTCCTTCGCCCGGACCGCTATCCGCATGCCCTCGTGGAACCCGGACGCCGATGCGCCCTCGCTGTTTTCGAATCCGACTTGGCGAGCACTCGTTCCCTTTGGAGTAAGGCCCATGACTAAAGACCTGATGGACTACCGTCAGCTTGAACGTCGCTTATGGATGGTTCGTTGGCGGCATGACGGGGAGGAATCGTCGGAAGAAGACGCAATACTCGATGAGATGGAAAAGAAATGGATGAGCCTAACCGACGCCGAGCAAGCCGCCCTGCGCCTTGAGGGGCCAAGATGTTGGCCAACAGACTCATCTTCGCTGCCCCCTCGGCTTTCTGACTCACTCTACCCCTCTGTGCCAACGCCTTGGGCTTACGAGGGGTTTCACTCGCCTAGCGAGGCTATTCTGTCAACGGATATGGCATAATGGAAAGCGACATCAAAGCCGCAGCAGAGCAGCTCCGCGACTGGTTCAACAACGTCTCACGTCTCATTGACGCGAGCTGGTCCAGCATCGCACCTGAGGGACCACACCGCGACGCCGTCGTGTTGGATGCCCTGATGAGGAACGGGAGGGTCCTTTCCCAGAGCGAGCTTGATAGGGACGGTAAGCTTTACACCCCTCTCTGTTACTTTCTGGCGGCTGCATGCCGGAAGCTGGGAGTCTCTTTGGGAGTGGGGCATTGGCGGGCGGCGCTGGACAATGTAGTGCATCTGCAGGACGGTCGTATAGTTCCAGCCCTGAATTTGCAGCAATCGGGCTTGAGATCGACAGACCCGCAGCGTTGTTTAAGCAGGAGATCGACGAAGCGATCACCCAGGCAGGCATCGCTGGGGGGGAGCTACCTCGATAAGGAGAACCGGCAGGTGGCGCTCGGCCTCGCGATAAACTGGGGAATGCGCCTGCTGCTTGCCTATGCTTTGGAATGCTCGATCAGCAGTTCTAATCGGAAGGACCTTGCTTGGATAGCCAGCCTTATGGCACCACTCCTTGCTGCGTCCAGTACCTCCCGATAGAACTGGTATGCGCCGCCGCCGATACTGTCGGGCGCCCTACGACAAGCTTTACCTAGGGCTTGCAATCCACTCGTGGAGTCCTCTCGCGACGCCGGATAGAAATCAACGGGACGCTGCGGCGGCTGTTGGGGTGACTTGCTTATGAGTGGCGGACTGCCAATTGTCTTTTCCCCTGTCCACGCATTCCACTTTAGCGCTTTCCATTTATGTCGGTGACTAGGCGAACCTGCCCTAAGCACGTTAGCTGCCAACTATTTTTCACCGGTCGACAAACTTGACAACCGAGTTTCGGTGGGGTTCACTCCCCGAAAACGTGATCTCGTGATATCAGGTCGAATTGTCAAAATGGGGGGCGACCAAGTGAAGCGGACTCCCGCACGCCGCGTGCCAACTATTTTTCGCCGGTCGACAAACTGGAGAACCGCGTCTCCGCATCGGTGGGCTTTCTATTACCCACAACTCAGGCCGCTGTCACTACCCTTTCTTGAAGATGGCGATGTTGGTCGCGATGATTTTCTGCATAAGGGATCTTGCCCGAGCGTAATTGGCGGTCAAGCGTTTCATTTCCGCGAGCCTGTTTCGTGGGATATAGACGATCTGCGTCTTCTGTCCGCTATCTTTGTAGGTCAGCCTGTAGGCCTTGGTCCCGGCCTTTGTTTTACAAATACAGTGTGATCGGCCGCATGTCCCGCAGACGCAGGTGATCGACCCTTTGACGAAGTTCCCGCCTGCTACCAGTCTTGTCAGTAATGTTTTCCGCTGTTTGACGAGATGTTGCATGGAGACTCCTTTTGTTAGTGACTAGATGTATTATATACATCTATATTTGTCATAGCAACCATGAACAAGGAGGAATTACTATGACAGGTGGGGCAACAAATGGATGGGCCGCGGAAGAGATGGGCCAGACGGATCTGGGTGACAAACGACTCAATGACCGGCTCGTATCCCTATGCGATCGGTTCTCAGAATCTCCCGAAAGCCCCATCAATCAGGCGTGCAAAGACTGGGCGGAAACAAAGGCCGCCTACCGTTTCTTCCAGAATCAGGACGTAGAAGCGGCAGACATCATCGCGACCCACAGAAAGAAGACGGCGGAACGGGCAAAGCCGTACAAGACCATCCTCGCCATTCAGGACACGAGTTACTTCATCTATACCAGCCATACCAAGACCAAAGGTTTGGGCGCGATGTCGTTGAAGAAAGGAAAACATGTTGAAAAGATCTTCTCCAATGGGTTGGTCATGCATGCGTGCCTGGCCGTGACCACGGATGGCGTGCCGTTGGGACTTCTGGATCAGAACATATTTGTGCGCAAACTGCGGTCAGCCGAGCGCCGGCGATTTGCGGATGTCACTCCCATGGAAGAGAAGGAAAGCTACCACTGGCTTGAAGCATTGAAAAACACGGACGCGATCCTGGGTGACACCCAGGTGGTCACCGTATGCGACCGCGAGGCCGACATGT
Organism: uncultured Acidimicrobiaceae bacterium; assembly: GCA_963800725.1. Taxonomy (GTDB): domain Bacteria; phylum Actinomycetota; class Acidimicrobiia; order Acidimicrobiales; family RAAP-2; genus Bog-473. The sequence continues at coordinate 102,593 of CAWDCE010000021.1, read as the reverse complement.
ACGGTCTCTTTGAATTGGGCGACCGCCTCAAATCACCGGTGCTGGTTCGGGCCAATGTGGACCGGGCCATCAACAGGAAATCCAGGTACGCTGAAGAAGACGTCGTCAGACTGTGGTCCTTCATGCGCGATAGGCCGGCGGCGGGAACCAAAACCATTGAGATCCCTAAGCGAAAGGCCACGCCCCACGCCAAAGCGAGAAACGCACGGACGGCCATCCTAACCATTAAGTTCGGATCTTTCGTGTTCAATCCACCCCGAAACAACATCCAGTATCGCCACTCACAGCCGCCGAACCTAGCGATGTGTGCCGTTTACGCCTACGAAGTCAATCCTCCGGAGAACGAAGAGGCCGTCGAGTGGATGTTGCTCACCAATCTGCCTATCACCAATTTCCAAGAAGCGTGCGAGAAAGTGCACTGGTATTGCTTGCGGTGGAGGATTGAGATGTACTTCAAAGTCTTGAAATCCGGATTCAAGGTCGAGGACTGCCGACTCGCCACCGCTGACCGCCTGATGCGTTATCTCGCCGTCATGAGTGTTGTTGCATGGCGACTCTTCATGATCACACTGATCGCCAGAACAGAACCCGATACACCCTGTACTGAATTCCTTTCCGATCCTGAGTGGAAGATTCTGTTCCGAACCGTCAACAAGGGGAAGTCTCTACCGGAGAAAGTTCCCGCCATCGGCGAGGTCATTATCTGGATCGCCCGGCTCGGCGGCTTCTTGGCGCGCAAATCAGCCCGGGTGCGCATCGAGCACTTCGATCTGGCCGAACCCATTGGGGCGCTCGGTGACTTCGATGTGATCATCTCGGGCTTCGCCATCCATCACCTCGAAGACCAACGCAAGTTGGCGCTCCTCGCCGAGGTGGCCGCCCAGCTGCGCCCCGGTGGCCTCTTCGCCAATCTCGAGGTCGTGGCCTCGGCCACGCCCGAACACCATGCCGCGTTCTGACGGCGATCGGGCGGACCGCCGATGATCCCGAGGACCGGCTCGTCGCCCCCGACCGCCAACTCGAGTGGATGCGTTCGGTCGGCCTGGTCCAAGTGGAGTGCCTCTGGCGCTGGCGCGGGTTCGCCCTCTTGGTGGGCCACGCCGCCTGACCCAGTTCGAGTCGAGTAGCGAGAAATGGCCGGGTTGGAATGTCCGCATGGTGCGATGAGAGAGTGCCCCCATGAGTTTTGTGCCGTATGACCGACCGGTCCGGGCCGCCTTCATCGGGCTCGGGCGAATCTATGACCTCAATATGCGGGCCTACGTCGACAATCCCGATGTCGAAGTGGTGGCGTTGGTCGACCCCGACGAGCACGCCGAGCCCAACGCCAGCGCGATGGCCCAACGCCGCGACCTTTGCCACGGCGGCCGAGTTAGCGGCGAGCGACGTCGAGGTCGATGCGGTCGAGGCCTTGCTCCCCATTCCCCTCCACGTCGAGGGCGTGGTCGAACTCCTCGGCTATGGCTGGCACGTCAACCTGCAAAAACCAATGTGCAACGACGTGGCCGACGCGCAGATCATGCTCGACGCCGCCGAGGCCAATGACCGCATTCTGCGGGTTATGGAAAATTATATCTTCTACGAGCCGCTGCTCCGGCTGAAGGCGACCGTCGAATCGGGCGAGCTCGGTGCGGTCAGTGGCTACACGATGAAAATGGTGGGCAGTGGCCTCGGGGGATGGGATGTGCCCGCCAGTAGTTACAAGTGGCAGTTCCAACAGATCCAAGATGGTCGCGGCATCTTGGTGTTCGACGACGGGTGGCACAAGCTGTCGACGGCCATCTGGCTTTTCGGGCCCATCAAAGAGGTGCGGGCGTGGGTCGGGGGCACCGAAGTCTTCCCGACCGTTTTCATCGACGCACCGAGCACCATCGTCTTCGAACATGAAAACGGCGTACGCGGGGTCTGGGACATCACCTTGGCGCCCGAGATGTACTTGCGCTCGGACTATTACACCAACGACGAACGTTGGGAGGTCACGGGCCACAAGGGCTACGGCCGGGTCAACCGCTGCACCGGGCGGGGCATCCAGCAGCCGAGCCTCGAGATCTACGCCGACGGGGAAATGCGCTCGTTCCATGCGCTCGACGACGACTGGGCCAGCAGCTTTCGCGACTCGGGCCGGCACTGGCTGCGCTGGTTGCACACCGGCGAAGGTCCGCTGTTGTGGAGTGGCGACGACGCGGTCGACGTGCTGCGCTTCGCGTTGGCCGCCTACGCGAGCAGTGCGGCGGGCGGCGTGGGGGTCGACCCCGCCACCCTCACCCCAATCAGCGTCGGCTGAAGGTGTCGGCCAAGCGCCCCGATCGCTCGACTCAGACGTCGAGCGTCGCTCGGCGGCGCAGTGGCGGCAGCGTCGGGGGTGGCTGGTGGCGCGCCGGCAGCTCGGCGAGCAGGGCCGTCGTTGCAGCGGTGATGTCGCGCACGGCCTTTTCGAAGGCGGCCTCGGTCCGCGCCGATGTCGCTTGGACCCCGCTGACCTTTCTCACGTATTGGCGGGCGGCCGCTTCGATCTCGTCGGTGGTTGCGGCCGGCTCGAGTCCTCGCAGTGTGGTGATATTTCGGCACATGCCAAGAGGCTAGGGCGAAGGGGCGATGAGGCCGGCCGCGACCAGGGCCCGACGGGCCTCGTCGAGCCCCGACACGCAACGGGCGCTGAAGCCGGCCGCCTCCGCAGCGTGCACGTTGATTTGGTTGTCGTCTAAGAACAACACCTGGTCGCGAGGCGTGTCGAGCCGGGTGGCGACGTACTCGAAGATCTCGGCGTCGGGTTTGACCAGGCCGATCTCGAAGGACAAGAAGCGATGATCCAGGCGGTCGAAGATCGGCGAATCCGAGGCGATGGTCGCCCAATGGAGGGCATTGATGTTCGAGAGGCAACCAACCGGGACGCTGGCTTGAACTTGTGCGACGAGTTCGGCCGCTCCGGCGACAGGACCGCTCATCCAAGAGGTGAAGGCGGCGAGGTACGCCGCGGCGCCGAGATCGAGATGCCACTCGTCGACCACGCCGGCGGCGAATTCGTGCGCCGAGCACTCGCCGCGCTCAAAACATCTGACCCAGGGACTGGCGAGCCATCGGTGCCACAGTTCCTCGTCCGAGCCGATACCCGCCAGCGACCGCATGGGCTCGACGCCGCCGACATCGATGAGGACGCCCCCGAGGTCGAAGAGCACGAGCGCCACGTCACGGTCATTGGTCATCGAGGTGAGCGTAGCGACGGTCGAAGCGGCGGTCGGGGTGCGAAACTGACGCGCAATGAAATCCCCTGGGCGCTCGGTCTTGGTGGGTCTCGGCCTCGTGTTGGTCGCCGCCCTGGTGGTCGGGTGGTGGGCGAGTGCACCCAAGGCGTCGACGTCGGTGACGCACCAGAGCCTCGGGACGCACAAGCACCCCAAGGCGACCACGACGACGGCCCCGGCGCCGCATCCCCCGTTCGGCGTCATGGACGAGACCGAGACATTCACCGATCCGAGCCGGTCCACGCCAGCGCGCGGTGATGTACCTGGCCACGACGGCCGTACGCTCGTGACCGTCATCCGACGGCCGGTCGGGTTGAAGGGCCCACTTCCCCTGGTGGTCTTCGCCCACGGATGGGATTCGAGCCCGCAGGTCTATGAGACCCTTCTCGACTCGTGGGCGGCGGCGGGGTACCTGGTGGCCGCGCCCACATTCCCTGATTCCGCCGCGACCTTGCCCGGGGATCCAATCAGCAACTATCCCGAACAGGCGCTCGACATGTCCTTCGTCATCACCCAGATGCTCACCGGGGTGGCCGGCCCAGTGAACCCGAAGGAGATTGCGGTGGCGGGCCACTCCGATGGTGGCACCGACGTCGCCCTGCTTGCGCTCAACGCGATCTATGCCGACCACCGCATCAAGGCGTACCTCTCGCTCTCGGGCGAGATTCCCGATGGAGTGGGGGGCACGTGGAGTGCCCCGACCCCCGGTGCCTTGTTCGTGGCGGTCGGCACCGACGACGAGTACGGGTTGTACCCGAGAGCCGAGGCAATCTATTCGTCAGCCAATATGCCCAAAGCGGTGGTGACCTTGGCCGGCGGTGATCACCTCGGCACTTTCCTCGACGACTCCCCGAGCGCCGCGGCCATGCGCAACGAGACAGTGGCCTTCCTCGAGGCCGTCCTGCCCGCGCTCGGTGACCTCAGGGCAACTGGCAACGGCGCTCGCGCCCGGCGCGGTGTCGGGGCTTTCGGTGGACGCCCCGTCGCCGTAACAGGGATTGATGGCCGGAGCGAGCGCTGGGGCGGTTGCGATGGCGCTGAGCGGCGCTGCGAGCGCTTAGTGGCGGCCGTAACGATCGTCGAGACGCACCACGTCGTCGAGCTCGGTGGTGCTCGCCTCGAGGATGACCGTGTCCTCGAGGGCGGTCATGCGGTGCCGGGTGCCGGGCCGCAGATGGACGGCTTCGCCGGGGAGCAGCTCGAATGATTCGAGCTCGACGTCGGGAGCGCCCACCTCGAAGAGGAGGCGGCCCGACTGCACCGCGACGGTCTCCTCTTTGTGCTCGTGGTATTGCAGTGAGAGCGCGTGCCCCGCGGTGACGTGGAGCGCCTTTCCGCAATAGCGGCCGTCGACGAGGGCGAAGTGCTCCTCGTGTCCCCAGGGCTTTTCCACTCGAACGACGGTCGATACCCACGAAGACTTGGCCATTGCATCTCTCCCAGTTATCAAGACCATCACTGATCGTGCACGCACGTCGTGTCGTCAGTTCGATACGAGACGTTCAAACTAGTGCGGGCGCCGGCGCGAGGCCCGGGACCGTCGTCCACCAGCGGGCCGAAGCCAGGTCCACCGAGTCGTGGCGCGATGGTGAAGTGGCCCGTTCCGCAAAAGACGCGTGAGGCAATGACCTCGGTGTGCCGCACGTGGTGTTGCCCTCCGGCGCCGAGCGATGGAGGGCCAAGGTCCGTGCGCTTGTTCGTGGCTCGATGGGGCGGCGAGGCGACGTCACTGACCCGGGCCGCCGGTCGGGGCGCCAAGTACCTGGGTTGCGGCGCCGTTAGTTGACCGAAGGTTGGGCGTGGGCCTGCGCGGTTGCGAGCCGACCGCCGAGCTTGAGCGAGAGGAAGGACAATCCGCCAAAGGGAATGGGTAACCAGAAATTCACCAGGCGCCAGCACAGCACCCCGGCGGTGGCCGCCCCGGCATGCACCCCGAATCCGGTCAGCACGGTGACCAAGGTCAACTCAATGACCCCGAGGCCGCCCGGGGTGACCGGCAGGACCGCCAAGACATTCGCCAACCCGTAGGCGACCAGCAGGTCGACGGGGGAGACGTGGGCGCCAAAGGCGAAGAGGAAGACCCACAGGGAACTCGCGTCGAGGAGCCAGTTGGCCGCGGCCCAGATACCGGCGCGTGTGAGCAGCTGGGGATTCTTGGAGAGGACCTTGATCCGGTCGGCCACCTTCTTGACCAGGGTCGTCACGGTGTCGGGCTTGACGAACGGGAGTCGATTGGCGACCTTGTTGACCCACACCCCGGCCTTCTTTTCACCTTTGGTGAAGAGGTACACGAGCCCGGCGAAGATCGAGAGCAGCAACACGCCGAGGATGGCGGCAAACCCATAGAGCGGGTTGTAGCCGTTGAGCGGAATCGAGATGAGCAAGGCCAACCAAAAGATGATGTTGAGGACCAGGGCCGAACCAATGCCTTGGGTGGCCAACCCGAACGCCGCGGTACTCCCCGACACCTGCGAATCGGTCAAGAGTTTGTAGCTGGCGGCGGTGCCAGGGACCGTGCCGCCCGGCAGCACGTGGCTGATGGCGAGTGCCCACATGTTGATGCGAAAGAGTCGGAAGCGTCGTGGGGCACCGGGTTCGAGCACCGAGTGCGTCAGTTGGGCATACGCCACGAGTGCGGCGACCTCGAGGAAGGCGCCGAGAACCAGCCATAAGAAGTTGAGCTGCCCGACCCGGTGGAATTCTCGGCGGGCACTGGCGAGCTCGGGCAAGAGGATGTACTCGCCGACGAAGAACAAGAGCAAGACCATGACGGTGATCTTCACGTTGCGCGGGAGCCAGCGGCGCTTTTGCGGGCTGGCCTCCTCTGTGCGCGGCACTTGCATTGAACTCATGCTTGCACGTCGGGGACCCCTCAGAGCTGCCATGCTGGTTGGATGGCTGAGGACGTCGCGGAAACTTGGCGATCCCGCCTCTCGGGGAGCGCGGACCGAAGGGGCATCCCGCTCGCCACCATCGTGGTGGGCACCATCGTGGTGATCGGGCTCCTCGATCTCAACGCGCTGCTGCTCGTTGGATTGTGGGTGCTGCGCAAGATCATCCTCTACGCGGTGGTGGCGTTCTTCATCGCCTTGCTCTTGACCCCGCCCACCCGCTTCTTCAAACGCCATGGGATGTCGCACGGCGTCGCCACGACCGTTGTCTTTTTGATCGGTCTGGTCGTCTTTGGTTTCTTGGTCTATCTCTTCGCGTCGCCGTTGGTTTCCGCGGCGGTCCACTTCGGCAAAGAGATCCCCAACCTCGTCAAGAACACCCGACAGGGTCGGGGGCCGCTCGGGCGGCTGGTGTTCCGGCTCCATCTGCAGAAGTACCTCTCGGAGGGATCTTCGCAGATCACCAAGCAGTTGACCAAGGTTCTCAAACCTGCGACGGCATTTTCGGTGGGTGCAGCCGCGCTGTCCTCACTGGTGACCGTGGGCACCATTGCGGTCTTGACGTTCTTCACCATGCTCGAATCGCCCCGCCTCTGGCACGGTCTAATGAACCTGTTCAGCCCGGCGACGGCATTGCGGCTCGACCGGGTGGCCAATCAGTCCATGCGCTCGGTCACCGGGTACATGCTGGGGAACTTCTTGACCTCGGTCATCGCCGGGGTGATCGTCGGGATCACCTTGGCCATCCTCGGGGTCCCCTTTGCCCTCCTGCTCGGAGTCTTCGTGGCCCTCGTCGATCTTCTGCCCCTCGTCGGCGGGCTCTTGGCCGGGGTGCCGGTCGTCATCATCGCGGCCATCCACTCGGTGCCTGCGGGAATCGTGATGCTCGTGGTGTTCTTGGTCTACCAACAGATCGAGAATCACGCTCTCAATCCGATCATCATGTCCAAGACCGTTCGCCTCAATCCTTTCTGGGTGCTCTTGGCCGTCTTGGTGGGTGCCACCCTGGGCGGTCGGGTGGGCGAGGGGCTCGGGACCTTTGTGGGCGCCCTGATCGGCATCCCGGTCGGGGGGGCGATCCAGGTGGTGGTCAGAGAGCTTCGCCTGGGGCCGTCGCCCGACGAGGCGGCCCTGGCCGGCGAGACGTCTTGACCAGGCCCATCTCCTAGAATGCCCAGTGTGCGTCCACTGGTAGTCATACCGACCTACAACGAGTCGGAGAACATTGTGCGGATCCTGCATCGGGTTCGCGAATCCCTGCCTGAAGCGGGACTCTTGGTGGTCGACGACGGCAGCCCCGACGGGACGGCCGACCTGGTACTCGGCGTGGCGGCGGAACTCTCCGATGTCCACCTCTTGGCCCGCCCCGCCAAGTCCGGGCTCGGCAGTGCCTATCGTGACGGCTTCGCCTGGGGACTCGAACGCGGCTACGACGCCTTCGTGGAGATGGATGCCGACTTCTCGCACGACCCGAGCGCCCTGGGTTCGATCCTCGAACCCCTCGCACGGGGCTACGACGTGTCGATCGGGTCGCGCTATATGCCGGGGGGCTCCATCCCGAACTGGGCCTGGCACCGCGAGCTGCTCTCTCGGGGTGGCAACCGCTACGCCAGCGCCGTGCTCGGTCTCGGCGTGGCGGATTCGACGGCGGGTTTTCGGGCGTATTCGGCCTCGATTCTGCGTTCCCTCGACCTCGACCACATTCGGGCCGAGGGGTACGGCTTCCAGATCGAGATGACCTACCGGGCCAAGCAACACGGTGCCCGCATCACCGAAGTGCCCATCAGTTTCGTCGACCGGACGGCGGGTGAGTCCAAGATGTCGTCGGTCATTGTCTTCGAAGCCCTGGGCCTGGTCACGTGGTGGGGACTCGGGCGGGCCTGGCGCGGACTTCGCCGTGGGCGCGCCCAGGCCAATCGGATCGCGCCGCCGAAATCGGAGCCTGAACCAGGCGAGATCGTCGCCATTGCGGTGCGCGAGGGCGAGGGGGCAACATGGTGACCACCGAACTGCCAACGGCCAGGATCCTCGTGGTCGACGACGAGCCCAACATCGCCGAACTCTTGTCGGCGGCGTTGCGCTTCGAGGGCTATGACGTCGGAGTCGCCGGCACCGGGGCCGAGGCGCTCGATTTGGTGCGGACCTATCGCCCCAACCTGGTCATGCTCGATGTGATGCTGCCCGACCTCGACGGCAACGAGGTGTGCCGGCGCTTGCGCCAACAAGGTGAACAAGTCCCGATCGTCTTTTTGACGGCGCGCGACACCACCGAGGACAAGGTCGAGGGTCTGGCGATGGGTGATGACTACGTCACCAAGCCGTTCAGCATCGAAGAGCTGATGGCCAGGGTAGGGGCGATTCTGCGCCGGGCCCGCGAGGTGGTGGCGGCCGACTGGTCGATACTTACCTTCGCCGACGTCACCATGCACATCGATACCCACGAGGTGTGGCGCCGCGAGCGGGTCATCGACCTGACCGCAACCGAATTCAACCTCTTGCGCTACCTGCTCGAGAACGCCCGCCGGGTCATGTCGAAGTCCGAGATTCTCGACAACGTGTGGGGCTACGGATTTCACGGCGACCCGAACATCGTCGAGACCTACATCAGCTACCTGCGCAAGAAGGTCGACGAAGGCGAGCTCCCGCTGATCCACACGATCCGGCGGGTGGGTTACACACTGCGACTTCCTCGAGATTCGTGAACCTGCACCGGCGGTTGGTCGCGGTGATGGCCATCTTGCTGGTAGTGGGACTCGCGGTGGCCGACTTCGTCACCTATGCCTCGGTCAGCTCGTTTCTCTATGGAAGAGCCGACAACCAGTTGGCGGCATCCGAGACCATTGCTTCCAACTATCTGAACGCGGCTGCCTATCACCATTTGGTGGTGACACCCGCTGAACTCTCGCACCGGGTCTCTCCCGATCTCTACCTCTTGGTGGTCGACGCTCGGGGCCAGGTGGTGCTCCGGCGCCCGTCGGGTTCGCCGAACCGACCCGACCCGAGTCCCATCCACCTCGCCGGCATCCCGGTCCAAGACTCCGACATTCCGGCCCACGGACATTTCGGCCGCCACGGAGGTGCCTTCACACCCAATCCGAATGCCGTGGTCGTCGGGGGCAAAGGCGACCCCGGGGCGAGCTACCGTGCCGTGGCGCTCGAAGTGCCCCAGGGCACTTTGTACAGCGCCTTGTCATTGAACCCGACCCAAGACACCTTGGCGTCGCTGCGCCGGATTGAGTTGTTGGCCAGCCTGGCCGTCGTGGTGGCCATGGGGGTCTTGGCGTTGTGGTTGGTGCGGCGCGGTCTGCGTCCCTTGGCCGACATGGCCGAGACGGCCGATGCCATTGCCTCGGGCGATCTGGCCCGACGGGTCCCCGAAGGTTCCCCCGATACCGAAGTCGGTCGGCTCGGCACCGCCCTCAACGAGATGTTGACCCAGATTGAAGGTGCCTTCGACGTGAAATCGGCGTCCGAGGAGCGCCTCCGTCAGTTCGTGGCCGACGCGTCGCACGAGCTGCGCACGCCACTGACCTCGATCCGCGGCTACGCCGAACTGCTCCGCCGGGGTGGATTCTCCGACGAGGCCTCCAAGAACAAGGCGTTGCAACGCATCGAAGAGGAGGCCACCCGTATGGGGGGATTGGTCGAGGACCTCTTGTTGTTGGCCGAGCTCGACCGGGGGCGGCCGCTGCGCAGCGAACCGGTCGAACTCACGGCCATCTGTCGCGACGTGGTGGACGACTCCAATGCCCTCGAGCACGGTCGAAGGATCATCCTCGACACCGAAGGGCCGGTGGTGGTGATCGGCGACCCCGAACGCCTGGCCCAAGTCGCCCACAACTTGGTACGCAACGCCGTGGCCCACACCCCGCTCGGGACCACCGTCACCGTGTCGGTCGGGGTCGGCCGCAACGAGGGAGGCGGTGGCGAAGCGGGCATGGGCTATCTGCGGGTGAGCGACACCGGGCCGGGCATTGATCCAGCCGACACAGAACGCATCTTCGATCGGTTCTACCGCGCCGACCCGTCGCGCACCGGGGCCGGCACCGGACTCGGTTTGGCCATCGTGCGCGCCATCGCCGAAGCACTCGGCGGTCGGGCACTCGTCGAGTCAGCCCCCGGGGGCGGGGCTTCGTTCGTGGTGTGGCTCCCGCTGGCCAATGCCATCGAGGCCGCGGCGGTGCCGGCGCGGGTGCGGCTACCGCAGGCTCGTTGAGCCGCCCGGGACCACTGATTCGAGCACCGAGGACAGCTTGACGTTGACCTCGTTGGCTTCTGACGTCGGGTCGGAATCGGCCACGATGCCCGCCCCGGCGTGCAAGGAGACCGTCGTGGCATCGAGTTGGAGCTGCGCACTTCGGATACCGATCATCCAGTCGCCATTCCCCTCGGCGTCGGTCCAGCCAACCGGGCCCGCCCAATAGCCGCGGGGGACCGGTTCGGCCTCGGCGATGGCGCGCAATGCCGCCGATCGGGGAAACCCACCGACTGCCGGCGTCGGATGGAGGGACTCGACCAGGTCGAGCACCGGGGTCGGCGCGCTCAACTCGCCTTCGATGCGGGTGCCGAGGTGGGCCACCGCCCGAAACGTCACCAGCGAGGGGGCGGGTGGCACCACCAATGAGGTGCACAGCGGTTGGAGGATCGAGGTGATGTCGTCGATGACATAGCGGTGCTCGGCCTGTTCTTTCGCCGAACCCGCCAGAGCGCCCTGCGCATCGGCGTCGGCCCGGGCGGTCGCCCCCCTCGGGACCGTCCCCGCGAGCGGGTGACACGCGATGTGGCGATCAGAACGCGAGATCAAGAGTTCGGGTGAGGCACCGAAGAAAGTGCCGTCGGGGACCGGGAAGGAGAAGATGGTGCAATTGGGTTCGTGGTCGCGCAAGCGTCGCAGGACGACAGCAAGCGAGAGCGGCGAGTCGAGCCGTGCGGTGATGAGGCGCGAAAGCACCATCTTGCGCACCGACGCTCCGGGCGCCGTCATCAGTGCGACGGCCCGAGCCACCATTTCGCCATAGCCCTCGGTGGTCGGTGTGGCCTCGAGCGCGCTGATGGTGGCGTCGGGTCGCCCGCTCTTTGCATCCGCCGTCCCGTATTGCCAGATCACCGAATCGAAGAGTTCGTCGGTCGTGGGCAACGGCTGATCCGTTGGCCCGACTGCGGTGGCCCAACGATGGGTCTCGCCGTTGACCTCCCGGGCGATCCCCATGATGAATCGCGGCACGATGAGCTCGCCGTGCATGGCCGAGGCAAAGGGCAGGGCACCGAGGGCGACGACCCCCGAGCCGCTCCGGCGCACCTGGTCGTCGCAGGCAATGGCGCCAAGGGTCGCGGTGGCCTGGTGGGCGGGGACGAGCAGGGCGGTGCCCCAACCAACCAGGGTCAGTCCGGGACGGTCGAACAAGACGGTCGGGCTGGCGTCGAATTCCAAGGCGTCGGGCCCGTAATCGAGCGCGACCGTGCGGGCGTGGAGGTCGTTGAACTCGCTCACCGGGTCGGCAGGCCGCGGCGGGTGGCGACGAGCAGCTGGCTCAGGCCGCCGGCGAGCGGGCGGATCCCGACCGCCGAGTAGCCCGCGTCCACCAAGAGTCGCCGCAACTGTGGGCCCGGGGGGAGGTAGGCGGTCGAACGCGGGAGGTACTCATAGGCCGCCCTGTCCGAGAGCGCACCCCCGAGTACGGGGACGACCTTTTCGAACCAGAGCTTGTATCCGGTGCGCAACAGCGGCGAGGTGGGTGCGTCGACCTCGAGGATGGCGAGGCGCCCACCGGGACGCAGTACCCGAGCCGTTTCGTTCAGGGCCTGGGCCAGATCGGTGAAGTTGCGCAGCGCGTAGCCGCACACGAGGCCGTCGAAAGAGCCGTCGGCGAAGGGCAGTTGACTGCTGTCCGCATGCACCAGGGGTGCGCCGGTGGTGTTGGCCCCGAGCATCCCCACGCTGAGATCGGCCCCGACGACGCGGTGGCCCCGGGCCCGCGCGATGCGGGTGAGGTCGCCGGTTCCACAGGCCAAGTCGAGCACCACCGAGTGGCGCGGCAGGGCGAGTGCGGCGACGGTGGTGCGACGCCAGGACTGGTCGAGCCCGAAGGTCATGATCCGATTGACCAGGTCGTAGCGGGGCGCGATGGCATCGAACATCGAGCGGACCCGAGCCGTCTTCTCCGCCCCTTCGGGGAGCGCCGAGTTGGGCACCGTTAGCGGTAGTAGCGGTACACCACTTGGGCGACGCAGGCCGGCTTGGGTGCGTCGCGCACTTCCATCACGAGGTCGTAGGTCACCTGCACGCCGCCCTCGACGTCATCGACCGCGGCGACGGTGACCCCCATGCGAAGATCCGAACCGACCGGAACGGGCGAGGGAAAGCGGACCTTGTTGGCGCCGTAGTTGACGCCGAACTTCATATTGTCGACCCGCAACACCTTGTTCAAGAGCACCGGGGCGAGCGAGAGCGTGAGGTAGCCGTGGGCGATCGCCACACCGAAGGGGCCGTCCTTGGCGCGTTCGGGGTCGACGTGGATCCACTGATGATCGTCGGTGGCGTCGGCGAAGGTGTCGATCCGTTGTTGGGTCACCGGCTCCCATTCGGAGTACCCGAGTTGCTGGCCGACGAGATCGTGAAAGGCATCGACGCCGTTGACAATGGTGGTCATGGTGCGCTCCTCGCTGCAGATGAAGACGTTCTCGGCCTTGGCACCCTACCGTCCATCGGGTCGGACTTGAGAAGTCCGCCGATGCCCGGCCGCCCTGCGCAAATGGCTCGGGGCACGACGAAACGGGGCGAACCAAGGGGGCCCGGTTCCCTCCATTTGCGCCGCCGCATGTGCACGGGTCTGTTCTGCGGGGCCGCCAGCGCCCCTATGGGTACGTGGCCCTCGGTGGGGTGGCGCGGGACCAAGGGCCGGGCCGGTGCTCGAATTCGCCCCGCTGACCTGGTCTCTTGTCAGGTGAGAATGCCGACGAACCAATGGCGTTGCCGAGCGCGCCGGCCCTGAGTCGGATCCACCTGGGCGGGCCGGGGGCGTCAAACTAGAATGCTCATGTATGCCGATTGCGACGTGGGCCTCCCAGCACCGTATCTGGATGGTGGGTGCGGGGATCTTGAGCCTGGCTGCCATCGTGGCGGTGGTCGGTGCGGGCATTTGGTTCTTCATCTTGCGCAGTCCGGCCACGCGGGTGGACCTGAGCCAGGCGCTCCGCCAATACCGGCTCGAGCAACGGGGCAAGCAACGGGGCGCCAACACACTCATTCCACCCGCGGGCGTTTATCGTTACCGCACGACGGGCAGTGAGCATCTGAGTTTCGGTGGCATCTCCCGCGCGTTTCCGACGGCCTCGGACATGATCGTCACCGACTCGGCCGGCTGTGCGACCTTGCAGTGGGAGCCCTTCGAGCAACATATCGAAGGGCTGGTGGAATGTGCGGCGAACCACGGAAAGATCGACGTGCACTCGGCCCTCTCTTATGAACAGATCGCAGGCACCAAGACCACGAGTGTGATCAGTTGTCCGGCCAATACCTATTTCTTGCCCCCGGATCCGACGCTGGGCGAGAAATGGCACACGACGTGCCACGCAACGGGGGAGCGCATCGAATTGGTGGGCCAGGTCCTCAACTATGCCCGGGTCAAAGTCGATGGGAAGTCGATGCCGGCGATCCACACGCGCATCTCCATGTCGTTCTCGGGCGCCGAGCACGGCGTCAACCCGACCGATTACTGGGTGTCGACAAGTGACGGTGTCATCTTGCGTCGAGCGCGAAACGGTCGCCGTCAGCCAGGGCCAGGGGCCCCTTGGCACGGTGCACTATGGCGAGACAATGTCCATCGCCCTCGATTCGGTCTCGCCCAGTCGTTAGCGACTCGACGGTTCTCGAGAACCTGGGCGCGCCAGCAGGCAAGGTCCGGGGCGTCGAGGCGAGCTAAGGGCCGCCAAACTTGGCGCCGTCGCTACGCTGAACCTCGTGGATGACCAGCCCTCGACGCCCCCGCACCCCCACCATCACCGTGATATCCGCGGTGGTGGGGCGCGCGCCGCCATTTTCGGCGTCAGTGACGGTTTGGTCACCAACCTCTCGCTCGTCCTCGGCATTGCCGGAGCCAGCCCGGGCGGTGGGTTCGTGCGGCTCGCCGGCGTGGCGGGGTTGGTTGCCGGATCATTTTCCATGGCGGCGGGCGAGTACATCTCGATGAGCGCCCAGCGCGAATTGCTCGAACGAGAGCTCGAGGTGGAGCGCCGGGCGCTGCAAAGGAGTCCCGAAGGCGAGACCAACGAGCTCCGGGGTATGTACGTCAAGCGGGGCATCGACCCGTCGGTGGCCAAAGACATGGCGGACCAGGTCATGTCCGATCCCCAGCTGGCCCTCGAAACCCATGCGAGAGAGGAACTCGGAATCGACACCGAGGCGCTCGGTTCGCCCGTCCAGGCTGCGCTGGCGTCGTTCTTGTCGTTCGCGCTCGGTGCGTTCATCCCACTGGCCCCGTGGTTGGTGACCAGCGGTACCGCGGCGTTGGTCGCCTCCGTGCTCTTGGGCGTGCTCGCAGCAATTGCGGTCGGGGCGATCCTCGCCGCCTATACCGAACGCTCCTACGTTCGCTCCGCGCTGCGTCAGCTGATCATCACCATGGTGGCGGCCGGAGTGACTTATGGGATCGGTCGGGCGGTCGGTACCGGGGTGGCCTAGCCCGCCGTCGCGTCACGTGTCCCGGTAGGACCGATCGACGTGGTCGACGCGGAATCCGAGCGAGGCATAGAGGGCCACTGCAGCCGTGTTGGTTGCTTCGGTGTAGAGCATGGCGTGCTCGATGCCCGCGTCGGCGAGCCAACGCAGGCCGGCGACCGTCAAGGATCGGCCCCAGCCCTGTCCGTGGTGGGCGGGATCGACCGCGATGACGTAGATCTCACCGAGTACCGGTGAGGTGTCGGTATGGATCTTGGTCCAGCACGAACCGATGAGACCGGGGCCGTTGGGGTCGGGTGCCACCAAGAAACCCTGCGGATCGAACCACGGCGCGTGCACGCGTTCTCGCAGGGTTGCGAGTGTCCAGTGGCCTTGTTCGGGGTGGTCGGCGAAGGCCCGATTGTTGACGGACAGCCATGCATCGTCGTCGACGCCGAGTTGGATCGCTCGCACCGCCAGCGGGCGGGTGGCGGCGATCACGTCGCTCGGGAGCGGGAGGGCGACGCGCGATCTGGATCACGTCGCGCTCGGGCGCCAGCCCAATGGCGGCCAGGGCGGCGTCGTCGGCGGGGGTCGCAAGATTGACCCAGACGCGTACCGGCCCACCGGCTGCGCGACGGGCGGCCTCGAGCAAGACGGGGGTGAGCGACGGATCCGCTCGGGCCACCGGGTCGAGGGCGAAATGGATGGCGGTGATCCCCGCGTTGGCATCGACCACCGTGGCGCAAGCGAGCAGCCCGCGGTCATCTTCGAGCAGGACCCAGGCTCGCGGCATGTCCTCTGAGAGGGCCTGATGGTGGTCGGCGCTGGTGGCACGATCCGAAAGGGCGCGTACCGCGGTGGCCTCGGTCGCGGAGAGTCGCTCGCGCACGCGCACGTTCACCGGCGCACGTTAACCCGCTACCTTGAGCAAGTGGGACGTCCGCGCACACCCAAGGGGCGGGCCAAGGTGGTGCTCGAACGTTTGGCCACCGAATACCCGGGCAGTGCGCGCGAATTGTGTGCATTGCACTACGCGACGCCCTTCGAGCTGCTGGCTGCGACCATCTTGTCCGCCCAGTGCACCGACACCCGGGTCAACTTGGTGACCCCCGAACTCTTCGCCGCCTACCCCGAGCCGTCCGCGCTGGCGCACGCGGACCCTGAACGTGTCGAAGAGCTCATCCGGACCACGGGATTCTTCCGGGCCAAGACGCGCAACCTCATCGCTATGGCCCAGGCCCTCGACGCTCGCTTCGCCGGCGAGGTGCCAACCGATCTCTGCGACCTGGTGTCCCTACCTGGCGTGGGCCGCAAGACGGCGAACGTCGTGCGCAGCGTGGCCTTCGGGTTGCCGGGGCTCCCCGTCGACACCCATGTGCTTCGAGTGAGCAAGCGGCTCGGACTCACCGAACGCGCTGACCCCGTCAAGGTTGAACACGACCTCAACGCGCTGATCCCGCCCACCGAACGCGGCGCTTTCAGCCTGCGCTTGATTTTGCACGGGCGAGCGGTGTGCCGGGCCCGCATTGCGGCCTGCGGACGCTGCGTGCTGGCGGACATCTGCCCCTCCTCGCGATACCGGAGCGAAGCTCTGATCCCTGCTCGCAGCGGTCATCGCTGGTGACATGACGGATGCCTCGCGATAGCATTGTCCTGGAACCGGTTCCCGCCACCTGGTTCCGAAAGGGTCGTTGCTGGGATCCGCCTCCTGGCCGACTCGCCCAATGCCGGCCCTCTGGGGCCGGCATTGGTGTCTGGCCCGAAGTTTGGCCAGTTTCTTGGTGCTACTGCGGGTGTTACCCTTTTGGCATGGTAACCAAGCGCTCAGTCTCGTTGGGCGACGAGGTGGCGACCGCCGTGGAGCTCGCGGCGAAGGAAGACGGTGTCTCGTTCAGCGCGTGGCTGTCCAACGCGGCCGAGAAGCAGCTGCGGGTGCGCCAAGGCATGCGGGGCGTGGCGGCCTGGGAGGGCGAAACCGGTTCGCTGAGCCCCGAGGAGTTGGCGGCCGGTGAGGCGCTCTTGGCCAAGCTGCGTTCGGGTGTCTCGGGAGTGGCTTCTCGGGTCCGGCGCCGGTGAGTCAGCCTCGGCGCGGAGGGTCTGGTCTACGGGGTCGGGGCCCTCCATGCAGCGGCTCGGGGAGACCGGATGATGTGGGCACTGCACAAAGCGGCCCTCTCGAACGGGATCGTGCCGTTGATACCGGCCGTGGCGGTGGCCGAAGGCTTTCGGACCGAAGCACGCAGCGACCGGATCATGGAGCTGCTCGACGGCACTGAGGTGGAGCCGTTCACCGCCGAGGCGGCCCGTCGCTCCGGCGAGCTGGCCGTGCGCTGCGATACCGCTGAGCTGGCGGTCATGGCGGTGATCGAGCTGGCGGATCGACGCAACTGTGCCGTGGTGGCCCAGCGCCAGACCGTGTTGCGCAATGCCGCCACCCAGCTCGGGCACGAGCTGGTGCTCTACGCCGTTTGAGCGAATCGACGCAGTCGACGTAGCGCCCCCCCGAGCGCCCGCTCGACCGCGAACAGCTCGTGGGCCATCTCCTCGTCCCCCGTCGTGACCGCTGTTTCGGCCAAGGAGGTGACCCGATCGTTCAGTTCTTGGAGGGTCGAAGTCAACGACGAAATCTCGGCGGCTGAAGTCATAGGGGAATGATGACCCATAGACGGGACCCCCAGTAGCCTTGGTACCTCATGTCTTTGCGAGTCCTTGACCTGCGCGGTGCCACCGCACCCTTCGACGAGGCCCTGCCGCGCCCGCGCGATCCCGGCACTGACGTGGCCGAGGCGGTCGCCGAAGTGCTGGCGGCGGTGCGCAGCCGTGGTGACCAGGCCGTGATCGATTACACCGAACGATTTGACCAGGTCGACGTCAGTGCCGCCCTAGCGGTGCCGGCCAACGAGATCGCCGCCGCCCTGGCGCGCGTCAAGGCGGAGACGCCCGAGCTCGCCGCCGCACTCGAGCTGGCATTCGAGCGGATCGTGGCCTACCACGCCTTCGAGGGCACGCCCCCAGGCGACTTCGAGTCCGACGGGGTCACCGTCACCCACCTCACCCGGCCGGTCGAGCGGGTCGGCCTCTATGCCCCGGGCGGGCGGGCGCGCTATCCCTCGAGCGTGCTCATGACGGCCGCCCCGGCCCGGGTGGCGGGGGTCAGCGAGATCATCTTGTGCGTGCCGCCGGCAGCGGACGGCCGCGTCGACGACGCCACCTTGGCGGCGGCGGCCATCGCGGGGGTTGGCGAGGTCTACCGGATCGGGGGTGCCCAGGCGATCGGGGCCATGGCGTATGGGACCGAGTCGGTGCGCCGGGTCGATGTGATCGCGGGGCCGGGCAACGCGTATGTGGCCGAGGCCAAGCGCCAGGTCAGCGGTGTGGTCGGGGTCGCCTCGGCCTTTGCGGGGCCCTCGGAGATCGTGGTGGTGGCCGGCCCCGACGCCCCAACCGAATTCGCCGCCATCGACCTGGTCGTCCAGGCCGAGCACGGTCCCGACGGGCTGGCGTGGCTGGTCACCTGGGACCAAGGGGTGCTCAAGGCGGTCAGCACCGAGGTCGACGCCATCGTCGCGGCCTCGCCGAGGCGGGCGGATCTCGAATCGACCCTGGCCACGGCGGGCATTGCCTGCCTGGTCGATGGCCCAACCGAGGCGATGGCGGTCGCCAACACCATCGCCCCTGAACACCTCGAGCTGATGGTCGATGACGAGGCGGGGGCCGCCGAGTTGCTGGCCCAAGTGACCAACGCCGGCGCGGTCTTCATTGGATCGCTGGCTCCGGCCAGTCTCGGCGACTACATCGCCGGGCCCAACCATGTGCTGCCGACCAACCGCACGGCGCGCTTCGCCTCGGCCCTGCGGGCCGACGACTTCCGCAAGCACATCCACGCCGTGCGGGTGCGCGACGCGGCCATGGCGCAGCTCGGACCGTCGGTGATCACCCTCGCCAATGTCGAAGGCCTCCCGGCCCACGCCGAATCGATTCGGCGGCGCCTGAGCGCCGAGGGAAAGCCCGGCCAATGAACGCGATCCCACCCATTCGCCCCGATCTCCGCCTGAGCGAGGGCTACCACTCGCCCCAGGTCGACGCCGAGGTACGCCTCAACACCAATGAGTCGCCTTTCGCTCCGCCACCGGGGTGGACGGCAGAGTTGCTCGACGCTTTGGCGGAGGTGGCCTTCAACCGCTATCCCGACCGGCCCGCCACTGAACTGCGGCACGCCATTGGCGACCTGCACGGCGTCAGCGAGGACGAAGTGTTCTGCGCCAACGGGTCCAACGAGGTGCTCCAGTGCCTCCTGCTCGCGTTCGGTGGTCCCGGGCGCAGCGCGGCGGTATTCGAACCGACCTATGCGCTGCATTCGCACATTGCCCGGTTGACCGGGACCGCCGTGATCGAAGGCGGCCGCGACGACGACTTTCGCATCGACGCGGGCGAGGCGTCGGCCTGGCTCGCAGCGCACCGTCCCGACATCACTTTCTTGTGCTCACCGAATAATCCGACGGGACGCGTCGAACCCCGGACCACCGTCGAGGCGGTCCTGGCGGCCGCCCCCGGCCTGGTGATCGTCGATGAGGCCTACGGGCAGTTCGCGAGTTGGAGCGCACTGGAGTTACGCGGACCGGCCACGGCCCGGACCAACCGCGGCCTGGTGGTGACCCGCACGTTCTCGAAGACCTGGGCCATGGCCGGCGCCCGGCTCGGATATTTGGTGGCCGATCCCGAGGTGGTCGAGGCGTGTGAAGCGGTGGTCTTGCCGTACCACTTGTCCACCCAGACCCAGTTGGCCGGCCTCTTCGCGCTTGGCTACACCGACGAGATGGCGGCCCGGGTGGCCCAGATCAGCGAAGAGCGGGGCCGGGTGGCCGCCGCACTCGCGCGAGCTCGGGATCGAGACTTGGCCCTCGGAGGCGAACTTCATCCTCTTTCGCCCCCAAGGTGGCGACGCCACCCGCATCTGGGAGGGCCTGCTTGAGCATTCGGTACTGATCCGCAACTCCGCGAGCTGGGACGGGCTGGCGGGTTGCCTGCGGGTCACCATCGGCCTGCCCGAAGAAAACGACCGTTTCTTGATCGCGTTAAAGGAGATCCTGTGAGTGCAAACAGACGGCGCGGCCCGGGTGCGGCGAGCAGAGCAGCGCCGCAGCACCAAAGAGACCACGATCGAGGCCGCACTCGATATCGACGGGACCGGCACGGTCGATGTCAGCACCGGCCTGCCCTTTTTCGATCACATGGTCGAACAACTGGGACGGCACGCGGTTGTTTGACCTCATGGTGCACGCCCAGGGCGATCTGGCCGTCGACGCGCACCACACCGTCGAAGATGTCGGCATCGTGCTCGGCGGCTGCCTCGCCGAGGCACTCGGTGACAAGCGCGGGATCCGTCGTTTCGCCAGCATGTTGTTGCCGCTGGACGAGGCTCTCATCGAGGTGGCCCTCGATCTGTCGGGCGTCCCTTTTTGGCCTACGGCCTCGATTTCGCACCCGATACCGCCGGGCTCGGGACCCCGCCCTTCGACCCCCAACTGGCGGAGGAATTTGGCGTGCCTTCGCCACGGCGGGGAATCTGACGCTGCACATCCGCCGCCGTGAGGGCAAGAACACCCACCACATGCTCGAAGCCAGCTTCAAGGGGGTCGCCCGCTCGCTGCGTGACGCCGTGCGGATCGAGGGCGGAGGAATCCCCTCGACCAAAGGGACCTTGTGACCGTGCGCTCACCCGCCGGACCGCGCATTGCGGTGCTCGACTATGGGATCGGGAACCTGCGTTCAGCGGAAAAAGCGCTCCAACACGTCGGCGCAGCCGCGCGCCTGGTCACCAACGTGGCGAGGTCGAGGCGGCCGACGCCGTGGTGCTGCCCGGTGTCGGCGTGTTCGGCGCCTGCGCCCGCGGCCTGATCGACAGCGGCCTCGAGCAGCCGGCTCGTGACGCCGTGGCGTCGGGGGTCCCGTTCTTGGGGGTCTGCGTCGGCTTCCAGTTGCTCTATGACGCGTCGACCGAGAGTCCCGGGGTGAGCGGACTGTCGATCTTCGACGGTACTGTTTCCGCGTCGGCGGCCTCTGAGAAACATCCCCAGATGCAGTGGAACCAGTTGCAGGTGTGGGGGGCGCGGACGGCGATGCGGCCCCGGGACCCCTGCACGGGCTCGGTCCCGAGCCCTGGGTGTACTTCGTCCACTCCTTCGCCCCGCCCATCGGTGACGAAACCGTGGCGGTGTGTGACTACGGCGGGCCGGTCTCGGCCGTCGTTGTGCGCGACAACGTCTGGGGCGCGCAGTTCCACCCCGAGAAGTCCGGGCGCAGCGGACTGGCCATGTTGGCCAACTTCGTCGCCCAGGCTGCGTGAAGGGCGCGAACTCGTGGAATTGTTTCCCGCCATCGACCTGCACGCCGGCACCGCGGTACGGCTCACCCAAGGGGACTTCACACGCGAAGTGACCTACGGCGATCCCTTGGCGCTTGCGACGTCGTTCATGGATCAAGGGGCACGCTGGGTGCACGTGGTCGACCTGGCGGCGGCGCGAACCGGGGTGCCCCATGAGCGGACCACCCTCGCCGCCATTGCCGCGTTGGCCGACCCGAACTCGAGCGCAACCGAGCGGGCGGGCGGTGCGGTCAAGGTCCAGACCGGCGGCGGCATTCGTCGCGTCGATGATGTGGCCGAGGTGCTCGCACTCGGAGTCGCGCGCGTCGTGCTCGGGACCGCGGCGCTCGAGGATCCAAGTTTCGCCACCTCGTGCGCGCGCCGGTGGCCCGGGCAAATTGCGGTCGGACTCGACTACGTAGTGGCTCCCGACGGGTCGTACCGGGCCCTCGGCCACGGTTGGGCCGATGCGTCAGGCCATCCGCTGCTCGAGCTGTTGGCGCTGTGGCGCGACGAACCCATCGGCGGGGTCGTCGCCACCGCCATCCAGCGCGACGGCATGCTTGAGGGACCGGACCTGGCCGGCCTCGAGACCCTGCTCGCGGCCACCGCACTTCCCATCGTGGCCTCGGGTGGCGTCTCGAGTCTCGCCGACCTCGAAGCGTTGGCGGCCCTCTCGGTCGGCTCCGCCGAGCTGTCGGGGGTCATTGTCGGCAAAGCACTGGTGGAGGGGCGCTTCAGCGTCAAGGAGGCATTGGCCGCATGCGCACCGTCCGCCTGATCCCGTGCCTCGACGTCACCGGTGGCCGCGTGGTCAAGGGCGTGCGGTTCGTCGATCTCACCGACGAGGGTGATCCGGTCGAACTGGCGGCGCGCTACGACGCCGATGGGGCCGATGAGCTGACCTTCCTCGACATCACCGCGTCGTCCGACGACCGCGACACCATGGTCTCGGTCGTGGCCCGCACCGCCGAGCAGGTCTTCATCCCCCTGACCGTCGGTGGCGGGGTGCGGGGCACCGACGACGCCCGGCGGCTCTTGCGCGCCGGTGCGGACAAGGTCGCCATCAACACCGCGGCACTCTTGCGCCCCGACGTGGTGCGCGAGGTCGCCGACGAATTCGGTTCGCAGTGCGCGGTGGTCGCCATCGACGCCCGGGCGCGCCCGGGCGGGTGGGAGGTCTACACCCATGGTGGGCGCCGGCCGACCGGGCGCGATGCGGTGGCGTGGGCCCAAGCGTGCGCCGCCAACGGGGCGGGGGAAATCCTCTTGACCAGCATGGACCGCGACGGGACCAAAGACGGGTTCGATCTGGCCTTGACCCGGGCGGTGGTCGACGCGGTCGGGATTCCGGTGGTGGCGTCGGGTGGCGTCGGCACGCTGGCCCACCTGGTCGAAGGGGCGACAATCGGCGGCGCCGACGCCGTGCTGGCCGCCTCGATCTTCCACCGCCAGATCTATTCGCTGGGCGAGGCCAAGGCCTACATGGCGTCACACGGGGTCAACGTCCGACCGGTCTGACCTGGTGCGGTGCCTGCGTGCGGTACCGTGCGAGGGTGCCGACGACCACCACCAAGGGGGCTAACGAGCAACCCAAGGCCGACGAGAAGCAGCCGATTTCGGTGTTGTTCGATCGTGTCATGGTCCAGATCTCCCAGTCCGACGGCGAGCGTCGATCTCGAGCCGGCATCTTGATCCCGGCCACCGCGCAGATCTCGCGGCGGCTGACCTGGGCCGACACGGTGGCTGTTGGTCCCCATGTCCGCTCCGTCAAGGTGGGCGACACGGTCTTGTTCAACCCAGAAGACCGTTTCGAGGTTGAAGTGCACGGGGAGGAGTACGTCATCTTGCGCGAGCGTGACATCCACGCCATTGCCTCCAAGCGCAATGACAGCGGGACGGGACTGTACCTGTGACCTCGTCGCTGCACGCAGAGGTTCCAGAAGGCATCCCCCTCGAGGTGGATCAGGCGCTGGTCGACGAGGTCGACTTCGCAAAGATGGACGGCCTGGTGCCCGCGATCGTCCAAGATGCCGAAGACGGGACCGTCTTGACGGTGGCCTACATGGACCGAGAGGCGCTTCGGCGTACCTTGAGCTCGGGTCGCACGTGGTTCTTCAGCCGTTCCCGTCAGGAGTATTGGCAGAAGGGGGAAACCTCTGGGGATCGTCAATATGTGCGCGCCGTCCTGATCGACTGTGACGGCGATGCGCTGGTGGTCCAAGTCGACCAACACGGCAAGGGGGCATGTCACACGGGGGAGCGGACTTGTTTTTACCGAAGCGTCGGCTCGGGCCCCGGCGTGGCACGGCAGGGCTGACGCCGTGCTGGCCTTTCGGCCCGACCGCGCCGAGTTCGCGGCATTGGCCAAGGCGCACGCCATCGTCCCGGTCTCGTGCGAAGTGGTTGCCGACACCCTGACCCCTGTGGCGGCGTTCGCCAACATGGTGGGCGACGAGGACGGCTTCCTCTTCGAATCGGTCGAAGGCGGTGAGCGCTGGGGCCGCTACTCCTTCGTCGGGCGGCGACCGCTCGCCACCTTGACCGCCCGCGGGACCGCCGTCACTGCCAGTGGCCGTCTTTCGGTGGCCTCGTCGGACGACGGGATCCTCTCGGCGATCGACGAACTTTTGACCCGGTTCCCCTCACCGGCGATCGACGGTCTGCCGCCGCTCTACGGCGGATTGGTTGGCTATCTCGGCTACGACGTGGTGCGCGAGATCGAGCGGCTGCGCGAGGTGCCGACCGATGACCTCAGGCATCCCGACGCCGTGCTCGGGGTCATCGGGCAGTTCGCGGCCTTCGACCATTGGCGTCAGCGCATTATCTTGATCGACAACGTCGTGGTGCCAGACGGCGACGGCACGAACGGCCCCGACGAGGCGGCGCTCGAGCCGCGCCTATCGCGACGCGTGTGCCCGACTGCGCCAACTGGCGATCGACTGCGCCCACTCCAAGTCGGGGTCCGGTGAGATGCTCCCGGTCCCCGAACCTGGTATCGCACCCGCAGAGGCGACCCGGACGGTCTCGAGCGAGGAATACCGCAATGGGGTCGAAGCGGCCAAGGAGTACATCCGGGCCGGGGACATCTTCCAGGTCGTGCTCTCGCAGCGCTTCGACCTCGACCTCGGGGCCGACCCCTTTGACGTCTACCGGGCCCTGCGCCTCCTCAACCCGAGTCCCTACCTGTACTTCTTGCGCTTTCCCGACGTCACCGTGGTCGGGGCGTCCCCCGAGCCTATGGTGCGCTTGCGCGAGGGGACGGTCATCTCGCGCCCGATCGCCGGGTCCCGCCCGAGGGGGGAAAACGAGCAGCACGACCGATTGCTCGAAGGCGAGTTGGCCGAGGATCCCAAGGAATTGGCCGAGCACATCATGTTGGTTGACCTTGCCCGCAACGACGTCGGCCGGGTCGTGAAATTCGGGACCGAAAAGGTCGATGAACTCATGACGATCGAGCGCTACAGCCACATCATGCACATCACGTCGCAGGTGTCGGGGCAACTCGCCGACGGCAAGGGTCCCATCGATGTGCTGCGGGCGACCCTCCCGGCCGGCACGCTCTCGGGTGCCCCCAAAGTCCGGGCCATGGAGATCATCGACGAAATCGAACCCACCAAGCGGGGCGTCTATGGCGGCGTGGTCGGTTATGTCGATTTCTCCGGCAACGTCGATACCGCCATCGCGATCCGCACCATGGTGGTGTCGCCGGGTGGGCGCGCCAGTGTGCAGGCCGGGGCAGGCATCGTCGCGGACAGCGACCCCCAGAGCGAAGATCAAGAGTGCGCGCACAAGGCCCGGGCCCTGCTCGTCGCCATCGCTGCCGCCCGGTCCATGGCCGAGAACCGGTTGACGTCATGAGCACAGCGGCGCACCCCGGGGTCGACCTCGGGGTCGAGGTGGCCGCCCTTCGGCGCGGTGCGGGGGTCTTCCTCAATCGTCGCGATGTGCTCTCGGTGCGCGGCGACGATGCCGAGTCGTACCTCCAAGGGCAGTTGAGCCAGGACATCTCGTCATTGGCCATTGGGGCCAGCACTGACGCCGCTCTTGCTCGAACCCGACGGCAAGTTGACCGCGTTGGTGCGGGTCACGCGGCTCGACGGGCTGGGCTACGCCATCGATGTCGAGGCCGGCTTCGGTGCCACGGTGGCGGCCCGGCTCCACAAGTTCTTGTTGCGCTCCAAGGTCGCCATCACCCCCCTCGATTGGCGATGCGTGTCACTTCGCGGGGCGCAGACCCTTCCCGCTGCAGCCGCCCTTCTCGCCGCCATGCGCGAAGCCGGCGTCTTGGTGATCCCCTTCGAATGGAACGCTTGGACCGGGGTGGACCTGCTCGGGACCGCCGATCTGGTCTTGGACCCGACCGCAGGAGGCTGGCCCGAATCGATTCAGGTGTGTGGCCCAGATGCCACCGAGGCCGCTCGGATCGCGTCGGGCATCCCGGTCATGGGCCGTGAGCTGACCGACAAGACCATCGCGGCCGAGGCCGGACTCTTGGAGCGGACGGTGAGCTTCACCAAGGGCTGCTACACCGGCCAAGAGTTGATCGCCCGCCTCGACGCGCGCGGCAACAACGTGCCGCGGCGCCTGGTCGGGGTGATCGGGGGCGCGGACCGAGGTGGCCCGCCGCTCGCCTACGCGATGACGCTGCACGCCGGCGAGGAGCCGGCCGAGGCCATCTCGGACAAGGTCGTCGGGACCATCACCTCGGCCGCGTGGAGCCCCGAGTGCCACGCCTGGATCGCCTTAGCAATGCTGCACCGAACCGTGCTCAGCCCCGGGCCGATTCGGGTGCGTTCTGGCGACGGGCTCGGGGGATCCCACCCAGCCCAGGCGGTCGATGTGCCGCTCATTGGGCGCGACGCCTTGCCCCCGTCGCTCAGCGGGTCAGCTTGACCACCGGGATGGTGCGGATGCCCGCCGTCTTCTCCTCGTACTCGGCGAACCCGGGCATGATCGAGACTTGCTTGGCGAAGATCTCGTCGCGCTCGCTCCCGGTCACCGGAACCGCCGTGGCCGCAAAGGTCTCCTCGCCGTATTCGACCTCGACGCTCGGGTGGGCGACCAGGTTGTAGTACCAGTCGGGGTGCTTGGGTGCACCAGCGGCCGAAGCAAAGATGTACAAGGTGTCACCATCGCCCGGGAGGGCCACCAAAGGGTTCACGTGGGCCGAACCGGTCTTGGCCCCCGTGGTGTGGAGGATCACCATCGGGGCACCGGCGAAACCACCACCGACCACGCCCTTGTTGGCGCGGAATTCATCGATGATGCCCTGGTTGAAGTCATTCATTGTGCTCATTGCTGCTCTCTTTCGTCGTCGCGGTCACGGCCCTGAGGGTGGGTGGTGCCCCGCTACGCTGGGCCACCATGGCCACCTACCTCAGGGATATCTTGGCATCGCACCGGGCACGTGCCGGGAGCGATACGCGGAGACCCTGACGAACTGGCCCAAGGGACCGCAGCAATGGCGCCGCCCCGCGACTTCGCCGCGGCGTTGTCAGTCCCGGGTTTGAGCTGCATCGCCGAGGTCAAGCGACGGTCGCCTTCCAAAGGGGTACTCGACCCCGATCTCGATCCTGCCATGGCGGCCAAGGAGTACGTGGCCGGCGGGGCGGCCGCTCTGTCGGTGCTCACCGATCACGAGTTCTTCGGGGGATCTCGAGAAGATCTCGCCTTGGCCCGCGAGGCGTCGGGGCTCCCGGTACTGCGCAAGGACTTCACGGTCCAAGAGGCCGACGTCGTCGACGCCCGGCTCATGGGGGCCGACGCGGTCCTCCTCATCGTGGCCGCGCTCAGTGACCACGAGCTCGCGCGCTGTGCCGCCCGCGCCGCCGCCCTCGGCCTGGCCGCCCTGGTGGAGGTCCACGACCAGCCAGAGCTGGACCGAGCCCTCTCGGCCGGGGCCACGCTGGTCGGGGTCAATCAACGCGACCTGCGCACCTTCGCCCTCGATTCGGACCGCGCGGTGGCCCTCGCCGCTTCGATCCCCGCCCACGTAATGGCGGTGGCGGAGTCGGGGATCCGTGACGCCGATGACGCCAAGCGCCTGGCCGACGCCGGCTACGACGCCATATTGGTGGGCGAGACCCTGGTGCGCTCGACGCAGCGCTCTGCGTCGTTGCGCACCTTGATCGGGCACCGGGTCACGCAGCGATGATCGGGGTCAGCGACGACCTGTTCGTCAAGATCTGTGGCATCACCACCGAGGCCGACGCGTTGTTGTGCATCAGCCTCGGGGCCGACGCGCTCGGGTTCAACTTCGCCCCGTCGCCCCGTCAGATCTCGGTGCAGACGGCCGGCGACATCGCCAAGCGCCTCCCGCCCGAGATCCTCTGCGTCGGGATCTTTCGCGACGAAGCCCCCCAGCGGGTGGTCGACATTGTCCATCAGGCCGGCCTCGGCGCGGCACAGCTGCACGGGCACGAGACCTCAGAGGACACGAAGTGGATCCGCTCCCAGCTCGCTCTGGTGATCAAGGCGTTTCCGGCCGGGGACCGCACCATCAGCCGCTTCGACGAGTTCGGGGCCGACTACTTGCTGGTGGACGGCAACACGCCCGGTTCGGGCCAGGTCTTCGATTGGCGGCTCGCCGAAGGCGTGGCCGACCCCACCCGAATGATCGTCTCGGGTGGATTGCGCCCGGGCAACGTGGCCGAGGCGGTGTCGTTCCTGCGCCCCGCCGGCGTCGATGTGGCATCGGGGGTCGAATCGTCGCCCGGTCGCAAGGATCCGCTCTTGGTCCGCGACTTCATCCACAACGCCCGGGCGGCCGAAGTGGCCGTCGAAGGACGCGATCCACTCGACGAGGACCCGGGCACCGAAGAGCCCTACGACTGGCGGGATGGATGACATGAGCCTCATGACCGAACCCGGATCCAACGGCCGGTTCGGTGACTTTGGTGGACGCTTTGTCCCCGAGTCGCTGATGCCCGCCTGCCTCGAACTCGAGATCGCCTTCAAAGAGGCGTGGGCGGACCCGACGTATCGGGGCGAACTCGATGCGCTGTTGCACTCCTACGGCGGGCGACCGACCCCCCTCACCGAGTGCAAACGCCTCTCGGAGCGGCTCGGGGTCCGCGTGCTCCTCAAGCGCGAGGATCTGGCCCATACCGGCTCGCACAAGTTGAACAACGTGATTGGCCAAGCGCTCTTGACCCGACGCATGGGCAAGCGACGGCTGATTGCTGAAACCGGCGCGGGCCAACACGGCGTCGCATCGGCGACCGCCGCCGCGCTGTTCGGCCTCGAGTGCACGGTGTACATGGGCGAGGTTGACACCAAGCGCCAAGAACTGAACGTCTTTCGAATGGAACTCCTCGGCGCCGAGGTCCGCCCGGTGCGCTCTGGAAGCCGCACGCTCAAAGACGCGGTCAACGAGGCCATGCGCGACTGGGTGGCGACGGTCGATCACACGCACTACTGCTTAGGATCGGTGATGGGCCCGCACCCGTTCCCCTACATGGTGCGCCAACTCCAGCGTGTGGTCGGCGAGGAAGCCCATGGCCAATGCGCCGACCTACTCGAGGGTGCGGTCCCCGATGTGGTGGTGGCCTGCGTCGGCGGTGGGTCCAACGCAGCGGGGACCTTCGCCGGCTTCGTCGACACCCACGCCCGGTTGGTCGGCGTCGAGGCGGCCGGCGGTGCCGCCATCACCAACGGGATCCCCGGCATTCTCCACGGGATGCATTCCAAACTCCTCCAAGACGAGTCGGGCCAGATCGAAGAGGCCGAATCGATCTCGGCCGGGCTCGACTACCCGGGCCTTGGGCCCGAACACGCCCATCTGGCGGCGATCGGGCGCGCCGAGTACGTCAGCGCCAACGACGACGAGGTGCTCGAGGCCTTCGTGCTCTTGAGTCGCACCGAAGGCATCATTCCCGCCCTCGAATCGGCCCACGCCCTGGCCTGGGTCGCCCGTGCCGCGGGCACTTCGGCCCTGCCCGCGGGTTCGACCGTCATGATCACCTTGTCCGGACGTGGCGACAAGGACGTGGCCCAGGTGCGTGACCTCTTGGAGGCCAAGGCGCATGGCTGAGCTCGAGCGGGTGTTGCGGGCGGCGCGCCAGGGCGGGCGCAAGCTCTTGATCCCCTACCTGATGGGCGGCATGACGGACGACTGGACCCAGTCTCTCGCCGCAGTGGTCGATGCCGGGGCCGATGCGGTCGAGGTGGGGATTCCATTTTCTGACCCGATGATGGACGGCCCGGTCATCCAAGAGGCCGCCTTGGCCGCACTCGGGCGCGCCACGGTCCCCGCTGGGGTCCTCGACGACGTGGCCCGTGCCGACGTCGGCGTGCCCCTCGTGGTGATGACCTACTACAACATCGTGTTCCGGGCCGGCCATCGCCGCATGGCCCGTTCCATGGCGGATGCGGGGGTGAGCGGGGCGATCATTGCGGACCTCTCGCTCGAAGAGGTCGGCCCGTGGGCCACCGAAGCGAACGAGGCCGGGGTCGACACCGTCATGCTTGTCGCTCCCTCGAGTCCCGAGCACCGGGTCGAGGCCATCTGCGCCCGAGCCAGGGGCTTCGTCTATGCCGTGGCCCGCATGGGGGTCACCGGAGAGCAGAGCGACATCGGGGCCGATGCCAAGGCGGTGGTCGAACGCATCCGGCGTTACAGCGACCTGCCGGTGTGCGTCGGGGTGGGGGTATCGACCCCTGAGCAGGCCAAAGGGATCTGTGATGTGGCCGACGGCGTGGTGGTGGGCTCGGCGCTCGTGCGGCGGTTGCTCGCGGGCGGCGGCCCCGAAGCCGCAGCCGAATTCGTCGGGTCACTGCGAGCAGCCCTCGACGACTGAGAGTCCAGCCACTCTTCATCGCACCCGGGGTGTCCAAATCATCCTGCGCGGGTGAGGGCAGAGCGGTGTCTGATTGCCCATAGTGGAGGCATTGGGCGCGACGGGGTGCCCTCGAGCAGCCCGCGTGCTGGCGCGCTGAGGGCGAACGGCCTCGGGTGGACCACTTCGGTCCGCTTCGCGGCACAAAGGAGAACGACATGGCCAAGGCGAACGACGTCAACCGCTACGTGCTGCCGATCCACGACCGCCAGCACGTCGGCCTGACCACCTATGACGCGAAGGACCCCGACACGGCGTTCCCTCCAATCACCGAGGTGGCCCCGCCCGAGGGGGCGCCCAATGTCTTGATCATCTTGCTCGACGACATTGGTTTCGGCGCCGCGTCGACCTTCGGGGGCGCCATCAACACGCCGACGGCGGACCGACTGGCGGCGGGGGGTCTCAAGCTCAGCCGCTTCCACACGACGGCGCTGTGTGCCCCGAGCCGCCAAGCTCTCTTGACCGGCCGCAACCACCACACGGCGGGCATGGGGGCGATCCCCGAAGTGGCGACGTCTGCGCCGGGTTACAGCTCCATCCGGCCCCAGACCACCGCCCCGCTCGCCCAGATCCTCAAGCTCAACGGTTACTCGACCGCCCAGTTCGGCAAGTGCCACGAGGTGCCGGTGTGGAAGACCAGCCCAATGGGTCCCTTCGATCAATGGCCGTCGCAGAGCGGTTTCGACTACTTCTACGGCTTCATTGGCGGCGAGACCAACCAGTACTACCCGGCCCTCTTCGAGGGCACGACCCCGATCGAGCCCCCCAAAACCCCCGAAGAGGGCTACCACCTGAGTGAGGATCTGGCCGACCGCGCCATCAACTGGGTGCGCCAGCAACGCTCCTTGATGACCGACCGGCCCTTCTTTGCGTACTTCGCCCCCGGGGCGACCCACGCGCCCCATCACGCGCCCAAAGAGTGGTCCGACAAATACCAGGGGCGCTTCGATGCAGGCTGGGACGCGCTGCGTGCCGAGGTCTTCGCACGCCAAAAGACCCTCGGGGTCATCCCCGCCGATGCCGAGCTGACGCCGCGTCCCGACGAGATCAGCGCCTGGGAAGATGTCGACGACGCCCTCAAGCCGGTGCTGGCCCGCCAGATGGAGATCTATGCCGGGTACCTCGAACACGTCGACTTCCAGGTCGGCCGGCTCATCGACACCCTCGAGTCGCTCGAGGTCCTCGACGACACGTTGATCTATTACATGATCGGGGACAATGGCGCGAGTGCCGAGGGCACCCCCAATGGCAGTTTCAACGAGATGCTGTCGCTGAACGGGGCCGCGGCCTTCGAGACGCCCGAATTCATGGCCGAGCACATCGATGACTTCGGCACGCCGAGGGCCTACAACCACTATGCGGTCGGGTGGGCCCACGCCATGTGCACGCCTTACCAATGGACCAAGCAGGTGGCGTCGCACTTCGGTGGCACCCGCAACGGCACTGTGGTGCATTGGCCGAACGGCTTTTCGGCCAAGGGCGAAGTGCGCAATCAGTTCCACCACGTGATCGACGTGGCCGCAACGGTGCTCGATGTGGTGGGAATCCCAGAACCGACATTCGTCAACGGCATCCAACAGCTCCCGCTGCACGGCGTGTCGATGGCCTACCTCTTCGACGACGCCGACGCGCCCGAGCGGCGGACCACGCAGTACTTCGAGATGGTCTGTAACCGCGGCATCTACCACAAGGGATGGATGGCGGTGACCCGGCACTCGGTGCCGTGGCTCTTCGGTGCCACGCTGCCCGCGCTCGACGATGACGTCTGGGAGCTCTACCACGTCGAAGAAGATTGGACCCAGTCCCACGACCTCGCCGCCGAGCAACCCGAGCGCCTGGCCCAACTCCAGCGGCTCTTCTTGATCGAGGCCGTCAAATACAACGTCCTCCCGCTCGACGACCGTCGCATCGAACGCTTCAACTCTGAGATCGCGGGCCGTCCCGAACAGCCCAAGGGGACCTCCCAGGTGTTCTTCGGTGGCATGTCGAGGGTGACGGAGAACACGGTCCTCAACATGAAGAACAAGTCCTACGCGGTCACCGCCGAGGTCGAGGTGCCCGACCGCGGTGCCAACGGCGTCATTGTGGCCCAGGGTGGGGCGTTTGGGGGTTGGTCCTTGTATCTCCTCGACGGGGTGCCCATCCACTGCTACAACCTGCTCGGCCTGGCCCGGGTCAAAGCCACCGGCAGCGAACCGCTGGCGGCCGGGACGCACCAGCTGCGGGTCGAGTTCACCTACGACGGCGACGGGTTGGCCAAGGGCGGCGACACGGCCCTGTTCGTCGACGGGGATCAGGTGGCGACCGCCCGCCAAGAAGCCAGCGTCCCGATGTTGTTTTCCGGCGACGAGACGCTCGACATCGGGGGCGACAACGCCACCCCGGTGAGCGACGACTACACCCCGCAGACCTCGCGCTTTACCGGCACGGTCAAGTGGGTCCAGCTCGACCAGGGCAACGACGACCAGTCGCACCTGATCTCACCCGAGGACCGCATGAAGGTGGCCATGGTCCGCCAGTAGCGCGAGCGGGTCGGGCGGGCGGCGTACCGGGCGCTCAACCGACGTGCCAGCGCCGGGCGAGATCGTTCACCCAGCGCGTGGCGTGCTCGGGGTCCTTCGGTGGGGACTCGACCAGTACCAGTTCGTCGACCCCGAGCGATTCGAGGGCAGCGACGTCGGCGGGGGAGCCGTCACGCAAGGACACCGACACCGACACGTCGGCCGGATCACGACCGAGGGCGCGACATTGCGCCGCCAAGGTGTCGATGCGCCCGGCCACGTCGCCCACAGCGAGGTTGAAGCCATACCAACCGTCGCCGTAGTGGGCCACGCGCGCCGAACGCGGCATCGCTGTTGCCGCCGAGGATGATCGGGAGCGTTCGGTTGGCGACCGGCTTGGGGTAACTGCGGACCTCGCCAAAGTCCACGAAGTCGCCCGCGTACGACGACAGGTCGTCGCGCCACAGCGTGCGGATCGCCTCGACGAATTCGCGGTTGCGCCCGATGCGATCGCCAAAGGAGATCCCGAGGGCCGCGTACTCCTCTTTGGACCACCCGACCCCGACCCCGAGCACGAAGCGACCCCCCGAGACGACGTCGAGGCTGGCGGCTGACTTGGCGATGATCAACGGGTGGTGTTGGGGCAGCAACAAGATGCCGGTGGCGAGGCGGATCGAGGTGGTGCAGGCCGCGGCGTAGGAGAGGGCGATGAGCGGATCGAGCCAGTCGGCATTCGCCGCCACCGCGATCTTCTTGTCGGGCGAGTAGGGGTAGGGCGAGTCGGGGCGCTCGACCATGACGACGTGTTCGCCGCACCACAACGTGGAGAAACCGGCCGACTCGGCTGAGCGCGGCGACGTGGCGGATCACGGCCGGGTCGGCGCCCGTGGCGATGCCGAGTCCATGGAGTGCGAATCGCATCGAGGCCTCCGTTTCTTGTGATCAGACCCTGGCCAAAGAGTTGAAGAAGGACAAGATCAATGTGTTGGCGCTGATTTGTTGGGTGGTCAATCCGACCCCGGTGGTCACGTGGGCGCCGGGCCATTCATGCCCGCCGCCGAGCACGGTGTAGAACGTCACCGAGGTCCCCGGTGCACAGGTGCGCCATTGACGGCGCAGCACCTCTGAGGCAATCCGCGTCGAGGTCGCCGCAGTCGTGCACCGATCGAGCGCCGCCCAATCGGCCATGTTGGCCTGGGTCCCCTTCACCAGGTTGGCATCGAGCTTGATGCCCGGGAGTTGGGACGCAATGGTGTTGTTCTGGTAGGTCACGGCCGGATCGGCGGTGCCGTGGAAGGCGAGGATCGGCTCAGGGCGGGTGCAGCCGAGTTGGTAGTCCACCGACACCGAGGCAATGGCGCGGATCTGGGCTTGATGGGCGCAGGCGTAGAGGATCGAAAAGGCCGCCCCCGAAGAGAACCCGGTGGTGAACACGGCGCGCTGGTTGATGCAATACGTGCGTTCGAGCGAACGAATGGCCGCCGAGACAAACGCGGCGTCGGTGCCCGATGGGCTGTATTGGAACCCGACCTCGGGCCCTTGGTTCTGCGGCACGGCCACCAGGTCGCCGGCGGCCGCCCCTTGGGCGGGGAAGTTGGTCTTGGCGCTGAAGTCCGCCGGATTGTCGCCGTCGCCGTAGAACAAGAAGATCAGCGGCATCGGGCCCGAAGTCCGCGTCGGCACGCTGAGCGAGACGTTCCCGTGCACCGTGCCTGTGCTCAGTGCGAGGTTGGCGTGGTCCCCCGAGCCACCGGCAGCGTGGGGTGGGCGCGCCGACAACCCAAAGAGGGCACCGTGGTCGAGAGGACGACCCCACCTGGTGTGGTGGTCGACGTGGTGGTCGGCGTGGTCGCAGAAACCAATGCGCCGGCCGGCGCGGCCATGAGTGTCGCGGCCATGACGATGAGGGCCAACGGGACGGCTTGGCGCAGTCCGGGCCGAATGATCAAGGGCGGGCGGGCCCGATCACCAGGCAGCCGTTGTGCCCGCCGAAACCGAACGAGTTCGACAACACCGGGGTCGGTGCCCACAGCCGGGGCTCACCGCTGACAATGTCGAGCACGATCTCGGGGTCGTGCTCCTCATAGCCCGCGGTGGGCGGGATGATTTGGTGGTGGATGGTCAGCACCGAGGCGATGGCCTCGATGGCCCCGGCCGCCGCCAGCCCGTGGCCAGTGACGCCCTTGGTCGAGGTCACCAAGGGGCCGGGTTCCCCAAAGACCTTGTTGATAGCCCGCGACTCGGCCAGGTCGTTGAGCGGGGTCGACGTCCCGTGCGCATTGATGTGCCCAATGTCGGCGGCGCTGAGTCCCGCGTCCGCCAGGGCGAGTTCCATACAGGCGACCGCTCCGGCGCCGTCGGGGGAGGGGGCGGTGATGTGATGGGCGTCGGCAGTGCTGGCGGCGCCGGCCAGCTCGCCGTAGATCGTCGCCCCACGCGCCACGGCGCGGTCCCAGTCCTCGAGGACCAGGGCGGCCCCGCCCTCGGTCATGACAAATCCGTCGCGGCGGGCGTCGAAGGGTCGAGAGTGCCCCGACGTCGACAGTGCGGTCATGTTGGTGAACGCAGCGATCGAGACGGGCTGCATCCCCGCTTCGGCCCCGCCGCTGAGCACGACGTCGCAGCGTCCAGAAGCGACCAGGCGGCCCGCCGCTCCAATGGCGTGGGACCCGGCCGCACACGCGGTCACGATGACCTCGGAGGGGCCGTGCCACCCGAGGTGCATCGAGATACCGGCTGCGCCGGCGTTGGCCATCATCATTGGCACCAGCCGGGGCGAGACCCGACGTGCACCTCGCTCGTGATAGACGACCACCTGATCGGCCAAGGTCGTGAGCCCGCCGACGCCGGTGGCGAAGATCACCCCGGACTTGTCGGGATCGGCGTCGATGTCCCCGGCGTCCTTGACCGCCATGTCCGCCGCCGCCACGCTGAATTGGGCGAAGCGGTCGATTTGGCGCACTTCTTTTGGACCGAACCACTGCCCGGGATCGAAGTCGGTCACCTCGCCACCCACCACCGAGGGGGAGAGCAGGCCTTGCCACAGTGCGTCCACGCCGGTGCCACAGCACGTCACCGCACCGAGCCCGGTGATGGCGACTCGGCGCCCTTGGATCGGACCGTCGGGCCCTACGCCGAGCAGCATCAGACCTTGCCGTAGACCAGGTCGAAGGCTTGGCCGATGGTCGTGATGTCCTCAAGCTCGGTCTCTTCGACGGTGATGTCGAACGCCTCTTCGAGGGCCATGACCAATTCCACCAGATCCAGGCTGTCCGCGTCGAGGTCGTCGGCGAACTTCGCCTCCTTGGTGATCTTCTCCGCCGGTACCTGGAGTACCTCTACGGCGCACTCGCGGAACTTCTCGAACGCTGCGTCGCTGTCCACTATTCGCTCCTTGTTCTCATTGGGTAGGTAAACGCTACAGGCCCATGCCGAGGCCGCCGTCGACCGGGATGACGGCCCCGGTGATATAGGCCGCGGCCTGCGATCCCAAGAACCCGACGAGGCCTGCGACATCTTCGACCGTGCCGGCTCGGCCGAGCGGGACCTGGGCCGTCATGGCGGCCAGTTGCACTTCTGGAAGGGCGGCCGTCATATCGGTTTCGACGAAGCCCGGCGCGACCACATTGACGGTGATTTGGCGGCTGCCGACCTCACGGGCCATGGCGCGGGCCATGCCGACGAGACCGGCCTTGGAGGCGGCGTAGTTCGCCTGGCCGGGGAGCCCGATGTAGGCACCGACCGACGAGAGAAAGATGATGCGGCCATGGTGGAGGCGCAGCATCTTGGCGATTGCCCGCTTGGCCACCCGGAACGAACCGGTCAGATTGGCGTCGATCACGTCACCGAACGCCGTCTCGCTCATGCGCATGACCAGCGCATCGCGGGTGATCCCGGCGTTGGCGACGAGCACTTCGACCGGGCCGAAGTGGGCCTCGACGCTGGCGAAGGCGGATTCGACCAGTTCGGGGTCGGTGACGTCGCATCGCACGGCGAGGAAACGAGGCGCATCGGCGGGATCTGGGGCCGACGGGGCGTCACCGCTGCGGTAGGTGGCGGCCACCTGATCGCCGTTGGCGAGAAACCATGCGACGCAGGCCGCACCGATACCCCGGTTGCCCCCGGTAACGAGCACGACAGCCATCAGCGGGCCTCGGGCACGCGGAGCCAGACCAGGGGTTGGCCCTCTTGGACCCGCTCACCGGCCACCGCCAGCCAGCGGATCACTTGACCCGCGAATGGGGTCCGGACCTCGGTGACACCGAGGCGCCCAATGAGGTCGCCGACGGTGACTTCGCTCGGTTCTTGAGAACCTTCGGCGTCGTTGGTGCCCGGCAAAAGCCCGGTGCCCGGGGCGCGCAGCGACGCCTCGGGCGAGAAGATGCCGCTGCTCGGGCTGACCACGACCCGCTCTGACATGTAGAGGTGCTCACCTTGGTGGAAGGCCGGTTCGGCCTGCCAGGTCCCCGCCGCACCGATCTGGTCCATCAAGGTGTCGAGGTCGGCGGGTTTGGTGACCGAAAGCGACTGGATCTCGGGGAGGCTGCGCTTGGCCAGCCCGCTGAGCACCGCACCTGGGCCCAGTTCGACCAGCGAGGTCAAGCCGAGGCCGGCGAAGGTCTCGAGCGTCTGACGCCAGCGCACCGGGCTGCACAGTTGCGCCGAGAGCAGTCCGGGCCAGTCGGCGGGGTCGTCGTGCACCCGGGCGTCGACATTGGCCACCACCCGGACCTCGGGGGTCAAGAAGGTCACCTCTGCCAGCGCTTCGCGCAATGGGACCCGGGCCGCTTGCATGAGCGGGGTGTGGAAGGCGCCCGAGACCGCGATGGGCATGACCTTTTTGGCCCCGAGTTCCTTGGCCAGTTCCCCAGCCGTCGCCACGGCCTCTTTGGTTCCGGCGATCACCACCTGGCCCGGCGCGTTGTAGTTGGCCACCCAGACATCGCCCTCGGCTCGTTGGCAGGCCGCCTCGGCATCGTCGTCGGCGATCCCCAACAGTGCAGCCATGGTCCCGGGCGCCTCCTCCCCGGCCCGCGCCATGGCGTTGCCGCGGGCGACCACCAGCCCGATCCCGTGCTCGAAGGTGAGGGCGCCGCTCGCCACGAGGGCCGTGTACTCGCCCAAGCTGTGGCCGGCGCAGGCGGCCGGGGTCAAGCCCACCCGTTCGACGGCATCGAGGATGACCAGGCTGAGCACCGTCGTGGCCAGCTCCGCGTTGGCCGTCTGGGTGAGTTCTTCCATCTCCGCGTTCAGCAAGAGGTGGGCCAGGTCGCGGCCCGTCGCGTCCGACGCCTCTTCGACCACTTCCCATGAAGGGTGATCGACCCATGGCTCACCCATGGCGGATCGTTGCGAACCCTGTCCTGGGAAGGTGAATACCAACACTGCTACAACGTCTCCGATCGTCGGTGAGCGGCCTCGTGAAAAGGGCACCGTGGCGCTGAGATCCCCAGTGTGGCACGCCGGTATCGAAAAGGTGGCATTACCCGACGGTCAGTTCGATCGGTTCGACGCGAAATTTCGTACCATTGGTAGCACCTTTGGCGGATCGGACGCGACTTTTTGACTCTGCGGTGCCTGATTCGGAGCGACGGAGCGGTACGACCGACGGCGTACCTCGACCTTGCTGCGTCACGTTCATGAGCAATATCGGGCCGGTCCGCCGAGGTGATCGGCACGACGGTACGCGTTGTGCCCAGGCCCCATATCGCGTGGCACAACGCGTCGGGCCGCGCCTTGGGGAATCTCGTGACTAAGGACCCTGTTTGCAACGATACGCAGGCGCGAGGCTGGCCGAAGTTGGAGAGGGGAGGGAATGTGGCAACCGCATCAGAAGCGTCGGCGAAGCAGCCCGAGGATGCTCGGGCTCCGACGAGTCTCATGCCCATCACCTCGGAGAGGTCCCGTGACTCGATCGAGCGCGATCCTGAGTTCGTGCGCCGCATGGTGCCTGCGGTGGAGAAGATGTTGGGTTATTTCTCGCCCGCCGTGCGAGGGATCGAGAACCTCCCGGCGACCGGGCCGGTATTGGTTGTCGGCAACCACAACTGCCTCTTCTACATGCCCGACACCTGGGTCGTCGCCTTGGCCATGACGGCTCGTCGGGGGCTCGAGGTGCCGTCCTATGCCTTGGTCTACGACCTCTTACTTGCCATCCCTGGGGTGGGCTCGGCCATCCGCCGCCTTGGTGGGGTAGCGGCCAGCGGTGAAGAAGCCGAACGCCTCCTCGCTCAAGGTGCGGCGGTCCTCGACTATCCCGGTGGCGACGCCGAAGCGTGTCGTCCTTGGACCAAGCGTGATCGGATCGACTTCTCGCAGCGCAAGGGATTCGTCCGCCTCGCCCTTCGCACCGGGGTGCCGGTGGTCCCGGTCGTGGCGCACGGCAGTCACAACGCGGTCGTCGTGGTGTCGCGCGGCGATCGGCTCGCTCGGGCCTTGAAGTTGGATCGCCTGCGGATAAAGGTCTTCCCGATCGTCCTCGGTCCGTTCGGGGTCACGTCGATCTTGACGCCGCCGCTCCCGATGCCCTCGAGCATCACGGTCGAATTCCTGCCCCCCATTGACTGGAGCGCATTAGGACCCGAAGCCGCCGAAGACAGCGAAGTGGTCGATGCCTGCTATCGCGAGATCACCGGCGCCATGCAGCACACTTTGGACCGGCTCCACGCCGAACGACCGCATCCGGTAATCGACGGCTGTGCGCATCTGTTGCGTTACGGGCTCACCCCGTTGCACCTGGCGGAGCGCTAGTCCCGACGTAGCACTCTGAGGCGGCTCGGTGTTTTGTTGCGCCCGCCCCCAAGCGCAAAATGCTCAACAGAGGATCCTTTCGTCAACGTGGGAGGACCTTCGGCACTGTGCAGCGGCCGCGACCGGGCCCACGATGGTTTGGTGCAACGCAGTGACACCGAACCCGACTCGGAGGCAATAGCGGCGCCGGACGCCGCGGCTCGTCCGAGGCGACATCATTGGATCCGCACCGCACTCCTGGCCCTTTTGGGGGCGGTCGCAATTTTTGTGGTGGTCTCGATCGTGCTGACCATCGAGGGGCGGGCCCGCCCCGTGAGTGTGGACCAAGCAGTCAGTCAATTTCACGGCGACCCCTCAGCTGACCCGGGTGTCCATCCCGCACCCGGTGTCTACGACTACCGCGGTTCGGGCACCGACCGTCTTTCATTGCCGCCGCTCAAACAGGCGGAGGGTCCGACCTTGCCGGGCACCGTCGAGGTCAGCGCCAACGGGTGTTGGAGTTTCCGCATCGACTATTCAACCAATCACTGGCAAAGCTGGAACTATTGCGATCGCCCCGCGGGCCTCGCCGAGACGGGTGGACTGGTCTGGCAGCGTTGGATGATCGGACCCATCGCCGAGACCAACCTCTCGACGCTGCAATGCCCTGTGGCGTTGCTGAGTATCCCGGCGACTCCATCGACCACCACGGTGTGGCCCGCACGCTGCACCGGGACCTCGACCCAGATTCACGGCTCCTTGGTCAGTCTCGGTGCGACTCGTTTTGTCGGCCAGCCGATCCTCCATGTCGCCGGGCGCGAGATTCGGTCGGTGCACGTCGAGGTGCAGTGGCGCCTGAGCGGACCCCAGGTCGGCACCGAACGCGATGACCTGTGGTACGACGCGAAGTCGGGGCTGCCGCTCGAGAATCAGCGAACCATCCATGTGCGTACCGTCACCCCATTCGGCACATCGACCTATAGCGAAAACGGGCAATTCGTACTGCAGAGCCTGATCCCGAAAACCTGAGCGCAGGCGGGGACTCAGGTGCTCAAGCGTGGCCGTGCGACGTGGTTGCTACCGCTGCAAGCTTCGGGCTCGCGTAGAGGGCCCTGCTTGTGGTGGGCTACTGACAAGGCTTCGTTGACAAGGCTCGACGGAGTTCCTCACTTGGTGAGTTCCCGCACCAAGTGTGAGGAATTCCCGAGCACCCGGTCGGTGCTGTATGGCCTCGATGGGCATTGAGCGAGATGGCAGGGAGCTCAGAGTCCGTGTTGGTTTGGCTGCCTTGTCGATAGGGCTTCGTAGCGCCATGTGGCGGCTGCAGTCATTGCTCCGACTTACGCAGTCGCGGAGTCGAAGACTTGGCCATTGTTTGGCCTTCTCCTACACTACGTAGGATCTGGAGGTCGGAGTGGCAGGCGAAGATGGCGAGGGGATAAACAATGGCTGGATTGGGCGAGCTTGAGCGCAAGGTTATGGACATCTTGTGGGATTCGATGGATCAGCCCCTTTCTGGACGCCAGGTGGCTGATCAGCTGCCGGACCGTGCCTACACGACCGTTCTGACAATTCTCGATCGACTTCGCCGAAAGAAGCTGGTGGAGCGCACCTCGCAAGGACGCACCCACGTTTTTCTGGCTCACGCGAATCGCGGAATTATATGGCGGACTTGATGGTTGAAGCATTGGGTAAGTCCCCAGATCGAGATGCGGTCCTTGTCCGCTTCGCAAAGGGGATGAGCGCCCGTGAGGCGCGCGTATTGCGCGCCGCTCTCGATGAGAACTCCCTTCCCAAGAAGGGCAAGTCCACGTGAATCTCTATTATTCCGCTGCAGTCCTCGCGTTGTTGGTCTTCTTGCTCATTGGTCCCGTAAGTCTCAGGCTGTCTCGGTCGGCCTGGGTATCGCGAGCTCCGCGGGCCGCCGTTGGTCTCTGGCAGGCAATCGGCGCGAGCGCCATGATTGCCGGGATCGGCGCCGGTCTCTGCGTTGCGACTGAGAGATTCCACCGTGGCTTCGCGTCCGGAGTGATCGCGTTGGTTGATGGTGCTGCCAACGGCCGACCTCTTGATGGTTTGGGTGTTCCCGACGCCTTAGGTCTCACGCTCGCGGCCGACCTTGGGATTGTGCTCTTGAGTCTCTTGACGTTTGTCACCATCCGCACCGCCGTCGCTCGGGCTCGCCATCGCCACCTCCTCAATCTGCTGTCGAGCAATGGGCCAGCGCCGGCTGGCACGGTTGTGCTTGACCATCCTTCGGCGGTCGTGTATTGCGTGCCGGGTCTCCGGCCACGCATCGTCATTAGTGCTGGAGCAGTGCGACTGCTCGACCGCAACGAGCTTGCCGCGGTAATCGAGCACGAACGGGGCCACGCAAACGAGCATCACGGACTGGTCATGCTGCCATTGGCGGGATTCAGTGAGCTTTTTCGATGGGTGCCCTATGCACGGCTCGCGCCGCAAGCCGTTGCTGGACTCTTAGAGATGGCGGCCGACGACTATGCCGCCCGTCTCTACAATCCCAGATCACTCGTCTCGGCACTCGTGTCCATGGCGACGGCGGGGATGACTCCAAAATGCGCATTTTCGGTCTCTTCGATCGGAGTTCCAGAGCGAGTGGAGCGTCTGCTTGGTAACCGACGAACTTCAAGGTGTACGGCGATGCTCGCCGGAATTGCGGCGACGGCGGTCATTGCGGTTCCGCTTGCGGCAATGTTTGCGTTGTAGGGGGAGCGAACATTGACTTCAGTTCGATCGAGATAGAGCGACTATTCGTCGGATGCTGAGTGACTGGATTTGAAACTAGTTGCCAAGAATTCGGCTCAGTGGCACCACCGGCACCCTAATGGTGACTGATCCTGCTTTGGCGAATCGCAAGGTCACTGGAACACTCTGGCCGAGCTTGAATTGGATCTTGGGGAGCTGCAGCATGACATGGTCATGTCCAGGTCTGAGTGAAGCCTGACCGTGGGCTGGGACCCGTAGCTGGCGCAGCATGGTCATTGAACCGAAGGATCCGTGGCCATCTTCACTCATCAACATGGAGTCGGATGCGATGGGCGATGAGACCGAAACCAGAGTGTCGGAGCTGCTTCCCGTATTCTTGACCGTGAGATAGACAGCGGCCACATTGGGGCTCGCTGGATCCGGCAGGAAGGCGTTGGTTACCTCGAGGTGCCCTACTCGCCCCACAATCTCTGAGGGCGTGGCCTGTGCCGCGATTGACGTCAACCCCAACTGCACGGCAATCGACAAGATGGCTGCTGCTCGCAGGACGACAAATGAGCGTTTAGGCGTCAATCCATTTCTCACTTTGCCAACTGAC
Source organism: uncultured Acidimicrobiaceae bacterium (assembly GCA_963800725.1). Lineage (GTDB taxonomy): Bacteria > Actinomycetota > Acidimicrobiia > Acidimicrobiales > RAAP-2 > Bog-473. The sequence goes on along the minus strand of CAWDCE010000021.1, from coordinate 60,042 downwards.
CTTTCTCTGCGTTGTGGCGCGCTCGGGCCGTCTTGCGGACAGCGTCTCACCGCGAATCGGGAATGGTTTGAGCCGATCGGTGTCCGCACGGCGCAGCAACGTGCATCGCTACTACGCTTCGTAGTATACCTTGATGTAGCGACAGGCCGAAGCCGCTCGTTGGGCCCGTCGATGAGTCAGTGACAAACCCACCGACAAGGACCTCACAACAGTGACTGCCACCGAGACCATTGGGGTTGATGCACCGGCGAAGAGCGAGTTTTCGCTATTGATCGGCGGGATGACGTGCGGTGCCTGTGTGGCTCGGATCGAACGCCACCTCAACGCACTCGATGGGGTCGCGGCCACGGTCAATTTGGCCTCGGAGCGAGCAAGAGTTTCGACGGTTTCGCGGGTGACAATCGATCGGATCATCGAAGAGATCGAAGGGGCGGGGTTCAGCGCGGAGGTTCTTAAGGACGAGACGTCTTCCCCCGACGATGGCGCAGAAGCGGATCGACAGGTTCGCTATCTGGGCCGGCGGCTGGTTGTCGCCGGATTGCTTTTCATGCCGCTTGGTGATGCTTCGAATTGCATTTTCGATCGTACCTTCGCTTCGCTTTCCCCACTGGCAGTGGCTTCTAGTCGCCCTTTCACTTCCGATCTTGACGTGGGCAGCGTGGCCGTTCTACCGGAACGCTGTGCGCAGCGCTCGCCACGGCACCTGGACCATGGACACGTTGGTGTCGCTTGGCATCATCTCCGCCCTGGGGTGGTCGCTCTACTCAATGTTCGTGCGGGACTCGAGTTCGACTGCCCGATCCTTTGGCTACGTACTCGCCCATCAGTCAGGGGGCGCCATTTATCTCGATGTGGCGGCGGGCGTGACTACATTCTTGCTTGCGGGTCGATACTTCGAAGCGTGGACCAGACGGCGATCTGGAAGTGTACTGCGCTCACTTTCGGCGGTTGCTGCGAAGGAAGTGTGCGTTCTCGACGAGATGGGATTCGAGCGAAGACGCCCTGTGGGGGCGCTCAAGGTGGGGGATCGATTTGTCGTGCGACCCGGCGAAACCATCGCTAGCGACGGCGAGGTGATATTCGGACAATCACCAATCGATCGAAGTGCGATGACCGGTGAGTCAGTGCCGAGCGACGCCGAGGTGGGGGACTCAGTCCTCGGGGGCACCAGATGTATCGGTGGCCGAATCATCATTCGTGCCACAAAGGTCGGATCGGACACCCAATTGGCTCACATGCTGCGGTTGGTGGAGGACGCGCAGAACCAAAAGGCGGCCGTGCAGCGCCTGGCCGACCGTATTGCCGGCGTCTTCGTGCCAGTGGTTGTCGGTATCGCCCTCCTTACCTTTGCCGGGTGGATCTTGGGGGGCGGCACGACTGAGCAGGCATTCAATGCGGCGCTGTCCGTCCTGATTATCGCCTGTCCTTGCGCGCTCGGATTGGCGACCCCCACTGCGTTATTGGTTGCGTCGGGTCAAGGGGCGAGTCTGGGCATCTTCTTCAAGGGATATCAGGCGCTCGAGATTTCCCAGCAGATCGACACGGTTTTGCTCGACAAGACTGGGACCCTTACGCAGGGCAAGATGGTCGTGACCGACGTGGCGGGCATCAATGGTGTGACGCGCCATGAACTTCTCCGAGTAGCGGGGTCGCTCGAGAACGCGTCTGAGCATCCGGTGGCGAAGGCCATCGTCGAAAGGGCGCAGTTGGAGAAAATCCAACTTGAGGCCGTCGGGGAGTTTGTCTCGATGCCGGGTCTGGGTGCACGAGGAACTTTGGGTGCTCACGAAGTCGAGATCGGACGCGCCGTCTTATTCACAGGCTCGCGGCTTGATCTCCCGACGGCGATTGTGGCCAATTGCGAAGAGTGGGAGTTGGATGGACGGACGGTGGTCCTGGTGGCCTTCGACGGTTTAATAATCGGCGCAATTGCCCTCGCGGACTCGATACGACCGACCGCGTCCACCGCAGTGGCGGCGTTGGCGGAATTGGGTTTGCAGTGTGTGTTGGTTACCGGGGACAACAAGTCCGCCGCTCAAGCGGTGGCCCAGGCGATTGGGATCGACTCAGTGCTTGCAGGTGCCCTACCATCCGACAAGGTCGAGGCCATTCGGGAACTGCAAAAGCGAGGTCACCGGGTGGCCATGGTGGGCGACGGGGTCAACGATGCTCCGGCCCTGGCGACAGCTGACCTTGGTTTGGCCGTTGGCTCAGGTACCGATGTGGCGATCAACGCGGCTGATCTCATTATTGTCCGCGACAATCTCAACTGAATTCCGACCGCAATCAGATTGGCCCGACGCACGTACCTCACAATTCGTGGGAACTTGGCCTGGGCGTTTGCCTACAACATCATCGCAATACCTCTTGCTGCGATGGGGTTCTTGAACCCACTGATTGCCGCGGCAGCCATGGCGCTGTCGTCGGGTTGTGTGGTGTGGAACAGCTCGCGCCTTCGCCATTTTTCGGCCGTGCCAACGGCACCGCTGGACGCCGGCGAGCGGTCATCGCATTCACTCGAGGACGTCGCGTGAACATTTCCCCCGGGATCGCCGATTTTCTAGCCATCTCGATGCTGGGGGTCGTGGTCTACAGCGTTGGTCGCTTGATCGCCGGATCCATCTGGCATCGGCGAGTCGAGCGGGACACCGAACTGGCACATGTCGCCATGGGACTCTCTATGGCCGCAATGTTCGAACCCCGTTTGGAAGTCCTTCCCCATTTGGCATGGGTCGGGGTGTTCGTTGGCAGCACGCTGTGGTTCGTCGGGCGAGCATTCCTCACGAGGTATGGCGTGATCGGGGCGAGTTCGATTCGTCATTCCCTATCACTCGTCGTCGAGAGCGCGGCCATGATCTACATGTTGGTGGCCGTGCCCTCGTGGCTTGGAATGGATGATTTGGTCTGTGGTGCCCGAATGGTCGGAATGATGGGGAGGCAATCGAGTCCAACCAAGCTGCCGATCCTTGGGCTTGCACTGGCGATCTTGCTGGTCGCGCAAGCCGGCGTGGTCGTGGACCGCCAATTCTGTCCGCAGGGGACAATGGAATGCTCGAGCCACTCGGTCGAATGACTGTGGCGAGAGATTCTCGACAGTCGATTTGGCGGACGAACCGCGTCTTGTCGGGGAGGTCGACCTCCTCTTGAGGACGAAACAACCCGCGACCCAGCCGTTTGATCTACTTGCGCCCCGCCTCGCTGCGGTGTGTGAGGTCCTGATGGCGCTGACCATGGGCTATGCGATCTTGAGCATGCTCTAGGCGTCACTTCCGAAGTGGCCCACGGTACTACGCTGTGTAATACTACGCACTGTAGTATCGCGAATCACGTGGGAGGGATCGAGTGCGAGTCGTCATCGCAGCAGCCAGCGCGCTGCTGGCGCTCGCGCCGGTTGCGACGCAGAACCACGGTCATCCCGACGTCGAGAGCGCCAACACGCCCAGCGGCCCAATACTCGCCGACCGTTCAGGCGCGACGCTCTACGTCTTCGTCGACGACCTGTTGACGAAGGCCCCGAGCGCGTGCACGGGCGATTGTGAGAATGATTGGCATCCGGCATTAGTCAGCGGAAGAGTGACCGTGGGCTCAGGGGTCACTGGCCACATCGGATCCGAGATGCGCAGTGACGGGGAGCGACAACTCACCATGGACGGACGTCCCCTGTACACCTTTGCGGGGGATCACCGGTTGGGCGACGTCCGTGGGAATGGAGTTGGCAATATCTGGTGGGCCATGACGCCGAGTGGGCTATCCGCGACGTCGCTCCCCGTCCTCAGATCCAATTACGGGCCCCCCACAAGCACCACGATCACCATCGCCCACGCAACAGTCGGCGCGTATGTGGCCAATGACCGAGGCCAGGCGCTCTACGCCTACGCAGACGATACGCCTACCCGGAGCGCGTGCATTTCCAACTGGTGTCTGGTCGACTGGCCTCCGCTACAAACCGCTGGGCGGCCGACGGTCGCCGTCGGCATCGAGCGCGCCAATCACCGTGATCACCGGGGCGGGAGGCACACAACAAGTCGTTCTCGGTGGTCATCCTCTCTACACTTTCGCAGGAGACCTTGAGCCAGGAGACATCCGAGGGCAAGGCATCGGCGGGGACTGGCTCTTGGTGACGCCGAGTGGCACATTGATTCGTCCGGGCCACCCCCATGTTTCGTCGGCATCCATCGACGCCGAGGATGGGGGCAGCGGTGGAGGCTGAACGATGGAGGCGCCCATTGAAGGGATTCCTCCGTGTACTTCCAGTGCTCTCGGTGGTCGCCTTTGGCGTGACGTCATGTTCAAACTCAAGTCACTCCGCGGCCATCATCTCCCAAATAGGAGGGCCGGCTGAGACGAGTTCGCTTTACCCGGGCGCACTCATTTTCCCAAAGGTGTACGCGAAGCCCAATGTGACGCTGACCGACACGGCGAACCAACCATTCAATATCGCCACGGATACCAAATCGAAGGTCACTCTGGTGTATTTCGGCTACACCCATTGCCCGGACCTTTGCCCCCTCAACATGTTCTTGACGGAGGCAGCGATCAAGGACATGCCGCGGGTCGATCGCAAGGAAGTTCAAGTGGTATTCGTCACGACGGACCCGGATCGAGACACACCAAGTGTCATTCAGACATGGCTCGATCATTTCAATCCGTCCTTCACCGGCCTATCCGGTACCTCGGCGCAGATCGCAACAGCGGAGCGGGCCATCGGGATTCCACTGTCGTTTGCCGAAAATGTCTCTCACCCGGGATCGAGTTACGAAATCGTACACGCCGGCTACATACTCGCCTACGTCAACAACACGGCTCATCTTGAGTTTCCCTCAGAGATATCGCCGAGGCAGGAGACACATGATCTGACGGCTTTAGTGCAGCACGGTTGGCAGCAGTCGTGATCGACCGTCAAAACCACCATCAACGCGACCGCCACCTGAGGATGGTGGAAATTCAGAGAAAGCGAGTGTACGAGCCATGGTAGATACCACCGATTCGTCGCCAGATCCACTGGCGGAAGCTGTTCCAGATGGGCTGACGCGGACGGAAGAGTTCGGTCGGCCCCGACGTGGTCTGCGTAATCCCATCGGCACACGAGCGCGTTCTTCAAATCGTCCTTGGATTGTTCTGGATTCTTGATGCCGCACTGCAGTATCAGCCGTTCATGTTCGGCAAGCAATTCGTCCCCACATTTATTACGGGGAGCGCAAGTGGCCAGCCTGCGCCAATCGCATGGCTGATCACCAATGTCGGCCACTTCATTGCACCTGATATTGGAGTTTGGAACTTCTTCTTCGCCACCATCCAAGTGGTGATTGGCGTCGGGCTCTTGTTCCGGATCTCCGTGCGCCCAGCTCTGGCGGTTTCCTTTGCGTGGGCTTTTGGAATTTGGGTGTTCGGAGAGGGTCTTGGATTGATATTTACCGGCACAGGAACCGCCCTCATGGGAGCACCGGGCTCGGTTTTTATTTACGCAATGCTGGGCCTCATGGCCTGGCCGAGAGCTCGGGAAAGTGAGGCGGCAGAGTCTGTTGTCGCCAACAAACCGACCGGCTTGGCGTCATCAGCAGCGGCGAAGGGTCTCGGCGGCGTGGTCACACCAACGGCGGTGTGGGGTGGGTACTGGCTGTTGGCGGCCGTCCTATTCTTGTTTCCGGCGAATCGAACGCGTGACGCCATTTCGAGCTCGATCACAGGCATGGCACCGGGGACACCCGAGTGGTATTCACACTTTCTCAATAGCTTCGGTGGCGCTTTTTCCTCCATTGGCACACAGACAGCTTGGGTGTTGGCGATCGTGTCGCTTCTCATCGGAGTTGGCCCCTTGGTCATGCGGCGCTACGAGGCCTCCCTATTCGTCGGGATCCTGCTCTCGTTCGTGATGTGGATCAGCGGGCAAGGCTTCCTTGGTGGCGTGCTTTCGGGTAGTGGTACTGATCCCAACACTGGGCCACTCATCATCGTCTTGGCTTTGGCCATGCTGCCCGCCTTCATCCCTGAGCGAGATTCATGGCGGTCCCCACTCGCGGTGATCATCGGCAGTAAACCCTATGTCGTGCTCGGTGGTGGTGTCGCCGTGCTCTGCGCCGTCATCTTGGCCGCGACCTACCCAGCGGCCGCTAGTCAGTCATCTGGCGGCTCGACGTCGGGCGGATCCATGTCAGGCATGTCGGGGATGGCGATGGGTTCGGGACAGTCGGGCACTACTGCCACATGCACGAGGTCCAACGGCGGGACGGCGCACGCCGGCCTCGACATCACCGACACTCCCAACATGGCCATGGGTGGCCAGCACAACGTGATGAACATGAACGGTGCCGATGCCTCAGCTGCTGCCGGACTCAATACGACGAAGACCAACTGGCATTACAGCGGACCGCCGCTCCCCGGTTCAGAGGCGCAGATCCTCTTAGCTCAGGGGGGAAACGGTCCGACGACCATCCATATGGCGGCCACCGGCTGTGCGCAAGCCCCCACGTCGCAACAGCAGATAGGAGCCACGCAGTACGTGCAGGCCACGAGCGAATCCGCAGCGAAGTACCCCTCACCTGACGCGGCACTCGCTGCCGGCTACGTGGCCGTGTCGCCAGCTGACTATCCGGTGGTCTACTACGTAAATCCTCAGATTGTTGCGGCGAACGACGCGGCGAAGGAGACGCTGAATCCTGATGCCATCGACGGGCTGGTTTACGCCCAGATACCGTCGGGACAGGAGGTCTTGGTGGCGGCGATGTATCTCCTGCCGTCAAGCGTGGCGACTCCTCCCATGCCCTACGGAGCCCTTGTGCAGTGGCATCAACGAACCGATATCTGCGGTCCGTCATCGGAGTCCGCGACGAGCCCCCTGCAAATGTCCAGTGTCATTCCTTGCACCGGCGGAAGCGTCCAGCAGACAACTCCATACATGACGATGGTTTGGCAGGTGCCGGTTGCCGGAGGTGCGCTGGCCATCCAACCACCGGATATTCAAATCGTCGAGGCTGCGGTAATGGCGACCTCATCGTGATCGAAACGAGGATTCGTCTGCCGAACATCGTGAGCACCCGTGTCGGATTCCGATGAGCCATGTGATGACCGCTCGATATTGGCATCTTGGGAGTGACGGGATGAATTGAAGCCAAGTATCGAATGCGGGCATAAATCGTGAATCACGCCGTTCCCTTTCGCCATGATGCCCCACAAAACAGTTGTCTGATGGGACCGAAGCACGACTGAGGAGAAGCCTGTGCCGAAGAAGACCGCACCATCCAGAGATGCGCAAAAGGATCCGAAACGAGCAAACAAGAGTCCGAGCACAAGCCGTAGGTACGCCGAACGTCACGCAGCCAAACAAGAGCGCCAGCGCGCCGCCCTCGAGGCCCGCCGGCGCCGCAATCTGTTATGGGGAGCCGGAGCCGTCGCTCTTGTAATAGTGATCATCGCCATTTTCGTCATCGTCAAGGTGACCGGAGGTTCGTCGGGCTCTGCGGACGCAGTCATCTCGCCGCCCCAAGGGACACCGGTCCCGACTGCATTGACGGTCAAGTTGGGGTCGATTCCTCTTTCGACCTTGACCTCGGCTTCGACGGCTGGCCTCATCACTTCACCGCAATCCATAAATGATCATGAGCTCAAAGTCAATGGGAAACCGGATTTGCTCTATATCGGGGCGGAATTCTGCCCAGTGTGCGCCACAGAGCGCTGGGCGATGTATATCGCACTGTCCAAGTTCGGAACCTTCAGTCCTGAGCCAGGTCGGATACATTCGGCGGTCAGAGATGGTGATGTGCCGACACTGACGTTCTACAAGACGACATACACGAGTCCGTATCTGTCGTTTACACCGGTCGAGACGACGACAAATCAACCGGATGGGAACTACTACGTCACTCTGGATACCCCCACTGCGTCTCAGCTCAAACTGTGGAATTCCCATACAGGACAATCCTTCCCCTGGTTGGATTTCGGCGGAAAGTCCGAGTTAACGAACGCTCAGTTCGATCCAACGAGTCTCGAGGGATTGCAGTTTGACGAAGTTGCTGGAGATGCGGGCAACAACTCGACTGCCATCGGTGCCAACATCGACGCGTCCGCCAAAGTGCTGATTCAAACCATTTGCTCATCTCTGACGGGTAACCAACCAGCCGACGTGTGTCAGACGGCGAATCATGGCTGAAGTTAGTCTGCCTCGCTGGCCGGGCATGGTGGGAACTGTGGCAAGTGCGGGCGGTTTAGGCGTCGCGGGATATCTGACGTACGAGCACTACACGGGCTCAGCGACCTTGGCATGTTCGGACAAAGGCATTGTGAACTGCCTCGCGGTCACGACGAGCTCGTATTCCAAGATCGCCGGCGTGCCGGTGGCCCTCGCAGGTCTCATCTTCTTCGCCGTCATGCTGGTGCTCCAGATTCCGCCGATGTGGCGACGGACCGAACCGGCGATTCGAATTGGCAGAGTGGTCTGGTCGGTGGTGGGTCTTGGCACCGTTCTATACCTTCTCTATGCCGAGCTGTTTGAGATCGACGCGATCTGCTTATGGTGTACGTCGGTGCACGTATTAACCTTCGTGGTATTCGTGTCGACGCTCTTCGGGACGCTCATGACGTCACCGCTTGAAGAGCTCTAGTCCAACCATCGCGGTTCAGCTAGTTGCGTGGAGTTTGCGACCGAATGTTGATCGTTACCAGAAGTGACGGGAACGCGAGGGTGAATGAGGTGAGGAGTCAATGGGCAATTCGCGCCATGACTCATCCTGATCCATGTCATTTACGACGTTGCCAGATTCGCCGCAGGCGAGAATTCCACCGGGAAGTTGGTGGGGCGGTCGAACATGCCCATCGGCCGGAACGTCATGAGGTCATCGCGGATCTGAGCGCCCGGCGGAAGAAAGTCGCACATTGCGTTCACCGAGGCCTTAAGTTCGGCCTTGGCCAAATGCACGCCCAGGCAATAATGGGCGCCAAATCCGAAGCTCAGAAGATTCGAGTTGTCCCGATTGATGTCGAATTGGTCCGGATCCTCGAATACTTCGGGATCACGGTTCGCTCCGCCGAAGCTCATCATGAGCATCTGTCCTTTGCGGATCTTCCTTCCCCTCAGCTCGAAGTCTTCGACGGCGTAACACGGTAGGCCGCCCGGGCCACCCATGCCGTGGCGAATGATCTCAAGCACCGTCTGGGGAACGAGGCTTCGATTGATTTTGACGCGTTCGAAGACCTCGGGATTCTGCACCAGGCTCAAAATGGCGACGAGTGCTCCAAGTGCCGTTGTTTCACTCCCAGCGCTAATGAGCCCAGCGACGAGCATGACGATCTCGTCGTTCGTCATTTCATCACCCATGTCGTTCGTGGAAATGAGATCACTGATGAAGTCGTCCTCGGGCTGCACTTGGCGTTGGGCGGCCATTTCGCGGACCCAAGCAGCCAATTCGCCCAGCGCCTCTTCCCCCTGCCGTCTTACCTCCTCGGGCGCAAACGGGAGGGCGTTGGCAATGACGGCTTGCGCCAGTCGGCGGAATCGAATCTCGTCGCCTCCTTCGGCGGGAATACCTGTAATCCGGCTTATCACTGTGTTGGGGATCGGGTCGGTGAACTCGCTCATGAGGTCAACGACACCCGTTCGATCCTTGAGCGGAGTTGCATAGCGAACGACGACCTCCTCAATCTGGCGATCAATGCGGGCAATGGCCCGCGGGTTAAACGCCGCAGTCACGAGGCGCCTCACCCGGCGATGATCGTCACGCTCGAGCGCAAAGAGGCTGTGGTCCTCACCCCAACGCGTATAGGAACCCTCAGGTGCAGGCTCATAGAACTCCCAGGCCCGCCGATCCGGTGTGACGATCTCTGCATCACTAAGTAGCCGTTTGACGTCGTCATATCGCGTGACGAACCACAAGGCCATGTGGTCTACGTAATGAACGGGGTCTTCCTTTCGGAGGCGAGCAATCTCCCCGTAGGGGTCGAACATGAATTCCTGCGTGAAGACCCGCGGCGGCTTCGCAGTATCGGACATTATTCCCCCTTTTAGCACTGGCTCACTGTTGTTTGATCTTGCTGGACTGTTGACCGTGGTCAGAACTCTTCGCCGAGGATCCCTGCAACGTTTCGAAAGAACGCGTCACTGACTCAATGAAGCGGGCGACTTCGTCGAATCGACATCCTCCGAATGCGGCGTAAAGCATCGCCCCGATGAACATCACGAAGACCGCCTCAATCATTTCGGGGTCGGCTTCGTCCCCAGAAGCCACCTCGATCCGCCGGATAAGTTCAAGACCGATCAACGCGTGTAGTTCAACCACATCCGGCTCGTCCCCCAAGAGCACCGCGTTTCCTGATTGGGCCAATGGGCCGACCTCTCCCAGTCTGCAGGCGGCGTCCCCCAGAGTTGCGGCAACCCGCAACGAGACCGGCGCGGTCGGATCATGCTCCGCCTCTGGAATAGCGCATACGAAGCTGTAGAAGATTTCTGAGACGAGATGGGCCTTTGAAGAGAAGTACGTATATGCCGTCGTGTGCGTGGCTCCGGCACGAGAGGCAACCGCGCGCAGGGTGAGGTTTGAGTACCCCGCTTCGCACAAAATGTCCAGGCCAGCGGTCAGGAGTGACTCTTTCGAGGCCAGCTGGCGTTCGCTCAGGTGGCGGGTCCTGGGAGCGACCCGAAGTGCCGGAATCGTTTCGGGCGAAATCACGAAGGGGACCACGGCTGTAGGCCAATCACCGAGTGCGTGCCTCCTCTCTGACAGCTATTTTTGCATCTGTCAGGTTTTGCATCAAACGGGGGGAAGATGCGTCGAAGCTGGGAATGGCTCGGCTTGAACCTAGGGAAACATGCCGGCCTCGTCGCGTCTTTGGGTCTGGCTGTGACCATCGCCCTGGGTGCCGGTTTGAGCCAGATCCAGTTCTCTACGACCAACGCCGACTACCTCAATCACAACGACCCTGCGGCGGTCGGCAATCGAGAGTACAGCACCCTGTTCGGTGGCGATCCGATCGCCATTCTCTTCACTATGCGCAACGGCGCCTCCGTCGACAACCTCCTCACTCCGCACAACCAGGTGGTGATGAGCAAAGTAGATGCCGCTTTGTCCCGTGACCCCGACGTGTACGACGTGATCTCGCCTCTGACCGCGCTGAATTTCTCTTCGACGCTCCGCAAGGGGCCGAGCGTTTCAACAAGTGTGGCCGCGCGAAATGATGCTCTCGGCTTATGGGAGGGATCACAATCCCGTCTCCAAGGCGGTTCGGCTGAGGTACCTCCTGGCCGAGTCCCGACTGATCGGAAAATTCACCCCTTCGCAAGAAGTGCTCGCAAATCCACAATGGATGCACTTCATCCTCCATGAGCCCGACGGACGCCTTCGTTCAGCCGTCACCGACTTCATTCCAGACGAACACCATGCCTTGATGGCGGTCCTCTTGCGACCGAACCTGTCGTTCAATCAAGAGCTCGCCGCAGCGGCCAGAGTGCAGACCATCACCGGTTCGGCCCGCTACCAGAATGCAGCGACGCTCACGACCGGTGTCCCCGAGATTGAGAAGGATGTGAGCGACTACATACGCAGCGGCCTCCGGGAACTCGTGGCTATCGCGGCGTTGTGCATGGCTCTCATACTGCTCCTCGCGTTTCGAGTCAGATGGAGATTGCTGCCGTTCGTCATTTTGGGTATCGGCATGATCTGGGCATTTGGCCTAGTGGGTTACCTGGGCATCCCCTTGACGTTTGCCACACTCACGGCAATACCGGTCCTCATGGGCGTCGGCTTGGACTATTCGATCCAGATGCACGCGAGGATCGAGGAGGAGGTCGAATTAAATCGGGCCCCCCACCCGATTCAGTCTGCCGCCCGCGGACTCGGCCCGGCCTTGCTCATCGTCACATTCGATGCCGTCTTTGCGCTGATGGCGCTGTGGTTCGCCAAGGTGCCCGCGGTACGTCAATTCGGCTCTTTGATGGTTGTCGGAATCATCGCGCTTTGCGCCTGCAGTTTGTTGTTGACGCTTGCGGTCCTCGGCATTCGTGAATATCGATCGCCCACGAGAGTGAAGCATCTGAGCTCTGGAATACTCAGTCGCACCGCGGTCGAAATTGAGTGGCCTCCCTTCGAGGGCGGCGGTCCCTGCGATTCTTCTCGCTGGGCTCGTGTTTGTCGCCGGAGTCGGCCTCGAGGGGAAGCTGGTCGTTCAGCCCAACCCCATCAAGTGGCTCAACCCGAGTTCTTCCGCAGTCAAGCAGATCGAAGAGCTGCAATCGGTGACCGGGTCAGATAATCAGATCGCCATCATCGTCAACAGCCGAGCGCCATTTTCTAAGAGAACGATCGACTACGTGACGCATCTAACCGAGGTGGAGAAGGACAAATACGGTTCGATCCTGTCTCCAGGAGCCGGATTGATTTCGAGCACCGATGATTTCCTGACCATTGCGGGTGCCGATGTCGTGCCACCCACGCCGTCAGAGATCAAGCAGTTCTATGACCTCGCTCCCGTGTCACTCCAACGCCAGATGGTGGGGACGAATGGCAGCTCCCTCAATGTGACCTTGTTGTCGAGGACGAACGACTTCGCCCGATTGGAACCGATCATCCAGAATCTGTCCTTCGACGCCCCACCGCCTCGCGGCATCGCCGTGGCACCAGGTGGCATCGGAGTGGTCAGCGTGGGGCTCCTCGAGAATCTGGCTGCGTTCGCGTTCCCTCTTGACCTATCTCGCATTGCTGTTCGTTGGGGCGTTCCTCGCAGTTCGACTCCGCAGCATCGTCCGATCGCTGTTGTCGCTTATCCCCGTCCTCGTCGCCGTGGGAGCCGTCACGCTGCTCTGCACTAGCCCTTGGTGTCACCCTGAGTCCTCTGACGGCAGTGAGCGGACCTCTCGTAGTGGCGATCTGCACCGAATTCACCTCGCTCATTCTCTTGAGATTCGTCGAAGAGAGGAATCGCGGACATTCCGCCCGTGAAGCTATGACGGTGACCGCAAGTCGAACCGGCCGCGCCTTTCTCGTGTCAGCGATGACCGCCACCGCCGGGATTGCCGTCATCGCAACGTCGTCAATGCCCATGCTGCGAGGGTTCGGCATCGTTATGGCGTGCAACGTGGTCGTCGCGCTGGCCAGTGCGCTGATCGCCCTTCCACCGATCCTCGTTTGGGCAGAGGAGAGATGGGGCTTAGTGACTCGTGGACTGATCAGACCGGTGCCCGCGCCATTCGAAGTCGACAGCGATCGGGGTGCTCAACTTGTCGAGGGCACGGCCGCCAAGGCCAACTAGATGGGAGGACGATGCGAAGCGATATGCACGTTGGGAAAGGGTGCTTCGCTCAATGGCACGGTCCGTCATCACGATCGCCTGACTGCGGTTGTCCCCAAGCTGGTTCACCAGGACGATCTGTGGAAACTCTCGCGGGCGAAGTGTGCGTCGGGTTTCTCGAAGCCCCCTTCCTTTTCAGCGGATCAATGGCACCGTCGAAGAACGCCCTGTACTCAATGGATTCCCCAGAATGTTCAGCTGATCGATCAACACCACGAGTCAGTCGGGTCGAATTGGCCAAATCGGGGGTTCATCGCGCCCTGATCTCGGGTGCCGTCACCAATCAATGGACATTTGGAACTTTGTCGAAACGCTCCTGGAATGAGCGGGTGCAACTCGGGGCTGAGCTGGCCGTATCGTCGCGACGTGAGGGATTCCCCACACAGAAAGGGGTCTTGTCTTTATCAGCTCCCGAGACCTCTCGGGAGCCCCATGGTGCCCGGAGCGGGACTTGAACCCGCACGTCCTTTCGAACAACGGCTTTTGAGGCCGCCGCGTCTGCCGATTCCGCCATCCGGGCCGGAACGGGCATCCTACAAGGCGCGATCTAGGTTGAGGGGATGGCACCTCGAGCAAGGAGTAACCGGCGGTGAAACTGATCGGGGTCGAACCGATTCGCGTGGAGATTCCGTTTCGCTCCCCGATTGCGACAGCGGCCGGGGTACATCGCCGCCGCACGCTTCTTTTCGTCCGGATCGAGACCGATGAGGGCGAGGGGTGGGGAGAATGCGCGGCCATGAGTGACGGGACACTGGTGGACCCGTCGGCCGATCAGGCGGAGTTGGCCATCACGCAGCGTGGTGCGGGCCGGCTGATTGAGGCGAGTGCGGCACGGTCTGGCCACCTTCCCCACGGCATTGAGGTGGCCCAGCTCTTTTCGACCTCGCCGGTGGACCGCATGATGGCCTCGGTGCTCGAAATGGCGGTGATCGACGCCGAGTTGCGAGCAGCGGGGGAGTCGCTCGCCACCTGCCTCGGTGTCGGTGCGGGCTTTCGCAGCGTTCCCGTCGGTGCCGCGCTCGGCATCCCCGCGGGCGGCGACCTCGATGCGTTGCGCCGCGCGGTCAACGACGAGGTCGCCCGGGGCTCGATGCGGGTGCGAATCAAGATCGCTCCGCGCTGGGACATCGAGGTGGTGGCGGCGATTCGCGCCGACCATCCAGACTTGAGTATCCAGGTCGATGCCAATGGCTCCTACGCCCTCGACGCACCGATCGCTGACCCGGCGCGGGCTGATCGGTTGGCGGACTTGGCTCGAATTTGGAATCGTGTGCGTCGAACAACCGCTCGCACCCGGTGACTTGGTTGCGCACCACCTCTTGCGAGAGCGACTGGGCCCGGGCGTCCCGGTGTGCTTGGACGAGTCATTGTCGTCACCCCAGCGCGTCCGTCACGCGGTACGTGACCACGCACTCGACATCGCTTGTCTCAAACCTGGGCGTCTCGGGGGAATTGGGGCGACCCGTCAGGCGCACGCCGAGTGCATGGCCGCAGGGGTCATGGTGTTCGTCGGAGGGTTCTTCGAAGCCGGGCTTGGCCGGGCCGCCAATCTTGCCCTGGCGGCGCATCTGGGTGAACTGGCCACCGGATTGGTCGGTGACCTCGGTGACCCGGGGACTATCTCGCCGTGGATCCGTGCGGATATCCCCGCGTGCAGCGGGGGTGGGTCGAGGTCACTTCCGAGCCCGGTGTCGGACGACCTCCCGACCAGGGTGTATTGGAGGATTTGGGGGCGCAGCGTCGGTGGTTCCCCGCCGCGTACACTTGACGCTCCATGCAACGCGCCCTTCTCGAACGTCGGATACGAGATGTCCACACGAGGCTGGTGCGCGCCCGGGAGGAATTAGCCGTGCTCGATGAACAGCTCGAGGTCGTCCTCGAATCGGCCGACGAGGCCCGTGTCCGCTCTTTGGTGTCAGAGACGCCCCTGGCCGCACATGAGCACAGCGAGGCCAAGCGCCACGCCGACGCCATGGTCAAGGCCCGGGCCGCCCAGGCCAAGGCGGTCCAAGATCTCGAACGCCGCCAAGACGAGCTGCTGGCCGCTGTTGGATCGGGGCGTTCGTGAAGGCCACCAAGACGCTCGCCCGGGTGGTCATTGCAGAAGACGAGGCGATCATCCGTTTGGACCTCAAGGAGATCTTGACCAGCGCGGGCTACGAAGTGGTCGGCGAAACCGGTCGCGGTGATGAAGCCGTGGCGCTGGTCGCCGAACACCAGCCGGACCTGGCGATCCTCGACATCAAGATGCCCGGGATGGATGGACTGCGGGCCGCACGAGAGATCACGTCGAACCATCAAGTCGCTGTGTTGTTGATGACGGCATTCAGCCAACGCGACCTGATCGAAGAGGCCCGCGACTCAGGGGTCGCTGCCTACCTGGTCAAGCCATTCCAGCCCCGAGAACTGCTCCCCGCCATCGCCGACGTCTTGGCCAAGGCCCGCCAGGAATGGGCCATCGATGCCGAGAGTGGGGCCCAAGGGTCAGAGGACAAGATCGCCACCCGCCGTGTCGTCGACCAGGCCAAGACCCTCTTGATGGACCGAAACGATCTGCCCGAAGAAGAAGCTTTCAGTTTCATCCAGCACACCGCCATGACAAATCGGATACGCATGCGCGACGTGGCCCAGCAGATCGTCGACGGCACCCTCGCGCCCTAGGTGCCAACCACCGAGCAACCCTCCGGCCCGCTGTTCCTGCTCGACGGGATGTCGCTGGCCTTCCGAGCCTTCTTCGCCCTGCCCGACACCCTTTCAACCTCGTCGGGGGAGGTGACCAACGCCCTGCACGGCTTTGTCGCAATGGTGGCGAACATCGTCAAAGACCACCAACCGGCTGCCTTGGCGGTGGCGTTCGATCTCCCCGGGGGGACATTTCGCGATGAGATGGTCGAGGACTACAAAGGTGGGCGGGCCGAGGTGCCCGATGCGCTCCCTCCGCAGTTCGAAATGATTCGAGAGGTCATGGAGGCGCTCGCCATTCCCGTGGTCGAGGCGCCCGGGTACGAAGCCGACGACGTGCTCGCTACCTTGGCCACCGAGGCCAGAGATCGCCAATGCGAGGTGGTCGTGGTCACCGGGGACCGCGACAGCTTCCAGCTGATCGAGGATCCCTACGTCCGGGTCCTCTACAACCGCCGTGGGGTCAGCGACTACTCGCTCTATGACGAGGCGGGCATCGTCGAGCGCTGCGGTGTGCCGCCCTCGCAGTACGTGTTGTTGGCCTCGTTGCGCGGCGATCCGTCGGACAACCTGCCCGGGGTCCCAGGGGTCGGGGAGAAGACGGCGGCGAAGCTGTTGGTCAAGTACGGCGATCTCGATGGGATCTACGCCCATCTCGATGAGCAGACGCCCAAGCTGAGGGAGAATCTGGCCAACAACGAGCACCTGGCGCGCTCGAACGCCGAAGTCATTCCCCTGGTCCACGATGTCCCGCTCGATGTGGACGTAAGTGACCTCTCGCTCGGAGGCTGGGATCTGGCCACGGCCGAAGCGACCTTCGCCCGCTACGAGATGAAGGGCCAGTGGAAGCGAATCGAAGCGCTGTTGAAATCGGGCGCACTCGGGCAACCTGCGTCGGGCGCAAGTGCCTCAAGCGCACCGCTCGACAATGTCGCCGCCCCCGACGCGCTGGGCGACGAAGAGCCGCTGGCCCACGACGTTCGGGTGCCCGTCACCGCCCGCGCCGCCACCGGGGACCTCGGCACCCTCGGGACCAAAGGGGTGAGCGTCGCTGCCCGTTGGCTGGGCCTCCCGGGTCGCAGCGACCTGGCCGGTCTCCGCGTTGGCCGCCGACAATGGTGAGGCGGTCATGGTGCCCGGCGACGTCTTGGCATCGGCCACGGTGCGCAAGAAGCTGAACACTTTGTTGGCGGCCCCCGTAGTCGGGCATCAGGTCAAAGAGGTCATGCGGTCATTGCTGCCGATCGGGATCGACATCACCGGGCTCACTATGGACACCGCAGTGGCGGCGTATCTGCTCGATGCCTCGAGCGGGGAGTACGAACTCGACGACCTGGTGGTCAGCGACGGGCAGCTCCAAATGAGCATGGGCGACGACGAGGTCGACCTCGCCGATGTGGCCTTGGGTGAGGCCCAGGCGGCGGCGGCCGAGGCCCGCTCGGTGGCGGCATTGGCCCGGCGCTATCGGGCGCGACTGGTCGAAGAAGAGATGGTGGCCCTGCACGACAACATCGAAAACCCCTTGGTGCGCGTCCTGGCCAAGATGGAGGTCGCGGGGATCGGGGTGGATCGGGCCGAACTGACCCAGATCACCGCCGAACTCTCCGCAGCCGCCGCGCAGGGCCAGGCCAAGGTCCAAGAGTTGGCGGGGCATCCCTTCAACGTGAACTCGACCAAGCAGCTGCGCACCGTGCTCTACGACGAACTCGGGCTGACCCCGGGGCGCAAGACCAAAACCGGCTATTCGACCGACGCACAGACCCTCGAGAGCCTGCGCGACGCCCACCCCATCATCGACGCCTTGCTGTCGTATCGCGAGGTCGAAAAGCTCCGGTCCACCTACGGGGAGAACCTCTTGGCCGAGGTGGCTTCGGACGGCCGCATCCACGCCACCTTCCGCCAGACGGTGGCGAGGACCGGCCGGATCAGCTCTGATCGCCCCAACCTGCACAACATCCCGGTGCGGACCGAACTGGGCAAACAGTTCCGTCGCGCCTTTGTGCCAGCTGAGGGCCGCACGTTCTTGGTGGCGGACTACGACCAGGTGGAGCTTCGGGTGATCGCCCATCTCTCGGGGGATCCTCAGCTGATCGAGGCGCTGAGCACGGGGGCCGACGTGCACCGTGTGGTGGCCTCCCGGGTCTTTGGGGTCACTGAAGACGAGGTCACCCATGTCCAACGTGAGTATTCGAAGATGGTCTCGTACGGACTGGCCTACGGCATGGAGGCCTACGGTCTGAGCCAGCGGCTCGGCGTGCCCGTCGAAGAGGCCGCCGCCATCATGGACGGCTACTTCGGTGCATTTCCCACCGTCAAGGCCTATATGGACGACACAGTGGCCGAAGCACGCCTACGCGGGGCCACGGTCACCGCATTTGGGAGGGTCCGGCCCCTGCCTGATCTCGGATCGTCGAACTACCGGCTCCGCCAGGCCGCCGAGCGCCAAGCCATGAATGCGGGGATCCAGGGGTTGGCGGCCGATATTTTCAAACTCGCCCTGATCCGCTTGGACCACTCCCTCGAAGTAGGCAATCTGGCGAGCCGGCTCGTCCTCCAGGTTCACGACGAGGTAATTGTCGAAGTGGCGGCGGGCGAGGAGGCCGCCGTGAGCGATCTGACGGCACAAGCCCTGACCGGGGCGGCCGAGTTGCGGGTACCGCTCACCATTTCGATGGGCACCGGGACCAGCTGGGCGGCGGCCAAAGGCTGAGGGGGCTGATAACCTGGTGCGCCCGCTGGCACCGGTAGTTGGGCACCCTATTGGACTCACACCGACCCCGGCGCGGTCACCTGCAGTTGAAAGCGAGCTTTTTGATGTCTGACGTGCGCACTTCCGTCCTTCTCTCCCCCGAAGCCATGGGCAGCTTCGACGCTGAGGGGAACTACACCCCCCGCACCATCGTCGACGACGATCTCGGCGATTCTGACCTCGAACAAGCGATGGGCGATTCCATCATCGAGTTCGATGATGGGGACGTGATCAAGGGCACCGTGGTCAAGATCGACCGCGACGAGGTCCTCCTCGATATTGGCTTTAAGTCCGAAGGGGTCATCCCCGCCCGCGAGCTGTCGATCCGCAACGACGTCCACCCCGAAGAGATCGTGACCCTCGGCGAAGAGATCGAGGCGTTGGTCCTCCAAAAAGAGGACAAGGAGGGCCGTCTCGTCCTTTCCAAGAAGCGGGCCCAATACGAGCGGGCCTGGACCACGATCGAAAAGAAGAAGGACGACGGCGAGATGGTGTCGGGTCCGGTCATCGAGGTTGTCAAGGGCGGCCTGATCGTCGACATTGGATTGCGCGGCTTCCTGCCGGCGTCCCTGGTGGAACTGCGACGGGTACGCGAGCTGCAGCCCTATGTCGGCAAGGTCATCGAAGCCAAGATCATCGAGCTCGACCGCAACCGCAACAACGTGGTGCTGTCGCGCCGGGCCTGGCTCGAAGAGGCCCAGAAAGAACAGCGTGGGGACTTCTTGTCCAACCTCAAGCCGGGTGAGCGCCGAAAGGGCGTCGTGTCCTCGGTGGTCAACTTCGGTGCCTTTGTCGACCTTGGCGGCATGGACGGACTGGTACACGTCTCCGAGCTCAGCTGGAAGCACGTCGACCACCCCTCCTCGGTCGTGGCCGTCGGCGACGAAATCGAGGTCGAGGTGCTCGATGTCGATCTCGACAAGGAGCGCATCTCGCTCTCGCTCAAGGCGACCCAGTCCGACCCGTGGCAAGAGTTCGCCGACAGCCACGCGGTCGGGCAGCTCGTCTACGGACGCATCACCAAGCTGGTCCCCTTCGGCGCCTTCGTCCAAGTCGGCGACGGCATCGAAGGTCTGGTGCACATCTCGGAGATGGCAGCCCACCACGTCGACCTGCCCGAGCAGGTGGTCACGCCCGGCGAAGAATTGTGGGTCAAGATCATCGACATCGACCTGCAGCGCCGCCGCATCTCGCTGTCCATCAAGCAGGCCGCTGAAGGTGGCGAGGTCTCCGAGGAGTACCGCGAGGCCTTTGGTGAGCACGCCTACGACGACGAGGGGAACTACATCGGCTTCGATTACGCCGAGGGCGAGTTCACCCCCGAGACCGAAGCGCAAGCGGCCTGGGCCGACTTCGCCGTCGAGGTCACGTCCGGCGGGGCCGAGGCCGGCGAGGCAGCGGCGCCGAGCGAAGACTCGGCGACCGACGATGTGCGGACCGCGGCGCCCGAGGCGCCCGCCGAGGCTCCCGCCGAACCAACCGCCTGATCCTCAGCACAGCTGGGCCAGGTGCTCGGCGAAGGTGATGGCGCCAGCTGGAGCGGTCTCGAAGTACAGGGCGGGGTCGAGCAACTCGAGTTCGAGCACCGCGGGTGAACCGTCGTCGAGGGTGACCAGGTCGACGCGGGCATACGACGTCGGACCGAGGCGCTTTTCGGCGATTGCCAAGGCGCCCCGCGGACAGAGCGCTGTTCGCCCGTCGGGGTGATCGGCGCGATCTTTGCCAGTTCGAAGAGGCCGTCTTTGGGCCCGACGTCGTGGTGGAGCAGCGGTGATTTAGCTATTGCATGGCTGAATTCGCCACCGAGAAAGATGAGGTCCACTTCGCCGAGTCGATCGACTGAGGCCACATAGGGCTGCACCATGACGTCGCGACCGCGTTGGCGCAGGGCCTCAATATGGCTGAGCGCAGCGGGGTACTCGTCGGCGCGGTAGCGGGCGCTTTGGAATCCGCCGCCCGAGATGGTCGGCTTGACCACGATCTCGCCGGCCAAATCGCTGCGGGTAAATGGATCTCCTTTGGTCAGCCATCGCGTCCGCACGGTGGCCACGCCGTGGTCGCTGAGCTCTCCGAGGTAACGTTTGTCGAGGTTCCAGCGCAATGTGGCGGGCGAGTTGACAATGCGCACCTGGGCTGCGCACCGGTCCACCCAGGCCAAATATTCCTCGGGTCGATGGATGTTGTCCCATGCACCAATGGCCACAACGAGGTCGTATTCCTCCCACGCCACGTCGGGGTCACTCCACACCGCCGTGTTTGCGGTGATCCCGAGATCACCGAGGGCCTGGCGCAGCAGCGGCCAGTCTTCGCGCAGGTCGGGATAGCGCGCCGATGCCGCAACCGCCAGGCGTCTGATTGCCTTCGAGCGAGCCGGACCCACGTCGAATGTGTGTGCTCAGCCGACCAGCGGGAAGTGGCAGGCCACCTGGTGTCCGGGTGCAATCTCACGCAATTCGGGCACCTCGTCCGCGCAGCGCTGTTCTGCTCGCGGGCACCGGGTGCGGAAACGACATCCAGAGGGGGGATTGATCGGGCTGGGCGGCTCGCCGCCGAGGACCACCTGGGTGTGGGTCGCTTCGGGGTCCGGTTCGACCGCGGCCGACAGAAGGGCCGCGGTGTAGTGATGGGCCGGTGCCTCGTAGAGCACGTCGGACGGCGCGATCTCGCAGAGCCGACCGAGGTACATCACCGCCACACGGTCACTCACGTTCTTCACGACGGCCAGGTCGTGGGCGATGAAGAGGACCGTGAGGTTGTACTCCTTCTTCAGATCTTCGAGGAGGTTGAGGATCTGGGCCTGCACCGAGACGTCGAGTGCCGAGACGATCTCGTCGCAGACCAAGAGCTGGGGTTGGAGCACCAAGGCTCGGGCGATGCTGATGCGCTGGCACTGGCCGCCGGAGAATTCACGAGGTCGGCGGTCACCAGAGACGGAGGGGTCGATGCCCACCGATTCGAGCATGGCATCTGCGGTGGTGCGACGCTCCTCTTTGGTGCCGATCCGCCAGATGTTGAGTGGTTCGGCCACGATGTCGCGGATGCGCCGGCGCGGGTTGAGTGAGGAGATCGGATCCTGGAAGATCATCTGGACCTTGGTGCGCAACGTCCGCAACTGGGATCGGTCGAGGTCGGTCAACTCGATGTCGCCAAAAGTAATTCGCCCCGACGTGGCCCGCTCCACCTGGATGATGGCCCGTCCGGTGGTCGACTTACCGCAACCCGACTCGCCGACCAGCCCGAGGGTCTCCCCTTCGTGCAGATCGAAGCTGATGCCGGCCACCGCCTGGACCGTCGCGCCGCTCTTGGTGAACGAGACGTGGAGGTCTCGGACGCTGAGCAAAGAGGAGGCTTGATCGCTCATGCGACACCTGCGGGTTGGTCGCGCCGTGTCTGGTCACCGAGGGGGAACCAGCACGCGTAGCTGTGCCCGGGCACGCTGCTCGCGACGAGCGGGGGTTTCTCGACCCGGCACTTGTCCCGTGCGTAGGGGCAGCGGGGGGCGAACGGGCAGCCCGGTGGCGGAGCGCTGAGGTCAGGTGGCCGCCCCTCGATGGTGACGAGGCGGGTGTGACTCGGGTTGGCCAGGCGCGGGGTCGACCGGAGCAAGGCCTCGGTGTAAGGCATGGCCATCTGGGAGAACAGCACCTTGGTCGGCGCCCGCTCCACCACGTTGCCCGCGTACATCACAATGATCTCGTCCGCCCTGGTCGCCACGACGCCGAGGTCGTGGGTGACCAGGATCATCCCCATCTGGCGGTCCCGTTGCAAGGTGGCCAAGAGGTCGAGGATCTGGGCCTGGACGGTGACGTCAAGCCCGGTGGTGGGTTCGTCGGCCATCAAGAGCCGTGGCGCACATGCGAGGGCGATGGCGATCACCACGCGTTGGCGCATGCCGCCCGAGAGGTGGTTCGGATAAGCATCGAGGCGTTCTTCGGGGGAAGGGATGCCGACCTGGGTGAGCAGCGAGATGGCCGTCTCTTTGGCCTCGGCGCGATCGAGGTCGAGGTGCAGCTTGAGCGGTTCCATGATCTGGTGCCCGATCCGCAAGACCGGATTGAGGGAGGTCATCGGGTCTTGGAACACCATGGCGATGTGGGTGCCCCAGAGTTTGCGCAAGTCCGCATCCGGCGCGTTGAGGATCTCTTGGCCCTCGTAGCGCACCGAGCCCGATTGGGTGGCCGAACCCTTGGGAAGCAGTCCCATGATGGCGCGTGAGAGCACCGTCTTGCCCGAGCCCGACTCGCCGACGATGCCGAGCGTCTTGCCCTGATCCAACTCGAGCGAGACCCCCTGGACGGCCTTGACGTCACCGCGCGGGGTGGAGAAACTCACGCGCAGATCGTCGACCTCGAGCAGTCGGCTCATAGCTTCACCTCGGTCACATCGAACTGGGAACGGAGTTTGTCGGCCACGACGTTCAAACAGAACAACAGCAAGAACATGGCGGTGGCGGGGAAGATGACCAGCCACGGATTGTTCTGCCCCTTGCCACCCGACAAGAGGGTGGAACCCTCGTAGAGCATGTTGCCCCAGCTCGGCGTGGGTGGGGCGACCGAGAGCCCAAGGAAGGCCAACGTGCCCTCTGTCACAATCAAGGTGGCGACTGCGATGAGCCCGAAGGAGACGACAGTGGGCAAGATGTTGGGCAGGATCTCGCGGGCCAAGATGCGCCGGTCGCTGGCCCCGAGGGCCTTGGCGGCGAGCACGAAGTCACGCGTCGCATACGAGAGGGTCGAAGCCCGGATCACCCGGTAGATGAGCGGCGCACTCGAGATGCCGATGATCAGGGTGATCTTCCACAGCTCTCGGCCCCAGAACGTGATGATGACGATCAACGCCACGATGATGGGGAAGGCCAAGAACACGTAGGAGACCGTGTTGAGGAAGGTGTCGGTCCGGCCCCTGCGGTAGGCAGAGATCATGGCGGGAATCCCGCCGAGGATCATGCCGATCAATGTGCCGCCGAATCCGACGACGAGGGAGACCCGGGCGCCGAAGATGAGCCGGCTCAAAATGTCGCGGTTGAGATCGTCGGTGCCCAAAAGGTGCCCCAAGGCCGGGCCGGCGTTCTGCGGGGCGGAGTAGTTCTGGAACGTCGGATTGGGGAGTGGGAGCAGGTTGGCGATGATGGCCAAGATGATGACCAGGGCGATCCAACCCGAACAGATCCAAAAGAACACCCCGAGCTTCTTCTTGGTCGGGTCCCCTTCTTCGTCGATTGCGCTCGCGGCCATGCCGGGCATGAGCGGTGCGGCATCGGGAGAGATGAGGTCAGTCACGGGCAATCCTCGGATCGACAACGGTGAAGAGGAAGTCAAAACAGAAGTTGATCAACACGACGACGACCGCGATAAACAGGGCCATGCCCTGTACGACGGTGTAGTCATCCTGGTTGATGCTCGAAATGAGCTGGTAGCCAATCCCGGGCAACTGCAAGAGGCTTTCGACGACCAAGGTGCCCGCGATCAACCCGCCGATGGTGATACCCGCCGAGGCGAGAAGTGACACCGAAGAGGGCCGGAAGGCATGGCGCCACATGATGCGGCGATCGGAGAGTCCTTTGGAGCGGGCCATGGTGATGAAGTCCTCTTGGAGCGTCGAAATCAGATCGTTGCGCAGCAGTCGGAAGTAGACCACGACCGACCCGAGCGCGAGGACGATGGAGGGCAAGAGCATGGTGTGCAGGTTCGACCACACGTTCTGGGTCAATGGGACATAGGAGGCGGGACCCGGAAAGACGTGCCAGTGGACCGCGAAGATGAGTACGAGGACTGGGGCGATCACGAAGGGCGGCATCGCCAACATACCGAACGTGGTGCTGTTGGAGAACTGATCGAAGAGTCGATTGGGCCGACGGGAAGCTTTCATGGCCATCGGCAGGGCCACCGCGAAAGCCATCAGCTGGGAGATCACGATCAGTTCCACGTCGATCGGGAAGGACTGCTTGATGATGGTCCATGTCGACTGGTGGGTGGTGAAGGATTGGCCGAAATTGCCTTGGAACACGTGGCCGATCCATATCCAGTATTGCTGGATCAACGGCTTATCGAGGCCCAGCTGATGGTTGAGCGCAGCCGCGTTGGCGGCGGTGTCGTTGGGCCCCAAGATGGTGACGGTCGGGTTGCCCGGGAGCAGGTGGACCAGGAAGAAGGAGGCCACCGAGACAAAGAAGATGATGATGATGAGGAGCACCACCCTCTTCGCCACGTACTTGCCCACGCTGCTGGCCCTCCCTCCCCGTTATGTGCGCCCCCCGGGTGGCGCATGAGCCTAACCCGGGTGTCCTACGATGCGCCGGATGTCTGAACCGGTCTCGCGAGATTATTACCAGGTCGCGCCCTTGACGGGGCGCCTACGCGTCGTCGTGGCTATCGGAATCGGCGTTGCGCTGGCCGTCGGAGTGGTCTTGCGATTTTGGACCCCCTCAGCGCTCTGGCTCGACGAGGCCCTCACCGTCAATATCGCCGGACTCCCTCTGCACGAGATACCGAGTCATCTCAAGCAGGACGGGGCACCCCCACTCTTTTATTACCTGTTGCATTTTTGGATGTTGGTCTTTGGTCATTCAGACGTCGCCGTCCGGTCGTTGTCAGGAGTCATCGGCGTCGCCACCATTCCCGTTGCGTACTTCGTCGGTCGTCGCCTCGGGGGAAAGATGGTGGGCTGGTCCGCCGCCGTCCTCTTCGCGTGCGCTCCGTTCGCCGTGTACTACTCGACCGAGGCGCGCATGTACGCCTTGGTCATGTTGTTGACGGGTCTCGGCATGCTCGCCCTGCAGCGGGCGCGGACGCAACCGCGGCCGGGGAACCTGATCGCCATCGCGGTCGTGACTGCTGCGCTGCTTTATTCGCAGTACTGGTGTGTCTATCTCGTTGCGGTGGTCGGCGCGTGGTTGCTCGTTTCGATCCTTTGGACCCGGTACCGTCATCACGACTCCACTGAGTGGCGACGCTCGGTGCCGAGTCTGATCGCAGTCGCCGTCGGGAGCCTGGCTTTCGTCCCGTGGATCCCGACTTTTCTCTATCAGTCCAAGCACACCGGTACACCGTGGGCCACGCCGACCAACTTCGCCGGCATCGTCGACGCCCTGACCGGATTCACCTTCAACCAGGGGTCGCTGTCAACGATCTCGACCAACCAGGGCCGCTTGTTGACCCTGATCTATTTCGCCCTGGCGGCGCTGGCGCTCTTCGGGGTCGGTATCAGCGGGCGGCTGGTCGAGTTGGATCTGCACACCCGCCCGGCCGGCCGGGGCATCGGTATCGTGACGTTTGCAACCCTCTTCGCCGCCATTGCGGGTGGGTTGGTCACCTCGAGTGCCTTCTCATCGCGCTATGCCTCGGTGATCTTCTTCCCCTTCATGCTCTTGGTGGCGCTCGGCACCGCCACATTGTTGAATGCGCCCGGCCGGGTGATCTTCTTGAGCATCGCCGTCGCCACGAGTTTGTTCATCTCGGTCCAAAGCGTGCATTCGCAGCGCACCCAAGCTCCGAAGGTCGCGGCCGTCCTCAAAGCGGAGGCCAAACCGGGCGACATCGTCGCGTTTTGTCCCGACCAGCTTGGCCCCGCCACCTACCGGGTGGTTTCGGACCCGGCGCAATACAAGATGGTGACGTTCCCACGTGGCATCGGGCCGCAGTTCGTCGATTGGGTGGACTATGCCGACGCGGTCAACGCCGCCCAGCCGACGAAGTTTGCCGAGAAACTCGAAGAGGCGGCGGGCACCAAACATCGGATCTGGCTCGTCTGGCAGCCGGGCTACATGACGTTCGGGAATAAGTGTGAAACTTTGGCCTCGCTTCTGGGCGAGGGTGCGACGGCCACCAACCAAAAAGTGATAGGCGATCCGATGACCTATTACGAGCCAATGAATCTTTCCGAATATTCCTCGTCGCCGGGATGAACCGGCTCTTGGCGCGCTTGCGCCAGCCCACAACCGAAGCGGTCCTGCCGTTCGTCGTGGCGCGCGTTGTGGTCCTCGGTTCTCTTGGCCTGGCGCATTTCGTGGTCGATCGAACCCATCCCGCCTCGCTCGGCACGGTGGCGCGGGTCCACCAGGGTCTCCTCGGATGGGATGCCGGATGGTACGAGTCGATTGCCCGGGTCGGCTACGGTCCGCTCGGCCATCAGTCACTGCGCTTCTTTCCGCTCCTGCCGCTGGTGACCCGGATGCTTGGTTGGGTGCCGGGTCAGCGCTACGGCATCGCTTTGGTGTTGATCGCCAACGTCGGTGCCTATGTAGCCACCATGGCGCTCTTTGTGTTGGCGCGACGCGAAACGGGCAGTGTCGAGGTGGCCCGGCGATCCATCTGGTTCTTGAGTCTGGCCCCGGCCGCCTTCGTGCTGGTGATGGGCTACGCCGAGTCTTTGTTGCTCGTACTCGCCATCGGGTGCTTCTTGGCCATTCGCCGCGGGACCGAGCGACCCTCTTTCGCGGTGGCCGCCCTGCTCGGGTTCTTGGCGGCGTTGGCCCGGCCGAGCGGAGTCTTCTTGTCGCTGGCGATCGCTGTCGAGGTGGTGCGGTGGTGGAGGCGCCTCGGGCCCCGCCAGCGAGCGGCTGGTCTTGGTGCGGTGCTGGCCCCCTTCCTCGGTGTCGCTGCGTTCTTGGGTTGGGCCGACCACGTGTCGGGCGATGCGTGGGCCCCGCTCAGCGTCCAGCTCCAGTCAGGGCACCACGGCGGTCTGTCGGACCCGTTCGTCACTTTGTACGACGACGCCAAAGGGGTACTGCACCACCATGTCGGCACCGCGCTCCACGTGCCGTGGGTCATTGTGGCGCTGGTGCTGTTGGCGGTGTGCTGGCGGCGGCTGGCCGCCCCCTACACCGTCTTGGCCGCGGCCACGTTGGCGTTGGCGGCGTCGGGGGCCAACCTCGATTCCTTCGAGCGGTACGGCCTCAGCGCCTTCCCCCTCGCCTTGGCTGCGGGGGTCTGGATCAAAGATGCACGGGCTGAGCGGGTCGCCTATGCCCTCTTGGGGGCGGCGCTGGCCGGATACTCCCTCTTGGCCTTCCTAAACATCTCCGTGCCGTAGCCAACCGATAACCTGCTGGGGGCTCAACGGCGAGGGAAGGGAACTGATGGCTGAAGAAGCACCGGTGGTGATCGTGGGCGCGGGCCCCGGAGGACTCACCGCCGCCTACGAGCTGACCAAGCGGGGCAGCCATCCGGTGATTCTCGAGGCCGATGACGTGGTGGGCGGCATCAGCCGGACCGTCCTGCGCGACGGTTGGCGATTCGATCTGGGCGGGCACCGATTCTTCACCAAGGTCGACGAAGTCGAGCAACTCTGGCACGAGATCCTGCCCGACGAGGACTTCTTGCTCCGACCCCGCATGAGCCGGATCTTCTATGAGGGCAAGTACTACGACTACCCCCTAAAAGCCACCAATGCACTGCGCAACCTCGGGCTCTTCGAGTCGATCCTCTGTGGGTTCTCCTACCTGTGGGCGCGGGTGCGCCCGCCCAAAGACGAGTCCAATTATGAGAACTGGCTGGTGGCCCGGTTCGGTTGGCGGCTCTATCGCACGTTCTTCAAGACCTACACCGAAAAGGTGTGGGGGGTGAAGGTCTCTGAGATGCCGTCGGACTGGGCGGCACAGCGCATCAAGAACCTCGACCTGCGCAAGGCCGTGATGAACGCCATTTTGCCCAAGCGCAATCAGACCGAGATCACCACGCTGATCGAAGAATTCCAATATCCGAAATTTCGGCCCGGGGATGATGTGGGAGGTCTGCGCCGACAAGGTCGTCGCTGCCGGCGGGACGCTGCACCTGTCGTCGCCTTTGCGGGCGATCCACGTCGAGGGCGGTCGGGCCCGTTCGGTCACCTACACCCAAGATGGGACCGACCACGAGGTGGCCGCCTCCCACGTGATCTCGACCATGCCGATGCGCGAATTGGTCCATTCGATCCGGCCCGTGCCCCCCGACGAAGTGATCGCCGCCGCCGATGGGCTGCACTATCGCGATTACCTGACCGTTGCGTTGATCGTCCCCGAATCACGCAGCTTTCCCGACAATTGGATCTACATCCATTCGCCCGAAGTCGAGGTCGGTCGCATCCAGAATTACGGCTCGTGGTCGCCCTATCTGGTCAAGGACGGCCGGACCTGTCTCGGACTCGAGTACTTCGTCTTCGAAGGCGACGAGCTCTGGGAGATGGCCGACGATGCCTTGATCGCGCTCGCCACCAAGGAACTGGGGCAGTTGGGTCTGGTCGAGCCGGGCGACGTCGAAGGGGGCTATGTGGTGCGCGTCCCGAAGGCTTACCCCTATTACGACTTCACCTATGCGGCCAACGTCGAAACCATCCGCAAGTTCCTCGAGACCGAAGCGCCCAATGTCCACCCCGTCGGGCGAAACGGCATGCACAAGTACAACAATCAGGACCACTCGATGTACACCGCCATGCTGACCGTCGAGAACATGTACGGCGCCGAGAACGACATCTGGGCCGTCAATGTCGAAGAGGAGTATCACGAGACCAGTTCGGCCCGCCCGAGCGGCGGAACCGGGCGCGACGCGCCGATCCTCCCGCCGCGCGTCAGTCGCTGACCCCGACCCCCGCCGTCCGCTCGTCGAGGTCACGCCGGAGCAGGGCCACCTCCTCGGCCAGTAGCCGCGTCCGATCCTCTTGGCGACCGATCTCGAAGCTCAAGCGAACGCACACCACCAAGAGGAAGAGATCGGCGAGCACGGACAAGAGGTCCGGGGGATTCTTGACGCCCATGTCGTGAGCCAAGGAGTTGAACAGGCCGGGAAAGATGGCGAAGAAGCCAATGACCACGGCCACCGCGAGCCACACGATGGCGTATTTCTCGGGGAGCTGGCGACGTCGGGTCAAGCGCACGATAACGGCGACGGTGAGCAATGCGCTCACCAAGGCAATGATGTGGACTCCGGTCATTTCGGCTCCCCTGATGGTGGCTGGTTCGGGTTTTGCTTGGCGATGTGGCGGCGTCGGAAGACCGAGAACGCCAACATGGTGACGACCCGGATCAGGTAGACCCCGGCCTTCCAACTCGATTGACTCGAGGTGCCTGCGTAGCGGGCCCGCATGGCGACCGGCACTTGGGTGACCCGCCCGCCCGCTTGGCCAATGATCACGAGCGACTCGACCGTGTCGGCCAGGTAGTCGGCCGGGTAGGTCCGGGCGAAGAGCTCGATGGCGGCGCGGTTGTGGGCCCGAAAGCCCGAGGTGACGTCGGTGAGGGTGGTCCCGACCACTCGCGAGAGCCGCTTGGCCAACAACACCATGGCGAGGCGGCGGGCCCACGGCACCTTGAGGTCTCCTTGGCCGGCGAAGCGGGCGCCAATGACGACCCGGGGCACGCCGTCGTTTTCGAGAGCGTCGAGGAGGTGGCCAATGTCTCGCGGATCGTGTTGGCCGTCGGCGTCCACCTGGACGAGTTGCTCGTAGTTGCCTTCGGCGGCGATCCGAAAGCCCACCCGCATGGCGCCGCCCACCCCGAGGGTAAAGACGTTGCGTGCGACGCCCGCCCCGGCGCCGCGTGCCTCGATGCCGGTGCGATCGCTCGAAGCGTCATCGATGACCATCACCTCGGCGTCGGGTTGGGCCGCCATGACCTCTTTGACGACCAGGCCGACGGACCGCTCCTCGTTGAGGGCGGGGAGGACGACGAGCGTGAGGCGAGCGGTCACGGCGGATCTACCTCACCGGCGCCGGGGCGAGCACGGGTTCGCTTCGCGGCGTCGGCGTATCGTTCTCATCTCGGGGCTCCGGGTTGGGTCGGGGGTGTGAATAGTCAACGACATCGCCGCCGTCGGTGCGGCTGAACCTGTGCCAGACCCACTCGAGGGAGATGGCGGCGAAGAGCACCAGGCAGCATTCAAAGGTGGTGCGATAGCGCGTGTTGCCGAACGTCAGGGCCATGGACGCGGCCACGTCGACCCCGACGGCCCACAGGGGGAAAGAGGGGATCTTGCGTTTGCGTAAGAGCACCGTGGCCGGAATCGAGAGTGCCAAGAACACGTAGTACATGGCGAGTCCGAGCCGGCTCCAGTTGATCGGACGGGTCTCGATGAAGGCGTCGAACTGGATCTGGTCCAGTGGATGGAAGAAACCGAAGCCCCGCCCCAGCTTGGCCAGCGTCACCGGAAGCAGCCGGCTCTTGTGGGCCCGGAGGTAATCGAGGGCGTAGCGCTGCTCTTCTGCCCCCTGGACCGATTCGTCCGCGTGCGCATTGAAATACGATGTCTTGGTGCCGGCCTGGGCGCAGGCGGCGGACCAGTAGCCCTCTGTGCGCCCCGAGAAAGTCGCATTGCAGTCCGACGAAGCCAACGTGACCCCGAGTCCGGTGCTGATGAACACCGGATCTTTGAACCGGCTCATGTTGTAGCCAATCCACGGGCCGGTGACCAAGATGATCATGGCCACAGACGCCCCAAGGACACCGAAGCGCTGTCGCCACGTCAGCGCACGGGCGAGCAGGGTGATCGGGACCAAGATCAAGATCACCAACATGGCGAGTTCGTCACGGCCCAAGATGGCGATCCCGAAGATCACCCCGAGCCAAATGGCCGACTTGAGGCCCGGTTGCTTCCAGAAGCGGTAGGTGAAGAGCAGCACGGCGAGGATCAGCACCGGGGCGAGTGCCTCTGACATGGCCAGTTCGTCGCTCATCCAGATATTTGGGTAGACGGCCATCAAGAACGCGGCGATCAGCCCGACCCGGCGACCGCCGAGTTCGCGACCGGTGATCCCGGCCAACACCACGGCTGCGGCACCAACGAAGCACAGCCAGATCCGTTCGGCCAAGAAGGACTTGAAACCGAAAACCGGCGGGACGCTGACAACCCAGACGAACAATGGCGGGAATGCGGCGGTCTGGATGGCGTGGTGCGCGTTGTGGAGGTAGTAGGAAAATGGGCTGATGAACCCGTGACCACCCACCAGTAATACCGAGGCGTAGTGGTAGTAGTAAGCGTCGCCCTTGGGAACCGAGTGCGGTCGCCCCGCCACGCTGGCCAGGCGAATTGCCAGCCCGACGACCGTCCACACCGCCAGCCACGGCCAGAGCCGGCGCTGGGTGCGTTGAGCGTGGCGCATGACCGCTAAGACTACGTGGCGGCGTCCCCAAATCCGCAGATCGGTATGCGACGATGTTCGCCGTGGTGATCACAGGGGAGCCCAAGCTCGAGAGTGGGCCGCCCGCACGTGCGGAGCGTCGTGCAAAGGCCCAGTACGTGCGTGGTCTCGACGGCATCCGGGCCTTCGCCGTTCTCGTGGTGCTGGGATTTCACGGGGGGGTGTCGTGGCTCTCGGGAGGGAACCTCGGGGTCGACATCTTCTTTGTGCTCTCGGGGTACCTGATCACTTCATTGTTGGTGGGGGAGTGGACCAAGACCTCGACCATTGCCTTCGGTGCGTTCTACGCCCGGCGCGGCTCGCCGACTCGTCCCCGCACTTCTCGTGCTCATGGCCCTGATCGCGGTCTATGCGGCGTATTTCGCGCAATCCGACACGCTGACCACGTTGCGCGGGGACGCCTTTTCGACCTTGACCTATGTCGCCAACTGGCGCTTCATCTTTTCCCACCAGTCCTACTTCCAGCATTTCGGGCCGCCGTCGCCGTTGCTCCATACCTGGTCGCTGGCGGTCGAAGAGCAGTTCTATTTGGTGTGGCCCGCGGTCGCCCTCTTCACCTTGCGTCGATTCGGCCGCCGCGGGCTCGGCTGGGTGGCCTTGGTCGCGGCCCTGGCGTCGGCCGGGCTCACTGCGGTCCTGTCGGTGGCCGGAGTCAGCGCCACGCAGCTGTACTACGGCACCCAGACCCACGTCCAAGAGGTCATGGTCGGCGCGCTCTTCGCAATTGGCGCGCCAGCCGTGCGCCGTTGGTGCGCCCGCCCCTCGAGCGGGGGCACGGCCGTCATCTCGATCGGCGGGTGGGCGGGGGCGATCGGACTGTTGTGGGCCGTCCACGTGGTCGACGGTTCGGGTGGATTCTTGTACCACGGCGGATTCTTGGTCATCGCCGCCGGTGCGGTCGCCGTGATCGCCACTGCCGTCGAAGCGCCAAAGCATCCCCTCTCGCGCTTTCTCAGCCTCGGGGCCATTGGCTACATCGGCCGTATCTCCTACGGGCTGTACCTGTACCACTACCCGATCTTCTTGGTCCTCAACGGCCAGCGCACCGGATTGGACAACTTTCCGCTCCTCGCTCTGCGACTCGCGGTGACGGGGGCGATGGCAGTGGTGAGTTACCACCTCATCGAGCTTCCCGTCCGCGAGCGTCGCCTGATCTCGCGGCGGGCGGTGAGCATCGGCGGCGTGGTGGGCGTGGCCATCGTGGTGAGCGCGATCGTGGTGGCGACCGAGCCAGTGGCCCCCGCACCGGTCCACATCACCGCGGCCGCCAAGGCCTCGCTCACCGAAGAGCCAATGCACCCGCCGGCCGCGCTGCCCAAAGGGCAGCAGGTGCGGGTCCTGCTCCTTGGCGACTCGCTCGCACTGACCCTCGGCATGGGACTCGGGGTCCACGCGCAAAAGTGGGGTATTGATTTTCACGACAACGCGGTGCTCGGGTGTGACATCGACCCGAACGCGACCGTCAACATCGAAGGCACGGTCGGACCGACCGCGCCGGGCTGTGTGGGGTGGCCGGCCACCTGGAAGCACGAGATCGCCACCATCAACCCCGATGTGGTTGCCCTCGAGCTTGGTCGTTGGGAAGTGTCGGACCGCCTCATCGACGGGAAATGGTCCACCATCGGGCAACCGGCCTGGGATAAGCGTTACACGGCCGAACTGACCAGAGCGATCGACATCTTGTCGGCCAGGGGCGCCCACGTGGTCCTCTTCACCTTGCCCTATATCGCCCAGACCACCGATGCGCCCAACGGTCAGCCGTGGAACATCAACGAGCCCGGCCGCACGGTGGCCTACAACGCGCTCATCGCACGGATCGCGGCCAAGTTTCCCAAGAAAGTCAGCGTCATCGACGTGAACAAGATGCTCGACCCAAAGGGCGTCTATACGTCCTACATAGACGGCATCCGGGTGCGCAACGCCGATGACGAGCACGTGTCGGTGCCTGGTGGCGAATATCTGCGGCCCGTCATCCTCCCTCAGCTCTTCAATCTCGGGCTGGACCGAGCCGTGGCCCGCGCCAGCGCCGCCCGTGCCCATCCCTCCACAGCGGAAGCTAACCTGACCCACAAGCCGCCAGCCTGAGCGCGAGTTGACTCGGGGCTCCCGGGGGGCGCTGCGGAGAGGTGCAATGAGGCTTGCGACGAGAAATCAGGTTGGCGTGATGACGCGGTCGATCGCCGGGTGAACTGGTCGTTTTCGAGGCGCCGGGCCGACCCCGAGTCGACCGGATTGGTGGCCGAACGCGCCGTGCTCGACACGATGGCGCTCACGCCGAGCACCGGTCTGGTCGCGGATCCCTTCGCCAGCGAGGAATCGGAATCCTTCCTCGGCGGGGTGTTCCAGGCCGGACCGCTGGCCGTGGGCGGACTCATTGCCAACGTCCTCAACATCATCGCCACCGTGGTGGTGGCCCGGCTGCTCACCACGAGTCAGTACGGCGGCATTGCCCAGCTGCTCGGCCTGTTCTTCGTCTTGTCGATGCCGGGCTCCGCGTTGTTGGTCGGGGTCGTGCGGCGGATCACCGCAATGGCGGCGCAGGGCCACGACGCCAAGGCGCACACGTGGACCCACCAGCTCTATCGGCGCTGCTTGGTGGGTGTCGTCGTCTGGTCCGCCTTCGCCTTTGTGATCCAAGCGC
Source organism: uncultured Acidimicrobiaceae bacterium (assembly GCA_963800725.1). Classification (GTDB taxonomy): domain Bacteria; phylum Actinomycetota; class Acidimicrobiia; order Acidimicrobiales; family RAAP-2; genus Bog-473. Next base: position 25,588 of record CAWDCE010000021.1, on the reverse strand, counting down.
CCCTGGCCCATGCCTTGCGACTCCCCGACAACGGTTCGGTGGCCTTTGTGTTGATCGCGGGCGGCGTCTGGCTGCTCTTGTGCGTGGATCGTGCCGTGCTCCAAGCCCACCGCCGTTACGCCAGCCTCGGACTGAGCCTCATCGTCGAGATTGGGGTGCGCACCGTGCTGGTGCTCAGTTTCGCCGAGTTCGGCTGGGGGATCTGGGGCTACGCACTCGGGCTCTTGATCGGCGAGGTGGTCGCCGCGGTCCAAGCGCACATCGTTGGCGCCAGGGCGTGGGGCTACCCGACCAGTGCACCACTGCCGTCCGACGATGGACGCCACACGTTGGCATTGTCGTTCGACTTGACCGCAGCGTTGATTGGTTTCGCGCTGCTCGGCGTCCTCCAAAACGCCGACATCATCTTGGTGGGAAGGCTCAATCCGTCGGAATTCGGGTTCCTACGCCGCCATTTCGGTCGCATCGAAATCCCTCGTGTTCGGGGCCATACTTCTCGGGAGCTACATCCTCCCGGAGACCTCCATCCGCTGGCACCACGGTGAACACGCACTGCGCCAACTCGGCGTGACCTTCTTGTTCTTGCTGGTCCCGACGCTCGGTCTCTTGTTTCGTCCGCGCTCGTGATTCCCAAGCAGTTCTTGACCTTCTTCTTCTCGGCCCGCCTCTCGGGTGGCGCACCGTCGTTCGCCACCTTGGTGGGGGGGATGGCCACGCTCGGGGCCACGGTCATCTTGACCAACTACTTGTTGGGCGCCGCCCGGCGTTGGGTGATCACGCTGCTGGGCGTGGGGGTCGTGACGCTCTTGGTGCTCATCCACCGGGCCCATGGATCCATCCACGAGACCGCACAGGCAGAACTGGCCGTCCAAGGTGGATTGGCGCTGCTGGTCCTGATTGCCTTTGCCGCCGTCCACTGGCGCTTTAGGGTGAAGGGCGTGTCTGCGGGGGCCGAGAAGTGAGCATCGGGGAGGACCTCCCTGATCCATTCGACGTCGGCGCCGCTCGCCCCGCGGCCACCTCCAGCCTCGAAGCCATCGCGGCCTCGGCCGATATCAGGCGGGTGGACGTGGTGGCGTGGCGCGACCTGGCCGACGTCGAGGCAGGCGGGTCCGAACTCCACGCCCATGAAGTGCTCCGTCGCTGGGCCGCCGCCGGGATCGATGTGCGCCAATGGACGTCACGCGTTGACGGATCGGCGCGCGAGATCACCCGGGACGGCTACCTGGTCAATCGCCGTTCGGGCCGCTACGCCGTCTTCCCGCGCACCGCGCTGGCCGGGCTTCGCTCCAAGATCGGGACCGGCGACGGGCTGGTCGAGATCTGGAACGGCATGCCGTTCTTCTCCCCGCTGTGGTACCGCGGCCCCAAAGGTGGTGTTCTTGCACCATGTCCATGCCGAGATGTGGCAGATGGTCCTCTCGCCCCGGCTGGCCGGCCTCGGCAACGCCATCGAGCACCGGTTGGCCCCGCCTCTCTACCGGCACACCAAGATCATCACCTTGTCGAACTCGGCCAAGGCCGAGATCGTCGAGCAACTTCACCTAAAGGCACGCCAGATCTCGGTGGTGCCCCCGGGCATCGATCCGGCGTTCGGACCCGGTGGGCCCAAGGCCGACACCCCCTTGGTGGTGGCGGTCGGGCGACTGGTCCCCGTCAAGCGCTTCGACGCCTTCATCGCGGCCATGGTGGCGCTCAAGCAACGACAGCCGAAGCTTCGCGCCGTGATCGTCGGTGAGGGCTACGAGCGGCCCGCGCTCGAGGCCCAGATCACCGGGGCCCGAGCGGGCGATTGGCTCACCGTGCCCGGTCGCCTGCCCGAGGACGAATTGGTGGCGCTTTATCGCCGGGCCTGGATCGTCGCGTCGACGTCGGTGCGCGAGGGCTGGGGCATGACGCTGACCGAGGCTGCCGCCTGCGGCACGCCGGCCATCGCCACGCGGATCAGCGGGCACGACGAGGCGGTGCTCGACGGGGAATCGGGCCTCTTGGTCGGTGGCACCGAGGAGCTCACCTCCGCCGCCGACGCCGTCCTCTCGGACCCGATGTTGCGGCGGCGATTGAGCCAAGGGGCCCTGCGCCATGCCGAGAGTCTGAGTTGGGAGGTGACCGCGGCCCGCACGCTCGAGGTATTGGCCGCGGAGATCATCGAGAAAAGAGCGCCGCGCCAGGCCCGATGACCCCCGCCCGCTTCCGCTGGTCAATGATCGGGGTGGCGGTTCTCGCCGGGGCGATCCAGCTCGATTTCCTCCACACGGTGCGCGCGCACCCGAGTTCGAACCTGAGCCCCGACGGGGTCTTTCCGCGCAGCCAGGCGTATTGGATGATCAGAGGGTGGTGGTTCGTCGACCCGCTCCACCTCGACCCCGCCCATCCAGCGCGCAGCGTCTCGGCCCTGCACCCCCCGGCGCCGTCGTTGCTGCTCGCCGCCGCCAACTCGGCCGGTGCGTTGGGCCTCGCGCCACAGCGCGTCCTGTACGCGGGGATCTTCGTGGGCGCGGTGGTGGTGGCCGCGTTGGCCGTTCGTCATATCGTCGGTGGGGGTGCCGGTGACCGGGCCGCCATCGCGGGCGGGGATCGTCGTTGCCACCTATCCCGCCCTCTGGGTGAACCCGGTCACCCTCGGGCCCGAGACCCTGGTCATTGCGGTGTGCGCGCTGGCGGTCTTTGGGGCGACTCGGTACTCGAGTGCGCCCAGTGTCGCGAGAGCGGCCGAAGTCGGGGCCTACATCGGCGTGGCCGTGCTGATCCGCACCGACCTGGTCCTCTTGGTGGTGTTCTTGTTGGTGCCGCTCGCCCTGTGGAGTCGGAGAGTACCCGCGGGGAGGCGGGCCAAGTACCTCGGAATCATGTTGGGTGTGGCCGCCGTCATCGTGGCGCCGTGGGTGGCCCGGAACCTGGCGACCTTGCGCACCACGACCCTGGTGTCCAACGACGCCGGAGCGGTCATCGCCGGAGCCAACTGTGCGCTCACCTACGGCGGCCCCGATGCCGGGTGGTGGAATCGGTCGTGCGCGGGCGATGGCGGTGCGGGCGGCGACCAGTCCCAACGGGCCGCCACGCTTCAATCAGCCGGGCTGCACTATGCCAACACGCATCGGGGTCCGGCGATCCGTACGGCGCTGGTGCGTCTCGGTCGCGCCCTCAACGTGTATCACCCGGGGCAGACCGCTTCGCTCGAGCGCACGGTGGGCCGGCCGGAGTGGGTCAGCGAGCTCGCACAGTGGTACTTCTACGCGCTCGTCCCCCTCGCCCTGGCCGGTGCGGTGGCGCTGCGTCGTCGGGGGAGTCTCCTCTTTCCGTTCATCTCGCTGATCGCGGTGTCGGTGATCACGGTGCTCAGCGCCTACGGCGATGCCCGGTACCGGGTCGAAGCCGATCTGGCGATGGCCATGCTGGCCGGAGTGGCCATAGAAGCCGTCTTGCGCCGGGCCCGCCGCGCCATGAGTGCGGCGCGGGCGGCACGCCCGCCATACTGACGTGGTGCCGGTGACACCATGAGTCCGAACACCCTGGTCGAAGTGGCCGAGCGCCCGGCGTTGGTACCGGTTCCCCTCGAGCCCGAAATCGCCGCTCCGGCCCGGCCGCCCCGCTTCCCGTGCTTCGACGGCCTGCGGGCCATTGCCGCGATCACGGTGTTGGTGGTGCATACGAGCTTCGTGTCCGGGTTGACGTCGCGCAACAATTCAGTCGGTCGCTATACCTCGAGGCTCGAAATCGGGGTGGCGGTGTTCTTCTTGATTTCGGGTTTCTTGCTGTATCGCCCTTTCGTCGTCGCCCACCTCTCGGCCGCGCCCAAACCGAGGACCGGGGCATTTTGGGTCCGGCGCCTCTTGCGCATCGTGCCGGCGTTTTGGTTGGTGCTCTTTGTCGAGACACAGATCTTCCATGGCGGTCCGGGACTCGGCCCGGGCGGTTGGACCGCGCACCTGTGGCATTACGGATTTATCTGGATCTATTCGAACAGCCACGCGCTCAAAGGCCTCCAGGCCGGATGGAGCCTGTGCGTCGAGATGACCTTCTACCTCTTCATCCCGCTCTACGCGGCCCTGATCGGTTGGCGTCGCGAGCGGCGCAGCGTCGGCCAACAGATGCGGGTCGAGTTCATCGGGCTGATCGCCATGACGGCCTTCAGCTTCGCCTGGCGCGTCGCGGTGCTGCCCTACCAAAAACACCATTCGCCCTTCTTCCGCCTGTCGACCAACTGGCTCCCGGCCTTCTTGGAACTCTTCGCGCTCGGAATGTTCCTCGCCACGGTCAGCGCGTATATGCACCATCACCGCCAGGAGAACCGTTGGCTGGCGCAGTGGTGGGTCCCGTGGTTGAGCTGGGCCCTGGCGGGGGTCTGTTTTTGGGCCGTGTCGAACCTCGGGATCACCACCACACCGCTCCATGACGAGACCTACATGGACCTGGCCCGCCAGACCCTTTACGGACTTTTCGGGTTCTTCTTGCTCATCCCGGCGGTGTTCGGTCCCCAGCACAAGGGTCTGATCCGGCGCTTCTTGCGCGCCTGGCCCATCGCCTCACTCGGGGTCATCTCCTATGGCATCTACCTCTGGCACGAGGTGTGGATCTATCAAATCCTGAAGGAAGGCCACTACCACCTTTTCGATATGGAGTTCTGGGCATTCACCCTCTCGGTGTTCGCATTGTCAATCGTGACGGCGACGATCAGCTACTTCGTGTTGGAAAAGCCGGCATTGCGCCTCAAGAACTCGATCGCCTGGTGGCGGCGGACCACCGCTCCTGGCACCGGGCGCACCGCAGGGCCCGAGGACCCCGCCGGCGCACCCGCGGACTCGGTCAGCGACGCCGGTGGCGCATCGCCGTCTTCGGCGCTTGTGTGAGCAAGGCGGCGGCCCAGGCGGTGTGCAACTTCGGTGCAGGGCACTCGGACGGTACGCTGCGGCGATGCTCGCCGTTGGCCTGACTGGGGGAATTTGGATCGGGGAAGTCAGCCGTGGCCGACCAATTTGGTCGCACGCGGGGCCGTCCTCATCGATGCCGATCAGGTGGCGCGCCAGGTGGTCGAACCCGGGGGGCCGGCCTACCAGCCCCTGATCGAGCGTTTCGGGACCGCCATTGTGGCAGCCGACGGGACGATTGACCGCCCGGCACTCGCCGCCGTGGCGTTCGCCGACGATGCGGCCCGGGCCGACCTCAACGCCATCACCCACCCCGCCATCGGCATCGCCATGATCAATGCCCGCGATGCGCTCGCAGGCACCGACAAGGTGGTGGTGCTCGCCATCCCGCTGCTCACCGCCCTGCACCGCGAAACGGTCAAGCTCGATGTCGTGGTGGTGGTCGACTGTCCGGTGGACATCGCCCTCGAGCGCCTGCTCGGGCAACGCGGGATGGACCGGGCCGACGCCGAGGCGCGCATTCGGGCCCAGATCACCCCGGCCGAGCGGGCCAAGGAAGCCGACTACCTTCTCGACAATTCGGGCGATCGGGACCAGCTCGAGCGTGAGGTGTCCAAACTGTGGGAGTGGCTCAACACCAAGCGCTAGGCGCAGCGCCCGGGAACGTCACAACGTCCCGGTAGCCTCCGACTATGACGACGACCAATTTGCGCACCCCGTTCCAAGTCGTCTCGCCGTTCCAGCCCGCCGGTGACCAGCCCGCCGCCATTGAGGCGCTGGTGCGCGGGGTGCGCGACGGGGACCACTACCAGACGCTCCAAGGCATCACGGGATCAGGCAAGACGGCCACGATCGCCTGGATGATCGAGCAGATCCAGCGCCCGATCCTGATCATCGAGCCCAACAAGTCCTTGGCCGCCCAACTCTCGTCGGAGCTGCGTGATTTGTTTCCGAAGAACCGGGTCGAGTTCTTCGTGTCGTACTACGACTATTACCAACCCGAGGCCTATCTCCCGACCACCGATACCTACATCGAGAAGGACTCTTCGATCAACGATGAGATCGACCGGCTCCGCCACGCCACCACCTCGTCGCTCTTGATGCGCAAGGACGTCATTGTGGTGGCATCGGTCTCGTGTATCTACGGACTTGGATCCCCTGACGAATACCGCGACCGCATCTTGGCGCTTGGGGTCGGCGACCAACTCGACCAACGAGACATGTTGCGTCGACTCGTCGAACTGCAGTACTCGCGCAACGACGTGAACCTGGTGCGCGGCACCTTCCGGGCCAGGGGGGACACGATCGAGATCCATCCCGCCTACGAGGAGCAGGCGCTGCGGGTCGAGATGTTCGGCGACACCATCGAGCGCATCGTGACGTTCGATGTCTTGACGGGCGAGATGGGCGAAGAACTCGAGGACATCGCCGTCTACGCGGCCACGCACTATGTGACCGGCGATGAGATCGTCCAACGTGCCGTCCAAAGCATCGAAGTGGAATTGCGCGAGCGACTCCAGGAGTTTCAGCGCGAGGGCAAGCTGCTCGAAGCGCAGCGCCTGCGGGTGCGCACCGAACATGACCTCGAGATGCTGGCCGAGACCGGCGTGTGCTCGGGGGTCGAGAACTACTCGCGCCACCTCGACGGCCGGGCCCCGGGCGAGGCGCCCTACACACTGCTCGATTTCTTCCCCGACGATTTCTTGGTGGTCATCGACGAGAGCCACGTGGCGGTCCCCCAACTCCACGGGCAGTACGCGGGCGACCGTTCGAGAAAAGACATGTTGGTCGAGCACGGGTTCCGCCTGCCATCGGCCCGTGACAACCGCCCGTTGCGCTTCGAGGAATTCATCGAGCGGGTGCCCCAGTGCGTCTTTGTCTCGGCCACCCCGGGTCCCTTCGAGTCCGAGCATTCGACCCAGATGGTCGAACAGGTCATCCGCCCGACCGGGTTGGTCGATCCCGAGGTGACCATCCGGCCCACCAAGGGTCAAGTGGACGATCTCATGGCGCGCATCGAGACCACGGTGGCCGCCGGGGGCCGGGTACTGGTGACGACCTTGACCAAGAAGATGGCCGAGGACCTCACCGACTACCTGGCCGATGCCGGAATCAGGGTGCAGTACCTGCACTCGGATATCGACACCATCACCCGGATCGAGATCCTGCGCGAACTGCGTCTGGGCTCCATTGACGTTTTGGTCGGGATCAACTTGCTGCGCGAGGGACTCGACCTGCCCGAGGTGGCGCTCGTGGCCATCCTCGATGCCGACAAGGAGGGGTTCTTGCGCTCATCGTCGTCGCTGATCCAAACAATGGGGCGGGCCGCGCGCAACGTGGACGGCACGGTGGTCCTCTATGCCGACACCATCACCGATTCGATGCGTGAGGCGGTCTCGGTCACCCAGCGCCGGCGCGAGATCCAAACCGCCTACAACCTCGAACACGGCATCGATCCCCAGACCATCCGCAAGGCCGTCACCGACATCCTCGAGCGACTGCGGGGCGCCCCTGGGCGCAGCCGGGCCGAGGTCCGGCGCAACCCCTCGACGCGCGGGGCAGCGCGGCCCTCCTTGCTCAACGAGGGGGACGCCTCGACTCCGGCCGCCGCGGTCGAGCTCATGAGCCAGCTCGAAGCCGAGATGAAGACCGCAGCCGCCGAGCTGAGGTTCGAAGAGGCGGCGTTGCTGCGGGACGAGATCGCCCAGCTCCGGGCCTCGGTGCCGAGCTAGCGGACACCACATGCGAGTAGCGACGCCGGGTAATGTGCGCTGCATGCCGAGCGACCCACCGACTAGCGAAACGCTGCTGGCCACCGTCGAGCGCTACGCCGCGACCGTCACCGCACGCGATGCGGTGGCGTATTCGGAACTCTTCAGCGCCGACGCCGTGCAAGTGGACCCGTACCCGACGCCACCCAACATCGGGCGCGAGGCCGTCAGGGACTTCATGCAGCGCTCCATCGATGCCTCAGAGACCATGGTCTTCGAGGTCACCGAGGTCCACCCGGTGGCCGACAAGGCGGCGGTCGCCTTCCACATCACCTTGACGCTCCCTGGCGGGGCGGTCATGCACATCCGGGGCATCGAGATCTTCACGGTGACCCCCGACGGGTTGATCTCGGCCGTCGAGGCCTACTGGGGTGACCACGACGTGACCTTCGACTGAGCACCACCTTGGGCCAACCTGCCGTACCCCCGGTCAGGCCCGAACACCCGACCGGTATCCTCATCTAATGGCCGACCGTCTCATCGTCCGGGGCGCAAGAGAGCACAATCTTCGAGATGTATCGCTCGACCTGCCCCGGGACAAGCTGATTGTCTTCACTGGCTTGTCCGGTTCGGGCAAGTCCAGCCTCGCTTTCGACACCATCTACGCCGAGGGCCAGCGTCGTTATGTCGAATCCCTCTCGGCCTACGCCCGCCAATTCCTCGGCCAGATGGACAAACCCGACGTGGATTTCATCGAGGGGCTCTCCCCGGCCATCTCCATCGATCAGAAGTCGGCATCGCGCAACCCACGTTCAACCGTCGGGACCATCACCGAGGTCTACGACTACCTGCGCCTCCTCTACGCCCGCATCGGGCATCCCCATTGTCCAAACTGCGGGCGCCCGGTCGCCCGCCAGACACCCCAACAGATCGTCGACCGGGTCCTCGAACTTGATTCGGGGACCAAGTTCGCGGTGTTGGCGCCGGTGGTGCGCGGGAGAAAGGGCGAGTACTCGACCCTGCTCGACGACCTGGCCAAGCAGGGATTTGCCCGGGTCCGCATCGATGGGGAGATGGTCGAGCTGGCCCAACGGTCAGAAGTCGCCCTGGCCCGTTATGAGGTCCACACCATTGAGGTGGTGGTGGATCGCCTGGTCCGCCGTGACGGGATCCGCCAACGCTTGACCGAGTCGATCGAGACCGCGCTCGAGTTGACCGGGGGAACAGCAGAAGTCCTGGTGATGGACGGCGATCCCGGCACCGACGGCCGCGAGGCCATCACGTTCTCCCAGCACCTGGCCTGCACACATTGCGGCATCAGCTTCGAAGAACCCGCACCGCGGAGCTTCTCGTTCAACTCGCCCTACGGGGCCTGCCCGAGCTGCGTGGGATTGGGCACGAAATTCGAGGTCGACCCCGAACTGGTCGTGCCCGACGAGAGCCTCTCGCTCGCCGGCGGCGCCCTGGCCCCGTGGGCCGGCGCCCGTAGCGAGTATTTCACCGGACTCCAAAGCGGCGTGGCCGATTTCGCGGGATTCGACGTCGATGCCCCGTGGAAGACGCTCAAGGCCAAGCAGAAGAAGCTCGTCCTCTACGGCACGGGGACCAAGCAGGTCCACATCACCTACAAGAACCGGTTCAACCGCACCCGCTCCTACGACGCCCATTTCGAGGGCATCATCCCGTGGCTCCAGCGCCGCCACGGCGAGGCCGAATCGGACTGGTCGCGCGAGCAGATCGAGCAGTACATGCGCGAGGTGGATTGCCCGGACTGCCACGGGGCGCGTCTCAAGCCCGAGTCCCTGGCCGTCACCGTCGGTGGACGCAACATCTACGAGCTGTGCGCACTCTCCATCTCGAGCGCAGTGGCGGCCATGGGCGAGCTCGAGTTGAGCGACCGCGAGCACATGATTGCCGACCGCGTCTTCAAAGAGGTGCGCGAGCGCATGCAGTTCCTGCTCGACGTCGGCCTCGACTATCTCTCCTTGGCCCGTTCCGCCAGCACCTTGTCGGGGGGCGAAGCGCAGCGGATCCGCCTGGCCAGCCAGATCGGGAGTGGCCTTGTCGGTGTGCTCTACGTCCTCGACGAGCCCTCGATCGGCCTGCATCAACGGGACAACCAGCGACTGATCGGCACGCTCGAGCGCCTGCGCAATCTCGGCAACACGGTCATCGTGGTCGAGCACGATGAAGAGACCATCCGCACCGCCGACTACGTCGTCGACATTGGACCGGGGGCGGGCGAGCACGGTGGCAACGTGGTCCACGCCGGCCCGGTCTCGGGTCGTGGCGGCTTGTTGACCAACAAGGCCTCGATCACCGGGCAGTACCTCTCGGGGAAGCGTTCGATCGCGGTCCCCGCCGTGCGCCGCCCCGGCAGCGGCGAGGTGGTGACGGTGCGCGGCGCAAGAGAGCACAACCTGAACGAGATCGATGTCTCGTTCCCGCTCGGGTGCCTGGTCGCGGTGACTGGGGTGTCGGGTTCGGGCAAGTCGACCTTGGTCAATGACATCTTGTTGCGCTCCTTGGCCCAAAAGCTCCACCGGGCCAAGACCTTGCCCGGACGCCACCGCACTATCGAGGGAACCCAGTTCCTCGACAAGGTGGTCGATGTGGACCAGGCCCCGATCGGTCGCACCCCGCGCTCGAATCCCGCCACCTACACCGGGGTGTTCGACCACATCCGCAAGCTCTTCGCCCAGACGTCGGAGGCCAAGGTCCGCGGCTATCAGCCCGGGCGCTTCTCTTTCAACGTGCGCGGTGGGCGCTGCGAGGCCTGTGCGGGCGACGGCACCATCAAGATCGAGATGCACTTCTTGCCCGATGTCTACGTGCCATGTGAGATCTGCGGCGGAGCGCGCTACAACCGAGACACGCTCGAGATCACGTTCCGGGGCAAGACGATCGCCGATGTGTTGGACCTGTCGTGCGAAGAGGCGTTGGGATTCTTCGCCAAGCAGCCCCCGATCGCCCGGCACATGCAGACGTTGGTCGATGTCGGACTCGGCTACGTGCGTCTCGGGCAACCGGCCCCGACGCTGTCGGGTGGTGAGGCCCAGCGGGTGAAGTTGGCCAGTGAACTCAGCCGGCGGCCGACCGGCCACACCTTCTACGTGCTCGACGAGCCGACCACGGGCCTGCACTTCGACGACACGCGGCGGCTCCTCGAGGTCCTCGGTCGATTGGTCGACCAGGGCAACACGGTGGTGGTCATCGAGCACAACCTCGACGTGATCAAGACGGCGGACTGGATCATCGACCTCGGGCCCGAAGGCGGGAATCGGGGCGGCACGATCGTCGCCGAAGGCACGCCCGAGCAGGTGGCCAAGACGGCGGGGTCCTACACCGGCGAGGTGCTGGCCCCGATGCTCAAATCCGTCAAGTAATCGCCAGCATCCGTTCGAGGGCGAGGCGCGCCCAGTGCGCGGTGTCGTCGTCGACCTGGATCTGATTGCGGATCTCGCCGGCGACGAGGCTCTCGAGGACCCAGGCCAGGTGCTGAGGGTCGATCCTCGACATGGTCGAGCAAGGGCAGACCAACGGATCGAGGCAGACGACCCTCTTGTCGGGCGACTCGTCGTTGAGGCGCTTGACCAGATGGATCTCGGTCGCCACCCCAATGACCGAGCCGCTCGGTGCCTCGGCCACGCCGCGGATGATGGCGTCGGTTGAACCGACGAGATCGCCCATCTCGACCACGTCGTGGGCGCATTCGGGATGGACCATCACGATGCCGGCGGGGTGCTCGGCCCGGAAGGCTTCGACGTGCTCAGGGCGGAAACGCTGGTGCACCGAGCAGTGGCCCTTCCACAACAAGAGCGTCGAATCCTTGACCTCGATGTCCGAGAGGCCGCCCAGCTCTTGGCGGGGGTTCCATACGCCCATGTCAGAGGCGCCGTAGCCGAGGTCGTAGCCGGTATTGCGGCCGAGGTGCTGGTCGGGGAAGAACAAGACCCGGTCGCCACGCTCGGGGTCGAGGGCCCAGCTCAACACGGCCCGGGCGTTCGACGAGGTACACACCGCGCCGTGGTGACGCCCGACAAAGGCCTTGATGGCGGCTGAGGAGTTCATGTAGGTGATCGGTACCACCCGATCGGTGTCGACCACCTGGGAAAGCTCGTCCCAGGCGTCGACGACCTGGTCGATGTTGGCCATATCGGCCATTGAGCACCCGGCGTTGAGGTCGGGCAGGATGACCTTTTGGTCGGGCCCGGTCAGCACGTCGGCCGACTCGGCCATGAAGTGCACCCCGCAAAAGACGATGAACTCGGCATCGCCCTTGGCCGCGGCGATCCGAGAGAGCCCAAAAGAGTCCCCCGGGCATCGGCGAAGGCCATGACCTCGTCTCGCTGGTAGTGGTGCCCCAAGATGAATACCGAGGAGCCGAGATCGGCTTTGGCCGCTCTGATCATCTCGGCCAACGCGTCGTCGGACGCGGCGCTGTAGCGTTCGGGGAGTGGTGCCTGAAGCCTGAGCATTGGTCTGCCCCCTTTGAGGGAGAGCACCGATATGGCCGGCGGGGACAGCCTGGTCGCCCATCCGCGGGTTTGTCGGCCTCGGTGCGAGGTGTCGTGCCGGAAACCAGGCCGGCGCAGCCAGTGTACCGGGTGGCGCGCACCCGTGCGCGAAAGTGGCAGTTGTGCTCGACCCACCACCGACTGGCTCGATACCCGACGCCCCGGGCTCGTATCAGTTCTACGACGCTGGGGGCCGGGTGCTCTATGTCGGCAAGGCCAAGTCACTGCGCCACCGCCTGCCCAACTATTGGGTCGACTCGGCCAACCTCGCACCTCGCACGGTCCAGATGGTGGCCGCGGCCGATCATGTCGAGTGGATCGTGGTCGACAGCGAGGTCGACGCGCTGATCCTCGAGCACTCGCTCATCCAGGCCCACCTGCCCCGCTACAACGTGCGCCTGAAAGACGACAAGAGCTACCCGTGGTTGGCGCTCACCTTGAACGACGAGTGGCCCCGACCAGCGGTGGTGCGCGGCCGCAAGCGCAAGGGCGTGCGGTACTTCGGTCCCTATGGCCAAGCCGGTGCCATCCGCTCGACCCTCGACCTGTTGGTGCGCAGCTTCCCGGTGCGGACTTGTTCGGACACCAAGTTCGCCCGCCACGAGCGCCTCGGGCGTCCCTGTCTGCTCTATGACATTGACCGGTGCTCGGGCCCGTGTGTCGGGGCGGTCGACCACGAGGCCTACGACGGCTTCGTCAATGACCTGATGGGGTTCCTCTCGGGCGACACTCAACCGGTGCTCGATCGCCTGGACGACGAGATGCGCTCGGCATCGGAGAACCTCGAGTTCGAGCGGGCGGCGCGACTGCGGGACCGGATTCAAACGGCGCGCAAGGCGGCGGAGGCCCAACTCATGGTGTCCGAGCGCGACGAGGACTTCGATCTGATTGGTGTGGCGGACGACCAACTCGAAGCTTCGGTGCAGATCTTCATCGTGCGGCGCGGCCGGGTGGTGGGGCACCGGGGCTTCGTAGCCGAAAAGGTCGAGGACCTCAGCCCATCGGAGTTCTTGGCGCTGATCCTCGAACAGGTCTACGGCACCGAGGGGACCGAAATCCCGCGCCGGGTGCTCGTGCCCGAGCTCCCCGCGAGCACCGCGGTCCTTTGTGAATGGTTGCAGGCGCGCCGGGCGGGCCCGGTCGATATCGCCGTGCCCCAGCGCGGCACCAAGCGGGCCCTCCTCGAGACGGTGACCCGATCGGCCACCGAGGACCTGTCGCGCCACCGGCTCCGTCGCGCCGCCGATCACAACGCGCGTTCAAAGGCGTTGACCGAACTCCAAAGTGCGCTCGGGCTCAAAGAGGCCCCGTTGCGCATCGAGTGTTACGACATGAGCCACCTCCAAGGGACGGACTACGTGGGCTCGATGGTGGTGGTCGAAGACGGGCTGGCCAAGCGTGCGGATTACCGCCGCTTCAAGGTCAAGACGGTGGCGGGCAATGACGACTACGCCGCCATGGAAGAGGTGCTGACGCGCCGCCTGAGCGCGTTGGTCAACGAGGAGGCCGATGTCGCAACATCCGTCGGGGCGCCGGGCACTGCGTCAGGGACGGCGGGTGAAGAGAACGAAGCGGGCGCAATCAGGGCGCGACCACGGCGTTTTTCGTACCGGCCCAACTTGATCGTGGTCGACGGCGGGAAGGGCCAGTTGGGTGTAGCCGAGCGGGTGGTGCGCGAGCTCGGACTCGAGGGCGAGATCGAACTGGCCTCGCTCGCCAAACAATTCGAGGAGGTCTACCGGCCCGGGCGCTCCGAGCCGGTGCAGCTGCGACGGGGCTCAGAGGCCCTCTATCTCCTCCAGCGCCTGCGCGACGAGGCCCATCGGTTCGCCATCACCTTCCACCGCGAGCGCCGGGCCAAGCGCATGACCACCAGCGCCCTCGACAACATCGCGGGCCTCGGGCCGGCCAGGCGGGCCCGCCTGGTCAAAGAGATGGGCGGGGTCAATGCCGTCAAGGCCGCATCGCTCGAGGAGCTATTGGCTCCGTCGTGGCTCCCCGACCAGGTCGGCCTGGCCGTTTACGATGGGTTGCATAAGACTCGAGGTCGGTGAGGTGATCCGTTGAGTGAATTCCTCGTAGTCACGGGGATGTCGGGAGCGGGGCGGTCGACGGCTGCTGCCACCCTCGAGGACCTGGGCTGGTTCGTCATCGACAACCTGCCGGCCGCGCTGATCATGAAGATGGTCGAGATGATCGACCTGCCGGGTTCGGAGATCGAGCGGGTGGCCCTCGTGATCGGCCGTGGTGGTGCGAACACCGACGCCGAATATTTCGAGGATCTCGCCGACGTGCTCGATTCGCTGCGCGAGACGCGCAACCGGGTCAGGGTCTTGTTCTTAGAGGCCGCCGACGACGTGTTGATCCGTCGCTATGAAGGGACCCGGCGGCGCCATCCCATCGACGCGCGTGGGGTCAAGGAGTCCATCGCGGACGAGCGCCGGTTGCTCGAGCCGGTGCGCGATCGCGCTGACCTGCTCATCGACACCGGCGACCTCAACTCGAATCAGCTGCGCACGCGGATCCTCGAGGCCTTCGACGAGAACGGGGGCGACTCGAACATGGTCACCTCGGTGGTGTCGTTCGGCTACAAGCACGGCATCCCGCTCGATGTCGACATCGTCTTTGACTGCCGATTCCTCCCCAACCCGTTTTGGATCGAGGAGTTGCGCCCCTACAGCGGTCTCGACGCGTCGGTGCGCGACTACGTCTTGGACAAGCCCGACTCCCAAGAGTTCTTGGACCGGGTGGACGATTTGTTGCGGGCCATCCTCCCGGCCTTTGTGCGCGAGGGAAAGTCCTACCTCACCATCGCCATGGGTTGCACCGGGGGCCGCCACCGCTCCGTGGCGCTCGCCGAGGCACTGGCCGAGCGGCTCAGCGCGTCGGGGCACCCGACGTCGGTCTTCCATCGCGACGTGGACAAATGAGCGGGCGGGGGCGACGGTGACGCCGAGCAGTGGGGTCGATTGCCCCGCCGGGGGCCCGTCGGTCGTCGCCCTCGGTGGCGGCCATGGCACCGCGGTCACCCTGCGCGCCGCGCGCACCTACGCGAGCAGGGTGACGGCCGTGGTCTCGGTCGCCGACGACGGTGGGTCGAGCGGTCGACTGAGCGAGTTGCTCAACGTGGTTGCACTCGGGGACATGCGCAAGTGCCTGGTGGCCCTGGCCGCCCCCAACTCGGCCCTGGCTGTCGCCTTCGAACGTCGCTTCGACGAGGGTGAGTTGGCCGGCCATGCCCTCGGCAATCTCATCTTGGCCGGTCTGCTCGAGGCCACCGGCGAGCTGGTATCGGCCGTCAGCGAGGCCGCCGTCTTGCTCGGGGCCCAAGGCGACGTGGTGCCCGCCACCATCGAGCGCGTGGTCCTCAAAGCCGACGGCGCACACGGAGAAGTGGCCGGCCAGGTCGCCGTGTCGAGGGCGGGGGGCATCGAGTCGGTCTCGTTGGTTCCCGCCGATGCCGCACCCCCCGCGCTCGCCATCGAGCGGATCGAGGCGGCCGACCAGGTCGTGATTGGGCCCGGATCGTTGTTCACCAGCGTGTTGGCCGCAGCCGCGGTGTCGGGGATCGCCGAAGCCCTGGCGCGATGTCGGGGCCAACGGGTCTACGTCTGTAACCTTCGCCCTCAGCACCCCGAGACGGCGGGCTACGACGTGGCGGCCCATTTAGCCGCTTTGGCCAGGCATAATGTACCTGTGGACGTGGTGCTGTGTGACACCAGTCAGGGCATGGTCAAAGGCGATGCGGCGTTGGCCGAGATGCCCGTTGCGGTGGTCGATGTGGCGTTGACCGACGAGAACCCCCTCGTGCACTCGCCGGGCAGACTGGCGCAGGCCCTGGTCGATCTGCTGGCATAGGACTTCTAAGGGAGTAGGTAGAGATGACGGTACGGGTCGGGATTAACGGGTTCGGGCGGATCGGGCGGAACTTTGTGCGCGCCGTGCTGGCATCGGGTGCGGATATTGATGTGGTGGCGGTGAACGATCTGACCTCGGCGGCCACGCTCGCCCACCTACTGCGCTATGACTCGACCCAGGGCCAGATCAGCGAACCCGTCGATGTCGAGGGCGGCGACCTGTTGGTGGGGCAGCGCCACATACGGGTCCTGGCCGAACGTGATCCCGCGGCGCTTTCTTGGAGCGATTACGACGTCGAGGTGGTCATAGAAGCGACGGGGATCTTCACGAGTCGAGACCAGGCGGCCCAGCACCTCGGCGGGACGGTCCGCCGGGTCATCATCTCGGCCCCGTCGCCCGACGCCGACGCCACCTTCGTGGTCGGGGTCAACGACGAGGATTTCGACCCCGATCACGACGTGGTGATCTCCAACGCCTCGTGCACGACGAACTGCTTCGTCCCAATGGTCAAGGTGCTCGACGACTCCTTTGGGATTGTCAGCGGACTGATGACCACGGTGCACGCCTATACCAATGATCAGAACCTGTTGGACCTGCCGCACAAGGACCTGCGCCGGGCCCGGGCCGCCGCCGTCAACATCGTCCCGGCCTCGACCGGTGCCGCCCGCGCCACGTCCTTGGTGCTCGAATCGATGCGGGGCCGGCTCGACGGGTCCGGCCTGCGGGTGCCGGTGCCGGCCGGGTCGATCACCGATTTCACCGCAGTGGTCGATGGGACCCCGAGCATCGAGGAGGTCAATGCGGCCTTCGCCACGGCGGCGGCCAAGCCGCCGCTCGAGCACGTGTTGGTCTACACCGACGATCCCATCGTCTCGAGCGACATTGTCGGGTCGTCCGCATCGTGCACGTTCGACTCGCTGCTCACCATGGTGATGGGGATCGACGACACCCGATCGTTGGTCAAGATCTTTGGTTGGTATGACAACGAATGGGGCTATTCGAATCGGCTGGTCGACCTCACCGCGCTGGTTGGGGCCTGATGACGATGGGGGGGAACCAAGGACTTCCGATGCTCGAGGACCTGGGAGACCTCGAGGGGCGCCGGGTCCTGGTGCGCACCGATTTCAACGTCCCGCTGCACATCGGCATCGACGGCCGGGCCACCGTCGCCGACGATTTTCGCATCACCGCGGCGATCCCGACGCTGCGCTGGCTGCTCGACCAAGGGGCCGACGTCGTGGCCTGCTCGCATCTGGGTCGGCCCGCCAACACCCGAGACCCGCGCTGGGAGATGGATCCGGTGCGAGAGCGCCTCGAAGCCCTGTGCCCGGGCGTCGCCCTCATGGACAATCTCCGGTTCAACCCGGGGGAGAAGGGGAACGACCCCGCCTTCGTGGCCCAGCTGATCGAGGGCTTCGACGCCTATGTGAACGAGGCGTTCGGGGTGGCACATCGCCGACATGCCTCCATTGTCGGGCCGCCGCAGTTTCTCCCGAGCGCCGCCGGTCGCCGTCTCGCCACCGAGGTCGAGGTGCTCGGTGGACTCTTGGACAACCCGCGTCGACCCTTCGTGGCCGTGGTCGGGGGGGCCAAGGTGGCGGACAAAATCGGCGTGCTCAAGGTGCTCGCCACCAAGGTCGATACCTTGATCGTCGGTGGTGGCATGGCCTTCACCTTCTTGGCGGCGTTGGGCCACAACGTCGGCAGTTCGCTCTTTGATGGCGAACACGTCGGTGATTGCACCGAGCTGTTGGCGTCGGGGACCGAGATTCTCTTGCCGAGCGACATCCGCGCCCTCGAGCCCGGGGGACTTCCGCGTGCCCGAGCAGTGGGGCCGGGCCACGGGGATCGACCAAGGTCACCGAGCGGGACCTGGCCGACGGGTGGACCGGACTCGACATCGGCCCCGATTCGGCCGCCTCCTTCGCCGAGGTCGTCAAGAAAGCCGGCACCGTGTTGTGGAACGGCCCGATGGGGGCCTTCGAGGACGCCCGGTTTGCCAAAGGGACCCGGGTCGTGGCCCAAGCGGTGGCCGAGAGCGACGCGTTCACGGTGGTCGGTGGGGGCGACAGCGCCAGTGCGCTCGAAGAGCTCGGCCTGGCCGAGCGGGTCAGCTTCCTTTCGACCGGTGGGGGAGCGTCGCTTGCTTCATCGAGTCAGAAGGGCACCTGCCGGCCCTCGAAGCCCTGCGCCGCGCGCCCAACGCAGCGCACTAGTGGCGGCCCGCCGCCCGCTGATCAGCGGGAACTGGAAGATGCACCACGACCACATCGAGGCGCTCCATCTGGTGCGCGACCTCGGCCTGCGCATTAAGCGCGAAGACGTGGCCGCGCTCGATGTCTCGGTGCACCCACCCTTTAGCGACCTACGGACCGTCCAGACCCTGGTCGAGAAAGAGGGAATCCCCATCGCACTCGGGGCCCAGCACTGTTCGGACCTCGATGCCGGCGCGCTCACCGGTGAGGTGAGCCCGGTCATGTTGGCCCGACTCGGCACCCGCTACGTGATTGTGGGGCACTCAGAGCGCCGGACGCATTTCGCCATGAGCGATGCCACGGTGGCCGCCACCCTGGCCGCGGTGCTGCGGCACGCCATGACGCCCATCTTGTGCGTCGGGGAGACCGACGAGCAGCGGCAGCGTTCCCAGACCGAATCGGTCCTCGAAGCCCAGGTACTCAGCGCCATCGAAGGGGTGGGGGCCGAGCAGGTGGCGACATTGGTCATTGCCTATGAACCAATCTGGGCCATCGGCACCGGCGAGGTGGCCAGCGCCATCGACGCCGAGGACGCCTGCGTGTTCATCCGGGCCATGGTGGCGAAATCAGCCGGGGAGGCAGCAGCCGAATCGGTCCGGATCCAGTACGGCGGCTCGGTCACCGCCGAGAATTGTGCCGACTTGCTGGGCGAACCCGATGTGGACGGTCTCTTGGTCGGCGGGGCCAGCCTCGGGGCCCAGACCTTCCTTGACATAATTCGCGCCGCTGGCGCCTGATAGCGTTCCTAGGCCGTTCTGGCGCCACGCAGCGAGCTGGAGGATTCGTGGACGCAGTTACTTGGGTGTACATCGTGATTGAAGTGGCCGCAGCTCTGGGGCTCATCTTCCTCATTCTCATGCACAGCGGGAAAGGTGGCGGGCTCTCGGACATGTTCGGCGGCAGCGTCGGGGCAGCGGCCCAGGGCTCGACCGTGGTGGAGCGCAACCTCGACCGCATCACCGTGACCGTCGCCATTGTCTTCACCTTTACGACCCTCACCTTGGATCTCCGGTTGCAGTGACACACCGGGGCCCAAGGCCCGGGTGGCGTCGAGGATCCTTGCTGTGTGCCCTCGCCCTCACCTTTTCGATGGCGGGGTGCACGAGTGCTGGATCCACCACGACGCAGGTCACCTATGTGGCCGTCCCCGGCGGGACCATCTCCTATGGGACCACCCAGGCCCCGACCGGCTGCAATCCGCACACACCGAGCGGTGATACCGCGGGGACCAGGGCCATTCTCGCGGCCGTGCTGCCGAGTCCCTTCATTGTCGATACCTCCGGTGACGTCGCACCGAACCCCGACCTCACCGAGCAGAGCGAACTGGTCAGCACCAAACCCGAGACGATCGTCTACACCTTGAACCCCGACGCCGTGTGGTCCGACGGGACGCCCATTACGGCCAAGGACTTCATCTACGCCTGGCAACAGCAGCGGGCCGACTCGCCGAGCGACCCCAACTCGGTGGCGACGGTGGCGGGGTATCGCGACATCGCTTCGGTCAAGGGCAGCCAGGGCGGTCGCACCGTGACCGTGGTCTTTCACACCCTCTTTGCCGACTGGCAGATGCTGTTCGCGAACCTGCTGCCCGCCCACGTCAT
Organism: uncultured Acidimicrobiaceae bacterium; assembly: GCA_963800725.1. Lineage (GTDB taxonomy): Bacteria > Actinomycetota > Acidimicrobiia > Acidimicrobiales > RAAP-2 > Bog-473. The sequence continues at coordinate 5,778 of CAWDCE010000021.1, read as the reverse complement.
GCAAAGCGTGGGGTGGAATCCCGCCTGCCCGACGCTCAATGCGGAGATCGATCTGTCCGGTGGCCCCTTCGAGATCGCCTCGGTGACCCCCCAGACGGTCCGCCTGCGGGCCAATCCGAAGTGGTGGGGGACCGCACCCAACCTGCGTTCGCTCATTGTCCATATTGCGTCGAGCACGCAACAGCTGACGCAGTGGATGCAGTCGGGATTCGTCCAGGTCGCCCAGCCCGAGGCCCTCAGTGCGAGCTCGCTCAGCGCGTTCACCTCGCTTCCCGGTGCCCAAAGTTCCATCGCGTCGTCGAGCACCTTCTTGCAACTCGAGATGGCCAGCGACCCCGACGCAGCACTGAGTACCGACGTGCGACAGGCCATCGCCCTCTCGGTCGACCGCCAGGCTCTGCTCAACGACCAGGTCACCTGGGCCCAAGGCAATGCGCAGGTGGCCACCAGCCACGTCGAGGTGCAAGGACAGACCGGCTACCACGCACCACCGTCGAGCGACGCCCCCTCGACCGTGCCGACGTCGACCACCACCTCGACCACGACCATCGGCCAAGGCGGGACCGTCGACTTCCCGAGCACCCCGGTGCCCGACCAGGCGGCAGCCTTGATGGAGGCCGCGAACTACGAGCGTGTCGGTGCCGACCCGTGGCGGAGTCTCGATGGCACACCGCTGACCCTGCGTATCGCGGTTGACCAAGGCGATGCCTGGGCCAGCGCGACTGCCCCCCAACTCGCGGCCCAGTTGAATGCGGCTGGGTACCTGGTCACCCTTGTCCCCGAGCCCGACGCCGGGGCGACCGGGCGTGCGCTCGCGGCCGACGACGCCGATCCCGCGCTCATCGCAATGACCAGTTCGCCATTCTTGAGCCAGGCCCTGGCCTGGTATACGAACCTGTTGGGCCCCCCGGGCGTGGACGGTTCGATGAACTGGACGAATTACGACGACGCCACGTTCGATCAGCTGGTCACCAAGGCCTCCCAACAGCTGAACCCCAACACGGCTGCGACCGACTACGACAATGCTGATCAGCAGCTGTGGGTCGATATGGTCGGGTTGCCGCTCTTCAGTGAGCCGAGCGCACTCGTGTGGAGCCGCACCGTTGGGGGAGTGACCGCCCCGCCGATGAGTGACAGCCTGCTTTGGTATGCGCAGGATTGGGCGATCCGGGTACCCGAGTCGGCCAACAACACGACGCCGACTATTCCCGGTCAATGATTCGGATTCGCCCGACCCTCCAGGATAATTCCGCGACGAGCTGGCCAATCGTGACGCGCTACGCTCTCTGAGCGCTCATTTGAGTCGCACTCTCGTCGGAGTGGCGGAATAGGCAGACGCGCCAGCTTGAGGGGCTGGTGCCCGCAAGGGCGTGGGGGTTCAAGTCCCCCCTCCGACACGACGACAACCCCACACGCAGGGAGGCGATGACCTTTTCGCCCTCCTCGCTGCGGTGATAGCGAAGACAGCACGCCGGCGGCAGCGGTACACGCGCTGCCGTTCTGCGGTGTCCGAGCGGGCCAAGAGGGCGGTCAGGCCGCCGACGCCTTCGAGTAGCTCGTGCACCTCTCGTCCGGTCAACAGATGCGGGTTCAGCGCCCTTGTACGCAGTCGATGACGGCGGTGGCCGCAGCGAGCTCAACCTGGGCGGTCCGGGTGCGCTCGGTGACGAGAACCGGGTCCATTCCGGCGTCCAGCAGCGGCGAGGTACTGGTCGAGCTTCTTTCGGGCTTCGTGGGCCTGGCGGCGCGCCAGGCGAAGTTCGGCGGGCTCGCTGGATTGATGGTTGTCGGCGTCGAGGATGGCCGCCACCGTGGCTCCAGTCGCTCGGGTGAGGAAAGTTCCGCCAGCCACCCGTCGACCGCCGGCAGGACCGGTGCTCGGCCACGAAGAGGGTCTTCGGATGACCGTCGTCGCCCGGGTACTCGCTCCGGTAGGCGCACTGGTACCCGACCCGTTCCGTGCCGCCTCTGCGCTTGACGGTGTGGCCCTGCATCCGCGCCCACAGCGGGCACAGACGAGGAGGCCGCGCAGGGCGTAGCGGGTGTGCTGGGGACGATCGGGGCGTGGCCCGGGCCTCGCCGGGGCCCGGTCGGTCTGCGCTTGGCGCCAGACCGACTCGCTCACGATCGCGGGCACGGTGCCCTCCGTCTCGACCACCTCGGAGGCCGGCGCCGGGGACATCCGGGTGACGTTGCCGGCGGCGGGGTCATTCACGTCGTAGAGGCGCTCCACCTTGCGGTAGCGCCCGTAGATTCCCTGCCCCTTGTACTTCGGGTTCATGACGATGGTACGCACGGCGCCGAGCGACCAGGCCCGGCCGTGGCGGTGCGGGTTTCGCTCCCGGTCGGCCGCAGAGGGGCAGGGGAACCCTTGCTCGCTCAGCCGAGCGGCGATGGTCCGGAAGCCGATGCCCTCGACCCGCCACCCGAAGATCTGCTGCACCACCTTGGAGGTCTCAGGATCCACGGCCAGGTTGGTCAGCTGGATGCCCTGGCGGGCCTTCTCCGGGTTGGGGTGCGGCACGCCGGTACGCACGAGCTGGTACCCGTACGGCGGTCGTCCGCCGAGGTAGCGACCTTCGGGCGCCATGGCCTTCATAGCGGTCCGCACCCGTACCCGGAGACGGTTGCGCTCCGCCTTGCTCAGCCCGCCGAACAACGACATGAGGAGATCGTGCGCCTCGGACTCGGGATCGACCGGACCGCCGACTTCGGGCACCCAGAGCTGGACGTCCCAGTGTGCGAGCTGAGGCAGGATGTTCTGGACCTGGCCCGCCGACCCGAAGGCTCGTTGGGGTTCGCCGACGACGATCCCGGTCCAGCCACGAGCGGGGTTGGGAAGCTGCGCGATGAGTCGGGCCGCTTCGGGACGCCGGGGCCAGGGGACGGACCGAGAGACGTCGGTGTCGTGGGTGACCGACACGATCTGGGCACGCCCGACGATCAGGGCACTGGCACGGGAGATCTGCCAGCGCAAGCTTTCCCCGGGGTTCTGCTGGTCGTCCGTGGAGGTCCGGCAATAGGCCGTGAGTGGGATGAGCGGTTCCGACGACGTCATGCCGCCTTCTCGGGACGTTCGGCCCGCCGGGCGAGCGCCGCCCTGACGAGCTGGGCCAGGGCGACGGCCAGATCTGTGGTGAGGGACGGCGGGTCTTTCGCCTCGAAGGCGATCTTCTCCTCGTCGCTCACGGGAGCCACCCGGTAGAGCTGCAGCATGACTTCGGAGGATATCTCCGCCCTGTGCGCGAGGAGGGTGACGGCATGGAGTGCGTTCCATACGCCGTGACAGCGTGAACGAATGACCAATCCTGCGTGGCAGCCAACGCTCAACCTCCCTGGACCGATGTCGGCTTTCTCCTTGCCCGGCCGGCGATCGGCCACTATCGGCCCAGAGCGAGGAAGGAGCTCCAGTTGAGTCATGCCAAGAACCACCGGCGCTCCACGGCGTCAAGTCGCCTGCTCGGCTCGCAACAAGTTCTGGCGGCCTCGTGTTCGTCCCCGATCGCCCACAGGGCGCACCGCCAGAACTTCTCGCTCGGCCCAGGGGGCTGCCCTCGCCGGGACTGGACCCCGCTCGCCCCCGGTGGTCGTCGTTGGTCACGCGAACGACACGGGTCTCGTCGTTCGCAACGAATGAGGCGAACTCCGTTCAGGCGCAGGCCGACCGAGTCCCGGCGACGCCCACGTCACGTCCCGACCTGCCCCATCACTCGCTACAGCACCTCACAGACCATCGGCTCCCGAACCTCCCGCACCTCACCATCACCAGCAGTCCATCAACACCACCATCAGATTGCTCCACACGTGTGGCATTAGTGGAAATACGGGCGTCGCCGGTGGAGAGAACGGTGGTTTCGATTGCCGTTGCTGCCGGGTGCCCAGAGTCAACAGGCAAGCGAACGGTGAGGGAGTGCAGCGGCAGTAGCGGACGGTACGATCGGGAGCATGGCGAACCGAATCAATGACCCGCCTGGTTCAGCGGTGGTGGTCACGAACCCAGACGAGAAATTGTTCGCCCGCAGCCTTCCATGCCTTTCTCGTTGACCTTCAGGCCGGTCCGGAGCCCGAACTCGAGAGCCTCGGCGCGGCCGAGGCGCTACGGGAGTCACGGTCGACGCTGAGGCGTGAGACCTGTCGTCATAGACGCTTCTGGCAGAGTTGAGAACCCCATCCTCGGGGTGGATTTCGGGCGGGTGATCAACGACGGTTCGTCACACCCTTCCGGCGATGACACTTCCTTTCTGACCGGGAACGAGGCCACAATGCTGGCGACTCCCGCAATGGCGGGTTCCTTCGAGGCATTGGCCAGACTCACCGACCTGTTTTATGAACGAGTCTGGATCGTGTCCAAGGCCGGACCGGGATCCAGGCCAACACAGAGCACTGGCTCAGCCACCACGAAATTCTTTGAAAAGACGGGGATTGCGGCTGATCACATTCGGTTCGTTCGGAGACGAACCGACAAGGCCGCCGTCTGTGTAGAACTGGGAATCACACACTTTGTTGACGACCGAGCCGAAGTGCTCGATCCCTGTCAGGATTGTGCCGCACCTATACCTCTTTGGGCCTCAGGGTGGCGAGCCGCCCTTTGGCATGGTCGCGGTGCCAACTTGGTCCGACGCTGAACGGGCAATCACGGATTCGTTGTCAGCTACCTGACGGGTTGTCGATCCTTGGAGCGCCCCAATAGCCCTCAATGCCAATATGAGTGGGATGGCTGATGCCGACGAACTAGAGCGACGGGTTGAGAGCTTGCGGGCGGAACTCGAGGCACTCCACCACCCGACTCCAGAGGCGCAAGCGGAAAGGTCCGCCCTGTTCCGTGAGTTTGCTCAGTTCGATGATGGCAATGACAAGAGCGATCCCAACGCTGTAGAGGAGCGTCTCGTCGTCTATCTACGGGAAAAGGGCCTTCCACCGGATCGCGGATTGCTGATCGTTGTGCCCGAGCTGCGTTCAGCCGAAGCCGACCTCGCAGCAGCACGGGGCGAACCAGTAGCTATCCGCATTCGGGTAAATCCCGAATCGTTGGCTCCTGAGCCAACGAAGGGTCTGATCTTCCGACAGACCTATCTGGATCCGGGGAGGTATTTATCCAGTCGGACTTTGGGAACCCGTCGCTCTTATTGGAGGGTTCCCTGTGGGCGGCCCAGGACGCTACCCGAGCGATCTCGGGTTGGTGCAGATCACGTTTGGTGCGGCCAGCCCAATGCCGCTGTGGGGTGTGACCATGGCGAGATTCGGCTATCCGAACGAAGAAGCTTTGGCGACTGGATGGTGAAGGGATTTGACGGAATCGGCTTTTATGAGGTCTTGAATAGCGAATGGCCGCAAGAGATCGTGAAGGCCAACCGGGAGCGATTCCCGAAGACTCCCGATGACCTTGGCCTTCGTCACTTCATGGTCGCCTGCAAGGAGAACACGCTTGAGGTGCTTGCCAAGGGCTTCACGATGTCACGAGTGCAGGATCGGTCGTGGCTTGGTGCCATCGCTAACTATTTGAGGGCCTGAAAGCGAGTGGGGATGCCCCTACCCCAATTGGTGCGAGAATCTGCGGTCGTAGTGCCCCGACTGCTCATTTTCGCGAGCCGTGAGGAATCCGGGCTGCGGCGCCGGCGACCTCCAGTTAGGCAGCCGGTAGCCACAGGTCGGTGGTGCCCACCTCGCGCCCCGACTTCCCTCGAATTTCGCTCCAGCATGAGATGATTCCCACGCCGGGACAACGTCAATTTGGTGCACCGTGTTGTTCCGGATCCCCCCTCCGACGACTGTGATGTC
>CAWDCE010000020.1:0-138460 GCA_963800725.1 uncultured Acidimicrobiaceae bacterium | reverse complement strand
AGCACGAATCCCAACGAGCGCCTGCAACTGCAACTGGAGACGCGCCTGCTCAAAATGGCAGGCGGCGGCGACGTGGCCGCACATCCCGCTGCGGAACATTTCCGGGCAAAGTGCCCGCCGAGGCCAAGCGCGTCACCCAAGCGGTGGAGATAGATCCTTCCGTTCCCGCGTGGCACAGCACGGGCCTTTATGCGGCGCCCGGAGAAAAGATCACCGTGGCGATTCCTCCGGACCTGACGGGCAAAGGCCTTGCAGTGCGCATCGGCTGTCACACGGACACCCTTTATCACTTGGAAAGCTGGAGCCGGGCACCGGACATTTCCAAGAGCGTCCCCTGAAGGCCGACAAAACGGAAACGGCCAGCGCCTTCGGCGGGCTAGTCTACATCGATGTGCCCGCCGGTGGAAAGATCACCTCACCATTGATGGCGACCATCTCCGGTGCCGTGGAAGCGCCGCGATATGTGCTGGGACAAACCGACGAGAAACAATGGAATGAAGTCATCAAAAAGCGGCCCGGACCCTGGGCGGAATTTGAATGCGCCAAAGTCATTCTCACCTGCCCGAGTTCCGTGGCGGAGAAAGTGATGGCCCCGCGGAAGCTCATGGAATTCTGGACACGGGTGGTGGATGACGAAGATGATATGGCCAATCAGACCGCGGAACGCGGCGCAGGAGCGCATCGTGGCAGATGTGCAGATCAGCGCGGGCTACATGCACAGCGGCTATCCCATCATGATCCCGGTGAGTGCCGCGCCGGAGATGACCACCTTGACCGCCCTGAAGTTTCCGGGCTGGGGCTTTTATCACGAACTGGGCCACAACCATCAGCGCGGCGAATTCACCTTCGACGGCACCGGAGAAGTGACCAACAATGTGTTTGGCCTGCACGTGTTCACCGCAGTCCTGGGGAAGGACATGACGTTCGGCCACACCGGGGTGTCGCAGGACTCACAGAAAAAGCACATCAAGGAAATCCGTGCGGCCGGCAGCAACAAATTCGCGCTGTGGAAGAAGGATCCCTTTCTCGCACTGACCACCTATGTGCAGTTGGTCGACGGCTTCGGCTGGGACGCCTACAAAAAGTACATGTATTCCTTCAGTGAGCCGAAGTTCGGCCCCGAGCCCAAGACCGATGAGGAAAAGCGCGACCAATTCCTGGTGCGCTATTCCAAGATCGTGAACAAGAATCTCGGGCCCTTTTTCGAGTTCTGGGGTATTCCGGTCAGTTCCTCCGCAAAGGCGGAAGTAGCCAAGTTCGAAACTTGGATGCCGCCAGCAGACAAGTAATCACTCCCTTGAACCGGGAGTGATTTTCGAAATCCACCGGTTTGCCATCGCGCAGGACTGTGACGGTGGTCTCAGTACCGATCTTCAGGTCCCCCATGACGAACGTGTAGTCGTAGATGTTCTGGATGTCTTTGCCGCCGAGCTTGATGATGACATCACCGCCTTTCACGCCGGCCTTGGCCGCGGGCCCAAGAGGCGAGACACCGCTGAGTTTCACGCCTTTGATGTCGCCCTGCGCGTAGTCGGGGATGGTGCCAAGATAAACGCGGAGGCCATTGCGCACGCCTTGGTTTTTGGGCGCCTCCATGGCGATGTAGTCTGGGGTATCGCTGGTGGTGACAAGCGAGCGGGCGATGAGCGCCATAAGTTTGGCGATCTGCGCGGCCCTCTCATAGTTGATCTTTTCGGCGGTGTCCGTGGGCATGTGATAGTCCTCATGCGCGCCGGTGAAAGCATTGAGCGCGGGAATGCCGCGGAGATAGAACGTGGTGGAATCCGTCGGCAAATGCGCGTCTGTCTGGATGGTGACGGGAAGGCCGACGACCGCGTTGCGCTTCTCGATCTCTTTGGGCCACCAGGAGCTGCTGCCCACGCCCTGCAAGACGAGGTTCTTGTTGAAGCGTCCGATCATGTCCATGTTCAGACAGGCGTCGAAGACCCCGCTGAGCTTGGCGTTGGCGTCGTTCTTCACCAGCTTCGCCATGTCATCGACGAAGTAGTTTGAGCCCAGCAGGCCCAACTCCTCGCCTGACCAGGCAGCGAAAATGATGTCGCGCTTCATGGGGAGCTTGCCCTGCTTCTTCTGGTCGGCGAGCCATTGCGCGATCTCGATCACACCCGCGGTGCCGCTGGCGTTGTCATCCGCGCCGTGGTGAATTTTGTGCACGTCATCGCCCTTGGCGCGGGAGTTGGAGCCGCCGTTGCGCCCCAGATGGTCGACATGCGCACAGATAATGAGCGGAGCAGGATGCGGAGTTGGCTCGTTGTCCATGGTCAGGACGCCCAGCACATCACGACCCGTTTTCTTTTCCTGCTCGATGGAAATGTGCGCGGACACCGTCACACCTTTGCAGTCGATGCCTCCCATAAGATCGCCAGTGTCCAGCTTGTCCTGGAGTTCCTTGACGGTCTTGCCTGCGACGGACAAAATGTTGTTGGCGATGTCATCCGTCACGCTGATTGCGGCGATGCCTGAGGAGGCAAGCGAAGCATCAAATGACATGGGGACAAGCTGGTCCATGACCTTGCTGTTGGGTCCGCTGACGACAATGAGCCCGCGTGCGCCCTTCTGCCGGGCGGTGAGCGCCTTGTAGCGCAGGCTGGAATATTCCGTCAATTCATTGCGACGCGACTGGGGCACCCCTTCGGGAAGATAGCGCAGCACCATCACCCATTTGTCCTTCACCTCCAGATGCGCATAGCTGCTGTAAGGATCAATTTTCTTGCCCTCATGGTTGGTCGCGTTCTCTGGTGTCTCGATGCCATATCCGGCAAAGATCACCTCCGCCGCGGGAATCTCCCCGGTCTGGGAGAAAGAAAGTGGGCGCCATCCACTGTCCACGAAACACGAGATTTCCGGCTCCCATCCCTTTTCTGTTTTGATGTGATGCACCGTCATAATATTACCAGGTCCCAACGCCACACCTGCCGTGAACTGAAAAGGCTCATACCAGGTGTCCTTCTGGCCCGCCGGTTTCAGACCGATCTTTTGAAATACATCCGCCACGTAGAGAGTGGCCAGTTTTTCACCGGGTGTGCCGGTGAGACGGCCATCGAGCTCATCGCTGGCCAGAAAGGTGACGTGCTGCCGCATGTCCGCCGCGGTGATCTCTGGCGTAGTCTTTGAGAAATCAGGCGTGTCTGCTGGCAAAGTCGTGGTATCGGCAGTCGCTTCCGAGCCATCCAAACCCAGCGCCTTGCGGGCTGCGGCGTCATCCCAGTCCGCCATGAAAATCTGCGAAGCGCCGCCTGCGCCGCGTCCGCTGGTCCAAGCCAGTTTCTTGCCGTCCGGTGAAAAGACCGGGAGACCATCGAAGCCATCCGTATAGGTGACGCGCACCGGATCGTGCTTGCCCTGGGCATCCACGATGAAGAGCTCGAAGTTCGCAAAGCCCTGGGTATTGTTGGTAAAAATGATGTAGTCACCGCTGGGGTAAAAATACGGCGCCCAGGACATGGCGCCGACGTGCGTGATCTGACGCTGGTCGGAGCCGTCCACATTCATCGTGTAAATTTCCGCCTGGTCGCCCTTCACATTGAAACGGCGCCAGCAAATTTTCTTGCCGTCCGCACTGAAGAACGGACCGCCATCGTAACCCGGCACGTTGGTGAGGCGCTTCACATTGGAGCCGTCCGCATCCATGATGTAGATGTCCATGAAGTACTGCTTGTCCACCTTGAGGCGCTCCTCGTCCTCCTTGCTGAGTTTTTCGGAATAAGCCGCGCGATTGCTGGCAAAGACGATCTTCTTTCCGTCGGGCGAATAGTCGCCCTCCGCGTCATAGCCGCGCTCGTGGGTGAGCTGCTTGAGCGCCTTGGTCTTAAGGTTGTACTCAAAGATGTCGTAGTTTTCATCGTAGTCCCAGGAATAGCGGCGCTGGTGATTGCTGAGGCGCTCCTTGATTTCGCCTTCCTGCTTGGCCTTGGCTTCCGGGTCCAGATGCGTGCTGGCGAAGAGCACTCGCTCGCCATCCGGGTTGATCCAGGCACAGGTCGTTTTGCCGATGCCCGGCGAGACGCGCTCTGTGTCGCCCGTCTCCAAATCCATGAGGTAAATCTGGTAGAAGGGATTGCCCTCCTCGCGCTCGCTTTGGAAGATCATCTTCTTTCCATCGGCACTGAAGTAGCCTTCCCCAGATCGTTTCCCTTCAAACGTGAGCTGACGAATATTGCTGAGGAAGGTGGCTTCACCGGCGGCGGGCGCGGGGTCATCTGCAAAGGAAACACCGGCAAACCACAGCGCGGAGAAGAGAAGGAGGAGGATTTTCATGCTGAAAAGTAAACGCTCGGGCGAAACGAAATGTAACCCGGAAGGCAAGATTGCACTGGCGAATTTGCCGTCATTTCGCACAATCTGGGCATGCGCCACTGGCTTCTCAAAACCGAACCGGATGTCTTTTCCTTCGACGACCTCAAAAAGCGTCCCAAGAAAACGGAGCCCTGGAACGGGGTGAGAAACTACCAGGTGCGCAACATGATGCGCGACGACATGAAAGTGGGCGACCTGGGCTTCATTTACCACTCGAGCTGCGAGATTCCGGGTGTGGCCGGTGTGGCCAGAATTTCCAGTGTGGCCAAGCCGGACCCGACACAGTTTGATCCGAAGTCCGAGTATTACGACAAGGGCAGCAAGAAGGAGGACCCGCGCTGGCTGTTGATCGATGTGACCTGGGAGGCGGACTTCAGCAAGGTTGTGACGCTGGAGGAACTGCGTGCGGAGCCGCGGCTTGCGGATCTCCTCACCTTGCGGCGCGGAAACCGCCTTTCCATCACTCCCGTGACGAAGCATGACTTCGATGTCATCTGCAAGATGGGAGGCATGAAGAAGTGAACTCATGGATGGGATCGGCATGGCGAGCATTCTGTTTCACGCTGCTGCTGGTCTTGCTCCCGGCCTGCTCACCAGAGAAGAAGGCTCCTGTGCCGGCCAGCCGCTGGGAATTATTTTCCCCTGCCTCCATCGAAAAGTGGAAAGAAGCGCCCATGGACAAAAGTGGCGGCATCCGGCCCGAGAAGGATGGTTTCACCCTGAAGGAAGGCGGTCCCATGACGGGCATCGTGTTTTCGACCTGGTGGGCCGACGGTCTTCCCGCCGTGGACTACGCCATCACCTACGAGGCCATGCGCGTGAGTGGGAGCGACTTCTTCGGCAGTGTGACCTTCCCGGTGCGCGATGAAAAAACCTTTGTCACCTTCGTGCTGGGCGGTTGGGGTGGCACGCAGGTGGGCATCTCCTCCATCGATGGCTACGATGCGGCATCCAACCCGACCGGCAGCAGCCAGTTGTTCGAAAATGGAAAATGGTACCGCGTACATATCGAAGTGCGCGCCAAGGAAATTCAGGTGCAGCTGGATGGAAAACGGATCGTGCAGGCAAACATCGCGGGCCGCACGCTGGGGCTGCGCGGCGGTGAAATCGGCAACTGCCTACCCTTTGGATTTGCCACGTATGGAACGGAGGGTCGTATTCGGGGCTGTGTCGTGGACAAGCTCAATAGTCCCTGACGCCACGCCACTGCGACGATTGGCACTGACAAATTCTGTTCTCCTGCTATGTTGGAGAAGTCATGTCCACCGTTCTTGACCTGCCAGAAGTGCGCGAACGCGTCAAGCGTTGGTCGGTGAAAGAATATGAGCGCTTCACGGAGTTGGGGGCGTTCGACAAGAATGTGGAATTGATCCGGGGATTCATTGTTGAGAAAATGAGCAAATCACCGCTTCACGTCGCGTTGGCATTGTATCTGTTTCGCCTACTGTCTCGTTTGCTGCCTGAGGGTTTTTCCGCCAGGATTGAAGCTCCGCTTCGGGTGGGTGACTCCGTTCCGGAACCAGATATCTCAGTCGTTCGTGGCACCGACGCGGATTTTGTGCGACAACACCCGACAACTGCGGCGCTGATCATCGAAATCGCCGTCACAAATGTCGATCTCGACCGTGAAAGCGCCAGCCTCTACGCCGAGGCTGGGGTGGATGAATATTGGATCGTGCTTCCCAATCAGCGAAAGGTGGAAGTGTATCGCAAACCTCAAAATGGGGCTTACACGGCAAAATCCACCTGCGATGCTCCCGCGGTGCTGGAATGCTCCAGTGTGCCGGGCGTGCGGGTAAATCTGGAAGATTTGTTCAAGGCGGTTTGATCATCTCCCCACATCGGGAGGTGAATGGCCCTCAATGAATTTGCCCTTCCCGCCGGGAGTGCTAGGGTTTCCCACCCGCACGTAACATTTTCATCATGGGAAAAACACTCTTTGCCAAAGTCTGGGAATCGCACTCCGTCGCCACGCTTGCCAACGGACAGACGCAGCTCCTCATCGATACCCATTTGATTCATGAGGTGACCAGCCCGCAGGCCTTCGGCATGATGCGCGACCTTGAAGCTGAAGGTGGCTCTATCCGCAGCGCACGTTTGCGACCGTGGACCACATCGTGCCGACGGACAAGACCAGGTGTCCCCATTCTCCGATCCGCTCGCCGAGGAGATAGTCCAGGAGTTGAACAAGAACGCCAAGGAGTTCGGCATCACGTATTTCAATCTGAGCAGCGGCAAGCAGGGCATCGTCCATGTCGTCGGGCCAGAGCAGGGCATCACCCAGCCGGGCACGACCATCGCGTGCGGTGACTCGCACACGGCCAACGCACGGTCGCTTTCGGTGCCATCGCCTTTGGCATCGGCACCACCCAGGTGCGCGATGTGCTGGCCACCCAGACCATGGCGCTGAGCCCCATGAAGGTGCGCCGCATCAATGTGGACGGCCAGCTTCGCCCTGGCGTGTATGCGAAAGACGTGATCCTGCACATTATCCGGCTGCTTGGCGCGGGCGGTGGCAAGGGCTACGCCTACGAATACGGCGGCAGCGTCTTCGACGGTTTCTCCATGGAGGAACGCATGACCGTGTGCAACATGAGCATCGAAGGCGGTGCGCGTTGTGGCTACGTGAACCCGGATGAGAAGACCTTGGAATACCTCAAGGGACGCCCTTACTCGCCGAAAGGCGAGGCGTGGGACCGCACCGCAGCGCAGTGGCGCGCGGTGGCTTCCGACAAGGACGCTGTTTATGATGACGTGGTGAACATCAAGGCGGAGGACGTGCCGCCGACAGTGACTTGGGGCGTCAGCCCGGACCAGGCCATCGCTGTCACTGAAAAGGTACCCACGGTGGAAAGCGCGCAGAATGATTCCCAGCGAGCCTCCATCAGTGAGGCGCTGGAGTACATGAAGCTACAGGGCGGCGTGCCCATCAAGGGCACCAAGATTGACGTGGCCTTCGTCGGAAGCTGCACGAACGGCCGCATCAGCGATTTCCGTGAAGTGGCGAAATTCATCAAGGGCAAGCATGTGGCTGCAGGCGTGAAGGCCATCGCGGTTCCTGGCAGCCAGATCGTGGACGTCATGGCCCGCCAGGAAGGGCTCGACAAAGTATTTTCCGAGGCTGGCTTCGAATGGCGCGGCGCAGGCTGCTCCATGTGTCTCGGCCATGAATCCGGACAAGCTGGTCGGTGACCAACTCTGCGCCTCCTCCTCCAACCGCAATTTCAAAGGCCGCCAGGGCAGCCCCACCGGGCGCACCATTCTCATGTCCCCGGTCATGGTCGCCGCCGCTGCCGTTACTGGCGCCGTGGCAGATGCGCGCGAGGTCTTCGGCATGTCTGCGTAAAACCGGGCCATGATCTCCGCCGCGGAACGTCTGGAATTCCTGCGGGGCATTCCCGTCCTTGCGGGATTGGACGAGAACGGCCTGCAAATCTTCGCGGACCATGCGCGGGAAATCGCATGTCCGGCAGGCATGCTTGCCGTGCATGAAGGCGAGCCCGGCAACCAGATGTTCATCATTCACACCGGCACAGTGGAGATCCTCAAAGACTACGGCGGACCCAACGAGCGGCTGCTGGCCACGCTTCATTCCCGGGACCACTTCGGCGAAATGTGCATCATCGAGTGTGTGGCGCGCTCCGCTTCCGCACGGGTCACCGAGGACACCATCCTGCTGGGACTCAAGGGCTCCGACCTTTTCCATCTCTTCAAATACCGCGCGGACCAGTACGCCATCCTCATCCTGAACCTGGCGCGCGACCTTTCGCGCCGCCTTCGAGCCCTTGACGAAAAGTGGAGGGCGGTCTCGCACTGACGGGCAGCTTGCCCTTCGTCCATTCCTCGCTATCTTTCGCGCCCCATGTCCCTCGCCAAAGTCACCCAAGTCGCCGGCACCGCCGTTTTCGTCCCAGGTCAGGATATCGACACTGACCGCATCATACCCGCACGCTTCATGAAGTGCGTGACCTTTGACGGGTTGGGCGAATTCGCTTTCTACGACGTGCGCAAGAATGCCGATGGTACCGACAAGGCGCATCCGCTGAATGACCCGCGCTTCAAGGGCGCCAGCATCCTGCTGAGCGGAGCAAACTTCGGCTGCGGCAGCTCCCGCGAGCACGCCCCGCAGGCGCTCTATCGCTTCGGCCACCGCGCCGTCATCGCGGAGAGTTTCGCGGAGATCTTCTTCGGCAACTGCACCACGCTGGGCATCCCCTGCGTGACCGCCAGCGCCAAAGACATCCAGTTCCTCGCCAATGAAATCGAGCGCAATCCCAAGCTCGAAGTGACGGTGGATCTCGTGGCGCAGAAGGTCTATTTTGAAGACGAGGAGATGCCCATCTCCGTGCTGCCCACCGCGCGTGAAGCGCTTACCAGCGGCCAATGGGACCCCATCGCGGCTCTCCTGGAAAACAAGGAAAAGGTGGACAAGAAAATCCACGAACTGGGCGTGGTTTGACATTCCGCATGTCCACCGCGGCGCCAGATCCCATCCACGTCATCGGCCACCGCAATCCGGACACGGATGCGATCTGCTCGGCCATTGGCTACGCGGCTTTCCTTCGTGACTCCCGCGGAGATGATGCGGTGCCGGCCCGTTGCGGTGAGTTGAGCGTGCGCACCAGTTGGGTGTTAAAACAAGCGGCCCTGCCCGCGCCCAAGCTGCTCATGGACGTCCGTCCACCGCGCACACGGTCTGCCATCGCGATGTCATCGCCGCACAACGGGACGAACTCTTTCTCTCCGTGTACCGGAAGATCATCGAGCACGGCTTCCGCAGCATCCCGGTCGTGGATGAAGCGGGGATGATCATTGGGATGCCCACCCTGATGGAGCTGGCGCAGCTTTCATGCCCGCCACGGTCAATGATGCGGATGCCAACCGTCACGTGCGCACCAGCGAAGCGAACATGCTCGCGGCCTTGGACGGCACTTTCCCGAACGGACGTAAAGCGGACGCGAACGTCGAGAACTTTATCCTCATGGTCGCGGGATCCAGTCTCGAAACCACCCGGTCGCGCCTGCAGCGTTTTCCCAATGCTACCGTCGTGTGTCTTGTGGGTGACCGACCTGATGTGCAGCGCATGGCCATCGAAAACAACGCCCGCTGCCTGATCATCACGGGGGGCTTTGAGGTCGATGAGGAAATCGCGGCCATGGCGCGCAGCAGCCGTGTGCCGGTGATCCAAACGCGCTATGATACTGCCAGCGCCGCGCAGTTGGTTCGTTTTTCACGGCCCATCGCGGATGCCTTGCATGATGATTTCCTCCGCTTTCATTCCAAGACTCCGCTCAAGGAAATCATCGCCGCGGTGCATGACTCCAACCAGCCCATCTTCCCGGTGCTGGATCAGGAAACCGGCAAGTTGCTGGGTGTCTTCTCCAAGTCCGACCTCGTGGACCCGCCCCGCATGCGTCTGGTGCTGGTGGACCACAACGAATTCGCCCAAGCGGTCACGGGCGCGGACGAGGCGAACATTGTCGAGGCCATCGATCACCACCGGCTCGCAGCGGCAACCTGCGCACCAAAGAGCCAGTGCGCTTCATCAATGAACCGGTCGGCAGCAGTTGCACCATTGTGGCCATGATGTATCGCCTGCGCGGGCTGCAGCCGGACACGGCTACCGCCATCTGCCTCTGCGCGGGCCTAATCTCCGACACGCTCAATCTCACCTCGCCCACGACCACAGACACCGACCGGGAAATTCTCCCTTGGCTGGCCGGAATTGCGGATCTCCAAGTCGCCAAATTCACCACCGGCTTTTTCGCCGCAGGCAGCATGCTGAAGGGCAAGCCGGCTTCCGAAGCGCTGGAAAGCGACCGCAAGGAATTTGAGGAAAACGGCTGGCGCTTCAGCTTGTCGCAAATCGAGGAACTCGGGCTGACGGAATTTTGGAAGCAGGAGGGCGTCTTGCACACGGCGTTGGAAAAAATTGCCCAGGACCGAAAATTGCATTTCGCAGGCCTGCTGGTGACGGACATCACCCGGCACAACAGCATCTTGATCGTCGCGGGTGACGCGCGCGTGGCGGACCTGGTGGAGTATCCAGAGCTGAAGCGCGGCGTGTTTGAACTTAAAGGAGTCGTGAGCCGCAAGAAGCAGCTTCTGCCTTACATTTGCGGCCTCGTGGCGAAAATCAGTCCCGCTTGAAGCTTGCCCAAAAATTCAAATTCCAAAGTCATCACGAAGGCTGCTTGGGATTTGGTCTTCCTTGGATTTTGCTATTTCCCTGTCACCGTCAGCCATGCCTGGCTGCCCTCATTGACCAGGCGATCTCCGCGCGGCTCCACGCCGCGCAGGTCGAAGGTGGCCTTGGTAGTCATGGGAGCATCTGGAGGAAAGGTCGCGATCACCACCTCAAACGGTTGGTTTGCGGGCTTGGCCTCAGGAGTGGCAGACAATGTCAGCTTTACCTCACCTCCTTTGAGACTGACCTTCTCATCGGCCGCCTTGAGCGTGACTCCCTCCGGCAATCCATCAGCACGGAAGCCCAGCTTGGCCTTGAACTCGCCGTTCATTTTCACGTTTACCTTCACCTCCGTGGTGCCTCCGGCCTCGAGCTTGTAGGCTGACGCATCCAGGGTGGCGATCACCTCCTGCTTCGGCGGTCCGCATTCCAAGCCGTACAGATAAAATCCCATCCGCCACGAGAGTAGAGATCACGGACACAGGCGATGAATTCGCCGTCCGCGGGCGCTTTCCAATTCAGCTCGGCATCCACGCCCTCCTGACCAAAATCGGAATTCTTCACCAGCTTGCCTTTCAGATCCTCAATGTTCAGCACCGGGTCGAGCGGACTGTGAATGCTGGGACCATGCAGGCAAAAGCGGATGGTCTCTCCCTTCTTCGCGGAAAAGCGGAAACGGTCTTCGTCTTTGGAAGTGCCCAGCCGTCCTGAGATGGTGACGGGCAACGTGATTTTCTGGGCGCTGGCGAGATCGTTGTTGGGTTCGACCTCCTCGATGACCGGCGTGTGGTGTCCGCAGCCAGCACCGTCTCGCCGTTCGGCGTTGGAACGTGGATTACCTTGCCCGAAGCCGCTGCGGAATTGGGGTCCAGCAACGGCAGCTTGTGAGACCGGGCTTCTTCCATCGTAGGAGTGAAATTCCAGCCCACGAATTTCACCTCGGTGCTGCCGCCCGGTTGCACGGCGCAGGGTGCCACGAAGCGCGCATAGGGTCCGTCCGTGATCGTGAGACGATAGACATAGTCCGCGCTGCCCATCAGTTTCACGACTGCGGCGGGAGGATGGATGAAGCTCATTGCCTCCACCGTATAAGTCCCGCTTTTCTTCACCTGATAGGCGATGAGTGGATCAAGGTTGTAGGTGTCATGGTTCATCGCCACTTCGACGCCGTTTTCATCGAGCAGGCGCAGCATGGGGTCCATCTGCACGCCGAGCCCATAACCATCCAGCGCCAGCACGATCCAGCGGCCAGCCTCGGCGTGAAAAGAGAAATTGTCCGCATCCCCTTCCTTGTTGAAAGCGCCGTTGACGGTGCATGGAATGTTCGGCAGCGCCTGCGGATGGTGAAAGTCATCGTTCGGCTCCTTCTCCATCACCTCATCGAAGACACCCACCATGAACACGCGTGGCGGTGAGG
Organism: uncultured Acidimicrobiaceae bacterium; assembly: GCA_963800725.1. GTDB lineage: Bacteria > Actinomycetota > Acidimicrobiia > Acidimicrobiales > RAAP-2 > Bog-473. Next base: position 126,539 of record CAWDCE010000020.1, on the reverse strand, counting down.
CTCCTCATCATTGTAAAACCGTACCAGATGCGGGCCGGGCGGTACTTCGGGCGCGATCGTCACCTGGAAGACCGCCGGGTTGGGGGTGCCCTTGAAGACAATGCCGGGATGATCCGCCCAGGCCGTCGCCTTGGTTTTGGTAAAGGTGCCAGCCACCGTGCACTGGAAACTGCTGCCCGCTTTGCCGCCCGGGGGATAGAGGTAGGAAATGGCGGCGGGAGGCCCCTTCGCATTTTTTCCGAACAGACTACCGGCAAAAAGAGTCATCATGCCCACCAGCACCCAGCCGATTTTTCCGCTGAGATGACGCCCGTGGCTCCGCTGCATGAACAAGAGAAACCGGTGGTCCGCGATGATCACGCCATCAAATCCTTGATGGGCTTGCCTCCGCTCACCAGCTGCACCGGACGGCCGCCAGTCGCATGAAGCAATTGGTGCGGATCGATTCCCAGCTTCGTGTAGAGCGTGGAGGCAAAGTCCTCCGGCGAGTGGACATTCTCACTCGCGTAATAGCCCTTGGGGTCCGTCGCGCCGATGATCGCTCCGCGCGGCACACCTGCACCGGCGAAGAGCACGCTCATGGCTCCAGGCCAGTGATCGCGGCCCGCGTCCTTGTTGATCTTCGGCGAGCGGCCAAATTCCCCCAACGCGATGACCAGGGTGCTTTCCAGCAGCCCACGTTGGTCGAGGTCCGCGATGAGCGCCGCCATGCTCTGGTCAAACTTCTGCATGAACTCGCCCCGGCAGAGATTGAAAACATCCTTGTGATGGTCCCAGCCGCCGTAGTTCACGGTGACAAAGGAGACACCGACCTCCACGAGGCGGCGCGCCAAAAGCATGCGCTGGCCCAGATCGTTCCGGCCATAAAAATCGCGAGTCTTCGCGTCTTCCCGGCTGATATCAAATGCCTCCTGTGCGGGCTTGGAGGCGATGAGGTCCACGGCCTGGCCATAGAAAGTGTCGAAGCTCACGGTGGGATCTTCCGCCAGCGCGTCATTGATGCGCTTCATGCGGTCCAGCGAATGGCGCAGATCACGCCGCGCCATGTCCCGCGCTTCGCTGATCTCCGCGGCAGCACTACATCGCGCACCCGGTAGCCAGCAGAGTTGGGATCGCCGCCCACTACGAAAGGCGCATGCTGCGGGCCGAGGAAATTCGGCCCCACTGCGTGTCATGGTCGGCATGGTCATGTACGAGGGCAGCCCGTTTTTGACGCCGCGCTTGTAGCTCACCACGGAGCCGAAAGAGGGATGAAAGGTCACAAACGCACCGCAACCCACCGGCACCGGCGTGGGGCAGCCGGTCATCATGTAGTGATTTCCACCGCCGTGGTTCGGGTCCTTGTGGCAGATGCTGCGCACCACGGTCATCTTGTCCGCGACCTTCGCGAGATGGGGCACGCTTTCCGCAAAACGGATGCCAGGAATGGCCGTCGGGATCGTGCCGAACTCCCCACGGATGTCGCTTGGAGCATCCGGCTTCGGGTCGAACGACTCATAGTGTGACGGCCCGCCGTCCATCCAGACAAGAATGCAGTTCACCGGTCGCGAAAGGGAGATGCCCGTGCTCGCCGCCTGGGCCCGCATCATGCTCGCCAAACCCAAGCCTCCACCCGCGGCACTGATGCCGAGCCGAAGAAAGTCACGCCGGGTGTGACCGGCGCAGTTGTGGGTGATGCGGGACATGGAACCTTGAAATTACGGCCTTGGGGAGATTATCTTGCACTCGGGAGTAAAGTTCGCCCATGGACCCTCCAATCCCGCATGAAGGAGAGCCTTGTCTTTGTTTGGACCATGGCTAAGGAATGGCAATGTCGCAGGAAGTTTTCCATTTCGTTTTGCATGTGAAGCCCGCCAAGTGGGCGGTGAAGAAGAAGTTCGTCGGGATGTGGCGCATCACCGGACTTGACGGCTTCGATGCGGAGTATGTTGACCTTTGTGGTCCCGGAATGCTGGACATCAGTACTCGCGGCAATGGAAGCATGAATTTTGGCGCCGTTGAAATCATTCTCGACTGCAAGACCGACGATCTGGACGAACGAGTGCTTCGCTTCTCCTACGAAGGTCAAGACGAGGGAGACTCGATCTGCGGCAGGGGCTATTGCCTCTTGGACGGGGAACAGATGACAGGCCGCATCTTCCGGCACCTGAGTGATGAATTCAGCTTTAAAGCGAAAAGGATGCCGAAAAACAAAGAAGTTCCAAAGCGCAGCAAGAAGGGTCAATGATTAAACACAAACTCCGCGGAGTTCAGCATGGCCCAGAGTCCGTCTTCAATCCCACGCTCTCAGCTTCTACCGAGCCCTAAATATACTCTGGATCGTATCACGCATCACCACAAGGAGTCCCGGCCATTCATGTGCGGGAAATCGTCTCAGTGCTGACATGATCCTTGCGTGAATCAACTTCCCATCGGGCTGATGAAGACGCACGATAAGGATGCCATGATGATCCTCGCTTCGATGAGTGGCAAATCCCTTGTCCGTGGTAATGAGCAGTCTCGCTTCCGACTGGGCAAGCGACCAAAGAAGGTCATCCTCCAGGCCCTGCTTGTCCGATCCCCGAATGTCGAGGACATCGTGGCCCCTCTTGCGAAGTTCCTCCACCGACTCGGAAGGGACATTCTCATCCACGAGAATTTTCATCCCAAAGGAGCCAAATCTTCGAGCGGAGTCACCTGCTCCTCGGCAAGATCAGCGGCATAGTCGAGACAGGCATGAATGTCTTCACGCGTCACATGAGGATAGGCCTTCAGAAGATCGTCCACGGAATCCCCATTGGCCACCATACGCACGACCTGGTGCACCGGTATTCTTGTCCCGGCAATGCAGGCCTGACCATGACAAACCTTTGGATCGACAGAAATGCGAGACATCATGATCGAAGATAAACGCAGATGTACTGACGGTCAAAAGAAGAGGGAAAGCCGGATCAATGATTAAATACAAACTCCGCGGAGTTCAGCATGGCCCAGAGGACGTCTTCAATGGCGTCCTGACGCTTGTCGCCCGCGGCGGCAATGACCTTGGCGGCCACGGCCTGTTCGTCGGATGTCGGCTTGCGTGAGAAGGCGGCGAGGTAGAGTTCCTCCACGATTTGATCGGGAGTGAGCTTGCTCTTGGCCAGCGTGGCGACGCGGCCCTGATCATCGGCGAGCTTGGCTTGGAGCTTGGTGGAATTCATCAGATGCAGGGCTTGCACCACGCTGGGTTTGGCATCGCGATCACAGGGGCATTCGGCGCTGGAGTTGGGCCGGCCAAAGGCGTCCATGAAGTCGCTTTCCAGCTTCACATTCCAGGTCTGCAGTGCGCGCGTGCCTTCCGGCGAACCTTCGAATCTCTCAGACGAACCGGTGACGGCGCACACCGCATCCAGCAGCACTTCAGCGGGCAGGCGCCGGCGATAGCTGCGAGAGTAGTTTTTCAAGTCGCCCTTGTTGGTGTCGTTGGGCAGGCTGCTGAGCTGGTACAGATGAGACCGCATGATGGTACCCATGAGGTGCTTCAGATCGAAATGATGCGCGATGAAGTCCTTTGCCAGCCAGTCAAGCATGGGACCGTTGCTCGGCGGATTGGAGGTGCGGAAGTCATCCACCGGATCGACCACACCGCGGCCGAAGAACTGGCTCCAGATGCGGTTCACGATGGCCTTGGCGAAAAACGGATTGTCCGGCGCGGTCATCCAGTCCGCCAGCGCGGCGCGTGGGTCCTGATCTTCGGCGATGGGCTTTTCCAAACCGCCGGGCGGCTTGGGCTTGAGGATCGCTCCGGTAATGGGATGCGCGATTTCCGCCTCGCCGGTACCAAACCACCAATACTCCGGCTCGCCGCTGATGGGCGCAGAGATACCCTGCCCTTTGTGCCGCAGGCGAGTGAAGTTCGCCGCGAGCTGGTAGTAGTCGCTGATGTCCCAGTGCTCGTTCGGGTGATGGTGACACTTCGCGCACTCCATGCGCACGCCGAGAAATATTTCCGCCACGAACGCCGCCGCATCCACCGGCTCACGTTTATCGCGCCAGAGCGCGACCGGGCCATACTGATGCGTGCTGCCCTGTGCAGTGAGCAGTTCACGCACAATCTGGTCCCAAGGCGTGTTGGCATGGAAGCTCTGGCGCAGCCAGTCGTCGAAGAGGAACACGGGCTTCACGCCCACACGCGCGGGGTTGGGCCGCAGCAGGTCATCGAACTTGATCGCCCAATGGTCTGCCCAAGCTGGATTGTCCAACAGGTGGTCGATCCATATCTCGCGTTTCTTCGGGTCGGTGCTCTCGGCAAAGGTGCGCGCTTCTTCCACCGTCGGCAGCGTCCCAATCGCGTCGAGGGAGGAGCGCCGCAGAAACTCTGCATCGGTGCAGCCTTCACTGGGCAGGCAGCCGATTTCCTTGTGCCGCGCATAGGCGAGACGGTCGATCTCATTGTTCACCGGCAACTTGGCATACATCGCATCCGGCAAAATTTTGTCGGGCGCAATGGCCACGCGCGCCACTCCGACCTGCCCCATGTAGCGCACCACGATGGCGGTCTCGCCACTGTACGCGCCGGTCTTCATCACGCCCTGTTCATCCACGGTGGCGACCGCCTTCTCGTTGGACACATAATCCGCCAGAGGACTGACATCGCGCGTGGAGCCATCCTTGTAGTGCGCCGTGACGCGCAGCGGATGACTGGTGTTTTTGCCGCAAACGTTCGTGACGGGCGTGACCTCAATGCCAGTGAGCGCAGGCTCGTCTTTGACCTGGTAAGGCATTCCCTGCTTGATCCATGCGACGATTTCGTGGAACCAGGGCGAGTCAGGCTCGATTCGCTGGCCACCTTCATGGGCAATTTCGACGGTGGGCTTTTTCAGGATCAGGCTCTCCTCCGGCAACGCAGGAAAAATGCGCCGGCCATGTGCATCCTTCACGATGGCCCGGGTAGTCTGACGCTGGATCAAATGCAAAGACGGAGAGTTTGAATCCCGCCTGTCCGGTGGACTTGGCGTGGCAGCTTCCCATGTTGCAGCCCGCCTTGCTCATGATGGGCAGGATGTCCCGCACGAAGGAGAGTGGAGCGTCGCCATTCACCGCGGCAACGGTGGCCGCAGGAGCGCTGTCCTTCTTTTTCTCAAGATCGCCCTTTTCCTTCCAGGCAAAAAGATTTCCCTCCGCGGTGGACGCGAAAAGGTGTTTGCCATCCGCGGTCAAAGCCGCGGAAGCCGGCAGATCCGGGACGCCGTCGAATTTCCTCTCTTTGGCAGCGGTCTCAAAGGAGCGCACGCCGTCATGAGCGGTGAGCTCGGTGAAAATCCGCACCCCGCCATCTCCGCGGAATCCATAAAGCTGCGCACTGTCTGCGCTCCATTGCATGGCGACGATCGGTGAGGATTTGTCGCCGATCTGCATGATCATCTGTTTGGTGGCCACGTCCCAGACCTTGAGGTCTTTGTCCGCGCCGCCGGAAGCCAGCCACTTTCCATCCCCATTGAATTCGAGGCAAAGCACATACCCCGTATGGCCTTCCAGCTTGGCCTGTTCCTTGCGCGTCGCCACATCCCAAACCTTCACCATGAAGTCGGCGCCTCCTGTGGCGAGCTTCTTGCCGTCGCGGCTCAGCGCCATCGAGAGAATGTTGTCTTTGTGCGCCTCAATAGTGGCGAGTGGCTGGGCTCGCTCATCTTCCACCAATGCAGCACACCATGCTGCGCCACCGTGCCGTCCGCGATGACCAGCGTTTCATCGTCCGGCAAAAACGTCATCGCTGTCTGCCGTCCTTCCAACGGCTTCGCCAGCGTATGCGCGAGCTGCCAGTTCGAGGTGTCCCACACCAACACCGTGCGATAACCGCCCGCGGCGATCCATTTTCGATCCGCACTCCACGCCAGCGATTGCACTGCATCGCGATGTCCCGTAAGCGTCGCGATGATCGGCCCGCTCGGGCTTCGTCGCATCCATCACCTTGATCGAAGTGCCCTGCGCCATGGCGAGCTTGGCGCTGTCCGGCGAAAGGCTCAGCGCATAGGATGGCTGCACGCCCGGCGGCAATTCGCCGAGTTTGTCCGCCTCCGCGAACTGGCCAAAGGATTGCAGCGCCTTCTCGTCCCATTCCGCACCCGTGTCCACCCACGCCTGGAAGATCGCGATCTGCTTCTCCGAAAGCTGCTTCTTGGGCGGCATGTGCGGATCAGAGCCCGCGGCAAGCTGATCGATGAGCCTGCTGTCCCCTGCTCTTACCCGGTACAAAGGCCGCACCGTTCTCGCCACCCTTTAACGCCAGCTCCCGCGTCTCCAGCGACAGCCCACCCTTCTTTTTCTCCGCGTTGTGGCAGCCCAGGACTCTCGTCTTGAGCAAACCCATGGCCTGCGCCGCCTTCGGCGGCTCAGCCGCCGGAAGCACCGCCGTCAACAGGATCAGGGAGAAAAAGAGGCCACGCATGGACGTGAAATTACGGCCCAAGCACCCTTTGTCTTGCCTGGCTCAACGCCCCGGCAACTGGTCTGCGCTCCATTTCTTCCATGCGCCGAGCCCGTCGTAGGCCGCGTATTTGTAGGAGTCCGCCAGGGTGGGATAATTGTAAACGGAATCGATGAACTCATCGATGGTCTGGCCGTGGGCCATGACGTGCATTCCGATGTGGACCAGTTCAAGAGCCATTTCGCCGATGAGGTGCACACCGAGGAGCTTCTTGTCCGCCGGAGAGAAAATCAGCTTCAGCATTCCCTGGGTGTCGCCGATGATCTGCCCGCGGGGACTCTTGTTGTAAAACGAGCGACCCACCAAATAGGGAATGTTTTCGTCCGGCATTCGTCCGCCGTGAGGCCCACTTGGGCGATTTCCGGAATGGTGTAGACAGCCAGCGGGCAGAACGGGAGAGATCTTCTCCTTATAGCCAAGTTGAAAGGCATGCGCCATGGCGACCCGCGCCTGTTCCATGGACGTAGAGGCCAAGGCAGGGAAGCCAATCACATCACCCGCCGCGTAGATGTTGGGGACAGTGGTCTGATAGTGGTCATTCACCAAAATCAGTCCGCGCGCCCCCAGCTTCACTCCCAAAGGCTCGAAATCCAGCCCCTCCACGTTGCTCTGCCGGCCCGCTGCAAAAAGTGCGATGTCACTCGCGACCGCCGTGCCGTCGTCCAGGGTGATTTGGACATAGTCGTCCGCGGCGGTGACCTTCGCCATCTGCCGGTCAATTTGAATTCCAGTCCCAGCCGCTCCAGGTAATTGCGCAGACGCGCGGCAATTTCAGAATCCACGAAAGGCAGATAGCCGGTGACTAACATCCACCAAGGTCACCTTGACACCCAGCGCGGTGAAAATGGAGGCATACTCCGAACCAATCACGCCGCCGCCTACTACGGTCATGGTCCTGGGGATTTGACTCATGCGCAAAATGGAGTCCGAATCGTGGATCCGAAGATGATCGTACGGAACACCGGGCGCATGGAACGGCGAAGAGCCCGTGGCCACCAAGATGAAATCGGTCGTTAGTTCTCCGCGCGCCACCCTCTTTCAAGGTCACCTGCACGATGTGCGCGTCCTTCAGCGTGGCATTCCCCCAGACAGTTTCAATCTGGTGCCGCTCCAGGTTGCGACCGATGATGGCCCACTCATTTTCCACCACGATCTTTTCGCGATACATGAAATCACTGACGCTCAGATCCGTTCTGATCGTGTAGTCGATTCCATACAAACCACGCTGGCGGAGGCCCGAAAAATACAGCGCGGTCTCCCGCAACGTTCTTGGAAGGCACCGTGCCCGTGTTGATGCCTGCGCCGCCCAGATGGTCGGCGCGCTCCACCAAGGCCACGCGTTTGCCAAAATAGGCCGCCTGCGCTCCGCCTTTCTCTCCCGCAGGTCCGGGATCCGATCACCACCAAATCAAAGTCATATTGGCTCATAGGCTTGCTCCGGGGATCTGCATACCAGACTCCGCGGGCGGATAAAACAAAAATTCACCCACCACTATGCCCGAATCCGTGGTCCCATTCCCCACGCAAACCGCTTGACCTGCCGCCTGTTGCAGGCATTCACCAGCGACGCCTTATCATGCCCCCATACATCGCCACCATCGGCCTTGAGGTCCACGTCCAGCTCAACACGCGGAGCAAGATGTTCTGCGCCTGCGCGGTCGAGTACGAGCAGCCGCCGAACACGCGCACCTGCCCCGTCTGCCTCGGCCTGCCGGGCGCACTGCCCGTGCTTAATCTGGCGGCCATTGAGAAGACCATTCTCACCGGGTTGATGCTGGGCTGCAGCACTCCAGAGATTTCGAAATGGGACCGGAAGAACTACTTCTACCCGGACATGCCGAAGAATTACCAGCTCAGCCAGTTCGACCTGCCGCTGTGCCTCGGCGGCGGTGTGCCGCTCTATGACTTCGCCTACCCCAAGGACCACGCAGAAGAACATCAAAGCGCCCGGCAAAGCTGGTGAAGCTCACGCGCATTCATCTCGGAAGAGGACGTGGGCAAGAGCACCCATACCTGGCGCTGGCACGATGCTGGATTTCAACCGCGCAGGCACGCCGCTCATGGAAATCGTGAGTGACCCGGACATCGACAGCGCGGAGGATCGGGCGCTGCTCTGCATTGCCCGTGACCCCGAGATTCGTTTGCGCGATATCGCCATCGCCCTCGATATCACCGAGCGACGGGCCTATGGGATCGTGACGGATCTGACCGAGGCCGGCTACGTGGTCAAGACCAAAGAAGGTCGACGCAATCGCTACCGGATTGAGGCGCATCTCCCGTTATCTGAACACACCGGTCGCCAACAAGCGATCGGCGAGGTCCTCCAACTCCTGACCGCGGCCGAAGCCATTCCGAGAACCTTGCGCACGAGGCGCGAAGACGTGGTGCGCGACACCGAGGCGTCCTAGAAGCCAGCGCGCCAGGCAACACCGCCACTCGTGGGCGCGCCGACGGTGGGATCGAATTTGTCCGCACGCTCGAGTGATTGCGCCACCTGCGCCGTAATGGCGCGCCGGGCAACGAGCGAGTCAGCTGGCGACGATGTCGACCGGAGAGCCGATGGGGATGTTGGCCAACTGGGCCAGATCGGCGTCGTGGAGACGGATGCAGCCGTGCGAGATGGCAGCCCCGGTGGTCCCAATCAACGAGTCGTCGTACGAATCGATCGGTCCGTGGATGGCGATGATGGCGTCGCCGGATTGTGACCAGTCGGTGATGGCGTCAGAACGCGCCGAGGTGACCATGACGAAGGGGCCGTAGCCCGGGTCGGGCGCCGGCGCCATCATGGTCACGAAGTAATGGCCCGTCACCGTCGGGTCGTCCGACGTACCGACGCCGGCGGGGAAATCGAGGATCTGCTTATTGTCGCGATAGACGCTTAAGTGATCGGTGCCGAGATTCACCACGATCCGGTAGGGCGTGGTGCTCAAAGTCACATCGCTCTGTGGTACCCACGCCGTCGATTGATTCGGTCGCTGCGCCAAACGCACTTCGACCCAGTGGGGGACCGAATCGATTACGGGCAAGATGCTCGGATAGCCGTACCAGGTGGCGGGGACCAAGGTGGTGGTCCCTCCGTTTGGTGCCGCCGAGCCCGGGATGTCGCCGTGGACGGCGGCCACCAAAGTGGTGCCGGGCGGGGCGGTGACCGCCAGGTCCACGTTCGGGGTCGGCGGTACGCGCAAGTTGACGGGGGGAAGTGACTCGCCGTGTCCACCGGTCGTGCAGCCCGCCAACACCAGCGCCACCGCGGCGGCGGCGATCAGCGTGCCTGCTCGACGAAGGGCTGATCGACGCGGTGCCACAAGACCACCCAGGCTATCGCCACCACCCAAGAGGTTGACCTCGGGCGCCCGCCCCTCGGGCCAGCTCCGTTGACAATGCCAGAATCGTCGGGTGCATGAGCGTCGGCGTATCTCATCGGAATCCCCGTTTGAAGCAACCATTGGCTTCAGCCGGGCGCTGCGGGTCGGCTCGCGCGTCTTGGTGTCGGGGACCGGACCGATTTGGCCCGACGGCTCGTGCCCGAAGGACCCCTCGACCCAGGCGCGCCGGTGCCTCGAGATCATCGCCGGCGCGCTCGAAGCGGGGGGCGCCCGTATGGGCGATGTCGTTCGCACCCGTATGTACCTGACGTCGCCCGATGACGCCGTGGCAGTCGGTGCGGTCCATCGCGAGGTCTTCGGCGAGTCGCGCCCAGTCGCCACCATGGTCGTGGTCGCCGCACTGCTCGACCCGCGTTGGTGCGTCGAGATCGAGGCCGAAGCGGTGATCGGTCGCGAATAGCCCCGCGACGCCCTATGGCGCCACGACCCGCATGGCTTCGCGCCAGATGTTCTCGCCGCGCTCGTCGATGACCAGGGCCGACTCCATCCGATTCATCATGTAGGCGACGGTCAATTCGCTGCTCTGCTCCATCACGACGACCGAACCCCCGTAGCCACCCCAGTGACAACCCTGGGGTCCGATGTCCATGTCCGGCGTGCTCAAGCCGTACCCCATGCCGAAGCGTTTCACGGTCGTGAGCACCAGATCCGGGCCGTCGGATTGTTGTTCGAAAATCGGGTCGGTGCCGAGGGGGGAAAGCAGGCGGACCCCTCTCGCCTGGCCCCGTCCGGCGATCACAGACTGGATCGCCGCCACCGAGCGGGCGTTTCCGTGTCCGTTTGCGGCAGGGATCTCCGCGCGCCGCCACCACTCGTTGGCGGCCTGTTCGGCGTCGAGCGGGGGATTGGTCAGCGTCTTGACCAAGATCTCGGGGAGGCCGTGTCCGATCAGATCGAGGGGCGGTGGCGCAATCACCGTCGACACCCGGGAGTCCTCACTTTGGGGGAGACCGATGTAGAAGTCGGCCTCGAGTGGCTTGGCGACTTCCCGGGCGAACCACTGGCCAATGGACTCACCGGTGATGCGTCGCACGATCTCTCCAATCAGGTACCCCTGGGTCAGGGCGTGATATCCCGACCTGGTGCCCGGCTCCCACCACGGCCGCTGGGCCGCGAGCAGCGAGGTGCACAGTTCCCAGTCGGCCAACTGTTCGTGCTCGAGGGGTGTCTCCCATCCCGAAAGCCCCGAGGTGTGGCCCATGACGTGGCGCACCTCGATGGACCCTTTAGCGCCTTGGGCGAACTCGGGCCAGTACCGCGCGACGGGTGCATGGAAGTCGAGTTGGCCCCGGTCGGCCAGCATGAGCGCGCACAAGAACGTCATGGTCTTGGTCGTGGACCACACGTTGGTCAGAGTGTCGCGTCCCCAGGCGGTGGTGCGGGCCTCGTCGCAGTACCCACCCCAGATGTCGACGACCGGCTCGCCGTGGAGGTAGACGGCGACCGAGGCGCCGACGTCGGTTCCCGCGTCCAGGCTGGCCGAGAGGGCCCGGCGGATTCCGTCGAAACGGGCTTCACAATTTCCTTGGATCTCGGCCATGGCACGTGCCCCCAGGTTCTGTGGTCAGTGGACTTCATCGGCATCGTAGGGTGCAAGGTGATGCAGGCAAGCGCCCGGGACACCGATGCCGTTGTGGTCGGTGCCGGGCCCAATGGGTTGGCAGCGGCCATCACGTTGGCGAGGGCCGGGTTGGCGGTGACGGTCATCGAAGGGTCAGCGACGGCGGGCGGGGGACGCGCACCGAGGAGCTGACGCTGCCGGGATTTCACCACGACGTGTGCTCGGCCGTGCATCCCTCCTTGGTGGCATCCCCGTTCTTCGCCGGCCTCGACCTCAAGGGTCTCGGGATCGAGGTCGTCGATGCTGAGGTCCCGTTTGCCCACCCGCTCGACGACGGACGTGCCGCGGTGTGTTACCGCGACGTGCACGACACCGCGGCGATGCTCGGTGCCGACGGTCCGGCGTACGAGGCGCTGATGGATCCCCTCGTCAACCGCCTCGGCGACATCGTCGATTTCGTGCTCTCTTCGATGCGCAGTGTGCCACGCCACCCCCTCACCCTGGCCCGCTTCGCCGCGTTGGGGTTCCCCTCGGCCAAGCATCTGGCCGCCCGGTTCACGAGCGAAGAAGCACGGGGGATCTTGGCGGGCACGGCGGGGCACTCGATGGAACCGCTGACCGCAGCACTCACCGGATCGTTCTCGTTGTTGCTGACCGCCCTCGGCCATGGGGCCGGGTGGCCGGTGGTGCGCGGCGGGAGTGGGGCCATCGCCCGCGGTCTCGTCCACGAGCTCGACGGTCTCGGTGCCACGCTGATTACCGACGAACCAATCACGTCGTTGTCCGAGCTCCCCGCGGCCCGGGCCGTCCTGCTCGACGTGTCACCGCGCCAATTCCTCGCCATGGCGGGCCCCCAGGTGACGGCCAAGCAAGGCCGGCCCTGGGCTCGATTCGCACCCGGGCCCGGGACCTGCAAGGTCGATTGGGCCCTCGACGGCCCCGTCCCGTGGCGTGCGCGCGCAATGTCAGCGCGCCGTGACCCTCCATGTCGGGGGGACATTCGAAGAGGTGGCCCACAGCGAGGCCGAAGTGCACGCCGGCCGCCACGCGGAGCGACCCTTCGCATTGATTGTCCAGCCCGGCGTGGTCGACCCCACCCGGGCTCCGTCCGGGCACCAGACCCTGTGGGGCTATTGCCACGTCCCTAACGGCTCGTCGGTGGACATGACCGAGCGCATCGAAGCCCAGATCGAGCGCTTCGCACCGGGGTTTCGTGACCGCATTTTGGCCCGGTCCACCCGCACCGCCGATCAGGCCGAGTCCTACAATCCCAATCTGCTCGGCGGCGATGTCAACGGGGGAGCGGCGTCGGCCCTCCAGACGTTGCTTCGACCGGTCGCACGTTGGAATCCCTATCGCACACCTCTACCGGGCATCTACTTGTGCTCGGCGTCGACGCCACCGGGCGGTGGGGTGCACGCCATGTGTGGCTACTGGGCCGCCCGCGCCGCGCTGCGGGACCGCTTCGGTGTTCGGGGCGACCCTCCGTCGTTGCCTTTGCGTTGAAGCGTGGCGAGCCAACGGGTTGGTGGCGCCGGGGGAGGGGTACAGTCGAAGGCGCCCACCGCCCTCCCTCGACTCGAGTAGTTGGATCGGGCAACCCGCCTCGACGTCAGATGATGGAGAACCCGTGTGCTTCTCCCCTGAAGGTGACCTCGTGGGCGGTGTCGTGGTCACCGCCATCGGCATCGACGCGTGCCTGCACGTGCGCGGGCGCCAGGACCATCGATTGCTCGCGGCACTTCCGCTGCTGCTCGGTGCGCACCTCTTGGTCGAGACCTTCGTGTGGTGGGGACTCGCAGGTGTGGTGCCGGCCTCGCTCGGGCGCGTGGCCATGTGGGTGTATCTCCTCATCGCGTTCGTGGTCCTCCCGACCCTGGTGCCAATCGTCGTCATAAACCTCGAGCCAACCTCGGCGCGAAAGTGGCGGATCGTGCCGTTTCTCGTGGTCGGCGTGGTCGTCTCTGCGATCCTGCTCGAGGCCATGGTGCGCGTGCACCCGAGCGTGCACCTCGGTGCGTATCACCTGTCCTACACCATTGGTCTCCAACACGGCATTGCCATCATTGGGTGCTACATCGTGGCCACGTGTGGCGCTCTTTTGGCTTCTCAGATACGCGACATCGTGTATTTCGGGTTGGCCAATGTGGTGGCGGTGGTGATTTTGGCCCGACTCAGTGCCGATGGTTTCGCCTCGTTGTGGTGCTTCTATGCCGCCATTGCGAGCGCGGCCATCGTGGTCCATATGCGCCACACCAAATCCGAGCAGCCCCGGGCGAAACTGGCGGTGTGAGCCTGCTCGCCGTGGCGATCTGTTCGCTCAGGTCGGCGCCACCTCGACGAGGCGCAACTCGGTGTGAGGCCCACGATCGTGGTGGGCGGCCAGCCTGGGCGCAAAGCCCGACTTTTAGTTCCCCGAGCCCTGCCGTCTAATCTCGCGCCGGGCAAATGGGGCGCCAGCTCCGGTGGCCCACACCAACGACGTCAAGGGAGCCCTGCGCAATGCCGATCGCCATCACCGACGAGCACCAGGAGTTGGCCTCGACCGTTCGAAGCGTGCTGACCTCGCACAAGACGCTTCAGGCGGCACGGGCCCTGCTCGAATCAGATGACGAACCCCGCCCGTCGTATTGGGCCGAGATGGCCGAGCTGGGTTGGCTCGGGATCCATCTTGACGAGGCATTTGGTGGCTCGGGTGCCGGATTGCTCGAACTGGTCGTCGTGCTCGATGAGCTCGGTCGCCAGGTCGCCCCGGGCCCGTTCCTGCCCACCGTGCTCACGTCCGCGGTGATCGACCAATGCGGATCCGACGCCCAGCGCGAGCGTTACTTGCGCGGACTGGCCGACGGACCACGACTGGCGCATTGGGGCTCGGTACCTCGTCGCTGACCTTGGTCGACGGGGTGCTCAACGGCGAGGCCGGATTCATCCTCGGCGGCGCCACCGCCGATCGCTTGGCCTTGGTGGTCGGCGACGATGTGGTGGTACTCGATGCCCACGCCCCGGGATTGGCGCGCACGACCAAACCAGATATGGACCCGAGTCGTCGCTCGCTCTCGGTGGTGGCCACCAATGTGGCCGTCGGAGCCGACGACGTGCTCCCGCAGCGGCCACCCGCGCCCGAGCGCTCGCCCGCACCCTCGGTGCCGCCGAAGCGGTCGGTGGCATGGCGGCGTGTGTGGATTCTGCCGTCGCCTACGCCAAAGAGCGCGTGCAGTTCGGACGGGCCATCGGCACGTTCCAAGCGGTCAAGCACCACTGCGCCAACATGTTGGTGGCCGCCGAGCTGGCCACGGCGGTGGTGTGGGACGCGGCCCGGGCCGCCCATGACGACGCCGATGAGTTCGCCCTGACCGCCGCCCAAGCGGCCACCTTGGCCTTCGGTCCTTATGTCAACAACGCACAGCTCAACATTCAGGTTCACGGCGGGATCGGGTTCACCTGGGAGCACGACGCACACCTCTACTTGCGGCGCGCCCTGGTCCTCAACGCACTACTCGCAAGCCCGAAGGATCCCGAGGATGTGACCGCATCGGCGGCGCGGGGGGTGACCCGGGGCATCAGTTTGGATCTGCCCGAAGAGGCCGAGGCCATCAGGTCCGACGTCCGGGCCGAGGTCGCGGCCTTGGCCGCGCTCGAAGGACGCGAGCAGCGGCGGGCCCTACTCGACACCGGACTCTTGGTCCCGCACTGGCCGGTGCCCTGGGGCCGGGCCGCCGGCGCGGTCGAACAGCTCGTGATCGACGAGGAGCTGCGGGCGGCCGGGGTCACGGTGCCGCCAATGGGCATCACGGCATGGAACATCATGACGGTGAACCAGTACGCCACACCCGATCAGGTGCAGCGGTGGGTCGAGCAGACCTTGATGGGCGACTTCGTCTGGTGCCAGCTTTTCAGCGAGCCCGACGCCGGCTCTGATGCGGCGGCGGTCAAGACGAGGGGCACCCGGGTCGAGGGCGGATGGATTGTCAACGGGCAAAAGGTCTGGACCAGCGACGCCCACAACAGCGATCTGGGGTTGGCGACGGTGCGCACCGATCCCGACGCCCCCAAGCACGCCGGGATCACCACCATGGTGATCGACATGCACGCGAAGGGCGTCGAGGTGCGTCCTCTGCGCCAGATCACCGGCAATTCGGATTTCAACGAGGTGTTCTTGAGCGACGTCTTCGTGCCCGACGACGACGTCGTCGGTACCCCGAACGACGGGCTGGACCGTGGCCCGATCCACGCTCGGCAATGAGCGGGTCTCGATTGGGGGCGGCAATCGCTTCTTCCCGAGCATGGATCTGTTCGACCTGCTGCGCCGACACGGCGATCGCCTGCCCGATGCCGCGGCGCGGATCGGCGAGGTCTTTTCATCGGACCACGCCCTCAGCGTGCTCAACCTGCGCCGGGCGCAGCGTGCCGTGGTCGGTGCGGGGCCCGGTCCAGAAGGCAACGTGACCAAGCTGGTCCTCTCCGAAGGCGGGCACCAACGCGCCGCGCTCCAAGGCGACCTGGTCGGCCCCGAGATCTGCTTCTTGGTCGACGAAGGGGCCTTTGCCGGCTTCTCGCAGCTGGCCACCCGCGCCATGTCGATTGCCGGCGGGACCTCTGAGATCACGCGCAACCAGATCGCCGAGCGCATCCTCGGTCTCCCGAGGGACCCGCTCGTCTCTTGAACCCCGGTGGCCGGTGCCCGGCGCCCCCTATTCGATGACGGAAAGCTCGACGTCGATGTTGCCCCGGGTGGCGTTGGAGTAAGGACACACCTCGTGCGCGGCCTGGGTCAGTTCCAAGGCAACTTGGTGCTCGAGGTTGGGTGCGTAGATGACCAGCGAGGCGCTAAGGCCGAACCCGCCCGCGTCATTTGGCCCGATCCCGATGCTGGCCGAAACCTCGGTGCCGTTCACATCGAGCTTGCGCTGGGCGGCCACCAGCTTCAAGGCCGAGTGAAAGCACGCGGCGTATCCGGCGGCGAAGAGCTCTTCGGGGTTGGTGGCGCCTCCTTGACCGCCCATCTCGGTCGGAATGCGCAAATCAAGATCGATGTAGCCGTCGTCACTTCGGGCATGGCCATTTCGCCCATCTCCGGTGGCGTGGGCGGTGGCGGTGTACAAGGCGTTCATGGACCCTCCGGTTCTCCGGGCGCGCGTTGCGCCCACAGTTGGCTGCAACGCCTCCGCTGGGTGTGAGATTCCCCGGCACCGCTGGCGTTGTCGTTGGCGGCTTCGCTCTTGGTGGCAGGATGGTGAGATGACCAACGAAGAAGCAACTGGGGATTGGCTTGAGGTCAAGCGGCTGATCCCGGCCGATCCGGCCGCCATTTTCGAGCTGCTGTGTGACCCGCAGGGACACGTCGATATCGACAGCACCGGAATGCTGCAGAGCGCGACGGGGATCCGGTAGGTGCGGTCGGTGACTCCTTCGTGGTCCACATGGACCGCGAAGCCCTCAACGATTATCCGATGGGCCTCTACGACGTCACGGTGACCATTACGACGTTCGAGCGCGACCGCGAGATTGCCTGGACCATCCTCGGGCAGATCCGACCCCAGATCGGCCACATCTACGGCTACAAGCTCGAGCCGACCGAGGAGGGCACGATGGTCACTTCCTATTACGACTGGTCGTCGATCGATGCCACATGGCGCAAGGCCGGGATCTTCCCGGTCATTTCCGAAAGTGCGTTGCGGGCCACGCTCGGGATACTGGCGCGCACCGTGCCCCACGAAGGCGGGGACTGAGCAGGCCCTAGATCTCGGGTAGCGGGAGCGCTCGGGACGGCTCGGGCCCACGTGCATCGCCCGGCGAATCCCCGTGGCCGGGCTCACCCGCGTCGGCGGGAGCGTCGGGGCCGGCATCGGGCCGCGCCACTGCAGCGCGAGAGGGCAAGAACAGCGTCGGGATGAAGGCCAACAAGATGGTGGCGACGGACCACCAGAACGTGTTGGCGAACGCCGTTGCCACCTTGTCGGCCACCTCGGGTGGCAGCTTGACGGTGTCGGAGAGGACCAGTTGGCTGGCGTGTCCACCATGATTGGACTGGGCGGCGATCTGGCGTTCGAGGATCACCGCAAAGAGTGCGGTCGCCACCGACCCGCCGATCTGGCGCACGATGTTGAGGGTCGTGCTCGCCCTCGGGATGTCGGCGTTGGAGAGGTCGAAGTAGGCCGCCGCCATGATGGGCATCATTGACATGCCGAGCCCGATGCCGCGGACGAAGAGTGAGAACGCGAGCAGTGCTTCGGAGGTCGAGGTGGTGACGAAGGCGAACGGCACCGTCGCTGCTGCCATCAACAAGATGCCGCTCGGGACGACGCGCCGTGGACCGAAACGGTCGGTGATCGAGCCCGACATTCGCATCACGCAGGCCGCTGCCGATGCCTTGGGGGGCCATGAGCAATCCCGCGGCGAGCGGGCTCTGCCCCCGGGCGATCTGGTAGTAGAGGGGCAACAAGAACATTGACCCGTACAAGGTGGCACCAAGCACGAAGACGCAGATGTTGGCAATGGTGAAGTTGCGGTTCTTGAAGAGTTTCAACTCGAGTAGCGGGTTCTTGATCCGCAGCGCATGGAGCACGAAGGCCACCATCAAGGTGAGGCCTAAGAGAAAACTCACGACCACCGGCGTGCTGGTGAAGCTGCCGGTCGTGCCGACTTCTGAGAGCGAGTAGATCAAGGCGGCCAGGCCGGGGGACAGCAGGCAAAAGCCCAGTGCGTCGAAGCTGTTGCGGATTTTTTCGTGATCCTTGATGTCGGCGAGGAAGCGCGAGCTCAAGATCAGCGTGACGATGCCGATCGGCACGTTGATGAAGAAGATCCAACGCCACGAGAAGTTCGAGAGGATGAGGCCGCCGAGTACCGGGCCGAGCACGGGTCCGAGCACCGTTGGCACCCCAACGACGCTCATGACGCGCCCCATGCGCTGGGGCCCGGCGGCGCGGGCCAATATGGCTTGGCCGATCGGGAGGAGCATGCCGCCGCCGAGGCCCTGGAGGACCCGAAAGACAATGAGGGAGTTGGCCGACCAGGCCATGCCGCACAGGCACGACCCAATGACGAAGAGGCCGATCGAGGACATCCACATTGGCTTGGCACCGAAGCGGTCGACCGCCCAGCCGGTGACCGGGATCACCGCCGCCAGCGCCAGCAGATAGCCGGTCGTGACCCATTGGATGGTTGAGACCGGGACGTGGAAGTCTCGCCCCAGTGTGTCGAGGGCGACCGCCACGATGGTGGTGTCGAGGATCGACATGATGGTGCCGAGCACGACGACCGAAGAGACGCGGCGCAGTTCTGGGGTCAAGACGGGGGCCTTGGAGGGGCGGGAGGCCATGCAACTCCTCTCTGGGATTTAGTTAATAATACTCAAAGGTCTGCAATTGTCAAAGACCGTGTGGCACACTTGAAGGCGTGGACGTAGCCGAAGAGGCCTTTGCGCGACTCCGCCGGATCCTCATGGACGGCGAGCACCTCGATCGCATGGCCGCGCTCGGTGTGCGCACCCAGTTGTCTCCGGGTCTGATCAAGACCGTGATCCGCCTCTACCAATCGGGCGGTAGCTCCATGGGGGACATGGCGCGGCGATTGGGATGCGACCCGTCCTACGTCACCGCACTCGTTGACGAACTCGATGCCCGTGGACTGGCCAAGCGGGTCCCGGACCCGACGGACCGTCGGGTCAAGCACATTGTCTTGACCGACAATGGGCTGGCGTTGGCGACCGAGATCGACTCCGTCCTGTCGGTACCCCCTGTTGCCTTCAATGCGCTATCCCACGCTGAGTTGCGCCATTTGCGCGATCTGCTCGACAAGGTCATCGCCGCCGATCCCGCCCTCGGGCGCGAGGCCCCCGGAGCGTCGAAGAAGTTGGCCGCCGCACGTTGAAACCGCCGGGGTGCCGAAAATCTTCGACCCGGCGTCACTAGCATCTGCTCGGCGCGTGCAGCGCTGTTGGGCCAAATTGGGGGGACCAACCGACGGCGGGTGGAGGAACGAACGTGGCAATGCGACAAGCGGCGGTCTCGATGCCGCGGCGCCGCGCCCGCATTCGGCACCCTCGCCACGGGGGCCGCGGCGCGGCACTGTGCGCGGTGCTCATCGCCGCCACGTGTGCCTTTGTCGGCGGTGCAGGCAGCGTTGGTGCCTCGATTCCGACGAACTCGACGTTCACCTTCAGCGGCGCCTTGCGCGGCACCGTGACACTGCCAAACGGCTTGTGTTCGGGCTCGGGGGGCCAGTTCAGTTTCCTTGGCTCCAAGCTCAAGGGCGTGGGGGCGCACATCTGGACGGTCGATGTCAATGCGCCCTCGAGCAACGGGGGGACCTGGAAGAAGTTCACGTCGAATGTCTCGGGGGGTTCAACCGTGTCGGTCGTGCTCCAAGCACAGACGAGTTCGAGGGACTACTACTGGATCACCAAGAGCGGCCGGGTCACCACGGCGAAGTCGTCGGGCAGCGTCCATGTCGTGCTCGGCCCGGATCATTCGTTGGCGGGACTCCCGGGAAAGGGCACCATCACCCTTATCGGTTCGTGGGGCTGCACGTCGGGCTGAGCGCGTCGCCACCGGTCCGCCCCGGCACGACCGAGGCGGTGCAGCGAGGAGATGCCCCGGCGTCGCATGGGTAATGATCACGTCATGACCCGGCCCGACCGCCCCACCGCGCTGCGTGCGTGCGCTCAGCGGGGAGCGACATGCCGGCGGTAGCGGTCAGCCACCTCGCCAAGTCCTACGGCACCAAGCAGGCCGTCGACGATGTGAGCTTCGAGGTCCAACGAGGTGAAGTGTTCGCCTTGCTCGGGCCCAACGGCGCGGG
Source organism: uncultured Acidimicrobiaceae bacterium (assembly GCA_963800725.1). Classification (GTDB taxonomy): domain Bacteria; phylum Actinomycetota; class Acidimicrobiia; order Acidimicrobiales; family RAAP-2; genus Bog-473. The sequence goes on along the minus strand of CAWDCE010000020.1, from coordinate 106,342 downwards.
CAAGACCACCACCATTGAGATCCTCGAGGGGTTTCGCAGGCGCACCGGCGGTGCGGTGTCCATCCTCGGGGTGGACCCGGCCGAGCGTGCGACGCAACGTTGGCTGCGGTCCCACATCGGCGTGGTCCTCCAAGAACTCGCCGTCGAGCCGTACTACAGCGTGCGTCAGGTGCTGACCCGCAACGCCGGGTACTACCCCGCGCCGCGTCCGGTGGACGAGGTCATTGCCCTCGTTGGCCTCAAGGAGAAGGCCGATGCTCGGATCAAGACGCTCTCGGGCGGCCAGCAACGTCGACTCGATGTCGGTCTCGGGGTCATTGGCAAGCCCGAGATCTTGTTCTTGGACGAACCAACAACCGGCCTCGACCCTTCCGGCCGACGTGACACCTGGAATCTCATTCGCGCGCTGGCGGCCGACGGCACGACGGTGATGCTCACGACCCACTACATGGACGAGGTCGAGGCCTTGGCCGATCGTGTGGCCGTGCTGTCGCGCTCGGGTGGTGGCGGCGGGGACGCCGACCTCGATCGGCGGCCGAGACACCAGTGCGGTGACCATCAGGTTCATGCTGCCTGCGCGAACCGTGGTCAGTGACCTCCCCGTTGTTCCTGACTCGGTGCGCGACGGGTTGGTCGAGATCCACACCGACGATGAACTTCGGGTTCTCCACGACCTCACCGGATGGGCCCTCGAGCACGAAAGCGCCCTGAGCGGCCTGTCGGTGGTGCGCCTCACGCTCGAAGATGTGTATCTCTCGTTGACCAAGGACGCCGGGGGCGATGAGGTGGCGCCATGAATAGCGCACCGATGCCTGAGCTTCCCGTCAGCGGATCGTTCCGGGGGGCGAGCGACTTGGCGTTGGTGGGACGCCAGATCCGCTACGAGCAGCTGTCGTTCTGGCTGAATCCCATCGGGGCGATCTTCACCATTGGCTTCTCTTTGGTGTTCTTGTTGCTCCTGGGCGCCTCCGCTGGAAACTCTCGGATCTCCTATCTCGGCAACATTCGCCTGATCCAGTACTACGTCCCGGGTTTCGTCGCCTACGGCATCATGGCGGCCTGCTTCAACATCTTGGCCATCACCACGGTGAACCGGCGCGAGCTCGGGCTCCTCAAGCGTGTACGGCTGAGCCCCCTGCCGGCCTGGGTCCTGGTCACCGCCATCGTGGCCTCTTCGATGATCATTGCGATCGTCCAGGTCGCCCTGTTGCTCGTGGTCGGTCGGTTCGCCTTCCACGTCCACGGGCCGGCCGACGTCGCGGCCTTCATCCTCGCCGCCGTCGTTGGCATGGTGAGTTTCAGCGCGCTCGGGATCGCCATGAGCACGCTCATCCCAAACCAAGACGCGGCCGGCCCGATTGTCAGCATCGTGTTCTTCGTGCTCTTGTTCCTCTCTGGACTGTGGTTCCCGCTCAAGCCGGGATCGGGCCTGGCCCAGTTCTCCAACTACTTCCCGGTGCATCACATGATCACCGCGATCTTCGTGCCCTTCAACCTGCCAAGGGGCGCCTCGCCATGGGCCTGGCATGACCTCTTCGTGGTGGCGGTGTGGGGGGTACTCGGCGCGGTGGTGGCGGCGCGGCGCTGGCAGTGGTCGCCCCGACGCACCAAGTGAGTGGTTGGCGCGCCGAGGGGCGCCCGGTGACCTCGAGCGGCTAGAAGATATGGCGTGACCTCTTCGAGCGATGCAGTTGCGGTGCCGTATTCGCCCTCCACCTTCGCGGCCAGCGCGCCCCGGCGCCCTGCGGTGATTACCTCGTCGGGACGGATCGTCACCTTCGCTGAGCTCGAGGCGCGCTCGGCCCAGTTGGCCAACGCCCTCTTCGCCCACGGATTGGGTCAGGGCGATCACGTCGCGGTTGTACTGCCGAACGATCACCGGACCCATGAGGTCGTGTGGGGCTTGCAGCGTTCAGGCCTGTACTACACCGTCGTCAACACCCATCTCGCCCCCGACGAGGCGGCCTACATCGTCAACGATTGCGGGGCGCAAGTGCTCATCACCTCAGCGGCGTTGAGCGATCTGGCCGAGGCGTTAGTGAGCCGGACCCCGGGCATCACGCTGCGGCTCGCGCTCGGGGACGCACCGGTGGTCGGCCACGAACCCTACGACGATCTGGTCCCAACGTGTGCGACCACGCCGCTGGCCGACGAGCGCGAGGGCTCGGCCATGTTGTACTCGTCTGGTACCACCGGTCAGCCCAAGGGCATCCGGCGACCCCTCACGGGTCATGCCTTCGGCACCGACGCCGTGTTGGCACCGATGCTCGGGGGGATCATGGGCTTTGGCGAAGGCGACGTCTATCTCAGTCCCGCACCGCTGTATCACTCCGCCCCGTTGCTGTGGTCGATGACCGCGCAGCGCATGGGGGGCACCGCGGTGGTCATGGAACGCTTCGATCCCGAGCGCTGCCTCGAACTCATCGAGCGCTACGGGGTCACCCACGCGCAGTTCGTCCCCACCATGTTCGTGCGATTGCTCAAGCTCGATGAGGAGCAACGGCGGCGTTACGACGTTTCGAGCTTGCGCTCGGTGGTGCACGCGGCGGCACCATGCGCGCCCGAGGTCAAGGCTCGCATGATCGAGTGGTTCGGTCCGGTGATCCACGAGTACTACTCGGGCACCGAAGGCGGGGGGATGACCTGGATCAACTCGGAGCAGTGGCTGACCCACCGCGGGTCGGTCGGGCCGTCGGTCTACGGGGCGGTGCACATCTGCGACGACGAGGGCAACGAGGTGGCGACGGGCGACGATGGTGTGGTGTGGTTCGGGGGTCGGGGCAACGCCTTTGAATACAACAACGATCCCGAGAAGACCAAGCAGACCTTCAACGAGCGGGGCTGGAGCACTTTGTGGGACGTCGGGCACCTCGACGACGACGGCTTCTTGTACCTGACCGATCGCAAGCTGTTCATGATTGTTTCGGGTGGAGTCAACATCTATCCCCAAGAGATCGAAGACGTCTTGGTGTTGCATCCGAGCGTGGCCGACGTGGCGGTGTTCGGGGTCCCGAACGACGAGATGGGCGAAGAGGTCAAAGCGGTCATCCAGCCCACCGCCGGAGTGCAGGCCGGTCCCGAGTTGGCCACCCAGATCGTGGAGTTTTGCCGGGACCACCTCTCGCACTACAAGTGCCCGCGGTCGGTCGATTTCATTGAAGAGATGCCGAGGGGTGAGAACGGCAAGCTCTACAAGAAGCCGTTGCGCGAGGCCTATTGGGCCAAGGCCGTGCCGAACTCGCCGACCTGACCGGCCGGCTGGCGCACGTCGGCGTACCACGACAGCCCGAGCGCGATGGCCGCCCCGAAGAGCAACACGTCGGTGATGCCCACCCACTCGACGACCGGGCCCACCAAGAGGTTGCCCAAGGCGACCGTGCCACCAAAACCCATGATCCACAACGCCATGACCCGGCCCCGCACGGCATCGTCGAGTCGGGCCTGCAACGTGGTGTTGAGTGCAGTGATGAAGGCGAAGTAAAAGGCGCCCACGACGGCGACGACGAAGTAGGCGGGGATGGCGGCACGCAACAGGGCGAAGGCGCACAGTGCCAAGGCGTACGCGACCAAGCAGACCCGGACGATGGTGGCCTTGTCGGTGCGGGCGAAGACGGTTCCAATCGAGATGGCCCCGACCAGGGCGCCGGTGCCGAAGGAGGCGTAGAGGATGCCGTAGCTGGCTGACTTGGGGTTGATGCCGAGATTGTGGGCCGCGACCACGGGCATCTGGCCAATGAAGGCCAGGGCGAGGAGTGAGAATACAAAGACGGTGACGAGGCATCGCCCGACGATGCGATCCTGGCGGGCGAACGTGATGCCGGCGGTCAGCTCGCGCCAGTGGCTGGCTGGATTGAGCGTCTTCTTGAGATCGGGCAGTGTCACCATCAAGAGGGCACCGATGACGAAGAGATAGGTGGCGGCGTTGGCGACGAAGACCCACGACGGGCCGACCAACTGGTAGGCCACCGCCCCGATCACCGGGCCAATGACCCGCGAGGCGTTCATCTGGGCGGAGTTCAACGAGATGGCCCCGGGCAGGTCCTCGCGACCGACCAATCCGGGCAGGATGGCCGAGTAGGCCGGACCGAACATGGCACTGCCGACGCCCACCATCACCACCATGGCGACGAGGAGGACGTGCGACGGTGAGGGGTTGGTCACGACCCAGGCCAACCCCAAACTGAACACCAGTTGTTCGATGGACAAGACGATCAGGAAATTCTTGCGGTTCACCTTGTCCGCAATGAGTCCCCCGACCATGGCGAGCAGCAGGGCCGGACCGAGCTGGGCGAAGATGATGATGCCGACGAAGGTGCTCGAGTGGGTCAGGTTGTAGGCGTACGCGCCGAGGACCACGTTTTGCATCCACGTGCCGATGTTCGAGGCGAATGCCCCGAAGAACACGGTGCGGAAGGTCCTGTGTCGCAGGGCCGAACGGGCGGTGCCGGTCGAAATCGGGCTGTCCCCGTCGAGGACGGCATCCTCGATTTCTTCGATGGAGACGCCCGAAAGCGTCGCCTCCTCGTCGGGCTCGGTGGGCACCGGTCCATCGTAGGGGACCACCCGGCGAGGTGATCGGGCGCACCGTCGGTCCCGACCAGGACTCTGTTCAGTGCGCCGCGGCCGGATCGATGATCAGCACGGGCGCTTCGAATGCGGCCCGTCGGGAGGCCCGCCGGAAGGTGGCGAGAAGGGCGGGTCCGACGATGACGATGAGGAGGAATGTGGTGATGGCGCGCCCGGTGTCGAAACCGAGCGAAGTCGTTGCGTCGAAGATCAAGAAGCGATGGGCGTTTTCGGCCACCGATGCTCCCGGGACGTACGAGATGGTCGAGTTGGAAAAGAACGGCCAGAACGAAAGATTGGTCAAGAAACCGTAGGCATAACTCATGATGGCGCCGTAGACGGCGAGCATGGCCACCTCGGCACGCCCGCGGACCGGAGGAAGCAGCCCGGCGAAGAGCCCGACCCACGCGCAGGCGAACATCTGGTACGGCATCCATGGACCAACGCCACCGGTAATGAGGGCCGACGCGAACAGGGTCGTGCACCCGAGGGTGAATCCGAATCCGGCCCCAAAGACCCGGCCGGCCAGGACCAAGGTGAAGAAGATCGTCTCGACACCGGCGGTGCCTGCGTCGAGCGGGCGCAACGCGGCACCGAGGGCCGAGAGGACTCCGAGCATGGCGATGGCCTTGGCGTCCATGCCGCCCTCGGCGATCTGGGCCAAGACGACGGCGAGGATGAGCACCAAGAGGGTGGCGAACATCAACGGGGCCATCGAGGTGTCGCTGAAGGATCCCGGAGCGACCACAAAGGGCCAGAAGAAGGATACGAAACCGACGAACGACGCCATCACAATGGTCACCTTGGAGCGGTGGCCGAGTCGGATGGCCCGGGTGACCTTGGCCATCAGTGCACCTGCGCCAGTGCCGAGGCGACCTGGTCCATCGTGAGTACGCGACGGCGCGAGGATCTTGGCCACCTGGGGGGCGAAGGCGGGGGAGGAGGCGACCACCTCGTCGGTCGGCCCGTCGGCGACGACCTCGCCTTCGGCCATCACCACGACACGGTCGGCCGCTGCGGCCACGAATTCGACATCGTGGGTCGAGATGGCGACGCTGTGTCCTTCCGCCGCCAGCGTGTCGAGGATCGAGATGAGGGCCCGCTTGGCCGGGTAATCAAGCCCACGGGTCGGTTCATCGAGCAGGATGACTCTGGGCGCGCCAACCAGTTGGATGGCCAGCACCAAAGCCAGCCGCTGGCCTTCTGAGAGTTCGCGAGGGTGCGCCTCGCTCGGCACGCCCGGCGCGAGCCGGTCGAGCAGCGCGCGCGTCGCGTGGTCGCCGACATCGCCCGCCTCGCGGTCGGCCTGGGTGCATTCCTGTTCGACGGTCTCGTGGTACAAGAGATCGGCCGGAGTCTGGGGTACCAGGGCGACCAGTCGGCGGCCCTGGGCGGGGGGGAGTGCACCGGGGTCTGCGCCGGCGACCTCGACCGTTCCCCCTGGCGCGGTCCAGAGCCCTGGAGGGCCCAAAGAGCGACGACTTGCCCGACCCGTTGCGGCCCATGACCGCGGTGACCTCGCCGCAGTGCAGATCGAGGTCAATGTCCGACACCGCCACCACCGGGCCGTAGCGCACCACGATGTGTCGGGCACCGAGAGCGACCGCCCCACGACGATCGCGGCCATCGTGCGTTGCACCGCGGGTACGGGGCGGCTCGTCAATTTCTCGCGCAGCGGCGCGACCTGGCGGCGGGCGTCGCGCACCGAGAGGGCCAATGGACGCCAACCACATGTTCGGCCCAGTTCGATCACCGGGGGGGCAACCTGGGCCCGCTCGAACATATCCGCGGTGGCGCCGGACGCCACAGTGCCGTCGTGGCGCACCTCGATCACCCGGTCCGCGTACTGCACCACTCGCTCGAGGCGGTGCTCGGCCAAGATCACGGTCACCGCCAAGTCGTGGACGAGTCGGGTAATGGTGGCCAGCACCTCTTCGGCTGCCGTTGGGTCGAGGGCCGATGTCGGCTCATCGAGCACGAGGATCTTCGGATGTGCCGTGAGCACCGAACCAATGGCCACACGTTGTTGTTGACCGCCCGAGAGTTCACCGAGGGCCCGGTGACGCAGCTCGGCGATGCCCAACAGGTCGAGGGTCTCTTCGACCCGCCGGCGCATGACGTCAACGGGGACGCCGAGCTGTTCCATGGTGTAGGCCAGCTCCTCTTCGACCGTGTCGGTGACGAACCCCGACAAGGGGTCCTGTCCGACGAAACCCACGACATCGGCCAGCTCGCGCGGTGCGGTGGTGCTGGTGTCGCGCCCTTCGATCACCACGCGTCCCGCCAAGGTGCCGCCGGTGAAGTGTGGGACCAGGCCGTTGATCACCTGGAGGAGCGTCGACTTGCCGACACCGGTGCGACCGACGACGACCGCGAGCTCGCCTTCTTCGATGACGAGGTTGACGTCACGCAAGGCCGGTGCCGATGCATCGGTGTAGGTGACGCTCACGTGGACCAACTCGATCATGCCGGTATCTCGACATCGCGTAACGGCACACACGTGCTTGGGTTTCTCTTTCATTTCGGTGCGGCGGGCTCGAAGCCGCCGGCGGGGCGACGACTTTGGGTGGCGGAGCCGCGAATGCCGCCAGCGCACCGACCAAAACGGCCAATGCGGGCACGAGGGGGAGCGTTGGCCACATCAGCGGTGTCGTCGACGGCGAGAGGCTGAGCGACGCGGCACCGACGCCGCTCAAGAAGACGACGGCGGGGACGACCCCGGTGGCGCTCACCACCCACTCGGGCCATTTCCACGGGTCGGGACGGTACTGGGTCCGCCGTAGGCGCCGGCCCCCGACCGCCAGGCCGAGCGCGGACAGCACCGAACCCGCGAGGAGGGCCGGGAAACCGAGCGAATGCGCTGCGGACCCGTTGAGGAGACCGTAGGCACCAATGCACAGGCCCACCATGCCGCCAATCAAGAACAGGCCCGTCAGGCGCCGGTCACGGTGCGTCGCACCAGCCGTGCGGCCGTAGCCACACGCATCCATCGAAGCGGCCAGCTTGAGGGAGCGTTCGAGGGCGTCCTCGAGTACCGGGATGGCAATGCCGCGCAACGTGTGCAGTCCGCCGCCTTGTGCGCCACGGAGCTTTCGGGCTCGGCGTACCCGCCGCACGCTCTCGATCAGCTGCGGTGCGATGCTCAGTGCCACGACAATGGCGGCGCCGAGCTCGTAGAGGGCACCGGGCAGGATGCGCAGCGCGCGTTTGGGATTGGCCAAGGTGTTGGCCGCTCCCACGCAGCACAACAAGGTGCCCAGGCGCAACCCGTCATAGAGGGCCGAGAGGGTGCCCTCGAGCGTCACTGGTCCACCGAGTTGCACCCCGGCCGCCCACGAGGGCAGTGGGACGTGGGGCAAGCGAACCAACACGTGCATGTGCTCGGTCACGATGTCGCCCCCGAAGACGATCCGGAACACCACCCGAACCGCCACCACGATGAGGGCGAGAAGGAGGTAGTACTTAAATGCCCGGGCCCATGGTGCCTCCCCGCGCCGGTTGGCCACCACAAAGGCCAAGACGGCGAGGATGAGGCACAACAGCAGGGGATTGGTGGTCCGGCTCGCCGCGGTCGCCAGTCCAAGCGCCCAGATCCACCACGCAATTGGGTGCAGGGCGCGGCGGGAGCCGATGGCCCCGCCACCCGCTCGGTGCCCGCAGCGCCGCGCACTCAACTCAGCCGGCGGCGCCGACGGGCCACCACGACGGCGCCGCCGGCCAAGAGGACCACCACGCATATGCCCCCGATGACCGGGAGTGGCGATCCGGCTGGTCGCACCTTGATATCGGCGGTGCGGATGCCGTCGACGAAGGTCGGGTCCGTGTCCGAGCGGATCGCTCGATGTCCGGGGCCGACCTTCGAGGTGGTCGCCCCGGGCACGGTGCTCGACGTGGCGCGTGGGCGTGTTCGCCCCCGTCGCCGCCGTACCGCCGGTCGTACTCGGGGTCGTGCTCGCCCCTGACGTCGTTGACCCGGGTGCCGCGGTGCCACTCGTCGCACCGACGCCCCCTGCGTCACTCGCGCCACCAGGGCCGCTCGGTGTTTGGGATGGAGCCACGCTCGTTGGGGTCACCGTTGTCGCGCGCACTGTGCTCGGCGCATAGGGCGGCGGGGTCCCGGCACCGAAGATCCAGGTCTCGACGCTGCCGGGGCGCGGCACCAGGCTCGCTACCCCGAGTGGGCTCTGCCCCCAGGCGTCCTGGCCCGGGTTGGCGATCCAAAAGGACCAGTAGGCGGTGGCCGGAGGTGTCGTGACGCACGGATCGTCGCTCTCGGTCGGCAGGCCGTTGATGCGGCACACGAACGCCGGTCCGTCGTAGTCGTCGCCGCTCGTCGTGAAGCCCTCGGCAGCCATGGCGACCGCAGCCGTGGTCGACGAGGTCAAGTTGGCATCGCAGACCCGGTCGATCGAACCACCGAAATGGGAGAAGTCGACGACGATGATCACCCCGCTGGTGCTGGTGCACGAGGTGATGGGGTCAGCATTTGCTGACCCTCGAGAGACCCCCACCACGAGCGTGACCGCGAGAATCAGGGCACCGAGGAGGGCAAGACGCGCCCGATCGGCGCATCGTCGCAGGCGCACCCGTTCGCTCATGCCGGCGGCGGTGCGTACCAGCCCAAGACGTCGATGATGACGTTGGTGCTCCCGGCATTGGTCGCGATCGAGATGGTGCCGCTGGACGAAATGGTGGCCACCGCCAGGTTCGCCCCGATGGCGCCGGCGGCCAGATTGAGGTCAGAAGTCGGGGCGACCCGCGGCCCGGGAAAGACGGTGAGGTAGGACGACGCGGTGGGCTTGACTCCGGTGACGTTGACCACGACGGCCACGGCGGATGCGGGTACTCCCGCCAGCCCCGAGACGTTCAAGGTCAAGGTGCGGGTCGGGGTGACTGGCTGAGCGGTGCACTGGTTGGGCGCACTGGTGGTACGTGTGTCGCAGATGCGGATCGGGGCGGCTTCTGCATTGAAGGTCGTGCCGCTCCCCGCCGCCGCGGTGTAGTAACCCGACACGTCGATCACGACGTCGGTCGCAGCCGAACTCGAGATGGTGAGCGAACCTGGAGTGGTTCCCCCCGACGAGAGGGCCACGATGGCCCGGTTGGGCACCGTCTGGCCCGCGGTGAAGTTGACGTTCGAGCTGGCGGGGACCGGAGGCGAGCCCAGTGGGTACGCGCTGAGGTAGCCCGCGGCCGCCGGATTGACCACGGTCAGGTTGACGACGACGGCGATCGCACCGGCGGGGACGCCATTGGCGCCGGCCACTTGGACATTGAGGGTGCCCCCGGGAGCCAAGGTGTGGCCCGTGCACGGATTGGACGGGACCGAATTGGCGGCGCCGGATCGGGTGTCGCAGATCCGGGTCGGCGACGAGAGCGCGTTGTAGAGGCCAGATCCTGCCCCTTGGGCGGCCGCGGTTGCCGTATAACCCTCGACATCGACCACCAGGTCGGTGGCGGCTGAGGAGTAGAACGACACGCCACCACCGGCACCGATGCCGATGGCGACCAGGTTGGGGACGACCTGGCCTGTCACGTAGTTGATGTTCGACGTGGTGGGCAAGGTGGTTCCGGTCGGGAACGCGGTCAAGAAGCCAGCGGCCGTCGGGTTCACCACGGTGACGTTGAGCACCACCGACAACACGTTGGCCGGGACACCGAAGTTGCCGGCGATTTTGACGGACAAGATGCCACCGGCGGAAAGCGTGTCGCCATTGCACTGCGCTCCCGGTTGGGTGAGCATCGAGGGATTGCCCGGCCGTGTGTCACACGCGCGTACCGGGGTGAGCGGGCTGTAGGCACCCTCGCTGAGTTGGTAGGTGAACTGATCTGCGCTCGTCATCGCCGAGGTCCCGCCAAAGGAGGTGACCGTGACATCGACCGTTCCCGCGCTGACCGCGGGTGGGGCGATCGCCGTCAGTGACGTGGGCGAGTTCACAATGAAGCTCGGTGCCGGCGTCGCACCGAAGGACACCGAGAGGGCGTTGAGGTTCGTGCCGGTGATGACCACGCTGGTCCCACCGGTGAGGGGACCAAAACCAATGGAGAGGCCGGTCACCGCTGGTGCCGCGGCGGGGCCGAAGGACAAGCTCAGCCCGGCCAGGGCGGGCACGGTTTGGTAGGTGGCCAAATTGTCGCCCGCAGTGGGAGAACCGAACGGGCTCGAGATCGCGCCGGTGTCGGGACCGGTGGTGATCACGAAGCTCAAGAGTGTGCTGACCGGTGAGTTGTTGTTCTTGGTGAAGGACGCGGGGGACTGTCCCATGGCGAGAAGCGCCTGGAGAACCTGCGAGGTCGAGTTGGGGTCGGTGTTGCCCGGGGCACCCGACGGGTTCGGTTCATAGCCCCATCCGGCGTCGGGATCCTGGCTGGACTCGATGAAACTCAACGCGTTGTTCTCGATGGCTGTGGTGAGGCCCCCTTGGGCGACCAGGCCCTCGATGGCGGTGGCGGTGGTGTTGGTGTCGGGCCCCTCGAACTGCGCCGGGTTCCCGCTGCAGGGGTTCGTCGTGGTGTCCGGAGCGGTCCAACCGCCGTCGGGGCATTGGGCGTTTTGGAGCCAGGAAATCGCTGGCGCGTCGGCGGTCACACCAGCGGCATGCAGTGCGGCCAGTGCGAGGCCCTGGTCATAGGGACCTGCGTTGTAATCGGCCACCTGGGCGTCGGTGCCGAATCGCCCGATGTTTGCTCCGGTGCTCTGTTCGGTCGCAGTGAGCGAGGTCACCAAGTTGGTCGCGCCAAAGTGGGTCGGGTCCGCGCCGAGCGCATGGGCGTCGAGAATCAGCAACGACAGCTGCCCCGGCCCGGGGGCGCCGTCGACCGTGATGTAGCTGGTCGAGTTCGCCTCGAGGAATGTCAAGGCACTTTGGGCCGTGGTGGCGTCCACATTGGCTGCCGCCAGGGCGAGTAAAGAGTTGACCGTGGTGGAGTAGTCAGGAGTGTTCGAGCCCGAAAGGGGGATGAACCCTCCGGGGGTGAACTGGCGGCCGAGCCAGCTCGCGGCGGATTGAGCGGCGGCGGTTTGGGGCAAAGTTGGTGCCGTGGCACTGGCCGCGGGTGCCGACCACGCGGCGCCGATGCTCGAGAGAATGATCAGCATCCCGAGCGCACTCGCGCTCACAAGATGACGGCGGATGATGTGCATGGTGGTCTCTTTCCCGGGCCAAGCACCCGGAGAACACCGCACCATTGCGGGGCTGCACCGAGCCCCTGCCCTTGTGTCTCGACGGTGGGAACTCCACTCTCGATGAGGTATCCCGACTCGAAGGTCGCCATTTGGGCATCCTTCTCACGGTTGCGGACCAGCGCCGGACTTTCACCGGCTTCCCCTCACGAGAGTTACTACTACTGCGCGAGCACGGTAGCACAGCGGTCCTCGAGATCGACCAGGATCAGATCACCGGGCTTCGGGGTCAGAACCACCCGCGACTTCGTAGGACCACAGCTCGGAGGAAATCGAGACTGGCCCGCCGTGTGGTGCGGGTCGGTCGGCGCCGGCATGGCCGTGGGCGAAGGCGGGTGACGTGACCCAGGCCTCGAACGATGCCTGATCACGCCAGCGGGTGACGACTAACCACTGGTGGCGTTCGTCGGTTGGCCGAAGGAGTTCGAAACCTTCGAACCCGTCCTGATCGTCCACTGCACCGGCCCGTGCGGCGAAGCGGTGGGCGAGTTCATCTCCGGCGTCGGGCGGAACGGTGATGGCGTTGATTTTGATGACGGTCATGGGTGCATCAGATCAGATTGGCGGGGCTGCCGCGGCATCCGCGACGGCTTCGACGTCGGCGAAGACGAATCCGTCTCGGCTCACCACCTCGCCGACCGCTACGCGCAGTGGTGAAGCGAAGTCCGGGCTGTCGAAGACCAACGTGTGAAACTCGCCGTTCTCCCCGCACGGGTCCACCCCATCGGGTAGGTCCGCCAGCAATTGCGCGTCATAGGTGCGACCGGCCAACTCGGCCGGTGCCTGTGCCGGGTCGACACAGGTCAACACGGCGCGGATCCCCGCGTCGATGATCGCATGGGCCACGGTTTCGGTCGGTTGTTGCCACAAGGGGAACACCGCGGTGATGTCCATGTCGCGCAAGGAGTGCTCTCGGTAGTCCCGGACGTCTTGGAGGAACAGATCCCCAAAGATCATGTGACTGACCCCCGACCGCGTGGCGGCCAGGCAGGCGCGCATCATCTGCGCTTCGTAGACCTCGTTGGGGCACGGCCAGGGGAGCTCGATGACATGGAGTGGGAGGCCCAGCGCGTGTGCTTGGGATTCGAGAAGCGAGCGACGCACCGCATGCATGGCGACACGATCGGCCACCGTGTTCACGGTGGTCACGAGTCCGACGATGTCGAGTGCTCCTTCGGTCCGGACGGCGTGCAGGGCCAGCGCGCTGTCCTTGCCGCTCGACCAACTCATCCACGCGCGCGCCCGGTGCATCGCTTCACCGTATTGCACCTCGCGCCGTTGTGATGTGGCGACGCCGGCACGGCGCGTGGGGTGCGGAACCTCAGTAGCCCGATTCGGGCCCGTCGACGGTCAAGGGATGGCGGAGCCACGACACCATCTGGCGAAGCTGCCCATAGGCCGCGAGGCGGGCTTCTTCGGTATCGAGCGCTTCGGCGGCTTCGGTCACCGCCCAGAGTTGTTGGACCATTTGAGGTCCGATCTCGAGGAGTCCGGCACTCCCCGCTGACGCCCATTTCGCCACCACGTAGCGCACGATGGCGCCCTCGGGCATGCCCAAAGCGCCGGCCAGCGCCTCGACGGTCGTCATTGGGTCGAGGCCGGAGTAGAGGGCGACATCGGCCTTGAAGTTGGCATCGGGGTCGTGCGCATCGATGGGCCCGTCCCAGGCGACGAGGTCGACCCGCGGTGAATGGTTGGACACGATCGAAGGTTAGGGCGCGGGCCGAGACCGTGCGGCCCGACCCCGCGACTGCGCCGCCCGTCCGCTCAGGTGCGCGGTGCCTTGAGGGCTGCGATACGCGCCTTGACCGTGGCGGGATCGGGTGAGCGCCCACTCGGCGCGGTGGGGTCGCGCTCAGAAGTGGCGAAGAGATCGGCGATAGCGATGGCGGTCACGGCCAGGCCGGTGGGGTGCACTGGCGTTTCATTGTCCGGCCACACGTCGGGGTGGGATCTGAGATAGGCCCCAGCAGCTCGCAGCGCGTCGCGTTGGTCTGCGTCGGCCCCCCTTGGCGTGTCGAATCGCCACCGCTTGACCCGCGCTGCGATGCGGACCTGGGTCCGATCCGTCAATGCAACGCCAGTCGCCGCAAAGATCCGACAGTCATAGGTGCGGCAGGCCTTCGGGCGATGGGCGTAGATCGAGCATCGATTGTCGATGAGCATCGGACAATGCCCTCGCTCGTCGTAACCGAGCACCCGGTGACCCGGCGCCTGACGCGGGGCGGCAAAGAGGAGATCGGGCGGAATGTGCGCCAACGTGTCGGTCTCGTCGGGCGCGATGTGGACGAACTGTGACGACGTGCAGCAGGCGGTACAGCCAGCACAGGGAACGTCGGACTCGCCCTCGTCACCCAGGGCCCGGCGCATTGCCTCGAACCATGAGGAGAAGTCACCGGCCGAGATTGCCTCATCGGGGTCGACGGGGCCGGGGCGATGTGGCGGCGGTGGCATCGAACACTCAGGCTTGCAGGGCAAACGCCCCGGCGCCAGGGGGTCGGCCACCGCGAGGGTGCGGGAGCCGGCGCCGCCCCGGGGTCCGCCACCTGAGCCGACCCTCGAGCACTTCCCTGACACCAGCGTCAGGTTCAGCTAGCCTGGCGGGTATGGCACTGCCCAAGATCATCAGCGTTGACGACCATGTTGTTGAGCCACCCCACGTGTGGCAGACCTGGCTTCCACAAAAGTGGCGGGAGCGAGGTCCAAAAGTGGTGGACAAACGCTGGGGGAGCTTTCGCCACCTCTCGGGTGCCAAGTACGACATGCACGAGGACCCAGAAGGGGAATGGGGCAGCGCCTGGTACTACGACGACGAATTGATCTATGTGCACAAGAAGTTCGTGGCCATTCCCCAGGCCGCGACGACCCTTGACGACAACGGCGAGATCGTCTTCGACCGCACGCAGATGACGATGACGGCCATCACCTACGACGCCATGCGCAAGGGCTGTTGGGATCGCGACGAGCGGGTCAAGGACCTGGCGCTCAACTACGTGGACGGGTCGCTGCCCTTCCCGACCTTTCCCCGTTTTTGTGGCCAGACCTTTTACGAGGCCAAAGACAAGGAGCTGGCCTTGGCCTGCGTCGAGGCCAACAACAACTGGATGGTCGAAGAGTGGTGCGAACCCTCGGGCGGCGTCAACATTCCGCTGTGCATCATCCCGCTGTGGGACGCCCACCTCGCCGCAGCTGAGACCAAGCGCAACGCCGAGCGCGGGGTGCGCGCCATTGCCTTTAGCGAAATCCCCACCCGACTCAAGCTTCCGAGCATCAACACCGATTACTGGGATCCATTGTGGGAGGTGTGCAATGACTACGGCGTGACCGTGTGCATGCACGTCGGGTCGTCGTCTTCGAATCCGGTCGCTTCACCGGACTCGCACCCGGCCGTCGGCGGCACGCTGGGCTTCAACAACGCCATGGCGTCGCTGGCCGATTGGCTGTTCTCGGGGAATCTCTTGAAGTTCCCCAAACTCAAGCTGGCCTACTCAGAAGGCCAGATCGGTTGGATCCCCTACGTCCTCGAGCGCGCCGACACCGTGTGGGAGATGCACGACAGCTGGATGCACGCGAAAGAGCGGATCCCGGTTCCCCCCTCCACGCAGTACTACGGACGGATCTTCGGCTGCTTTACCGCCGACCGCCACGGACTGCGCTCGCTCGAAGAGGTGGGCGAAGACAACATCTGCTTCGAGACCGACTACCCCCACACCGACACCACGTGGCCCTACTCGGAGGCCTACATCGAAAAGCTGTGCGTCGGTCTGACGGACGAGGTCGCGTACAAGGTGTTGCGAGGCAACGCCATCAAGATGCTTGAACTCGACCGCGTCTAGGCCTCGAGGCCGGCCAGCTTGGTGTCACCGAGCTGGCCATGCGGGCGGAACGCGGCCACCAGGCCGGCGGCCGCGGCGACCAGCGCCAAGACCAGGGCACTGATCGCGAACGCGTGTGCGGCCGCCTCGGTGCCGCCTTCGCCGCCACTGACGCTAAAGACGAGACCGCTGACGGCCAGACCGAGGGCGGTCCCGATGCCTCGGCTCATGTTCAAGATGCCCGACGCCATGGCGGACTGCCCCGGTGGCACCGAGCCCATGATCGCCGCGTTGTTCGGCGGGGTGAACAGGCCCAGACCGACCCCGATCACGGCCAAGTCGATTGCGATCCCGACCGCACCGGGGCGTGCTGCCGCGAGTATGACCAGGGCCGCGGTGACCAGCGCCATGCCACTGACCGTCAAAGGACGTGCCCCGAAGCGATCGGCGAGTTTGCCCGCGAGTGGCGCGGTGATCCCGAAGCACAGCGGGAGGAACATCAGCTCGAGACCCGAGCGCACGACAGAGTCGCCCAGCGCCCGCTCGGCGTAGAAGGGGATGACCAAGAGCACCCCGAACATCACCATGTAGGAGCCAATGCCGCTGATGATCCCGAATGAGAAGCGGCGTTGCTTGAAGAGGTCCAGGTCCATCATTGGGTTCGCGCTCTTCAGCTCGTGGCGGATGAACCACCAGCCAAGAACGACGGCCGCCACGAAGAGCCCCACAATGAGAGTCGAGGACCACCCGAGGACCGTACCGAAAGTGATGACGGCCAGCACCGCCACGACGCAGGGGAACAAGGTGGCGAGACCGGCGAAGTCGAACGGTGCCTTTGGTGCAAGGTGCGTGCTGCGCGGCACCAACAACAGCGCAGCCACGGCCCCGAGCATGCCGATGGGGACGTTGACGAAGAAGATGAGCCGCCATCCCCCCGCGGCCACCAAGAGCCCGCCGACGGTCGGGCCCAGGGCCAGGCCGATGGCTTGGGCCGCCCCTTGGGCGCCAATGGCCCGCCCGAGTGAGCGGGCAGGTACCACCATGACGATGATGGCCAGGCTGTTGGCCTGGAGCATGGCGGCACCAATCGCCTGGAGCGCGCGGCAGCCGCACAGGATGCCGAGGTTGGGTGAGAGACCGCAAAGCACCGACGCTGCGACAAAGAGCCCGAAGCCATAGACGTAGAAGAGTTTGCGTCCGCGCATGTCGGACAAGCGCCCGATCGCCGCGACCGTGCCGACCAAGACGACGAGGTAACTCAGTCCCACCCAGGTGACCGAACTCACCCCGGCCCCGAATGCGCCCTCGAGTGAGGGGAGGGCGACGGTCACGATGCTGGCGTCGAGCTGGCTCATCAGCGCGCCGATGCAGACCGCACCGACCGCCAGCCAATGGGCATTGGGGTGCTCGCGGATGGAGGTCGGTCGCCGAGTTTCGTGCAAGAGCCGGTGGAAATTCCATGACGAATCGGCGGCTCCCAGGGTCACAATTCCATCCTGAGCCTCGCTGCATTAGAAATCAAATACCAAGAAATGAACATTGCGATAAGATTCTTAAATGGATTCCCGCAAGCTCGCTCACTTCCTGGCGGTGGTCGATCACGGTGGATTCTCCGCGGCGGCCCAGGCCGTCCACGTCTCCCAGCCCGCTCTGTCGCTCGCGGTCAAAGATCTCGAGGTCGAGCTCGGTGCGACCTTGTTCACCCGCCACGCACGAAAGGTACGGCTCACCGCCGCCGGCGAGGCCCTGGTCGGCCCGGCTCGCCAGGTAGCCCGCGATATCGCAACCGGTCGGGCTGCCGTGGCGTCGGTGGCCGGCCTGAACGCGGGCAACCTGACGATGGCTTCGTTGCCCACGCTGGTGGCGGATCCGTTGGCCGACCTGATCGGGGCATTTCGTCGGGACCACGACCAGATCCGCATCGATCTCGCCGCGCCCGAGGACACCGACGAGCTCCTCGACCTGGTCCACTCGGGGTCCGCCGAGCTCGGGGTGACCGAGGCGCACCGGCTCCCCGACGTGCTCATCTCGCATCGGCTGGGCCGCCAGAACCTGGTCTTGATTCTTCCGCCGGGTTCGGCCACTCAGACGCTCGGGTCGATCGGGCTGGCCGACATGGAGGAGATACCTTTTGTGCTGGCCCCAAGTGGCACCTCGACCTCGCGCCTCTTGATGGAGGCCTTCGCCGCCGTCGAGCGCACACCCCACGTGGCGGTGGTGACCGCGGAACGTGACGCCATCGTGCCCCTGGTGGTGGCCGGCGCCGGCGCCGCGCTCGGTGCCCGAATCTCTCTCCGAAGTGGCCGCGACACTCGGGGCGGTGGTGGCGCGGCCCGAGCCTGCGATCACCCGCGAGCTCGCGCTGGTGCACCGGCGCGGATCACTTTCCCCAGCGGCGCGCCGTTTCGTCGAGATGAGTGTGCGTGGCTAATTCAGGCGTCGCGATGCGGCCATAGGGGTTCGGGCACCGCGAACCCGACGTCGGTCCCCCATGAGTTTCGGAAGCAGACCTCATGAGGGGGTCGCCTCGGGGCCACGCCCCAGGTGCCGAGCGGATAGCCAAAGCTCACACAACCGGTCAGAATCCAGCCTTGGTCCTTCGGGACACCGAGAATCTCGAGCGTCTCGTCGGGATGGAAGAACTGGAGAAGTGCGGTGAGGCAACTGCCGATCCCCTCGGCGCGCGCGGCGAGCATCGCGCTCCACACCGCCGGATAGATCGACCCCCCGCTCGGGTCGAACTGGCTGAAGGGGAACAAGAAGAGGGGAACCTCTTCGAAGTGATCGGCCAGCCACTGGGCCGAGCGCTGGACCCGGAGAAACTGTTTGGACTCGCGAGCTTCGGGGTTGGCGGCCGCTTCATCGAGCTGGGGCTTATACACGCTCTCCCACAGCTGCCCCATGGCGTGTTGATAGAGGGGAGCGAGCGCCGCTTTCTTCTCCCGGTCGTCGAGGAGCAAGAAGCGCCAGTTCTGTTGATTGCCGCCGCTCGGGGCCCGCACCGCGGCGTCAAGGATCCGAGCCTGGATCTCGAGGGGAATGGGGTCGGACTTGACCCGGCGCATGGCGCGGGTCGTATAGAGGGCTTCGTGGAGATCCATGGTTCGGACACTATGGCAGTCACGTCCAGCCGGCGCTGCTGTCGGCCACTCTCGGCGTGAGGCGAATTTCTTCGCGGGCGGCGATCAGCGACGGCTGATGGTCCACGCGCGCATCGTCGCGGTGGCGTGCACGCTCGACGGATTCGGGGCGGGTCGAAGGTGGGTCACCACGAAGGAGACAACGTCTGATCGGCCCGCACCCATGTGCAATCACAGGTTGCACTAAAGGCAACAACGTGCTACCATTGGTTGCAGGTCGAGACGGAGCGTGAACGTGCGGGAGGACACAGTGATGACGAGCCACACCATTGAGCGCGAGATTCTGATTGAGGCCCCGGTCGAAGTGGTCTGGCGCACCGTCACCGAACCCGCCCAGATGAGCCTGTGGTTTGCCGACCAGGTAGACCTGGTCACCGAACCCGGTGCCCGTGGCTATTTGCATTTCGGCGAGCAGGGCGGGCCGCTCGTCGTAGAGGCAGTCGATCCTCCCAATCGCTTCTCGTTCCGCTGGAACTTTCCCGAAAACCAAGAACCAGCCGAGGGAAACTCGATGCTCGTCGAGTTCACGTTGACGCCCGAGGGGGACGATCGCACACGACTGCGAGTGACCGAGGGGGGCCACGAGGGTCGCGATTGGCCCGACGAAGAGAAACAGCGATACACCGATGATCACCAAAAGGGGTGGGCTGCACATCTGGACCGCCTCGCCGGCGTCCTGGGCGAACGCCAGTCTCGATGACGACACGGGTCGATGATGATTTGTGGTCCGTGATTGGCGACCCAACTCGTCGCCGGGTGCTCGACCTTTTGGTCACCGACGGTGAGGCCAGTGCCTGGAGCTTGGCCGGTCGTGTGCCGTTCTCACGCCAAGCCGTGTCCAAGCAGCTGGCCTTGCTCGAAGGGGCCGGAATGGTCAGCCGTCGCAAACAGGGTCGAGAGGTGTTGTACCAGGTGGACCCGGTGCGTCTCCACCAAGCGGCGCGGGCCATGGTCGACGTCGCCACGCAATGGGATAGGCGACTCGCAGCGATCAAACGCCTCGCCGAGGCGGCCCACGCCGAAGGCGAGAGTCGTGCAAATGCCACCAAAGTCAGTGGGCGACGCTCCGAATGATCAGCCAACTCAAATCCGAGTCAACGCGTCAGTTGCTACTCGAACGTCAACTCGTCGCAGAAGCCGATGCATTAAATGAAAGTGAGCAAACAATGCCAGCGCAGAACTTCACCAGTTCGTTCACCGTCGAACAGGGCGCAACTGAGGTCTACGACGCCATCAACAATGTGCGCGGATGGTGGACCGGAGACATCGAGGGCGATTCAAGGACAGTCGGTGGCGAGTTCTCGTATCGCTATCGGGGCGCGCATTACTCCAAGCACAAGATCACCGAACTCGTGCCGGGGGAAAAGGTCGTCTGGCGCGTCGTTGAAGCCCATCTCGAGGGCCCCAACCCGAATGAGTGGACCGGCACGGAGATCATTTTCGCAATCGCTCCGAAGGAGCACGAAACCGAGGTCAGATTCACGCACGTTGGTTTGGTCGACGCCTTCGAGTGCTACGACGGCTGCTCGAGTGCCTGGGGTTTCTTTGTCAATGCGAGTCTCAAGCATTTGATCACCACCGGCCAAGGCCCAACTCCGCCGCCGTGGGCATGACGGAAAACCGTTGCCCGACCCACTCGTGGGCTCAGTCGACCAGCTGGATCTTCTCAATTGCATCGATGTAGTCCTCGACCATGCCGAGGATGACGTCCTTGGTCTTGCGCACGGTCTTGGCCAGACCAATGACCTGGCCAGCCGGGTTGAAGTTGACGTCGCGGGCGGCTTCTGGATAGGCGTGCCCCCGGCTCACCGCCTCGATGGCCACCATCATTTGGAGCGGCATGCCGAGGGGCTTGGGGTTGCCCGGGGCCTCCCAGGCATCGGTCCAGTCGTTGCGCAAGAGCCGGCAGGGCTTGCCGGTGAACGAGCGTGAGCGCACCGTGTCGCGCGAGGTGGCGTTCAAGTAGCTCTCCATCTGCTTGGGTGGCACGTCGGCCTCTTCGACGGTCAGCCAGAGAGACCCGGTCCACACCCCGGCCGCGCCGAGCACCATGGCGGCGGCCATCTGGCGGCCCGTCCCGATGCCGCCGGCGGCGAGGACGGGGGTCGGGGACACGGCTTCGATGACCTCGGGCCACAGCACGATCGAGCCGACGTCACCGGTGTGGCCTCCGCCTTCGGAGCCTTGGCAGATCACGATGTCGACGCCGGCCGCCTTGTGATTGAGGGCGTGCTTGACCGAACCGGCCAGGGCGGCGATCAGCATCCCGTGCGAGTGCACCTGTTCGATGACGTCGTCGGGCGGTGTGCCGAGCGCGTTGGCCACCAACTTGACCTTGTCGTGCTTGAGGATCACCTCGACCAGCGGAGCCGCGGTCGCCGCGGTCCAGCCCAAGAGCTCGCGGCGCGGGCCCCCTTCGAGTTCGGGGACACCGTGGTCGGCGAGGATCTTTTTCGCGAAAGCCCGGTGCTCGTCGGGGATCATGGCCTTGAGCTCGGCTTCGAGCTTGACTGGGTCGAGTTCACCCATGCCTTCGTACTTGCCCGGGATCACGATGTCGACGCCGTAGGGACGGTCGCCCACGTGCTCATCGAGCCAGGTCAGTTCGACCTCGAGCTCTTCGGCACTGAACCCCACGGCGCCGAGCACACCCATCCCACCGGCATTGCTGACCGCAGCGGCCACGTCGCGGCAGTGGGTGAAGGCGAAGATCGGGAACTCGATGCCCAGGCGTTCGCAGAGTTCGTTGTGCACGGTTGGACCTCCAAGGGTCATAGGTTCGGCGGGCGCGCACCCGCAAGTAGAACCAATTCTAGTTTGAGCGGGCCACCCCTGCCGGAAGCCGGCGTCGAGCGGCCGGCGCCTCAGGCCGCGGGGGACTCGGGATCGCTTCCCTCTTGGTCGGCGAATTGGGTCCGGTAGAGCTCCGCGTAGAGGCCGTTGTGGGCCAAGAGGGCGGCGTGGGTCCCGCGCTCGACGATCCGGCCGTCGTCGATGACCAGCAGCTCGTTGGCTTCGCGGACCGTCGAGAGCCGGTGCGCGATCACGAGGGACGTCCGGCCGGTCAGGGTTTCGCGGAAGGCCCGCTGGACCGCAGCCTCAGATTCGGAGTCGAGATGGGCCGTGGCCTCGTCGAGCACCACAATGTCGGGGGCCTTGAGCATCAGCCTGGCCAGCGCCACCCGCTGTTTCTCGCCGCCCGAGAGCCGGTAGCCACGCTCTCCAATGACCGTGTCGAGGCCGTCGGGCAGATCGCCCACGATCTGGCCGATCTGCGCCTGGTCGAGGGCGGCGAGCACTTCGGTCTCGCTCGCTTCGGGCCGTGCGTACAAGAGGTTGGCCCGAAGCGTGTCATGGAAGAGATGGGGGTCCTGGGTCACGACGCCAACCACGTCGCGCAATGAGGCCATGGTGGCCTTGCGCACATCGGTGCCGTTGATCTTGACCGAACCCGACGACACGTCATAGAGCCGCGGCACCAGCGAAGAGATGGTGGTCTTGCCCGCACCCGACGGCCCGACCAGCGCCACCATTTGGCCCGGGGCGACCGAAAAGGAAATGTCGTGGAGGACCTCGTTGCGCGCCCCGGTTTCGAGGACCGCCACCGATTCGAGAGAGGCCAACGAGACGTCCTCGGCGCTCGGATAGGAAAAGTCGACGTGGGTGAATTCGATCGAGGCGGCGCCGCGGGAAACGTCGACCGCGTCATCGTCTTCTCTCAGCATGGGCACGATGTCGAGGACCTCGAAGAGCCGCTCGAAGGACACCAGCGCCGTCATCACATCGAGGTTGAGGTTGGAGAGTTGGGTGAGGGGACCGTAGAGCCGGGCCAGGTAGGCGGAGAGCGCGACCACGGTACCGACCTGGAGTGTGCCGTCGATCGCGGCCACGCCGCCGAAGCCGTAGACCAATGCAGTGGCGAGGGACGCGGTCAAGGTGAGGGCGACGAAGAAGACCCGGGCATAGGTGGCCTGGGCGATGCCGATGTCGCGCACCCGTCCGGCTTTTGCGTCGAAGGACTCGGCCTCGGCGTTGGGGCGCCCGAGCAACTTGACCAGCATGGCGCCGCCGACACCGAAGCGCTCTTGCATCACCATGTTCATTTCGGAGTTCAGGTTGTAGCCCTCCATGGTGAGCGAACCAATGTGGCGGCCAACGATCCGCGCCGGAATCAAAAAGACCGGGAGGAGGATCAGCGCGGCGAGGGTGATCGGCCAACTCAAGAAGAACATCGTCCCGAGCACAATGATGACGGTGACCACGTTGCCGACGACGTTCGAGAGCAGGTCGGTGAACGCCTGCTGGGCCCCGATCACGTCGTTGTTGAGGCGGCTCACGAGCGCACCGGTCTGTGTGCGGGTGAAGAAGGCCAACGGCATCTGTTGGATGTGCCGAAAGACCTTGGAACGCATGTCGAAGATGAGTCCCTCGCCAATAACGGCGGAGATACGTCGTTCCACGAGGGCCAAGAGGGCATCGAGGATGGCCAGGCCGCCGGCGAGGAGGGCCAGTCCGATGACGAGGTCCTTGTCCTTTTGTTCGATTCCGTTGTCGATCAGGGCGCGCAGGATGAGTGGGTTGACCGCGGCGATGACGGCATTGATGACGACCACAGGCAAGAACACGGCCAGAATCCGTTTGTAAGGGACCGCAAACGTCAACATGCGACGTGCGGTGCCCTTTTTGACCCGGTGTTGGAGGACGGAACGATCTTGGCGCAGCGATCGCATACCGCCCCAGCCCCCGGTCGGTCGGCCCCCACCCATTCCATGGCCGCGCATGGCCATCAGGCGACACCCCGCCCCGGCGTGGGTTGTGCCCCGCAAAACTCGTGAAATCGGTCCGAACGCATGCTCACGTCAAGTTAGTGGTGCACGCACGTCCGCCGACCCGGGGCCTAGAGCGCTCTGCGTGGTGCCCAACGCGGTGCAAGGTCCGTCGGTGCGGTGGGTGGGGCTTGGGAGCGAGGCCGAGGGAGCGGGTGCGCCGTGACTCGATAACCTCAATTCGCCCGCGGGCCGCCGTGGTGCGGCCCATCAAGCCAATCTTCTGAGGACGCCCCCATGACAGATTCCCATCTTGTCCCTGAGCCGACGATCTTCATCCTCTACGGCGCCACGGGTGACTTGGCGCACCGGCTGGTACTCCCGGCCTTCTACCGCCTCGCCATTGCCGATCTGTTGCCCGAGGACTGGCGCTTGGTCGGCAATGGCCGTGGAGACGTCTCCCACGAGGACTTCCAAGAACGAGTCCGAGAGAGTCTCGAAGAATTCGGGCCCAAGCCAAGCGACGGACCCTGGGAAGAGGTTCGCTCGCGCCTGCGCTTCGCCGGCGGTGGCTTCGACAGCGCGAATCCGGGCTCCCTGCTCGACGTACTGGCCGAAGCCGAACATGAGCTCGGGGGCACCCCCCAGCGCATCCACTACATGGCCGTGCCACCGGCGGCGTTCGGGCCCTTAACCGAAGCCATTGGAACCCACGGCCTGGTCGAGCGCTCCCGCGCCGTATATGAAAAGCCGTTCGGGACCTCGATGGAGTCCTTCAAGAATCTCGACCACGTCGCACATGAGACGTTCGAAGAATCCCAGATCTACCGGATCGACCATTTCTTGGGCAAAGAAGCCACCCAAGATGTCCACGTCCTTCGATTCGCCAACGGGCTGTTCTCGGGGATGTGGGACGCCGAGCACATCGAGAGCGTCCAGATTGATGTGCCCGAGACGCTCGATGTGGCGTCGCGTGCCTCGTTCTACGAAGCGACTGGCGCCATCTTGGACATGTTGGTGACCCACCTCTTCCAGCTGGCGGCCGAGGTGGCGATGGAGCCGCCGCATTGCCTCGAGCCCGAATGCCTGGCCGTCGCGCGCGAACAGGTAATCGGCTGTTTTCGGCCCCTGAGCGAATCCGACGTCGTGGTCGGCCAGTACGAGGGGTATCGCGACATCGAAGGCGTGGCCGACGACTCGCGCACCGAGACCTTCGTCGCGGCCCAGATGTGGATCGATAACGCACGCTGGAAGGGGGTTCCGTTCTTGTTGCGCACCGGCAAGTGCATGGCGGAGAGCCACCAGCGCATCAGCGTGGTGTTCAAGGACCCGATTCCCGGGCTCTCTGGTCAACCCCTCGGAGCGAGCGTGCTTGGCTTCGAACTCTCGGGCGACGGGCAGATCACGCTGTCGCTGGTGATCAAAGTGCCCGGGCCCGAGTTGTCGCTCAGCGCGGCGAATATTTCATTGCCCTTGGGCACGGCACTCGACACGCCGTCACTGCCCGCGTACTCGCTGCTCCTCCACGACGTGTTGATGGGCGACCGGTCATTGTTCACCCGACCCGATGGCCTCGAGCAGGTCTGGAAGGTGGCCGACGCCATTCTCCACGACAAGCCCCAGCCGGTCATCTATCAGCGCGGGTCGTGGGGTCCAAACGAGGCAAACGAGTTGGTTGCGCCCCGACGCTGGCTGCTCTCGGATTGAGCGCGTCCCGAAGCTCGCGCGAAAGCCGGTGGCGCGGCCTCTGATCGCTCCGGGGGGCTGCTCTTCGACGGCCGGGAGTGGTTCGCTCACGTCGCCACGGTCATGCTCGGCTACGTCGTGGCGCTGGTGATCGCCGGGCCGACGTTCTTCATCGAGGAGTTCTGGCACGGCAAACCGCTGATCGATCAAGGTGGCATCTGGTGGGTCATCCCCGCCGCCGTAATGGCGGTCGGGTTCTTCGTGGGCGGCTGCATCGCCGGGCGACCGTGCCGTCGCCTCGAATGGGCCGTGATCGAAGCCTTCGTGGTGGCCACGGCGGCCCTCTTTACGATCTTTGCGGCAGACATCGTGCGACGACACCAACTCGGGCAATATCTCAACCCTGGTGTGGACAAACTCTGGGCCCTCGCGGGCGTCGGCGCGGTTGTCGTCGGCACGATCGGTGGCGTCGTGGGGCGCAGAATGCTCGGGCCCGAATCGAGGCGCCAGGGTGCCAAGTCCAGCGTGGCCGCGGGGTCCGAAGAGGTCGTCGGTTGAGCACCCGAGGTTGAGCCAGGGGAGCGCCGCTCGCTAGTTGACGGCGTGCACCCCGCCGTCAACGTGAAGGATCTCGCCGGTCGTCATCGAGAGGAGATTCGAGAACAGGGCGACGCACGCCCGCGCGACGGCGTCTGCATCGTTGACGTCCCAGCCGAGGGGCGCCTGCTCGGCCCACGTGTCCTCGAAGGCGGAAAAGCCCGGGATTGATTTGGCGGCCATGGTCCGGATGGGACCGGCAGCCACCAGATTGACCCGGACGCCCTCGGGTCCGAGGTCACGGGCCAAATAGCGGGTGAGGGACTCGAGGGCGGCTTTGGCCACGCCCATCCAGTCGTAGAGGGGCCAGGCCACGGTGGCGTCGAAATCCAACCCAACCACCGATGCCCCACCCGATGCGCCGGACTTGGCCAAGAGGGGTCGAAAAGCCTCTACCAGTGCTTTGAGGGAGTACGCAGAGATTTGCAAGGCGACCGAGACATCGTCCCAGCCGGCCTCGAACATGCCGTTTCCGAGGCAGCTCGGCGGAGCGAAGCCAATTGCGTGCAAGAGCCCATCGAGCGAGTCCCACCGCTGCGCCAACGTGGACCCGGCTGCGGCCAGCTGTTCGGGCGAGGTGACGTCGATTTCGAGCACCTCGGGGGGATCAGGCAGCTTGCGGGCGGTTCGCTTGGTCAGCGACAAGGCCCGTCCGGCCCCCGACAGCACCACCTCGCCCCCTTCTTCTTGGACCGCCTTCGCTACCGCGAACGCGAGCGATGCATCGGTCAAGACGCCGGTGATGAGGAAGCGTTTGCCATCGAGAAGTCCCATTGGGTTTGCGATGTTATGCGACAGTGGGGGGATGCACGTTGGAATCATTGGTGGGACCGGTCCAGCTGGACGGGGGTTGGCGACTCGGTTGGCCTCAGCCGGAGTCGATGTCACATTGGGTTCGCGTGACGCCGAGCGAGCGGCTCGTGTGGCCAATGACCTGATCGAGCGGTGGCCCGACCGGTCGCTCGCCGTGGGCGGGGCCGACAACGAGGGTGCGGCAAACGCCGACGTGGTGGTGATCGCCACCCCGTGGGACAGCGCCATTGTGACGATCAAGGCGTTGCGGGAACCATTGGGGGGAAAGGTCGTCATCTCCATGGCCAACGCGTTGGTCAAAGAAGGCCGAGAGATGTTGGCGCTCATCCCACCGCGCGGTTCGGTGGCAGCAGCGGTACAGGCCACCCTGCCCGCTTCGTTGGTCGCAGCCTCCTTCCACCATCTCCCCGCCTCAGAGATGGAGAACCTCGACTCGGACTTGGTTGCAGACGTGTTGGTCTGTTCTGACCACAAAGAGGCGACCGAAGCGACATTGGCACTCATTGCGCGCCTGCCCGGGTTGCGACCTCTGGACGCGGGAAGCTTGAGTCAAGCCGCGGCCATTGAGGCGTTCACGGCCGTGTGCATCACGATCAACATCAAGCACAAGGTGCATTCGACCATTCAGATGACGGGAATATAGATATGCAGCTTTTCGACACGGCGAGGCAGGAGTTGGTGAACTTCGAGCCCGGGCCATTGGTCACGATGTATTCGTGCGGCATCACGCCCTATGACTCGGCCCACCTCGGCCACGCTGCGGTCTACCTCGCCTTCGACATGCTGCAGCGACGGCTCCAAGATGCCGGACACGAAACCCGCTGCGTCCGCAATGTCACCGACATCGACGATGACATATTGCGCAAGTCGCGCGAGATGGGGGTGCATTACCTCGATCTAGCCGCCGAGGAGATGGCCCGCTTTGATGCCGAAATGGGCATGTTGAACCTCCTGCCGGTCTACAAGGAGCCGCGGGCGACATCGGCGATCTCGGACATCTTGTCCCTGGTCGGGATCGCACTCGAAAAGGGGCATGCCTACGAGTCGGGGGGTGCGGTGTACTTCGACATCGCGACGTTCCCCGAGTTCGGTCGCATCAGCCGATTCTCACGCGAGGAAATGCTGGTGCTGGCGGCGGAAAATGGGGGAAATCCCGGCGACCCGAACAAGCGCAACCCGCTCGATTTCGTGCTGTGGCAACCGTCCCTCTCCGATGAGCCGGCCTGGGAGTCGCGCTGGGGCCCGGGACGGCCGGGCTGGCATATCGAGTGTTCCGCGCTGGCCTTGCGCGAGCTCGGCGAGACGATTGACATCCATGGCGGTGGACGTGACCTCGTCTTCCCCCACCACGAATGCGAGACCGCCCAATCCGAAGCCGCGACCGGCCAGCTCTTCGTGCGCCTCTGGTTCCACGTCGGCCTGGTCGGACTCGGTGGAACCAAAATGTCCAAGTCGCTCGGAAACCTGGTCTTCGTCGGAGATCTGTGCGCCCAGTCCGAGCCCGCCGCGGTTCGCCTGGCGTTGCTCGACCATCACTACCGGCACGATTGGGGCTGGGAGACAAGTGCCGATATGCCACCGGCCGAAGCCCGTCTCGAGCGGTGGCGCACGTCGAAGGATGGGGGCGGCGACGCCGGATTGGCCGAGGTGCGCGAGGCGTTGGACGCGGACCTCGACACCCCGGCGGCCTTGTCGATTCTCGATGAGGCGGCCAAGTCCGGTCACTCGGTTGCCAATGGGGCTGCGCTGCTCGGCGTCGTGCTCTAGAGCGCGTCGCCGCCGGGGTATGTGGACCCGGCGCCTTGGGTGGGGGCCCCGCGAACGCCGCGTTGGGGGGGTCCGGAGCGCCGAGCGAGGTCCAGTACCCTGGAGCATCGATTCGGTGAGGAGCAATCCCCCGACTGAGCAGGAAAGGTAGAACGATGGCAGGCGCTATTTCGGTACAGCTCCCTGACGGATCGCAGCGGGAGCTCGCCGAGGGGACGACGGCTGCCGACCTCGCTCAGTCCATCGGATCACGATTGGCCAAGGCCGCGATCGTGGCCACCGTCGATGGCCACGAAGTCGATCTGAGCACTCCGCTCTTCGACGGGGCCAAGGTGGCAATAGTCACGGCCGACTCCGACGAGGGTCGGGCGGTGCTGCGTCACTCGACGGCCCACGTGCTGGCCCAGGCGGTACTTCGGCTCTGGCCCGGGGCGAAATATGCCATCGGCCCGGTCATCGACAACGGTTTCTACTACGACTTCGCGCTGCCCGGCGGGGCCCATTTCACCGACGAAGATCTCGATCGGGTCGAAGCCGAGATGCGGGCGATCATGGCCGAAGACCAGCCGTTCGTTCGTCACGAGCACGATATCGAAGAAGGCCTCAAGATCTTCGCCGATCAGCCGTTCAAGCGCGAGATCATCGAAGCAGTGGGGGCCGGCGCGGACGAAGTCGACGCCAGTGGCTCCTTGGTGAGCACGTATTGGAACAGCGACACCTTTACCGATCTGTGTCGCGGCCCCCATGTCCCTTCGACCTCGCGCCTCGGGCATTTCAAGTTGATGCGGGTGGCCGGGGCCTATTGGCGGGGCGACGAGAAACGACCCCAACTTCAGCGGATCTACGGGACGGCGTGGGAATCGGCCAAGGCACTGGCCGCGCATCTGCACCAGCTTGAAGAAGCCGAACGCCGCGATCACCGCAAACTCGGCGCCGAACTCGATCTCTTCAGTTTCCCCGATGAGATCGGGTCGGGGCTCGCCATCTTCCACCCCAAGGGCGGCACGATTCGCCGACTCATGGAGGATTACTCGCGCCAGCGTCACGTCGAGTCGGGCTACGAGTTCGTGAACTCACCGCACATCACCAAGAGCCACCTCTTTGAAATTTCGGGTCACCTCGACTGGTTTGCGGACGGCATGTACCCGCCCATGGAGCTGGACGGGGGTACCGACTACTACCTCAAACCAATGAATTGCCCGTTCCACATCTTGGTGTTCAAGAGTCGCCAGCGCTCCTACCGGGAGTTGCCGCTGCGCCTGTTCGAGTTCGGAACCGTCTATCGCTACGAGAAGTCCGGTGTGGTCCATGGGCTGACCCGGGTCAGGGGCATGACCCAAGACGACGCCCACATCTTTTGCACCCGAGAAGAGATGCGCAGTGAGCTTGTCCGGACGTTGCACTTTGTCTTGAATCTCTTGAGTGATTTCGGTCTGAATGAGTTCTATCTCGAGTTGTCGACCAAACCACCCGGCAAAGCCGTTGGTTCGGACGAAGACTGGGAAGAGGCGACCGAGGCGTTACGGGCCACGGCCGAGGAGATGGGACTCAATCTCGTCATGGACGAGGGGGGCGGTGCGTTCTACGGACCGAAGATTTCGGTCCAAGCCCAAGACGCCATCGGGCGCACCTGGCAGATGTCGACGGTGCAACTGGATTTCCAGTTGCCCGAACGCTTCGAGCTCGAATACGTGGGTGCCGATAACGCTCGGCACCGGCCCATCATGATTCACCGTGCCTTGTTCGGTTCGGTGGAACGCTTCATGGCGGTGTTGATCGAGCACTATGCGGGCGCGTTGCCCACCTGGCTCTCGCCCGAACAGGTGCGGGTCATCCCGGTCACCGACGCGCACGGCGCGTACGGTCAAGGCGTCGTCGACGAGCTCCGCCAGGCCGGGCTGCGAGTAGAGCTCGACACGAGCGGCGAGAAGCTCGGCGCGCTCGATCCGCCGGGCCAAGATGGCCAAGATCCCCTACATCTTGGTGGTCGGTGACGACGATGTGGCCAACCGCACCGTCGGCGTTAACCGACGCGGGGCGACCGACAACAAGCCCCAGCGCGGCGTCGGGGTAGCCGATTTCGTGAGTGAGGTGGTCGATGAGGTGCTCCGACGGGGCTCGCCCGAGGACGCCGTGGCCGAAACCGCACCGGCGTGACGCTCGAGAACCTCTGGGCCGGCTGGCGCAGCGACTACATCCAAGAGGCGACCGCGCGCGAGCGCAGTGGCATGGCCGGCGAAGACTCGGCCAAGTGCGTGTTCTGTCGTATCGCCCAAAGCGGCGCACCGTCGGCCGAGAACCTTGTGGTGTGGCGCGGTGAATGGTCCTATGTCGTGCTCAATGCTTACCCCTACGCAAGCGGGCATGTCTTGGTGCTGCCACGACGCCACGTGGCCGCACTCGAGCACCTCACTCAGGTCGAGTCGGCTGAGGTGTGGAGCGCCACCAACCATGCCTTGGCCGCCATCGCGCGCGCCTTTGACCCCGACGGCATGAATATGGGGGCGAACTTCGGACGCGCCGGTGGGGCCGGGATCCCCGGTCACGTGCATCTCCATGCGCTGCCACGGTGGTCGGGAGATACCAACTTCATGACTTCGGTGGCCGATACCCGCGTGATGCCCGAGTCGCTTTCGAGCGTGTGGAAGAAGCTCACCGAGGCCTGGTAGTTCCTCGACCCGACCACGACCTCGCTCAGGCGTGGCCGTCCTGGGCCATTTGCTGCGGCCACATGATCGGGGACCGCGTCGTAGTGGTCGTACGCGACGTTAAAGCTCCCGCGCCCACCGGTCAGCGCGCGGCAGATCAACGGCGTAACGGGAGAGTTCGGCGGTCGGCGCATAGGCCGCGATGGTCTGGAAATTGTCTTCGGCCTGGTCGGTACCGATGATGCGGGCCCGGCGGGCGTGCAGGTCGCCGAGCACGTCACCTTGGCTGTCGCTCGGCACGGTGACGTCGATCCTCGAGATCGGCTCGAGCAAAACGGGCCTGGCCTCACTGATGGCTTGGCGCAACGCGGTGGCCGCGGCCATCTTGAAGCTCAGCTCGTTCGAGTCAACCGAATGCGCCTTGCCGTCATCGACGGTGACGGCGATGTCGACAATGGGATAGCCGAACGACCCGCCCGACGCCATGGTCTCGATGATGCCCTTTTCAACGGCGGGTATGTATTGGCGGGGGATGGCGCCACCGACAACGGCGTCGTGGAACACGAAACCCTCACCGCGCCCGAGCGGCTCGACTCGCAGGTGGCAGATCCCGAACTGCCCGTGGCCGCCTGATTGCTTCTTGTGCTTCCCCTCGGCCTGGGCGGGGACCGTGATGGTCTCGCGGTAGGCGACGCGCAGGTCTTCGCGCTCGACGTGCACATTGGATTTTCGGTCAGTCGGTCGAGCGTCACGGCCAGATGAACCTCACCGCTGACCCCGAGGACGGTTTGGTGGGTCTCGTCGTCGCGAACTGACGACCAGGGTCGGGTCCTCGTCACAGAGGCGGCGCAGGCCGGACATCAATTTGTCGTCGTCGGCCCGTGACGCCGGCTTGACTGCGACGCAGAGCTGCGGGGGCGCCAGAGTGGCCCGACCACCGCCACCGGTTGGTGCTTGGGTGCCAGCGTGTCGCCGGTACGGGTGCTCGCGAGACGGGCAATGGCCACGAAGTCGCCGGCGGTGACCCGGTTGGTGGGTGTCGAGTCATGACCGCACAACGTGGCCAAGGCATGGAGCCGTTCCTCGTCGCGCGTCCGGGTATTGATCAGGACGATGTCGGGAGTGATGGTCCCCGACACCACCTTGCACAGCGACACCTTCCCGGTGCCGGCGTCAGAAAACGTCTTGGTGACGTAGAGCAACGGTTGGGCCGACGGATCACACGGGATTTCGGTCGTATTCGGTCCCGCTCCCGCCAACACCGGGGGAGCATCGCTCGGGGCCGGGCACAGTTCTTCGATCAAACGGGCCAGGCGATCGACGCCCACCCCGGTGAGGCCCGAGCAGCACAAGACGGGGAAGACGCTCCCAGAGGCGACCCCGCCGGCCAGATTCTTCTCCAACTCGGTGTAATCGATGGATTCGCCGTTCAAGTAGCGCTCCATCAAGTTGTCGTCACCGACCACGATGCCCTCGACCAGCTGTTCGTGGACCTCATGCTCCTCGTCGACAAGTTCGGGCGGGATCGGACCTTGTTGGCCCACCGGCGGTACCGCACCTTCGTGGGCTGTCCGCGTGGCCGAAATGTCGTAGTGGGTCGCACTATCACCGAGCAGGTCGATCACGCCGTGAAAGTTGGCCTCACTCCCGATTGGCAGCTCGAGGGGCGCGACCCCGGCGCCGAAGACATCTCGTATCTCGGCCAGGGTCCGGTCGAAGTCGGCCCGCTCTCGATCGAGCTTGTTGATGACGATGAGTCGGGGAAGGCCCAACTTTGCGGCGGCCCGCCAGGCGTCTTCGGTCTGCGCCTGGATGCCATCGGTGGCGCTGACTACCACGATGGCGAGGTCGGCCGCCGCGAGCGCCGCGTGCATCTCGGCGGCGAAGTCGGCATAGCCCGGTGTATCGAGCACGTTGACTTTCACGTCGTCGACCGTGAAGTGTGCGATCGCCGTCGAGATGGTCAGGTGCCGAGAGATTTCCTCGGGCTCGAAATCACACGTGGTCGTGCCCTTTTCCACCGAGCCTCGACGGGTGATGGCGCCGGTGGCGGCAAGCAGCGCCTCGGCCAGGGTCGTCTTGCCGGCGCCGTGGTGGCCGACGAGTGCGACATTTCGGATTGCGGTCGGGTCTCCTGACACGTGGTCCCTCCGTCCGTATGGCGGTACTGCTGTGTGGTGCCAATTGAGTGTATGACCACGAGATCCGCCGTGCACTGGCGCCGAACCGGACCTGCCCTGTGGGCATCGCCACCGTGCTCAACGGCGATTCGAGCGGCCCGGCTACTCCCGAGTTGCGAGCGATATGGCCGGGCGTGTGTCGTGGCGTGATCGGGGGAGGGGTCTCAGCTCAATAGCCGTAGCCCCCCGACTTCGGGGCCGAGGTTGTCTTGGTGGTCGAAGCACCCGTTGACGTTGCGCCGACCGTCACATTGACATTCATCCCCAACATTTTGTGCCCTGGGATGGGGCAAAAGATGTCGTACCTGCCATCTTTGAACGTGACGGTCAGGTTCGCGCTCTTGCCCGGCGCAATGTCCGACGTCATTGCGCTCTTGATGCCCGGACCGGTGATCATGAGTGCATGCGTCACTGTTCCCATATTCTTGGCCACAAAGGTGTAGGTCCCCGGGGTGAACTTCTTCTGCGACAAGGCAATATGAAACTGGGTTTCGGTCGTGGTCACTTTGGTCCCGGGACTTGCGGCGGCCGGACCCGCGTCGAGCACGATCGATGTGGCCAAAAGGGCTAGGGGGGCGACGGTCAAGGTACTGAGTGTTCGAAGCTTCATTGGGTCTCCTTTTGGTGGCGGATTGAGGTCACCAGGGACTACGGGCGGCGACGCTGATGAGATTGGATCAAGAGCGATTGGCCCGCCATGACCGCCTGGCGAGGGCAGGCGCTCGGCCTGGTTCCACGAGAGGGCGCACGTGGATCCGGGCGTGGCGGTCGTGAAATCGCGGGGAGCCACGCACAAGGGTGCTGGCGAACCTGTGCACCAGCGGTCGCTGAATCCCCTGGTGGGGGACCGTACACGGCGGAAATTCAGCCGAATGTTAAACTAAAGTATCTGTCCAAGAAGCTTTGTCCCATAGCGGGGCAGGGCACCACGAGGAGTCGTATGTTCGACGGTCGCTGGCGCGATGCGGTCGATCGGACCACTGGTCCGGTCGGCACGGCGTTGCACCGACGGGGGATCACCGCTGACGTGCTGACTGCGACCGGTCTGGTTTCGGCCACGGCCTGCGCTGTCGCCGTCGGCACCGGCCACCTGCACATTGCCATAGTGCTGCTCATTTTGACCGGTTTGCACGACCTCCTCGACGGACCGGTGGCCAAAGCCGCCGGCACCTCTTCGGTGCGGGGTGCCTTCTTTGATTCGGTGACCGACCGGGTGGCCGACGCACTCTTGATGGGTGGCGTGGCGTGGTACCTGATCTCGCAGGGCAAGGGACATCTCGCCTTGCTGCCGCTCGCCATATTGGGAGTGACGTCGCTGGTCTCTTACGAGCGGGCCAAGGCCGAGTCTCTCGGGATTTCCGCCAAGGGTGGATTGATGGAGCGGGCCGAGCGGATGATCCTGCTCGGGGTCGCCTTCATCGACTCCGCCTTGTTGGTCCCGATCCTTTGGATCATGTTGGTCCTCATCTCGATCACCGCAGTCGCCCGGTTCGTCAAGGTCTGGCAACTTGCGAGTGGACCGGCAGTGGCTCAGCGGGCCGCATCGGTCGAAGCCCAACGCGCTGAGACCGACGCCGACGCCGCGGTTCGACGCCGCGTCGTGGCCTGGCGGGACGGCAAAGTCGAGTCGCGCTGGCGTACGTGGCGTGAGGGGGCGGGCGTCCCACGCCGCGAGCTCGGACAAACGACCGGAGCCCCCGTTGGGCGCTGGCGCGCCCGTCGCCAGGAATCGCTCAGTTCTCGGTCCGGGCGCACGCTGCGGGCGCGTCGGGCGGAATCGAAGGCACACGCCAGTTCGCGGTGGACGACGTCGGGCCGTACCCGCACGACCCGCGGACCTTCCACCCCATCTTCTTAAGTTTGCCCATGGCGTGGTGGTCTTGGGCTCGGGGTCTGCCCGCGGGGAAATGAGATGAGCTCTGCGCCCAACTGGCGGGACAGCGCGCGTTACTTCACCTATCGAGGATTGGCGACCGCTATGGGCCAGCTACCCGAACCCGTTGCTCGCCACGCGGCCTCAGCGGTGGCGTGGGCGATGGCCCGGCGCGGTGGGCCACCCTTGGCGATGAATGAGCGCCATCTGCGCCGCGTGCTCGAGAGCGAATCCGAAGGCGTGAGCGCCGACGACGCGTTGGTGCGCCGCTGGAGTCGGCGGACCTACCTCGAGTACGCCCGCTACTGGCTGGACGGAGCCCGACTTCCCTACGCCAGCCCGACCACCGTGCGAGCCCGCATGACGTTCGATCGGGGCGAAGAGATCGTCCGGGCTGCCGCGGCATCGGGTCGAGGCTGCGTCCTCGCCCTTCCCCATGTTGGAAGCTGGGAGTGGGGCGGGGCATGGTTGGGGCTGGAGGGCATGCCCATGACGGCGGTCGTCGAGCGGATCGAGCCGCCGCGCCTTTTCGAATGGTTCCTCCGACAGCGAGCCGGGATGGGCCTGACCGGCGTGCCCCTCGGGGACGGATCGAGTACGACCATGCTCCGTGCGCTCAAGGATGGCCAGATCCTCGGGCTCGTGACCGATCGGGACTTGGTGGGCAATGGCGTCGAGGTTGAGTTCTTCGGCGAGAAGACGACGCTGCCCGGCGGGGCGGCCATGTTGGCGTTGCGTACCGGCGCGGTCCTCTTGCCCGCGGCCGTCTACGCCGGTCCCAAGGGTTGGCACACCGGTGTGGTGGGGGAGCCAATCGATACGACGCGTTCGGATTCTCTTCGGGCCGACGTTGCCCGGGTCACCCAAGAACTGGCCACCATCTTCGAGGTCCTCATCCGACGGCGACCCGAACAGTGGCATCTGTACCAACCCAACTGGCCGAGCGACCGCCCATGAAGATCGCCATGCTCTCCCCGTATTCGCTTTCCCGGCCCGGCGGGGTGCAGGGCCAGGTGTTCGGACTTTCTCGGGCACTGCGCAATCTGGGACATGCGGTCACCGTGATGGGTCCCCTCGATGAGGGGGCACCGGGCGATCACGACCCAGTAGTGGCTGTCGGTCGGCCGACCGGGTTGCGTTCCAATGGGTCGGTGGCCCCAGTCACGGTGTCACCAATGGTCTCGGTGCGTACAGAGCGCATGGTGCGCCACGGAGACTTCGATGTGCTCCATATTCACGAACCCCTGGCTCCAATGGCACCCTATGGCCCGATCCTGGCCAATACGGTTCCGATGGTGGGCACCTTCCACCGCTCGGGCGTCAGTCGCTGGGTGCCGGTATTCAAACCCCTGGCCCAGTTCGTGGGGCGGCGCATGCAGGTGCGCGTCGCTGTTTCCGAAGCCGCCCGCGAAACCGGGATGCAGTCGGCCGGGGGCGAATACGAGGTCTTGTTCAACGGTATCGACATCGAGCGCTTCGCCGACGCCAGAGCGACGCCGGCCGACCGCCCGACGGTGCTGTTCTTGGGGCGTCACGAAACCCGCAAGGGACTCGACATCCTCCTCGACGCCTTCGCAAAGATCGAACGGCCCGCCACCTTGTGGGTGGCGGGCGACGGTCCAGCCTCTGAGGTGCAACGACGTCGCCATCCCGAATCAGACCGCATCAAATGGCTGGGCATGTTGAGCGACGATGAGGTGGCAGAGCGGGCCGCCGGCGCCGACATCTTGTGCGCCCCCTCATTGCGCGGCGAATCCTTCGGGATAGTGCTCCTCGAGGCCATGGCGGCGCGATGCAGTGTGGTGGCGTCGGACCTCGAGGGGTATCGATCAGCGGCGGGCGGGCACGCCGAGTTAGTGCCTCCCGGCGACGTGGTCGCCCTCAGGCGCGCCCTCGGTGCCGCCTTGGCCGACGTCGCCGAAGGCAGCGGGCGCTCGGCCCCTGACGCGCTCAAGGCGGGCGAGGTCCACGCCCAGGGTTGGTCGATGGAGCATCTGGCCGAGTGCTACGTCGATGTCTACGAGCGAGCCGTCACCCGCTACGCCTCGCGCGCCTGATGGACCAGCTCATGGCCGCCGTCGCGCCGGATCTGTCTCAGGCCCGGGGCCCGGGGGCCCGCCCGGTAGGCTGAAGGGTCCCATGCCCGAGCAATCACAGAACCCCGGAGCCTCCTCGAATCGCAGCCAAGGCGGCAGCGGTGGCGGCAATGCCAATCGAAACCGCAACCGCAACCGCAACAAGAATCGCAACGGCGGGTCGGGTTCTGGCTCGAACCGCAGCGGTGGGGGAGGCCGGAGCTCGGGAGGCGGAGGCGGCGGACAGAATCGCTCGCGCCAAGGGGGCAATTCCCACCAGCGCAGCCGCAGCGGTGCTT
This sequence comes from uncultured Acidimicrobiaceae bacterium, assembly GCA_963800725.1. Lineage (GTDB taxonomy): Bacteria > Actinomycetota > Acidimicrobiia > Acidimicrobiales > RAAP-2 > Bog-473. Next base: position 68,934 of record CAWDCE010000020.1, on the reverse strand, counting down.
CACGGGCCGCGTCGGTGGCGGTGGCGACTGAGGTCTTGGCGCCGATGCCCATCGAGCCGGGGCTCGGTGCGACCGAAGTGCTCCCCGATGAGATCAAGGCCAACCGACGACGGGCGGTGTGGCTGTGTGTGCTGTGGGCCCTCCTGCCGCCATTGATTGTCGGCATCATCGTCGGTGCAGTGGTGTCCGCACTCGTTGGGGCGGTGATCCTGGTGGTGCTCTGGGCGGCAGGGACGTACGCGTTGTGGCGGGTTGCCCCGAATCAGGCGCTCAAACGAATCGGTGCCGTGCCAATGGGCGAGCGTGATCATCCGCGCTTGACCAATGTGACCGAAGGACTCTGCGCCACCTTCGGGCTTCGTATGCCTGATCTCTACATTGTCTTTGATGCGGTGCCCAATGCGTGTGCGCTCGGACGCGACACGGCGTCGAGTGCGCTTGTGGTGACCTCGGGCCTGTTGGAGACCATGGGGCCGATCGAGCTCGAAGGGGTCATCGCCCACGAGCTGGCCCATGTAAAACGCAGCGACAATACGGTCTCGGTGATCGGCCTCACGCTTTCGCGATTGGGCGGAGAGCGCGTCCTGTCGTGGTGCGTCGGCCCCAATCGTGAATATCGTGCCGACGTGGTTTCGGCCTCCGCGGTGCGCTACCCACGGGGGCTGCTCGATGCACTCCGCCTGATGGAGGCGGCCCCTGCCCCGGTCGGCAATTCACTCTTCGGTCCGGCCCGTTTCGGTCCCGTGCGACACGTCTGGATCGATCCGTGCGTCGGTCACCGCCTCGATCCCGGGGTGCTCGGGGATCTCGACGACACCTCGGTGCGGGTCGCGGCTTTGAGCGAGTGGTGAGGAGCGGTCGCCCGCCCTCGTAGACTGGGTCCATGACTAGCTCCGAGTCGTCGAATTCGTCCGCCACCGGCACATTCACCGTCAAGCGCGGCCTGGCGGACATGCTGCGCGGCGGTGTGATCATGGACGTGGTCGATGCCGAGCAGGCCAAGGTGGCCGAAGACGCCGGAGCAGTGGCGGTGATGGCGCTCGAGCGGGTGCCGTCGGACATCCGCCGGGACGGCGGGGTGGCGCGCATGAGCGATCCCGCGTTGATCGAAGGCATCCAAGAAGCGGTCACGATCCCGGTCATGGCCAAGGCCCGGATCGGACATTTCGCCGAGGCCCAGGTGCTTCAGAGCCTCGGTGTCGACTTCATCGACGAATCCGAGGTCTTGACCCCGGCCGACGAAGCCCACCACATCGACAAATGGCCCTTCACCGTTCCTTTCGTTTGCGGTGCGACCAATCTCGGGGAGGCACTGCGCCGCGTGTCCGAGGGCGCCGCCATGATCCGCTCCAAAGGCGAGGCCGGGACCGGCAACATCGTCGAGGCGGTACGGCACCTGCGCTCCATCCTCGGTTCGATCCGCGCCATTGGCCAAGCCGATTCCGCCGAGCTCTACGGATGGGCCAAGGACCTCGCGGCGCCGGTCGGCCTGGTCCAAGAGATCGCCCGGACCGGACGCCTCCCGGTCCCGCTGTTTTGCGCGGGCGGCATCGCGACGCCGGCCGATGCTGCGCTGGTGATGCAGCTCGGGGCCGAGGCGGTGTTCGTTGGTTCGGGGATATTCAAGAGCTCTGACCCGGCACGCATGGCTTCGGCCGTGGTCGAAGCAACCGCGCACTTCAACGACGCCGACCATGTGGCCAAGGTGTCGCGCGGCCTGGGTGAAGCGATGCGCGGCTTGGCGCTGTCGGATACCACCGAACGCCTCGCCGACCGAGGGTGGTAGCGCCCGGCGCGAACGGGGACATTGGCGTCTTGGACCTCCAAGGTGATGTGCGTGAGCATCTCGGCGCGCTCGTCGATGTCGGGGCAACGGCGCGCACCGTCAAGCGCCCCGGCGATCTCGACGGGTTGGCCGGGCTGATCCTGCCGGGAGGAGAGTCAACCACCCTCTCGATGCTGTTGACCTCGACGGGGCTGTTCGGGCCGTTGGCCGAGTTGATCAGAAAAGGACTGCCCATCTTTGGGACCTGTGCAGGGCTGGTGCTCTTGGCCCAAGGGGTGCTCGACGGCCGGCCCGATCAGCGGACTTTCGATGCGCTCGACGTGGTGGTGCGTCGCAACGGCTTCGGTCGCCAGTGTCAGTCCTTCGAGACCACCCTCGAGGTCGGCGACTCGCTCGGGGAAGGGGGCAGCACACTTGCGGCGGTCTTCATTCGTGCCCCCATGGTGGTCAAGTCTCAACCTCAAGTAGAGGTTTTGGCTTGGGTGGACAGGGGCACGACGGAGGGGGCGACACCGGCGCTCATGCGCCAGGGACACCTTCTGGCGTCGTCATTTCACCCTGAGTTGACGCCCGACCGGCGGGTGCATCGTCTGTTTGTTCAAATGTGTGCATTGTGATGCGCCGCTACATCTTGACCGTGACTTGTCCGGACCGCGTCGGTATCGTTGCCGCGGTCACCGGCTTCATCGCCGGACACGGCGGTTCGGTGCTTGAAGCCGCGCAACACGGTGATCTGACGACAGGTCGATTCTTCTTGCGGGTCGAGATTGTGGCAGAGAGTCTTGCCCTTCGGCCCGAAGGAGCTTCGTGAGCGCTTCGACGTCGGTGGCCCGCGAGTTCTCGATGCAGTGGCACCTCTCGGACACCGACCAGCGCAAGCGGGTCGTGATCTTGGTGAGCAAAGAAGACCATTGCTTGGCCGACCTGCTCCACCGCTGGCGCAGCGGAGATCTCGATTGCGACATCGCGTGCGTCGTGTCCAACCACGACGACTTGCGATCCATCGTCGAATGGCATGGGGTGCGCTTCGCGCATGTGCCCGTGCCCAAGGACGCTGCGGACAAGGCGGCGGCCTTCGGGGCCATCGAGGAGATCATCACTCACGAGGGCGCGACCACCATTGTCTTGGCCCGCTACATGCAAATCCTGCCGGCCGACCTGTGCGAGCGACATCGAGGAGAGATCATCAACATCCATCATTCCTTCTTGCCCTCCTTCGCCGGGGCCCGGCCCTACCACCAGGCGTTCGACCGGGGCGTCAAGTTGATTGGGGCGACGTGTCACTACGTCACCGCCGACCTCGACGAGGGTCCGATAATCGAACAGGACACTCATCGGATCGATCATGCCGACGACCCGGGCGAACTCCAGCGGGTGGGTCGTGAGATCGAGCGGTCGGTCCTGGCACGTGGACTGCGCTGGCATCTCGAGGACCGGGTGCTCTTGAACGGCGCCAAAACCATCGTTTTCGCCTGAATCCAAGGGCCGCCGACCGCAGGCCACGGGCGCCGGAGCTTCAACCCGGGGTGCGACTACCCTTGGCCCGCATCTTGGCCCAGGTCACGCCCCTGCGAAGGGGTTTGGTCATTCGCCAGAACTCCGAAGTCTGCATTTCGTTGAGTCGCCGGAGTGCCTCGTCGCGCGCCTGTTCGAGTTCGGCCACATGGTTGCCGGCGAGGTGTCGGGGGCGACCCGGCCCGCCATGCTCGACGCCACGACATGTTCGGCGACCAGAGCGGCCACGACCGACGCACTGCCCGACGGCAGGAGTAACGGTGCGGCATCGAGTCCGGCGATCAACTGAGCCATGGCGATGTCCCATTGCTCGTCGGGCCCGGCCGACGTTGTCGTGCCCTCGCCGCGCCAACGCTGGTAGATCGAGGTGATCGTGGCGCTGTCGACCACGCCGACCAAGAGCGCGGCGCGCACCAAGAACTCCCAGTCCTCGCAGACCTCCATGTCGTGGTTGAACTTCAGGTCCAGCTCGCTCACCAAGGTCCGCGGCACGGCGAAACTCATAATGGGTGACGTGTTGAAGCGAAGGTGGCGCACCATGTCGAACGTGTCGCTGAACTCTGCGGTGAGGTTCGTCAGAGTCACGCTGTGCGCCCCGGTGCCTTCCATTTCCTCGGCGTTCGGTTGACGGATGTAGCGCGAGTGGCAGATCGACCGAGCGACCTGGCCCGGTCCCTGCGCGGCACAGCGAGCGAAGCACTCGACCCAATCGGCGGTGACCAGGTCGTCGTCGTCGAGAAATCCGATGTAGTCGCCGGCCGCCATGCCAAGACCGGCATTGAGGGGTGCGCTGCGCCCCCCACCGCCTGGGATCTGGGCAACCCGGACCCGGGAGGCGAAGTCATCGGCGAACAAGTCGACCACCGCGTGCACCGACGCCACGGCGGCGGCATCGTCGCTGTGAGCGAGGACTATGACTTCGAAGTCGTCGGTCGTTTGGGCCGCGAGGCAGGTCAGTGCCTCGGTGAGGAGGGCCGGGCGGGTCCCTTGTGTTCGAGTGAGCACGGTGAGGAACGGGGATCGGGCCTCGTGGTCGTGCACCGGGGCGGTGTCGGTGTGGCGGGCCGGGCCGAGCCGATAGGCGCGGACGAACTGGTTGATGCCCGCGTAGGGATCGGCGGCGTCGCGCAAGGTGCGGAGGTACTGATGCGCTGGGCTGTGGCGGATCAAGAGGGGGTGAAGCAGGGGGAAATACTGGTCTGATGGATCAAGGGTCAGGTCCTCGCGTCCGCACTCGTGCCAGCCATGCTCGGCGAATTCGCGCTCGATACGAGCGGCCGTGAACATCTGGACGTGGGTACGGTCCAAGAGGCCACTCGGCGTGACGTCCCATCGCCCGCCGACGAGTTTGGCGGCCAGGTCGATATGGGCCACATTGGGGATGCTGGTGACGAGGACCGGCGCGACGTCGAGCGGGGCGCACACGCCCGCGAGTTCATCGAGCACCGCGAGCGGGTCGACGAGGTGCTCGAGGGCATCGAGCAACAAGATGGCGCCGAGGGGTCGGCCGGCCACCAATTCCACCAGGCGGCGTCCGAGTCCCTCATGGGCCGCGAGGTCGACGACGTGGCCCTCGAGATTGCGACTCGCCAGGTCGGCAATGGCATCAGCGTCGAGGTCTGCCCCGACATAGTGGCGGCCCTGTTGCACCAAGATTTCGCCGACGGCGCCGTAGCCGCAGCCGAGATCGAGGACGAGACCTTCGGGGGCGTGCGCTTCGACCAGGCGTACGGCATGGCCGTAGGGGCTCTCCCATGAAAAAGAAAATCGGTAGGTCGGGGCCGGATCGGCTTCGGGCGGATCGAGCGGGGTTGGGCCCATCTCGTTAGAACCGGTGGGCGCCATAGGTCACCCCATCGAGTGCGACCACACTTCGCACGACATCGGCGCTGACCCCGAGCGAGGAGCGGTAGGTCGCGGGCAAGTCGCCGGTTGCCTGGCGGCGTCGAAATTCGTCCGCCCCGTTGCGGTGCTGGACATTGCCGGCGTCGGCGCGTTCGAGTGCGGCGGCGATCACATCGGGCCGTTCGGCGCGATGGGCCAGCAATAGGTGCGCCAGCGTCCCGTGAAATTCCTCCGCATCAGATCCTTGGGGATACCCGTGGGCGCCGGGCCGCTTATCGTGAAAGATCGCGGCACTCACCACGTGGCGGATGGTGCGGCCCCGCATGCGAACCCGCCACGACAGATCCACGTCGTCGCCATGCAAGAAAAAGGCGGGATCGAACCCGTTGAGCGAGGAGAACAGGTCGAAGGGGAGGCCCATGGCGAAGCCACTGGCCCAGGCGGTTTCCCCGGTCCGCAGATCGAAGGACTTCGGGTGCTCGAGGGGGATTTGGCGTGCTTCGGCGATGCCGACGCTCCGATTCGTGCCGAGCACGGAGAACAATTCCGCGAGGGCGGTGGGGGCGAGGTAGGTATCGGGGTTCAACACCATGACGTAGTCCGGTGCGGAGTTGTGCTCAGTGGCGAATGCGGCGAGGCGGTTCTGCCCGCCACCGTGCCCGAGGTTCTCGCCGAAGGCCGTGTACTCGAACGCAACGTCCGCTGCAGCGAGGGTGGCATTCATCTCTTTGGCACTGTCCTCGTCCAAGACGGCGTCGCTGCTCTCTGGAGCGCCGCAGTCGCCGAGCGCAACGACAATCGAATCGATGGCCTGGCGTTCACGGGCCACCGCGCCTGCGGCGGCGATCGAGGTCATCAGCCGCAACAAGGATCGACCCTCACCGCCGTAGCGGACCGTCTGAATTCTGACCGTTCCGCTCACCGAGCTTCACACTATCGGCGCCCTCTTTGCTCTTGGGACCTTTCTCCACCGGGTCCGTGCCCGCAGTCATCCGACGCCGACATCACCCACCGAACGCCGGGCGGGGGAGGCGATGGCGGTCCCAACTGCCCGAGGGGGATCAGCGAGTGACCTCAGCCTTTGACGGCGCGCAGGATCTCGTCGGTGACCGCAGCGGGGTCCTCGAGCGGCAGCATGTGGCCCCGACCTTCGAGCCGGACGAGCTGTGCCCCCGCTATGGCCTCGACCAGCGCGTCCGAGCGCGCCGGGGGCGTCAGGGTGTCTTTGGTACCTACCACGACCGTGGTCGGCACCCCAATCGTGGCAATTCCCTCGAGCAGATTCATTTCGTTCATCGACGCCAAGAAACCGGCGCGCACCTTGGGGTCGCAATTGGCGAAAAGGGTGCGGGTCAACTCCACCTGAGCCCGGACCGCATCGTCGCCGAACGCTGCCGCGGACGATGCCATAGCCCTGCCGGGTGCCCAGCACCCGCGAGGTGAGCGGCGATCCCATGATCTGGACCCCGATCTGATTGGCTCGGTCCGACTTTGCCCCCGATTCGGCTGCCGCTGTCGCCACCAAGACAATGGCCCGGGCCCGTTCGCGCAGCACCTCGGGGCGGTACGTGGCCAGCGCCATGATCGCCATGCCACCCATGGAGTGACCAGCGACCACCGTGTCGCGCACTTCTTTGGCTTCGAGGACGTGGGTCAGATCATGAGCCAGTGTCACCAGGTCGAGCGGTGCGGTGCCGCGGGTCGACTCGCCGTGGCCCCGCTGGTCGTAGAGAACGACTCGGTGACCCGATTCGACCAATCGACGGGCGACGGGGATCCAAATGGCGTGGCTGCACCCCCAGCAGTGGGGGAGCACCACCGTTGGTCCGCTGCCGACCTCCCAGACGGCCAAGTTGGCTCCATCAGGCGTCGAGATGGTCGTCGGACCCTCGACTTCAACGTCGCCCCAACCGAGGGCGGCGGCAGCCGGTCCCTCGAAGGAGGGACCACTTTGGTCTTGCTGCGGCGCCGCGCCCTTGGCCTTTCGGTAGGCGATGGCGCCGATTGCGGCCGCTGCGGCCACGGCGAGGGTGACGTTGCGGGCGCGATGATTGGGTCGCGGTGGAGTTGGTTGGGGGGAGGTCATGGTCTCCATTCCTAATTTCATCGGCGGGCGGTGAGTCGAGCGAAGCTTTGCTGGACGATCGAGGGCGCCAGGCGATGGGCGTACCACCCGAGGACCGCCTCCCATCCAACGGCGACCATGGCTCGATTGGCGACGATGGCGGCCACCACGGCATTCGCGACCTTCTCGGGGGCGTGACCGCGTTTGAAGGTCGCGATGATCTGGGCCCGCGCGGCTGGATCCTCGAGGCCCCCAGCGAAGCGGGTCGATTCCCCAATGGGGGTGTTGATGAAGCCGGGACAGATGGCGGTCACCCCGACCCCCCGCGAGGCCCAATCGGCCCGCAGACACCGGCTCAGATGCAATACCGCGGCCTTCGTCGTCCCGTAGGCGGACTCATTTGCGGTCGGGGTGAAACCCAGCCCAGAGGAGATATTGACGACGTGGCCATGGCCTCGCGCCAACATCGCTGGAGCAAAGGCCGAGCAGCAGTTGACCACCCCGTCAAGATTTACCGAGCGGATGAACGTCCAGTCTTGTGGGGTCATATCCACGAACGAGCCGGTCATGCCGACTCCCGCGTTGTTGATCAGAATCGTCACGGTTTCATGATCCTTGGCCACGTTGACGGCGATGGCGTCGACCGCGGCACGGTCGGCGACGTCGAGCCCGTAGGCGCCGTGGTCCCGCTGCACTCCTCGCTGCGCGGACTGCTTGGCGCACGCCGCCGCGGTTGCGTGTGCGGCGGCCTCATTGATGTCGGCGCACACCAGCGTTGCTCCTTTGGCGGCCAGTGCGAGGGCGGTGGCTTGGCCGATCCCACTTCCCGCGCCGGTGACCAGGGCGGTCGCCGAAGCCAAGGCAATCGGCTCGCGCTTCATGATTGCGGCAGCGCGCAGGACCCTGCGCCGTCGGCCCCCACTTCGACCTCGTGGGCGGCGCGGGCTTCGAGGAATCGGTAGTCGTCGGGCGAGAATGCGCTGACGCGCCGCACGAAGCGGTAGGTGTAATCGGGCCACAAGGTGGTGTTGCGACCGGCCTCGTCGAGATACCAACTCGAACATCCCCCCGAGTTCCATACCGTCGGTGCGGCTTTGGCCTGGATTTGTGCCGACCACTGCTCCGCCACGTCGGTGCGCACCTCGACGGCGGCGGCCTCACGCATCTCGACGGCGCGCAATGCGCCGACTACGTGGGCGATCTGCGCCTCGATCATGACCACGAGCGAGGTGTGGCCAATCCCGGTGTTGGGGCCCGCCATCATGAAGAAATTGGGGAATCGGGGAATGGTCGTCCCGCAGTAGGCGGACATACCCACGCCCGACGATTCCCAATGGGCTTTGAGTGTTCGCCCGTCGGCGCCGACGACTCGTTCGGCCAACGGATTTTTGGTGGTGCGAAAACCCGTGCCGTAGATGATCGTGTCGACCTCATGGCACACGCCGTCGGCTGTGACGATGCCCGACGGGACAACTTCGATGATCTTGTCGACTTCGAGTGTCACATTTGGTCGTTGCAGAGCCGGGTAGTAGTCATTCGACTGCAAGAGTCGCTTGCATCCTGGGGTGTAGGTCGGGAGCAACTTGGCCCGAAGCTGGGGTCCGAGACCAAGCGCGCCATGAAGGCTTGGGCCAGACGTTCGAGTCGTTTGAGCGCCCTGCTATTGCGGATCAGCATCGAGCCCAAGATGAATTCACCGCTCCAGTAGTGGCGTCAACGGCGAGAAGCGCTGCGTGACGGGCAGGTGCGCAAAGGCCATCCGTTCGAATCGTCGGGTGGGGCGATTGCGGTGCGGGGAATACCCACGGGGGCGTCCGTTGAAACAAGGTGAGGTGTCCGGCTTGACGCTGCACATGGGGCAGAAATTGAATGGTCGAGGCGCCGGTCCCGATGATGCGCGACTTCGCCGGCCGGTCAGATCATGGTCGTGGCGCCACTGCGCCGAGTGGAACGCGGTGCCGGCGAAGGTGTCGATGCCCGAAATGTCCGGGAAGGCCGGCGCCGAGAGGCCGCCACCGCCGCTGATCAAGCGTCGGCGGTCAATCGTCCCCTCGTGGTCTCGATTACCCACCTCGCATCCGCGGCGTTCCAACGGGCCGTTTGCACCGCGGCACCGAAGGCGATCTGGGGCCGCACATCGAATCGATCGGTCACATCTTGGAGGTAGCGCTCGATCTCGGGTTGGGCCGAGAAGGTCTCGCTCCAGTTGGGATTTAGGTGCAAAGGAAAATGAATAGAGGTTGGACGGCACATCGCATCGGCACCCCGGATAGAGTCTGTGTACCACCTACCTCCGACGTCGGAGCGACGCTCGAGATGAGCACCTCGCAAGGGGCGTAGCCCTCCTTGGCCAGGGCGATCGCCATTCCAATGCCCGAGAACCCCGCACCAATGATGGCGATCGGCACGTGAGGCGGCAGTGGAGCGGTCTCGGATGACCCGCTCGTCGCTTCGTTGGCGCTACGTGCCATGGGCGCACCCTTCCGGTGATGATCGCGTCTCGCGGCGACGTGGTCACCGAACGCTCAAGAGCGCCGACCAGGGTGGTCGACGACGAAGGCACCGGTGGCGACGGTGCCCAAAGGCCGCGAACCCCCACGGTATCGCCCCATGTGGCACCAGAGTCCACGGTCACGTCGGGTACCGAGCGGGAACGTCGACTCGGAACACGCCGGATCGAACCTCCTGATCAGGGCACCCCATTTGGGTGGCCCCGATACAATCGTGGTCCCAAAACTCCGAGGGAGGAAAATGTCGGGTCACTCGAAATGGGCGACAACCAAGTATCGCAAGGGTGCGCAGGACAAGGCGTGGGCCAAGGTGTTCGCGAAGTGCATCCGCCAGATCGAGGTCGCCGCGAGGCGGAGGCGATATGGACTCAAACGCCACACTGCGCTCGATGTACCAAAAGGCCCGAAGTGTCTCGGTTCCCCTCGACACCATCGAAAAGGCCATCAAGCGGGGCACCGGTGAGCTTGAGGGCGTGCGCTACGAGGCCATCAACTACGAGGGTTATGCGCCGGGCGGAGTGGCCGTCATTGTCGAAACCCTGAGCGACAACCGCAATGGGACGGGGGCCGAAGTGCGTACCTCTTCAGCCGCAATGGCGGCTGGATGGCCGAGCCGGAGCCGTCAGTTGGCAGTTCGAGCGCAAAGGGATCGTGAGCGTTCCACTGAGCTTCGACGAAGAAAAGGTCATGGAAGTCGCCATGGAGGGCGGGGCCGAGAACCTCTCGAACAACGGGGAGCACTGGATCTTACTTGCGCCCCCGCCGACCTCGAAGCGGGTGCCGCCACGCTCGAAGCGGCGGGCATGACGCCCGACTCGGTCGACCTTTCCTTGGAACCGACCTCGACGATTCCGCTCGCCGACGAGGGCGACGCCAAGCGCGTCCTGCGCATGCTCGAGGCCATTGACGATCACGACGACGTCCAGGCGGTCCATACCAACGCCGACATCGACGACTCGATCCTCGCCGCCTTCGAGGGCTGAGCCACTCGCCGAGCATTGGTTCGGTGCTGGCGAGGCCAGCGGCGATGGAGTCACCGGCGGCGAAATGCGCTTCGATCACGGCCTAGGTTCACGCACGGTGTGGCCACCAGGATGGTCGATCAGGGCGGCTGGTGCTCGTCGGGCTCGTTGAGGTGAGGTCCGCCCACGAGGCCGAAGGGACGACTACGCTACGAACGCATGTTCGTATTAGGAATCGATCCGGGTCTCTCGCGCTGCGGCTACGGCCTGGTCGGGCGGGATGAGCATGACAGCACCCTCAAGGCTCGGGCGGCCGGAGTGATCGAGACGGACCCAAAGGCGCCGCTGCCCGAGCGCCTGTTGATTCTCCATGGCGAACTCCAGGCGCTGGTGGCTGATCTAACGCCCCAGGTGGTCTCAGTGGAACGGGTTTTCTTCCAGGTCAACGTCAAGACGGCGATGTCGGTCGGCCAGGCCAGCGGATTGGCACTGGTCGCCGCCGCGGCGGCGGGATGTGAGGTGGCGCAATACACCTCGAACGAGGTGAAACAGGCCCTGGTCGGTTACGGAGCGGCGACCAAGGACCAGGTGCAGCGAATGGTGGCGAGTGTGCTTGGTCTGGCCACCCCGCCGAGTCCGCCGACGTGGCCGATGCGTTGGCCTTGGCGATCTGCCACCTGACGACCGTGCCCCTGCGCCGTGCGATGGGGGCGGCCATGACAAAGGAGAGGATGCTCGGGTGATTGGACTGTTGCGAGGAACGGTGGTGATGCGCTCGGGCGATGGGGAGATCATCGTCGATGTCGCAGGCGTCGGGTACCGCGTCACCGTGACCCCGTCAACCGCCGCCACCCTCATGTCGGGCGGTTCGACCAGCGAGGCCACGTTGTTCGTCCACACCCACGTGCGTGAGGACGCCATCGTGCTCTACGGCTTCGCACATGACGACGAACGTCGGTGCTTCGAGGTTCTGCTCGGTTCCCATGGCGTCGGTCCGGCCTTGGCACTCGCCATCATGGCAGTCCTTTCACCCGCTTCCCTATCGACTGCGGTGCTCGAAGACGATCTCGACACGTTGTGCACGGTCCCGGGCGTCGGGCGAAAGACCGCGGCCCGTCTCCTCATCGAGCTCAAGAGCCGGTTGGACTTGCCCGACCTCTCGGTCGATCTTGACGGGGTGTCGAGTGCCGAGCGCAGGTCTTCTCGCACTTCGCAGGCCGAGGCCCGCGCCGCCCTGAGCGAACTCGGGTACGCGCCAGAAGAGATCCGGGGCGTGCTCGATGGACTGCGCGACGATGTTGGGGTGGAAGAGATGCTCAGGCTTGCGTTGCGAGAACTGGCGAGCCGGTGAGCCCTCAGGCCCGCAGAGAGGTGCTGGCCGGCAACGACGACGCGGTTGACCTCGAACCCCGGGTGGTCGCGCCGGTGGTTGCGGACGAAATTGAAGAGGTTGAAGAGGCGGGACTTCGCCCACGCTCCCTTGGTGAGTTTGTCGGGCAAGCCCAGTTGGTCGAGCACTTGAGCATCGTGTTGCAGGCGGCGCGCCAGCGGCACCAGCCGGTGGACCACCTGCTCTTCGCCGGACCACCGGGCCTCGGCAAGACGTCGTTGGCCGGGATCGTAGCCACCGAGATGGGGGCGGGCTTTCGGATTACCTCGGGTCCGGTGTTGACCCGGGCCGGAGATCTTGCGGCGCTCTTGACCGACCTGCAAGACGGTGACGTGCTCTTCATCGACGAGATCCATCGCCTCCACCGTTCGGTCGAAGAGATGCTCTACTCGGCCATGGAGGACGCCAAGCTCGACATATTGATCGGCAAGGGTCCGACCGCGCGTTCCATCCGCCTCGATCTCCCGAAATTCACCCTGGTCGGGGCGACCACGCGCACCGGGCTCGTTTCGGGCCCGTTGCGCGACCGGTTCGGCTTCGTCGGCCGGCTCGACCTGTACGCTCCGAGCGACCTGCGGGCCATCGTCGAACGTTCGGCCCGCATCTTGTCGGTGCGAATCGACGAAGAAGGAGCGACACGGATTTCACAACGGGCGCGAGGAACGCCGCGGGTAGCCAATCGACTGCTCCGTCGGGTACGTGACTTCGCCGAAGTGCGCGGCGACGGCTCGATCAACGGATCGACGGCGAGCGAAGGTCTTGACCTCTTCGGGGTCGACGAGCTGGGTTTGGACAAGGTCGACCGAGCGATCTTGATGACGCTGTGCGATCGATTCGGGGGTCAGCCGGTCGGATTGACCACGCTGGCGCAATGTGTGGGCGAAGAGTCCGACACCATTGAAGACGCCTACGAGCCGTACCTCTTGCAGTGCGGTCTGATGCAGCGCACTTCGCGGGGACGGGTGCCGACACTGCGAGCCTGGACCCATGTGGGGCTGGCGCCCCCGGCCAAGGGGTCACCGCCGCTTTTTGGCACTTAGGCGGTCATCGAGGTGGCTGCTGGGTGCCCGTCGGGACGCACCCCGGTGGTCGCCGACCCGCTTTGGAGCGGGAGGAACACCCGAAAAGTCGTCGACCAGCCAGGCGTGTCGACGATATCGACAAATCCCTCGTGCGCTTCGGCCACCGACTTGGCAATGGCCAGGCCGAGGCCGGTCCCGGGCACCCCGGACTCGGTGGTCGAGGCCAGCCGATAGAAACGCTCGAAGAGTTGCGGTCGCTCAGCCTCGGGTATGCCCGGACCTTCATCGAGCACCTGAACTCGGGCGAAGGTGTCCACGGCGTCGACCACGACCCGCACCTGGCCGCCGCGCGGTGAGAACTTGATGGCGTTGGAGAGCAGGTTGCCAATGAGCTGATGGAGTCGGGTCGGGTCGCCGAAGACCGCCACCGCGGACCCGTCCGCCAAGGAGACTTTGACGCCAGCGGTGGTTGCCGCGGTCTGAAACGAGTCGACGGCGTCGGCCGCCAGTTCCCGCAGGTCCAGATCGGTGAAAGCCACACTGAGCCCATGTCCGCCACCGGGGTCTGACAAGAGGTCCTCGGCCACGCGTTGGAGGTGGGCCGAACTCCGGTCAATGGTGCGCAGCATCTTGACCTGTTCTTCGGTCAGTTCGGGTGCGTCATCGAGCAGGAGCTCGACGAAGCCCCGGATCGAGGTGATTGGGGTCCGCAATTTCGTGCGAGACGGTGGCGACGACGTCGTCCTTCATCTGGGTGAGCTCGCGCAGCCGGCGGTTCTGCTGAATGAAGGACTGGGTGACCTCGCGCTGGACGGCGAAGATCCGCTCACGTTCTGCCGCCAGCTCCTCGCGTTCGGTGACGTCGATGGCCACCACCACGTAGCTGGCGGCGGGTTGGATGGAGTCACCACCACCGGGCCGATCTTCAGGCTTCGCGTCGTTCCAGCGCCGGCGCTGGCCACTCGTACCTGCGGCGTGTACCCCGCCGGTTCGTTTGACCCCGAGCGAGTCGTCGACGACCGGCGTCGGCATGGCCCGCACCCGCACCACGCAGCGTCGCTTCTGACCGTCTTTGCGTGTGGCGGTCCAAGGGACCTCGGCAACGGTTTCGGGATCGGCCGGTTGAAAGGCATTGCGGCGCAGCGAATCGATGGTCTGACGGCGTTCATCGATCTGCGCGGGATCGATGAAGTAGGCAATGGATCGGATGCCCACCACTTCGGCGGCGGAGTAGCCGAGCATCTGCTCGGCCCCAGCGGAGAAGAACGTCACGGTGCCCGAGGGGTCGACGCCCATGATCGCACTGCCGGTCGCGGCGCGCAGCAGCGCTTCGAGCCGGTCGCGGGCCTGGTCGGCGTCGATGGCGCTGCGCCGGGCGATCCGGGTCTGTTGCACCAGGTCGGTGACGTAGGCCCGGTTCTTCGACACCACGACCAGCACGGTGACCGCGACCAGGGTCGTCACCGCTGCCATGGCGATGGCCTGGCGCCATTCGGAGTGGGGGTATCTCGGCGGACCGATCACCAGGATCGGGATGGCGAGGGCCGCATAGAGGCAGATGAGCCCGACCGCCACATGGAGGCGTCGACCGTAAAGGGCGAGCCACACCATTGGTAAGAGGTACACGATGATCAAGCCCGAATTGCTGCCGCCCTGGGCGTCACGGATGAGGGCGATGACGGCCAAGAAGCCGACCGGGATGACCAGCCACGAGTAGTCGGGCATGCGCTCCCAGGGCAAGAAGAAGGCCGCCGTCAAGATGGCGAAGAACAAGACGGCTGCGATCTCGACCTGGAGGCGCGAACCACTCGGAAACGGGATCAGGGCGATCAAGACGATGACGACGGCCTCGAGCGCGAACAGCGGGAGGCGTTGGCGCATGGAACCGTAGAAGCCCGGAATGAAGCCGTGCCCTTTCATCTCTGCCTGGACGGCAGGGTCGAGCGAGGTGTTGGGAGCGGGTGCCCGGGACTTCGAGGCAGGGCTCACGGTGTTACATCGCCCGAGTTCGGTACCGGTAACCAAACCCACGCACGGTCTCGATGGGTGAGTCGTCCTGTTCGGCCCAGC
The DNA here is from genome assembly GCA_963800725.1 of uncultured Acidimicrobiaceae bacterium. Taxonomy (GTDB): domain Bacteria; phylum Actinomycetota; class Acidimicrobiia; order Acidimicrobiales; family RAAP-2; genus Bog-473. The sequence continues at coordinate 53,769 of CAWDCE010000020.1, read as the reverse complement.
CCAGCTTCCTGCGCAGGCGCAAGATGGCGTATTTGACCCGAGATGGAGCGAGACCGGTCGGATCGTCCCAGGCGAGTTCGATGAGCTGGTCGGGGGAGAGGACCTGGCCCTGGTGGCGCACCAAAGTCGCCAAGAGTCGGTATTCGGTCGGGGTCAGGACCACCGCGGCGCCGGCAATGGTCACCGACTGGTGCACAAAATCGACTTTGACCTGCATGTCCTCAAACGAGGTGATGGGTTGGCTTCGGGCCACCTGTCGCCGTGAAATCGCCTGGAGACGGGCCAACAGCTCGACCCGGCTGAAAGGCTTGGTCAGGTAGTCGTCGGCGCCGGCATTGAGACCGCGGACCTTGTCGATGTCGGTCGAGCGCGCCGTCAGCATCAGGACCGGGGTGTCGCTCATGTCGCGGATGCGCTCGAGGACCTGCCATCCGTCGAGATCGGGCAGCCCGACGTCGAGAATCACGATGTCGGGAACCTTTTGATGGAAGAGACGGACTCCGTCGCGCCCGGTGTCGGCCTCGGTGATACCAAAGCCCTCCCGTTCGAGCAGGGATCGCAGTAATCCTCTGATATCGCCGTCGTCTTCGATCACAAGGACAGAGACGCGGCCTTCACGCACCAATTCCACCGCCAAGACCCTGGTTCATAGGCTGATCACTGTACCGTGCCTACCCACAAGATTTCGTGATGGAAGCCCCAGGTGGGAGCGAACGGCACCCCGGCACCACCGTTCGGGGTTTGCGCCTTGAATCTTCGCTCCACCGCTCTGGGGTGCCAACTCCATGCGTCGTCGCCCTTCCTTCACCGCCGAGTCGGACCCGAGAGCCACGACACGCCGGGCCGGCGATGCGCTGGTTGCGCTGCGGATCGGGCGATGATCCCTGGGTGCTCTGGTGTACTCGGGACGAATTCTCTGCCCCATACGGTGCAGGATCGAGGTGCCCAGGTTGCAGATTGGTTGCAAGCGGGAGTGATCGCAATGGGGGTTGAGTTGTTTCATCGGCCCAAGCGAGCGACGATAGAGAAAGAACCCGGGGAGTGGCAGGGAAGTCGGGTACGCAGGCACTAGGGTTTCGCTTCGCACACGACCCTTGGTTGAAGGATTCTCAATGACGCATCTACCCGCACTGGTGTTCCTCTTAGGGGCCACCACCAAGAAGAGTTCGAGCTCGCTGATCACATTGCTGCCGCTCGTGCTCATTGTCGTGGCCGGGTACTTCTTCTTCATCAAGCCCCAGCAAAAGAAGGCGGCAGCCGCCCGGGCCAACGCCGCCGCCCCCTATGAGGTCGGCGACGAGGTCCAGACCATCGGCGGGGTGATCGGGACCATTCTCGAGATCCACGGCGACCGCTACACCTTGCTCACCGGGCACACCGAGTCCGACGGAAACCTCGATGGACCCCAACCCACCAGGATCGTGTTCGTCCGCCAGGCCATTGCTCGCAAAGTCGAGCGCATTGTCGACGTGGTCGACAATGATGACCCCGTCCACGGTGACGAGGGAGCCGAAGAGGCGTGAGTGCGGCCAAGTCGCGTGGGGGGCAACGCCAGCGCCGCCAGATGCTCATCAGCGTCTTGGCCGTGGTGGTCATTTCCCTCGGGTCCTTCGCAGCCGTCTTCGCCGCGCAATGGTCGCCCCGACTCGGTCTCGACCTCGCCGGTGGCCTGGCTGTCGTCTACCAGACCCAGCACAAGGTCTCCCAAACCGAACTCCAAGAGACCGTCGACATCTTGAACAGCCGGGTCAACGGTCTCGGCGTGTCCGGCGCCCAAGTGGCCACTTCTGGTCAAAACGAGATCTCAGTGTCCATTCCCGGCGTGAACAACGCGGCCGCGGTGCTCCAGACCATCGGACAGACCGCGCAGCTCTATTTCCGGCCGGTGTTGTGTCTGACCTATCCGCTCAGCATCCCCAAACCGGCCAAGGGTGCGAAGCCCACCACGCCTACGTCGGGGAACGCCAAGCTTCCGGCATGTGGCTCCGCCTATGCCGCCACCGCCGCCAATCTCGACGTGAATCCGACTACCGGCTCGTCGAAGACCCCGGGCTATGATCCCCAGTTCGCCGAGACCACCAACACGACGACCTCGGCCGCCAACTACGCAGCGCGCGACGTGCTCCTGCCGTCGGTGGCACCCAACGGCTCGTCGTCGAAGAATCAGCAGCGCTATGTGCTCGGACCCGCGCAGATGACCGGTCACGCCATTGGCTCGGCCACCGCGCAGCAGAACCAGACCGGCCAATGGGTGGTCAATTACACCCTCAAGGGCAGCGCCAACTCGGCCTTGTGGGACAAGGTGGCCCAAGAGAACTTCCACCAGTTGTTGGGCATCGAACTCGACGGAAACGTGTACTCGGCGCCCATCATCCAACCGAGCCAGGCCAGCTTCACGTCTTTCGACGGCCAGGGTGAGATTTCGGGCAACTTGACCCAGGCCAACGCCGATCAGCTGGCCCAGGCCATGCAGTTCGGTTCGCTCCCGGTCACCCTCAAGCAGTTGACCACCCAGACGGTGTCGCCGACGCTCGGCAAGTCCGCCCTCGACGCCGGGCTGGCCGCCGGCATCGCCGGGCTCATCTTGGTGCTGCTCTATGTCTTGGTCTATTACCGAGGGCTGGGTCTGGTGGTCATCTCGGGCCTCGTCCTCACCGCAGCGCTCCTGTGGGCCATCATCTCGGCCCTCGGGCACACCACCTTTAGCCCGAGCTTCGATCTCGCGGGCATCACCGGTCTGATTGTGTCCATTGGTATCACCGTCGACTCGTACATTGTCTATTTCGAACGACTCAAGGACGAGACCAGATCGGGCCGGTCGGTGCGCACCAGTGTCGACCGCGGTTTCAAGAGCGCCTGGCGAACGGTGTGGGCGGCCGACTTCGTCTCGTTGCTGGCCGCCGTGGTGCTCTATGTCGTCGCCGTCGGCGACGTCAAGGGCTTCGCGTTCTTCTTGGGGCTTTCCACCATCTTGGACATGGCGATCACCTGGTTCTACACGCGCCCTCTCGTCATCTTGCTCGGGCGCAACGACCGCATGACCCAAGCCGGCCGGTTCGGCATCGCGAAGGGCTTGGCGGTCACCTCGGCCGAGGACCGTGAGCGTGGGGGCCAAAGCGACGGGGGCTCGGTGGCCAAAGAGCAGGTGCCGGTATGAGTGACGACGAAGATCTGACCATGGACGACGCGGTCGAAGACGCGCGCTCGAGGACGACGATCTCAGTGTCGACGATGCGGTGCGCAACATCATTGCCAAGCGCGAGAAGGACCCCAACCACCACGGGCCGCTGCGCCGCCTCTACCGCGGGGAGACCACGTTTGATTTCGTCGGGCACCGGCGCATCTGGTTCACCATTTCGACCATCATCATCGCGGCGGGGATCATCTCGATCATCTTGCGTGGCGGGCTGAATCTCGGCATCGACTTCAAGGGTGGCACCGAGTGGACGGTCGAAGCTCCGGGGATCACCCAGACCCAGGCGCTCAATGCGGTGACCGCGGCGGGTCTCACCCAGCCCGTGGTCGACCTGCTCGGGCAGGGTAAGCACCAACAGCTCAACGTCCAAGCCGACCTGAACAAGTTGACCCCCGCCGCGCAGCAAGCCGAAGAGAACCGGGTTGAGGTGGCATTGGCCAAGCTCACCCACACGACGGTGGAGAACATCAAGAACAACCGCACGCAGGTCGGACCGACCTGGGGCTCGGAGATCACCAGCCGGGCCATCACCGCGCTGATCATCTTCTTCGTCGTGGTTGGCATCTACATCTCGATCCGCTTCGAGCCAAAGATGGCCCTGGCCGCGTTCATCGCCATGGTGCACGACATCTTGGTGACCGTCGGGGTCTACTCGATCTTCAATTTCCAGGTGACTCCCGACACGGTGGTGGCCGTGCTGACGATTCTTGGGTATTCGCTCTATGACACCGTCGTCGTTTTCGACCGGGTCAGAGACAACACCAAGGGCATCGGGGCCACCGGGCGGGTCACTTACACCCAGCTCATCAATCTCTCGATGAACCAGACCTTGGCGCGTTCGATCAACACGTCGTTGGTCGCCATCTTGCCGGTGCTCGCCGTGTTGTTGGTCGGTGCCCAGCTGTTGGGGGCGTCGACCCTCCAGGACTACGGACTGGCGCTCTTTGTCGGCCTCTTGAGCGGCGCATACTCCTCCATCTTCATAGCGGCCCCCGTGCTCTGCATGTTCAAAGAGCGCGAATCGCGCTGGGTCGCCATCGCGCAGCGCAACGCCAAGCGAACCGACCGCGGGGGCTCCTTGTCGCCGGCGGCCGCCGCCGCACTGGCCACCCAGATCAACATTTCGGCCGGGGGTCAGGTCAGGACCAATACCTCGACGGGCCGTGGTGCTGGCCCCATCAGGCCGGGGTCCGCCAGTGGGACTGCGGTGATGGATCGACCGACCGACGCCGGGGCAACCGGTTCGGGATCCGGATCCGGCGGGGGCGCTCAGACCACGGCTCGGCCCCGCAAGGCCAAGGGCAAGCGCAAGAGTTAGCCCAACGCGCCGCTACTGCGGTGCCGTGTCGAACTGTGTCGAGACACCAAAGGCCAATGCCGCGGGGCTGGCCACCACTTCGAATTCCACTTCGTCATAGAGGTGACGGCCCGCCGGCGTCGCGCCGAGGAGAAAGCGGACCGGGGCTGTGCTGGTGGCACTCTGCGCATGTTGTGTCATCAAGGTGCAAAGCACCGCCCGGCCAATGCCTTGGTGCTGCAGCCGTTCGGGCGTCGCCATGCAATAGATGCCAACGATCCCGCCGGTAATCAGTGTCATCGCTGCACCGACGATCTCGCCCTCGCGCTCGCCAATCCAAAAGCGCGTGATCGGATTCCCCGCCATGGCCCCGAGCGCACGGCGACACATGGCAGGATCGAGGGAGAAGGCCTCGGCGATCACGCCGATGGCGGCGTTCGTCTCACCAGGCGCCAGCGTGGGTCCGACTTCAATCGATTCGTCCACGTCGAAGTGGGGCACCGTGTCGCCGTGCCACACCATGATCGGCACTTCCCCGACGGCCTTCGCACCGCGGGAGTTCGCCTGGGCGACCAAGGCGTCCGTTGCGTGTTCGAGCATCACCACGGCGGGGAGCTGGCCCAACTCATCGCAGTAGATCTCGAGCAGTTCGCCAGCTTGGTCGGTATCTAAGACCGCACCCATGTTCATGTCCGCCGACGCTTCACCGGTGAGGGCGAGCCACCCACCCTCGTCGATGCGCGCCCGGGCCGATGGCGAGCGACCGAACGCGTCGGTGACCTGGAGGCCCATGATCTTCAACCAAAATGTGCCCGATTCGAGCATTGAGCGCCCTCCCCACGATGACGCGGCGGCCAACGTCGCTGTGACCTGGACCTCGTGCCGTTTCCGGTAGCGTAGAGGGATGGTGACCCTGACGCGGGTGACGCCCAATTCCACCCCCGGCGCCGACGATGGGGAGGGCGCGCTCACCGATCTGTTGGCCACCCTCTTAGCCGAGTTCTCCGCGCACCGTCCCGACGACGACACCTCGATGATCGTGGCTGCAGGCAAGGCGGCCCTTTCGGCTCACGATGGGCAGTTCCGGCGCTCGGGCGAGCCCTACATCACCCACCCGGTTGCGGTGGCAACGATCGTGGCCGAGCTTGGCCTCGACTCCCAGACCGTGGCGGCGGCCCTCTTGCACGATGCGGTCGAGGACACGGGCCTGTCGTTGGAAACCATCAGGGAGACCTTCGGCGACGGGGTCGCCAACGTGGTGGACGGGGTGACCAAGCTCGATCGGCTCCAGTTCGACTCCAAAGAGGCCCAGCAGGCGGCGACCATCCGCAAGATGCTCGTGGCCATGGCCGACGACTGGCGCGTGCTGTTAATCAAGCTGGCCGACCGATTGCACAACATGCGCACGCTGGCGGTCATGCCCGAATGGAAGCAGCGCCGCACGGCCCAAGAGACCTTCGATGTCTACGCGCCGCTGGCCCACCGACTCGGTGTCCAACAGGTGCGCTGGCAGCTCGAGGACCTGGCCTTCGCCACCTTGCACCCGAAGCGCTACGCCGAAATCGAGCAGATGGTCGCCGACCGGGCCCCCCAGCGCGAGGAGTATCTCGAGCGCGTCTTGGTCCATGTCCGCCAGCGCATGAACGACATGGGAGTGGCGGCCGACGTCACGGGGCGGCCGAAGCACCTGTGGAGCATCTACGAGAAAATGGTGGTGCGGGGCAAGGAGTTCGACGACATCAACGACCTGGTGGCCATCCGGGTCGTCGTCGATTCCGAGAAGGACTGCTGGGCTGCGCTCGGGGCCATCCACGCCATTTGGGCGCCGGTCCAGGGCCGGTTCAAGGACTACATCAACACCCCGAAGTTCAACATGTACCAATCGCTGCACACCACGGTGATTGGCTTGGATGGCAAGCCCGTCGAGGTGCAGATCCGCACTACCGAGATGCACAGCCGCGCCGAATACGGCATTGCGGCGCACTGGGGCTACAAAGCGAAGGAAGACCACTCGTCCGAGATGGCCTGGTTGCAGCGCATCGCGGACGTCGACCGCCAGACCGATGACCCGATCGAGTTCCTCGAGGCCCTCAAGCTCGATCTCGAACAAGACGAGGTCTATGTCTTCACCCCCAAGGGCAAGGTCATCGCCCTCCCGGCGCGTTCGACGCCGGTGGACTTTGCCTATGTGATCCACACCGAGGTCGGGCACCGCTGCATCGGGGCCCGGGTCAATGGTCGCTTGGTGCCGCTCGAGACGATTCTGTCCTCGGCGGACACCGTCGAGATCTTCACCTCGAAATCACCCACTGCCGGACCGTCGAGAGACTGGCTTCAGATCGTCGCGTCGACTCGGGCGCGTAACAAGATCCGCCAGTGGTTCAGCCGTGAGCGCCGTGAAGACGCCATCGAAAACGGCCGCGAGGAGCTCTCGCGCACTGCGGCGCGACGGGTTGCCGTTGCACAAGGTGTTGAGCTCGACGGCGTTGGTTGATGTGGCCGAGTCCATGCACCTGAGCGACGTCGACGCCCTCTATGCCGCCATTGGCGAGAACCAGGTATCGGCTCAATCGATCGTGCAGCGTCTCGCCCGCTCCTTGCGCGGCGGGGAGGAAGAGCAGCTTCCGACCACCGCACTGCGCGGCACGCGCGGCCCGCGCCCGGGACGGCGCACCGGGACCGGGGTCTACGTCGAGGGCCTCGACGACGTCATGATCCACCTGGCCCGGTGTTGCACGCCGGTGCCTGGTGATCAGATCATCGGGTTCGTCACCCAAGGGCGCGGGGTTTCAGTCCACCGGGCCGACTGCGCCAATGCCACTGCATTGGCGGACCGCTCCAAGGAGCGACTCATCGAGGTTGAATGGGACCGGGGTAATGACGGAGTCTTCGTGGCGACCATCGAGGTCCAGGCTTTCGACCGATCCCGCCTGTTGGCCGACGTCAGCCGGGTGGTGTCCGAGCACCACCTCAACATCGTGGCCGCCCGCACGGCCACGACCCCGGATCGGGTCAGCCGGATGGCCTTCGATGTGGAACTGGCCGACCCGACCCATCTGCAGTCGCTCATCTCGGCGCTCAAACACCTTGACGGTGTCTTCGACGCCTATCGCCAGCTTCCCGGCAAGAAGGTCTGACCGTGGATCTGCCGTCGACGCCCGACCCTTCGGCGCGCCCGGACGCCGAATTCGGGGCGCAGAGAGCCGGCGCGGACCCCCAAGGGCATGCATGACGTGTTGTGGCCCGAGTCGGATCGCTGGCAGCGCCTCGTCGAGCGGTTCGCCCGGGGGGTTGAGGGGGCCGGATACGGCCTCGTCATCACCCCGGTCCTCGAGCACGTCGGGATTTTTCATCGCGGCATCGGGGAGGGCAGCGACATCGTCGGCAAGGAGATGTACACCTTCGCGGACCGAGATGGCCAGATCATGGCCCTGCGCCCCGAGGGGACGGCCTCGGTCGTGCGCGCGTTCGTCCAGCACCACCCGGTGCCCCCGTGGAAGGCGTGGTACTACGCCCCGTCATTTCGCCACGAAAACCCCCAGCAGGGTCGCTACCGTCAGCACTTCCAACTCGGTCTCGAGGCCCTCGGGCCGTCCGACGCTGACCTCGATGTCGAGGTCATCACCTTGGCGTTCGACTTCATCACCTCCCTCGGTCTGACCCAGGTGACCCTCAAGCTGCATTCGATGGGCGATGAGAATTGCCGACCGGAATTCCTCGCGCTGTTGGTCGAGTTCTTGGCCTCCCACCAAGACCAGCTCTGCGATTCGCACCGGACTCGCTACAAGGACAACCCGCTGCGCGTCCTTGACTGCAAGGACCCGGGCTGCCAGTCGGCGACCGAATCGGCGCCACATTTCTTGGACCACCTCTGTGACGCCTGTGGGGCGCACTTTGCCCGGGTGCGTGCCGGCCTTGACGCGCTCGATGTCAACTATCACATCGACCATCGATTGGTGCGCGGGTTTGACTACTACACCAGGACCACGTTCGAGTTCGCCTCGGGCGCCATGGAGGCTGCACAAAATGCCCTCGGGGGTGGAGGTCGCTACAACGGTCTCGTCGAAATGTTGGGAGGGCCGCCGACTCCGGGTATTGGTTTTGGGATCGGGATGGAGCGCGTGCTGATCGCTTGCGACGCCGAAGGGGTCTTCGCCGTCGATCCCGCCCCGCTCGACGCCTACGTGATCGACGTCACCGGGGGAGAGTCCGCGGTGCTTTTGGCCGCCGAGCTGCGCCGGGCGGGGTTGCGGGTCGACCGTGGTTTCGACGGGCGCTCGATGAAGTCCCAGATGAAGACGGCCGATCGATCAGGCGCTCGCTGCGCGCTGTTGATCGGACGCAAGGAACTCGACGAGGGCACCGTTGTGCTGCGCCCGTTGCGCCAAGATGCCGAGCAGTACCCAGTCGCCCGGGCCGACGTGGTGCAAGCCGTCGCCCAGCTCGCCGACGCCTAGACCGACCGCCACCGACCATCACGAAGGATCTTGACCAAGCGCATGCCCGACCACCATCACGACGAGTCCTCGACCGATCCCCGCCCGACCGCGATGCGGACCCACTTGTGCGGTGTGCTGCGGCCCAAAGACGTCGGCACCGAGGTGCGCGTCTGTGGGTGGGTGGCCCGGCGACGCGAGCACGGCGAGCACCTGGCATTTGTCGACCTGCGTGATCACACCGGGGTGATCCAGTGCGTGATCGACAACAGCGTCGACGTGCGCAGCGAATGGGTGGTCGCCATCAACGGCACGGTGCGGCTTCGTCCAGACGGCACGCGCAATGACCACCTGGCCACCGGCGAGGTCGAGATCGGCGATTGCACCGTGGAGATCTTGAACGAGGCCGAGCCACCGCCGTTCTCGGTCGACGACCGCGACGAGTCCGACGAACCGGTGCGGTTGCGGCACCGCTACATCGACCTGCGCCGAACACGCATGCAGTCGAACCTGCGCCTGCGTTCGCGGGTCAATGCCGCCATCCGCGCCGCCATGGACCGCCAGGGTTTCTGCGAGGTCGAGACGCCGCTGCTGTGGGCCCCGACGCCCGAGGGCTCACGCGAAATTCTCGGTGCCGAGCCGGCTCCATCACGGCAGCTTCTACGCGTTGCCCCAAAGTCCCCAACTGGCCAAGCAGCTCTTGATGGTCGGTGGGTTCGACCGCTACTACCAAATTGCCGCGCTGCCTGCGTGACGAGGATCTGCGGGCGGATCGCCAGTTCGAATTCTCCCAGCTCGACATGGAGGCCTCCTTCGCCAGTCAAGACGACGTCATGGGATTCGTCTCAGAGGCCGTCCTCGATGCAGCGCAGGCCGCGACGGGGCAACGACCCCCGCCCATCGCCACCATGACATGGGCCGATGCGCTGGATCGATTCGGGACAGATAAACCCGACCTGCGCTTTGGGATGGAGCTGATTGATCTGAGCGAGGACTTCGCCGCCACCGAGGTCCGGGCGTTTGCCTCGCCGGTGGTCAAGGCCATTGTGGTCCCCGAGGGCGCAACTTTCACCCGCTCGCGACTCGATGCATTGACCGAACAGGCCAAACGGACCGGGGCACAGGGCCTGGCGTGGTTCCGGGTCGAATCCGCCGACGGGGGAGGGCTCGCCCTCAATTCTCCCCTCGACCGTTTTCTCTCAGACGGCGAGCGAACAGCCATCTTGGACCGTACCGGTGCTCAAGTGGGCGACCTCATATTGGTGGTGTCGGACGAGTACCGCGTCGCGTGCACGGTGCTCGGGACCTTGCGTGCCGCCTTGGGCTCACCGCCGGTCGGCGACGGCCCGCACCGCTACGTCTGGGTGGTCGATTTCCCGATGTTCGACGGGACCGACGTGGAGGGGAACCCGGCCCCGGCCCATCACCCATTCACCATGCCCTACCCCGAAGACCTGCCCCTCTTGGAGACCGACCCCGCCGCGGTGCGATCTCAGGCCTATGACCTGGTCCTCAACGGGTGGGAGCTCGGATCGGGGAGTGTGCGTATCCATCGCCGCGACATCCAGTCCCGGGTCTTCGACGTGCTCGGCATCAGCGCCGAGGAGGCCGAGGCGAGGTTCGGCTTCTTGCTCGGGGCTTTTCGCTACGGGGCACCGCCCCACGCCGGGTTCGCCTTCGGGGTCGACCGCCTCGTCGCCATCATGGCCGGCGAGGACAACATCAGAGAGGTCATTGCCTATCCGAAGACCCAGTCGGGAGCGGACCTCTTGACGGGCGCGCCATCCCAACTTCCCGCATCCGCCCTGGTCGAGCTCGGGATCCGATTGGCCGAACCGCCAGCCGCGACGTGAGACGCGCTGGCGGAGCCGTGAGCGACAGCCTTTTTGCCGACGCGGCCAACCGACAACTCGAGCGCCAGGCGCCGTTGGCCTCGCGTCTGCGACCCCGCACACTCGATGAGATGGTGGGTCAAGAGCACCTCGTCGGACCGGGGGCACCGTTGCGGACCCTGGCCGAGAGCGACCGGGTCGGATCGGCCATCTTGTGGGGACCCGCCGGCACCGGCAAGACCACACTCGCCCGACTGCTCGCAGCTACTACGGCCAAGCATCTGGTCACGCTCTCGGCCACGGCCGCCGGGGTCAAAGACGTGCGCGACGCGCTGGCCGAGGCCCGGGCGAGGCTGGGTGAACAGGGCCAGGGGACGATGCTTTTTGTCGATGAGGTGCACCGCTTCAACAAGGCCCAACAAGACGTACTCCTTCCCGCCGTCGAAGACGGACTGGTGGTGCTCATTGGCGCCACCACCGAGAACCCGTTCTTCGAGGTCAATGCGCCCCTGCTCAGCCGGGCCTCGCTGTGGCGACTCCATCCGCTCAGTCACCAGGATCTGCGCACGCTGGTGGAGCGGGGCCTCGAGGCCGAATCGGCCGACGCCGATGACGATGCCATCGAGGCAGTGGTCTCGGCGTGTGAGGGCGATGCGCGGGCAGCGCTCACCACCATCGAGGTCGCCGTCGCACTCGCCCGCGCCGCCACGACCGATCCTACGGCGCGCCCGCACCTCTCGATGGCCGACATGTCCAAGGCCCGTGACGGGCGGCTGTTCCATCAAGGCGCCGACGAGCACTACGACCAGATCTCCGCACTGATCAAGAGCGTGCGCGGCTCAGACCCAGACGCCGGGCTCTATTGGATGTCGCGCATGATCGAAGGCGGGGAGGACCCGCGCTTTTTGGCTCGCCGGATGGTGATCTTGGCGAGCGAAGACATTGGATTGGCCGATCCCAACGCGCTTTTGGTGGCCGAGGCGGCCGCGAGGGCGGTCGAATACGTCGGTCTCCCAGAAGCCGCGCTCAACTTGGCCGAGGCGGTCATCTATCTCGCCCGGGCACCCAAATCCAACGCTGTGGTGGTTGCCCTCGGTCGCGCCCAGGCTGACGTACGTTCGGGGGTCCCCCAAGAAGTGCCGACCCATTTGCGCGACGCCCACTACCAAGGGGCGGGCGCACTTGGCCACGGCGAGGGCTACCGCTACCCCCACGACGACCCCTCGGGCGTCGTGGCCCAGCAATATCGGCCCGAAGCGCTCGAGGGGCACGTCTATTACGAGCCGACACCCCGCGAGGTCGATTCCTAGAGGAGATTTTGTCGGTCTCCCGGGGATCCCGAGCCCGGCCATCTCACCCGCCCATGTAAGAGATCGCGCTTCGCAACGTCGACTTGCCACCGTCTGCGATCCCTTGGGAGCCAACAATGAGGAATCACCGTTCGTCGCAGCACCCTGGGTTGCTCTCGGCGCGACGCCAGATGGTGACCCCGGCGATTGATCCAATTCGCCGCAGTGGCCGGGGGGCCCGTCGAAACTCTGCTCGCGGTGCGGGCCGTGTGGGCGCCTTGGTGAAGGCGACCCTGGTGCTGTCGTTGTTTTGTGGTGTGTGCACGGCGGTGGTGGATGTCTCGGTCGGCGCCGCTCCCATCTTGCCGGTCATTGATTCGGTGCCGACGACCCCAGTTTCGACGTCGAATAACCAACCAGTCGTCGACTTGATGTACGACCAGAGCTGGCCCGTGCCGGTCACCGTCGTTGCGCCGGGGATCGCGGTCTATGCGGGTGTGATCGATACCACCCAGGCCAACTTGAACCCCTTCCTGCCTCGCACCGACCCTGCCGCTCCTGCCACCGCACCCCCGGCCCCACCCCCAAATCCGGCATTCGTCGCCCGGGTGACCACGTTGTTGGGACTCATTGGAGATACGCCTGTTGGACGCTCGCTCCTCCATGTGTTGGGTGCGGCGCATCCACTGCCTTCGTGGGCCGACCTCACGATGGCGAGTGGCACGGTGGGTTGGGGGAATGAGGCAACCACGTTCGCCTATGCCGATGACGGTTCGACGTCGGGTATCAACGTCGTTATCGGGATGGCACCGCGTTCGTCCGGTTCCCCATTTTCAGCCGGCGTCGCCAGTGCATTGAACGGTGTAGCCATGGCCGACGGGACGGGCACGGTATCGACCATCTCGATTCCCACCAGCGGCAGTGGACTCCAGCCCGACGATCAAAGTGGCTACACGTACATGACTCCCGACACCACTCTGTTTCACGAGCTACGCCATGGAGCCAACAGCCTGGTCGGGGCCAACTCGGGCCGCGGCCCCATTGTCTATACGCGAACGGACCCGACCACGGGCAATGCATCGACCGCAGTCGACGCCAGTCCCGAGGAGTTGGCCACATTTGGTGGCCCGCAGGGTTTGATGGCCATCGGCGGTTATTCCACGTCGGCATCGGGCAACGTCGTGATCGACCCCTATCCGGCCATGACGCAAGCCGTTGCGTATGCCGTCGGCGTCCGACATCAAGTAAGGACGCCGGACAATGAGACCCAACTGGCGCTGACGTCGCAGGGGGCACTCCGCCGGTCGATTGCCACAGCCACCGAGGTCAACTACGTGGCGCAGCGAGGACTTGTCAGCCGTTCTGACTATTACGTGCTCCAGCGGAGGTCGGGGGACTCGAGCGCGGCGCTCTATGAGCCAACCAGCTTGACGCAGCGGTATACCCAGGCCGACGTCACGAGCCCGCTCACCTCAACGAATCTGCGCGCGGTCGGCCCTCAGGTGGCGCCGAAATCGTGTAAGAAGCCAGCGGCCGGTACCACCAATCCGGGTACCGCCCCGGCAGGATCCACCCCAGGGGCCGGATCGTCTGCTGGCTCACCGTCGTCGGGTACCTCGTCATCGGGCGCAACCTCACCCGGAAGCGGCGCCGGCTCTGGCGCGGCACCGAGCGCGCCCACGGGTGGAGGTGCCTCGAATTACGGAATCGACTTCCCCGGCTGCCTCCCGACCTACGGGGATGCCACCACTGCCTCCCTCAAAGTCAACAGCGCGTACCCGGGCCATGAGCAAAGCGGGGATCCAGCCCAGTTGTGTCATCGCTCCTGGGCCTGTCTACGTGGACGACTCCGCCCTTGACGGGGCGGGTCAGGCTGCGGTCAATGCCGCCCTGGCGGATTGGAATGCCCCGGGGGGAGCGGTGACGTTCTCGACGACGCCGGACTACAGCGGACAGGTGGCCGATGTGGTCTTCGCCGAAAGCTCTTCGTCGACCACCACATTTTCAATCGCGGGGACATGTTCGCCCCAGACCACCGTCACGCTGAACCTCACGTATCAAGGCGGGGCCCCGCTCTCGCGCTCGGGTCCGAGCTGATCGTCGTCCAAGCGCTCGGTCAACTCATGGGCGACAGTGGCGGGGCTTCGGCCCAGTGCGGCTCGGCCCTCAACGTCACCCAGGTGCTCTTGGACACCGGGGTGTGCCCGAGTGCCGGTCCCTCCGCCTGGGACGTGGCCCAAGAAGCAGCGATGTACTCCACCACGCCCACGACGACCCCGACCGCTTCTTCGGTCTCCTCTCCGCCGACGCAGACCTCGGCCTCTCCGGTCAATGCCCATATTTACTCGGGCTCGTTGGCCTTGGGCCCGACTTCCTCAAGCGGCGGGATCACCGCGCTCGCCTGGGCGGTCCCGACCGCCGCTTCGTCCTTTGATTGGACGTACGAGCCGGTCACCGCAGCTTCGGCCAATGGATTCATCGTCAACGCGGACAGCGGACTGTGCCTCGCCTATGACGCCGTCGACGGCAACTACCGGGTCTTCGAGACACAGTGCGGCGATACCGGGGCGTCGGGTTACATAGAGACGACGTGGCAGCTCAGCGCGGTCAGTGGCGGGGTGCAACTGTCGCAGTCGGACATCTCGGGTTGTCTATCCACTCCCACGGGAGCCGGACCGGCGACCATGGGCACATGTTCCAACGCCACCGTGGTCGGTTTCGGCGTTTCGGTCACCTCGGGCCCCGTGACCTCGAGCGGCGCACCGATCATCGCCGCGGCAGCGCACACCATCATTGGGCAAGGGTCATGGTTGTGCCTGAGCGCCGGCAGCCCGACCCCGGGCACGTCGGTAACGACATTGACGACCCACAATTGTAGTTCCGCGTCGGCCGCCCCCGGCGAGCAATGGACCTACGTGCCCCAGTCCCAACAGCTGTGGGTCTATGGGCAACCCAACACCGCACTGGGCGCCCAAGAACCCCAGGCCCTCTGCGTGTCGGTCCCCATCACCTCGAGTGCGAGTTCGTCGGGTGGGCTGACGAGTCCCGTGACCTATTCGTCTGTCCCGTTGGCCGCCACCTGCGTGCCGGGGGCAAGTAATGAACAGTGGCAAGTCAACGGCAATGGCACCGTCAAGAACCCGGCCTCTGGTCAGTGTCTCAACGTCGATGGTTCGTCCACCTCCGCCGGAGCGGCCGTCATCATGTGGGCCTGCAACAACGACAACAACGAGCAGTGGGCCGTCCAAACCGGATTCGTGGCTGGTTCGGGGATTTATGCCGGTTTCGGGTCGGGCCGGGGCCTGGTCGACCACGCAGGTACGTTGGCCTTGAGCGATGGTCCAAGCGACGCCTGGGTCTGGCAGTCAATTGCCACTAATTCGGGAAAGAACCGGGGTCTGCTCTACGACCGCACCACCGGCCAGTGCTACGGCAAGGTCCCGAACGGATGGGGCTTTGCCGGCTGTGACCAGAATTCGGGGCAATCAGCAGTTCACCCTCAGCACGATTTGGAACGAGAACTTCCCCAACGACTTCAATGGATTGGAACGGTTCATCATCGGTGACCGGTGCGTCGATGCGCTCGGTGCCAACGACAGTGCGGGCGCGCCGGTCGAGCCGTACCCATGCAAATCATATTTTGGGAAGATTCAGCCCGTGGCCAACGAGCAGTGGCGGATCTTGGCCCCGCAGTTCACCGCTCCCCAATCCCACCGCGTCAAGCGCTCGCTTCCCGACACGGCCAATCCGACACCGTCGACCACCTCGACAACGGCACCTAGCGTGACCCCGACCACCATCGTCGATTCGATCCTGCCGCTCCCGACGATTACGACGACGGTGTCCGAGCCATCGGCGACCACGGGTGCCACGCTCAGCGATGCAGTCACACTCGCTGACACCGGCGGAGCCGCACTCGAGGTGACCTGGACCCTCTTTGGCCCGATTCAGGCAGGGTCCGACGGCACCTGTGCCAGTGCGAACTGGGACGTCGCGTTACCGATATTCGCAACCGGCTCATTCTCGGTGACCGGCGATGGCACGACGACCACGCCGTCCTCGGCGCCGATTTCGACGGCTGGTTGTTATTCCTACACCGAGTCGGTTTCGGCCACTTCATCGAGCGATGCCGCAGCGAGTACTCCTGGGGAGGTCGGAGAAGTGGCGACCGTCACTCCGCCATTGGTCACCACGCCGAGTGCGGGCCCGTGACGCCGACCGATGCCTGGGGGCCATTCGAGGTATCTGCATTCTTTTTGGCGCGTTGGCTCCTGGGCCGCCACATTGGCCGCCGGGCTTGCTCTGGCTCCCCCCAACGGGGGGTATGCGCTCCCGTCCAGCAGCGCACCCAAGGCCCCCGTTCATGCCCATTAAGCTGGGGGGATGGACGCCAATGAACTGAGGGCGGCCTTCACGCGCTTCTTCACGGAACGGGGGCACGTGTCGGTGCCGTCGGCCAGCTTGATTCCCCATGACCCGTCGGTCCTGTTCACCATTGCGGGCATGGTGCCGTTCAAGCCGTATTTCGTGGGTGATGAGGTGGCGCCATGGCCCCGGGCGACCAGCATCCAAAAGTGCTTTCGCACTCCCGACATCGACGTCATTGGGACCGACACCGTATCACTGCACGTTCTTCGAGATGCTGGGCAACTTCAGTTTCGGCGACTATTTCAAGCAAGACGCCATCCCCATGGCCTGGGATCTCTTGACCGAGACCTTCGGTCTCGATGGCGACCGCCTCTGGGTCACCGTCCACGACAGCGACGACGAAGCGGAACAGATCTGGATTGATCAGGTCGGGGTGCCGGAGGGCCGGGTCCAACGCATGGGCGACGCCGACAATTTCTGGAGCATGGGCGACACCGGTCCGTGCGGCCCGGACTCGGAGATCTTCATCGACAAGGGGCCCGCCTACGGCGAGGACGGGGGCCCCAAATTCGGGGCCGATACCCGATTCGTCGAACTGTGGAATCTCGTCTTCATGCAGATGAACCGCTCCGCCGACGGGAGCCTCAGCGAACTGCCTCACAAGAACATCGATACCGGGGCAGGGTTCGAGCGGATTCTCGGCATCCTCCAGGGTCATGATTCGATCTTCGACACCGACCTGTTCGCGCCCATCATCGATGAGGCCGCGTCGATCTGTGCGAGCCCCTACGGCCAGGACGAAAAGACCGATGTCGCCCTTCGGGTCATGGCCGACCACGGCCGGGCCATGACCATGCTGGTCGGCGATGGCGTGCTGCCGTCGAACGAAGGCCGGGGCTACGTCCTTCGCCGGGTGGTGCGTCGCTGCGTGCTGGCGGCTCGGCGGCTCGGGGTCGACAAGCCCATCACCCCGGCCCTGGTCGACGCGGTCAGCGGGGTGCTCGGTGTGGCCTGGCCGAACCTGGTCGATCAACACGACGTCATCGTCAACGTCGTGGCCCGAGAAGAAGCCGGGTTCGACCGCACGCTGCGGGCGGGTCTCGGGCGCCTCGAAGAGGAGATCGCGACTCGGAACCCGTGTGCTCGGGGGCGACGTCGCCTTCACGCTGCACGACACCCACGGGTTCCCCGTCGAGCTGACCGAGGAGCTGGCCCGCGACGCCGGGATCGAGGTCGATCGGGCCGGATTCGACGCGGCGATGACCCAACAGCGCGAACGGGCCCGTGCGGCGGCACGCTCGGCCAAAGTCGGAGACGAATCCTCCTACCGAAGTTTGCTCGACACCGATGGGCCGACCCCGTTTGTCGGCCGTGGCGCATCGCACTACGAAGTGCCCGCCAGCATCCTCGGTGTGCTCGAATCGGGCGTGGCGGGCGAGGTCGAGATCTTCTTGAATCAGACGCCCTTTTACGCCGAAGGGGGGGGGACAGGTCGGTGACACCGGGACCATCGTCACCGAAACCGGGATCGCCGACGTCTATGACACCGTCTATGCCCTGCCCGGCCTGATCGCCCACAAGGCCAAGCTCGACGGGCAACTTTTGGTCGGCCAAGACGCCGTGGCGACCATTGACGCGGAGCGGCGCGAAGCGACCCGGCGCAATCACACCGCCACCCACCTCCTGCACGCCGCCCTTCGTTCGGTGCTGGGCCACCACGTCCGCCAGCAGGGTTCCGAAGTGTCGCCCGAGCGCCTGCGCTTCGACTTCTCCCACCATGGTGCGCCCAGCGCAGAGGAACTCGACGAAGTGTTCGCAATGGCCAACGACGCGGTGCTCACCGACGATCCGGTCGAGACCACCGAGACCTCGCGTGACGAGGCCGAGCGCATGGGGGCGATTGCCTTCTTCGGCGACAAGTACGGCGCCACGGTGCGGGTGGTGCGTTCGGGGACGCATTCGCTCGAGTTCTGCGGGGGCACCCATGTCGACTCGCTCGGGCAGATCGGGCCCATTGCCCTCGTGTCGGAGGGGTCGATCGGATCGAACACCCGGCGCATCTTCGCCGTGACCGGGCGGGCCGCGCTCGAGCGGGCCACGGCACAGGAGCGCCAGCTGCACGCCGTGGCTGAACTCTTGCGCACCGAGCCTGACGGCATCGTGGCCGCGGTGACCAAGGTCTTGGAGCGCCAACGTGAGGCGGACAAGGAGCTGGCCAAGCTGCGCCAGCGCTCGAGCGAATCGCTGGCGGTCGACCTGGCGGCCACGGCGGACCGCGGGATCGTGGTGGCCCGCCGAGACGGCGAGGACCCAAAGGCCCTGCAGAACCTGGCCCAGGCGGTGCGGCGGGCCATCAAGGCCGACGGCCCGATCACCGTCGTGCTCGGGGGCAGCCCAGAGGGGTCCAAGGTGGCCATTGCCTGTGCCAGCGACGGGGGGACCAACGCCACTGAGCTGGTCCGCACCCTGGGGGCGATCGTCGGCGGTGGGGGCGGGGGCTCGGCCGAACTCGCCTTGGCCGGGGGCAAGGACCCGTCGCGCCCTCGACGAGGCGCTCGACGAGGCCCGACGAGCGCTCTTCCAGTGAGCGACGGCGACTCGGATACGGCGTCATCGCTGTGCTCGGGGCCGGGTGGTCGCCCTCGATCTGGGCCAGGCTCGCATCGGGGTCGCCTACTGCGACTCGCGGCGCACGCTGGCCTCACCTTGGGGCACCATCAACCGAGGGGGCGATCGCGACGTGGACTACCGCGCCATCATCGCCGCTGTCGAAGAGGTCGGGGCGAATGTCGTCGTGGTCGGTCTGCCGCTGAGTCTTTCTGGGGCATCGGGGCCGGCGGCGCGATCGGCCCTCGCCGAGATCGAATCGCTGCGCGAGCGCTTCGCGCCCCTCGGCGTGACGGTGGCGACCGTCGATGAACGTCTCAGCACCGTCGAGGCGCAACGGTCCCTCACCGCCGCCGGGCGTAAGGGCAAAGCGGCGCGTTCGGTCATCGACAGTGCCGCGGCCATGGTGATGCTCCAGGCGTGGTTGGCCACAGAGGCATCGCCATGAGCGGCCCCGGGGGCCCCGGCGGTCCCGAGGAACCGTTCGACCCCGATCTGGTCGCGCTCTTCAATCAAGACGAACCGGCGGGGGCAACGCCTTTGGCTGACCAACGCGCTGCGTCGGCACCCGCTGCCCGCAGCGCCCGCCGGCCGCACCGCCTCCGGGCGATCGTGCTCGGGGTCGTCCTCTTCGTGGTGGTCATCGTGGTGGGCTTCGTGGTGTGGTTCAACTACGAGTCGGGCGGGCACGGCGCTCCCGGTGCGGCGGTGATCGTCAACGTCAACGACGGTGAGTCGGTCAGTTCGGTGGTGTCCACGCTGTCGGACAAAGGCGTCATCGGCAGCTCGTTCGTGTTCCACCTCTATGCGATATTGCATGGAAACCCCACGCCGTCACCGGGCCTCTACCAGCTGCACAAGAACCTCTCGTTCGCGGCAGTCCACACCATCTTGAATGCGCCGCCCAATGTCCACACGATGTCAGTGGATGCCGGATTGACCCTGGCCGAGGTGGCCACGCGCGTGGGCGATCTGCCCGGGTTCAATGCGGCCGTGTTTGCACAGCTGGCCAAAAGCGGGACCGTGCATTCACAATTTCTCGCCGCCGGGTTCGGACAACCTCGAGGGGTTACTTGGGACCGGGGTCTACCAAATCGTGCCCAACGAGAGCTCCACCGAGCTGTTGACCGCCATGGTGCAGCGCTTCGAAGCCCAGGCGACCACGGCCGGGGTGAACTCGGCTTCCGCCGCCGCTTTGGGACTCAGCGAGTACGAGGTGATCATCGCGGCATCGGTGGTGCAAAAAGAGGGCTACTACGACAAGAACATGCCCGACGTTGCCCGGGTGATCTACAACCGTCTCGCCGTGGGCACGCCGCTGCAGATGGACTCGACCGTCTTGTACGCCCTGGGCCAGGACGGGGGACCGGTGACGTCGGCCGACCTCAAGGTGCAGAGCCCGTACAACACCTATCTCAACCACGGACTGCCGCCGACGCCGATCTGCATGCCCTCTCCCGCCGCCCTCGCTGCGGCCGCGCACCCACCGCCCGGTGACTGGCTCTATTTCGTCGTCGTGGACAAAAACGGCACCGAGGCGTTCGCCGATACCTTCTCCCAGCAACTCGCCAACGAGCGGTTGGCCCAAGCGCGCGGGGTTGGCTGATCGGTGGTGACGAACGCGGGACGTTCCCCCGACGCCGAATCCACCGTGGTCGGGGTCATTGGCTCACCCATTGTCCAGTCCCTCTCGCCGTTGTTGCACAACACCGCGTTCGGCGCGCTCGGTCTCAACTGGGTGTCGGTCGCATTCGAGGTCGCAGATGGTGAGGCGGGTGGGGCCATGGCGGCCATGCGGGTGCTTCGGATTGCGGGATTGTCGGTGACCATGCCCCACAAGTTGGCGGTGGCGAGCTTGGTCGACGAATCAAGTGCTGCGGCACAACGGCTGAATTCGGTCAACTGCGTCATCAACCGGTCGGGCACCTTGCGCGGCGAGAACACCGACGGAGCGGGCTTCGTGGCCGCACTGCTCCGAGCGGCCGGGTTCGATCCATTGGCGAAGCGATGCGTGGTCGTGGGCGCCGGTGGTGCGGCCCGGGCCGTCATCGATGCTCTGGCCGCGGCCGGCGCGGCGGAGGTGGCGGTCGTCAATCGCACGGTGGCGCGCGCCCACGAGGCCGCCGCCCTGGCCGGTGCGCGTGGCCGGGCCATCGAAGCAGCCACCGAGGCCGAGGTGGCGCCAGCCGATCTCGTGGTCAATGCCACCCCGATGGGGATGAGCGGTGTCGGACCCGCACCAGGTCATGGGGATCCAGACTGGTTGGTGGACCCGACGTGGACCCACAGCGGCCAGGTGGTGGCCGACCTGATCTACGCCCCGCGACCAACGGCCTGGTTGCGGGCCACGTCGGCAACCGGGGCGACGACGGTCGACGGATTGGGGATGCTGGTGCACCAGGCCGCCGAGCAGATCGCCTTGTGGACCGGTTTGGCCGCCCCGCTCGACGCCATGTGGCAGGCGGCGACAGCGGCCCGGCCCGCTCGGAACGTGCCTTAGGAGTACCAGCCCAGCACGTCGACGATGATGTCGACGCTGCCCGAGTTGTTATAGACCGTGATGGCGCCGTTGGGCGACAAGGTGGCGACCACCAAGTTGGGCTTGACCTGGCCCGCAGCCGGGTTGAGGTCCGACGCGGCGGGGCGCAGGACCGGGTAGACGCTGAGGTAGGTCGACTGCGTGGGTGCGACGGCGGTGAGATTGATCACCACGGCCTTGGCGCCGTGGGGCACCGCCCCGGTCGGTGACCCGACCACCGGCACGGTCAAGATGCCCTGGGCGGAAATGGTGCGCGCCGTGCACTCATTGGCCGGGCTGGCCGGACTGGCCGGGCGGGTGTCGCAGATGCGCACCGGTGCGCTTTCTGGGTTGAACATCGAACCGCTTGCGGCCCCGGCCGCGGTGAAGTAGCCCGACACGTCGATGACCACGTCGGACCCGGCCGAGCTGTAGACCGATATCCCCCCGCTGCCCGACAGCGGCACGATCACCCGATTCGATGCCACCGCCCCGGCCGAGTAGTTGACGTTCGAAACCGTCGTCGGGCGTTGCGAACCTTGCGGGTAGACCGTGAGGAAGCCACTGGCTCCCGGGGCGGGCACCGCGGTCACGTTCAGCACAGCCGCGATGGCGCCGGCGGGAATCGCATTGCTTCCGGTGACAGCGACGTTCATGGTTGCATTCGCCCCGAGCCGCCCCATGGCGTTGCATTGCGAATTGGGTGGGGTCAGATTCGAGGGGTTGGCGGCCCGGGTGTCGCAGATCCGCGCCGGAGCAGCCAAGGGAACGTAGAGCCCAGACCCCGACCCACCGGCTGCGGTGGGGGAGACATAGCCCTCCACGTCGATCACCAGATCGGTGCGCGCCAACGAATAGAAGGACACCTGTCCCGACGTGCCGACCCCGACCTGGACCAGGTTGGGGATGACGAGGCCGGGCGTGTAGTTGAGATTCGACGCGGTGGGCCGCACCGCACCGCTCGGGAAGGCGGTCACGAATCCTCCCGCACCCGGATTGACGACGGTGACATTGAGCACCACCGCGGTGGCGTTGGCGGGGATCGAGAAGGCGCCCGCCACGGTGACATTGAGCGTGCCGCCCGCAGCAATGGTGCGGCCGTTGCACTGGTTGCTTGGTGCGGTGTTGAGTCCAGAGGGGTTCTCGGGCCGCGTGTCACAGACCCGCACCGGGGAGATCGGGCTGTAGGGGGCGGCGTGCTCACCGGTGAACCCGATCCCATTGGAGGTGCCCGAGAGCGTGACCACGTCGAGGTTGGCGAGCCCAATGGCGCACAATGGGACCGAAACGTTGACCTCGACGTCGCTGAGCACCGTGGGGGCGGCGGTGCAGGCGGATGAGCCGAATTCGACGGTGGTGGCGCCGCTCAGGTAGATGCCGTTGATCGAGATGGTCGCCCCGGTCGACCCCGATGCGGCGCTCAGGCTGAGAATCTGCGGCGCCGCGTGCTGAGGTAGGCGATGGACGAGTTGAGGAAGGCCATGTCGCCTGAGGGCGGGCCCCCGGCCCCGACATAGCTACCGAACTCCTGGGCGGTCGGTCCGGTCGACTCTGCGCCCATGACCGGATAGCAGTTGGCCACACCCGCAATGCACAAGTTGTTGTTCAAGATGTTGTCGCGGTGACCCCAGCAACCCGAGGTGTTCGCCTGCGTGCAATCGATGTTGGGCGAGTTGAGGCCGTCGTCGTACATCAAGAGGAAGTCCGACTCGAGTGCCGTCGTGGTGCTGGCCCAATTGCTGGCGTAGCCATTGAGCGGGGGCGAGCAGTTGGTGGGGACCGGGTCGCTGTTGGTGTTCGAACCGGTTTGCGCGTCTTGGTCCATGCAGGTCTTGAGCCCGTACTCGGCCGGGAGGCCACGCGTGGTGCGCTCGAGGTTCACAATGGCCAGGTTCTGTTCGGGCAAGGTGAGGCTGGTGTAGTTGGCGGGCAGGATGAGCGGACCGAGCCCCTCGTCGATGCGTCCGACGTCGATGTCATAGAGCACCGAGTTGGTGCAGGCCGCGGTCGATGTCGTTGATGGCGTCGTTGCACGACATCGGGATCGCCGGCGTGATGTTCGACGCCGGGTTGTTGGGCGGCACGATTCCCGCCGCGTTGGCCGAGGCGGCCGGGAGTATCGCAACGGCGACCAACGATAGGCAGGCGGCCAGCCAAGCGACCAGCATTCGATGTCGAGGCCCGCGCGGGTCGGCGTGGGCGCCAACGACCTGCGAATCTTTCCCATCTGCTCACCCCGTCGGCCTGCGCTCGGCAGTTTTCCCTGGTCAGGGTCTTTTGCGTTTGGGGTCCACCATAAATTGGGAGGGGGAAATTCGTCTGTAGGTCTTTCGGGCAATTCTTCGCCGAAGTGGGCCGAAATCACCCGTTCAGGGCGCGCTCAGCCCGCTTCGGACGCGCGCAGGGCTTCGCCGGGCCACAGCCCGGCGGCCGAGAGATCGCTGAGCGTCGCTTCACGCAACGCCCGGGCCAGGGCGTCGCGCTGGGAGGGCACGGTGTTGAGCATCACCCGCAACGTCAAGGTGGCGACGTCGGCCCCCAAGAGTTCGACCAGTCGGATGGGTTCGGTGCAATGGTCGACGAACTCGGGGAGATGGCTGACCCGGCGCGCTGCGGTGGCGACGACGTCGTGGGCCCGGTCGAGGTCGGTGGCAACGGCACCGGGGAGGATCAGGTCGACCACGGCATGGGCCCAGCCCCGAGAGTTGTTGGCCACGAGACGCACGTCGCCATTGGGGACGAAATAGATGGTGCCGTCGGCGACGCGGATCTTCGGTGAGCCTGAGACTCACGTCTTCGACCACTCCGGTCACCCCATCGATGAGCACCGAATCACCCACGCTGTACTGGTCTTCGACGGTCAAGAGGAAGCCTGAGATGTAGTCGCGACAATCTGTTGCGCACCGAATCCGAGCGTGGCCCCGATGATGGTCGCGCTGGCGAGCAGTGGGGCCAGGTCGATGCCGAGCATCCCGAGCACGATGGCCACGGCCACGATGCCGACAAAGAACCGCCAGATGTTGGCGGCCAATCCCCCCGATGGTGGTGACCCGGGCGGAGCGGCGCGCCGAGCCCGATCTACCGGCCGCCTTGTCGGCGACGCGCTCGAGGGAGCGACGGATGATCCTCGAACCAATGCGGGCCGCCAGGTAGGCAATGACCGCCACCAGCAGGATCGAGGCGGGGCGGACCACGAAATCGACCACGGTGCGGGCATCGCTCGGGCTCACGCCGAGCTTGGTCAAGAGGTCATAGAGCCATCCACCCCCCTGGTCCACCACGCCGACCAGGGGACCGAGGTCCGAAACCTTGAAGAGAGTCACGCCCGGTATTCTGTCCCGCGGAGCCTGTTTGTGACCACGATCACCCGACCATTCGCTGCTCGGCGCAGCGGCCCCGCGTTCGACATCATCTTGGCCGTAGCGACGGTCTTCGTAGCGGTGGTTGGCGTGGTCATGGTCTACACCGCCACCAGAGGGTCACTGTTGGCCCAGGGTGAAGACCCCAAGGCCTACCTGAAGAAACAGGCGCTCTACGTGGTGCTCGGCATCATTGCCATGGTGCTGGTCTCCCTGTTCGACTACCGCCGGCTCGAACCAATCGCCATGGTGCTCTATTGGCTGATCGTGGTGGCACTGCTCGGGGTCTTTGTGGTCGGGAGTTCGGCCCAGGGTGCGGCCCGCTGGTTCGTGGTCGGCCCAATCCAGTTGCAACCCTCTGAGTTCGCGGTGGTGGCGGTAATTCTGGCGGTGGCGGCCTATTGCGATCGGCGCCAGGAGGTGGGCCTCGCCTGGAAGGACGTCTTCAAACTCTTGATCCTGGCCGGCCTACCCATTGTCTTGGTGATGGCCCAGCCCGACCTCGGGACGGCCATCATCATGTTGATCGTCTTGTTGGTCATGTTGGCCGTGGCCGGGCTGCCGGCCCGCATCTTGGTCATGCTCATCCTCGGGGCCGCCCTCGTCACCGTGGTGGCCGTGGTGAGTGGTCTTTTGCACCCCTTCCAGATCGCCCGGTTCACCACGTTCTTGAATCCGAACGTCCACAGCACCAATCCCTTCGTGCAATCGGCGCAGTACAACCTCAAACAGGCCAAGGCGACCATCGCTTCGGGCGGGGTGTTTGGGACCGGCATTGGGCATGGGACCCAGACCAATCTCGGTTACGTGCCCGAACAACAGACCGACTTCATCTTCACTGCGGTCGCCGAGCAACTCGGCTTCGTCGGTGCGGCGGGGCTCCTGCTCCTCCTTGGGATCATTGCCTGGCGAATTCCCAGAGCCGCCGGCACCTCGCGCGATGTGTTCGGTCGACTGGTGGCCACCGGCCTCTTTACCTTCGTGGCCTTCAGCGTCTTTCAGAACTCGGGCATGACGATGGGGATCATGCCCATCACCGGCATTCCCCTTCCGTTCGTCAGCTACGGGGGTACGGCGGTACTCTGCTTCTTCATGTGTGTCGGACTCGCCCTGAGCATCGGGGCTCGCCGGAGGATCCGGTGACCAACGCCGGTGAGGCCGGGGGCGTGGCGGATCTCGTCGCTACCGCCGCCGACGATGCGCTGGCCGAAGCGGCACGCCACGACGACTCCGACGTCGGGTCCGCTCCGACGTCGGACCTCATCGCGGGGGCAGCCGCCGACGCCGTGGCCGAGGAAGCACGTCGCACCGAGGCTGACCCGGGCACCGCTTCGGGGGATATGTCGGGCACCCGTGATGGTGCGGTGGGGGAGCGCGAACCCCGAGCGGCCGCACCCCCGACGTTTCGGGTCATGGACATCGAGGACGTGTCGCTCGACCTGCCTTCGCAGTACCCGAGCGTCACCTTGGTCGAGAACGAACCGCCGTTGCGTGCATTGGTCTTCCCGGTCGGCCTCGCCGAGGGCACCGCGCTCGCACAGGCGCTGCGGCGGATGGATTCGCCCAGGCCCTTGACCCATGAGCTGTTCATGGACGTGCTCCAGCGGGCGCGTATCGACATCATCGCCCTGCGCATCACCGGGAGAGAGAGTGGGAACTACCTGGCCGAGCTCGACATCATGGCCCCGATGGGCCGCGAGCGGGTCACGTGCCGGCCTTCCGACGGGCTGGTACTGGCGATGCGGATGCCGGTTGCGGCCCCGATCCTGGTCGACGAGCGCCTGCTCGAGGATCTCGGCGACGTCGTGCCCCAAGACGATTACTGAACCTGCTTATCGGGCTGCCACCATTGGTCGTTCGCCGGGCTGGGACACACCCGACGCCAGTTCGGTCGCGATGGACTGGGCGCCCTCATCGGAGATCCGCAGCAGTAGGGCGATCAGGATGTAGTTCGCCAGCAGCGAAGAGCCCCCGTAGGCGACGAAGGGCAACGTGATGCCCGTGAAGGGCAAGAGCCGGAGCACCCCGGCCATGATGAAGAAGGCCTGGAACCCAATGATGATGGTCAGGCCGGTCGCCATGAGCCGAGAGAAGTCCGAGCGGGCCGCCTGGGCCACCCGCAGGCCGGCGCCGACGATCAAGATGTAGGCAAAGGCCACGGCCGCCGCGCCAATGAGCCCCATCTCTGTCCCAATGCCGGCGAAGATCATGTCCGACGTCAGTTCGGGCACCGTGCCGAGGGCTGTGTCGAGACCGAGTCCGGTGCCCCCGAGGCCGCCCGAGCCCAGCCCGAACCACCCCTGGCTCAGCTGGCCGCCCCCGATATTCGGATTCCCGGGCGAAGGCCACGGGTTCTGCCACTCGGTGACCCGGAGATGGACCTGGTTGAAATACCGGGCCGCCAAATAGGCCCCGGCCGCAAAGAGCACGAAGCCCAAGACGAGATAGCCGACGCGCCCGTCGCGATCCACAACAGCCCGATGAACAAGGTGAACAACAAGGCGGCGAACCCGATGTCGTCTTCGAGTCCAATGACCGCCATCGCCACACCCCAGGCCACGATGATCGGGATCAGCGGGCGCGGGTCGAGGACGAGGCGGTTGCCCACCCGGGCGGTGGGGATGGAGAGCATCTCTTTATTGGCGGCGAAATACGACGCGAAGTAGATGCACAACAAGATCTTGGAGATTTCGACGGGCTGGAAGGAGAGGTGCCCGTAGTGGATCCACAACCTGGCCCCGCTGGTCCCGCCCTCCCCTTTGAGGGGCGTAAAGAACAACGGTGCGACCAGCAAGATGCCGGCGAGCAAGAGCAACAAGTAGCGGTACCGCTTGAGGTCGCGGGTGTAGCGCACGACGAGCAGGGTGACGATGTAGAGGACCACCCCAATGGCCACCCACCCGGCCTGGGCCTTGGCGTAGGGGGGGTTCCAGCGGGCGATGATCACATAGCCAATGCCGTTGAGCAGGGCGGCCAGCGGCAAGATGACGGCGTTGGCCTGGGGCACCAACCACCGGTTGGCCAGGTGGGCCACCAATGACAGGCCGAACAAGATCCCGAGGAACGGCCCGATGTGTGGCGGGATCTTCGACTTCGCCCCGAGCTCGGCAATGATGTAGAGCGAGAGCGTCAGGAGCGAGGCGAAGATCAAGAGGCCCAACTCGGTCCGGCGTTTTGGCTTCGGCCCCCTCGTATAACGTGGGATCCGCGTGGGTGGTCGAGGTTGAGCCAGGCACTCCCCGGATCGTAGTGGTGCCAGCTACGATGAAGGGTGACGCAATGGTTGCCGACCCCACTCTAGAGAACTCACCTCCAGGCCCGACTGAGCGACCTGCGCCGCCGACGTATCAACAGATCGAGGCGTTCGGGGTTCAGCGGTTCACTAACCGGGAACAGTCGCGGCTCGATTTCGGATCCCGCCTCTTGGACCTGGCCGAAGACGACGGCGTGCCGCTGCTTGAGCGGACGAAGTTCCTGGCCATCTTCTCCGAACTCCTCGACGAGTTCTTCCAGGTCCGAGTGGCCGCCCTCGAGGACCAGGTCGCAGCCGGGGTCCGGACTCGTTCGGTCGACGGGCTGCGTCCCGGAGAGCAGCTCAAGATGATCCGCACCCGGGTTGAAGAGCAGGTGAAGCGACAGGATCACATCTTCTTGGAAGAGGTCGTCCCTGCGCTCGCCGATGCCGGGGTCCGCTTGTCGGACTGGTCGACGCTCGATGATGACGACCGGGTGCACTTGGTCGATGTCTTCCAGCGCGAGATCTTCCCCGTCCTCACCCCGCTGGCCGTCGACCCGGGCCATCCGTTCCCCTACATCTCGAATCTGTCGCTCAACTTGGTGGTCGAGGTGCAGGACCCGTCGAGTGGTGAGCGCCGCATCGCCCGGGTCAAGGTCCCCCCGGTCCTCCCCCGTTTCGTCGTCATGCCCGACGGTGAGCGTTTCGTGCCCCTCGAGCAGGTGATTGCGGCCCACCTCGACGCCCTCTTCCCGGGCATGGTGGTCGGCGAGCACCACGCGTTCAGGGTCACGAGAAACGCCGACCTCGCGCTCGAAGAGGACGAGGCCGACGATTTGTTGGTGGCCATTGAGATGGAGCTGCGCCGCCGCCGTTTCGGTCGGGCGTTGCGCCTCGAGGTCGGTGCCGACATGAGCGAGGACCTCGTCGAGCTGTTGGCCTCGGAGCTCGATGTCTCGAGCGACGGGGTCTACCGGGTGAAGGCACCGCTCGATCTCGGTGGTCTCTGGGGCGTCTACGCACTCGATCGTCCGGACCTCCACGAGGACACCTGGACGCCGATGACGCCACCGGGACTGGCGACCGCCGCCCACGAGCCGACCGAATTCTTCGCCATGCTGCGCCGGCAGGACGTGTTGGTCCATCACCCCTACGACTCCTTCGCCACCTCGGTCGAGGCCTTCATCGCCCAGGCGGCGGAAGATCCGGCGGTCCTTGGCATCAAACAGACCCTGTACCGCACCTCGGGCGACAGCCCGATCGTCGCGTCATTGATCCGGGCGGCCGAGAACGGCAAGCAGGTGGCGGCCATCGTCGAGCTCAAAGCCCGCTTCGACGAGGAGGCCAACATCGGCTGGGCCCGAGCGCTCGAAGAGGTCGGGGTCCACGTCGTCTACGGCATCGTCGGACTCAAGACGCATTCAAAGACGGCACTGGTGCTGCGCCGCGAGGAGGACGGGGTACGCAACTACTGCCACGTCGGGACCGGGAACTACAACTCGAAGACGGCCCGGATCTATGAGGACATCGGGCTGCTCACCGCGGCGCCCGACATCGGTGCCGACGTCGGCGAGCTTTTCAACTACCTGACCGGTTTCTCACGCCACGCCGACTACCGCGAGATCCTGGTGTCGCCGGTCAGCGTGCGTAAGCGCATCATGGCGATGATCGAAGAACAGGCCGAGGCCGGACCCGAGGGACGCATCGTCTTGAAACTCAACGGTCTCACCGATGCCGCGATGATCGACGCGCTCTACCGGGCGTCGGGGGCAGGCGTGCCGATCGACCTCGCCATCCGTGGCCTGTGCCGGTTGCGTCCGGGCATCCCCGATCTCTCCGAGACCATCTCGGTGCGCTCCATTGTCGGGAGCTTCTTGGAGCATTCACGGATCTACCGCTTCGGTGGCCCGCCGGTCGACCCGAACCACGGACCCGGCCTGCCGCTCAAGCTCTACATAGGTTCGGCCGACCTGATGGGGCGAAACCTCGACCGTCGGGTCGAGGTGCTGGTACCGGTGCGCGACCCCGAACTCCAAGGTCGGCTCTTCGAAGTCATGGACCTGGTGTTGAGCGATGAGACCAACTCGTGGGTGCTGGGTTCTGATCGTCGCTGGCGCCGGGTGGAAAACGTTCACGGGCGCAGTGCCCAAGGTCGACTCAAGGAGCTGGCGATTGAACGGGCCCGCCGTCGCCGGCCCCGAGAAGCCGAGCCAAGTGACGACGGATCCGAGCCCTAGCCCGTCCTTCGGCTCGCGCAGCGTCGAGACCCGCGGTTGGGGTGATCGCGATCAGGTCGAGTGGTACCTCCAACGGGTCGAAACGCTCGCCCCGAGACGGGCGGGCGAAGAGCTACTCGCCTCGATCTTGCCGACCGCACCACGCGATCTGTTGGATCTCGGATGCGGAGACGGTCGGCTGGTTGCGCTTGCCTTGGCGGCACGGCCAAGCCTGGCGCGTTGCGTCGGTGTCGATGTGTCCGCCCCTATGCTCGCCTCGGCCCGGCGACGTTTCGCCGCCGACGCCCGGGTGCGCATCGAGCACTTCGATCTGGCCGAACCCATTGGGGCGCTCGGTGACTTCGATGTGATCATCTCGGGCTTCGCCATCCATCACCTCGAAGACCAACGCAAGTTGGCGCTCCTCGCCGAGGTGGCCGCCCAGCTGCGCCCCGGTGGCCTCTTCGCCAATCTCGAGGTCGTGGCCTCGGCCACGCCCGAACACCATGCCGCGTTCTTGACGGCGATCGGGCGGACCGCCGATGATCCCGAGGACCGGCTCGTCGCCCCCGACCGCCAACTCGAGTGGATGCGTTCGGTCGGCCTGGTCCAAGTGGAGTGCCTCTGGCGCTGGCGCGGGTTCGCCCTCTTGGTGGGCCACGCCGCCTGACCCAGTTCGAGTCGAGTAGCGAGAAATGGCCGGGTTGGAATGTCCGCATGGTGCGATGAGAGAGTGCCCCCATGAGTTTTGTGCCGTATGACCGACCGGTCCGGGCCGCCTTCATCGGGCTCGGGCGAATCTATGACCTCAATATGCGGGCCTACGTCGACAATCCCGATGTCGAAGTGGTGGCGTTGGTCGACCCCGACGAAGCGCGCCGAGCCCAACGCCAGCGCGATTGGCCCAACGCCGCGACCTTTGCCACGGCGGCCGAGTTAGCGGCGAGCGACGTCGAGGTCGATGCGGTCGAGGCCTTGCTCCCCATTCCCCTCCACGTCGAGGGCGTGGTCGAACTCCTCGGCTATGGCTGGCACGTCAACCTGCAAAAACCAATGTGCAACGACGTGGCCGACGCGCAGATCATGCTCGACGCCGCCGAGGCCAATGACCGCATTCTGCGGGTTATGGAAAATTACATCTTCTACGAGCCGCTGCTCCGGCTGAAGGCGACCGTCGAATCGGGCGAGCTCGGTGCGGTCAGTGGCTACACGATGAAAATGGTGGGCAGTGGCCTCGGGGGATGGGACGTGCCCGCCAGTAGTTACAAGTGGCAGTTCCAACAGATCCAAGATGGTCGCGGCATCTTGGTGTTCGACGACGGGTGGCACAAGCTGTCGACGGCCATCTGGCTTTTCGGGCCCATCAAAGAGGTGCGGGCGTGGGTCGGGGGCACCGAAGTCTTCCCGACCGTTTTCATCGACGCACCGAGCACCATCGTCTTCGAACATGAAAACGGCGTGCGCGGGGTCTGGGACATCACCTTGGCGCCCGAGATGTACTTGCGCTCGGACTATTACACCAACGACGAACGTTGGGAGGTCACGGGCCACAAGGGCTACGGCCGGGTCAACCGCTGCACCGGGCGGGGCATCCAGCAGCCGAGCCTCGAGATCTACGCCGACGGGGAAATGCGCTCGTTCCATGCGCTCGACGACGACTGGGCCAGCAGCTTTCGCGACTCGGGCCGGCACTGGCTGCGCTGGTTGCACACCGGCGAAGGTCCGCTGTTGTGGAGTGGCGACGACGCGGTCGACGTGCTGCGCTTCGCGTTGGCCGCCTACGCGAGCAGTGCGGCGGGCGGCGTGGGGGTCGACCCCGCCACCCTCACCCCAATCAGCGTCGGCTGAAGGTGTCGGCCAAGCGCCCCGATCGCTCGACTCAGACGTCGAGCGTCGCTCGGCGGCGCAGTGGCGGCAGCGTCGGGGGTGGCTGGTGGCGTGCCGGCAGCTCGGCGAGCAGGGCCGTCGTTGCAGCGGTGATGTCGCGCACGGCCTTTTCGAAGGCGGCCTCGGTCCGCGCCGATGTCGCTTGGACCCCGCTGACCTTTCTCACGTATTGGCGGGCGGCCGCTTCGATCTCGTCGGTGGTTGCGGCCGGCTCGAGTCCTCGCAGTGTGGTGATATTTCGGCACATGCCAAGAGGCTAGGGCGAAGGGGCGATGAGGCCGGCCGCGACCAAGGCCCGACGGGCCTCGTCGAGCCCCGACACGCAACGGGCGCTGAAGCCGGCCGCCTCCGCAGCGTGCACGTTGATTTGGTTGTCGTCTAAGAACAACACCTGGTCGCGAGGCGTGTCGAGCCGGGTGGCGACGTACTCGAAGATCTCGGGGTCGGGTTTGACCAGGCCGATCTCGAAGGACAAGAAGCGATGATCCAGGCGGTCGAAGATCGGCGAATCCGAGGCGATGGTCGCCCAATGGAGGGCATTGATGTTCGAGAGGCAACCAACCGGGACGCTGGCTTGAACTTGTGCGACGAGTTCGGCCGCTCCGGCGACAGGACCGCTCATCCAAGAGGTGAAGGCGGCGAGGTACGCCGCGGCGCCGAGATCGAGATGCCACTCGTCGACCACGCCGGCGGCGAATTCGTGCGCCGAGCACTCGCCGCGCTCAAAACATCTGACCCAGGGACTGGCGAGCCATCGGTGCCACAGTTCCTCGTCCGAGCCGATACCCGCCAGCGACCGCATGGGCTCGACGCCGCCGACATCGATGAGGACGCCCCCGAGGTCGAAGAGCACGAGCGCCACGTCACGGTCATTGGTCATCGAGGTGAGCGTAGCGACGGTCGAAGCGGCGGTCGGGGTGCGAAACTGACGCGGAATGAAATCCCCTGGGCGCTCGGTCTTGGTGGGTCTCGGCCTCGTGTTGGTCGCCGCCCTGGTGGTCGGGTGGTGGGCGAGTGCACCCAAGGCGTCGACGTCGGTGACGCACCAGAGCCTCGGGACGCACAAGCACCCCAAGGCGACCACGACGACGGCCCCGGCGCCGCATCCCCCGTTCGGCGTCATAGACGAGACCGAGACATTCACCGATCCGAGCCGGTCCACGCCAGCGCGTGGTGATGTACCTGGCCACGACGGCCGTACGCTCGTGACCGTCATCCGACGGCCGGTCGGGTTGAAGGGCCCACTTCCCCTCGTGGTCTTCGCCCACGGATGGGATTCGAGCCCGCAGGTCTATGAGACCCTCCTCGACTCGTGGGCGGCGGCGGGGTACCTGGTGGCCGCGCCCACATTCCCTGATTCCGCCGCGACCTTGCCCGGGGATCCAATCAGCAACTATCCCGAACAGGCGCTCGACATGTCCTTCGTCATCACCCAGATGCTCACCGGGGTGGCCGGCCCAGTGAACCCGAAGGAGATTGCGGTGGTGGGCATCTCCGATGGTGGCACCGACGTCGCCCTGCTTGCGCTCAACGCGATCTATGCCGACCACCGCATCAAGGCGTATCTCTCTGCTCTCGGGCGATATTCCCGATGGCGTGGCGGGCACGTGGAGTGCCCCGACCCCCGGTGCCTTGTTCGTGGCGGTCGGCACCGACGACGAGTACGGGTTGTACCCGAGAGCCGAAGCAATCTATTCGTCAGCCAATATGCCCAAAGCGGTGGTGACCTTGGCCGGCGGTGATCACCTCGGCACCTTCCTCGACGACTCCCCGAGCGCCGCAGCCATGCGCAACGAGACAGTGGCCTTCCTCGAGGTCTCCTGCCCGCGCGCTCGGTGACCTCAGGGCAACTGGACGCGCCCGCCCGGCGGGCTGTCGGGGAGTTTCGGTGGACGCCCCGTCGCCGTAACAGGGATTGATGGCCGGAGTGTGCGCTGGGGGCGGTTGCGATGGCGCTGAGCGGCGCTGAGCGGCGCTGCGAGCGCCTAGTGGCGGCCGTAACGATCGTCGAGACGCACCACGTCGTCGAGCTCGGTGGCGCTCGCCTCGAGGATGACCGTGTCCTCGAGGGCGGTCATGCGGTGCCGAGTGCCGGGCCGCAGATGGACGGCTTCGCCGGGGAGCAGCTCGAATGATTCGAGCTCGACGTCGGGAGCGCCCACCTCGAAGAGGAGGCGGCCCGACTGCACCGCGACGGTCTCCTCTTTGTGCTCGTGGTATTGCAGCGAGAGCGCGTGCCCCGCGGTGACGTGGAGCGCCTTTCCGCAATAGCGGCCGTCGACGAGGGCGAAGTGCTCCTCGTGTCCCCAGGGCTTTTCCACTCGAACGACGGTCGATACCCACGAAGACTTGGCCATTGCATCTCTCCCAGTTATCAAGACCATCACTGATCGTGCACGCACGTCGTGTCGTCAGTTCGATACGAGACGTTCAAACTAGTGCGGGCGCCGGCGCGAGGCCCGGGACCGTCGTCCACCAGCGGGCCGAAGCCAGGTCCACCGAGTCGTGGCGCGATGGTGAAGTGGCCCGTTCCGCAAAAGACGCGTGAGGCAATGACCTCGGTGTGCCGCACGTGGTGTTGCCCTCCGGCGCCGAGCGATGGAGGGCCAAGGTCCGTGCGCTTGTTCGTGGCTCGATGGGGCGGCGTGGCGACGTCACTGACCCGGGCCGCCGGCCGGGGCGCGAAGTACCGGCGTTGCGGCGCCGTTAGTTGACCGAAGGTTGGGCGTGGGCCTGCGCGGTTGCGAGCCGACCGCCGAGCTTGAGCGAGAGGAAGGACAATCCGCCAAAGGGAATGGGTAACCAGAAATTCACCAGGCGCCAGCACAGCACCCCGGCGGTGGCCGCCCCGGCATGCACCCCGAATCCGGTCAGCACGGTGACCAAGGTCAACTCAATGACCCCGAGGCCGCCCGGGGTGACCGGCAGGACCGCCAAGACATTCGCCAACCCGTAGGCGACCAGCAGGTCGACGGGGGAGACGTGGGCGCCAAAGGCGAAGAGGAAGACCCACAGGGAACTCGCGTCGAGGAGCCAGTTGGCCGCGGCCCAGATACCGGCGTAGCAGCTGGGGATTCTTGGAGAGGACCTTGATCCGGTCGGCCACCTTCTTGACCAGGGTCGTCACGGTGTCGGGCTTGACGAACGGGAGTCGATTGGCGACCTTGTTGACCCACACCCCGGCCTTCTTTTCACCTTTGGTAAAGAGGTACACGAGCCCGGCGAAGATCGAGAGCAACAACACGCCGAGGATGGCGGCAAACCCATAGAGCGGGTTGTAGCCGTTGAGCGGAATCGAGATGAGCAAGGCCAACCAAAAGATGATGTTGAGGACCAGGGCCGAACCAATGCCTTGGGTGGCCAACCCGAACGCCGCGCACTCCCGACACCTGCGAGTCGGTCAAGAGTTTGTAGCTGGCGGCGGTGCCAGGGACCGTGCCGCCCGGCAGCACGTGGCTGATGGCGAGTGCCCACATGTTGATGCGAAAGAGTCGGAAGCGTCGTGGGGCACCGGGTTCGAGCACCGAGTGCGTCAGTTGGGCATACGCCACGAGTGCGGCGACCTCGAGGAAGGCGCCGAGAACCAGCCATAAGAAGTTCAGCCGCCCGACCCGGTGGAATTCCTGGTGGGCACTGGCGAGCTCGGGCAAGAGGATGTACTCGCCGACGAAGAACAAGAGCAAGACCATGACGGTGATCTTCACGTAGCGAGCCAGCGGCGCTTTTGCGGGCTGGCCTCCTCGGGGCGCGGCACTTGCATTGAACTCATGCTTGCACGTCGGGGACCCCTCAGAGCTGCCATGCTGGTTGGATGGCTGAGGACGTCGCGGAAACTTGGCGATCCCGCCTCTCGGGGAGCGTGGACCGAAGGGGCATCCCGCTTGCCACCATCGTGGTGGGCACCATCGTGGTGATCGGGCTCCTCGATCTCAACTCGGTGCTGCTTGTTGGATTGTGGGTGCTGCCGAAGATGATCCTCTACGCGGTGGTGGCGTTCTTCATCGCCTTGCTCTTGACCCCGCCCACCCGATTCTTCAAACGCCATGGGATGTCGCACGGCGTCGCCACGACCGTTGTCTTTTTGATCGGTCTGGTCGTCTTTGGTTTCTTGGTCTATCTCTTCGCGTCGCCGTTGGTTTCCGCGGCGGTCCACTTCGGCAAAGAGATCCCCAACCTCGTCAAGAACACCCGACAGGGTCGGGGGCCGCTCGGGCGGCTGGCGTTCCGGCTCCATCTGCAGAAGTACCTCTCGGAGGGATCTTCGCAGATCACCAAGCAGTTGACCGAGGTTCTCAAACCTGCGACGGCATTTTCGGTGGGTGCAGCCGCGGTGTCCTCACTGGTGACCGTGGGCACCATTGCGGTCTTGACGTTCTTCACCATGCTCGAATCGCCCCGCCTCTGGCACGGTCTAATGAACCTGTTCAGCCCGGCGACGGCATTGCGGCTCGACCGTGTGGCCAACCAGTCCATGCGCTCGGTCACCGGGTACATGCTGGGGAACTTCTTGACCTCGGTCATCGCCGGGGTGATCGTCGGGATCACCTTGGCCATCCTCGGGGTCCCCTTTGCCCTCCTGCTCGGAGTCTTCGTGGCCCTCGTCGATCTTCTGCCCCTCGTCGGCGGGCTCTTGGCCGGGGTGCCGGTCGTCATCATCGCGGCCATCCACTCGGTGCCTGCGGGAATCGTGATGCTCGTGGTGTTCTTGGTCTACCAACAGATCGAGAATCACGCCCTCAATCCGATCATCATGTCCAAGACCGTTCGCCTCAATCCCTTCTGGGTGCTCTTGGCCGTCTTGGTGGGTGCCACCCTGGGCGGTCGGGTGGGCGAGGGGCTCGGGACCTTTGTGGGCGCCCTGATCGGCATCCCGGTCGGGGGGCGATCCAGGTGGTGGTCAGAGAGCTTCGCCTGGGGCCGTCGCCCGACGAGGCGGCCCTGGCCGGCGAGACGTCTTGACCAGGCCCATCCCCCATAATGCCCAGTGTGTGTCCACTGGTAGTCATACCGACCTATAACGAGTCGGAGAACATTGTGCGGATCCTGCATCGGGTTCGCGAGTCCCTGCCTGAAGCGGGACTCTTGGTGGTCGACGACGGCAGCCCCGACGGGACGGCCGACCTGGTCCTCGGCGTGGCGGCGGAACTCTCCGATGTCCACCTCTTGGCCCGCCCCGCCAAGTCCGGGCTCGGCAGTGCCTATCGTGACGGCTTCGCCTGGGGACTCGAACGCGGCTACGACGCCTTCGTGGAGATGGATGCCGACTTCTCGCACGACCCGAGTGCCCTGGGTTCGATCCTCGAACCCCTCGCACGGGGCTACGACGTGTCGATCGGGTCGCGGTGGATATGCCGGGGGGCTCCATCCCGAACTGGGCCTGGCACCGGGCGAAGTCGCTCTCTCGGGGTGGCAACCGCTACGCCAGCGCCGTGCTCGGTCTCGGCGTGGCGGATTCGACGGCGGGCTTTCGGGCGTATTCGGCCTCGATTCTGCGTTCCCTCGACCTCGACCACATTCGGGCCGAGGGGTACGGCTTCCAGATCGAGATGACCTACCGGGCCAAGCAACACGGTGCCCGCATCACCGAAGTGCCCATCAGTTTCGTCGACCGCACGGCGGGTGAGTCCAAGATGTCGTCGGCGGAATAATTGTCATAGGTCCAGTGGATGCCGTACGGCGAGCACTGCTTGCCGGTCAGGTCGGTCGTTCCGGCCGCGATCGGCACGTCGATGCGCGCGCGCTGCCTGCACAGATCCTGCACCGCCAGCGCGACGGCGGAGTTGCCGAGGCCGAAGATCGCATCGACCTTCTCCTCGTCGATCCAGTGCCGCGCGATCGCCAGGCCGACATCGACCTTGTTCTGCAGATCGGCCTGGATCACCTCGATCGGCGCGCCGAGCACCTGGCCGCCGAATTCCTCGGCCGCCATGCGCGCGGCGATGAAGTCGCCCATGCCCTGCTGGTCGGCGAACACGCCCGACATGTCGTCCAGCACGCCGATTTTCACCACGCCGTCGGAGATCGCGGCGGCGCGACCGCGGCGCGGGCGGACCAGGCTGGCGACAGGCAGCGCGGCGGCACCGGCGAGAAGCGTTCTGCGGTTCATTGGGCTTCCTCCTTGGTTTGTTGGTTGGCTGATCGTCGGGTGAAGCTCGCAACAGGAGGATGGCCGGGTCAAGCAAGCCGCGTCCCATCATGCCGGTACACCTGTGCCGTTGGCAGAGGTGACCTTGCGCCGCGAACGCAGGGGACAGCGCGGCCCGGTCGCGCGATAGTCCGGGTCAAGCGGTTTCCAGGAGACGTCCATGCGCCAGATCAACGTCCTCAGCATCCAGCGCACCAGCCCCGACGATCGCGCGCGGATCGAGGCAGTCGATCCCTCGGTCCGCCTGGTCGATGCCGGCGGCTGGTTCGACGGCGAAATCCGTGCGACCTGGCCGGCCTTCGCCGCCACCCGCTACCTGTCGCCCGATGCGACCGGAACCGGCACGCGCGCCGAGCGCGACCGGCTGCTGGCGGACGCCGAGGTGATCCTGGGCGGCTGGCCATTCCCGCTCGACTTGCGCGCCCGGTCGCCGCGGCTGAAATGGTTCCACCAGCGTCCGGCCGGCGCGAGCAATCTGCGCCTCGGCGATCTGTGGGGCAGTGACGTGATCGTAACGACCTCGCGCGGGGCGGGGAACACGCTGGCGATGGCGGAATACGCGATCGCCGGCATGCTGTGGCTTCGCCAAGGGCCTGCACCGCGCCGAGGTCGATCGCGCCGCCGGCCGGTTCGACCATCGCGCCTACCGCCCGCTGCTGCTGGAGGGCAAGACGGTCTGTGTCATCGGTGCCGGCGGCATCGGCCGCGATGTCGGCCGCCTCGCCGCCGCGCTCGGCCTGCGCGTGATCGGCACCCGCCGCCATCCGGACCCGAGCGCCCCCCTGCCGCCAGGCTTCACCCAGATCGGCGGCGCCGACGCGCTCGATCATTACCTGGCCGAAAGCGATTTCGTCGTGGTCTGCTGCCAATGGACGCCGGAGACCACAGGCCTGATCAACGCCGCGCGCTTGGCGGCGATGCGGCCCGGCAGCGTGCTGGTCAACGTCGCCCGCGGCGAGATCATCGACGAGGCGGCGGTCGCCGACGCCCTGGCGCGCGACCATCTGCGCGGCGTGGTGCTGGATGTCTACAACGGCGAGTTCGCGCATCCGCCGCCCGAGGTGCTGTGGCGCGATCCGCGGGTGCTGATCACGCCGCACATCTCCGGCGGCAGCGACCAGAACCGCCACGGCGCGATCGAGATCTTCTGCGCGAATTTGCGCGCCTACCTGGACGGCGCGCCGTTGCGCAATGTGATCGACTGGACGCTGGGGTATTGATCCGGCATACGGCAGTCGGGAGAAGCAGCAGGAAGCTGGGACCTCGCTGCTTGATATCGCTGTCATTGCGAGCCGCAGGCGAAGCAATCCCCATCCAGGTGAGCACCTGTTCGTGCGCACGCGGACGGCGATTGCTTCGCCTGCGGCTGGCAATTGCTTAGCCTGCGGCTGGCACTGAAAGCGGAAACCGAGACAGGGGAAAACGAGACAGGCGGGCAACCGGCCAATTGCCCGCCTATACGACGAACCGGTGGCGCCCAGATGGCCGGTGATCCCCGGGTCAAGTGCCCGGGGACTTCGGCCCGGCCATGACGAATGGCGTTGTACGCCAATCCTTCCGCTACCGGTATTACCCCTTGGTCATCCGCCGCCGCCAGCCGTTCAGGATGGCCTGCGCCAAATGGGCATAGTCGTGCCCGAAATGATGGCTGCCGCCGGTGCGGATCACCGCGGCGCCGGATTTCGCCAGCTCCGGGCAGAACGTGTCGGTCTCGTCCTCGCCGTAGAAGCACTGCACCAGCTCAGGCGGCACCTTGGCGATCTCCGGACGCACCGGCAGCGCCGCACCGCTCGGCGGCATGCCCAGCCAGCTGATCACCCGGATCTCGAAATCGGCCGCACTCTCGAAGCCCAGCAGCGAAACCATCTTCACCTTGCGCCGCGCCGCGTCGGGCAGGCGGTTATAGGCGAACGGCAGCACATCGGCGCCGAACGAGTAGCCGACCAGCGCAACGCTCTTCGCGTGCCAGCGCCTGGCATAGGTCTGGATCACCCGCGCCAGGTCGTGCGCGGTCTCCTCCGGCGTCTTGCGGCTCCAGAAATAGCGCAGGCTGTCGATGCCGACCACCGAGATGCCGGCGTCCTGCAGGTCATGCGCGACGGTCTGATCAAGGTCGCGCCAGCCGCCATCGCCGGACAGCACGATCGCCAACATGTTGGTCGCAGACGTATTGGTCGAGTGCTCCGCCGGCAGCTCAACCAGCGGCAGGTCCGAGACATCCTCCTCGTCCGGCGCGCGCGACCCCAGATGCGGCTCCACCAGCGCCAGGATCATTTCGCCCTCGGCGGTATCGTGCGGGAAGCTGCGCACCTCCACCTGTGACCCGAGCTGCTGCGCGGCCGCCACCCGCGCCTGCACCGCGTCCGGCAGCACCGTTGTGGTGCCGACGCCCCAGAAGCCGGGCAGGCCGGGCGCATGCAGGATGGTCGGATCGGCCGGACAGGGCTGGAAGCGTGTTTCGAGGCTCGATGCGGGATCGCCCCACGCCGGGTCAATCGAAACCGCACCGGCCAGCGTGTTCGCCGCGGCCACCGCCAGCATGTGTTCGGCCAGCAGACCGCCCTCACCGGTGCCGGCCACGATCGGGGTGAAATACGCGCTCGACCGCAGCTCGCGCTCGAACTGGTGGCTGACGCCCTCGACGTCGCCGACCAGGTGATGGCAAGCCTCGGGGATGGCGGCGAGCCCGGCCGCGTAGCGCGCGGTGTCGACACCGACGACCAGCATGCCCTGACGCGCCAGCAGATCGGCCGCCTGCTGGTCGGTGTCCTGCCAGCCGGACAGCGCCGAGAACAGCACCACGAACCCGCGCAGCGTGCCGAAGGGGCGCGCGACGCGCACCTCGCCGTAGCGGCCGCCGGGCGCCATTTCAGGACCAACCGGTTGGGCCGTTGCCGCCGCCGCAACGGGTGGCGGCTGCGCCGGCACTGGTTGCGCCAACGCAGCGGTGCAGCAGGCCGCCAACAGCACGCCCATCAGGCCCGCAACCCACCGATACGGCGTCATGAGCGGTTGCCCGCCAGCACGGCGAGATCCGCCAAGGTCAGGAACGGCCCCAACGTTCCAGAAGCCGCCAGATAGCGTGGTTGCCACTCCGGATTGAACTTGTTCTTGAACGTGCGCAGCCCGCGGAAATTATACATCCGCCCGCCAAACCGCCACAGCAAATGGCCGATCTGGTGCCAGGTCGCCGCCAGCGGCGTCGGCGTCAATCCGGACAGCGGCGCCATCCCCAGGCTCAGGCTGCGGAAGCCCGCGTCCTTCAGGTGCAATGCCAGCTTGGTGAACAGATACTCCATCGCATACGGCGACGCCGAGGCCGCGTGCCGCATCACCCCGACCGTCGCCTCGGTGCCCAGGTCGGTGGTCATGAACGTCGTGAACGCCACGGGCACGCCGTTCTGGCGCACCAGCATCACCGACTGCGCCGCGAGGTAGTCGGCATCGAACGCCGCCACCGAAAAGCTCTTCTCGCCGCGATGGCGGCCGTGCAGCCACGCATCGGAAATCGCCCGCAGCGTCGGCAGCAGGGCAGGGACCTCGGCCGGCCCCACCACCTCCGCGCTCAGCCCATCGCGCTCGCCGCGTTTCAGTGCGTAGCGCAGGTTGGTGCGCTGCTTGCCCTCCAGCGCGAACGCATCGAGGCCGATGCACGCCTCCTCCCCCAGCTTCAGCAGTTTCAACCCGGCATCGAGATACAGCGGCAGCGCCTCCGGCCGCACCTGGTAGAACGCGGCCCGCCCGCCATGCGCGTGCGCCAGCGCGACGAACTGCGCGATCAACCCTGGCCATTCCGCCCGCGGACCGACCGGATCGTGCAGCGCAACCCAGCTCCGCCCGCGCTTGGCATACATCAGGAAGGCCCGCCGCGACGGCGAGAACACGAAGCTCTTGTCGCCCATCATCGCCAGCATCGCGTCGCTGCGTTCCTGCGCCCGCACGATCAGCGCGGCGGTGCGCAGGTCCTCGGCCGTCGGCACCGCCCGCCGCCCCGCGGCCGGGCGCAGCAACTGCCACAGCGCCACCCCGCCCGCG
The DNA here is from genome assembly GCA_963800725.1 of uncultured Acidimicrobiaceae bacterium. Taxonomy (GTDB): domain Bacteria; phylum Actinomycetota; class Acidimicrobiia; order Acidimicrobiales; family RAAP-2; genus Bog-473. The sequence continues at coordinate 11,349 of CAWDCE010000020.1, read as the reverse complement.
AACAGCGACGCCCCCACGGTGGCCCGCAACGCGCGCGACGCCTTCTCATCGAACGCGAACTGCCACCAGAGTTCGTGGCTGTACGGCACGTCGCGGAAGGCGAAGAAGAACACCCAGAACACCGCCAGCAGCACGATGCCGATGGAGACCAGCCAGCTCAGGGTGAAACGCTGCTGGAACAATGACGCCGGGCGATCGAACCGCCGCCGCGTCGCCAGCAGCAGGACCAGCAGGAAGGCCAGCACCTCGGCCTCGACGAACGCCAACCCCTTGGCCAGCGCCAGGACCAGGCTGGCGAACGCGATGCCGACCGCGAGCCACCACGCCCCGTCAAGCCGCCGCAGCAGCCCGCGCGCCACGAACAGCAGCATCGCCCCCAGCACGCTGCCCAGCAGTTGCGCGCTCTCCACCACCCAGAGCGGCAGCGTCATCTGCAGGATCGCCAGCCGCTTGCCGAACGCCGGCGTGGCGCCCGACACCAGCAGCATGACGCCCACGGCAAAGGTGATGGCGGCGAGGAACATCGGGGTCAGCCGTGCCACCCGGCGCGAAGGCGCGGCCAACCCGCGCGGCGCGATCCGCGCGGCAACGGCCCGCACCTCGAACGCGGCGATAAGCGCGCCGGACAGCAGCAGCGGCAGGAGGAAATAAATCGTCCGATAGGCGAGCAGCGCGGCAATGGCGTCCGCCGGCGGCACCGTGCCGCCGAGCGCAAAGACGATCGCCGCCTCGAACACGCCGAGCCCGCCGGGCGTGTGGCCGATCACGCCGAGCAGCAAGGCGATGGTGTAGACCGCGAGGAAGCTGGCGAAACCGATCTGCACGCCCGGCAGCAGCACGAACAGCGCCAGCGCGGCGCCGGCGACATCAACCGCCACCAGGCCAAGCTGCAGCAGGATCACGCCGCGGTTCGGCAGCTCCAGGCTGATCCGGCCGAGCCGCAAGGGGGGCCGGCCGGGGCGGCTCAAGCCGATCAGTGTGGCGCAGACCGCCAGCACCAGCAGGCCGCCCGCGACAAGGAACGCCGGCGGCACCGCCAGCATCCGCCCGATCGAGGCCGCCGTGCACACCAGGCCAAGCGCGCTCATGACCACCAGGCCGAGGCCGAAGGTCGCGCCGGTCAGCACGCTCAATCGCGCGACCTGGCCCGCGCTGACCCCGGCCGCGCCGTAGATCCGATAGCGCACCGCGCCGCCGGTCAGCGTGCCGAAGCCGACCGCATTGCCGAGCGCCGAGCCGGCCACCGCGCCGATCCACAGCAACGGTCCCGGCACACGCCGCTGGCCCGCGGCGCCGACGGCGCGCAGTCCGGCGGCATCCCGCCCGACCAGCCCGAGATAGCTCAGTCCCGTCGCGAGCAGCGAGGCCAGCAGCAGTTCGGTCGGCAGGTGGCGCAGGGTCTTGACCACCGCATGGTAGTCGAGCGTCTTTGTCAGGTCCTGGGCCGCCAGCAGCACAAGGGCGCACGCACCAAGCGCCAGTGCGGGGATCGCGAAGCGTCGCAGAGACCTGCCCTGGCCTCGGACGGTAGGTGGCACCTTTTCTGTCATTACCCCGGCGTTCGACTTTGGCTTGGCAGGCAGCGTTGGCAGGCAGCGTTAGGCAGGCAGCGTTAGGCAGGCAGCGGGTGGTGGTCAGCGTTAGGCAGTCGGCTCGCGAACCCCCGTTCGGCAGCGCCCGCCCCCCGATGATTGCGTTTCCGTCCCGTACTGGCAGAAACTTGTGATCGAAGCGTTAACCGGCGTCAACGACCTGATTTGCTCGGTGATTATCAACACCGCAAGCGGCACCGGGCGGTGCCTCCAGCGGACGGCATTAACCTTCGCCGCCGCGCCGCGCCGGGGCCGGGCCGGGGCCGGGTCGGTTCGGCGAGCGGCGAGCGGCGGCGGCCTGGGTTTGGCGCGGCCCACCTATGCGCGGGCGGCGCGCCCGGCTTTGCCGGTGCCAGGCCAGCAAGTCTCATGATGGCCTGGCTCGTTGTAGAAACGTCATGGCCGGGCCAGAGTTCCCTGGCGCTTGACCCGGGGATCAACCAGCCATCCGCTGCGCGCCCCGCGGCGGGCCTTGCCCTCCGGCCGGACTTCGTTCATCGAAGAGACGCTGTGCATCGAACGACCGGCTGGCGCCGACCAGCCTGGCGCGTGTGGGCTGGAAACGCTGCTGTGCCGTGACAAAATGGATAGACCTGCCACACTCCTGCCCGACCTGGTGCCGTTCGTGATGACAAGATGACAAGTTCCTTTCCCATCCGCCGCCTGCGCCCGCCGCCCGACGCCCCGGTCGACGTCGCCCGCCTGCGCGCCGTGCACCGCGCGGTGTCGGAGCTGCGGCGTGGCACGCCGGTGCTGCTGACCGGCGCCCAGCCGCTGGTGCTGCTGGCGGTGGAAACCGTCGGCTCCGCGCGGCATCAAGGAGCTGTCGGCGCTCGCCGCCGAGCCGCCGGTCATGCTGCTGGCTCCCGCCCGGGCCGCCGCGGTGCTGGGCCGCCACGCCTCCCAGCGCGTGCAGGCCGTGGCGATCCAGGTCGCCGACAGCCTGGCCGACGCGGAAAAGCTGCGCGGCCTCGCCGACCCCACGCATCGACCAGCCGGTTCCGCAAGCTGCCGATCGAGGCGAAGCTCCCCAGCCTGGCGCGCCCGGCTCCTGGCGCTGGCCAATTGTCGCAACTGCTGCCCGCCGTGCTGGCCGCCGTGGCCCGGCCGGAGGCGGTGGCCGAAGCGGCGCGGCTCGACCTGCTGAGCGTCAGCGCGGTCGACGTGCTGGCCTACCCCAGCGGCTCCGCCGGCAGCCTGCGCCGCGTCGCCGAGGCGCAGGTGCCGCTCGATCGGGCGCCCAACTCGCGGATCATCGCCTTCCGCACCGAGGACGGCGCCATCGAACATCTGGCGATCCTGGTCGGCAGGCCGGAACTCGGCGGCGGCGCCATTGGTCCGGCTGCATTCCGAATGCTTCACCGGCGACCTGCTGGGCAGCCTGCGCTGCGACTGCGGCTCGCAGTTGCGCGGGGCGATCGGGCGCATGGCGCAGGAGGGATGCGGCGTGCTGCTGTATCTGGCGCAGGAGGGCCGCGGCATCGGCCTGGTGAACAAGCTGCGCGCCTACGCCTTGCAGGACCGCGGGCTGGACACGCTGGACGCCAACCGCGCGCTGGGCTGGGGCGCCGACGAGCGCAGGTTCCTGACCGCGGCGACCATGCTGCATGTGCTGGGCATCAAGCGGGTGCGGCTGCTGACCAACAATCCCGAACAAGCTGGCGTCGTTGGCCGCATGCGGCGTCGAGATCGTCGGGCGGGAGGCGCACTCGTTCGCGCCGAATGGGGTGAACGATCGAGTACTTCGCGACCAAGGCCGAGCGCTTCGGTCACCTGCTCGGCCGAGTAGCGCGTTCAGGCGCCACAATGCAGGCAATGGTCCACCGAGACGGACGGCTGGTGCTGGGCGGGCAGGTGATGCGCGTGGCCCTTGGCCGCGGCGGCGTGCGCGGCGCGGACAAGCAGGAGGGTGACAGCGCGGCGCCGTTGGGCCCGCTGCCGCTGCGCCGCGTGCTGTATCGGGCCGATCGCCGGCCGCCCGCCTGAGTGCGCCGTGCCGATCGAGCCGCTGGCGCCGGATGACGGCTGGTGCGACAACCCGACGCATCGCGACTACAACAAGATGGTGCGGCTGCCGCATGCGGCGCGCTGCGAGGCGCTGTGGCGCGGCGACGCGGTGTATGACCTGATCGGCGTGCTGGGCTGGAACGATGCGCCGGTGGTGCGTGGCCGCGGCTCGGCGATTTTCCTGCACGTTGCGCGCCCGGATTATACGCCGACCGAGGGATGCGTGGCGCTGGCGCTGGCCGATCTGCGGCGTGTGTTGGCGATGGGGCTGACAGAACTGCTAGTGGAATGATCACCGTTTCCTGGCCCGATGCCGTCTAACACGAGGTAGCGTTAGGTTTAACTCGCGGTTCCAGCAGTTCTTATTTTGGCCTGGTTCGTTGTCAAAGCGTCATGGCCGGGCTTGACCCGGCCATCCTCTTGCCGCCCATGGCACGTTTGGCGGCCGCAGCACGAAGAAGATGGCCGGTTCAAGCCCGGCCATGACGCTGAGAGGCAAGCACGCCTCGGCCAAAATGAGAACCGCTGTCGTGGTTCGATTGCACAGGCCGCTCCACTCGTAACGCACAGCCTGCGCCACTCGTAACGCCCGGGCCGCGCCACGCGTCATGGCCGGGCTTGACCCGGCCATCCTCTTTATGAACTTCGCGGCACTCCGCGGCCCCCGTTGTCTATTTGACGAATTCTACCAGCGGCGTGCGCCGGAAGCGCGCCATGAACCTGAAACCGTCCACGTCGCGGTAGCCGGCTGCCCGCCACAATTCGATCAACTCTCTGCTCGGTACACTGACGAGCGTGAACCCCGCTCGGGATGCCACGTTCCCACCGCGCCGACGCCACCGGCGAACACGTCCGCCGGTGGCCGCACCGTGTGGGAGATGCCGAATGTCTGATGGCCAGATCTCGCGTGATGTCGCATCCGACAACACCGCGCCACACCGCACGTTCACACCCCTGGGCCGGCGCAATCTGTTGCGTGGCACCGGCATGCTGGTCGGCGCCTCGAGTGCCGGATTGACCATGGCCGCCGCCCAACCATCCATGCCCGCCGCGCGCTCAGGCGGGGCCCAATCGGGCGCGGGCACCGCGGCGCGTGACACGGCCCTCGCGCACAGCGGCAAGCTGCACAAAAGGATGCTCGGCTACATGCTGGGGCACGAGCAATTCAGCGTGCCCGACCTGGTGCAGCCTGGGCGGCGCTGGCCTCGCGCGCCGGCTTCGACCTGCTGGCGACCAGCGACCACTTTCAGCCCTGGCAGGCGAACGAGGGCCATGCCGGCGGGCGTGGGTGACCATGGGCGCGCTGGGCGCGCAGGCGCCGCAGAGCTGGATGGGCACCACGGTCACCTGCCCCACGCTGCGCTACAACCCCGCCGTCGTTGCGGAAGCGTTCGCCTCGCTGAGTCTGCTGTATCCAGGCCGCATCTTCCTCGGTGTCGGGTCGGGCGAGGCGCTGAACGAGCACGCGGCGACCGGCGCATGGCCGAAATGGCAGGAGCGCTGGGATCGCCTGATCGAGGCGCATCACGATCATCCGCGCGCTGTGGGGCGGCCAGCCCGTGTCGCACAAGGGCCAGTTTTACACCGTCGAGGCGAAACTCTACGATACGCCGGCGCAGCCGATCCCGATCCTGACCGCGGCGAACGGACGCAAGTCGATGCGGCTGGCCGGCCTGCACGGCGACGGGCTCATCACCGATCCGATGACCTGGAAGCAGCACAAGCCGGAGTGGGAGGCGGGCGCGCGCGAGGCCGGCAAGAACCCGGCGGATATGCCGGTCCTGGTCGAGCAATTCGTGGTCGTCGGCGGCGAGACCGAGGCGAAGCCAGGCCGCCGAGCTGTGGCGCTTCACCCAGAACGCCTTCAAGACGCCTATTACATCACCGGACCCGGCGGAGATCCAGCGTCGCGCGGAAGCGGAATCGCCGCTCGACCAGGTGATGAAGGCATGGCCCGTTGGCACCGACCCGGCCGCATATCGCCAAGATCCAGGAACTGTTCGACAGCGGTGTCAGCATCGTCAACGTCCACGCCGGCCAAACGGATCAGGAAGCGCTGATCGACTTCTATGCCAATCACGTGCTGCCGAAGGTGAAGCAGCGCGCGTAACCGGCGCATCGCACCCGGACCAGGACGTGATCGCGCCGCCGGGAACCGCGCCAAGCGCACCGCGTTGAGTCGCGCATCATGCAATCGCAAAGGAGCAGCGACGTGACGCAGATTGATGACGCCCGAATTCTTATCCTGTCGGCCGATGGTTTCGAGCAGGCCGAGCTCACCGTGCCGCGCGACCAACTGCGCAAAGCCGGCGCCCGCGTCGAGGTGGCAACGCCGGAAAGCAAGCCGATCCGCGGCTGGAAAGTGAAGGATTGGGGCGACACGGTACACGCGGATCTCGCCATCGAGAACGTCAACCCAGCTGACTATCACGCCGTGGTGTTGCCAGGCGGCCAGATCAATCCGGACAAACTGCGCATCAATCCGGACGCGATGAAAGTGGTGCGGGCATTCGTCCAGAGCGGCAAGCCGGTCGCGGCGATCTGTCACGGCCCCTGGCTGCTGGTGGAGGCCGACGCCGTGCGCGGACGCAAGGTCACATCGTTCAAATCGATCCGCACCGACGTGAAAAACGCCGGTGGCAACTGGGTTGACGAGGAGGTCGTGGTTGACGACGGCATCATCACCAGCCGCTCGCCCGACGATCTGCCGGCTTTCGTCGCCAAGATCATTGAGCAGGTGACGGAGGGCCGTCACGAACGGCGCGCGGCGTAAGCGCGGATGGCGCTGCGCCGAAATCCGATCGGGTCGGCGCGATGCGCGGCCGATGATCGGCAAAGTTCGCTCAAGTGCGGCGTCGGGGAGTGCCGCACCCGGCATTTGGCACGCCGCGTGAGCTGATCGATCCGTTGCTTTAGTAAAAGGAAATCATCATGCCGCCATTCGATGACATCCCCGTCGACAATCCCGCCAGCGAAACCGAAGGCAGGCAGGGGCCGAACCCTGCCACGCCGCGCCGCTCGATCGGCCCCGAGAGCGAAGCTCGCGGTGGTCCCGAGGCGCCGGCTGAAACGTGCGGCCGGCGTCCTTCGCCAGCGGCCTTAACGCCGGCGGAGGCAACCCGTCGGATCCGCCCAAGCCGCCCGGCCAGCCGCCGCCCGAAGTGCCAAATCCGGGTGAGCAGTCCCGATTGAGGAACCGCCGCACCCGATGCCCGTGCCCCCCAACGAACCGCCACCCCCGATCGTTGCCGCACTCTCTAATGATGCTTTAACGGGTGATGCTCTAACGTATTTGAAGCTCGCGACCCAGACTTGTGGGTCCTGACCCCGGTGTCGCCAAATTTGCGGTAGCTGAGACTGGAAACACGCCACGGGAAATCCGCCCATGCAGATAGTCGCCCGTCTTTCGGACCTTGACGACGGATGCATCACCAAGGCGAAGCTCGGCGGCGCGGATGTCGTGATCATCCGCGATGGCATGGTGGTCAATGTGTTCGGTGCCGCCTGCCCGCATGCCGGCGCGCCGCTGGCCGAGGGCGCCTTGTGCCATCACAAGCTGATCTGCCCATGGCACAAGGCAACGTTCTGCGTCCGAGACGGCTCGGTGTTGGAACCCCCCGCTCTGGATGCGCTGCCGCGCTATCGCGTCCGCATCGACGGCGACGATGTCTGGGCATCGTCCGAGCCGATCAAGTCGGAGCGCGAGGTCCAGCACCTGGATGGGCGGAAGGTCCTGATTCTCGGCTCGGGCGCCGCCGCGACCGCCGCCGCTGTCGCCTTGCGCGAAGCCGGCTTCGGCGACCGCATCACCATGATCGGCAATGAGGCTCTGGAGCCCTACGATCGAACGGCACTGAGCAAATTCGTCCTGGCAAACATGCCACCGTCCGATGTGCCGGCGTTGCGGCGCGATGCGTACTGGACAACCCACCACATCGATCGCGTGACCGCGACGATCACCCGCGTCGACGCCGCTTCACGCCAGGTGCATTTGGCGGATGCGTCGATCCTCGACTACGACGCGGCGGTGCTCGCCACGGGTGCGCTTCCGCGCGTGCCGACGCTGCCAGGTGCAACGCTTGCAGGCGTTCATACGTTGCGCAATCGACAGGACGCGGCAGCCATCGTCGCCCGCGCCACCCGCGGTGCGCGCGCCGTCATCCTTGGCAGCAGTTTCATTGGCCTGGAAGCAGCATCGGCGCTGCACGAGCGCGGCGTGCAGGTGACCGTGGTGTCCCCGGAATCGATTCCGTTCGCGAAGCAGTTCGGCCCCGAGATCGGGGCAATGTTCCGCCGCCTGCATGAGGCGCATGGCACGGTGTTCCATCTCGAGGCCGAAATAGACGCGATCGACGGCACCGAGCAGGCCAACGCCGTGCACCTCAAGGGCGGCGAGGTGCTCCCGGCGGACCTTGTCATCGTGGGCGTCGGCGTCTCCCCCGCGACGGGCTTCGTCGATGGCGTTCACAAGGCGGACGACGGCGGCATCCTGGTCGACAGCACGTTACGTGCCGCCGACGGGCTTTACGTTGTCGGCGATGCCGCGTGTTTTCCGTTCGGTGACACACACGTGCGCATCGAGCATTGGCGTGTGGCGCAGCAGCACGGCCGCATCGCTGGGCTGAACATCGCCGGGCGGCAAGTCATTATCAATCGGTCCCATTCTTCTGGACCTATCATTTCGGTATCGATTCGAATATCTCGGCCATGCGGAAAAGTGGGATCGAATGCACATCGACGGCGCGCTCGACGCGCCGCGGTTTGTTGCCTTGCAGATCCAGGGTGAGCACGTCGTCGGCGTGATCGCCTGCCAGCGGGAGCACACCACGGCGAAGCTCATCGAGCTTATGCGCGCGCCGCTAAAGGCAGCGGAAGCGATGCGTCTGCTGGGAGGTTAGTCGCCTGGTCCAGCAAAACCAGGCCGCGGAAAGATTGGCTCTCGTCCGTCATAACCGGGCTTTTCCCGGCGATCTATCGCGGCACCGGTGGGGCGCGGATGTCCGGGACAGGCCCGCCCAACACGACCCGGATGTTCCGCGCAATAAAACCCTCTCCCCGCCACTCGAAATCATGCCGTTGCAGCAAGGAGTCGACGATGCCGGACAAGACGCGAGACAGGATCGCCGCCGCGGGACAGAATGACATGCGGATGGGAACGCAGCCGCCCAAGCAGGGATTTGGAGGGGATGGCAGGCGATCGCGCGGCACTGCCGGCCGGTGCGCTATCGAAACCGTTCTCCGGTCCACAGGGTGACGAAAATCGCAGTCCGCCGGAGAACGCCCCGGCGCCGCCCAACCCTGCGGCCAGATTGCCGGCGGGTGCGAAGAACGCGCCCGGCCGGCGGCCGGAGTGACTGGCCGCCCCGCCCGCCCATACGATATGTCGGCCACGAACCAACGGCGACGCAAAGCACCGGAAGAGGCAACCTCCATGCCGGTGCTGGATTACAAGCTGGCAAATTCACGTCAGAGGGCGCCCGGATGGGACACCACGCGCGAGACCATCCCCTCGAAGTCGAACTGAAGTTCATCTTCCCGCCCGGCGCGCGACCAATGCTCGATCGCCATCCCGCGTTCGAGGCGTTACGGGCGACGCCGCCGCAGACCAGGCAGCTTGTGAGCACCTACTTCGATACGTCCGACCTGGCGCTGAACCAGCACGGCTTCACGTTGCGGGTACGCAAGAGTGGCGATCAGTACATCCAGACATTGAAGGCCGCTGATACGGCGAAGGGTCTCGCATTCGCACGCGGCGAATGGGAATGGCCGGTGCCGACGGAGACGCCGGAAGCCGCGCGCCTGGCCGGCACACCCGCCGGCCTCGTGCTGCGGCCGGGGACGAACGAGGTCGGTCTGACGGATACCAAGATGCTGGAGCCGCTTTTCACCACCGACATAACACGCACCACGCGCACCCTGCACCTCAGCGGGGGCACCACCATCGAAGTCGCCATCGATGAGGGAAATGTTGAGTGCAGCGCTGCAAAAGAGCCGGTGCACGAGCTTGAGCTGGAGCTGAAGGACGGGCCGATCGGCCCGCTGTACCACCTCGCGCTTGAATTGCATGCGGATCTTCCGTTGCGCATCGGGGTCGAATCCAAGTCGGCGCGTGGCTATCGCCTGGCAACTGGCCAGCCGCCGGAACCGGTGAAGGCTCGCGCGCGGCCGCTGGATCGCCACCTCAGTGCCGCGGACGGCTGCCGCCAGATCCTCGGCGCCGCGCTGCAGGACCTGTTATCCAATCGGCAGGCGGCGACCGCCGGAGCGGCGGAGGGTGTTCACCAGATGCGGATCGCGGTGCGCCGCCTGCGGGCTGCCATTCTGTTGTTCGAACCGCATCTGGAACCACATGCGTTTGCCCGGTTCACCGATGCACTGCGTCAGCTCGGCCGTATCCTGGGGGAGGCCCGCGATTGGGACGTGTTCTGTCTTGAAACCCTGCCGACGGCGCTGGCGGATCCGGCGGGGGAAAGCTGGCGAGCGCTGCTCGAGCCGGAAGCGGGCCGAACCCGCGCCGAGGCGCATGAACGCGTCGCGGATGAACTCGCGCGGCCGGCGTTTTCGCGTCTTGGTTTGGGGCTGACCGCCTGGATCGAGGATGCAGCCGCTGACCCCCGGTCGAAGGCGATGCAGGGGAAGTTGACCGCGATCATGCCCGAAGCACTCGACCGGCTGGCGCACAAGGTGGCGAAGCGCGGCAGGCACATCGGCAGGCGCTCGGGTCCCGAGCTGCACGCCTTGCGCAAATCTCTGAAGAAGCTGCGATACGGCGTGTTGAGCGTGCGTGACCTGTTTCCCGACCACAAGGTGAAGCCCTACCTGCGCCAATGCAAATTGTTGCAGAAGCGGTTGGGGCAGATCAACGACGCTGCGATGGCGGTCCGACTGGTCGACCAGCTCAGCCGGCACGATCGGGTTGACCTGGTGCCCGCGCTGGCGGCGGTTGCGCAATGGAGCACCGAACGGCACCAAGCCGCGTTGCGCAAGCTGCCCGACGCCTGGGCGGCGTTTCGCAAGGCGGCGCCGTTTTGGACGAGATCCCAATTGGCGCCAGATCAGCCCGGCTTGCCGCACACCGCCGTCAGATCGTGCTGCCGCACACCGCCGTCAGATCGTGCTGCCGCACACCGCCGCCAGGTCGTGCTGGCGCAGATCGCCGATCCGCTCGATCGTCAGGTCGGCCGGCGGATGGGCGGCCACCTCCTGCGGGTCGAGCGCGTAACGACCCTGGCGCGGAAACACGGTGGTGACGCGATCGCCCCAGATCTGCTTGACCGCATCCAGGATCCGCAACTTGTCGTCGACCAGCACGTAGTGCCTCGCCGGATACCAGTGGGCGACGTCGTCCAGCTCCTGCTCCTTGTGGATGTAGATCAGCACCCGGTTGTCGAACGCCCGCCACAGGCCGGAACGTTCCACTTTGCGAGGCTGGAACACCGCATCGCCATCGGACAGGATGACGGTGGCACCCCATTGCCGCGCGTGCCGCACCGCCTCCAGCGCGCCGGAGTATAACCGGTCCGCGAACGGATAGTCGGCCAGCCAGTTGGCGATCCGCAGCACCCGCGGGTCGTGCAATTCCTCCACCCGATAGCGTTCCAGCGCGCCCAGATAGTCGGTGTAGCCAAGCTCGTCGCGCAGTTGCTCGAACAGCTCCCAATAGCGGTCGCGCGCCTTCGGGCCGAAGTTGGTCCCGATATGATCCCGCAGGTCCGCCTGCACCCTGTCGTTGTCGAGCAGCGTGTTGTCG
>CAWDCE010000019.1:0-284751 GCA_963800725.1 uncultured Acidimicrobiaceae bacterium | reverse complement strand
GCGTCGTGTCGTAGGCGGACAAGACGTGTGTGGCGTCGTGGGGCGTACCGAAGATCTCGTTGACGGCGCCGCTTTTGGCCCGGGAAGACGAAGTGATGGCGGTCGTAGAAAGACCAGAACTCATGGCCGAGTGACCCGGGCGGTGCCGCCTCGAGCGACTGGTAACGGGCGGCGAGGGCGGGGTCCGCGTCGCCCCCGTCATAGGGCAGCAGCCAGTGGTTGATGTCGTCCACCGAAGCGAAGTCGACCCGGCCGTCGGTGACGCTGCGCAGGTTCTTCGCACCCATGTCCGCAATTACCGGCCCGAGGTCGGGTTCGAGACTGAGGGAGAGGTCGTCGAGCCAGTCGGCGTCACACGACGTGGCGTCAGCGAAGTCGAGCACCGCGCGCAGTCGCGAGCCGTCGAGTGCACCGTCGACCAAGGCCATGACCGCCAGCAGCTCGATCGCCGTGGTCACCTGTTCGGCCTCGGTCAACTCGGCGGCGAGTTGGCGGGGCGGCACCGTCGACAAGGTCGCGACGTCAGGTGCCTCGACCCCGAGTCCACTCGGCCAATGCGCCGATGCCAGTCCTCGCGGCCGCTGAGGTGACCGCGCCGGCGGCCGCACCGCCCACGACCACCGCCTTGGCTGCGCCGAGGAGCGCGGTGGCCTGGCGTTCACTCAGGGCGAGCAGCATGGCGCCATGTTCGCACGCCCGAGCGGGCTCGTTCAGGCCCGGGTCACCGCACCCAGTTCGGCGCCGCTGACCAGCCGGGCGAACTTCGCCAGCACGCCCGAGGTGTAGCGGGGCTCGAAGTCCTTGAGCTCAGCCGCCCGGCGATCGAGCTCGTCTTGGTCAACCATTACGTCGATGGTGTGCGCGGTCACATCGATGACGATCCGGTCCCCATCGCGCACCAGCGCGATGGGACCCCCGTCGACCGCCTCGGGAGCGACATGGCCGATGCAAAAACCGTGGGTGCCCCCGCTGAAGCGGCCATCGGTCACCAAGGCGCAGTCGGCCCCGCGCCCGGCCCCCTTCATGGCGCCGGTCACCGCCAGCATCTCGCGCATTCCCGGGCCGCCTTTGGGTCCTTCGTCGCGGATGACCACGACGGTGTTGGGCTCGATGGCGCCGGCCAAGATGGCGTCCATCGCGGCCGGCTCGCCGTCGAAGACCCGCGCCGTGCCGTCGAAGGTCAAGGAGTCGATACCGGCCACCTTGACCACCGCACCCTTGGGGGCCAACGAGCCCCGCAGATGGCAATGCCCCCGGCCACGTGGATGGGGTCGCTGAGCGGATGGATGACCTCGCCGTCGGGAGCGGGCGGATCGAGTGCCTCGAGGTTCTCTGCGAACGGTCCGACCGGTCACGGTGAGGCAGTCGCCGTGGAGGAGACCGGCCTCGAGCAATTCGGCCATGACGACCGGCACGCCCCCGATGCGGTCGACGTCGACCATGTGGTACTTGCCGTGCGGCTTGGTATCGGCCAGGTGCGGGACCCGGGCCGCCACCTTGTTGAAGTCGTCGAGTTCGAGCTCGACCTGGGCCTCATAGGCAATGGCCAAGAGGTGCAGCACCGCGTTGGTCGAGCCACCGAGCGCCATGACCACCGCAATGGCGTTCTCGAAGGCCTCCTTGGTCATGATGTGCCGGGGCCGGATGCCGAGCTCGAGCAATTTGATGACCGCCCGGCCACTCTCATAGGCGTAGTCGTCGCGCCGACGATCCACGGCTGCGGCCGAGGCACTCCCCGGCAGTGACATACCGAGGGCCTCTTCCGACCGAGGCCATGGTGTTGGCGGTGAACATGCCGGCGCACGACCCAATGGTCGGACACACGTTCATCTCGATCGCCTTGAGCTCCTCGTCGCTCAAAGCGTCGACGGCATTGGCGCCGACCGCCTCGAAGACAGAGACCACGTCGAGGGAGCGGTCGCGCAGGCGCCCGGGGAGAATGGAGCCGCCGTAGAGGAAGACGCTGGGCAGATTGATGCGGGCTGCGGCCATCAACATCCCGGGCAGCGACTTGTCGCACCCCGCAAACGTCAAGAGGCCGTCGAAACGCTCGGCGTGCATAACGGTCTCGACCGAATCGGCAATGACCTCACGACTCACCAAAGAGGCCCGCATGCCCTCGTGCCCCATCGAGATCCCGTCGGAGACCGCAATGGTGACGAACTCGAAGGGGAAGCCTCCCCCATCGCGCACGCCATCTTTGGATCGCTTGGCCAGTCGGTCGAGCGGCATGTTGCACGGGGTGACCTCGTTCCAACTCGAGGCCACACCGATCTGGGGCTTGTCCCAATCGTCGTCGGTCATCCCGACCGCTCGCAGCATCGCCCGGGCCGGGGCCCACGTTCGGACCCTCGGTCACCTCGAAGCTGCGTGGCTTGAGTCCCTCTCGCTCGCCTTCGTCACTGATCATGGTGGCCAAGCATACGACCAGGTGGCGCCGTCGTAGACCGCCCATCGCGCCACGTCGGCCACCAGGCTCGACCACCGCGAGCGCGGCGGGTGGGCACCCGGGCCCGGCGCGCTAGGCCAAGAGGCGCTGGATTTCGGCCACGACTTCCTTGCCGTTGGCCTTGTTGTCGGTGGCGTCGAGGACGGCCTTAACGAAGAATCCTTGCAATTTGCGGTCACCGTCGACGAGGCGCGCCCACTCGTTCGGGTGGGCCGCCACCACGTCGGCGACGGCGGCGCTCAAGGTGTCGGCCCCGAGAGCCTCATAACCCATTTCCTTGGCGATCTGGGCGGGATCGCCACCCCCGGCGCTCAACGGGCGCGCCGAGCACGGCCTTGGACTGGGTCGCAGACAACGCGCCGCTCGATTCCATGGCGATCAAGGAAGCGAACGACTCGGGGGCGAGGCTCAGCCCCGCGGCGCTTTGGGCCGCGACCTGGTTCGAGGGCGCGGGCCAACGCCAAGGCCGCCGGCGCACCGGCGGAGATCGCCGCGCTGACCAAGGTGTCGAGGCCGAGGTCGACGACGGCACGAATCTGGTCCTCTTCGGCCGCGCTGGCACCGTCGCCGAGCGTGGCCACCAACGCGGCACGTCGATCGGCCGGCATTGGTCCGAGCCCGGCCGCCACGCGCCCCTGCCAGTGGCGCGTCGGGAGCGAGCGGCACCAAATCGGGTTCGGGGAAATAGCGATAGTCGTTGGCCTCTTCTTTCGAGCGCATCGTCGACGTGCGCCCGGCCCCCTCGTCCCAGTGGCGGGTCTCTTGGTCGACCGTTGCGCCGCCTTCAATCAACGCGATCTGACGCTTGGCCTCGTACTCGATGGCCCGGCCCAATGAACGAAGCGAGTTGAGGTTCTTGATTTCACAGCGGGTGCCGAATGCCTCGGTGCCGAGGGGTCGAACCGACACATTGGCATCGACGCGCATCGAGCCCTCCTCCATGCGACCGTCCGACGCCCCGGTGGCGACCAAGATGCCCCGCAGCTCAGCGGCATAGGCCCACGCCTGGGCCGCCGTGCGCATATCGGGTTCGCTGACGATCTCGACCAGGGGGACGCCGGCGCGGTTGTAGTCGACCAGGGCGTGGACGGCCGCGTTGATCCGCCCACTGCCGCCAATGTGGGTCAGCTTGCCGGTGTCCTCTTCCATGTGGGCCCGAGTGACGCCGACCCGGAACCCATCGGGCAGGTCGAGCCAGCCGCCCAAGTTGAGCGGCTCGTCGTATTGGCTGATCTGGTAGTCCTTCGGCTGGTCCGGGTAGAAGTAGTTCTTGCGCGCGGAGGTGCTCGGGCGAATTTCCGAGTGCAACACGGTGCCGATGCGCATCGCCAACTCCACCGCGTACTCGTTGAGCACGGGGAGCGATCCGGGCAACCCGAGGCAGACCGGGCACACGTTGGTGTTGGGTTCGTCACCGGACAGCGTTACGGCAGCCGCAGAACAGCTTGGTCTTGGTGGCCAACTCGCAGTGGACTTCGAGTCCGATCACCATCTCCCAGGTCACGATCGTCGCTCATGTCCCGACCGCCCCCTCGAGCGTACGGGCGACCCGCAAAAGCAAGCCCTCGTGCAGGGCCGGGGCCAGCACCTGGACACCGACCGGCAGGCCATCGTCGCCCACCCCGTAGGGCACCGAGATGGCCGGATGACCCGAGAGGTTCGAGGGAATGGTGCACACGTCGTTCATGTACATCGCCATTGGGTCGTCCACTTTGGCCCCGAGCGCGAAGGCGGTGCTCGGTGCGGTGGCCCCGAGGAGCACGTCGAAGGACAGGTAAGCCCGCTCGAACGCTCCCATGACCAGCGTGCGGACACGCTGGGCCTGGGCGTAATAGGCGTCGTAGTACCCCGCCGACAACGCATAGGTCCCGAGCATGATGCGCCGTTTCACCTCGTCGCCGAAGCCGGCCGTGCGGGTGGCCGTGTTCATGTCGGCGACATCGTCGGCGTCGACGCGCAGGCCGTAGCGCACGCCGTCGTAGCGGGCGAGGTTCGACGAGGCCTCGGCCGGTGCCGATGAGGTAGTAGGCCGACAATCCGTAGGCGAACTCGGGCACCGCGACCTCATCGACCTTGGCGCCGGCGGCACTGAGGGCCTCGGCCGCCGCGTAGACCCGGGCGACCGACATCGGGCGCACAGCCATCGACGAGGTCGCCGCACAGCCCGACGCGCACCCCTTCGACCCCGTCGACCAATGGTTGCGGCCGTCGGGGCCCCACCTCGGCGCGCAGCGACGTGGAGTCACCGCGCATCATGACCGCTGATGGCATCGAAGAGCAGGGCGGCATCGGCGACGTTGTGGGCAAAGGGCCCGATCTGGTCCAGCGACGAGGCGAACGCGACCAGGCCGTAGCGAGAGACGCTGCCGTAGGTCGGCTTCATGCCGACCACCCCGCACAAGGCGGCGGGCTGGCGGATCGATCCGCCGGTGTCGATCCGAGCGCGAGCGAGCGAACGCCCGCGGCGACGGCCGCGGCAGAACCGCCACTGCTGACCCCCCCGGTCCGGTCCTTGCCCGGGGGTTGCGGGTCGGCCCGAACGCGGAGTTCTCCGTCGAGCTGCCCATGGCAAATTCATCCATGTTGGTCTTGCCGAGCAGCGACGGCTCCGCTGCGAGCGAGCCGCTCGACCACCGTGGCGTCATAGGGCGGACGCCAGCCCTCGAGGATCCGAGATCCACACGTGGTTGCTATGCCCTTGGTGCACAAGTTGTCCTTCAGCACGATGGGCACGCCGGCCAAGGGACCGGGGTCACCCCCGGCCGCCACCACCGCGTCGACGGCGTCGGCCTGGGCCAGGGCGTGGTCAGCCAACACCAACAAGAAGGCGTGCACGTCGCCATCGCCGGCGCCAATGGCGGCCAGTGCTGCTTCGGTGACCTCTCGGGCCGAGCGTTCGCCGCTGCGCACCGCCGCAGCGATCGCCGTCGCACTCGCCGTCGCACTCGTCATTGCCCCTCCCCCCCGATGCGGGGCACCCGGAAGCGGTCGTCTTCGACGGAGGGTGCGCAGGCCAGCACCTCGCTGCGGTCGAGGCTCGGGGCCGGCTCGTCGGGGCGCAGCACGTTGAGAATCGGGATCGGACGCGACGACGGTTCGAGGTGGGACAAGTCGAGCGCCGCGACGTCGGCCGCATGGTCGAGCACGGTGCGCAACTGGGCCGTGAACAGCACCACCTCCTCCTCGCTCAAGTCGAGGGCGCGCCAGGCGGGCGACATGGATCACGTCGTCCGCGCTCAATCCGGTGGAGCCGGCGTCGTCGCGCGGGGGCACGGTGTCGCTCATTGGGCGCTCGCCCCGAGGACGGCGGTGACGAACTCGACGGTGCGTGCTTCGATCTCATCACGATCGAAATCGAGCGTCGCCACATGGAAGCTGCGCTCCAAGATGATGCGCTCGACCGGGCCGCTCGCCCGCTCCGCCAGACGCTCTCCTGAGACCGGCGCCACCACGTGGTCGTTGATCGAGGAGAACAACAACACCGGGCACGTGACCAGATCGAGGGCCGCCTCGACCTCTGCGACACCACCGAACAGCGATTGCGCGGCGCGCAGTGGCAGCTCGGGATACGCCAACTCGACCGAACCTTGCAGAGCGATATCCGAGCCGATCCCGGTCGCGAGTTCGTCTCCCCCCTCGATCATGGCGGCGATGAACGCGAGGGTGTCGGCGTCGGGTGCGACGATGAGCGGATTGACCACGACGACGGCGGCGATTTCTGGGTGATGCTCGGCCAGCCACACGGCGAGCGACCCGCCCATGGACAACCCAACGACGACGACCGACTCGCACCGGCTGGCCAGTTCGAGGTAGGCGCCATCCGCTGCGGTCGACCAGTCCCGCCAGCGAGTCGGCACCATGTCGGCCACCTCGGTGCCATGGCCCGGGAGCAATGGGAGTTCGACGCTGAGGCCCGCATCGGCCAACGCCGAGCGCGAGGCCGCGCATCGCCTGGGGATTGCCGGTAAAACCGTGCAGGACCAGGGCACCCCGTGCGTCACCGGTGGCCGAATAGGGCTCCGCGCCGGGCAGTATGGGGGCAGTCACGTTTCGGCATGCTAGTAGTGAGGCGACTATCGTTCCGGCGGTCCCAAGGTTCGCGGCGGCGAATACGAAAACCTTGGTCGCCCCGACGCACGCCAACTACGCCAGACGACCAAGGAGCGGTTCTCATGCCCTACGAGTTCTTGAGCGACGAGTGGATGGACGAAGCCCGCAAGATCCGCGAGGAGTACGCCGGATTGGCGCCGACCACCCCGCACAGCGTTCGGATGAATCTCGTGGTGACCGGCGTCCCGTTCGGCGACAAGGAGATCGAGGCCCACCTCGACACCTCGTCAGGGCAGCTCGTCCTCGACACCGGGCACCTCGAGAGCCACGATCTCAAAGTGACCGTCGACTACGTCACGGCCAAAGCCATTCTCATCGAGGGCAACCCCCAGGCCGGCATGCAGGCCTTCATGGCCGGAAAAGTACGCGTCGAGGGCGACATGGCCAAGCTCATGGTGCTCACCACCTCACCGGGGGCGGGGGCCGGCGACAATGCCAATGAGTTCGCCGAACGGCTGCGCGCCATCACCTCGTGAACTGACCCAAGGTCCTTAGCCGGTCGCTTCGAGGAAGGGCCGCACAATGGCGAGCACCCGCTCCGCGTGACGGATCACCCCCATGTGCGTCGTACCGGGCAGCACCGCTAACTCGGCGTTGGGCAACGCTTCGAACATGGCCACGGCGTTCTCGAGCGGCACGAAGTCGGTGTCACCCACGAGCACCAGCGTCGGTGACGTGATCGAGGCGAGTTCCTCGTCGCTCCACCCCGGCACCGCGTGCACCATCGCCGAAGTGCCGCGGCGAGCGACTCGAAGTCCCCGGGGCGTGGCGCCAACTCGGCATAGGAGTTGCGCATCAGTGCGAAATCAGCCTCGGTCGGCATGCGCTTGCTCACGTCGGGATCGTCATGTCGTGCGAATTGCTCGTTGTTCGGCCTCGGGTCGACCGAGGCGAGCACCAACTTGTCGACGGCGCCCGGGTGGCGCAGGGCCAACGTCAGCGCCACCATCGCGCCCAGGCTGTACCCGAACACGTCGGCGCTGCGGATCGACAGATGAGCGAGCAGGGCCGCGATGTCATCGGCGAGAGAGTCGAGCTTCATCTCGCGTTCGATGTCGGCGGTGCGCCCATGGCCCTGCAGCTCGACGGCGATGACCTGGTGGTTCTCGGTGAGTGGCGGGAGCAACTGCGAAAAGTCCGTCGCGATGTTCAAGAGCCCGCCGTGGAGCAGGACCAGGGGCGGGCCCTGGCCGTGCACCTCGTGATAGAGCGCCAACCCGTTGATTGAGGCGTAGTCGCCGCGTCCACCTGTGCTGCGTTGCATCACGTGTTGTGCCTCCTGTCGGATCGTCTCATCAATGGGCCAAGACCGCCCCGGTGGATTTGGTCCCGCCCTTGACGGTGCGCATGAAGCACGCACAGACCAACCCGGCCCCGGCCATGAGGGCGGCCACCCAGAACGCCACCTCGAAGCTGTACAGCAGGGCGGGGCTGGCGTGGACGTTCTCGAGCCCGGCCCCCCGGGCCAAGGACTCTTGGAGGGTGAGCACCACCTGGATACCCGCCACCTCTCCCACTTGGGTGGCCATCAGTTGGGCGGCGCTCATCACCCCGTATTCGCTCTCCGCCACCTCGTTGGCCATCGTCGCCGAGGTGGCGGGCAGGGCAATGCCCATCCCGAGGCCCGACAGGGCCAGGGCGACGAAGATGATCCCGAGCCCGGGCGAGGCACCGAGCGTGGCGAAGAGCACCATCGAGACCAGCACCGACGAAGCTCCGGCGATAGTGGCGAATCGTTCGCCGGTGCGCACCGTCATGTAGCCCGCAATCGGCGCACTGACCGCGAAGCACAAGGGACGGGCCACCGAGATGAACCCCACCTCGCTCACGCTGTAGCCATAGACCTGCTCCATGAGGAGTGGGAAGAGAAAGAAGCCGCCGAAATAGGCGAAGTTCGAGAAGCCGCGCATACCCATGGGGAAGACGAAATTCCGCCGTTTCCAGTACTTGGTTGGAATCAACGGGCTGGCGAAGGTCAGTTCGCGCCAGACGAAAAGTCCGGCGAAGAGAACGGCGGCCAGCCCCGAGAGGATCACCGCGGCCGAGGTCCATCCAAGGATCGGCCCGATGCTGAGCACCAACATGGCGGCCGTCACCGTGCCGGCCAGGCTCCAACTCCCCACCCAGTCCATCGCCGTGGCGTCCGCTGTGTCCCTTGGTGCACCACGGGGCTCGACGTCCGGGCCCCGGTGGGCCCGCCGGCACGACGAGGAAGATCGAGCGCGACCACGGCGGTGGCGATGATCAAGAGGAGGAGCTGTCCCAAAACGGATCGCGCCAGCCGAGGTACTGGATGACCGGCGACCCGAGGGTGACCCCGAGCACGGGGCCGCCGGCCCCGACCAGTGCCCACCACCCGAGTGCCTTGACGCGCTCTTCGGGGGCGAAGAGTTGGAGGATCAAGGCCATCGACGCCGTGCCGGTGGCCGCCCCCTGGACGCCGTCGAGGGCACGAGCGAACAAGAGCATGCCGACATTGGCCGCAGTTGCGGTCAATACCGCGCTGACCATGGCACCGAAGAGCCCGAACAAATAGAGCCGCCGGTGCCCGAAGAGGTCACCCGCCTTGCCAAAGAACGGCGCGGCGATCCCGAACGCCAACAGTGGCCCGGTCGACGCCCAGGTGAGGACCGAGAAGTTGGTGTGAAACTCGGCTTTGACCGTCGGCAGCGCCACGACGAAGACGGTGAAGGTGATGTTGAGCGAGAGCAGACCGGCCAAGAGCGCGGTCAGCGCCCACCAGCGGTACCGCGGGCTGCGCTCGGCCCGCTCAGCCACCCGTCGGCGCAGCAGTACCGGCCAACTCGGATCAAACGATGCCTCTGCACCACTGGCCCCGAGCCCCGCCGCGCCCGGGTCCGCCGATGGATCGAGCAGGACGTCGGGCCGCTCGTAGACAGGTAGATCGTCCGGGGATTGCGGGTCGCCCGAGCTCACGCGCGGCTGCGCCGCGGCCGCAGGGCCACGGCCGCGAATGAAGTCCTCACCTGGGTCACCCTACCGCCGGGCCCTGGTCCTCAGCCCCGGGTGGGCGCGGTGCTCACGTCCGCTGGAAGCGGTCGAACCACCAGTTCGGATTGCGACCGTGCGCATGGAAATGGTCCGGGATCTGGCGCATCACCCGGTCGACCGACCACTCCCCGGCGCCGAATCTGGCGTCGGCCACCGAGCTGAGCTCAGCGAGCATGTGGGCAACCGCATCGTCGGGCGGGTCTGCGCCGTGATGCTTCCAGACGACCATTGGGACGCCACACACCTCGCAGTCGGCAACCCAGCAGACGTCGTCCTCGTGGTGCCACTGCGAGAGTTTGGCCGCTTCGCACAGGTCGCAGTCGGGATCGAAGGGTTTCTCCATGGGGGTTGGTCTACTTGGTCAGGATCTGTACCGCAGATCCAACCGGCACGACCTGGTTGGTGGCGGGATCGGTGCCCTTCACGACGGCGGCGGGGTTGCCGGTGACCCCCGACACCGCCAGGCCGGCGCCTTCGAGCGCGGCGGTGGCCTGGGCCACGGTCTCGCCCAAGACGTTTGGCACCGCGACCGTTGGTGGCCCCGACGACACCGTCACGGTGACCGCCGAACCGTAGGGGGCGGCGGTCCCGCTGGCGGGACTGGTGGAGATCACCTGTCCGGCCGCAACCGTGGTGCTCGACACCGTGGCCTGGGTCGCGCTGAAACCCACCGCCACGAGGGCCGCCTGGGCCTGGGCGAAGCTGTAGGAGCCCGGAATGTTCGGGACCGTGACCGGAGCATGGCCCTGTGAGGGGACCATGGTGATGGTCGCCCCGTATGGGGCACTCGTCGGGTTGCCCTGCGTGCCGAGCATCCAGCCGATCAAGACGCCGCTTGGGACCGAGTCAGAGTATTGGGCGGCGCCACAGACGCCCTTGAGATGGGCCGCAGCCAAGGTCGCGGCACCTTCCGCGCAGGTCTGGTTGGCCAAAGACGGCACCGGCACCGGCGGCGGACCGATCGAGGGCACGACCGACATGGTCGAGCCCTCTTTGAGCACCGTGCCGGGCTTGGGCAACTGGGAGATGACCGATCCGGCCGCGACGGTGATCGAAGTGACCCCGTGAGCGAGGTGCAAGGTGAAGTGATCCTTCGATGACGCAGCGTGCGCCTCAGCCAAGGTCAGATGCACCAAGTTCGGCGCAGGGTGCGACGGGGTGAAGACCTTGTTCTCGGCCGCCACGATCCCGCCGGCGACCAAGGCCAACACGATCAGGACCGCGGCCAGGATCCAATAGAGGCGCTTGTGACTCTTTTTCGGCTTCGCCACGATGGCGCCGCCGGCCGCCGAGCTGGACCGGCCGCCCTTGACCGCTGACTCGGCGTCGAAGACTTCGCCCGGTCCGGCCTTGGTGCCTACCGGGGCTGCAGGGACGACCACCTGGGTCCGTTCCGACAGCGGCGTCGGCCGCTGCGCGGTCAGCTCCGCCGTGGCGTCGGGGTGCGGGGTGCGCAGCGGCAGGGGCTGGGGATTGGGCAGCGCACTGGCCAAGGCACCGAGGCGTGCCGCGAATCCGGCCGCGTCGAGTCGCTCCTCTTTGACGGGCGCCGCCGCGCGCGTGGAGCACTTCGCCGAGGGGACCGAGGGCGGGGTTCGGCGGCAAGGGGGCGCCCACCCGGGCCATCAGTGTGCCCATGGTGGTGTCGGTGACGAACGGCACGCTGCCGGTGACGGCTTCATAGAGGACGAGGGCCAAGGAGTAGACGTCGGCCCGGCCGTCCACCTGCTTGCCCTCGGCTGATTCGGGCGAGGCGTAGCGCGCGCCGTGCCGACCATGGCGCCGGCGGGTTCTGTCCAGGCCGCTTCGGCGAGTGCACGGGCGACCCCGAAGTCAGCGACGCGTACGCGACCTTCTTCGTCGAAGAGGAGGTTGGCCGGTTTGATGTTCGCGATGGACCAGACCCCGTGAATGCGCGTAGGCGAGGCCCTGGGCCACTTCGGCACCGAGGGTCGCCGCTTGTGAATGACTGAGGCGGAACCCTTGGTCGAGCATGTCGCGCAGCGATCCCCCGCCGAGATATTCGAGGACCAGATAGGGACCGTCGGCGTCCTCACCCCAGTCGAAGACACGCAGGACATGGGGGTGATTGAGGGAGGCAACCGACCGCGCTTCCGCCCCGAATCGCTTCAAGAATGCAGCGTCGGTTGCTAGCCCCGGTTGCAGGACCTTTACCGCGACATGGCGCTGCAAGGACACGTCTTCAGCCAGAAATACGTGCGCAGATGCGCCGGTGCCGAGAGCGGAAATGAGTCGATACCGTGTCCCGAGGACACGGCCGATGGAATCAGAAATGGAGGGCATTAGGGCACTCGTAGGCTAGTGAGCAAAGCCGCACGGTCGGTGGACACTCCGGGCGATCAATCGGGCAACTCACCACTTTGGAGCAACGACTCGAACTTCTCGGCCGAAACAATTGGGATACCGAGCGCCTCGGCCTTGGTCAGTTTGCTCGCCCCAGGAGCGTCGCCCACCACCAGAGCGAATGTCTTCTTCGACACGCTCCCGGGCGACTTGCCACCGCGGCGAATGATGGCCTCTTCGGCCTCTTCTCGGGTGTACCCACTGACCGATCCGGTCACCACGACCGTCTTGCCTGAGAGCGTGCCCTCGGGTTGCGTTGCGTCGCCCACCCCAATCGGTGTCGCGCCTGGCTCTTCGGTGTTGACGCCCGCAGACCGCAAACGCTCGATGACCGTGCGGTTGACCGGGGCGGCCAAGAACTACCGCGACGCTGGCCGCGATGATGGTGCCGATCCCCTCGACCGCGGCAAGCGTGGTGTCGTCAGCCGCCATGATGGCGTCGAGTGACCCGAACGCTCTGGCCAAGGCCCGCGCCCCGGTCGGGCCGACATGGCGTATCCCCAAAGCGACCAAGAGGCGGCTGAGCGGCTGGGTGGTCGACGCCACGATGGCGTTGACCAGATTGGACGCAGAGATCTCGGCGAAACGTTCGAGTGCGCCGAGCTGGCCCACCTCGAGCCCGTAGAGGTCGGCGGGGTCCAAGATCAGTTCGGCCTCGATCAACTGGACGACCCGCTCTTCGCCGAGTCCCTCGATATCCATGGCCGAGCGCGCAACAGCGTAGTGCGCGATGCGTTGCACGCGTTGGGCGGGACAGTCGATATTGGTGCAATAGGTGTCACTCTCGCCTTCGAGACGAACCAGTGGCTGAGCGCACGACGGGCACGTCGTCGGGAACTTCCACTGGGGCTTGCGCCGCTTGGGCCGCTCGGGCCCCGACAGCACCGGGCCGACGATTTCGGGAATGACATCACCCGCCTTGCGGACGATCACGACATCGCCGGGGCGCACATCTTTGATGCGCACCTGGTCCTCGTTGTGCAGCGTCGCCACACCGACGGTCGACCCGCCCACGAACACCGGCTCGAGAAGGCCCTGGGGCGTGGCCCGCCCGGTGCGCCCGATGGTCACCACGATGTCGAGCAACTTGGACGTGCGCTCTTCGGGCGGGAACTTGAAGGCGATAGCCCGGCGCGGGGCCCGGGCGGTGGCGCCGAGGACGTCATGGAGCGCGAGCTCATCGACCTTGGTGACCACCCCGTCGATCTCGTAGGCCATGGCATGGCGCGGCGTCGGCGAGGGCCGCACACCGCGCAATGACTGCGTCGATGCCGACCACCCGCTTTGCATCGGGGCTGACCGGAAAACCCGCCTTGGCCAGCAGTTTGAGGGTGGCCGATTGGGACCCCGCCGGCCAGGGGCCGTTCGCGGGCGCACCGTCGACCTCGCCCACCTGATAGGCCCAAAACGACAGTGGGCGCCTGGCGGTCACGCTCGGATCCTTTTGGCGCAGCGACCCGGCGGCGGAGTTGCGGGGATTGACGAAGAGTTTCTCGCCGGCGGCCGCTTGCGCCTCGTTCATGGCGGCGAAATCGGCGACCGGCATATAGATCTCGCCGCGCACCTCGAGTAGCTCGGGAAACGGCCCGGCCGCCGCCTTGAGCGTGTGGGGCACCACCTTGACCGTGGCGACGTTGGCCGTCACGTCTTCACCGGTCACCCCGTCGCCCCGGGTGGCCGCGCGGGTGAGGCGACCGTGTTCGTACGTCAGCGACATGGCCACGCCATCCACCTTGGGCTCGCTGGTAAAGGCGAGCGTGTCGAGGTCGAGGTCGGGCACGACCCGGCGCAGCCGATCGGCCCAGGCGCGCAGCTCATCTTCGCTGAACGCGTTGTCGAGGCTCATCATTGGGATGCGGTGACGAACTTCGGCGAATAGCCCGAGCGGCGCCCCGCCGACTTTGCCGGTCGGCGAGTCGGGAGTCGCCAGCGCCGGATAGGTGCGCTCGAGCTCGTTCAGCTCGCGCACCAAGAGGTCGTAATCGGCGTCGGGGATCTCGGGCGCGTCCAGGGTGTGATAGCGCTCGTTGTGGTACGTGATGAGGTCGCGCAGCTCGATGACCCGAGCCGCCGCCGCTTCGGGCACCGTCGAGGACTCGCCGGCCACGCTCAAGCAGCGATGCCCGCACCGACGACGGCGTCGGGGTCGACGATGTCGTAGAGGGCAATGGTCTGCCCCGCAGCCACCGGGCGCTGGGGCTCATCGAATGCCACCACGAGTCCATCGGGGCCATGTTCGAGCGAGCACAGCGCCGGTCGTCCGTGCGCGCTGACCTGGGCCACGGCGCGGTCCCCGGGTCCGAGCGGTTGGTCGACCCAGGTCAGCGTCTGTCCGGCCAGGCGCACTGCCGACGTCACCGCTTCAGCGGCGCCCCCGACCGTGACCCGGCGCCGGGGCACGTCGACTGCGACGACATAGCGTCGGGTGCCGTCGGTGCCGTGACCCATCCCGCGGCGTTGCCCGAGGGTGACCAGTTCTACCGCCTCGACGGTGCCGGCCGCCTCGCCGCTGGTGGTCACGATTTCGGCCGGGTGGAAGTCGATGTGGTGAGAAAGAAAGCCGGCCCGACCCTCGGCACTGCCAATGAAACAGACATCCTGACTGTCGGGCTTGTCGGCGGTTCGCAGTCCGAGGCCAAGCGTGTGGGCCCGGACATTCGCCTTGGTCATCTCCCCGACCGGGAAGATCACCCGGGAGAGTTCGTCCTGTCCCAACATCGACAGGACGTAGGACTGGTCCTTTTGATCGTCCAAGCCGCGGCGCAGGCGGTGACCGCCGGCCTCTGTGGTCACCCGCGCATGATGTCCCGTCGCCAGTGTGTCGAATCCCATGCGAGTGGCCCGCTCCAAGAGCCGGTCGAACTTGATGGAGCGGTTGCATTCGATGCAGGGATTAGGGGTCTGGCCCTTGGCATGCGCGTCGACGTAGGGAGCGACGACATGGGCGTCGAATTCCTCGGTCAGATTGAAGACGTGGTGGGTGATGCCGAGCTGCTGGGCCACTCGTCGGGCGTCGTCGACATCGGCCACCGAGCAGCATCCAGAGTCGGATTCGCCGCCCCAGAGTTTGAGGGTGGCGCCGACCACGTCGTGGCCCGCGTCGACCAAGAGCGCGGCAGCCACCGACGAATCCACTCCTCCCGACATTGCCACCAACACTTTCACCGCACCAGTGTGCCACCGGCTCGAAGACCTCGAGGTCGCGGATCTTTGAAACTTCTTACCCCGGGCGCCCAATGACCCCGGGGCCAGACAGCTACAGTGACCTCCGTCGCAGTAGGGGTTGCGGCAATCCGACTGAATGGGGAGGCACGCGGATGAGGCAGGGCAGAGGTTTCGTGACCAAGGTGGTGATGGCAGGGACGGCGGTTGCGTCCGCCTTGATTTCGGTGGGGGTCGGCCTTGGCGCCACATCGGCGGGGGCCGCTACTTCGACCTCCAGCCAGCCCGGCGTGACGCCCAATTCGATCACGGTCGGCACCATTTCGACCCAGACCGGTCCGATTTCCTCGAATTTCTCTTCGCTGATCTACGGCGAAGAGGCCTACTTCAAATACATCAACGCCCAGGGCGGCATCAACGGCCGCCAGATCAACTTGAAGTACACCCTTGACGACGGTGGGAGCCCGAGCCAGTTCAACCAGTTGGCGAATACCTTGATCAACCAGGACCACGTCTTTGCCGTGACCGGCGTCGCCACCGCCTTTTTCACCCCGAACATCTTCGTCGAGGCGAAGATCCCGACGTACGGCTACAACGTGACCGATAACTGGGCCGGTCCCCCGAATCTCTTCGCCGCCGGCGGCTCGGTCCAGTACTACCCGGCCGAGGCAACCGGCACGGGTTACGTCATCCGCAAGACCAAGTCGACCAAGATCGCCATGGTCGCCTACGGCGTGGCCTCCTCGGCTGCATCTTGCCAGGCGGCCGACAAGGGACTCACCGCCGCCGGCTACGACGTGGCCTACACGGACTTCAAGGTCGCCTACCCCGGCACCACGGTCGCCACCGACGTGCAGCGCATGAAGCAGGCCGGCACCAACTTCATCCTCTCTTGCATGGATGTGCAGGGGAACGTGACCATGGCCCGCGCGGTGCAGCAATACGGGCTCAAGACGACGCAGCTGTGGTTGAGCGGCAATGACCAGCAGACCCTGGACCAGAACCAGAGCCTCATGCAGGGCGTCTACTTCTACATCGCCCACGTGCCCTTCACCGCTCCGACGTCGCTCTACCCGGGCCTCAAGACGTACCTGACACAGATGAACAAGTACGAGCCCAAGTACACCCAAGACGAGGTCGCGATCCAGGGCTGGGAGTCAGCATCACTGTTCGCAGCCGGGGTCAAGGCGGCCGGGAACAATCTCACCCAGGCGAACGTGATCGCGCAGACCAACAAGCTGACGTCCTTCACCGCAGGTGGGTTGACCACCCCGGTCAACTGGGCCGTCTCGGGTCACACGGGTCACACGCCCCCCTACTGCGGCGCCTACATTCAGGTGAAGGGCGACAAGTACGTCCCCGCCCTCAACACCTCGAAGAACAGCGTCTTCGTGTGCTTCAACTCGATCAATCCGAAGAAAGACCCGGTGACGCCATTGCCACCGGGCACACCGAACGCCAGCTGAGCACCGAGGGCCTCAGCCCTCGTCGCGCAGCGTTCGCACCAGCGCAGGCACCAACGAAACGACCCGGGCCACATCGGCCTGGGTCGTTTCGCGCCCGAGGCTGAAGCGGATGGCCCCACGCGCCAGTTCCGCGTCGACCCCCATGGCCTGAAGCACCGCGCTCGGGTCCAGGGCACCGCTCGCGCACGAGGACCCGCCCGACGCGCAGATTCCCTCCCGGCCGAACACCACGAGGAGCTCCTCGCGCTCGATGCCCTCGAAACACAGGTGCAAGTGCCCCGGCAGCGTGCCCACCGACGGCGCGACGGTCCGGTGCACCCCACCAACGGCGGCCGCCAGGCCCGCAGCCAAGGCGTCGCGCAGCCGAGCCACCTCGGTGGCGGCCTCAGCGCGCTCGGCGTCGGCCAGACGCAGTGCTGCGGCCAGCCCGACGGCGCCGATCACATTTTGCGTACCGCTGCGGCGTTCGCGTTCTTGGCCGCCACCGAACTGGTGGGGCGTGAGCCGGCTGGGCTGTCGCTCGGCGAGCACCCCGACCCCGACCGGTCCCCCCAGCTTGTGGGCGCTGAGTGCGACCAGGTCCGCTCCCGACGCGGCCTCGGCCAAGGAGACGAAGGGGGCCGCCTGCACGGCGTCGGTGAAGATCCTGGCCCGAGTACTGGCCTCGCGCACCACCTGGGTCACCGCGTCGAGTGGTTGGAGCACGCCGGTCTCGTTGTTGGCCAGCATCACCGCCACCAGTGTCGTTTCGGCCGTCACCGCATCAGCCAGCGCATCGAGATCGATCACCCCGGCTGCGTCCACGGGAACCTCGCTCACCGCGGTCCCCGCTGCCGCCACGGCCCGAGCGCATTGCGCGACGGCCGGATGCTCGACCGCGCTCACCAGCATCGAGGTCGCAATCCCGGTGCCGCGAGCCCAATCGAGCGTCCCGAACACGGCCAGGTTGGCCGACTCGGTGCCGCCCGAGGTGAAAATAATCTCGCCCGCATCGCGGCCCAACAGCGCCGCGATCTCGTCGCGGGCGTCTTCGAGCAGCCTGCGGGCCCGTTGGGCCGGCCCGTGACTCCCAGTCGGGTTGCCGAGTGGTGCTGCCCCCGCTCGCGCCATGGCCTCGGTCACCTCGGGACGCAACGGGCTGGTGGCGGCGTGGTCGAGGTAGGTGAGCACGGTCGGGTCCTCGTTCAAGTGATCCACACCGTCTTGGCGTTGGCGAATTCCTTGATCCCGAGTTCGGACAGCTCGCGGCCGAATCCCGAGCGTTTGATCCCGCCAAAGGGGAGTTCGGGGGTCGAGGTCACCATGGCGTTGACAAAGACGGCGCCGGCTTCGATCTCGTCGATGCAGCGCTGGATCTCGCCGGCATCGTTGGACCACACGCTCGACCCGAGACCGAACGTGGTGGCGTTGGCAACGCCGATGGCCGCGGTGAGGTCGGAAACGCGCTCGACGATGGCCACGGGGCCGAAGAGCTCTTCGTGGGCCACCCGCATGCCCTGGGTGATGCCCGAGAGCACCGTCGGGGGGAAGTACCACCCCGGACCGTCGATCGGCGCACGGGCGTGCACGATGGCTCCTTGGCTCCGGGCCTCTTGGACCTGGGCCACGAGCTCGGCGCGCTGCGCTTCGGTGACGATGGGCCCGACGTCGGTGGCGGGGTCGAAGGGATCGCCGACCACCAGTGCGTCCATCGCCGCGGTGAATCGGTCGAGGAACTCGTCCGCCACGGACTCGACCACGATGAATCGTTTGGCCGCAATGCACGACTGCCCGTTGTTCTGCACCCGGGCATTGACCGCGGTGCGCACGGTCGCGTCCATGTCGGCGGACGCCAACACCAAGAACGGGTCAGAGCCGCCGAGTTCGAGCACGCTCTTCTTGAGGGCCTGTCCCGCCTGGGCGGCGACCGCCATTCCGGCCCGCTCACTTCCGGTCAAGGTGACGGCTGCGACCCGCGGATCGGCGATGACTTCGGCGATGTCCTCGGTCTCGATGAACAAGTTGGTAAATGCCCCCTCGGGAAGACCGGCCCGGCGAAAGAGATCCTCGAGCACGAGCGCGCATTGGGGCACGTTGGATGCGTGTTTCAAGAGACCGACGTTGCCGAGCATCAAGGCCGGTGCGGCGAAGCGCACCACCTGCCAGAGGGGGAAGTTCCACGGCATGATGGCAAGCACCGGCCCGATGGGTTGGTAGGTGACGTAGGAGCGGGTGGCGTTGGTCTCGATCTCCTCGTCGGCCAACAGTGCGGGCGCATGCTCGGCGAACCAACGCAGTCCCATTGCGCATTTGGCCACCTCGCCCCGCGCCTGGGCGAAGGTCTTGCCCATCTCGGTGGTCACGACCCGGGCAATGTCGGGGCCCTCGCCCTCCATCAACTCGGCGACAGTGATCAGGTGGCGGGACCGCTGCGCCATTGTGGTGAAGCGGTAGTCGGCAAAAGTGTCGATGGCCCGCTCGAGCAGGGCATCGACCTCGCCCTTGGTGTGCGAGGCAAAGGTCTTTTCGGTCTGTCCGGTGGCGGGATTGACGGTGGCGAACGGCATGGAATGATTCTTACTCGGTCCCACCACCTGGCATCGCGCCCAGACCGAGATAATCGGGGAGGGACCGGCGCAAGATCTTGCCCGTCGCGGTGTGCGGCAGGTCCGCCGCCCTGACATAGAGCTTCGGTCGCTTGTAGGGCGCGAGGTTCGACTCGGCCACGCGGCGCAACTGGTCGTCGTCGAGCGATCGATCCGCCACGTACGCAACGCAGACGGCCTGCCCCCACCGCTCGTCGGGGAGCGCGAAGACGGCCAGCTCTTTGATCCCGTGCACCGCCGAAAGGGTCGCTTCTATCTCGGCCGGATAGACGTTGACACCCCCGCTGATGATCAGGTCGTGGCGCCGACCGGTCAGGTACAAGAACCCGTCAGCGTCGAGCCGTCCGAGGTCCCCGACCGTACAGGCCGTCCCCCGCCACGCCTCCTCCGTCGCCGCGTCGTTGCCGAAGTAGCGAAAACGCCCGAAGGACGGCATGTCGCACCACACCGTGCCCGACCCATCCCCCTCGTCGCGCTCGCCGTCGAGGGACGTAACCGACAACCGGCGCCCGGGCCGAGCCCGCCCGACGGTGCCCGGATGGGCCAACCAATCATCGGGGCTACAGACGGTGAACTGACCCTCGGTCGACCCGTAGAACTCCCACAATGCCCCCGGGCGGACCCGGTCCATGGTGGCACGCTTGATCGCCGGCGGGCACGGAGCGCCGGCATGGGCCAAGAAACGCAGCGACTCGAAAGTCTCGTCGGGGCCGAGTTCGCCCGAGGTCAAGATGCGTTGGAGGTGGGTGGGGACCAAGAACGCCGTGGTGGGCCGAAGGCGGCGCAGCACGTCCAGCGCGGTGGGCGCGTCGAAGCGGCTGAGGATGGCCAGCGACCCGCCGCGCGAACAAGGTGCCCGTCGAAAAGCGCACCGAGACCGTGTGGTACATGGGCGAGCACACCATGTGCAGGTCGTCTGGATCGAAATGCCAGACCGCGGCCTCGTCCTCGAAGACCGCTTGGGCGGTCGCCTCGTCCCAGATCCCCGTGGTCACCCCCTTGGGCGTGCCGGTCGTTCCCGAGGTGTAGTGCATCGGTCGGGTCAACGGATAGCGGGCCAGATCGGTCTGGGGCCCCTCCATCAGTTGGGCCAGGGTGCCCTCGTCGAGCACCGTGACCCGCGGCGATGCGTCGACCACCAGGCGGTCCCGTTCAGCCGCCGTCAACGTGGCGTTGAGGAGGACCGGAATAACCCCGCTGCGTGCCGCACCGAGCACCGCACAGATCAGGTCGGCCGACGAGCCCAAGCAAAAGGCGACCCGATCGCCAACCGCACAACCCAGTGCGGCCAGGGCGCCGGCGGCATGGCGCTGGCGGGCTTCGGCGTCAAGCGAGGTCAAGAGCTCGACGCTCGCAGCGCTGCGGCTCGTGGTCACGCGCAAAGCGTAGTGAGGGATTGGGTCACCCACGGCGTAGGTGAGATAGTGGCTTTGCATGATGGAGCGTGCACTGAGTCCTGACGTCGCCCGGGCCCGTGACCTCGTCGAGGCGTCCCGGCGGATCCTGGTGCTGACCGGGGCCGGAATTTCGACGGACTCGGGGATCGCCGACTTCCGCGGTCCCAACGGGATCTGGACCAAGAACCCCGAAGCCGAGCGCGCCGCGACCTTGTCCGTCTATCTCTCCGAACCCGACGTGCGGCGCCGGTCGTGGCAGCACCGCCTGACGTCACCAATGTCGACGGCACAGCCCAATCGAGGGCACGCCGCCCTCGTTGCCCTGGAACGCTCAGGACGTCTCGCGATGTTGGTGACCCAGAACATCGACGGGCTTCACCAAAAGGCCGGATCCGATCCGGCGCGCCTTATCGAGATCCACGGCAACTCGCTCGAAATTGCGTGCCTGGCGTGCGGGGACCGCGGCCCGGCCGAACCCGTGCACGCGCGGGTGCGCGCAGGCGACGAGGATCCGCACTGCGAGCGGATCACCCCCGACGGCTCGGTGTGCGGTGGCATCCTCAAATCCGCCACCATCAGCTTCGGTCAGCAATTGGTCCCCCAGGACCTCAAAGCGGCCGAAGATGCCGCACGGACCTGCGATCTGCTGTTCGCCGTCGGATCGACCTTGGGCGTCTACCCTGCCGCCGGACTGGTGCCGATCGCGGCCCGCTCGGGGGCACCGGTGGTGATCGTCAACGCCGGACCAACCGAACTCGACGATCTGGCCCGCGTGGTGATCTACGGGTCGATCAGCGAGGTCCTGCCGGCTCTCTGCGACGACCTGGCACCGGCGACACGTTGAGGGACCCCGGACCGAGGGGTGCACAACCGCACAGGGTGGCGCGTGGTCCTACTTGTTCTCCGCCTTGGCCTTGCGCCGAGGCTTGAGGGCGAACCACCAGATGCTGGCCATCGTCCCGACTATCCCGACGGCAGCAGCGACCGGCTTGACGACCTTGCGGGAACCGCTCTTTGGCATGGCTCAAGACACTAGTTGCAAGCAGCGCCGGTCGTCACGGTCGACCGCTCGGCCCGAAATTCGGCCGCAGCGCCAACCAGGGCCGCAAAGGGTCGCACGTCGTCGTCTTCTTCGGGGTGCCACTGCACCCCGAGGACGAAGGACTTCCCCGGTCGCTCCACGCCTTCAATCACGCCATCTCGGGCATGGGCGGTAGCGACGAGTCCTGTGCCGAGTTCGTCGATGGCCTGATGGTGCGAACAGAGCACATGTGCCGTGGCGCCGAACACCGCGGCGATGCGACTCCCGGGTTCTGTCGTGATCTCGACGTCGCTAAAGACCAATGGAGCGCTTCGGTGCAACGACGTGCCAACCACGTCGGGAAGGTGCTGATGCAACGTGCCCCCGGGCTCGACGTTGAGAACCTGACAGCCCCGGCAGACCGCGAGCACCGGTACTCCGTGGTCGAGGGCCGCTCGCACGAGGGCGCGCTCGCTTTTGTCGCGCACCGGATCGACCCCACCGACACTCGGGTCGGGCGCTTGGCCGTAGAGCTGCGGATCGACATCGCCCCCGCCGGTGAGGACGAGGCCGTCGAGGACCGAGACCACTTCGTCGGCCGCGACTTGCGGGCCGCCAGGAGCGCGCTGGAGCGGGGGCACCAATAGTGGCCGGCCGCCCGATTGGGCCACCAGTTCGTAATACGAGGCCGGCAGGACCGCGGAGGTCCTGGTCCACGCCCCCCACGTGGCATCGGCCACGTACGTCGAGACCCCGACGAGAGGAATCACATCGTCGCGGGTCGCGTCCAGGCACGAGCCGTGCCCGGCGAGCGGTCCCACGTCCGTCGGGGCGCACCATTGCACATGGGTCAAGCGTACAAAAGGGTTGGACTCGTGGTGTTCGGGGCGCCATCATGCGTCATGCCCGGACTCGAGTACATCATCGAAGGCATCGCCGACGGCTCCATCGACACCGTCATTGTGGCCTTCCCCGATATGCACGGCCGACCGGTCGGCAAGCGGGTGACCCCCGACTTCTTCATCGACAGTGTGATCGAGAACGGCATCGAGGTGTGTGACTACCTCTTGGCCGTCGACGTCGACATGACCCCGCTCCCGGGCTATCGCTTCGCCAACTGGGAGACGGGCTACGGCGACGTGGTGGTCGCGCCCGATTACGCCACCGCGCGCAAGCTGCCCTGGATGCCGGGGTCGGTCATGGTCATTGGCGATGTACGCAACCACGCCGGCGATCCGGTCGACGTCTCGCCCCGCCAGATCCTGCGCCGCCAAGTCGAACGAGCCGCCGAACGGGGCCTCACCGTCTTGAGTGCGACCGAACTCGAGTTCTTCTTGTTCTGCGACACCTACGAAGAGGCGCAGGCCAAGGGGTGGCGCGACCTCACCCCGCATTCGGCGACGAGTCAGGACTACCAGCTGCTCCAGACCTCGCACGACGAGTACATCTTTGGGACGGATCAGAAAAGGAGATGCTGGCCGCCGACATCCCCGTCGAGTTCTCCAAAGGCGAAGCCGGCCGTGGGCAACACGAAGTCAATGTGACCTATGCCGACTCGTTGGAGGTGGCGGATCGCCACCTCATCTTCAAGAACGGCATCAAGGAGATCGCGGCCCAAGAGGGTCGCTCCGCCAGCTTCATGGCCAAGTGGTCCATGGGTGACGTCGGTTCCTCGTGCCACGTCCACAACTCCTTGTGGGATGCCGACACCGATGCGCCGCTCATGGCGGACCCGACCCATCGAAGCGGTCTCTCGACGCTCGGGCGCCAATTTGCGCCGGGCAACTCCATGCGGCACGCCAGTTGGCCTGGTGTGCTGCCCCGACAGTCAACTCCTACCGGCGCTACACGCCGGGGAGCTGGGCCCCGACTGCCGTTGTGTGGGGCGAGGACAACCGCACGTGCGGGTTCCGCATCGTCGGTCACGGGTCGGGCCGGCGCATCGACGCGGTCTCCGGGTGCCGACGTCAACCCCTATCTTGTGGTGGCGGCGTGCATCGCGGCCGGCCTCTTTGGGATCGACCACGAACTCGAGCTGCCCGATCCCTACCTCGGCAACGCATATGAGGCCGACGACGTACCCCGTATCCCCGCCACCTTGGTCGAAGCCATCTCCGGTTCGTGACTCGACCTGTCGCGCACGAGGCGTTCGGCCCCGAGGTGCACCACCACCTCTTGAACACCGCCGTCCAAGAATGGGGCGCCTCGAACCGTCACGTCTCGGACTGGGAGCTGGCCCGCTACTTCGAGCGCATCTGAGGGAGCGCTCCTCGAATATCGGACTTCTCTCGGGGTCGAGCTCGGCGTGTTGGCCGGACAGGCGCGAGCCGTTCAGGCGCTTGTGGATGCCCTTGGTCTCTTTGTAGAGGTTGATGAACTCGGCCAGTATCGGCACGTAGCGGGCGGTGGCCACCGGGTCGGGCGTATAGGTCGCCTTGATCGAGACCGTGGCCACGATGTCCTCAAGCGTCAGGCGACCGAGAGCGAGAAGGGTGAGGAGACCGGCCCCGCGCACATTGGCCTGTACCGGATCTTGCATCTGGCGGATGGGGCGGTCAGCGCATCCACGTGGATCTGCGACCACCAGTCTGAATTGGCCCCGCCCCCGATGAATGTCAGCGCATCGAAGCGGCGCTTGGTGAACTCTTCGACCGCACCGAGGAGCCAGGCCGAGTTGAACGCCACTCCCTCAAAAACGGCGCGCGCCCATCTCCGGCCCGCGTCGATGACAACGACAGGTTGTGAAATCCGCCACGAATGGTGTGGTCGTCGACTGGCGAGCGCTCGCCGTTGAGCCAGGGAGTGAACAGCACCCGCGAGCGCCCTGGGGCACCGACGCCGCCAACGCGCCCATGCGTGCCAAGGCGTCGTCGGGTGCATGGACACCCGCACTCAGTGCGTCATCGGCGAAGAGCAGGTTGTCGCGCAACCAGGTCAGGCAGGCTCCGCCGGTCTCGTGCTCGTCGGCGATGAGATAGCGGCCACGGATGCCCGAAGGGAACGACGCAATGTTGGTCGCGCGTCGGTCTTCTTGAACGGGACGTGGCAACTGATCCAGCTCGATGTCCCGATATAGAGGTGCCCGTCGAAATCGCGGACCGCCCCTGAACCCACGGCTGCGGAGTGCAGGTCTCCGGTGCCGGTGACCACCGGGGTGCCCGGACACAACCCGAGCTCGTGAGCCGCCGCGTCGCTCAGGCCACCGAGGATCGAGCCGGTCGGGACCAGCTCGGGGAGTCGGCGCCGATCAAGGCCGGCCAGCTCGAAGAGTCCGTCGTCGTAAGCCACCGCGTTGATGTCCGCGATTGTCCGTCACCCAGTGCAGCGTGATGGAGTCGTGTGAGGCGGGGCCAGTCCACACAGCCGCAGGTTGAGATAGTCCACCGGCTCGAGGAATACCGCCGTCGCCGCATAGACGTCGGGGCGTTCACTTTCGAGGAAGTGGATGTGACCAACCGGATCCTTGCCCGAAAGACTCGGTATCCCGCCGGTACGACGCACCCACCGGGCGAGCTTGGACGCCGCGTACCCCTGCACGTTGAGGGCGCCCCGTACCCGGTGGCGTACGGCGGCGGCACCACGCGAATCGAGCCAGATGATGGCGGGCCCGATGGCCACGCCGTCAGCCCCGATGGCGACGGTGCCCGACCATTGCGAGGTACACCCGACCCCAATGACGTCGGCGGCATCGACCCCGCTGTCGCCGAGGGCCCGGCGCGCTGCGGCGACGATGGCATACCACCACTCGCTCGGTGACTGTTCGGCTGCACCGTCGTCGCCGAGGGTGACGCCCACCGGTTCGAACGTGTGGGCGACGATATGGCCGCTCGCGGCGATCACCGCGACTTTCGGTCCTCCGGTGCCCAGATCGACGGCCAGCACATAGGTCTGCGCGGCTGGGCGCTGGGGCAGAGTGCGCAGCGGGACCGGAGCGACGGCCGGCAGGGTCGGTGCGTTGGGGTTCGGCATCGCCGCGAAGCGTACCGCCACCCTCAGCGCACGACCCTGCCCACCGGATCGCTCGGTCTTGGTGCTAGTCGGCCAAGCCGGCTTCTACTTCGAGCTCGATCTTGATCTTGTTGCCGACCACGATGCTGCCGTCGCGCAGCGAGCCGTTGAAGCTCACTCCCCAGTCACGGCGGTCAATCTCTGCGGAGGCCGAGAAGGCCACGACGCTCTTGTCGTCTTGCATGGCCGGCCCCTCGCCCAGGTACTCAAGGTCGAAATCAACCGACTTGGTGACGCCCCGGATGCTCAGGTCAGCCGTCAGCGTCCACTCGGTGTCGGTGATCCTCTTCAGCCCGGTGCTCTTGAGGGTCAGCTTTGGGAAGTGCTCCGCGTCAAGGAAGTCGCTGGTGCGGAGGTGATCGTCACGCATCGACTGGTTGGTGTGGATGCTGGTCGCCACGGCCTCGGCCTCAAGCGTGGACTCTTCTGGGTTCTCCGCAACCGTAAAGGTTCCCGAGAACTCGGTGAAGCGACCGCGAACCTTGGTCCCGATCAGGTGGCGGGCCACAAATCCGATTTCGGCGTGGGCAGTGTCGACCACGTAGGTCCCGGGCTGAGGAAGGGTGACCGTCTTTGTCGCTTCTTGCGTTGTCATGGTGAATCTCCTTGTGTAGTGACTTCCTGATGAGATAGTATCTGACTTAGAAGATACTTGTCAATCAGATAACTAGAAAATCCTGGTAAACTAGGGTTTGATTAAGGGATCACCATGGACATGCCCACGTATTCCAGCCAGGTCGTCGATGACTTGGATTCCGGCCCCGCGTCGGACGGCGGGTCGTGCGGACTGCTCGGCCAAATCGAGGACGAGCGGCTGCAGCTCATGGGATTGTTGGTGCGCTCGCATCGGCGCCTGTCCTATTTGTTAGGCCAAGAACTCGAAGAGGCGTGCGGCATTCCGCTGGTCTGGTTCGACGTCTTGATCCACATCGGCGGTGCGCCCGACGGTCGCCTCACGATGAGCAAGCTCAGCACCGATGTCGCGCTCACCACGGGTGGGGTGACCAGATTGGTGGACCGCATGGTCGAGGCCGGACTGGTCGAGCGGCAGAATTGCCCGTCGGACCGGCGCAGTGTTCACGTGGTCCTCACCACCACGGGCCACGACACCCTGCAAAGCGCGGTGGCCCACCACATCGACGGAATAGACCGTCACTTGATTGCGCCGCTGAATGCGGCAGATCGCTCGGCCCTTGAGACCGCGCTGAGCAAGCTGGTCGACACCGAGCGCTAAGCGTCGGGGCCGCCGCTTGGTTCAGCTCACTACCTTGGTGAGCCAAACTGTGGCTTCACTCCCGGTTTCGCCGTCATCGAGTTCGAGAACGGTGCCCTCCCCTGAACCAGCTTCATTTAAAATGCGCACCGCCAACACTTCACGAGCGATGTAGTCGAAATACTCGGCGAGCACGTCGAGGCCGACCAGGTGGAGTTCGATTCGATCAGCGACGTCAAGGCCGCTGTTCTTGCGCAATTCTTGGATCAAGCGGACCACTTCACGGGCCAACCCGCGGTGACGGAGCGCTTCGGTGAGGTGCAGGTCGAGCGCGACCACCTCGCCACCTTCTCGCGAAACGGCGAAGCCCTCTTGTCCGCGCACCCGAAGTGTCACATCGTCGGGCGAGAGTTGAACGGGCCCATCGGGCAGTGTGACGGTGATCGGGTCACCAGCTTCGAGTGACGCCGCGGCTGCTCCCCCGTCGAGGTCGCCCAAGGCCGGCTTTAAGAACTTGACCTGCTCACCGAGGCGGGGGCCGAGCGTGCGGAAGTTCGGGACCAGCTCG
Organism: uncultured Acidimicrobiaceae bacterium; assembly: GCA_963800725.1. Classification (GTDB taxonomy): domain Bacteria; phylum Actinomycetota; class Acidimicrobiia; order Acidimicrobiales; family RAAP-2; genus Bog-473. The sequence continues at coordinate 257,396 of CAWDCE010000019.1, read as the reverse complement.
AATTCGAGGACCTCGCCAAGTTCTTCGGCCACGTCGACTGCGTCGACATTGAGCTCGTCGGCCACCATGTCGTGGAGGATCGCCGGGGCATCAGTGGGCAGAAATACCAGGGCCCGGGCGAGCGGCTGGCGGACCTTGACTCCGGCCTCGCTCCTCGCCGCGCGCCCGAGCGAGGTCAATCGTCGGGCGAGACCCATCTGGGCCTCGAGCTGGGCGTCGACGTCGCTGGACGTCGGTTTGGGCCAGTCGGCGAGATGGACCGACTCGTCCTCGCCCGCCCCGGTGAGGGCACGCCACATGACGTCGGCTACGAAGGGGCAGAACGGGGCCAAGAGGAGTGACAGGGTAGTCAGCACCTCGTGCAGCGTGGCCTGTGCGGCCAACGAATCACCCGCCGGCGCGTCGGGATCGGTGCGCCAGAAGCGCCGCCGGCTGCGCCGGACATACCAGTTGGATACATCATCGACCAGCGCGCCGAGCGGCGACGCTGCGGCGAGCGGGTCATAGTTCGTCAACGCCTTGGTGACATCGTCGACGGTTCGAGCGAGACGCGACAAGATCCAACGGTCCAGCGGGCCACGCGTGGACGGCGCAGGAATGGCAGGGTCGGCCGGATCGAAATCATTCAACGACGCATAGGTCGAAAAGAAGCTGAACGTGTTCCACAGCGTCAACAACGTGTCGCGCATCGCCGTGTCGATCGCGGTCGAGGCTGGCTCGCGTGGGCGTCCAGGGGGATCCTTGACTGAACATCCACCAGCGCAACGCGTCGGCGCCGCGGGTGTCGAGGACAGTCCACGGGTCGATGATGTTGCCGAGGGACTTTGACATCTTGCGACCATCGGCATCGATGATGTGGCCGAGGCACACCACGTGGCGGTAGGGACTCTCCCCGAAGACCAAGGTGTTGATCGCCAAGAGTGAATAGAACCAGCCCCGCGTCTGGTCGATGGCTTCGGAAATGAAGTCGGCCGGGAACGTGAAGGCCTCGGCTGACCCCGGCACATGGGGATAGCCGACCTGGGCGGCGGGCATCGAACCCGAGTCGAACCAGGCGTCGATGACGGGGGCGACCCGACGCGCGATGGCCTCGTCACCAATGATGCCGGACTCGATGCACGTCGGACACGTGAAGTCGACCTCGTCGATCACCGGGCGGTGCGGGTCGAGGTCCGTCACGTCACGCCCGCAAAGCTCCGACAGCTCGGCCAAGGAACCAATGCAGCGGATGTGGTTCTGCGCGCACCGCCAGATGGGGAGCGGGGTGCCCCAGTAGCGGTCCCGCGAGAGGGCCCAGTCCACATTGTTGGACAGCCATTCTCCAAAGCGCCCCTCGCGTATATGCCCCGGGTGCCAATCCACCGTCTCATTGGCCGCCAAGAGGTCGACTTTCCTGGTGGAGGTGGCGATGTACCAACTCGGCTTGCCCCAGTAGATCAGCGGCGTGCGGCAGCGCCAGCAGTGGGGGTAGGAGTGGACGTAATCGAAGCGCCGCAGCAACAGTCCCTGCGCCTCAAGTCGATCGTTGATGACGGTATTGGCGGCGCGGACATCGCGGCCGGCGAGCCAGTCGATATCCGCCGTGAACTGCCCGTCGGGACCAACGGGGTTGAGCGAAGGCAACCCGCTTTCACGTCCGATCTGGCGGTCGATCTCGCCGAAGGCCGGCGCAAGGTGGACGAGGCCCGTCCCCTCTTCGGTGGTGACGTAGTCCGCTGGCACGATCCGCCATCCATCGGCTCCCGGCGGGGGGGCGAGATCGTTGAATGGCCTGGCGTAGTGCTGCCCGACCAGGCTGGCACCGCTCGTCCGATGGGTGATCCGACTCTTGGCCCCTTCTCCGAGCACCTGGTCCACCAAGTCTTCGGCCATCACCAACCCATCGACGGTGGCGTAGGTGAGATCGGGGTTCACAGCCACGCCGGTATTGGAGAGCAGCGTCCATGGCGTCGTCGTCCAGATCACGAACCATTGGGCATCGCCGACCAGGCCCGCATCGGGGTTGACGATCCGCAGACGCACATAGGCCGACTCGTCTTCTTCGTCGCTATAGACGCCCGGCTGACCCAACTCGTGACTCGACAACGCGGTGCCACAGCGAGGGCAGTACGGCACCACTTTGAGGTCCTCGTAGAGCAGGCCTTGATCGAACAGCGTCTTTAGGTGCCACCACACCGACTCGATGTACGACGGGCTCAGGGTCCAGTAGGCGGCGTCCATGTCGACCCAGTACCCGATGCGGGTGGTCAGCCGGGTGAACTCGTCGACATAGGAATAGACCGACTCACGACACAAGCGCGTGAACTCAGCGATGCCCACCTGCTCTTCAATCTGCTCTTTGCCGGTGATCCCGAGCTTCTTTTCGACCTCGACCTCGACCGGAAGCCCGTGGGTGTCCCATCCGGCCCGCCTCGCCACGTAGGCGCCATCCATGGCGCGGAATCGGCAGAAGAGGTCCTTGTAGACGCGGGCCCACACGTGGTGCAGCCCGGGCATTCCATTGGCGGTCGGCGGTCCCTCGAAAAAGACCCAGGGCTCGGCACCCTGGCGCTGCTCGATCGAGCGTTCGAAGACGCGATGGGCCGCCCAGCGGGCCAGTTCGGCCTGCTCAAGGGCCACAAAATCGGTGTCGGGGGGCACAGGTGTGAACACAGGGTCTCAATCGTTGAGGTCACCGGGGCGAGGCCTCGGCGTACCGCAAGACACTAATGCCACTCGATCTCCCCATCGGTCCCCCCCGGGCACCGCCCGGTCAGCTGTCGTGACCGCCGCGGTCACGTTCGCACCGATTTATACGCGCCCGGTGTACCACCCTCGTCGCGGGGCCCTCGGGATTCGGTGGCATCAAGATCCGCACTCGCGCCGACCTTTGGTAGCGAGTTGATCAGGTGAAACGCGCGAAGTGGTGGTCGAGCGCCTCTTGCCAGCGTGCCGCATCCAGGTCGACGAGCGACGCCAAGACAAGATCAGCGAGAGCGAAAGCCGGGTCATGCCCCTCTCCGGCTTCTGGGACGGCGACACAGGCCATGGTGGCGGACTTGGCTGCGAGGACCCCGGCGGGGGAATCTTCGAACACGAGGCAACGGCGCGGCTCGGCACCCAGGCGATGGGCTGCGGTGATGAACACGGCCGGGTGCGGCTTCCCGAATGGTTCTTCTTCAGCCGAATGAATGAGAGTGAAATGGCGGCGCAGATCGAAGTGTTCGAGGGCGGTCTCGATGAGGCGATATTGCGACGACGACGCAACGGCCAAGGGCATTCCGAAGCCCTGGCACAGGGCGATCGCCTGTTCGGCGCCGGGCTTGAGTTCCCCCTTCTCCAAGAGCAACGCGATCACCCGATCCACAATTTCGATGGCGACCTCGGCCGGCGACGGCCCTGTCCAAGGAAATTGCGCGAACCAGAACTTCGTGACTTCATCGACGAACATCCCCTTGGTGTGGCGACACCCGTCATCGGCCAATGGCACCCCGAGCGCGCCGAGGATCTCGATCTCAGCCTCGTGCCAGAGAATTTCCGAGTCGATCAGCAACCCGTCCATGTCGAAAATGGACGCGGCGAAGTCCGGCCCACCACTCGAAGCGCTCAAGCGGACAACTCAGCCTCAATCGCGCTGATGACCGCCGGGTCCTCGGGCTCAACCTGGGGCCGGAACCGGCCCACGATCTCACCGGTCCCCGATACCAAGAACTTCTCGAAGTTCCACGTGATGTCTCCTGCATTGCCCTCGGCATCGGGAAATGCGGTCAGTTCTTCATAGATGGGATTGCGGTCCTCTCCATTGACGTCGATCTTCTCCATCATTGGAAAACTGACCCCATAGGTGGTGGAGCAGAACTCCTGGATCTCCTCGGCTGTGCCGGGCTCTTGGCCCATGAACTGGTTACACGGGAACCCGACCACCGAAAAGCCCCGGTCGCCATAGTTGCGTTGCAGGCGCTCAAGCCCTTCATATTGCGGGGTCAAGCCGCACTTGGAGGCCACGTTGACCACCAAGAGGGTCTTGCCGGCAAATGCCCCGAGGGAGGAGTCATCCCCCGAGAGGGTGTGGACGGGAATGTCGTAGAGAGCCATGAGCCGAGGATACCGGTCCGGGCTCACCACCTGCCCGTTGAGCTTCCTACCCAGCCGATCACGATCCGAAGCCCGAATGACGGGCGACTCAAGTGGGCCGACGTAGCCATCGTCGCCGCGTGGGGCGTGGCCGGACTCATCGTCGCGGTGCGGTTTTTCAGTGGGGAGCCCAAAACCGGGTGAAACCGTTGAGATGACCGCAACCACTCGCGTGACCAGTCCGCATCCTCAGTGGCTCGCACCGTCATCGGGCGTCGTCTTCCATGCCCCGTGATGCGACAGAGCCGATTACCTCGAGAGGTTTCACGCCGTCACAGTAAGGACCGCGGCGCGCACGTGTCAGAGTGGACCGATGCAGGCCGTGGTGATCAAGGACAACCAACTTCACCTCGAAGAGCGCGAGGACCCGGTCCCGGGCGATACCGAGCTCCTGGTCAGCGTGCAGGCGGCCGGATTGAACGGGGCCGACATCATGCAGCGGGCGGGGCTCTATCCCGCACCGCCCGGGGTTCCGGCGGACATCCCGGGAATGGAGCTGGCCGGGACAGTCAGCGCCGTGGGAGCAGCCGTACGGACCTACTCGCCTGGCGACCGAGTCATGGCCATCGTCGGTGGGGGTGCCCAAGCCACCATGGCGGTGGTCGACGAGTCGCATGCCCTCGCTGTCCCTGCTCCCTTGTCGTGGCCCGAGGCCGGTGGGTTCCCCGAGACCTTCTTCACCGCGTTCGACGCGTTGTTCTCCCAAGCCGAGCTGTCCATGGGCGAACGCGTGCTGGTAACGGGGGCCGCCGGCGGAGTGGGCACCGCGGGCGTGCAATTGGCGGCGGCGACCGGGGCGAGTGTGGTGGCGACGGTGCGTGACCCGACCCGGCGCGACGAAGTGGCATCGCTCGGGGCCGCGGTCGTCATCGGACCCGACGAGGTCGCAGCGCACGGCCCATACGATGTCGTGCTCGAGCTGGTTGGCCAGGCCAGCTTGACCACCGTGCTCCCCCACCTGGCGACCGGCGCCCGCATCGTGGTGATTGGGGTGGGGTCTGGGGCCAAAGTCGAGATCAATCTCTTGGCGCTCATGGGTGCTCGAGCGCGCATCGGCGGCTCCACGCTGCGGGGCCGCACCCCGAGCGAGAAAGCCGCGGTGACCACGTCGGTTCGTTCCCATGTGCTGCCACTCCTTGCGGGCGGCCGCATCCACGTTCCGGTGTGCGACACGTTCGCCCTGAGCGAGGCCACGGTGGCCTATGACCGTTTCGCCAGTGGTGGGAAATTCGGAAAAGTGGTCCTCGTCAATTGACTCGAGACGCACAGTGAGTGTCGCGGCGATCGAGGCCGTACTCTTCGACGGCGACCAGACATTGTGGGACTTTCAATCGGTGATGCGCACGGCACTCGAAGCCACGCTCGACGACATCCGCCGAGCGCGACCGGGGGCACCAGCCCAAGCACTCACGGTGGCGGACCTCCAACGCGACCGTGGCGCGGTGGCCAAGGAGCTCAAGGGAGTGGAGTTCAACCTCCTGCGCCTGCGCACGCTCGGGTTCATTCGCTCACTCCAACGTCTGCGCACCGAAACCAGCGGCGCCACCGACACCGAGGACGTGGCGCTGGCCCACACCCTGGCCGCCTCGTACTACCGCTACCGCGATCGGGATCCCGCCCTCTTCGACGACGCGATGCCCTGTCTGATGGGGCTGAAGACGATCTATCGAATTGGCCTGTTGTCCAACGGCAGCCGGCTGCCCGAGGCCATCGGACTCGGGGGCATCTTCGAGGCGGTCGTATTTGCACAGGACCATCGTGTGGCGAAGCCCGATCGGGGTATCTTCGCCGTTGTCGAGGACACCATGCGGATCGACCCCGCGGCGTGTGTCCTGGTCGGCGACCATCCGCTCAACGACGTGGTCGGGGCCAAACGTGCCGGCTGGAGGGCGGTGTGGATCGATCGGGATCGACGTGGGCCTTATGTCTCCCCGGTGGGCACCACCGAGTCGCCCGACGCCGTCATTGGGTCCCTTGTCGAACTTCCCGACGTGCTGAGGGCATTGTCCAACGTCTCGCCTTCGTCACCGTGATACAGCTGGTCTCCCAGCTGATGCCGAAGGAATGTGATCAGCGGGTGAGGACCACCACGCCGGCGTTGGCCCCCCGGCCGACCGTATGGGCCAGGGCCACACGGGCGTTGGGAACCTGACGGGCGCCGCACTCGCCGCGGAGTTGGCGCACAAGTTCGACGACCTGACCGAGGGCAGAGGCTCCGAGAGGCTCGCCTTTTGAGAGCAGCCCACCACTTGGATTGACCGGAAGGCGGCCACCTAGATGGGTGGCTCCCGAGTCGAGGAGCGCCGCCGAACCACCGGGTTCGCACAAGCCGAGCTCCTCATACGACAAGAGTTCGCGGGCAGCGTCGGTGTCTTGGCACTCCACCACGTCGAGGTCGCCCGGCCCAAGTCCGGCTTCTTCGAAGGCCGCGGTGGCCGCCAAGGTCGAGGGTGGATCCACGTCATCGTCGACGAGTCCCGACAGCGGCGTGGACTCGCTCAGCACGGCCCCGGGGAGGTGGGAGCGCAACACGGCTCCGGCCAAAGTGACCGGGACCGCACCCGACCCCTGGGCCCGGTCGTCACGCGTCAAAACCACGGCAGCCGCACCTTCGTTTGGTGAGCACAACATGAACAGGTGCAACGGGTCGCACACGAGGCGCGATGCCAAGACGGCCTCAGCGGTCACCTCTTTTTGGAACATGGCGTCGGGGTTGGCCGCACCATGACGACGGTTCTTGACCACGACTTGGGCCAGGTGCTCCTTGGTCACGCCCGAGTTGAGGGCGAGACGCTGCGCCCGCAACCCGAAAAATGCCGGGGTGGCCGCCAAGCCCGCCTCTTCCTGCCAGGGCTCGAAGAAAGAGGAGCGGATGATGCCCCGCGGCATCTTTTCGGTTCCAAATACCAACACCGTGTCGTACTGACCGGCCCGTATGGCCCCCGCGGCCAACATCAAGGCAGCCCCGCCGCTGGCACATCCGGCCTCGACGTCAACGATTGGCATGCCGGTCATGCCGAGCCGGCTGAGCACCTTGTGCCCGGTGGCCACTCCACCGTACGCCGTGCCACAGAACGCGGCACCGAACCCGCCTCGGCCCACTCCCGCTTGACGCAGCGCCAGGCGCACCGCGTGCACCCCCATGTCGGTGGTCGAGACTCCATCAAATCGACCGAAGGGATGCATGCCGACGCCGGTGATGACCACGTCCGTCACGACGTACCTACCGGTGCGAACGCGTAAGTGACGACCTCGTTGCCCTCGGCGTCTGTGTGGAGCGCCACGATGCAAAGCTGCATCGGCGTACCGAGCGACAGAGCAGTCGGGTCACTCTCGGTCAGCCGGCTGATGACTCGTATACCGTCGTCGAGTTCGACCACGCCGATACCGAAGGGAACCTCGCCGCTATATCCCGGAGGCGGGGCAGTGACCGCGGTCCACGACCACAAGGTGCCCGTCGACGAGAGCTCGACCGCAGTGGGGTCCTCGATCGAGCAGTACGGACAGGTGTCGTGTCGGGGAAAGTGGTACGCGCCGCATGAAGTGCAGTGGCTCCCAAGCAAGGTGGGCGGATCGGCGTCGACGAAGAGGCCCTCTTTGACCATGACACGCATGGCGGTCAATGTAGGTCACCCACGCAACGCGGCCCGCCCGTCAGCTCAGGATTGGAGTTCGACCAGTTCAAGCCCGTCGACCTCCCAAAATGCCCGCAGCGCGGCGATCTTGTCGTCACCATTGGTCCGGTAGGTATAGACGCCGTGCACGACGGCCTGGTGGGTCCCGCCCGCCAGTGTGGTGCGGATGATCCCGACATCGGCCACCTCGTCGCCGCACAGGTAGGACTCTTGAATCTCAAAATCGATTCCTTCGCTCTGAGCGATGACCGTGTCGTAGAAGGCCGCGATGGCCTCGCGCCCTCGGTGGCCGTTCCCCGTTGGATCCATGGGCGAAGGCCCGACGGGGTCTTGAACCACCGCGTCGTCGGCGAACAGGTCGAGCCAGGCTTGTCGATCCCCGGCATGCACGGCGGCCCGGGAGCGAATCCCAAGCTCGCGTGCGGTCAATGGCGCTCCGTTCGTATGCTCAGTCACCGTTCCCTCTCATCGCTCGTTGGATGGACACCTCACTTCACCTTGGCAATGACATCGTCGCTGAAACGATTGAGCGCATCGATCTTGGTGGCCAGGGTCTCGCTGTCTTGTTCGGGGACGTAGGGCCAACGGAATCCGACGATGACGTCGGTCACACCGAGGTCTTCGAGTCGGCGCACCCCGTCCACGCTGTAGGCATCGAGTGAGATGACGTGAACCTCGAAGGGCTTGTCCGCGGTGCCCGCTTCGGTGCGCAGCTGGGCCAGCCGCTCCAAGAGCCCGGGCAGGTCCGCCGGGTCGCCACCCCCGTGCAGCCACCCGTCGCCGCTCACCGCAGCCCGACGCAGCGCCGCCTCATGGTGACCACCAATGAGGATCGGCACCGGCTTGGTCGGTGTCGGGCTCATCTTGACCGAGGGGAGATCAAAGACCTCACCGTGGTACTCGAAATACCCGCCGGCCATGAGCCCGCGCATCACTTCGATCTGTTCGTCCATGCGCTTGCCGCGACCGGCCCAGGGCACGCCACACACGGTGTAGTCCTCGGGCCATGGGCTCGTCCCGACGCCGAGCAACAAGCGGTTGTCGGTGAGCACCGCGGTCGAGCTCACCTGTTTGGCGACCAGCACCGGGTGGCGGATCGGAAGCTTGACCACAAAGGTCACGAAGCGCAGCTTCTCGGTCACCGCCCCCATGGCGGGGATGAGCGAGAAGGGCTCCAAGAACGGCTTGTCCTCCAAGAACTCGCGAGTGCCGTCGGGATTGAATGGGTAGCGGGTATCGGATTCTTCGGGGTAACAGATGCTGTCGGGAATGACCATCGAGTCGAAGCTGGCCTCCTCGGCCGCCCGGGCCAGTGGGAGGTAGAACGACGGATTGGTCATCGATTCGGCATACGAGAAACGCATGTCACCTCCGGAAGGGACAAAGTGGGATGAGGATGAAGCTGCGGCCTAGATTGCGGCCTGTGACCGATCATCCTGCCAGCACCGACCGGTCGACTCCCAACCAAGGCGCTTCCGCCATCGCGGCGGGCACCAAAACCCAGGCTGGCCTCGATGTTTCCATCGACGACCTCGAGCATGAGGCCCGCCGGATCATCGGCGAGATGACGTACGCCTACTACGCGGGTGGATCCGACGACGAGCGGCTCCTTCGCGACAGCGTTCAAGCCTGGGGTCGGTGGCAACTCCACCCCAAGGTGCTCGCCGGCATCACCGACGTCAGCACCGCCACCACCATGCTCGGCCAGACGGTGCGCTCACCGGTAATCGTCGGTCCTACCGCGATTCAGGGCTTGGCCCACCCCGACGGCGAGACCGCAATGGCGAGGGGGGCCGCCCAAGCGGGTGTGCTCATGGTCCTCTCTTCGCTCGCCACCTCATCGCTCGAAGACGTTGATGCCGCCGCCCCGGGCTCGCCACGCTGGATGCAGGTCTATGTACTGCGCGACCGGGCCAGGACCGCCGAGCTCGTCGCTCGCGCCGCCGCCCACCACTACCGCGCCCTGGTGCTCACCGTGGACGCGCCCGTGCCGGGCATGCGACGACGTGAGGTGACCAGCGCGATGCACCTCCCCGATCACCTGTCACTGCCCAATCTCAACCCGGCCAGCACGCTGCGGGCGCACGAAGGTGGCTTCATGGCCGTGGTGGGCGCGGAGTTTGAACCGGCATTGACCCCCGATGACATTGGTTGGCTCGCCGCCCTCAGCGATCTGCCGGTGGTGGCCAAGGGAGTGCTGCGTGCCGACGACGCGCTGGCGGTGCGCCGACGCCGGGGCAGCGGCGGTCGTGGTGTCGAATCACGGTGGCCGCCAGCTCAACGATGCGCCCGCCACCGCCGATGTCGTGGCCGAGATCGTCGACGCAGTCGGGGACCGCATCGAGGTCTACGTCGATGGCGGGATCCGCCGAGCCCCCGACGCGGCCAAGGCGCTGGCCCTCGGGGCCCGGGGCACCTTGATCGGGCGCCCGTCACTGTGGTCATTGGCGGTGGGTGGGGCCGATGGGGTAGCAAACCTCTTGGCGAACTTCGAGCGCGAGTTGGCCCGGACGATGGCATTGTGCGGAGCCGGCGCCGTGGCTGAACTCGAGCCATCGCTGGTGCGACGCGCGCCAGGCTTTGAACGATTGGGGAGAACGAAATGACCACGGTTGCGGCCATGGTGGCGGCACGGGCACACGATGACCGCCCGGCGGTTCTCGATGCGAACGGTCGATGGACCTGGCGCCAGGCGGTGGCGCAGGGCGCAGCCCGCGGCGCCTTGGCCCAGTCGCTCCATTCCGAGGGACCATTTCACATCGGGGTGCTGCTGCCGAACGGACCCGAATACCTGTTCTGGCTCAACGGAGCGGCGCTGGCCGCGGCGGCCATCGTCGGGATCAACCCGACGCGCCGCGGCGAAGCCCTGGCGGCTGATGTTCGGGCCACCGATTGCTCGTTGATCGTCACCGACGATGACGGGGCCGCCCTCTTGGCGGGACTCTCGCTCGGCATTAGCGCGGAGCGCATCTTGAATACCGGGTCCGAGTCGTACGCGAGCCAACTGGCCCGGTTCGATCCCGAGGCCGGCGACCTCAGTGATCAGGCAGCCAGCCTCATCGAGCACGCCGACGAGGTCAGCGAGGACTCGCTCTTCCAACTCATCTTCACCTCGGGTACGACGGGAACCCCCAAGGCGGTGCGCTGCACCCAAGGACGCCTCGCCGGAATCGCCGAGGTCGCCGCACCGGGCTACGGCTATCGACCCGATGACGTCTGCTACTGCCCTATGCCGCTGTTCCATGGCAACGCGCTCATGGCGTTGTGGGGGCCCGCCGTCATGGTCGGCAGTGCAATTGCGGTGCGTCCACGCTTCAGCGCATCGGAGTTCATGAACGACGTCCGCCGTTTCGGCGCCACCAAGTTCAGCTACGTCGGCAAGGCCATTGCCTACATTTTGGCCACGCCCGAACGTCCAGATGATGCAGACAACACGCTGCGCAGCGCCTTTGGGACCGAGGCGTCGGTGCGCGACCGGGCCCGATTTCACAAGCGCTTCGGTTGTTACCTGATCGAGGGGTACGGCCAAAGTGAGGGCGGGGCCGCCATCAACCCGGTGCTCGGGATGCCAAAGGGGGCGCTGGGCAAGCCCGTCGACAACGTGGATCTCGTCGTCATCAGCCCCGAAACCGGCGCCGAGTGCCCGCCCGCCCGCTTCGACGAACACGGCCGGCTCCTCAATGCCGGGGAGGCCACGGGTGAAATCGTCAACCGAAGCGGGCGCGGGCAATTTCGAGGGGTACTACAAGCATCCCGAGGCTGAGAACGATCGGCTCCGCAACGGGTGGTACTGGACCGGCGACCTCGGGTATGTCGACACGGAGGGTTTCTTCTACTTTGCCGGGCGCTCCGGAGATTGGTTGCGGGTCGACTCGGAGAATTTTGCCGCCGGGCCCGTCGAATCGGTGCTTTCCCGACACCCCGACATCGCCGTCGCCGCTGTCTACCCCGTCCCCGACACCGAGTCGGGCGCGGGTGATCAGGTGATGGCCGCCATCGAACTGGTCCCCGGTACGACCTTCGATCCGGACGCATATGCCGCCTGGTTGGGCGAGCAACCCGACCTCGGGACCAAATGGACGCCTCGCTTCGTGCGCATCTCGGCCTCGTTGCCCCAGACGGCCACCGGCAAGGTCACCAAGGTCGCCCTCCGCCAAGAAGCGTGGCTCTGCGACGAGCCGGTCTGGTGGCGACCCCCGGGCGGGGGTGCGGACCTACGTCGAGTTGACCAATGACGACCGGCGGTCCCTGGCCCAGGGCCTCGCCGATCACGGCCGGCCGCCGCTCAGCCCCGCCGTGGCCTGAGCAGGTCGAGCACTTCGCGCAGGTCGCCCACCCGGTGCATCCGTTCGGAGAGTGATCGCGGCTCGCCGTCGCCTTGGCGATCCTGGTTGCGCCACACGTGGATGGCGGTCATCCCAATGGCGCACGGGCCCTCGACGTCGGGTCCCCAGGTGTCACCGACGAACACCGCGTCCTCGGGCCGCACCCCCAGAGCACCGACCGACACGGCATAGATGTTCGGATGAGGTTTGCGGGCCCCGGCGCGGGCGGAGGTCACGGCCGAATCGATGAGATCCAACAGGCCGACCTGATCCAAGAATCCGTCAAGTTCCCAGCCCCAGTTCGAACACACCCCAATGGCCCAACCCTGCTCGCGCAAGGCAGCCAACGTCGGGGCGGCATCGGGGTACGCCACCATTGGCCCCCGATCGGCCTCACGCAGGTCCTCGACCAGTGCCTCGACGCCGTCGGACGCAACCCCGCACGACACCGCGAGCTGGCCCAGCCGCCGGCGTACCCACGCTTCATAGGTCGCACTGTCAGTTGAATGCTCGGCGTGATCGACGCCGTCATAGCGTGCGAAATACGCCCCGAGCACCGGGTCGGGCAATTCGTAGCCGTGTGCGGCGAAGACGGTGGAGTAGTTCGAAATGCTGCGGTCGGCCCAATGCGCCAACGTGCCGTAGAAGTCAAAGATGACGGCCCGGCTCACTGCGCTCCTACTGGACGGGCCAGATACGCAATGAACGTCGGCCGGCCGTCGATCTCCGCGGCATCGTCCCCGAAACGTTCTCGCATGACGTCATCGATTCGGGGTTCAACGATTCGCTCGATGCGCAACCCAGCGGTCGCAAAAGCATCGACCGTGGCCCCCAGCGGCCGCCGCCAGAAATGTTGGGTGACCCGGACGCCGCGCTTGGTCCAGGTTTCAGACACCAGTCGAGTCGAAAAGTACTCAGGTTCGGGCTCAGAGACCGATGCGGCGAAGGGATGGTCGAGCGTGACCAGCACCCACCCGTCGGGGCGCACTATCCGGGCGAAGTCGCGGAGCGTGGGAGTGAGGTCCTCGAGGTAATGCAGGGCGAGCGAGCAGACCACGCCGTCGAACGAGGCGTCGACGAACGGCGGTGCAGCGAGATCCGCACTCACGAACTGCGCTGCGCCGTCACAGCGGGCGACCGCTGCATGCACCATCGCCGGGCTCAGATCGAAGGCCACGACCTGGCATCCCGCCTGGGCGAACCATGCCGAGTGTGCACCGGCGGCACAGCCGGCATCGAGCACCCGGCCACGCAGCATCGAGGGGGTCAGGATCGAGCGAACGGTGGTCCGCTCGAGCGCCTCGTTGAAGAGATTGTCGTCAGTTTCACCCCAGACGCTCGCGAGTTCTTCATAGGCCGAGACCGTGACGGCACGATGTTGGGCGGGGTCCACGGGCCAAGTCTGACATTGCCCCGCGGGCCGGGGGCATGAATGCGGGCACGCGACGATGAAATTCGGGTGCGGCGAGCGATACTGCTGGTCGGCATGGACGACGCTTCCGCACCCGGCACATCGCCCCAACGACCCAAGAGACACAGAGGCGCCCATGCCGCGCCACGTCGATCGCCTCGACGCCTACTCACCGAGACGGCGCTCGTCATAGTGACGGCGGTGGTGCTGACCGTGGTGCTCCGCGGCTTCGTCGTCCAGACGTATTCGATTCCATCGCCGTCAATGGAGCCGACCTTGATGGTCGGAGACCGGATCATGGTGAACAAGGTCAGTTACCACCTCCACTCAGTGGGCCGATCGGACATCGTCGTATTTTCCACGCCGTCGAATGAACACTGCGCAGGGCCACCAGTCGCGGATCTGGTCAAGCGGGTGATCGGTCTTCCCGGTGAGACGATCTCGCTCTCGGGCGGGGTGGTCTTCATCGACGGCAAACCACTCGCCGAGCCGTGGCTCCCGACGTCCGTGCGACACGAGACTGATCCGGGACCCTCGGGCGCCGCGTATTCGCTGCACCATGCCTTCAAGATCCCCGCCCATGAGGTCTTCGTCATGGGCGACAACCGACCCGACTCATGTGACAGCCGGTGGTGGGGACCCGTGGCCGAGTCGTCGATCGTCGGAAAGACCGACATGATCATCTGGCCGCTCTCGCGTATCCGTTGGTTCTAGACCCAGATTGCATTCAAACGCCGCCCGCGATGCGATCAGACGTTCTTCAATCCCAAAGGCCGGGCAAGTGCCGACCTGTGAAAAACTTGTGGCGTGAGCGACCACGGGGTCGAACTAGCGCAAATGTGGTCGTGGTTCGCTACCCACTGCCACGACTATTCACCCCTCTATGAGCGCATCTCGGTCGCGGTGGCCAACGATCCCGACATCATCGAGCTGGTTCGAAACGCACCGCCGGACGCGCACCTGCCCCCCGCCCTACTGGCTGCGGTGCACTACCTCTTGCTTGAGAATCCCACCGACCCACTCGCCGCCGTCTACGCCGGAACATCCAAGGAGGATCCCGCGCCGCTGTTCGTGGGCTACTGCCACGAGCATCGAAACGACGTAGCGGCACTGCTTGAGAAGCGTCGCATTCAAACCAACGACTGCGGCCGCAGCGCGCTCATCGCCCCAGGCCTGACGTGGCTGTCCACGCGCCTCGAGGGGCCACTGGCGCTGGTCGATGTCGGCGCAAGTGCGGGCATCAACCTCCTCTGCGACCGCTTCCGTATCGACTACGGCAATTACGGGGCGACCGGTCCACCCCTGGCCGCGGTGCAGATCTCTTGTCAGGTCAAAGGCGCCACACCCCCGATCGCCACGTCCCTGCCCCCAATCGTGGCGCGGATCGGCATCGATCGCTCACCCATTGATCTGAGTGACCCCGACGACGCCCGATGGCTGCTGGCCTGCGTGTGGCCCGACACCGGGCGGCTCGAACGCACGGCGGCGGCGATCAAGCTGGCCCAGGCTGACCCGCCGACCGTCGTGCGCGGTGACGGCAACGAGTGTCTCTCCGCCGTGTTGGCCGGCTTGCCCGAGAACGCCACCCCCGTCGTGGTGACGACGTGGGCGTTCGCTTACTTCTCCCCCGAGGACCGGACGCACTTCATCTCCCTTCTCGAGGCCGAGTCACGGGCGCGACCAATGGCCTGGCTGAGCGCCGAAGGTAGGGGCACCGTGCCCGCGTTCGCCCGTGAACCGACCCCCGGTAATGATCTTGGGGCCGACATCTTGGGGGCCGGGATCTTTTCGGACGGCGTGGCGAAATGGACGCGGTTGGCCGATGTCCAAGAGCACGGTGCTTGGATCGACTGGCAGGCCTGAATCCGAAGCGCCCGGACTCGCTCCCGGGTAGCTTGACGGCCGTGCGCATCGGCTTGGTGATCTTGCCCACAGATCGCTGGAAGGTGGCCCGCCGCCAATGGGAGTGGGCCGACGAGGTCGGATTCGCTGCGGCGTGGACCTACGACCACATCCGCTGGGGCGGCATGCCCGACGGCCCGTGGCTGGCCGCGGTGCCGGTGTTGGCCGCGGCGGCAGTAACCACCAAGCGCATCCGGCTCGGCACGCTCGTCGCTTCGCCGAACTTCCGCCACCCGGTGCCCCTCGCTGCGACGTGATCGCGCTCGACGACCTGAGCGAAGGGCGGTTCGATCTCGGCGTCGGGCCGGGCTCGGCGGGCCCCGATGCCGGCGCCCTCGGCCACGATCCGTGGTCGGCGAGCGAACGGATGGACCGCTACACCGAATTCGTCCAGCTGCTGCGCGCGGTGCTTGACGGCGACGCCGCGACCACCACCACGCGCTCTGGTGCGCACTACGGTGCCACCGACGCACCCAGTACCCCGGGCACGGTGCAGATGCCGTTCCCCTTGACCATCGCTGCTGGGGGTCCCCGAGGGCTCACGCTCGCGGCCACCTACGCACAGGCGTGGGTCACCATCGGGCCTGGCGTGGCCGCAGTGCGCGCCCAGTGCGACCAGCTCGCGACCGCCTGTGCCGCCGTCGGCCGTGACCCGGCCACCTTGGCCAAGGTGGTGCTGTGGACCCCCACCGATCCCGTCATCACCTCCATCGACCAGTTCGACGAGATCGCCGCGCCCTATCGGGATCTCGGCATCGACCAACTCGTGCTCCATCATCCGGACCAGACCGGGCCGTACTCGGGGGCGGTGCGCGTCTTCGAGCAGATCGCCGCCAGATCCATGCAAGAGGAGGCTTGAACACCCGTGGGAACCGAGACCGAAGCCGCTTTTGGCGCATTGCTCGCCGAAGTGTCGGCGCAACACGCCCGACTGGTCGAACAGCTCAGCGGGCCGGGCGACGAGGAATCCCTCCTCGAAGCGCACAAGTGGCTGCTCACGATCCTCCAGGTGGCAACCGATACCCAGGTGTGGGCCGACACCGAGCGACCCAGATTCATCGACATCGTCGGTCCCTACAAGAAGTGGGGCGGCGATAACGCCGACGCGTACTACCTCTTCGCTCCGGTTGACCCGCGACGCACCTACCGGGTCCGCGTCACGCGCGGTGAGGCGGTGTACCTATCCCTCACCGTCTACGGCGGTCCTACCGACGGTCGCTATTCGGACCGGATCGTGGGTAGCCTCAACGACCGCCAGGCCCCACCCGACGCCGATGGCCTCATCACCATGACCCTGTCGCCCGAGGACCCGGACGACGCAACGCCGTGGATCAAGCTCGATCCCGATGCGGTCGCCATCATCACGCGCGACTACCTGGCCGACCCGGTGGGCGACCTGCGGGCCACGTGGACCATTGAAGCCGACGACGCCCCGACGGCATACCGCCAGAGCGATGCCGATCTGGCCAGGCGCTTTCGGGCCGCCCTCACCTGGGTCCGTGAGCAGGCCGCCATGGTGCCGCTCGCGCTCGGCGCCCCCAATGTGGTCGACCCGCCGTATCCGGTGCCGACGACGACCTTTGGCTGGGCTGCCGGAGACGCGGCCTACGCGATGGGGAGCTACGTCCTCGGCGATGAGCAGGCCCTCGTGGTGCGCGGCCGTTCACCCGAGTGCGCGTTTTGGAACCTTTGCCTGTGGAACCCCTTCCTCCATACCTACAACTACGACTACGAGCGGGTGACCATCAACGGCACTCAGGTCCACTACGAGCCCGACGGTTCGTGGACCATTGTCATTGCACCTCGTGACCCTGGCCACCCCAACTGGGTGTCGACCGCCGGTCATCACAAGGGACGCATCTGGTTTCGCTGGTTCCTCCCCGTCGAGACGCCCGACGCAATTTCCGCCGAGGTCGTGGCACTTTCCTCGCTTCGGTGACCATGCCCGACCGTCCCGCCCCGATCGCCCTGGACGATCTGGCCCGGCCGAGGTTCAGTCCCGAGGCGCGCGAGATCCTCGACCTGATGGAAGCGGCCGCCAGCACCGTCACCCTCGAGGCGGGTGCCCTGATGACGGCCGCGACCCAGCAGGCCGGACTGGACGATTTTGGTGGCAATGACTTCGTGGCGCGCCTGGAGGTGCTCTGCCGAAGCCTGCGCGATGAAGCCAGGCTCAATGGTGCGGGCCGCCTGGCCCAGTCGGTCCTGCTCGCAGGGCTGCTCCGCAACCGATTGCTGTTAGAGGATCTTTGGGCACGTCATCCCGAAATCGGCGATGTCGAGATCGAGCGGCCGATCTTCATCTGTGGCCTGCCGCGCACCGGGACGACCCACCTGCACAATCTGCTGTCGTCCGACAGCGCACTGCGCTCCTTGCCCTATTGGGAAAGCGTGGAACCGGTCCTCTCGGAGTCCGAACGCCCGACGCCAGGTGCCCCAGACCCGCGACTGGCCCGGACCGAAATGTCGCTTTCCTTCCTCGACGTGGCCATGCCCGAGTTCAAGCGCATGCACGAGATGACCGTCGATCATGTGCACGAGGAAATCCAGCTCCTCGCCATCGACTTCTCAACCATGCTCTTCGAGACCATCGCTCCGATCCCTACGTGGCGCGACCATTACTTGGCCCGGGACCAGACCCCGAGCTACGCCTACTTGAAGCGGATCCTCCAGGCCATGCAGTGGGCCCGGGGAGGCTCACGCTGGATCCTCAAGTCGCCCCAACACCTCGAGCAATTCGGCGTGGTCGCCGACGTCTTCCCAGACGCCACTTTCGTGGTGACGCACCGCGATCCGGTCTCGGTGACCGCGTCGATGATCACGATGATCGCCTACTCGGCTCGGCTCGGCCATGAAGAGGTGGACCTCGGCTGGATCGGGTCCTATTGGGCCGACCGACTCGAGCGGATGCTCAGATCGTGCGTGGAGCACCGGGACCTCCTGCCCGACGTGCGGACGATCGACGTGCGCTTCGACGAGTTCATGGCCGACGATCTGGCGATGGTGCGCCGGATCTACGCCCTCGCCGGGCAGCCGATGTCCGATGCGGCCGACGCCGCCATGCGCCAATTCATGCACGCACACCCTCGAGGGCGCCACGGCGGGGTCATCTACGACCTGGCTGAATTCGGGCTGAGTGCCGACGAGCTACGCCATCGCTTCGCCTTCTACAGCGACCATTTCGGAATTGCCGCACGAAACTTGAGACCCGTCGAACGCGACCCCGTGCGTCCTCGGCCGCGCGGTGCGGTGACGCGTAGTGTCTGTGGCATGCGACACAACGAGATCCGACGCAGAACCGGTGCGCACGCGTCGAGGTCCGTGTCGGCCGTGACTTCGACTGAGGTCGAGCAGGCCGCAGCAAACGGTGCGGTCGTGCCCAGAGCCACCGTCATCATCGAGACCTCGACCAATGAGGAGTACGAGCACCGGGGCGCGGCCGTACACGACGGGACCTCGGTGGTCAGGCGGGTCCTCGAGGAGGCCGCGACGGTCCCGCTCGAAATCCTGATCATGACGAACACCGACGATGTCGACGCCTGGATGCCAATGACGCGCGACAACCGGGTCCGGGTCATTGCAGTGACCGACCCGGGCTACTACGCCATGAAGACGGCGGGTGCCCAGGCCGCCACCACCGAGTACGTCATCTTCCTCGATGGCGACTGCGTCCCTCGACCCGGTTGGGCCAAAGCGGCGGTGGCGGCTCTTGACGCCGGGGCCGATGCGGTGGCCGGGAAGACGCGCTACATCGACAAGAGCCCGTGGGGCCGGGCCATGAGCTATTTCGACATGGGCAATGTCTCCGAGGCGGCCGACGGCCGTGCCACTTCCTTGGTGTTGAACAACGTGGCCTTCCGACGGGACCAGTACTTGGCCAACCCCATCGACAACCGACTCCGCCGCAGCGGTGGGTGCTTCCTCTTGAACTGCCAGCTGCGCGTGGCGTGCCAACGGATTGTCTACGAGCCCAAGATGTTCGTCGAGCACGGCAACGACTACTCGGAGAACTACTGCCTCGCCAAGCGGATCCGCAACGGTCACGACACCGCCACCCTCTACCGCGTCGACGAGCTGGGCGTGGTCCCCCACCAGTGGCTGCAGCGCATCGGTCCGCTCGGGGCACCGTTGGTCGTCGGTCGTCGGCTCCTCGACGACGCCTTCCTCTTGGCTCGCACCCATTCTGACTTCAATATCCCGGCTGTCGGTGCGCCGGTGGTGTGGCTGCTCGCCATCCCGCTTCGCCTGGTCGAAGGGGTGGCCTACGCCATCTCTTCGGTCAAGCCCTCCATCATTGGACGGCGCTGGGGCTGAAGCGAGGGGTGTCGCCCCCCGACGCCAGGGCGCGCTCGAGCATCGCCCGTTGGTCGCCGGGTCCCACCCGTTCGAGCGCGATGGCGTCGCAGTTGACCCACCCGGCCGCGGTGCGCAGGGCGCTCGCCACGTGCGGGACGGCGCGGGGCGAGAACAAGGTCACCTGCTTGGCCACCAGCGTCGACCCGTCACGGCCCGGGTCGACCAGGCCGACCAGCTCGGTGCCCGCCAGCACCGGCATGGCGAAGTACCCAAAGACGCGCTTGACCCGCGGGGTGTAGGCCTCGAGACGGTGTCGGTGCCCGAAGAGGCGCTCGGTGCGGGGTCGGAACCAGATGAGCGAGTCAAACGGGGAGACCAACACGGCACGCCCGCGACGCCTTGTGCCGAGCGATTCGAGGGCGTCGGGATCGGCGAAGGTCGGGGTGGTCCATCCGTCGACCTGGACGCGCACCAGCCCGGTTGTGTCGAGGACGTCGGGCACACGTCTGGCCGGCACCCCGTGATAAGCGGCGAGGTCAGCCACGGTCGCGACGCCCATCGCCCGCCCCGCCGAGCGCACCAACGCCGTGATGCACTCCTCGTCACTTAAATCCTGCTCGCGCAGCGCAGGCGGGATCGCCCGCTCCGCCAGGTCGTAGACGCGCTGAAAGCCACGGCGTTCCCGGCAGACCAGTTCACCAATATCAAGGAGCCATTCGGCCGCGATCTTGATCTCCGACCAGTCCCACCACGGGCCACCGCGCTTGGCGCCGCCCAACTCGTTTGCCGTCAACGGGCCTTCGCCACGAATCTTGGCCATCACCTCGGCACAGCTGCGGTCCTTGTCCTCGAGGTGATGCCAGCGCCGCCCCTTGGCGGCCGCCATCCGCCGCTTGAACCCATAGTGGGGCCATGCTTCGAGCGGGAGCAGGCACGCCGCGTGTGACCAGTATTCAAAGGTCGCACTCCGCGCTCCCCAGTAGTCCGCCTCGATCCTGCGCTTGGTCAGCGCGCCGTGACGGGCGTAGGCGACCAGCTCATGCGAGCGCGCCAGGACCGAGATGGTGTCGAGTTGGACCCCCCCGAGGCGGCGCAGCATGGCGGCTGGGCCGCCGGGTTGGCGTGGGCCTAAGAGGCCCTGGGCGGCGAGTGCGATGCGCCGTGCGTCCGCGCCGCTGATCGTGGCCGAGGGGGCGGGCACCGAGTGCGTTTGGCCCCTCAGTCGAGGAGCGCTGCGGCCACGGCATCTTCGAGCGACCGGTCATTGGCCCACATGATCTGCTGCTGCTTGGCCCGCCGGAAGTACAGCTGGATGTCGAAGTCAAGCGTGAAGCCAATTCCCCCGAAGATCTGTTGGGCCATGGCCGTGATGTCGCGGAACGTGCGGCAGGCGAACAACTTGGCCATCGGGGCCAGCGAGGCCAGCGATCGTCCGTTGGCGCCAGCCCATGCCGCCTCGTGCACCAATTGCTCGGCCCCGTCGAGATTGGTGACCGAATCCGCCAGGTTGTGGGCCAGGGCCTGAAACGCCCCGAGCGGCTTGTCGAACTGGTGCCGGTCCTTCGCATACTGGGTGGTGATCTCATGGGCGTAGCGCGCCCCACCGACCGCTTGGGCGCCCAAGAGCACCAGCGCGGGCTCGAGAACGTCGCTCCACGTGGCCCACCCGGTCCCCGCTGCCCCGATCCGGTCGTCGACACCGAGGGCGACGTCGGTGAAGGTCACTTCATATTGTGTGTCCGATGCAATGGTGAATTGTCGACGCAAGGAGACCCCGACCGCAGTTGGGTCGACCAAGAAGAGGTCAATCGCCTCGTCGGCGTCACCGGTGCGGGCCAGCACCACCAGCCGATCGGCGGCCGAAGCGAAGGCCACGTGGCGCTTGGTCCCATTCAGCACGAAGCCGCCGTCACTCGCCGCGTGGGCCCGGGCGTCGACGCCACGGGCCGAGAACCCGCCTTCGGGCTCCAACCAGGCCGGCGTGAAGATTGCCTCACCGGTCGCGATCTTGCCCAGCCACTGGTCTTGTTGGTGCTCGCTCCCGGCCGCAGCCAGGACGCCTCCGCTGAGCACCGCGCTGACGAAGTGGGGAATCGGCGCCAACGCCCGTCCGAATTCTTGGTAGAGGGCGACGCCCTCGACCAGGGTCATGCCCGAACCTCCGTGCTCGGTCGGCAATAACAATCCAATGAGGTCGAGCTCGCCGAGTTGGCTCCAGAGCGAGAGCGGATACCCCGTTGGATTGTCCTCCATGGCGCGCACGACATCGAGGCCACAATGGCGCTCGAGAACATCTCGGGTCGTCTGGCGGAGCATCTCTTGTTCGGGACTGAAGTCAAGGTCCAACATGGTCCAACTACCTCCGGGTCTGGCGTCGATCGATTGTGGTGGTCATGGATTGGGCGCTGAAGGGCGCCACTGGTCCCCGCGTCGGGCCCACGGGTTGTCGTCGTTGCGGCGCGGCACGGCGATGCGTGCAGCGCAGGTCGTCTTGGTCTCGCCGTCGACCGCCAGCGTCACCGACACCGAGACGAAGCCACACCCGACCTCGTCGATCTCGGTGCGGTCGACCACCGCGTTGAACGCCATGGTGTCGCCGGGAAACACCGAACCGTGCATGCGGAAGGTGACCCGACCCAAACGCCCGTGCGGGCCCGTCCAGTCAGTCAGATAGCGCTCGAACCAGGCCGCCTGATTCGGGGTATTCAAGAAGATGTCCTTGGTGCCGTTGCGATTGACGGCAAAGTCCTTGTCGTGATGCATTGGTCGCCAGTCCCTCGTGGCCAGGGCGCCGAGGACCACGGTGGTCGCCGTCACCTCATAGCGCAGCTCAGGCAGTGCGTCACCTGGCGCCACGTCGTCGAACAGGAGGGTCGGTGTCAAGGTTGGCGTCACGCGCCCGCCTCCTCGCTCGCTCGCCGGTAGCCAAATCCCGTGTAGGACTCGATGGCCACCAGCTCTGCGTCTTGATTGGCGTAGACCACATCGATCACCCAGAACCGACCTCGCCCGAGCTTGGTCGTCTTTGGGGCACTGACCGAACGGAGCACCTGGTGTGTGCGCAGCACGTCGCCGATGCGCACCGGCGTGTGGAATTCGATGGTGTTGTCGGTCATGACGGCTTCGGGAAGATCGAAGAGTGCCTTGAGATCGAAGTGCACCTGCAGCGGCAACGCGACTTCGCGGCGTCCCGGGGCCCAGTTGTGGGGGCGGAACCACACCGAAACCATCGTCGGAGGCGCGATGGGCCCGTCGGTGAGGGCCTCGGCCACTTCGTCGTCCCAGAACAGCGGATTGGCATTTTCGACCGACGAACACGAGGTCCAGATGTAGCCCCGTTCGACCGGGAACTCGCCGACCTCTTTGTACTGCTCTTGGCCCACCAGGGCGAGGGCCTGCGCCAAGAGTTCCTCATCCCCCTCGGCCGTCGCCCCTTGGTGCGCAGCCGCGGCGCTCATGCCACCACCCGCCGTGCCATCCAGGTTGCGATTGTGTCGATCCCCACCCCTGCCTCCTTGAGCAAGTGCTGCGTGTCGGTCTGCGAGCCGTCGGGCAGGACGACCGGTCCGTCGGGTCGATCCATCCCCGCCAATAGGGGTGCCAGCTGCTCGAAATCTCCGTGTGTCGGGTGGGTGGCCCGAACCACGGCGCCCCGCGCCGAGAACCCCGGATCCTGGGCCACTTCTTCGATCCCAAGGACCGGTGCGACGCAGGTATCGGCACCGCCGAGCGCGTCGATCCACTCGTCGCGGGTCCGGGTGGCGAAGGCCTCGGTGAAGGCGGCCCGGATGCGGGGCTGCGCATCGTCGTCGAGTTGTTGGCCGGCGAGTTCGGCGCAGCCGAGGGCACGGCACAGATTGGCGAAGAACTTGGCCTCGATGGCCCCGACGGCCACCCACTTGCCGTCCGCGGTGACGTAGGTCCCGTAACAGGCATAGCGGCCCGAGAGGATGTCGTGGCCGGGTCCGGGCGCGCTTTGTACGGCCAGGTGCTCGTCGACCGGGAGCGACATCAGCCACAGCACCCCGTCGGCGACCGCGACATCGAGGTACGTGCCGCAGCCCGAGGTAGCCCGGCCCGCCAGCGCCGCGGTGATGGCCAGGGCGGCCTGCATCCCCCCGGCCGCAGCGTCGGCGATGGTGGCGCCGGGCAATGGTGGCGCACCGCTCGGCCCCGGGGTACTCATCGCCAAGAATCCACCGACGGCGAGATAGTCGATGTCGTGACCGGCCCAAGCGGCCCGTGGCCCATCTTGGCCATACCCACTCGTCGAGCAGTACACGATGCGTGGATTGACGGCCGAGACGGCCTCGTACCCAATGCCCAGTCGTTCGACCACGCCGGGCCGAAAGCTCTCGACGACCACGTCGGCCGACGACGCCAAGGCCAAGAACGCGGCGCGACCATCGTCGTCTTTGAGGTCGACCAGTACACGCTGCATCCCACGGTGTCCGCTGTACGCGAAGAACGCAGGCTCGATCGGGGTGGCGTCGGCGGAAGGCACGGGCGCGACCTTGATCACGAGTGCGCCGTAGTCGGCGAGCAGGCGCGTACAGCGCGCGGCGGGCCCGACCGACGAGAGATCCAAGACCGTGACCCCCGACAAAGGGCCCGACGGGGCACCAGCAGCGTTCAAGAGATCAGAAGTTCTTGGGCAGGCCGAGCTTGCGCCGGGCGATGATGTTCTTTTGGATCTCCGACGCGCCGCCGCCGATGGTGTCGATCACCGTGTAGCGGTACGTGGACTCCGAACGCCCGGCCATGGGGCCTTCGGGCGTGTTCACCCGCAGTTGGCTGCCGGGACCGGCGATATCCATCGCGGCGTTGGCCAGTCGCTTGGAGAGCTCGGTGGCGTACAACTTGTACTCCGACGCCTCGACGGTCGGGGCCGCACCACCCTTGCCGGCCTCGAAGACGAACTTCAGCCCCATCACTCTGGCCACCTCGAGTTCGGTGGCCAGTTGGGCCAGGCGCTGGCGGACGATCGGGTCGTCCTTGAGCAGCACCCCGTCACGCACCGTCGTGCGCACGTACTCACGCAACAATTCGAAGCGCTGGGCGATCGGGGCGAAGGTGAACATGGTGAAGCGCTCAAGGTCGAGGGCCTCGGAGATGTATTGGAAACCCTTGTTCAACTCGCCGACCACGTAGTCGTCACTGACGAAGACGTCGTTGAGGAACACCTCATTGGTCCGCTCGTCACCCATGGTCCAGATGGCGTTCACCGTGATGCTCGGCTGATCGATCGGTACCAAGAACAGCGTGATGCCGGCGTGCTTGGGCTGCGTCGGGGTCGGTGCGCGCGCCCGACCCAGTACCACTCGGCGAAGTGGGCCGACGTGGTCCAGGTCTTTTGCCCGTTGAGGATCCAACCGCCCTCGACCTTGGTGGCCTTGAGTTGCATGGACGCCGCGTCAGATCCGGCATTGGGCTCGGAGTAGCCCACGGCGAACTCGACTTCATTGCGCAGGATCTTCGGGAGGAACTCCGCTTTGAGATGCTCGTTACCGTGGCGAATGAGGGTCTTGCCGATGATGCCGACGCCTTTGCCGATTTGCGGGCCGCCGCGCACCGGCCAACTGCTCGTTGAGGAGGTACTCATAGACCCCCTCCCCGTCGCTCCCCCCGTATTGGGCGGGCCACGTCATGCCCAACCAGCCCTGCTGGCCGAGCGACGCCATGAAGGCACGGCGCTTGGGGGTGTCGACGATCTGGGCCATGTTCTCCCGGGTCAGGTCGAAGACATCGGGATCGTCGTCGGCGTCAAGGAACGCCTCGACTTCTTTGACGAACGCGATCTGCTCGTCGGAGAACTCAAAATCCATGCGGGAATGACCTCCAGGGCCAAAAGGGCGGCGCCAGGGAGTCCTGGTGGCCGACGAATCTGACTACCCGTCAGATTAGATCAGGACCGGACGCCCTGCCGCCAGTGCACCGTCTTCCTCGCCATGAGCCGACTCGCCCGCCGATTCGGCGGCCAATGCCGCCACCGGCTCACCTCGGATGTGGTGCAATCCGACGCCCAGCCCGACAACTGCCGCCCCGACGGCCACCAGACCCGCGCAGACAATCGCGCCCGGATCCCAAGAGGGCCACCAGCGGGGCGGCCAGCGCCATCCCGATTGAGATCGCCCCCATCGTCGCCCCCGTCAAGACCGCGCAGGCCGCGTCCCGCGATATGGGCCGGCGGCGCGCTGGAGCAAGAGGGTCCTCGCCCCCACCATCTGGATCCCGTCGCCGATGCCACCGATGCCATAGGCGACGATGGCCATCCACATCGTCGGTGCGAGGCCACCCGCGGCCACGCCGAGGCCGAGGACGACCATGGCGATGATGATTCCGGGCCCAAGTGCGCGCGGGGTAGTCGCCCGGCGATCACGGTGCCGAGCGTCATGCCCCCGGTCCATGCGGTGATGAGCAGGGCGTAGCCCGTGGTCCCACCGTGCAACACGTTCTCCGCCAAGAAGAGCTCGACCACCATGGTCACGCCCAAGAAGGCAATCATCACCGACACGACGAGGACCAAGAGCCCCATGGGGCGATCGGCGCGCAGGTAGCGCAATCCCGCCGCCATCCCGTCGTCGGCGCCATGGGGCACGTCATTGTGCACACGGCCCAGACCGAGAAACAGCACCGCCACCGAGAACACCACTGACACGAAAGCATCGAGCAATAGCGCGGTCGAGGTGCCCCCAATGCTCCCGATGACACCCGCCAAGAGCGGGCCGAGGGCGGTACCGCCCATGGCCGCCCCTTGGAGTCGGCTCGTCGCCGCGCACCAGCGACACATCGCCCGCCAAGTGCGGGATGGCGGCGGTCAAGTCCAGGCTGCAGGACGCTGTCGGCAATCCCGAAGCACAGCACAAGCGCAATGGTCGCCGTCAATGAATGTGCGAAGGCGAGCCCGACCAACGACGCCGCCACCAACAAGCTGGCCGCGGACAAAAGGCGCCCCATCGGCAGGCGATCAAGCAGGAGCCCGGCGACCGGGGCCAGGGCGACGACGGGGAGTCCCCCGGCGAGGAGCACCAGCGTCACCGCAAGTGTCGAATGTGTCTCTTGGTAGACGCGCAACGACAGGGCGACGTACGCCAATCCCGCCCCTGCCGCGGTCATCACCTGGAGCGCGGTGGCGAGACGCAGGGCGCGACCTGGCTTCGCCGCCGGCGGCGTCGCCGCACTTTGGGCGCGCCGGGTCATCCCCGTGTCGGGAGCGTCGTGGTGGATTTCGGTGTCGTCGTGGGTCAGTTTCATGGGTGCGAGGGGTCTGGGTTAGGCGCAACAGGTGCATCGAGGCGGCCACGGTGGACCGGAGGAGGACAGCCCGCGGCCCGACACGATGCGAGAAGCCGCAGGGAAACTGTCCGTGAGATCGCCTGAGGTCGCACCGGGTATCGGGCCCGGGACCTCATCTATGGCGTGACTCAGCGTGACATGCCTCTATGTTACACGCGGCGCCTCGCTTGGCTGACCCGCCCGCCCGAGGTCGCCGCGTCGTCTCGCCCCGCCAAAGCCGCGGCGGTTCAGCTCCAATCTGACGCTGCGTCAAGAACGCGTGGGAGTGCCCGGTAGGCTCGGCGACCGTGCCAGGAATCCTCAGTGCTGCGGGCTATGTCCCTTACCGACGACTCTCGCGTTCCAGACATCGGCGCCTTCATGGGCGGGGCCCCGGGAAAAGGGACACGAGCGGTTGCGTCCCATGATGAGGACACCACGACGCTGGGCGTTGAAGCGGCCCGCCTGGCCATCAAGAGTGGACGTGGCGTTGCCCCCGAGGCGCTGTGGTTCGCAACTTCGGCTCCGGCTTACTTGGACAAGACCAATGCCACTGCGGTGGCGGCCGCGCTTCGTCTGGGCCACGATGTGCCCGCCTATGACTTCGGGGGTGCGCTGCGCTCGGGCGTCGGCGCCCTTTTGAGTGCCTTCGGGCAGCGCAAGGCGACCCTGGTCGTCGGGGCCGACACCCGCGACGGACTTCCCGGCAGCGCCGACGAGGCGGCGGGCGGCGATGCGGGCGCCGCGTTGCTCGTCGGCGACGGCGACGCGGTGCTGGCCGAATTCATCGCCAGTGCCTCGGCGTCCGATGAGTTCACCGATCGCTGGCGCGCACCGGGCGGACGGACCTCGAGGCTCTGGGAGGAGCGCTTCGGCGAGAACCGCTACCTGGCCCTCGGGGCCGATGCATTCAGCCGAGCCCTCGGTGCGGCCGGTATCGAGGCAGGCGACGTCGACCGGGTCATCGTCACAGGCATGCACGCTCGTGCCGTGACGGGACTTCGCAAACGGCTCGGCGTCGGGGATGGCGCGCACAGCGACGACTTGTCCGGCACGGTCGGCCAATCGGGCACGGCCCATCCCCTCTTGGTGCTGGCCTCGGTGCTCGAAACCCTGGCCGCTGAGGGTGCACCAGCGGGCACCACCATCGTGCTCGTGCATCTGGCGGACGGGGCCGACGCCATTGTGTTGCGCACAACCGCGGCGTTGACCACCTGGCAGCCGACTCGTTCGGTGGCGGACCAGATCAGCCAGGGCGCGCCGCTGAGCTATTCGAAGTTCTTGTCGTGGCGCGGACAGCTCTTTCCCGAACCCCCCCGGCGCCCCGAACCGGCCCGGGTCTCGAGCACCGCCGCCCATCGAAGTGAGGACTGGAAATTCGGTTTCGTCGGCTCGCGCGATCGCACGAGTGGCGCGGTGCACCTGCCCCCGTCGAGGGTCTCTATGGAAGGCGGCGCGGTCGACGACATGGAACCCGTGCCGATGGCCGACGCGGTGGGCACCGTGGTCACCTCGACCATTGATCGCTTGGCCTATTCACCGAGCCCCCCCATCGTCTTTGCGATCGTCGACTTCGATGGCGGCGGGCGCTATCCCGTCGAGTTGACCGACGTCGACGCGGCCGAGATCGGCGCCGGCAGCCGGGTGGAGATGACCTTCCGCCGCCTTTTCAGCGCCGACGGCATTCATGACTACTTCTGGAAAGCCCGGCCACGGCGCGACGGGCCCGCGGCGAGCGAAGGAGGATCGAACTGATGGGATCGCACGGCATACGTGATCAGGTGGCCATTGTCGGCATGGGGTGTACCCCCTTCGCCGAACATTGGGACAAGGGGCTCGACGACCTCATCGTCGACGCCGGCACCGAGGCCTTCGCTTCGGCCGGGGTCGCCAAGGACGACGTGGACGCGTACTGGTTCGGCACCGCGGAAAGCGGGATGAGCGGCATCACCTTGGCTCGCCCACTCCAGCTGCACAACAAGCCGGTGACCCGGGTCGAGAACTACTGCACCACCGGGTCCGAAGCCCTGCGCGCCGCGGCCTACGCGGTGGCCTCGGGCGCCTATGACGTGGCCATGGCGCTCGGGGCCGAGAAGGTCAAGGACAGCGGATTCCAGGGGCTCAACGCCATGAACCCGCCCAACGACGGAACCCAACGCACGCTGACCGCGGCCGCCATGTTCTCGATGGTGGCGCCGGCCTACGCGCGAGAAGTACGGCGTCGACGAGGAAACCATGGCCGATGTGCTCGCCACCATTGCGGTCAAGAACCACTTCAATGGGGCGCGTAATCCCCGGGCGCAGTTCCGCAAAGAGATCACCAAGGATCAAGCCAAGAAGTCCCCCCGCCTCGCCGGCAATCTCGGGGTATTCGACTGCGCTGGCGTGGCCGATGGTGCGGCGGCGGCCATTGTGGTGCGGGCCGAGGACGCCTTGCGCTACACCGACAAGCCGATCTACATCAAGGCCCTTTCCTTTGCGGCGGGAAGCGGGTCAGGCCTCATTGATCCGGGCTTCGACTACACCCATTTCCCCGAGTGCGAGGCCGCCGCCGCCGACGCCTATGCCCAAGCCGGCATCACCGACCCGCGCCACCAGCTGGCGATGGCCGAGGTGCACGACTGTTTCACCCCGACCGAGCTGGTGCTGATGGAGGACCTCGGCTTCGCGGGAGCGGGGCACGGCTTGGAAGGAAGTACTGGCCGGCACGTTCGCGCTCGATGGGGAGCTCCCGATCAATCCCGATGGCGGGCTGAAGAGTTTCGGTCACCCCGTCGGTGCATCGGGGCTGCGCATGTTCTTCGAGTGCTGGCTCCAGCTGCGCCACGAAGCCCCCGCCGACCGCCAGATCGCCACCACCGACCGCGGACTCGCCATGACCCACAACCTCGGCGGCTACCCGGGCGAAATGGTCTCGTTCGTCTCGGTGCTCGGTTCGGCCCTCGGCTGAGTCACTCGGCGAGAAGGTCCGCCAAAGGGGTGACCGCCAAACCATGGGCCTCACCGACCGGCGGATAGATCACCTGGCCGTTGGCCACATTGACCCCTTCACCAAGAGCCGGGTCGGCCTTGACGGCTGCTTTCCACCCGTGATTGGCGATGTTCAACGTGTAGGGCAGTGTGGCGTTGGCCAGCGTGTGCGTCGAGGTGTGCGGCACCGCACCGGGCATGTTGGCGACGCAGTAGAAGACTGACCCCTCGACCTCGAACGTCGGGTTCGAGTGCGTCGTTGGACGGGTGGACTCGAAACAACCACCTTGGTCCACCGAGATGTCGACCAATACCGAACCCTGACGCATCCGGGCGACCAGCGTGTCCGACACCAGCCGCGGGCGCGGGCCCCGACGACGAGCACGGCCCCGATGACGATGTCGGCGTCGAGGCAGATCTCCTCGATGGCGTGCTCGGACGAGGCAATGGTCTCGAGCGCACCCCGGAAGTGATGGTCGACTTCGCGCAACTTCTCCAGGTTGCGGTCGAGCACGTAGACGTCGGAGTGCATCCCCACCGCCATGGTGGCGGCCGCCATCCCGGCGACCCCGGCACCGAGGATCACGACCTTGGCGCAGCGCACCCCCGGCACGCCGCAGACCAAGACGCCACGCCCCCCACCCGGGCGCATCAGGTGGTGGGTCCCCATCAGCGGGGCCATCCGGCCCGCAACTTCGCTCATAGGAGCGAGGAGGGGCAGCGAATTGTCTTCTTGGCGCACCGTCTCATAGGCAATGGCGACGTTGCCGCCCGCAATGAGCGCGTCGGTGCACGGCCGCGACGCGGCCAAGTGCAGATAGGTGAAGAGCACCTGGTCCTTGCGGGCACCGAGGCGCGGGTAGTCCTCGGCCACGGGCTCTTTGACTTTGCAGACGAGGTCCGACTCGGCCCACACGTCGTCGGCCGAGGGGATGATCTTGGCCCCGGTGCGAATGAACTCTTCGTCGAGCATCGACGAACCCGCGCCGGCATCCTTTTCGACGTAGACGCTGTGGCCGGCCGAGATCAGCTCGCGCACCCCGGCCGGGGTCATCGCGACGCGGTACTCGTCATCCTTCACTTCTTTTGGAATCCCGACGATCATTGACGGTTCGCTCCTCTATTCTTCGATGTTGCTCATGACGTGTTTGACCCGGGTGTAGTCCTCGAATCCGTAAGCCGAGAGGTCCTTGCCGTAACCGGACCGCTTGAAACCGCCGTGCGGCATCTCGGCCACCAGCGGGATGTGGGTGTTGATCCACACGCAACCGAAGTCCAGGTCGTGGGCCATGCGCATCGCCCGGGCATGATTGGTGGTCCACACCGACGAGGCCAGGCCGTATTCGGTGCCATTGGCCCAGCGCAGGGCCTCGGCCTCGTCGTCGAAACGCTGCACCGTGATCACCGGACCAAACACCTCGGACTGGATCAGTTCGTCGTCTTGGCGAAGGCCCGCCACGACAGTCGGTGCGAAGCAGTAGCCACGCTCCCCGACCGGTGTCCCCCCGGTCAACACGCTGGCGTGTTCGGGCGCCCGCTCGATGAAGCCGCGCACCCGATCGAGTTGGTTGGCGTTGTTGAGCGGCCCGAAGTCGGCATCGTGATTGTCGGTCCCACCCGCCGTGGTGCCCTGGGCCTGCTCGACGAGTGCCGCCAAGAAGTCGTCGTGGACGCCGGGCGCGGCCAACACCCGGGTGGCCGCGGTGCAATCCTGCCCGGCGTTGAAATAGCCCGCACCGGCGATGCCCTCGGCCGCGGCCGCGATGTCGGCATCGTCGAAGACGATGACCGGGGCCTTGCCCCCGAGTTCGAGGTGCACCCGCTTGAGTGACGGTGCCGCTGCAGCCGCGACCTCCATCCCGGCGCGCACCGATCCGGTCACCGACACCATGGCCGGGGTCGGGTGGGTCACCAGCGCCCGCCCCGTGTCGCGATCGCCGCAGACCACGTTGAAGACTCCCGCCGGCAGGTGCTCGGCCATGATCTCGGCCATCATCAATGTGGACACCGGGGTGGTGTCTGAAGGTTTGAGGACCATGGTGTTTCCGGCCGCGAGTGCCGGGGCCCACTTCCACACCGCCATCATCATTGGGTAGTTCCACGGCGTTACCGCACCGCACACACCGAGGGGCTCACGACGGACGAACGAGGTGTGCCCCGCCATGTACTCGGCGGCCGCGAGACCCGACAGATGACGGGCGGCTCCGGCGAAGAATCGGATCTGGTCGATCATGGGAGGGATCTCCTCGTCCATGGTCAACTGGAACGGCTTGCCGGTGTTCTCACTCTCGGCCCGGACAATGTCCTCTGCTCGCGCCTCGATGGCATCGGCGATGCGGATCAGGGCCAGGCTGCGCTCAGAGGGGGTCGTGTGCTTCCAAGTGGCGAAGGCCTTGGCGGCCACGGCGACGGCCGCATCCATATCCGCCGCCCCCGACACGGGCGCTTCGGCGAACGCCTCCCCTGTGCTCGGGTCGATGAGGGGGGCCATCGGCCCGTCCTCAGCGTCTCGAAACTGCCCTCCAACAAAGTTCGCCAACTTGCGCACGATGCTCCCTTTCTGACCTGGTGAACCTGCGCCTACAGAATCACATTAGAGCGGCCGCCACAAGCGATACCGCAGCAATTGAGCGCCGTGACGCCGAATTCTGATTGAATAGTGGCAATCGAGTGACATAATTCGACAAAGATTGATGAGCGCACTGGAGAAGACTCCAGTGGCAAGAGGACTGAGAACAGGCATGGCGGATCCCGAGGACACAACACAAGGTGCGGTGGTCGACCCAGAAGATCCGAGCGCCACGCCAACCGTCCTCGACGGGCCCAATCGGGCCATCATCGAGGCCCTCCAAAACGACGGGCGCCGCTCTTATGGCGCTATTGCCAGCGAGGTCGGGCTCTCAGAGGCTGCGGTGCGCCGACGGGTGCAGCGTTTGCGCGAGGACGGCATCATGCAGATCGTGGCGGTCACCGATCCGCTCCAACTCGGGTTCACCCGCCAAGCCATGGTGGGGATCTCGGTCGAAGGCGACGTGCGGGCGGTCGCCGACAAGCTCACGGCACTGTCCGAGGTCGATTACGTCGTGATGTGCGCGGGATCGTTCGACCTCCTCGCCGAAGTGGTCTGTGAGGACGACGAGCGCCTGCTCCACCTCCTCAATGATTCGGTGCGCTCTATCCCCGGCGTCCGGCGGACCGAGACGTTCTTGTACCTGAAGTTGAGCAAACAGACGTACAGCTGGGGTACCCGGTAAATCGGATTGGCCGAAACCGGCCCCGACGAGTGGAGGAAAAATGAGTACGACCAACACAGAGAATTCGGACCTGAGCGCCAAGGCGCGCCGACACCTCTGGATGCACTTCAGCCGTCTCGGCGCCTATGGGACCAACGAGGTCCCCGTCATGGTGCGCGGCGAAGGCGCCTACGTCTGGGACCAGCACGGCAAGAAGTACCTCGACGGCCTGGCCGGACTCTTTACCTCCCAACTCGGCCACGGACGCATGGAGTTGGCCGAGGCCGGCGCCAAGCAGGCCGCGACCTTGGCGTACTTCCCGTTGTGGACTTACGCCCACCCAAAGGCCATCGAACTCGCTGACCGCCTCGCCGCGCTCGCCCCGGGCGACCTCGACCGGGTCTTTTTCACCTCGGGCGGTTCAGAGGCAGTCGAGTCGGCGTGGAAACTGGCCCGCCAGTACTTCCGCATGACGGGTGAACCGCAGCGCACCAAGGTCATCAGCCGGGATATCGCCTACCACGGCACCACCATGGGAGCGCTCTCGATCACCGGGCTGCCTGACCTCAAGACGCCCTTCGAGCCGCTGGTGCCAGGAGCCATCAAGGTGCCAAATACCAACTTCTACCGGGCCGAGCTCTTCGCCGACGATGAGGTGGCCTTCGGTGAGTGGGCCGCCGATGAAATCGAGCGGGCCATCATCCGAGAAGGCGCCAACACGGTGGCTGCGGTCTATCTCGAGCCCGTGCAGAACGCCGGCGGGTGCTTCCCGACCCCCGCCCGGCTACTTCGCCCGGGTCCGTGAGATCTGTGACCGCCACGGGGTGCTGTTGGTCTCCGACGAGGTCATCTGCGCGTTCGGTCGCCTTGGGTACATGTTCGGTTCGGAGCGCTACGGCTATCAGCCCGACATCATCACCGTCGCCAAGGGCCTGACGTCGGGCTATGCCCCACTCGGGGCGATGATCGTCTCTGAGCGTCTCGTGCAGCCCTTCTTGGCCGACGGCGCGTCGTTCCTGCACGGATTCACCTTCGCCGGGCACCCCGTCAGCTGTGCGGTCGCCCTGGCCAACCTCGACGTCTTCGAAGGCGAGCACATCCTCGAGCACGTCCGCAAGACCGAAGGTGAGTTCTTGGGAGCGCTCGAGACCCTCTACGAGCTGCCGATCGTCGGCGACGTGCGCGGTGCCGGCTTCTTCTACGGCATCGAGTTGGTCAAGGACAAAGAGACCAGGCTCTCCTTCAACGACGAAGAGTCCGAGCGACTCTTGCGTGGCTACCTCTCGGGCGCCTTGTTCGAGGCCGGGCTCATCTGCCGGGCCGACGACCGGGGCGATCCGGTCGTCCAGCTCTCGCCGCCGCTGATCTGCGGCACGGCCGAGATCGAGTTCATCGTCGGGACCCTGCGTGAGGTGCTCTCCGAGGCGTGGCGCCGGATGTAGCCCCGCCCGAGGGAGTGCCGGCGCGCTATTCGCACCTCTCCCTTTGGTGGGACGATGTCAAGGAACCCTGGCCGGACCGCCCGGCGCTCGGCGGTGACATCGACGTCGACGTCTGCATCGTCGGCGCCGGATTCACCGGCCTGTGGACGGCGTACCAGCTCGCACTTCGCGACCCGACGCTGCGCATCGCGATTCTCGAGCGCGAGGTGGCCGGGTTCGGTGCCTCGGGGCGCAACGGTGGGTGGTGCTCGGCCCTCTTTGCCACCTCCGATGCGGTGTTGGCCCGCCGCTACGGCATCGAATCGATGCGTGCCATGCGCCGGGCCATGCAAGACAGCGTCGATGCGGTCGGGGCCGCGGCCGCGGCCGAAGGTATCGATTGCCACTTCGCCAAGGGCGGCACCGTGGTCGTGGCGCGTTCGGTGGCCCAACTGCAGCGGGCCCACGACGAAATCGCCTCGGCGCGGCGCTCGGTTTCGGCGAAGAGGACCTTCGCTTCATGGAGGCCGACGAAGCCAGACGCCATCTCGGGGCCGACGAGTTGCTCGGTGCCACCTTCACCCCGCATTGTGCGGCCATCCAACCCGCCCTCTTGGTCCGTGGCCTGGCCCGCGCCCGAACGCCGCGGGGTCACCGTCTATGAGGGCACCGAGGTCACCGAGATCGTGGCGGGCGAGGGCGCACAACGCCCGCTCGTCTTGACGCGTGGCGGGCGGGTCCGCTGCGACGTGGTGGTCCGGTGCATGGAAGCGTGGACCCCGACCCTGCCGGGGCTGAAGCGGCGCTCGCCCCGGTGTACTCGTTGATGGTGGCCACCGAACCGCTCACCGAGGCGTTCTGGGCCGAGGCCGGATTGACCGAGCGGGCCACCTTTTCTGACTTTCGCCACATGATCATCTACGGGCAGCGGACCCGTGATGGCCGGATCGCCTTCGGGGGCCGCGGCGCGCCCTACCACTTCGGATCCGCCGTGCGCCCGTCCTATGACGAGGTGGCATCGGTCCATGCTCTCTTGCGCTCGACCCTGATCGAGCTCTTCCCCGCCCTGGCCCAGGTCGAGATCACCCACGCCTGGGGCGGTCCCCTCGGTCTGCCACGCGACTGGCATTCCTCGGTCGGCCTCGACCGTCATCGCGGCCTGGCGTGGGCGGGCGGCTACGTCGGCGACGGGGTCTCGACCACCAACCTGGCCGGGCGCACGCTGGCCGACCTGATCCTCGGCGACGTGACCGATCTCACCGCGCTGCCCTGGGTCAACCACCAATCGCGGGCCTGGGAACCAGAGCCGCTCCGATGGCTCGGGGTCAATGCCGGGTTGTGGACCATGAAGCTGGCCGATCACCGCGAGGGCCGCTCGGGGCGCCCGAGCCGCCTCGCCGCCCAGATGGAGCGCCTGCTCGGCCACTGATCGGTGCCACAATCGGCGCCATGGAGCCCACTGCCTACGAGGCGATCACCCGATTGATCTACACCTATGGCGAACGGATCGACGCCGGTGACTTCGCCGGTGTCGCCGAGGTGTTCGCCAATGCCACCTTGACCTTCGAAGGATTCGGCGACGCGGTGTCGGGGGCACGCGACATCGAGTCCCTCTACGTGTGGACCACCCGCCGCTATGAAGACGGCACACCGCGTACCAAGCACGTGATGACCAATGTCATGGTCGACGTCGATCCCGACGGGCGCCACGCCACCAGCCGTTCGTACTTCACGGTGCTCCAGGCGGTGCCCGGGGCCATGTCCCTCCAACCGGTGATCGTGGGCCGCTACCGCAATGGCTACGAGCTGGTCGACGGGGAATGGCGTTTCCGCACCGTGCACATCATCATTGAGCTGATGGGGAATCTCGACCACCACATGCTCTTCGAGCTCGGGCAATGAAACTGTCCTTGCAATTCGACTGGGAGTGCACTCCTGAGGAATTCTGGTCCCTCTACTTCGACGAGGATTTCGTCGTGCGCCTCCACACCGAGGCGCTCGGATCCACCTCGGCCGAGGTCCTCTCCCAGGTCGGCGACGTGGCCGGTGGGCTCGTCCGGACGCTGCGCTACACGCAGCGGCCCAACATGCCCGGTCCGGTGCGCAAGATCTTCGGCGAAGAGATCACCAGCACCGAAGTCAGCACCTTTGACCCAGCCACCTCGTCGACCAAGATGACCTTGACGCCCGGGACCATGGCCGACAAGACCCACATCGACGGCACGATTGCTATGGCGGGCAACGGCGCGGCAGCACCGAGACGTTCGCGCTCGAGGCCCGGGTCAAGATCTTCGGGGTCGGGCCCATTGTCGAACGCTTCATCGAACACGAGGCCCGCAACACCCAGGCCAAATCCGTCGCGTTCATGCGCGCCGAGATGGGCCTCGACGCGACGTGAGCGAACCGGGGTACCGCGACGAGCGCGGCGCCCCGATCTGTGGTCACTGCGGGGTCACCGCGCTCGCATCCGAAGGGTGAGGCGACGACTTCGTCTGCGAGAACCCCGAGTGTCCCGCCTTCGCGGACATCGTCGTCGCAACGACGCGCTGACCCGGCGCGGCTCGCCTAGGGACCGACCGGCACAATGCGGTGGCCGAGCATCTCGCCCTGGTCCCCCTCGAGCGTGGCCCCCGCCACCAGCGGCGACTGGGTCAAGGCGAAGGCACCGGCCAACATGACCATCAGCGAGAGCACCTCGAGCGCGACGTAGCCGGGCCCGCTGCGCACGTGCTCGTCGAGCACGAAGATCCCGATCATGACGCTGACCACGGGATTGACCATCAACATCGAGGCCCGTGAAGCCGCGATGGGTCCCGCATGCAGGGCGTTTTGCAAC
Organism: uncultured Acidimicrobiaceae bacterium; assembly: GCA_963800725.1. GTDB lineage: Bacteria > Actinomycetota > Acidimicrobiia > Acidimicrobiales > RAAP-2 > Bog-473. The sequence goes on along the minus strand of CAWDCE010000019.1, from coordinate 219,979 downwards.
AAGAAGAAGCCCAACAGGCCGGTGACGGCGATGGCATAGGGCTCCCAGTGGGTGAACACGTGGCCCCAACCGCCGGTGATCAACGTGGTGGTCGCCTTGATGAGCGACGCGTTGTATGCGAACAGCACGGCGGCGGCGGCACCAAAGGCCGTGGCCCGCCACCAACGCGGGCCGCGGCCAGCGGCCACCACGAGTGCGCCAGACGCCCCCAAGATGATCAATGTCACAATGCCCCAGGCCTTTGACCCCGGGATGTTCTTGGACACCGCCGGGTCCGCCGTGATGATGAAGGCGGCCAGCCCGACCACGATGGCCACCGACCCCGCCACCTCGCGCCACCCGACGTGGCGATGGAAGACAACCGCCAAGATGGCGATGAGGAACAGGAGTTCGATGGTCAAGATCGGTTGGACCACGGCCAGGTCGCCGAAACGCAGGGCGGAGGCCTGGAGCACGAACTGGACCAACAACAGCGCGAAGCCGAGCAGCCAGATGCCCCGTTTCAGGGCGTTGGTCAAGAGCCGCAACTTCATGGCGTCGCCCGCGGGGGCCCGCTCGACCCCAATGCGCTGGAGCACGCCGGCCACCGCGCTGCACAGGGCCGCGGCCGCGGCCAGGAGATACACCACGCCAGTTTCTACCTCACGCAGACCACCGGCGGCGCCGTCGTGGATCCGAGAGCGTTGTTGACGCGCTCTTCATCAGCTCCACTTGACGCCGACCGATCCAGCCAACATTGTGAGGGCCGACAACCTTCGGTCGCGGTTGCCAGGGAAGCGCGCCGAACCTGACGAGGCGAAGTGTATGGACACCGGACCGAAGTGGGCTGATCGGGACGCGGCAGAACACCGCGAGCCAAGCGCTCCTCTTTCACCCAGCTTCGGTCGTTCGAGCAGGACGAAGTGCGGTCGACACTGATCATGATCGAGCGCGTGTGCCGGAGAGCCCGGCCAGGCAACGAGGCGACAGGGAAGGATGCGCAGTGGCCCTTGCGGAGGCAGAAGACATAGCGGTCTTGCACGACCCCAATACCGAGTCGGCACTCCACGTCGAACAACACGGGGTCGACTACATCCCCGCCAGTGATCGTTGGGCCACGCCCCGCAATGTGTTCGGCATGTGGGCCGGTGCGAGCGTCCAGGTCGAATACTTCATCTACGGCGCCATTTTGATGACGTTCGGGTTCTCGTTCGGCCAGGCGCTCTCCTTGATCATCATCGGCAATCTCTCGTTCTTCCTCCTCGGTCTTTGTTCGCTCCAGGGCCCCCAGACCGGCACCACTGTCTTTGCCATCAACCGGGCCAGCTACGGGCCCAATGGTTCGCGGCCGATCTCGTTTTTCAACTGGGTGACCCAGATCGGCTTCGAGGTCGAGGGCCTGATCCTGATCGTCGGTGCCGCCCTGGTCCTCGACATCAAGGCGGGTTTCGACCCCGGCGACGTCACCAAGGTGATCTTCGTGCTGGTGGCGGTCCTCATCCAAGGGGTGCTGCCCTTCCTCGGACACGCCGCCATCGTCAAGTCCCTGCGGCTGTTGGTGGTCCCCTTCGTCATCTTGTTCGGCGTCCTTTTGGTCCTGTCGATCCCCCACGCGACCACCCACGGGGTGGCCCACGGCGCGGATTGGCAGACCTACCTCGAGGGACTGGCCTTCACCATTGCCCTGAGCGGGCTGGGTTGGACCGAGTGCGGCAATGACTACACCCGCTACTGTGCGGCCGACACGAAGCGGAGCAGCCTGGTCGGGTGGATCTTTCTCGGCACCGCGGTCCCCGAGATCCTGATCATGACGCTCGGTGCAGTGGTCGGCACCTTCATCTTCAAGATCGGCACCGGAGCGGGTGGCTTCTTGCCCTTCGCGCATCAAAGTGCGATCCCCGCCTGGTTCGTGGTGATCTTCTTGATCTTCGCCATCGTCCAGCTCTTCGCCATCAACAGCTTGGACATGTATTCCTCGGGATTGACCCTCCAAGCCATCGGGCTCCCGGTCAAGCGCTACCAGGCGGTGGTCATCGACTGCATCATCGCACTGGCGGTCACCATGATCGCCATCTTCAGCGCCTCGTTCACCACCTACCTCGAGGACTTCGTCGACATCGTGATCATCTGGATCGCCCCGTGGGCGTCGATCTACCTCATCGACTGGTTTCTCCGGCGGCGTCGCTACGTCCCCGCCGAGCTGCAAAAGACCGGCAGGGACTCGATGTACTACCGCACCGGTGGGATCTACTGGCCGGCCATCATCGCCCAGGTCGTCGGCATGTTCGCGGCGCTCGAAGGCATCTCAGCCACCTTCCACCTGCCGACCTGGCTGAACCAGGTCACCTATCACACCCATGACGCCCACGGCTACGGGGCCGACTTCTCGATCGCGCTCGGGATGGTGGTCGGTGGCGGGGTGTACCTGTTGCTCGCCACCCGCGGGGTGCACAAGCAGGCCGACGAGCAGGACGTGCTGCTCAAGGCCGAAGGACTGCTCTAATCACTCCCAGACCTCGACCAGCTCGCCGCGTTGAGCGCGGTCGGGCCGGAACAGCGGCATGGACCCGAGGGAGCGCACCGCGTCGGCGTCGGGCCCGAGTGCGCTGCGCCAAAGGGAACCCTCGGTCATCAGGGTCCCGATCACGACCGGTTCGGCCCCGATGCGCCGCACCAGGCGCAGCGCGGCCAGGGTCGAAGCCCCCGTCGAGATGACATCGTCGACCACGGCCACCCGACGGCCACGCACCACCTCGACCCGCGCCGGATCCATGCGCAGGCGCTGACGGGCGTCGGTGGTGATGGAGTTGACGGGTTCGGACCAGGTCTCGCCCAGGTGGATCTTCGGCGTCTTGTGCAAAATGACGTAGTCGTCGAGCCCGAGGGCCCGGGTGGACTCGATGGCGAGGGGAATTCCCATCGTCGCCACCGAGACGACGATCTCGGGTTCAGCCGGCGCCATCAACTCGGCCAGTTCCCGGCCGGCGACTTCGGCAAAATGCACCCCGAGGTCGACGGTGATGAGCAGCGCAATGCTCAAGTCGTTCGAGAGGGGGACCAGCGGCAGATCGACGGCCTGGCTGCCAACGGTGGTCGAATAGGTACGATCGGCGGACATGCCCATGACTCTCGTCGCCCCGCCACGTGCTCGCAAGTGAGCCGCTCAGCATCGAGCTCGCCCGCTCGATGCTGGTCGTGGCGCTCGAGGAGGCACGACTCGGTCACGCTGAAGGCGGCATCCCGATCGGCGCCGCGCTGTTTTTGCGCGACGGAACGCTGCTCGGTCGAGGCCACAACCGCCGGATCCAAGATGACGACGCCTCGACCCACGCCGAGACGGCGGCTTTCCGCAACGCCGGGCGACGGCGCGACTATCAGGACTGCGTCATGGTGACCACCCTCTCGCCCTGCTGGTATTGCAGCGGGTTGGTCCGCCAATTCAAGATTGGCGCCGTGGTCGTCGGGGAGTCGGCCAACTTCGTGGGCGGTCACGAGTGGGTGGCCGAGTACGGCGCCGAGGTCGTCCACCTCGACGATCCCGAGTGCATCGAGATGCTGGCGACTTTCATTTCTGAGCACCCCGACACCTGGCACGAGGACATCGGGCTGTAACGAAGCCCGCGGGCGCGGGCGGACGATCGCAACGCTCTTTACAAAGCAATCGGGGTGCACCCCGCTTTCGCAAGGTGCACCCCAACTGCCACTCTCGAGTGAGTGATTAGCGCATCATCGGTTGCGAGCGATCCGCTTGCTGCGACGGCGGGCGATGATGACCAAGGTGGCCCCGAGGAGCAACAGGGCGATGGCCCACTTCATCTCGGCCACCATCCACGCACCGGTGAAGGCGAGCGGGGCGGCTGGCGTCGCGGTGACCCCGGCGGGGGTCGTCGGCTGGGTCGTCGTTGTGGTGGTGCCCCCACCCGGTGTCGCTGCCACGACATCGACACACTCGCTGTTCTCAACGGTGCCGCTCTGGTTATCGGTTGATCCGGCGTAGGTGGTGCCGGACACCGGGGTGAAGACCGAAGCGAAGCAGTAGATGCCAGCGGTGGTCGGCATGAACGAGTCCGAGGTCGCCGTGGCCACGAAACCGGTGTCACTGGCGGCGGGGACCGAAGCCGTGCCGACATGGTTGGCCGTCGAAGCACACACGGCGTTGGCCGTCGTCGGTCCACACACGTAGAAGGCGACGGTACCGCTCGGCAATCCGCTTCCTTCCACGCCGGTGACCGTCGCGTGGTCGCTGATGGCTCCCCCGAGGGTCACTGGCGACGTGGTGGCTTTCGTGGCCAACGTGGTGGCGGTGCCGTTCCCCGGCGTGCTGGCGACCACATCGACGCACTCGTTGTTGCGAATGGTGCCGCTCTGGTTGTCAGAGGCCGCGGTGTAGTTACCACCGGTCTCGGGCGTAAAGACCGCAGCGAAGCAGTAGAAGCCCGAGACCGTCGGGGTGTAGTTGCCCGAAGTTGCGGTCGAGGTGAGGCCGCTGTCGCTTGCCGCGGGCACCGAGGCGGTGCCGACTGGATTGGCGCTCGAGGCGCACAGAGCGGTCGATGCCGTTGGTCCACACACGTAGAAGGCGACCGTGCCGGTCGGCAAACCGCTTCCGTCCACTCCGGTGACGGTTGCGTTGTCGCTGATGGTGCCACCGACGACAACCGGACCGGTGGTAGCAGAGGTGGTCACGACCGGAGTCGGGTCAGCCGGGATGTTCGCCGTCGAGGGATCAGACACCGTCGGGGTGTCCGCACCCGGTGCGGTGCCCTGGGCTGTGGCCACGTTGGTGATCGAACCGGCATCGAGGTCGGCCTGGGTGACGACGTAGGTCGCCGTGCAGGTCTCGCTCGCCGTCGGGGCCAAGGTGGCGTTCGGGCACGACAGGCCGGTGAGGCCGGTGAAGGTGTCGTTGATCCCGATCGAGGACAAGGTGACGTTGCCGGTGTTGGTGACCAGGTAGTTGAAGTGGATGGTCTGACCCGGCGCCGAGTAACTGGACTCGGTGGCCGACTTGACCAAGGTCACGGCCGGGCTCATCGTCGCGTCGATCGTCACGTGCGAGGGATCAGACACCGTCGGGGTGTCCGCACCCGGTGCGGTGCCCTGGGCTGTGGCCACGTTGGTGATCGAACCGGCATCGAGGTCGGCCTGGGTGACGACGTAGGTCGCCGTGCAGGTCTCGCTCGCCGTCGGGGCCAAGGTGGCGTTCGGGCACGACAGGCCGGTGAGGCCGGTGAAGGTGTCGTTGATCCCGATCGAGGACAAGGTGACGTTGCCGGTGTTGGTGACCAGGTAGTTGAAGTGGATGGTCTGACCCGGCGCCGAGTAACTGGACTCGGTGGCCGACTTGACCAAGGTCACGGCCGGGCTCATCGTCGCGTCGATCGTCACGTGCGAGGGATCAGACACCGTCGGGGTGTCCGCACCCGGTGCGGTGCCCTGGGCTGTGGCCACGTTGGTGATCGAACCGGCATCGAGGTCGGCCTGGGTGACGACGTAGGTCGCCGTGCAGGTCTCGCTCGCCGTCGGGGCCAAGGTGGCGTTCGGGCACGACAGGCCGGTGAGGCCGGTGAAGGTGTCGTTGATCCCGATCGAGGACAAGGTGACGTTGCCGGTGTTGGTGACCAGGTAGTTGAAGTGGATGGTCTGACCCGGCGCCGAGTAACTGGACTCGGTGGCCGACTTGACCAAGGTCACGGCCGGGCTCATCGTCGCGTCGATCGTCACGTGCGAGGGATCAGACACCGTCGGGGTGTCCGCACCCGGTGCGGTGCCCTGGGCTGTGGCCACGTTGGTGATCGAACCGGCATCGAGGTCGGCCTGGGTGACGACGTAGGTCGCCGTGCAGGTCTCGCTCGCCGTCGGGGCCAAGGTGGCGTTCGGGCACGACAGGCCGGTGAGGCCGGTGAAGGTGTCGTTGATCCCGATCGAGGACAAGGTGACGTTGCCGGTGTTGGTGACCAGGTAGTTGAAGTGGATGGTCTGACCCGGCGCCGAGTAACTGGACTCGGTGGCCGACTTGACCAAGGTCACGGCCGGGCTCATCGTCGCGTCGATCGTCACGTGCGAGGGATCAGACACCGTCGGGGTGTCCGCACCCGGTGCGGTGCCCTGGGCTGTGGCCACGTTGGTGATCGAACCGGCATCGAGGTCGGCCTGGGTGACGACGTAGGTCGCCGTGCAGGTCTCGCTCGCCGTCGGGGCCAAGGTGGCGTTCGGGCACGACAGGCCGGTGAGGCCGGTGAAGGTGTCGTTGATCCCGATCGAGGACAAGGTGACGTTGCCGGTGTTGGTGACCAGGTAGTTGAAGTGGATGGTCTGACCCGGCGCCGAGTAACTGGACTCGGTGGCCGACTTGACCAAGGTCACGGCCGGGCTCTGGACCACGGGGATCGAGACACTCGAACTGTCGGTCACGTTCGGGCCATTCGGCGGGCTACCGACCGCAGTGCCGGTGTTGTTGATCGAACCCGCATCGAGGTCGGCCTGGGTGCTCGTGTAGGTCGCCGTGCAGGTCTCGGTGGCACCAGGGGTGAGGGTGTCGCCACCGACCGGGCAGGTGATGGCGGAGAGGCCCGTCATGGGGTCGGTGACACCGACGGCGGACAATGTCACATTGCCGCTGTTGGTGACCAGGTAGGAGTACGTGATGACCGTCCCGGCACTCGAGACCGAGTTGACCGACGCTGACTTCGACAACGAGATGGCCGGGGTGTTCACCGCCGGGACAGTGACCGCGGAAGTCGCCTTGACGTCGGGCCCGCTGACCGGAGTTCCTTTGGCGGTCCCCAAGTTATTGATCGAACCTGCATCAACGTCGTTCTGGGTTGTGGTGTAGGTCGCCGTGCAGGTCTCAGATGCCCCGGGGGTCAAGGTGTCGCCACCGACCGGGCAGGTGATGGCGGAGAGACCCGACATCGGGTCGGTGACACCGACGTGAGTCAATGTCGAATTCCCGTTGTTGGTGACCAGGTACGAGTAGGTCACGCCGGTTCCCGGGCTGGAGAACGATGAGATCGAAGCCGACTTGTGCAAGGTGATCGACGGGGCAAGACCGCTCACCGGAGTCGTGGTGGTGTTGGTCGTGCAGGTCGGCACCGTGGTGCAACCCGGGCCGAGGAAGATCGCCGTGTTCAAGATGTTGCCCGACGTGTCGTCCGCGTTGGCGGTCACAGAGAAACTCAGCGTGTAGCTGGCCCCTGGGGCCACGCCGGCCGGGATGGTCCAAGTGATGGTCGAAGCCGTCACCGACAAGGTGCAGGTCGGGGTGCCCGCACTACAGGCGGCCGAGCCCGGGACCAAGGTGGTGCCCGCCGGTGCGCTGTCGGTCAGCACCAATGCTGTGGCCGAGATCGACTGGGTGCCCGTGTTGGTCGCCACCAAGGTGTAGTTGATCGGGGTGCCAGAGCCGGCCACCACGCCACCGGCCGGAGTGGCCGATTTCACGACCGTGAAGTTGCCATCATTGGTCACCGGCGTGGTCGTGGTGTTGGTCGAGCAGCTCGGGCTGGTGGTGCAACCGGGCCCGGTGAAGGTCGCGGTGTTGAGCACGTTGCCCGTGGCGTCATTGGCGTTGGCCGTGACCGAGAAGGTCAGCGAGTAGCTGCCGCCCGAAGCCACGCCGGCGGGAATGCTCCAGGTGATGGTCGACCCGGACACCGACACGGTGCAGGTCGGGGTACCCGAGCTACACGCCGCCGAGCCGGCAACCAAGGTGGTGCCCGCCGGCACGGTGTCGGTCACGACGAGCGAGCTGGTCGTGGTCGAGGTGCCCGTGTTGGTGGCGACCAAGGTGTAGTTGATGGCTGCGCCCGAACCGGCGACGACGCCGCCAACCGGCGTCGCCGACTTGACCACGCTCATGTGCGCGTCGTTGGTCACCGGTGTCGTCGTCGTGTTGGTCGAGCAGTTCGGGCTCGTGGTGCAGCCGGGACCGGTGAAGATCGCGGTGTTAAGCACGTTGCCCGTGGCGTCATTGGCGTTGGCCGTGACCGAGAAGGTCAGCGAGTAGCTGCCGCTCGAAACCACGCCGGCGGGAATGGTCCAGGTAATCGTCGAACCTGAGACCGACACGGTGCAGGTCGGGGTCCCAGAGCTACAGGCCGCCGAGCCCGCGACCAAGGTGGTCCCCGCCGGTGCGCTGTCGGTCACGACCAGCGGGGTGGTGGTGGTCGAGGTGCCGGTGTTGGTGGCAGCCAAGGTGTAGTCGATGTGGGTGGACGACCCGGCCACCACGCCGCCGGCAGGAGTGGCGGACTTGACCACGCTCATGTGCGCGTCGTTGGTCACCGGCGTGGTCGTGGTGTTGGTCGAGCAGCTCGGGCTGGTGGTGCAACCGGGCCCGGTGAAGGTCGCGGTGTTGAGCACGTTGCCGGTGGCGTCATTGGCGTTGGCCGTGACCGAGAAGGTCAGCGAGTAGCTGCCGCCCGAAGCCACGCCGGCGGGAATGGTCCAGGTAATCGTCGAACCTGAGACCGACACGGTGCAGGTCGGGGTACCCGAGCTACACGCCGCCGAGCCGGCAACCAAGGTGGTCCCCGCCGGCACGGTGTCGGTCACGACCAGCGCAGCGGTGGAAGTCGAGGTGCCGGTGTTGGTGGCAGCCAAGGTGTAGTCGATGTGGGTGGACGACCCGGCCACCACGCCGCCGACCGGCGTGGCCGACTTGACCACGCTGAAGCTGGCGTTGTTGGTCACCGGGGTGGTCGTGGTGTTGGTCGAGCAGTTCGGGCTGGTGGTGCAGCCGGGACCGGTGAAGGTCGCAGTGTTGGGGATCGTCCCCGTGGCATCGCCGGCATTTGCGGTCACCGCGAAGGTCAGTGAGTAGCTGGCCCCTGAGGCCACGCCGGCCGGGATGGTCCACGTGATCGTCGAACCTGAGACCGACACGGTGCAGGTCGGGGTACCCGCACTACAGGCCGCTGAGCCCGCAACCAAGGTGGTGCCGGTCGGCACACCGTCGGTCACGACGAGCGCACCGGTCGAAGTCGAGGTGCCGGTGTTGGTGGCAACCAAGGTGTAGTTGATGTGGGTGGACGATCCGGCCACGACGCCACCAGTCGGGGCAGCGGACTTGACGACGGTGAAGCTGGCGTTGTTGGTCACCGGGGTGGTCGTGGTGTTGGTCGAGCAGTTCGGGCTGGTGGTGCAGCCGGGTCCGGTGAAGATCGCGGTGTTGGTGACGTTCCCGGTCTGGTCGCCGGCGTTCGCGGTCACCGAGAAGGTCAGCGAGTAGCTGGCCCCTGAGGCCACGCCGGCCGGAATGGTCCACGTGATCGTCGAACCCGAGACCGACACGGTGCAGGTCGGGGTCCCCGAGCTACAGGCGGCCGACCCCGCAACCAAGGTGGTGCCGGTCGGCACGCTGTCGGTCACGACCAGGGCGGCGCCCGATGTCGATGCACCCGTGTTGGTAGCGACCAGGGTGTAGTTGATCGGCGTGGTTGAGCCTGCAACCACTCCACCAGCGGGGCTCGCCGACTTGACCACGCTGAAGCCGGCGTTGTTGGTCACCGGGGTGGTCGTGGTGTTGGTCGAACAGTTCGGGCTGGTGGTGCAACCGGGGCCGGTGAAGGCACCGGTGTTCAAGATGTTGCCCGTCGGGTCGCCGGCGTTGGCGGTGACCGCGAAGGTCAGCGAGTAGCTCGCGTTGGCCGCGACGCCGGCGGGAATGGTCCACGTGATCGTCGAACCCGAGACAGACACGGTACAGGTCGGGGTACCCGAACTACACGCCGCCGAACCCGCAACCAAGGTGGTCCCCGCCGGCACGGTGTCGGTGACGACGAGCGAGGACGTTGAAGTCGAAGTGCCGGTGTTGGTGGCGGCCAGGGTGTAGTTGATGTGGGTGGAGGACCCGGCCACGACGCCACCGGTCGGGGTGGCGGACTTGACGACGGTGAAGCTGGCGTTGTTGGTCACCGGGGTGGTCGTGGTGTTGGTCGAACAGTTCGGGCTGGTGGTGCACCCAGGGCCGGTGAAGCCTGCGGTGTTGGGGATCGTGCCAGTGGCGTCGCCGGCATTGGCGGTGACGGCGAAGCTCAGGGTGTAGCTGCCACCGGGAGCCACGCCGGCGGGGATGGTCCAGGTGATCGTCGACCCGGACACCGAGACGGTGCAAGTCGGAGTACCCGAACTACAGGCGGCCGAGCCACCCACCAAGGTGGTGCCGGCCGGCACGGTGTCGGTCACGACAAGAGGGGTAGTCGAGGTCGACGCCGTCCCGGTGTTGTTCACAGCCAGGCTGTAGTTGATGTGGGTACCCGATCCGGCCACCACGCCGCCCGCCGGAGTGGCTGACTTCACGACGGTGAAGTTGGCGTCGTTGGTGACTGGTGTTGTTGTGGTGTTCGTCGAGCAATTGGGGCTGGTGGTGCAACCAGGGCCGCTGTAGGTAGCCGTGTTGGTGATGGCGCCGGTTGCGTCACCCACGTTAGCGGTGACCGCAAAACTGAGCGTGTAGGCACCGCCCGCGACCACACCGGCCGGAATGGTCCAGGTAATGGTGGAACCCGAGACCGCCACGGTGCAGGTCGGCGTGCCCGAACTGCAGGCGGCCGAACCGGCGACGTAGGTGGTGCCGGCCGGGACCGTGTCGGTGACGGTCAACGGGGAGCCGCTGGTGATCGCCGAGGTGTTCTTGACGGCCAGGCTGTAGTTGATGTGGGTGGACGATCCGGCCACCACGCCGCCCGCCGGAGTGGCGGACTTGACCACGCTGAAGCCGGCCGGCGTGTTGGTGAAGGTGCAGATCACGTTGGCGCCCGCGTTGGACGACGAGGAGGGGAAGGTGAGCGAGAAGCTGGTGCCGGTGCCATTGCCAGAGGTGGTGACCGGGGTGGAGCCGTTGAGGCAGGCGTAGGTGGTCTGGTAGTTGCCCAAGCTGCCGCTGGCTGCGGTCTCGGCCACGTTGTAGGTGGTGCCAGGAATCCCGACGACCGGTCCGGCGACTTCGCCGGTGCCGGTCTGGAGACCGGTACTCGAACCGGTCGTGGTCCCGGTGTTCCCACTCGAGATTCCGTTACCGGTGATCGTCATGGTGAACTGGTCGCCGGCGACCGAACGCCCGACGATGTTCTTCTCGACCTGGAGAGTGCCGTTGAAGCTGCAGCCGGCGAGGTCGTAAGGCGATTCGCTCCCGAGGCCGGTCTCCGCGGGCAACGAGGTCACGGTGCCGTTGTTGGGATTGACCGAGTCAAAGGCTCCGTCGGTGGTCTGGACGAACAGCTGGCCACTGGTGGTGAAGGCAATACCGTCGAAGTTCCCCGAGTTGGCCGGGATGGTGGCCAGCGTCGACGAGGCGAGGGTCGACGTACCCGAGCTCGGAATCGGCCCGGGCGCAACCACAAGCTTGCTGGCGTTGCTGGTGCTCTTCGCGCCAGCCAAGAGATAGAGGTTCCCGGCGTTGTCGAATGTGATGTCCCCGGCACCGTAGGTCGTCGAGGTCGGCGGAGAGATGGTCCCGGCCTGCGCTGCGGTGTTGGTGGCGGGATTGAAGGCGAAGAGGATGAACTGGGTGCCCGCGCTGTTCCATCCGCCGTAGTAGTAGAGCCCGTTGACGGGATCGACGGCGCCGGCGATGAGGATGCTGATGCCCGTGGCGGGCTCACCGGTATGCGTCACCGTCGAGGGCACGGTCACGTTCTCGACATAGACGGTGGTGGTGCCGTTCTTCGGGGTCTGGTTGGCGGCGTAGGCGGTCGTCCCGTCCGACGTGATCCCAAGCGCGTTCATGTCCGAAGATCCCAAGGTGCCGACCTTGGTGTTGACGCTGGTCGATGTGTTGAGGGAGTACAGCCCACCTTGACTCGTGAGGTTGTAGACGGTCGTCGACGTGCACGACAGCGGCTGTCCGCTTGCCGCGGGGACGAGGGCCTTGGTGCTGAGGCCGGTCGTTCCACCGCTCGACGGAGTGGTCGTCGTCGTGGTCGACGACGTGGCACCACAGCTCAAGGTCGACAGGTCGACGGTGCCCGATGCCGTGGCGGTCGAGTTGTCCGACCACGTGGCTTGGGTCGCCAAGGTGACGGTGCCCGATGCCGTGGCGGGCAAGGTCTGGGTGAGGGTGGTGCTCGTGTAGGGGGCCGTCCCGGCGCCGCCGGCGCCGTTACCCGACGCCGCCAAGGTGAAGGTGGTTGGGCTCACCGTGGCGAGTCCCCCGGTGGCTGCGGTCACCGTGGCGGTCTCGTTGAGGTTCACCGTGTTGGCGACGGTCCACGTGATCGTGTACCCCGCACCCGATGAAGGAGCACAGGCCGCTACACCCGAGACCACGTTGGTGGTCGACACGGTTGCCGCAGCGCTGAAGGTCACGAGTCCGGCCACCGCGATGAGCGAGGCCAGTCCGGCCTGCACCGTTCGGCGCAACCAGTGGGAGAGGTGCTTGTTACTCATCATGAAAGTTCCGCTTTCGCATAGTTCGAAGTGAGTTCATCGAGGGTTTGAAACGAGATGAAGGAATCGTCGGGCGTGACGGCACATTGGCGTGTCGGCGCTCGGGCGCGACGAATGAAGAGCTCGCAGTGTTGGTGTCGCAAGTCACGCTCCAACTGGGGCGTCCATTCATTAGGTCGTCGCACTTTGGTGTTCCCTTCGCTGCTGAGTCGCACGGCCCGAGTGATGCGTTGTTGATCGGCACACTGGCCGTCTACGAACACCCGCCGGGTTCGAAAAGGACTCTGGCGGAGCGCTGTCCCGCGATCGTCCGCATTGCGCCCCGAACGCGTCCCACGCGCGTTGCCGACCGGTTGCGACGTGGTTGCACCCGATAAACCCCCTGGAAGTTCGCTATTTCCTGAACCCGGTCGGGGTCACCTTGTCGATGAAAGAATTCGCGATTTCTTACAGGAAAGCGGTAAGAAAACGAACCTCACCGGGGTTGGGGGGACGCGCAACCCACGATGCTTCGCAGCGCGCGCGCCGTCACCGCGCGCGCCGTCAGGACGTCTGGGCTTGCCGCACGACGCACGAGATGTCGCGCACGGTGCTCTTCCAGCTGGCCTGCCACGATGCGGTGGCGCTGGGCGCAACGTTTGGCACCGTCACGATCTGCGTGTGCTCCACGGTGTTGCCAGGCACCGTGACAAAGTCGACGACGAGTGAGTAACCATGTGACGTGTGGGCAGAGTTCTTGACCGTGCCTTTGAGCACCCATGCTCCACGTATGTGGGTGCACGGACCGGCCACAGCGACCGCTGCGTGGGCGTTGTGGGCCTTGTCGTAGGGAACTGGCGCACCGGGCACGGTGGTCGTGGTGCTCGCTGTGGGCTGTGCATTCGAACATGCGGTCAGCACCAGGCACAGCGCACTCACGCCCAGGAGCACGACGACCCTCGCTGACCTGCGGTGATCTGGCAACGCTTCCCCTTCGCTCGGTGTCGGCGGCCGCAGGCCGCGGTGGCCGGAGTGCATCCTATTGAGATTGCCCCCGGACCTGGGTGACCACCCGGGGGGACCACGAAGAACCCTCAACCTCAACTTCAGACTGAGGTTCGTTGCCGAACGGCGCTCTGAGCACACCGCATGCGTTTCAATCCGGCGGCCCAAAGAGGCGGTCACCCGCGTCACCGAGTCCGGGCACGATGAATCCGACGTCATTGAGTACCGGGTCGATGGCTGCACAAAAGATCGGGAGGTCCCGGTGCGATCCGCTGAATGCCTCGAGTCCGGGCTGTGAGGCAATGATGCACAGCACCGTGACGGCCGTCGCCCCGCGATCGAGCACGAGATCACACACCTGGATCAGCGACCCACCCGTCGCCAGCATTGGGTCACACACCACGACTCGACGCCCGGTGAGGTCGGCGGGCAGGCGATTCAGGTAGACGTCGGAGCGCAAAGTCGCCTCGTCGCGCCGGAGGCCGACGTGGGCCACCTCGGCCAGGGGAACCACCTCTTGGATTGCTTGGACCATCCCCAATCCCGCCCGCAGCACCGGCACCACCAAGATGCGTTCGGTGACTTGGCGGACGCGAACGCTCTTCGGCCACCGGCGTGTCGACGAAGGTCTCCCCGTAGCGAGGGTGCGCAGCGACTCGTAGGCCAAGAATCGCGAGATTTCTGAGATCAACCTGCGGAAGTGATCCCGGTCCGTGCGCTCGTCGCGCAGCGCCGCGATGCGGTGCGCCAAGATCGGATGCTCAATGAGGGTCACTTGCTTCATGCGGCCCCCGCATCGGCCGCTTCGACCAGATCCGCCAGCACGCGACGCAGCTCGAGGGTGGTCCGATCCGCCCTGGTGTGCACTTCGGCGGTCGGGTGCAGCGGGAGCACCAAATGGTCGTAGGCCTCTTGGACCAAGAGGTCTTCGCGTAACACCGCCATCTCGAAGTCGATCGCCCCTTTCATGCGGGCGTCGTGGCCGTCGAGGTCGTCTCGCCACATGGTGGTGAACAGCCGGCACGACTCTGCGGATTCGGGCTGAATGAAGAACCCGATGACATTGGTGCCGCCCGCATCGAGGAATTCGATACGCAGACGCAGATGGAACGGGGCGTCGAGTTGGTACGTGAGGCGCCGCCGCTGCATCAGCGGGCGTACACCGGCAATCACGCCCGGATCCTCACGGTTCGCAAAGGTGTGCTCGTAAGTCATCGTGAATGACCATCCATGGCGGGCCACGACGTAGCGCGGCACTTCGGCCGCTTCATCGGCCCCGAAGGTCCCGGCATGGACGAAGGGGAAGTGGGCGACGTCGAGAAAGTTGTCGGCCAACAGGCCGGCCGAGGCGCGGGTCGACACGGTGGGGAGCTCGCCCACGACGAAGGACGGATCGTTCGCTTCTCCAATCCGCCCCAACGGCGCGATCGGTGCCTCTGGTGCCAAAAAGATCATTCCGTGCGACTCTTCGAGTCCGGCCGGTGCCTGCAGGTGGGCCGTCGGCGGGAGTGCCGCATCGGGACCGAGTGCCGGGATCTCGACACAGCCCCCGTGGTGGTCGAACCGCCAACCGTGATAGGCACAGCGCAAGACACCATCGTCGTTGGTCCCGAGCGACAACGGGCAGTGGCGATGCGGGCAACGGTCGGCGAACCCGACCACCTGTCCATTGACCCGATAGAGCACCCAGGGCTCGCCGAGCAGCATGAATCGGGTCGGCTCGTCGGTGACTTCGGCCGGGCGGGCCACCGGATGCCAACATCTCTTGAGCGCAGGGTCGGTGTTCGACAGGGCACGCGGCATCAGGGACCACCCTCGTCGGTGCCGCCCGGCGACGTCAAGGTCGACCCGAGCAACTACAGTCCGCGGGTCCGCAACCGACGATCCCCTGGGGGCCCCAAATGATTCTCGATCGATTCGAAAATTACCGATCAAGTAGCGATCGTCACCGGAAGTGGTCGGGGCATCGGGGCGGCAACTGCCGTGGCGTTCGCCGAGGCGGGTGCCGACGTGGTGCTGGCGGCACGTACCGAGTCCCAACTCAACGAGGTGGCTGACAAGGTGGCCGCCCTCGGACGCCGAGCAGTTGTCGTTGCGGGTGACCTGACCGATGTGGCGTTGATGGCGTCACTGGCGGCGACTGCGAAGAGTGAATTGGATGCGTCGACATCGTGGTCAACAATTTGGGCGGCACCATGCCCCGACCCCTCCTCGACACGTCGCCTCGTGCCCTCGAAGAGGCGTTCCATTTCAATGTGGGCGCTGGGCACGCGCTGGTGCGCGCGGTGCCCTTGATGCTCGAAGGAGCGTTCCCCGGTGGGTCGATCGTCAACATTTCCTCGGTGATGGGGCACGTCGGGGCTCGGGGTTACCTGGCCTATGGGACCGTCAAAGGGGCGCTCGAGCAGTACACGCGCCTGGCCGCCCGTGACCTCTCCCCGCGCATCCGGGTCAACGCGGTGGCGGTGGGTTCGACGGCGACGTCTGCACTCGACATTGTCATGGCGAGCGACGAGCTGCGGGTCCAGATGGAAGAGGCCACCCCGCTCAAACGGATTGGTCACCCCGATGACATTGCCGCCACCGTCCTCTTCTTGGCCTCAGATGCCGGGTCGTTCATCACCGGCAAGATCGTGGAGGCCGACGGGGGCCTGCAGTCGGCCAACCTCGAATTCGGGCTGCCCGACCTCTAGACCACCAGATGTACGAATGGACCGCAAGCAAAGAGAACCACCAAAGCAGGGATCGCGAAACACAAGGAGAGCGCAGTGAGCTATCGCATCGTGCAGTGGAGCACCGGCAATGTCGGGCGTCATGCCCTGGCCGGCATCGCCGCTCACCCCGACATGGAGCTGGTCGGACTTTTTGTCTCGAACCCTGAAAAGGTTGGCAAGGATGCCGGCGAGCTGGCGGGAATCGATCACCATTTCGGGGTGAGCGGATCCAACGACTTTGCCGCGCTCTTGGCCCTCAAGCCCGATGTCATCGTGCACACCGCAATGGCCGACGACCGTATGTTCGAGGCGCTCGACGACCTCAAGCGCTTCCTCGAAGCCGGTATCGACGTGGTGTCGTCATGCCCCGTGTTCTTGCAGTACCCGGCCGAGGACGACGAGATGGCCAAGCCCCTCCAGGCCGCCGGCGAAGCTAACGACTCGTCCCTCTTCGTCAACGGCGTCGATCCGGCTTCGCCAACGACGCGCTCCCCCTTTGTCTGAGCGGGGTCAGCGAGCGCATCGATGAAGTCCGGTGCGCAGAGATCTTGAACTACAACACCTACAACCAGCCCATGGTCCTCTTCGACATCATGGGGTTCGGCCGTCCTATGGACGAAGTGCCCTTCATTCTCCAGCCCGGGGTACCGACCCTGGCCTGGGGCAGTGTGGTGCGCCAGATCGCCGCCGGCCTCGGTGTGACGCTCAGCGACATCGAGGAGTGGTACGAACGGAACCGGCCCACGTGGACTTCGACGTCGACGCCGGCCCGATCGCCAAGGGCACGGCCGTGGCCTTGCACTTCGAGGTCCGAGGCATGGTGGGTGACAAGGCCGTGGTGGTGCTCGAGCACGTCACCCGTCTCCACGATGACCTCGGGGCCACCTGGCCCTAGCCGGTCGGGCACGGCTGTTACCGGGTCCAGGTCAGCGGGGAGCCCAACTACACGCTCGACTTGCAGCTGATGGGGACCAACGGAGATCACAACACGGCGGGTCTCAAGGCCACGGCGATGCGCTTGATCAACGCCATCCCGGCGGTGGTCGACGCCAAGCCCGGCATCGTGACGTCGCTCGATCTACCCCAGATCTTCGGTCGAGGTCTCGTCGTCACTTAAGGGACCTCCCCGGGCGCGGGGTTAGCGAAAGTCCCGGCTCGCCGGCACCGGCGTACCGACCCGCAGCGCATCAACGCGTTCGGCGCTCAGGCTGACTGTGCCCTGACCCAGCTGCAAGCGCCCCCGGATAAGCAGCACCGGGGCGTGGCGGGCCACCAGTTTCCAACGGGCCCAGGCCCCTCGGGAGAAGACCACGTTGACATGGCCGGTCTCGTCTTCGAGATTGACGAACACCGCGCCGGCGCGGTCTCTGGGTGTTGGCGGTGCGTCACCACGCCAGCGACCGTGACCCGGTCCCCGTCGGTGCAGCCCGCCAGGTCACTCGCGACCATGACCCCCATGGCCTCGAGCTGTTCACGGGCCAGGTGCATTGCGGTGCGCTCGGGGGCGAGCCGAGCGCCCACATGTCGTCACCGACGGCGTCATAGAGACTGGGCGCCGGGAGTGGCGGGGCCTCGGTCCCGATCACGATTCCTGGAAGGCGGTCCGGCGTGCCCTGGGCTGCGGCGCCCGCCGCCCACAACAACTCCCGACGCGATGCGGTGGTGGCGACGCCTTGGTCCGCGTCAAGCGCGCCGGCTGCGGCCAACGTTTCGAGTTGCGCCCGCGACACCCCGGCCCGGCGCACCAGGTCCTCACTCCCCGCCCAGGGCCGGCCCGAGACGATCCGCTCGGCCACCGCGTCGCCCACCCCGCGCACCGAAGCCAGTCCGAGCCGCAACACCGCGTCGTCACGCTCGCCCTCGAGAGACGCCCCCACCTCTGAGTGGTTCACATGCGGACGTCGCACCTGCACCCCGTGGCGACGGGCGTCGGCCACCAGCGACTGGGGGGACCAAAACCCCATGGGCTGGGAGTTGAGCAGGCCGGCGGTGAAAGCGGCCGGATAGTGCAGCTTCAGCCAGCTACTTGAGTAGACAAGATGGGCGAACGACACCGAGTGCGACTCGGGGAATCCGAAATTGGCAAAGGCGGCCGAGCGCGGCGAACACCTGGTCAGCCACCTCGCCCACCACGCCACGCTTGGCCATGCCGTCATAGAGACGGACCCGGAGGCGCTCCATGCGCTCGGCCGAACGCTTGGCCGCCATGGCCTGGCGCAGTTCATCGGCCTCGGCCGCGCTGAAGCCGGCGATGGCGACCGCCATCTCCATCAGTTGCTCTTGGAACAACGGGACACCGAGGGTGCGGCGCAAGATGGGCTCGAGCAAGGGGTGGAGGTAGGTGACCTCCTCCTCGCCGCGCCGGCGTCGGATGTAGGGATTGACGGCGTTGCCCTGGATCGGCCCGGGTCGGATGAGTGCCACCTCAATGGCCAGGTCGTAGAACGTCCGCGGTTCGACCCGGGGCAGGGTGCCCATCTGGGCCCGGCTCTCCACCTGGAAGACGCCGACCGTGTCGGCCCGGCACAACAGGTCGTAGACCTCGGGCTCTTGGGGCAGTTGTCCCAAATCGACGCGCACCCCGAAAAACGACCACACCAGGTCGACCATCCGGTGGAGCGCCTCGAGCATGCCCAGCCCCAACAGATCGAACTTCACCAATCCAATCGCGGCGCAATCGTCCTTGTCCCACTGCAGCACGCTGCGCCCGGGCATCCGCCCCCATTCGACCGGGCAGACCTCGACCACCGGGCGGTCGCACAGCACCATCCCGGCCGAGTGGATGCCCAAATGACGCGGGCGGTCGAGCAGCTCACCCGCCATCTCGGCCACCAGCGGCGGGATTCCCTCACCGTCGCTCGCCACCGCCCCGCGACGGCCGTGGCCGAGGCGGCGCCGCGCGGCGCACGATCAATCCCGGCCGCCCACCCGTCCACCTGTTCGGTGTGAACCCGAACGCCTTGCCCACATCGCGCACCGCCGAGCGGGGACGGTACGTAATGACATTGGCCACCTGCGCGGCATGGCGCCGCCCGTAACGCTCGTAGACGTACTGGATCACCTCCTCACGGCGACCTGATTCGATGTCGACGTCGATGTCGGGTGGCCCGTCACGAGCCGGCGACAAGAAGCGCTCGAAGAGGAGCCCGAGATCGACCGCGTCGACGTTGGTGACCCCGAGGGCGTAACACACGGCCGAGTTGGCGGCCGAGCCGCGGCCCTGGCAGTAGATGTTCAAGCGACGGCAGACCTGGGCGATATCCCAGACCACCAAGAAGTACCCGGCGAAGCCGAGTTGGCCGATCACCTCGACCTCGTCCGCGATCTGGGTCCACGCTCCGGGCACCCGTTCGCGTTCGGGGGGGCCATAGCGCTCAAAGGCACCCCGGGTCACCAACTCACGCAGATAGCCCTGCTCATCCATCCCTGCGGGAACGGGAAAGTCCGGCAGCCGCGGTGCCACCAACCGCAGATCGAACGCGCAGGCCTGACCCAACTCCCCCGCCCGGGCGACCGCACCGGGCCAGCGAGCGAAGCGGCGGGACTGCTCAGCCGGCCCGCGCAAACAGGCCGAGGGGGCCGAAGGAAGCCAGCCCTCCAACTCGGCCAGCGGCCGGCGGGCCCGGATGGCAGCCAACGTCGTGGCCAAGCGGAACCCGGCCGGAGTGGCGTAGTGCACGTTGTTGGTGGCCACGGCGTCGACCCCCCATTCCGCCGCCACGAGCGCCAGCGCGTCGTTGCGGGCGGTGTCGAGCGGGTCGCCGTGATCCCACAGCTCAACCGCCACGTTGTCGCGCCCGAACCGCTCGATCAATCGCCCCACTTCGTTGGACGCGGCCTTTGGCCCGGCCTCCATCAGCGCGACAGGGACCGCTCCCTTGCGACACCCGGTAAGTACCAGCCAATGCCCCTCGGCCGCAGCGCTCAACGCGTCGAGGGTGAAGATCGGCTCTCCTTTGACCCCACCTTCGAGATGCGCGTCGGCCAAAGCGGTCGACAGACGGGCGTAGCCGACGGGATCTCGGGCCAAGATGACGAGATGCGTCCCGCGCGGATCGGGATCGCCGGTGCGGAGGCCGGCCGGCGCCAACGTCACCTCGGTGCCAAAGACGGTTGGGAGACCCAAGGAGCGAGCCGCTTCGGCGAAGCGCACCACGCCGTAGAAACCGTGATGATCGGTCAGGGCGAGTGCAGCCAGTCCCAGCCGGTGCGCCTCGGCCGCCAGCTCCTCGGGATCGCTGCTGCCGTCGAGAAAGCTGAATCCCGAATGCGCGTGCAATTCGGCGTAGGCCTCAGTCATAGAGCGCCTCGACCGACCACTGGGCTCGCTCGCTGCACAGCAACCGGGCCGTCCCATCACTCGTCACCACCTGGAGGCGGGCCCGGCGTCGACGCACCGACCACCAACGTTCGGTGACTGGCCACGGGCCGGCCCAGGCCACCACGCCCTGCCAGGGGCCGCCATTGATCGAGAGCCGGTCCACCGGGGCATCGAGCAGACCCCGCCCGCTCACCACGAGGGCCCGGCCGGCCACGTCGACCAGCTCGGCGCGCTCGGGTACCGCCAAAACGCGGGTCGGCGACGGCGGGGGCAAGCGCCCGGGCCACGGCGCGGTCGCCGCCGGGGTGCGCTCGAGGTCCGGACTCCCCCAGGGCACCCACGCCGCCTGCTCGGAGGGATCGCGCCCGCCTTGGAGGCGACCGACCAGCACGGCATCGACGCCCAGTCGTTCTTGCACCCGGACAAAGGCCAGGGCCGCTCGGGTCTCAGCGGCCGATGCGCCCCCGAAGAACCCCGGCTGGAATGGAGGCGGCTCGGACCCTCGTTCGGGGTCCTCGCCCCGGGCGATCGCCAAGCGGCGTTCAATGCTTGGATCGCGTAGACCATCGAGCTCCCCGCTCTGCCCGCGTGCCACCCGGTGACACGCTGCCGCGTCGGCACCGAAGCGATCCGAGACATGAGGCGCGGGGAGGGCCGCGAACTGCCCCAAGGTGGTGATCCCGAGTCGTTGCAAGGTGACCGCCAGCTCGGGTCGGGCCAAGGTGGCGACGGAGTGGGGGGCCAAGAACTGGGCCACCTCCCCCGCCGGGGCGATCAGCTGTAACCGGGCGGCCGCCATGGCGGCGAACAACCCGTCAGCCACGCCGACGGAGGCCTCTTCTTCCACGGCGTCGACCAGGTAACGCACAACCATCTCCTCACCGCCGAAGAAGCGGGTTGGCCCGCGCGGGCAGGGCGCAGACACCGAGCCGGATCGGGTGGACCCACGGACAGATCTCTCCAGCGCGGGCGACCACCTGCACGAATCGTCGGGCTTCTTCCCCGCGGGGACCCTCTTGCAAGAGGAGGGGGCACCAGATGACGACCAACCGTTCCAACGCCATCGCTTCACCTCAGGCCGCCTCGGGCCCGTTGCCAGGCCCGGATCCGCGTGGTCCATCGTCTCCTTCGGTCGCGCTGACCACCACACCCGATGGGGCCGGGAGCCACAACGAGCACTCCTGGATCCGGCCGGCCGAGCGTCGGCCGCTGACCCGCACTTCGGCCCGTCGTCTCTGCAGGTGCCCGTGACCGAGGCCGATGCCCTGCCATTCGATGTCCCCCACCGCCAACGCGAGGTCCCCGCCCTGAGGCCAATCGTTGATCTGTTCGACCAGCACCACCAACGCGGTCTGGCGATCACGGGCCCGGGCGGTCAGGTGTCGTGCCACCGTCGCGTTAGCCCGACCCGGTGGGTGCACCAAGACGACGTCGACGCCGGGAAGAAGATCGCCGGCCGCCTCGGCCCAGCCGCGGCCCGGATGCGGCACGAACACCACCCGACGCAGGTCGATGCCGAGTTCGGCTGCCGCGGCAATCCCGGGGTCGGGCAGGCCAACCGCAGCACACCAACTCCCGGCCTGCGACGCCGCGGCGAGCAGGGCCAGGGCGAGTGTGGTGGCCCCGTGTCCGGGCCGCCCCACGACCGTGGTGGTGGTCCCTCGGCGCAGCGCTCGATCGGGAAAGAGCGGGGCCAGGGGAACCGGTACCGGAAGGAGTCGCCCGGCGACCGGTGTCGTGGGGCGGACCCGGTCGGCCAGCCCGGCCGGGAGCTCGCGAGAACGTGGGGACGGGCCCTTCTCGGCGTGGAAAGCGAACATATGTTCGTACACTACCGACAACCTGTTCCTTTTGCTCCTTGACACAAAAGGCCTGATCAGAGCCACTTGCTTGGCGCGAGAGCCGCCGAGGGGGGTCCGGTGTCACAATGCACCCCTCATGTGCGGACGCTTTGCCCTCTTCACCCCTCCGGTGCGACTCGCCCGCTACTTCCAGGCCACCCTCGGCGATGACGTCGACCCCGAACGGCGCCCGAGTTGGAATGTCGCGCCGACCACCGGAGTCTTGGCGGTGCGGGCCCAACGACCAAGCGATGACGCGCCACTGGAGCGAACCCTCACGTCATTGCGCTGGGGGCTCATCCCCTCGTGGGCCAAGGACCCCTCGAGCGGAAACCGGATGTTCAACGCCCGCGGCGAGACGGTGGCGACCAAGCCGTCCTTTCGTTCGGCGTTTAAGTCACGCAGGGTCATCGTGCCCGCCGACGGCTTCTACGAATGGCACAAGCTCGAAGACGGCACCAAGCAACCGCACTACTTCACCCGCACCGACGGCGAACCACTCGCACTCGCAGGCATTGCCGAGTCGTGGTGGGACAAGTCCAAAGGAGAGAACGAGCCCCCCGTCCGCTCTTGCAGCATCATCACCACCAGTGCAGGCGCCGACATGGAAGGCATCCATGACCGCATGCCGGTCATCTTGGAGCCCGGCATCTTCGACCTGTGGCTCGACCCGCAAACCGAAGAGATCTCCGAACTCACGTCATTCCTACATCCAGCACCAGCCGGCACCATCGCCCACCAACCCGTCAGCACGAGGGTGGGGAGCGTCCGAAACAATGACCCCGAACTGATTGAGCCCATCAAATGACCCCACCTCGCCCACCCGTCCGACTCGATCGCCGCACCTTTATGGGAGCGGCCCTCGCCGCCGGCGGTGGTGGCCTGCTTGCCGCGCTCGGGGCCAGCGGGAATTCGGGGGCCTCCATTGTCCGATCGGCGTCATCGGTCAAGGCGGCAGGTTCGGACCTCGGGGCCATTGACCATGTCGTCTTCTTGATGCAAGAGAACCGGTCGTTCGATCACTACTACGGCAGCTACAAGGGCGTGCGTGGCTTCGATGACCACCCGGCCCACGACTTGGGCGCGTTCGCCCAGGCGTACCCCGGCGGGCCGGCCGAGCACCTCTTGCCCTTCCATCTCGCCGCCAATTCGGGCATAGGCGAATGCACCCACGACCTGAGTCACACCTGGCCGGCCGAGCACATGAGCCGGGGGCAGGGCGACAACGCTGACTTCGTCCGCACCCACACTTCCGCAGCGTTCGAGGGGCCCGAATACGGCGTCATGACCATGGGCTATTACAAGCGCCAGGACCTGCCCTTCTATTACACGCTGGCCGACGCCTTTACGATCTGCGACAACTACCACTGCTCGGTAATGGGCCCGACCCATCCCAACCGCCTGATGTCGATCTCGGGCACCATCGACCCGGCCGGGCGAGCCGGTGGACCGGTCATCATCACCAACGAGGAAGTCGACGCAATTTGGAGCGCAAGCTGGGACACCATGCCCGAGGTGCTCGAGGACGCCGGGGTGAGCTGGAAGGTCTACAACCCGGTCGGTGAACTCTATTCCCCGGACTTCTTCGAGAAGAACGGCCTATTGGCGGGCGATGCCATCCTGCCGTTCTTCAGCCAATACAAGAACCCGGCATCGGCCCTCTATCAAAAGGCGTTCCTTCCCCAGTACCCGAACGACTTCGTCACCGACGTGAAGCACGGCACCTTGCCCTCGGTGAGTTGGATCCTTCCACCCGCGGGCTACGACGAGCACCCACCCGCGCCCCCCGCGCTCGGCGAGTGGTTCACCAGCCAACTCCTCGCCACTTTGGTGTCGAACCCCAAGGTGTGGTCCAAGACGGTCCTCTTCCATATGTACGACGAGAACGACGGCTTCTTCGACCATGTCCCGCCACCGACCCCGCCCGAGGGGACTCCCGGCGAGTATCTGACCGCCAGTCCGCTGAGCGCAGAAGCCGACGGCATCGCGGGCCCGATTGGTATGGGGTACCGGGTCCCGATGCTGGTGGTCTCACCCTTCAGCCGGGGCGGCCACATCCAGTCCGAGGTATTCGATCACACCTCGCAGCTCCGCTTCCTCGAAGAGCGCTTCGGAGTCAAAGCCCCGAATCTGTCGGCCTGGCGGCGCCAGACGGCCGGCGACTTGACCTCGACGCTGCACATGCACGCCAAGGACACCTCGGCGCCGAGGCTGCCATCAACATCGAACGATCATCTGGCCAATGTCGAGGCAGCGGGATGCACCCAAGCCGATGTCTTAGAGCTCGACTCGAGTCAGCCGAACTATCCGATCCCCATGCCCCAGACGATGCCGCGCCAAGAGACCGTATAAGTCGACATCGGTGCGTCGCACCACAAGAGCGCCCCTGGGTTGCGCCAGACGCAAGGGCACCGTGATCGCCGAAACTTCTCAGTGGGTGTCGATTTGGCCGCGAACCGATCGTGTAGGGGTAGCGGGATCCGGCACCGTGCCGAACCCAGATGAAGGGAGAACCCATGCCACAATTCTTGCTCGCCGTGCATTCGGTTGAGGGGCAAGCGCCTCCGGCGCCCGAGGTAATCGAACAAATGCATGCTGACGTGGCCGCGTTCAACGCCGAGCTCCAAGCCACCGGAGCCTGGGTATTCGCCGGCGGTCTCTATCCGATCGATTCCTCCGCCGTGGTCAGGGCCGACGGTGGTGAGGTACTGGTGACCGATGGTCCCTTTGTGGAAGGCAAAGAGCACCTCGGTGGCGTCTGGATCGTCGAGGCCACGGACTTCGACGCCGCGCTGGCGCTAGGCGCCAAGGGCGCCGCTGCGTGCCGGGGCCCGGTCGAGGTGCGACCTTTCCAAGAGATTCCCGACGAGGAACAGCTTGGGTGACCCAGCTCCGCCGCCAATGGTGCGGTGGCGCAGGTCGACGGCTGCGCCCGACGAGCGCAACGGTCGGGTCAGCGAGGCCGGCGCCGCAGGGTGGCGTCTTCGATGGCTGCGGGCACCCATCCGACATCGGTCACATTGAGGTCGATGCCCGGTGGGACGATCTCGTCGATCCGGTCAAGCACGTCAACGCTCAGGCGAAACTCCATGGCCTTGAGCTGGGACTCGAGGTGTTCCATTGTGCGCGGCCCAATGATCGCCGCGGTCACTACCGGGTGTTCGAGCACGAACGCGAGCGAGAGCTCGATCAAGCTCAACCCCGCACTCTTCGCGAGCTCGTCGAGCGCCTCGACGGCGTCGAGCTTCTGGCGGTTTCCGGGCAAGGACATGTCGTAGTGGTGCGGCAACATCGCCGAGCGCCGGCTGGTGTTTTCCTTACCGGCGCCGAACGCCCCGGAGAGCCAACCTCCCGCCAAAGGACTCCATGACAAGACGCCCATGTTGTACTTCTGACAGGTCGCCAAGACGTCCTTTTCAATGCCCCGCACGAGAATTGAATAGGGCGGCTGCTCGGTGACGAAGCGTTCGCGGGCTCGTCGCTCGGCCACCCATTGGGCTTCGACGATTTCATGGGCCGGGAAGGTCGAACTCCCGAAGTAACGGATCTTGCCGGCGTGCACCAGATCGGTCAGCGCACCGAGCGTCTCGTCGATGTCGGTGTCGGGGGATGGCCGGTGGATTTGATACAGATCGATGTAATCGGTGCCCAAACGGCGCAGGCTGTTCTCGCAGCCCACGATGATCCAGCGTCGCGAGTTGCCCTGCGCGTTGGGATCTCGTCCCATGGCGCCATGGACCTTGGTGGCGAGCACAATGTTTTCCCGCTTCACCTGCGCCAAGGCCTTGCCCACGATCTCTTCGGACTCGCCGAACGAGTACACGTCGGCGGTGTCGACAAAGTTGATGCCGGCGTCGAGGGCCCGATGAATGATGCGGATCGATTCTTCGTGGTCGGGCGTGCCCCAAGCCCCGAACATCATCGCCCCCAAGCAAAATGGGCTGACCTTTACCCCAGTACGTCCAAGCGTGCGATAGTCCATGGCCCAGATGGTAGCGATCGGGGTTCGGTCAAGTTCAGCTGACCCTCAGTGACCGAGCCGGTCACAGACATCGGCCGCCGCCCACATCAACACGGGTTCCTCGGTCCTCGAATAGCACCGCAGCGCTGCTTCGGTGACCTTGATGGCATGTTCGTCGCCACACGCAACGGCCCGCTCCGTCAGTTCGGCCTGCGACGGCAACGGCCGCGTGCCGTCAATCTCGTCGTGGCGGTCGATGGCGAAGGCAACATGGAGGGCGGCCACGGCCTGCCAGGCGTAGCCGAGAGCGGCGTCCCAATCCTCCTCGCCGAGCCAGGGCAGGACCAGCTCGAGCGAGAGCGGCGCCGTGATGGCGTGCACCAGCGCAATGACGTTGCCGTCGGGCACGTTACGCAGAGTACGCCGTGCTCCCCCGACGGCCAGCGTGTCGAGGGTGCTGAGCGAATCTCCCCGCGCCCCGAGCGACGCCACCGCTTGTTCGAATTCGTCCGCGATGTCGGGAATGTGGGCGAGCCGGTCACTGATGAGGAACGCGTAGGGGGTGTCTTCGGGGAGGTAGGGCAGATCGGCGAGGGCTTGGGTGATGTCTTGGTGACCAATCAGCAAGGGTGGCCCGGGGAGTTCTTGGTAGCGGCTGGCCCAGTAGGCCAGCCCAATGGCGACCTCGACGCGCCGGGCCGGCGTGTCGGCCTGCCCGAGGGCGCGCAATCCGTGGGCGGTGCGGATGAGCCCGTGGGTGGCGCCACCGACGCATCCGGGCACCAGGCGCGGGACCCATTCCCCGACGACGGCTTGCGGCGGGCGATCGGCGAGTTCTTTCTCGAAGAAGCTCAACCACTCGCCGAATCGCTCGGGGGTACCCAGCGCGCTCGGCCATTCGTCCTCGCTCACCGCGTGATCAGCGTCCGCGGGGGCCGGATCGAGACGCTCGGCATAGGCGCTGCTCCAGGCCCCCACCTGGTCGGACCTACCCAGGGCGACCAGCGCCTCTGCGGCCATCGGCCCATGATTGGCCAGCCCGGCGGCCCCATACTGGGGGGCGGTCGCCGCGAAGAGCTCCAGGGCATGGTCGAGCGGCTGGGTCTGCACCACCCCAGTATGTCCGAGGTTTCGCATGGCCGGTCGGGCGGCATGGCAACTACGATCCGGCGGTCCGCGACAGGAGGTGCGATGGCACAACAAGCCCCACTGCATGGCATGAGAATCATCGAGTGTTCTGCACTCGGCCCGGCCCAGATCACCACCCCGTTGGTGGACCTCGGAGCCGACGTGATCAAGATCGAGCCCCCCGCGGGTGACTACATCCGCCAGATGACCTGGCCCATCGTCGAAGGCGTCTCGCTCATGCACCTCCACCTCAACCGGGGCAAGCGCTCCTTGGTGCTTGACCTGCGCACCGAGGAGGGGGTCGCCATCATGAAGGAGCTGGTGCTCGGCGCGGACGCGGTGGTCGAGGCCATGCGGCCGGGGTCACTGGCCCGGCGGGGGGTCGGGTTCGATGATCTCAAGGCAATCAATCCCAAGATCGTGTTCTGCACCATCTCGGGCTACGGCATGACCGGCCCGTACCGGGACTTCCCGAGCCACGGCGTGGCCTATGACACCTGGGCCGGCATTGTGAACGTGGCGACCGACGACGAGGGGTTCGCCTACATTCCCGAGCACGCGTCGATCGGCATTCACGCCGGTCCGCTCTTCGGCGCCCTCGGCATCTTGGCCGCGGTACTGCGGGCCCGGGCCACCGGCGAAGGTTCCTACGTCGAGTTAGCCCAATCCGACGCGGCGGCCGCCATGGACTGGTTGCGCAGCGAGACGTGGCGCGCCTACGAGCGCCCCGAATCAGAAGTAACGGGGAATGCGGCGGACAACTACGAACGTCGAGCGCCGGGGACGGCGGGGATGGTCGAAGGCGTGCGCTATCAGGTCTACGAGGCCTCAGACGGCCAACACGTCCTCTTCATGGCCTCCGAACAGGCCTTTTGGAAGAACTTCTGCGAAGGGGTGGGGCGCATGGACCTCTTCGAGCGCTGGCCCGGGTCCAAGTACGCCGACCATGCCCGTGGGAATCGTGAACTCCAGCGTGAGCTGCGGGACATCTTTTCGACCAAGAGTTCGATCGAGTGGTTGGAGTTCGGCGGGCGGGTCAATACCCCGATCGCTCCGGTCAATACCCCAAAGACCTTGCTCGACGATCCCCAGTTTGCCGACCGGTTCCCGTTGCTCGCGGCCAAAGACGTCGGTTCGGATCAGCTCTTTACGCCGCTGCACTTCGTCGGTGAGGATCTACCGAAGCCGGCCAAGGCGCCAACCGTCGGCCAGCACACCAACGATGTGCTCAAGTCGGTCCTCGGATGGGACGATGCACGTATCGGCGCCGCGTTAGACGCGGGAGCATTCGGCCAGGCAGAAACGACGGAGGGGTAGGCATCATGGACAAGGTCAGGTTGGGCGTACTCGGGGCCGGGAACATCGCGGTCATGAACGTGAAGGGGTATCTCGAAGACCCACGTTGCGAGATCGCCGCAGTGTGCGACACCGACGAAGAGATCGGTCGCTTGGCGGCCAAGCAATGGGGTGGCGCCGACTACTACTCGAGTCTCGACGCGATGCTGGCCGATCCGACCCTTGACGCCATCGAGGTGCTGACCCCGACCCACCTTCACCACGATCACGTGATCGCCGCACTCGAAGCGGGCAAGCACGTCTCGGTCCAAAAGCCAGTGGCCAACACAGTCGAGGACGCGCAAGAGATGGCGGCCGTGGCGGAGCGCACCGGCAAGACGTTGCGCATCAGCGAGTGCTTCGTGCACTACCCGCCCCTCGAACTCGCCAAGAAGTTGGTCGCCGACGGCGCCATTGGCAAGCCGACGTCGCTGCGCATTCGCACCCTGGTCGGGCAGACCACGTCTGCCTTCCAGGCATCGCTTCGGCCCGAGGGCTACGGCTGGCGGCTCGACAAGCGCAGCCCCGGCGGGCACCTCTTCGACGACATGGTCCACAAGTACGCCATGGCGCTGTGGCTGCTCGACCTCGACATCACCGCGGTCCAGGCCGTGGTGCGGCGGCGGGATTTGTTCTTCGAACCGTCCGCGGTGCTCTTCGAGTACGAAGACCCCGAGGTGCTCGGGACCATGGAGGTCCAATACGCCCCCAAGTTCTACATGCGTTCGGGCTACTACGGCGCCGACGAATTCTTCGAGATCACCGGCGACGAAGGTCAGATCTGGGTCACCCGGGCCACCGGCGAGATGCTCGACCTTGCTCCGGTCATGCTGTTCACCGGTACCGACAAGGAGTGCACCACCACCGAGTTCACCGACATCGATGCGGACTGGGGTACCGGATTCGTCCGCTCATCGCAACACTTCGTGGACGCGTTGCTGCACGACACCCCGGCCGATATGAACCCACAAGCCGCCCTCAAGGTTCTCCAGCTGTGCTTTGCGGTCTATCAGGCCTCGGAAATCGGCGCCTCGGTCGACCCGCGCACCATGACCGGTTCGGTGACCCCGTCGGGCTGGGGTGAGTGGTAGATCAGGTCTGCTCGAAGAAGTCGATGAGGTGCGCCGTCACTTCGGCGGCATGGGTCATGATCCCGATGTGCCCAGCACCCTTGATCTCTCGATAGCGGCAGTTGGGGATGATCTCGGCCGCTTGGCGCGCCTTGTCGGGCGGTGAATCCACGTCGTGCTCGAAGGCGAGCACCAACGTGGGCACCGTGATCTCGGGCCAGCGTGTGGTGCGCACGGGGTCGCTCGACCAGGCCAGGGCCGCTTCGTATTGGCCGAGGGCCCCGGGATTGGGCCAGGGCTCGAGGTCGGAGATGAACGACAACCACGTGCTCACCACTTCGTCGTTCTGGATGTCGGCGATCGGCAGATAGCGCAGCGTCTGGGTCGCGTAGAACAGCGGCGGCAATTCGACATTGCTCGCCGCAATGTCCCGTTCGACCGTGGTGATGGCAACCTCCCAGGCGGTGGGTTTGTTGGCGCTGCCCATGAGCGCGGCGGCCGCCACCCGGTTCGGATGGTCGATGGCCAAAGTCTCGGCGATCCAACCGCCGAGCGAGTGCCCGGCGATCCGCACCGCTTGATCCAGCCCCAGGTGGTCGAGGAGGGCCAGCGCGTCTGCGGCCATGCCCTCGACGCTGTAGGGGGCCGGGGGCGAGCTCGACGGCGCCATACCCCGGTTGTCGTAGGTGATGACCTGGTAGCCCGCGTTCACCAGGTCGGGCACGATTTGAAGGTGCCAGGCCACGGCGGGCTGGCCACAGCCGCAGATGAGCAGCAGCGGGTCACCTTCGCCGGTCACCGTGTAATTGAGCGTGACCTCCCCCAGCACCGCGTCAGGCACTGAGCACCTCGTCAATGAGCGATGGGGCAATGTTGCGGCCGGTCAAGAGCACGACAGTTTCCTTTCCTCCGTCAAGTTTGGGGATCAGGCCGCGGCGCACCGCGGCCACCCCGACCGCGCCGGCGCCTTCGAGCACCAGTCCGAGTTCCCCGACGCCGTAGGCGATGGCGGAACGAATGTCGGACTCTTGCACGGTCACGACGTCGACGTGGTGGCGCAGCAGAATATCGACCGTCACCGCGCCGATCTCGAGGTTGCCGGACAAGCCGTCGGCCAATGTCGCGGTCACCTCGACCGGGACGATGTGTCCCTCAGCCAGCGCCGAGCTGACCGAGGGTGAGGCCACCGATTCGACGCCGATGACGGTCACGCCCGCGGCAGCGAGACCCAGCGTCATACCCGCGATCAACCCACCGCCGCCCACGGGTACCACCACGGCACCGAGGTTGGGGACGGCTTCGAGCAGCTCGCGAGCGATGGTGCCCTGCCCGGCGATCACGTCCGGATCGTTATACGGCGAGACGTAGCGACTGCCCTCTCGCTCGGCGATCTCGAGTGCCAAGGCCTCCGCCTCGCTGTAGCCCGCACCATGTTCGATGAGGTGCACGTCGAAGCCCTTGAGCGCAGCCACTTTGGCGGCCGAGGCATGCTCGGGGACGATGACCGTGACGTCGGCGTGGAGCTGGGCGGCGGCGTAGGCCAACCCCAACCCGTGGTTCCCGGCGGACGAGCCAATGACCGACCGGGACGGGTCCTCGGCCAAGGTGGCGGCCACAGCGGCCAGGCCGCCGCGGACCTTGAACGAGCCTGTTGGTTGGACCGTCTCGAGTTTGAGCGAGATCCCTTCACCGAGTTGGGGGGCGGCGATTACCGGCGTGCGGGCGAGGTGCCGCCGCACGACGTGCCAGGCTGCCTCCATCTGGCGCAGGTCGGGTTCGTTCACGTCTCGCATCGGCACCAGTCTGGCCGAGTCGGACCTATCATGCGCCCACCATGACGAATTCGACCACCTACGGCGGCGCCACTGTCTATACCCACCCGAGTGTGGCGGCGATGAGTCGCGCCGCCGCCGATCAGGCCGCAACCGCCATGCGCGCAGCGGTCGGCGAGCGTGGGAGCGCCAACGTGATGTTCGCCACGGGAAACTCGCAGCTCGAGTTCCTCGAGGCACTGGTCACCGACACCGAAGACGTACCCTGGAAGGACACCGTCATCTTCCACATGGACGAGTACGTCGGCGTCGGGCCCGATGACCCGCCGGGTTTCGGCCGCTACATCCGTGAACGCATCGTCGAGCGCACCTCGCCGCCGCGCTGCCTACTACGTCGAGGGGCTCGGTGATCCCGAGGCCGAGTGCGCCCGTTACAGCGCACTCTTGTTGGCCCATCCGCTCGACCTCTGCTGCCTCGGCATCGGCGAAAACGGCCATCTGGCCTTCAACGACCCACCGGTGGCGGACTTCGACGATCCACTCGACGTCAAGGTGGTCGAACTCGAGGCAGCCTGCCGGCGCCAACAGGTCAACGAAGGGCACTTCGCCGATATGTCGTCGGTGCCGACCCACGCCTTGACCGTCACGATCCCTGCATTGCTGCGGGCTCGCGCGGTCATTGCCGTCGTGCCCGAGGCACGCAAGGCAGCGCCGGTCCGCGACGCCCTCTTGGGCCCGATCACCACCGCGTGCCCCGCGTCGGCGCTGCGCACCATCGATCACGCCACCATCCATCTCGAGCCCGAATCGTCCCGACTGCTCGGCGAACGCAGCGGTGGTGGCCGCAGCGTCCCCGAGCAGACGTGACGCGCTGAGCTGATCAGGGCCCCGTGCGGTCCAGCCATTGGATCAGGTCGGGTGGTCCCAACTCGGCGATTCGCTCTCGGTAGTGGGCGACTTCCTCGGCCGAGAGCACCTCTGCGCCCTCACCCGAGCTTCCCCTCCGGAAAAAACGCTTCTGGTCGATCAAGATGCCTTTGGGGTCCGGCACCAGATGGGTCGCCCGGGCCTGCATCTCTTCGAAGCTGGCGGCGCGCTCGAACTCGGGCCATTGCCCTTCGCTCACGGCTATGCCCAAGAGGTCGGCGACGCGGCGCATCTGGCCCCCGAGATCGCGTACCAGGTCATCGTAGTGAAAGAGCGCCACGTTGGCCTCGCCCCGGCGGGCCCAGGCGTCGCGGTAGTGCCACATCACACCGGGTAACGAATCCAGGTTGTCCTCGGGTCGGCCGTGCCAATCCACCCACGCAAGTAACCACTGGGGCAGATCGAGTGAAGGGGCGGTGCCTGGCGCACTCGGAATCTCCCCCGTGAGTTGGCCGAGACGTCTCCGGTCCAAGTTGGTGGATTGGTGAAAGAGGGAGATCGCCTGATCGAGCGGGTCCCGGGCGACCACGAAGTAGGTGGCACGCTTATCGATGGGAATCCCGTTGAGGGGCGTGTGCGTCTTGATGATGCGTCGATGTGTTTGGGTCTCGAGGTACTCGACCACTTCGTCGCGGGGTGATCAGCCAATCCAACCAGGGCGAAATCTCGCCAAGCGGTGCGGGGAGGTCGGTCGTCGCGAACACCAAGAGGGCGCATATCCACTGCATCCAGGTGGTCCCGCCCTTCGAGCGGGTACTGATGACAATGTCGCCGCGGCGAAAGGGAAACCCCGACCAACGACCGCTGTCTTCGTCGGCGGAACGATAACGGGTGAAGGCCCCGTCGCTCACTCGCTCACGAGCCTGGCGCGCTGGCCGGGCGTGGGCGGGCCCGCAGATGGAACGTGCGCAGGGCGTCGTCGATCCGATCGAGGCCGCGCATCAGAGGCGGCCAGCACATGGCCCACCATGCCGCCACCCCGACGGCTCCCCCGAGGCCGAGTCCGGCCAGCACGTCGGTGATGTAGTGCACGCCAACATAGGTGCAACCGAACGCGACCTCGAGCGCAATGGCCATGGTCACCCACCCGGCCCTGCGCCAGGCAAAGAACATGGGTCCGGCGATGGCCGCAAAGTAAGCGGTGAGCACCGAGGGGAACGAGGTGTACGTCGAATGGGGAAACAGCGGCTTGAAGTGATCGGCCACGAATGGGCGGGCCACGAAGGAATGGTGGGCGATCCCTTTACCAACGAAGTGGACCACGACGACCGCCGCGCAGATCGCCAGCACGCAATGGAGTCCCGGCGGACGGAACCACACCGCCACGACGAGTGCAATCGCCGCGATGGCACACGCAATGGTCAGCGCGATCACGATCGGGGCGAGCCAGGGCACGAACTGGTTGATATTCCACACCGGAGAGCCCGGGGTCCACACAATCACCGCTGACCGCCCGCTTTTGCTGCCCAGATCGTCATCGGGCCCCTAATCGGCCGAGGGTCGGTGGGAGAGCCACTCATCCAAGAATTCAACGGCGGCGACCCCGTGCCACTGGTGCCCCCCTTCGAAGACGTCATGAACCAGCCGATCCCCCACCCCGTCGTGTTCGTAGACCAAACGGGTCCGTCGGACGGTTTCGGTGGCGGTCGCCACCGGGAAGATATCGTCATCGGTGCCCGACTCGATGAGCAGTGGCCGCGGTGCGATCAAGGCGCCGAGGTCTTCGTGTTCGAGATGCCCGAGCATGTTGAACATGACCTGGGAACCACACATGTTCCATGGCATCTTGTGTGCGACTGCCCATGACGAGAAGTAGCCGCTGACCACGGCGGCGGCCACCCGATCGTCGAAGGCCGACGTGAAGAGCGTGACGGTGCCCCCCTGGGAGAGACCGACCATCCCGATCCGTCGAGCGTCGACGAGCGGGTGATCGCTGAGGACATCGAGGCAGCGCTGCATGTCCCACACGCTTTGTGCCAGTGGGTTCCACCCCGCCATCACCGCGTGCACCAGGTTGGTGTCACAGGCGTAGTGGTCGTCGGGATTCCAGTCCATGCGCTCACCGAAGCAACGGAGGTCGGGGGCGAGCACCACGTAACCGTGGCGGACCAACTGGAGCGCGTAGTCGCCATTGGGTTGGGCGGTGTGCTCGAGGCCGACCACTTGGGACTTGCCCGGGCCATGGCCATGGCACGCCAAGATTGCCGCACCTTGGCTGATCCGGTTATCGGGAATCAGCAGATAGGCCGGCACCGACATCGTGGCCTCGCTGTCGAAGACCACCTTGTCGCGTCGGTACCCGTCGCACTGGACGGACTCGAGCGTCTCGAAGTTGAGCGGCACCGCCGTTGGCATCTGACCGAGCAGCTCGGCGAGACGCGCCCGCCGGCCCTGCGTCCACTCGGTCAGCGACGACAAATCTCCCTCGGGCAGCGGGTCCTCGTGGGTGGTCTCTTGGAGGCGGACCATCCACTGGTACCACGGCGAGTAATTGCGCTCTGGGCGCGGGAAGGCAAGTCCGCCCTCGCCTGCGCTGGTGGAAATAGCCATGAGGTTCCCCTCCCGAGGTCACAAGATGATGGCGTTCAATGTAGAGGGCATTGGGCGGGTCCGGATTGAGTGGGCGGCCAATGTCGGGCACAATGCCTTGGTGACCCTCGCCACCAGCCTCAGCGTGCACCCATTGACCCCGAGCATCGGGGCCGAGATCGGCGGCATCGACTTGTCCGTGCCCTTGGCGCCCGAGGTGGTCACGGCGGTGCGCGAGGCGCTCAACACGCACCACGTCATCTTCTTCCGCGACCAAACCTTGACTCCGGACCAACAAGCCGACTTCGCCCGCCAGTTCGGCGTGGTCACCGAGGCCCACCCCGTCCTCCCGTCCATCGAGGAGAACTCCGAGGTCCTGGCGATCGACGGCAAGGTGGATCGGGCCAACTGGTGGCACACCGACGTGACGTTTCTCCAGACCCCGGCCATGGGGTCGATGCTCTACATGATGGAGGCTCCCGAGGTCGGGGGCGACACCATGTGGGCCAGCCTCCAAGACGCCTACGACGGGTTGGCGCCCGGGGTGCGCACGATGTGCGACGGGCTCATTGCCATCCATCACGATCCATGGTTCGCGGCCGATGTCGAGGCCCGGGGCGGCTACGAATGGAACGGGATCTGGCACGACAAGTTGCTGCCCGCGTTTCATCCCGTGGTGCGGACCCACCCCGAGAACGGGCGCAACGGGCTTTTCGTGAATGGCCAGTTCACCCAATCGATCCTCGGCCTGTCGAAGAATGAGAGCAATTCGATCCTCGAAATGCTCTATCGCCATTGCGTCCAGCCCGAATACACCTGCCGGTTCCGATGGAAGGCGGGGTCGGTGGCCTTTTGGGACAACCGGGCCACCTTGCACTACGCCCTCGACGATTACGGGGACTCGCCGCGTTATGCCCACCGCGTGACGCTGCGTGGTGATCGCCCCTACGGGCCGGCCGCCCCCGCTCTCGACAACGCCTGAGCGGAGCGCTCATGGTGGCCGGCCTGCCGGCCGCATTCGGCATCGCGACCCTGGCCTTCGTCGGCACCAACATCGACAACGTCGTGGTCACCATCGCCATGGTGGCGACCGCGCCGACCCACAAGGCCCACCGAATCGCCACCGGTCAGGTGATCGGGTTCACGACCATCGTGGTGGTCGCCGCCGCCACCGCCATTGCTTTGTTCGACGTTCCGACCCGGGCTATCGGGCTTTTGGGACTGGTCCCACTGCTCATTGGCGTGCGCGGCCTGATCGAACTGCGCCATCACGCCGGGCACGAGCGCGCCGTGCGACGTGCGGTCGGGAGCGGACTGATCTCCGCCGCGCTGGTGACGATCGGCGCAGGCGGAGACAATCTCGCCGTCTATATCCCCTTGTTTCGTGCCGACCGTGGCGACGGCCGCCTCGTCACGGCCCTCGTCTTCGTCGTGGGCGAGGTCCTCGCCACCTGGTTCATCCTCTGGGCGGGTCGCCACCCAAAGAGCCGTGCCCTCACCACGCAGTCGGCGCGGTCGCGGCACCCCTGCTCTACTGCGTTATCGGCATCGTCGTCTTGATCTCGGCCAACACGTTCTCGTTCTTCTAGCGGCGACCGAGGTAACCCAAGAAGTGCTCTTCGATCGACGCGCTCGGAGCGACATCGATTTGGGGACCGTAGCGCTGCGGGTCGCGCGTCGAGCCGATCAGGTCGTGCGCGATGTCCAGGCCAGTGGCCCACACCTCGTCGTCACATTCGAACCAATGATGGGCAACCGGACTCATGTCCCACGAATGGGCCAAGACCTCGACCAGATTGATGCCCGCTGCGAACAGGGCTTCGAAGCTGCCGAACGAGAGAACACAGGTCCGCTCGGGATCAACGCTCGCCCAGGCCTTGTGCGAGGCGGTCGACACGTTCTCGACCGCACGACGGGGGTTGGCCCCGATCAGGTCCCCATCTGTGTGCTCGGGCGTGTCGGTCACCCCCGAGGCGAACTCGGTGAACTGCATCGTCACCCCGATCGAGTGATTCAGCACATCGAAGGTCGACCAGCCCGGACAATGCGACGCGAGCGAAAGTTCAAAGGAGGTGAGCAGTCGCGACAATGCCAACTGCGACTCGAGAGACTTCGCAAGAGCGTCGGTTGTCAGCACCACGGTCAGTCTCGCGCCAACTGGGGCGAAAAGCCTCCGGCCGTGGCGTGGCCGACGCCCACACTGCCCTCAGGCGGCGCCTGGCTGAGCGGGCGGGCTAGGGATTGCGGAGCGAGGGAACGAGGCGCTTGGCGTCGCGTTGGGTTTCAAGCACCCGCTGCATCTCGTTGAGCGCCTCGGGAGCACTGACCGCCTGGTTGTGACGCTCCTCGGGATCGGTACTGAGATTGTGCAACTCGAATACGGGCTCGGCCGGCGGCGCGAGAAACGGATTCTTCGTGAACCCCTTGGCTTCGTACCAGTCGTCGAGGCGCTCGTAGTAGTGATTGAGTTTCCACAATTCGCCGGCGCCACCCTCCCCGGTCGCCATGGTCGCAATGACCGACTCGATCTTGCCCGGTGGCGCCACGTCGTCGAAGGTTTCCCCCGAGAGGACGTTTTGCTGGGTCAGCCCCTGGGTGACGTTGTCCTCGGTCAAGAAGTAGATCGCCTCGGGTACTTCGCCGAGGGTCGCGCTGGTGGTGATGACGGACGAGAGGTCACGGCCGGGGAGCAGGTGTGCCTCTTCGTGGTGGGCCGACACACCGGCAAAGGCCGCTTCGACGTCGATGCCGGCGAGCCCAAGCAATGTCGGGACAAGATCAACGTGGCTCGTCGGGCCCATGACGCCCTCATGAGAAGACACCACGCCCGGACCCCTCACGATCATCGGGACCCGGATTGCCTCGTCAAAGGCGTTGTACCACTTTTGTTGCAGGCCACCGTGGGCCCCGACGAGATCGCCGTGATCCGACGTGAAGACGACGATGGTTTCCTCCGCCATACCCGAGGCCTCGAGCGCTTCGAGGATCCGTCCGATCGCCCGGTCGACCAACTTGTGCAGGTAGTAATACAGGCGCCGATAGCCGACATCGGATGGTTGGTCGAAGATCGCCTTGGGCCAGATCTTCTTGAACTGCTCTTGACATGCCGGGCGCCCGGCGAATGAGTCGGACTGCGACGGCGCTTCGGCGATGTCGGGCACGGTGTCGTCGGGGGGCTCGCAGCCGAGCAGCTCGGACCACCCGAAACTCGAGAACGCAATGTCGTGTGGGTTGACGAAGGATGCCACCGCCAACCAGGGGCCGTCGGCACGCGAACCGGCGAGCTCACCAAAGAGCTCAATGACTTGCTCTGCGAACACGCCGTCGCGGACCACCCCGCTGTCGCACTTCTGCGCACCGTGCGGTTCACGTCCAATCCATCCCGAAAAGCCGTAGGGATCGAGCCGATCGGCCTTCTTGTAGGCCTCGACGTTCTCGGCGATAAGCCGGCCGTGCTCGTCGGACGCGGCCAGGCTTTCATAGGTACCGGGGATCAACAGGTCGGCGTGACTGATGTGCCACTTCCCGCGGTAATGCGTCTGGTAGCCACCGGCGGGAACCAGTCCCCGGCGTCGGCACCGAATCTGGGTCCAGCCAGTTCATGGCGGGGTCGGTGTTCTTCTTGGCCAGACCGTCGGTCTGGGTGGCACCGTGCAGCGACGGATACTGTCCGGTGAACAAGGTGGTACGGCTCGGGAGACACAGCGGTCGAGCCTGCATAGTGACGGTGGAACTCGAGCCCGCCTGCCCGCAGTGCCTCGCGTGCGGGAAGCTGCTCACGACGGAACTTCGCCAGCGCTTCTCCCTCGTAGGGCGGCGGGTAGCGCTCCTCGTCGGTCATGATCACCAAGATGTTCGGACTTGGTCATCGCATGAAGTTACAACGAGCGGGCACGAGGTGCGACGCGGGAGTTGGCCCGCCTACGAGGCCGGCGTGGCTGTCGTTGCGGGAAGTGGTTTGAAGGGCTGCACCGAGACCCAGCACGTGCCCTGGGGCTTGTGGTTGGTCTTGAGCTTGCACTGCGATGACGGCGGCACGTTGTTGTGCAGCGCGACCACTTGATACTGGGTCGGGCCGTACATCTTGGTCGGGCTGAAGCTCCACACCGGGGCGTCGGCACCGGGGAAGTTAGTGATCTTGGACATCGCCGTCACAAAGGTGCGCCGGTTGAGGTTGGTGCCCGCCATCTTGGCGGCGTCGGCGAACAAGCGGATCGACGCGAACCAGTTGGCCACCGGGCCCTGCTCTTCAATGTAGAAGCCTCCTCGCCCTTGGGGACCTTCGGGTAGGCCTGGTGCCAGGTGGTGAAGCACGACCGCACCCCGGGGTCATAGCCGCCTTGGGCCTCGGGACGGGCGTCGTCGAACCCGCCCAATGTCTCGGTGGTGACGCCTTGTTGCCCATCGAGCGCCTTCTCGTAGGGGGTCGGGATCAGGCCGAGTGCGACTTCGATGCTCGAGTTGTAGTCGCTCAACAAGAGCTTGGGGTAATACTGCTGCGCGTCTCTCCGCCGCCAAGTAGGGGAACAGTGCGTTCTCGGGCAGCATGGGGATGACGGACTGCACGCCGGACGACTTGAGGCTCTCGACCGCCAACTGGGCGTCCGAACTGGTGGTCGCGGAGCTCGTCGGGATTGGCCGCAACCGTCAGCACCTTGGCCGGGATGCCCGCCTTCTTCAAGTACGGCAGCATGTACTGGTTCAACGCGGTCTGATCGCTCGCCTGGTCCGACACCACGACGCCCACCGTCTTGCCCTTGACGAGGCGTCCCGAGCTCACCCCCCAGTTGACAGTCGCCTGGAGCACCGGTGCCTGGTCCGCACCGGTCCACCACAGATACGGAGAGCCCAACTGGGTCCAGTTGGTCACCGTCGTCCACGCGGTCGAGGAGCGGGGTCTGTCCCTGCTGGGTGACGCAGAGCTGATTGGCCCCGGTCCAGGCCCCAATGGCGTCGATCACCGCGAAGACCGGCGGGTTGCCCTGGGTCCATTGCTTGCAGAGCGCGGTCATGCCCGCAGCGTCGGACGGATCGAAGTTCACAATGATCGGGTTGATCTTGCGGCCGTTGATCCCGCCGGTTTGGTTGATCTGCTTGGTGAATAGCGCAATGGCCTTGGCCTGGTCGCCGAACTCCTTGTCGTCGGCCAGGCCGAACTTCCCCTGCAAACTGGTAAGCGAGATGATCGGGAAGACCACGTTGATGGTCGTGGACGTCACGCCTCTCGTGCTGGTGCTGGCTTCGGACACCGGGGTGCCCGTGCCACTCGATGGGGTCGTCGACGCCGTGAGCACCGCCTCGGCCGCGCCGGCGCCTGACGCCGAGCCCGGGGTGCCCGACGGGGCGAGCACGAGCCACACCACGAGCCCGATAATGACGCCGAGGATCAAGATAATGGTCCTGACCTGCATGGCCATCGGTCGGCGGCGCAGACGGCGCCACGTGCGCCCGAACGGTGCCACTGGGTTGAGCGTGGATGCGTTCATTGCCCCCCTGCCTTCACGATTCCCCCTTCGCGGTCGGCGACTTTTGCGTCGGTCCCGAGACCAGCAACGCTTCGTCGCTCGCACCAAGGTACGCCGCCAGCGCCTGGGGGTCAGCGCGGACCACCTCGGGCGGACCCGACGCCGCCACCTGACCCAGCTCCATGACTACGACCTGCGAGCACAATTCGAAGACCAGCGGGACATCGTGCTCGACCAAGACGATGGTCGTGTCGGCGACGGCATGGAGACGCTGGAGTAACGGGATGAAGGCCTCGGCCTCGCGCTGGGCAATGCCCGCCGTCGGTTCGTCGAGCAGCAAGAGGCGGGGATTGGCCAGCACGATCGAAGCCAGATCGACCACCCGGCGGGTCCCCGTCGAGATCTCCGCCGTTCGGTGGTTGCGGAAGCGCTGGAGACCGAAGGCCTCGATGACCTGATCGACCGCTTCGATCTTGCGTTTCTCGGCCCGACGGGCCCAGGGCAGCTGCAAGGTGGTCGAGATCACCGACACCTCATTCTTGGCGTCCTCGCACAACATGAGGACGTCGTGGACGGAGAGTTCGGGATAGAGGCGGCAGTCTTGGAACGAGCGGATCATGCCGGTGCGCTGACGTTCCTCGGGGAGGTACTCCGCCATGTTCACCCCATCGAGGAGGACCCGGCCCGCCTGGGGCTGGACCAGGCCAGAGATCATGTCGAGCGTGGTGGTCTTGCCCGACCCGTTCGCCCCGATCAGTCCGACGATCGAACCGGGCTCGGCCCGCAGACTGACGTCGACGACGGCATGGACGCCACCGAAGCTGACGGCCAGGTGCTCGACCTCTAAGAGTGCGGGCCCGGTCGGGAACCCCAACGGCCCGACGTCGGTGGTGACGCGGGTGGCGCTCATCCTTCGACCCCTCCGGTCACCAGCGCCGGATCCGGTGGCGGCGCGTGGTGGGTCTGGGGGGCACCACTGTCCCCGGCCGGCGGGGCGTCGCCGCCCGACCCGAAGTAGCGCTCGTAGAGCGTACGGATCCCAATGGTCACCACGTCACCGAAGCGCTGGAGCACCTGGGCCAGACCACCGGGCAGGTACAAAATGAAGGCGATCAGCCCGAGCCCGCTGGTCAGGAACTGGATCGTTGGGTTGGACCCGAAGATGGCGGGCAGCCCAATCAGGTAGAGCGCACCGAGAATCGCCCCGGGGATCGAACCCAACCCGCCGATCACCACCATGGCGATGATCAAGAACGAAGTGGTGGGATCGAAGCTGGACGTGCTCAGCTGGCCGGTGGCGTAGGCATAGAGGACGCCGGCGTACCCGGCCATGAAACCCGAGAGCCCGAAGGCCAAGAGCTTGGTGCGCAGCACCGGGATGCCCATACCCGCAGCCCCGATCTCGTTGTCACGAACCGCCACCAGGCGCCGGGCGATGCCTTTGTCGCGCCACAGTCGCACGGCGAAGATCGACAGGAACAACATGGCGAGCGAGAACCACGCGAAGGCCTGCGGCGACGACAGATTTATCCCGAAGAGTTTCGGATTGGCCACCACCGTCGGGATGCCCGACGGCAACCCCGTACACAGCGTCTTGTTGATGAGGGGCAGCGTCACGCACGGGGTCGACACGACCGTCACCTGCATGAAGAGGGCGAAGCCCAGCGTGCTCACGGCGAGGAAAAGTCCCGGCACCCGCAATGCCGGCAGCCCGATCAAGATGGCGACGAGCGCGGTGACCGCACCGGCGAAGAGCAAAAGGACCGGGAGCGGGAGTGAATTGCCAAGGTGCGCGGCCATCAATGAACCGACCGCGACCAGACCGAATTGGCCGAGCGACACCTGACCGGCCCAACCGGTCAGGACGGTCAGCGACAACGCGATGATCGCAAAGATGCAGACCTGCGCGAAGAGGTAATTGCGGCCGACGTCGAGCATGAACGGCAGGCAGATGGCCACGATGGCGGCGAACCACACCCCCGAGGTCGATACTCGGGCGCGCAGCTTGTCGACCGAGTCGTGCACCGTGACGGCGCCTTGGAGCCAGGTCGACCCCGACGTCGACCGGCTCGATTTTCGCAACGCGCTGACCCGGATCAACATCACCGCCAGCAGCACGATGAAAAAGACCAGCTGCAGCTTGGCCGTGGCGTTCTGGGCGGCCAAGAAGTTCCACTGCAGGACCTCGTAGAGCACCCCGACCCCGATGCCGGCGATGAAGGCGACCGTCAGATTCACCATGGCCCCGACCAAGGCGGCGGTGAGCGCGAACAACAACAGGTCAGGACTGACCGCCTGGGTCAGTGCGCTGGTCTGTCCGGGCGCCAACAAGATCGCGTTGAAGGCCGAGAGCGCGCCGGCCACCGTCCAAGTGAGCGTGGAGGTCCGGCGCACCCAGACCCCCGACAGCCGGGCCGAATCGGCGTTTTCGGACATGGCGCGCATCGAGAGACCCCAGGGCGTCCACTTGACCGCCACCACCAGGGCGATGGCGACCAGGGGGGCGACGATCAGGGTCAGCACTTCGGCGGGGGTGATCAGCACGGACCCGACGGTGAAGGAGAGGTCGAAGGGCACCGGGACCGGCTTGTAGAGGTTGTGGGGACGGATGAAGGGCAGCGCGGTTAAGGCCAAGAGCACTTCGCTCAGTCCAATGGTCGCCACCATCACGAGCACCCGGGGCCGGTTGAACAGGCGCCGCAGCACGAGCTCTGACAGCGCCCCGACGGCCGAGGCGAGGGCGATGGATAAGACGAGGGAGAACCAGTACTCGAAGTGGAAGTCAGCCGTGAGTTTGACCAAAAAGACCGCAGCGATGACGCCGACCTGTCCCTGGGCGAAGTTGAGCACCCGGTTGGTCCGGTAGATGAGCACGAG
This sequence comes from uncultured Acidimicrobiaceae bacterium, assembly GCA_963800725.1. Classification (GTDB taxonomy): domain Bacteria; phylum Actinomycetota; class Acidimicrobiia; order Acidimicrobiales; family RAAP-2; genus Bog-473. The sequence continues at coordinate 176,686 of CAWDCE010000019.1, read as the reverse complement.
TCCAACGGCCAGCAGGCCGTAGCCGAGCCCGACGATGACGCCTTGGAGGAGGACGCCACTCGGGGCCGAAAAAGCCAGCATCGTCGGCATTGGTGGCTAGGCCAATCCCGTCGAGGCCGCGCCCAAAAAGACCGGGCGCAACAGGTCGTCGCGCTCCGATCAATTCGGCGGTGGGCCCGTCGAAGCGGATCTCACCGCGTTCCATGAAGAAGCAGCGCTGCGCCAGGTTCATGGCCCGATTCACGCTCTGCTCGACCAAGATGACCGTCGCCCCTTCTTCGTTGATGCGTCGCACCATGCCCATCAGGCGGTCCACCGTCATCGGCGCCAACCCGAGCGCCAGCTCGTCGATCAAGAGCAGGCGCGGACGCGTCATCATGACCCGGGCCAACGCCAGCATCTGCTGCTCACCGCCCGAGAGGGTCCCGGCCGGTTGATCGATCCGCTCTTTGAGTTCGGGGAAGGCCTCGAGCGCCTCGCGCATGGCCTCGGCCGCCTTGGCCCGGTCGCGGCGCAACGTGTGTCCGCCGATGCGCAGGTTGTCGCGGACCGTCAGCCCCGGGAAGGTCATCTTGCCCCCGACCAACAAGGCGACGCCTTGGTCGATGATCTGCTCGGGTTCGAGATAGGTGCAGTTCATGCCGAAGATCCGCACCACGCCGCGGTGCGGATGCGCGAGGCCCGACACGGCGCGCAACAAGGTGGACTTGCCCGCCCCGTTGGTCCCGAGGAGGGCGACCATCTCGCCCTGTTCGACCTGGAGGTTCAGGTCGAAGAGCACCTGGTTGGTGCCGTAGTAGAAGTCGAGATTGTGGACCTGGAGTGACGGGATCTCGCCGCCCTCTTGGCGCCGCTTGCCCTCGGTGTAGCGCTCGATCACGTCTTCGATGACCATGGTGATATCGCGGCGCACACAACGCGACCCGAGCAATAGCAAAAACCCACCGACCAAACAGATGGGAGCGATGACCGACAGCGAGATGACGATCCCGTGGAGCCCACCGATGGCGTCGGAGACCGCACCGAGGACGACGGAACCGGCGAATCCACCAAAGACAAGGGAATACACCCCGAACATGGCGAAGCAGATCGTGCGCATCTCGGGCGGCGCAGTGGCGGCGAGGGTCAAGAAGATACAGATGGCGAGGGGGGACACCGCGGCGTTGGCCAAGAACTGCAGGACCACCACCATCCAGAGTTTGGGCACATAGAGCGAGGTGACGAACAAGATCCCGTAGGCCGAAATGCAGATGCCCGAGATGATCAGCGGGCGCTGGGGTGCCCGGCGGAAATAGCGGTCACCGAACACATAGGCCAGGGGAAGGCCGAGGAAGGCGGCCAGCCCGATGATGGCGTACACCTCGCTGCGCTGCGCGGTGTCGAGATGGAACTTGTCGATGAAGAACAGGTTCCCGAACAGTGGGATCCCGGTACCGACGAAGCCCAAGATGGCCACGGCCACCAGCTCGTAATACAGCGACCGGATCCGCAGCAGCCGGGTCATGGCCGAGCCGAGCAGGACCCGTGGCGCCTTTTCCTGCTGAGAGTGCAGGTCCATGCCGGTGGCTTTGAGGATGTGGCTGGACTCGTTGGCCCCCTTCTCGGGCTCGCGGAAGGTGAAGAGGGCGAAACCGATCGGGATACCCGCGGCGGCGATCAAGAGTCCGTACCGCCAACTATGCGCGACGGTGACCACGAACCCGAAGATCAAGATCCCGAGCGTCTGGGAGATCGGGTCCGACAGGTTGTGCCAACTGAACACCCGGCCCCGAGCCTCGGTCGGATAGGCGTCGGACAGGTACGAGTTGTGCACCGTGTTATTGACCCCGAAACCAACCGATGCCATCAGATACAAGAAGGCGAAGGCCCAGACATTGGGGGACAGCGCCATGAGCGACCCGAAGATCCCGAACGTGATCAAGGCCAGGCCGGCGACCAATTTGCGACTCCCCCGGTCCGCCCACAGCGCGAGCGGGACCGCCCAGAGCAACTGGGCCACCTGGGCCACGAAGGCCACCGCACCGAGCGAGGCGTTCGACATGTGGAACGAGACCTGCAGGCTGTGCCCGACCAACGCGATGCCGTTGCCGAATGTCCCGGGAATCAACGCGGCGGTCGTCATCAAGACCAGCGGCGCGTAGCCCGAGGTCTGCAAGATGCCGATCAGCGGGGGCGGCTTGCCTTCGCCGGTCCCGGGCATCATCTCGATGCTCGCGATCACCTCGGGATCGCTGGCGTGCTCTACCGCGTCGCGGAGGAGATCGTCAGGAACGGCAAAGTCGAACATCGGCTCGTCGGTCACGATCGGAGCACTCTATCCCTGACGCGCGCGTCAGGTATTGGCTGGCGTCGCGGGACCCGGCCCGACGGTGGCGACGGTGAGGGGGCCGTCGGGCAGGACGGCGATCCGCGCCCGCCCGCCCCGGGTCGCCATCGCCTCGGCGATGGCCGATGTCATGTCGTCGACGACTCGCAGCAGCGGACCTTGGTCCAGTTCGTGGCGCACCCCGTCGCTGTAGAGCCACACCGAAGACGCGCTCGAGCACCCGCCCGAGCACCTGGGCCTGCCAGCGGTCGAGCTCGGGGCCCCCGCTGGCCCCGACGAGGTCACCGGGCGTGCGGGCGGCCGCAATGACCTGGGCAAAGGCTCCCGGGGTCGGGATCCCGTCACGGCATTGTGCGGCGGCCACGATGACCCCGCCCTCGGCCACGATCCGCTCCGCCGCGGCCATGCCCTTGACCGCTTGGTACAAGTTGCGGTCCAAGGGGTACCCCCCGTTGGTGGTCACCACGACGTCGAAGGGGGCCGAAACGCTCTGCACGGCCGACGCCTGGGCGAAGGCGCACGCGGCGTCGTGGGTCGCTGCGAGCGGGCCGGCGAAGACGGCGGTGATCGCCCGGTCACGGTTGATGGTGACATCGATCGAGAAATGCGGCGGAGCCAGAGCCACAGCGGCGCGGACGAAGTCGTGTACGGGATTGCCCACCCTGGTCACGAAGGTGGCGCCCCGGTCGGCGATGCGGCGCGGGTGGTGGGCCTCGAGGATCGTCTCGGTGGCTGCCAGCCCCGGGCAGACCGCTTTGGGGCCACCGCTGAAACCTGCGAAGAAGTGTGGCTCGACGAAACCGCAAATGATCCGCAGATCAGCCTCGACGTAGGCCCGCGGCAATTTCACGGGCACACCGTCAACCTCGCCGACCCGCTCGTGGTCCTCGCTGTTGGCGTCGTGGTCGATGATGGCGTAGCGCTCGACGATGTCCGCGCCGACCAGCTCGTCCATCTCGGCGGGCGTCGCCTGGCGGTGGGTGCCCGTCGCGCACAAGAGCGTCACGGCGGCGTCGGGTACGCCACTCGCAGCCAGGCAGCCGAGGATCTGGGGCAGCACGAGGCGATTGGGCATGGGCCGGGTCAGATCGGGAAAGACCACCACCACGGAGCGCACGTCGCGGCACAGCTCGTCTAACGGCGACCCGGCCACCGGCGCCTCGAGCGCGCGGCGCACGCAGTTCGCCTGGTCATCGAGAGCGCGAAGTTGGGTCGGCACGATGACCGCGGCGTCGTCGGGAACCTCGACATCGAGGCCGTCCACTCCGTAGGCCAGCGTGACCCGCACACGCTAGACCGACGGGTCGAGGCCGCGGCGCGGCAGGGATTCGGTGGCCGCCAACACGGCTGCGGCCACGTGCTCGACCTGGGGCCGCAGGCCTCGGTAGAGCCGCACGGCGTCGGGGTCGGGAGTGATGACCGCAGCCACCGGGTCGAGTTGGCTGAGGCGGAGTTCAAGGCCGAGCGCCCGACCGGCCAAGAGCGCGGCCCCGGCTGACGCAGCCTCGCCGGAGCGATGGCGGGTGGCTTCGATTCCAAGTACCGAGGTCAATACCTCAACCCATAGCGGCAAACCGGTCCCCGCTCCCCCGAGGGTGACCCCTTGGGCCGTACTCCCCCCGAGGCGACCCGCCGTCACCACCTCCATGCACCGCAAGACGTCCCAGGCCACCGACTCGATGGCCGCGCGCGACAGATCCCCCGCCCCATGGGCGGCACCGAGACCGACGAACCCGGCCCGGGCATCGTCGCGCCACCACGGGGCGCGGGCCCCATCGAGCCACGGCACCGCGATGACGCCGCGAGCCCCCGGTGGGCTCTTGGCCGCGAGCGTGGCCAACTCGTCGACCGGTCGATCGACCAGTCGACCCAACCAGGCCAAGAAGGATCCCGCGGCGGACAGGCCACCCTCGAGCAGCCACCCACCGGTCGCGCCCCTGGTCACCACCGCACCGGCGGGACTCGGGACCGGGCGATCCTGCACCGGCACCGAGACGTTGGCCGTCGTGCCCCAGCTGACCATTGGGCATTCCTCCGACGCGCCCGACCCGAGGACCTCGCATTGACGGTCGCCGGCCCCGATGACCACGGGGATTCCCGGTCGCAACCCGAGCTCGGCACCGGGCACCGCTCGCACGTTGCCCACAATGGTGTCCGACGCCACCACGCTCGGGAGCTTTCCGAGCGCGGGACCGGCCAGTTCGCGCACCGCGTTGCCGTCGAAGTCATAGAGCCCGCTGCGCGACGCGAACGTGGCGTCGGTCACCAGTTCATCGGTCATGCGCAGGACCACGAGGTCGCGCGGGGCGACGATGGCGTCACAGCGCTCGAGGCGTTCGGGCTCATGGGCTGCCAACCAGGCCACCTTCGCCGCCACCGCTCCGGCGTCAAGGGGAATGCCCGTACGGGCCCGGTTGATGTCCTCTCCGCCCATCTGCGCGGTGAGCGTGGCGGCCTCGGCTGCGCCGCGGCGGTCTGACCACAAGATGCCCTTGCCGAGCGGCTCGCCGCTGCGCATGACCGGGACAAAGGTCTGGCGGGCCCCCGAGCACGACACCACCTCGACCTGGCCGAAGTCCTCGGGAGCTTGGGCCCGCGCTTCGGCACAGGCGATGACTACCGAGGTCCACCAGCGCAAGGGATCCTGTTCGGCCCATCCGACTTCGGGGTGGGCGATGGGCACTTCTGAGCGGGTGAGGGCGACCAGGCCCTCTTCGCTCCATATCCCGACCTTGGTCACCGTGGTGCCAAAGTCGATGGTCAAGATCCTCATTGATGGATCAACTTGGCCATCAGCCCCGCCATCTCGGCCGGATCAGGATCGAGGTACACGCTGCGCCCGATGGCCATACCCGCACCGCCGCCCTCCATGACGTCTCGCACCTCGTCGAGCACGGCGGTGCGTCCGCCGTCGCCGACCGGGCCGCCCAAGAACAGGACCGGCACCCCGACGCTCCCGACCACCCGGGCCACCGCCTCGGCCCGAGGTGCGCCCGGATCTGCGATGGGGACCGGGACCTTGAGCAACGGCGCTCCGAGATCGTGTGCGACCACGGCGGCGTAGACAATGGCGTCGGTCTCACGCGCCACCTGGCCGTCGTGCCACACCAGCGGCTCGATGAGGGCCTCGAGTCCGGCCGCGCTCGCCTGATCGAGCACCTGGCCCAAGAGCTCGAGGGCCGGTGCGGTGAGCGGGTCGGAGAGGTCGATCCTCGTCATGTGCTTGATCCCGCTCCACCCGTCGCGTGCCGCGCGCTCGACGCTGGTGACGAGGCGATCGTCGAGCTCGAAGGCGGACTTCGCCAGGCCGGTGCGGTTGATGGAGAGATAGGTGCGCTGCTCGGGGGTCACGTGTCCCGCGTCCACCAGATCGGCCAGCGGTTGGGCGGTGGCCAAGATCCCGTCGCACGATGGCAGGGCCTTGGCCAGCGCCGCCACGTAGTCGCCGTAGCGCTCCATGGTCATCACGCCGCGGGCGCGATGGTCGGCCGCCAATATGAGGGCCGGCGTCGCCAAGGGGCCCGGCTGGTTCACGAAACCCCCGAGAGGGCCAGGACCACCTTGGCCACCGCGGAGAAGTCCTCCCGGCCGAACCCCGCACTGTGGGCCGCCGTCAACATCTGGCGCGCCGTCGCCGTGGTGGCGAGTGGCACGCCGGACTTCGCGCCGTAGGCCAACGCCAGGTCGAGATCCTTGGCCATGAGATCCGTCATGAACCCCGGCGCCCAGCCGTTGGACGCCGGACTCTCAGCCACCACACCCGCCACAGGCAGGCGCGTCCGTACCGCGACGCAGTCGCCGGTCGCATGGGTGAGTACCTCGAACAACTTGTCCATGTCCACCCCGGACTTGGTGGCCAACGCGGTGGCTTCGCTCACCGCGGTCATCTGGGCCGCATAGATCAAGTTGTTGCACAGTTTGACGACCTGTCCCATGCCGGGTCCCCCGACATGGACAATGAGCCCCGAGAACGGATCGAGGGCGGGCCCGGCGTCACGCAACACGGCCTCGTCGCCACCGACCATCAAGGTCAGCGCTCCCTTCTTGGCGCCAGCCGTCCCACCCGACAGCGGGGCGTCGAGGTAGCGCGCACCGCTGGCCGCGACCCGCTCGTGTTGGGCCCGCTCGACTTCGGGGTCGATCGTCGAGCAGTCGACCACGATCTGGCCCTCACTCAGCACGGGCACCATGTCGTCGAGAACCTCGATGACCTCGGGCGAGTTGGGCACGCAGAGGATGATGACTTCTGCGGCCTGCGCCACACCCCGTGGCGTGCCGCCGTCTTTGGCACCGCTCGCCACCGCGGCTTCGATTGGTCCTTGGCTCCGAGAGGCGACGGTGACCTCGTGGCCGGCCGAGATGAGGTGGCCGGCCATAGGTAGGCCCATGGCCCCGAGGCCGACGAATCCGATACGCATCATGTGTCCTTCCCAATGAAGTGGCCAAAACGCCCGCCGCGAGCGGGGTCGACCGGATGGCTCGTGCGCCCGACGCTACGCGAAGTGGGGCAACCAGCGCGCCGTGCCCGCGAGCAACTCGTCGACCATGGCGTCGGTCTCACGCAAGTCACCGCGACCGGCCAGTGGGTCGAGAGCGAAAGCCTCGCCCGCCAGCGCCCGGTCGCCGCTCAGCGCGGCCTGCACGGTGAGTTCTTGGGTCGCCACATGTCGGCGGACGATCTCGTTGAAGGGCTCGGGAAGGGTGGCGACGTCACGACCCCGTATCCCCTCGCCGTCGATGACACACATCGATTCGAGCACGGCGTCGGCGGGCAGCCCGGGGGCTTGGCCGACGTTAGGGATGTTGACGGGTGCGACGTAGGGCTCGCCCGTCAGCATCGCCGAGATCATCGGTGCAGGCAGTTCGCCCGACTGCCAGGTCTGCAGATCCTTCGTGCCGGCCAGCCACGCGTCCACATCGGCCACATATTCGGCCTGGTGCTTCTCGCGTACTGAAATCGGGCTGAGCGAGATGTTGTAGGCCGCCCCCCAATCGGACTCGGGAGTCAGAGCAAAGGAGACGAACTCCGCAATATGGCGATCGCCGGCGGCGGGGAAAGTGCCCCATCGCTCCAACATGATCAGCTTGAGCACGTGGCGCTGCGCGAAGTGCAACTTCGAGAACGGCTCGGCCTCGGGGCGTCCGGGTTCTGGCGCGAGGGCGCCCAACCCGCCCACCTCTTGGACCAGGTCGCGAATGATGTCGAACCCGTTCTCGCCGTCGACCTCGAGGGACGTCAGGACCGGGAAGTGATTGACCCCCATCACCGACGGCACGATGGCGTCCCAGGGCTTGCCGAGCGCGATGGCCAGGTCCATGGTGAAGTTGCCCACCTCGTGGCAGAGCCCGACCGTCTTGATGCTCGTCTCGCGGCACACGGCCCGGGTCAAGGTGGTCATTGGATTGGTGATGTTGAACAGCCAGGCGTCGGGGCACACCGCTTGCATGTCCTGGGCGATCGCGACCAGCACCGGGACGTTGCGCAGCGCCCGGTTGATCCCACCGGGGCCCACGCTGTCGCCGACGGTCTGGGTGATGCCATGGGCGGCCGGAACCGCAAGGTCCACGGCCATCGACGCGAAACCGCCGGTGGAGATGCACACGATGACGAAATCGGCGCCTGAGAGGGCGGCCTTGCGGTCCGTGGTCGACGTGATGGACGCCTTGGCTTCGAGGGCGTCGCTGACCTTGTGGGCCAGGGCCTCCATCTTGGGCAGCGGGGCGGGGTCGATGTCTTGGAGCACCAGTTTCATTCCGGCCAGGGCCGGCGTGCCGAAGAGATCGGCCATCAACTCGGGCGCCCATTGGTAGCTGCCCCCGCCAATGATCGTGACTTGCGTGCTCACGCAATACCCCTTCCGTTGTGTGACATCGACGTCAGTGTAGATGAGGCTCGAGGCCCGGCCTCAGGGAAGGCGCACGGAGTTGCTCAGGGTTCGATGCCCTCGACCACCAGCACTTCGGCGTCTCGGGCCAGCGGGCGCGACGAGCGCACCTTGACCGCGACGATGGCCAACACCAAGAGACCGGTGATGGCGTTGCACAAATAGATCGGTGGGTCGTGGCGCAACACCCCGTAGGTGGTCCACGCGATGATCCCGCTGGTGAGCATGGCCAGATAGGGCCATGCGAAGTCATAGGCGGTGCCTTGGCGGACCGTCTTGGCGACTTGGGGCAACCAGCAGGCCGTGGTCAGCACGGCGGCCAGGGATCCAATCAGCGTGACCACGTCTTCCTCTCGTTAGGGGGCACCGCTAGTGTCGCACCGGTGAGCCGCCTTCGCCGTCGTGCCCCCGACGCCCTGGCCCTGGCCTTCGTGGTGAGCGGGACCGTGCACATGGTCCACCCCGAGGCTTTCGAGCCCATCATGCCGAGGATGCTCCCGAGTGCGCATCATCGCACCCTCATCTATGCGAGTGGCGTGGCCGAGCTGGCCTGTGCGTTAGGCCTCGTTCGCCGCACCTCGTCGGCCAGCGTGGCCAGCGTGACGCTGCTTGTCGGCGTCTTCGCCGCCAACGTGCAGATGGCGCTCGACGCCGGCACGGGACGCAACAGCGGTCCGGCCGATACCAAGATCATCGCCTGGGGACGCCTCCCCCTCCAGATCCCGATGATCTGGGCCGCCCGAGCGGCGCGGCGCGGCTGAACTACGCGTTCGCCGGAACCTGGGTCCCCGGACCACGGCGGCGCAATGACACGAGGTCCCGACGGGCCGCGGGCAGGGTCACCTCTTCTTGGCCTTCAACGACGAACCCGGCGTCGGCGATCATCGCGAGGTCGGCCGAACCGGCCTGGCCTTCACTGGTCAGGTAGTCGCCGAGGAAGATGGAGTTGGCCAGGTGGAGCCCGAGGGTCTGCAGGCTGCGCAGGTGGATTTCGCGCCCTCCGGCGATGCGCACCTCGACGTCGGGGAAGAAGAAGCGGAAGAGGGCGAGGATGCGCAGGCACCGCTGCGGGGTCAACTGCCATTCGCCACCGAGTGGCGTGCCCGCAAAGGGGATCAAGAAGTTGATCGGCACCGAGTCAGGATTGAGCTTGCGCAGATCCTGCGCCAGATCGACGATGTCCTCGTCGTGCTCTCCCATGCCAAATATGGCACCCGAGCACGGAGAGAGACCGGCTTGGTGCGCGACCCCAACGGTGTCGACCCGGTCGGCGAAGGTGTGGGTCGAACAGATGTCGGCGTAGGTCGCTTCTGAGGTGTTGAGGTTGTGGTTGTACGCGTAGACCCCGGCATCGACCAGACGCTCGGCCCGTTCTTTGGTCAAGAGCCCGAGGCTGGTGCACACCTCGACGTCGGGGTGGCGCTCTTTGATGATCCGGACCGTCTCGGCCACGCGCACCACGTCGCGGTCGCTCGGTCCACGACCGCTCGCTACCAAGCACACCCGCTTGGCACCCCCCGCCACCGCTCGATCGGCCGTTTCGGCGGCCTCGATTGGATCAACCCAGTTGTACTTGAGCACGTCGGCATCCGAACCCTTGCGCTGCGAGCAGTACGAGCAGTCTTCGGGGCACAGGCCACTCTTCATGTTGACGATCAGATTGAGCTTCACCCGGTTGGCGAAGAAGTGTCGACGCACCTGGGCGCCGGCCGCCACCACGTCCAAGAGGTCCTCGTCGCTGCTCTTGAGCACCGCCAGCGCTTGGTCCCGGGTCGGCGGTTCTCCTTTGAGGGACTGCGAGACGAGGTCGTCGAGAATGGTGGCGAGTTCGGCGTTCATTGCGCCCCAGCATGCCATCTGGGCCGAGAAGCATGCCTCTCGACCCGGTGACCACGCCCAGAGCGCAACCCGAGCTTCACCAGAACGTCGCCGGCGCCCGCCCCGCCTCAGCCGAGTTCCTTCTCACCCCAGTAGCAAGCGAAGGGGTTGCCGTTGTAGTCGCCAATCTCTCGGTAGCCGGCCGTCTTGTACAGGGCGATCGCGTGCACCTGTTTGGGGCCGGTGTCGAGGCGGGCCGCCCCGTAGCCCATCGACACCGCCGCGGCCTCGAGGGCGGCGAGGAGCTCGGCGGCGACACCTTGGGAACGAAAGGGCGGGCGGACCCACATGCGCTTGATCTCGGCCATCCCGGGCGCGAGGCAACGCAGCCCGCCCCCGGCGATCGCCACCTGGTCGCGCCAGGCCACCAGGTAACGGCCCGACGGTGCGCGCAGCTCGTGCGCCGAAAGCTTGGGCTTGGCCAGACGGTGGCGCGACCGGTACAGCTCGTTGAGCTCCGTCTCCATCTCGGCCAGGAGCTCGGTGGCCGGGGGCGCTTCAGGGTCGGTCACCTCGAAGCGGATGGGCGCCAAGGTCAGTGCACCTTGTCGGGATGGAGCGCCTTGGCCATCGACGCCATCCCGTCGCGCCATGCGACGGTGGTGTGCCCCGCCAGTGCGACCATACGCGTCGTGTCGATCTCGACGCTGTCGATGGTGTCGCGGGTCGGCGCGAACTTCGCCTCACATCCGGTGAGCTCGGCCAGGTAGGTGCACCATTCCTCGATGCTGACCCCCTCACTCCCACCCCAGTTGACCGTGGTCGCCGGCACCGAGGCCGCCGCCAGGAGCCGGGGCACCATGGCCATGATGTCGTCTTGGTGAATCGGGTGGTAGACGCTCGGTGCATCGACGTGGACCGGCACCGGGTGCCCCGAGAGCATCATGTGCAGGTGGATGGCCGGCCATCCCCCGAGGTCGCTGTAGGGGACCGACAGGCGCGCGATGGTGGTCGGCAGCTCGAAGCGCTGCGCCGCCCAGCGCGCCGTCGCTTCGGCCGCGATCTTCGAGATGGAGTAGGTGGCCAAGAACGGCCAGACCCCGTGGTTGTCACCGAGCGGGCCGTCTTCTGCGAACTTGCGATGTCCATCGGGCTTGTACACACCGGTCGTCGAGCAGTGCAAAAAGGCGGTGGCGCCTTGGTGATGTTCCATCAGGTACGCCAACCCGCCGGCGTTGGCGGCCAGGTCGGTCTCCCAGTCGTTGGTCTTGGCTACCGCGAAGTTCAAGACATAGTCCGCGTCGCGGGGCAGTGCCCCGACATCACCGCTTGCGAGGTCGATCGGGATGCAGGTGACCCCGGCCGCCTCGAGCTCGGCCGCGCGCGGCCGCGTTCGAAAAGCCGCGGCGCCAATCACCGTGTGCTCCTTGGCCAACGCAATAGCCAACGGTCGGGCCACCTGACCGGTCACGCCGGTGATGACAAAGGTGCGGGCGGGCAATTTCCGAGCGCTCATCCCCCCTTCGTACTCGCTACGCTGCCGCCATGCATCTCTACTGCGCCTTTCTCGGCGGAGAACTCTCGGAAAATCGGATGGGCGAGGATCACGAGGTCGTCTTCGTCGTGGCCGAGGACACCACGGCGGCCCGCAAGGCCGCCAAGAAGAAATGGGGCGGGGGCGGGAGGCCCCATGTGGACGCGCTGACCCAACTCGAGGTCATCGACGGCTATGAGATCGCGCTCAGCCACACCGACAAGGACGACGCCACGACCATGGAGGGGTACAACTAACTCCCCACTACACCGCCGGTGACAGGCCGCCGTCGAGATTGACGGCGGTGCCGGTCAGGTAGGAGGCCCGGGCCGAGAGCAGGTACGCGCCCAGATCGGCGAACTCGCCCGCCCGGCCGACCCGGCCGAGTGGAATCCCCGCACCGTGCGCCAGGCGTTCGTAAAAGGCCGAAAGCTCTTCGCCGCTCTCGGTCGCGGCCTTGACCCACTGGCCGCTCTCGATGAGGCCGATCAAGATGGCGTTGACCCGGATGGCATCTGGCGCCAATTCCTTCGACAGCGCCTTCATCAACGCCATACCCGCCGCCCTCGAGACCGAACTCGGGCCACTCCCCGCCCCCGGGGCCTTGGCCGCCATGGCCAAGGTGAAGAGGACGGCCCCGCCGCGGCGGCGCAGGTAGGGCAACGCCGTGCGGGTGAGTCGCACCGCGGCCATCACCTTGAGCTCGAAGTCGTCGTGCCACGCCGCGTCGTCGGTGGCTTCCAACCGGGCCGCGGCGGAGCGGCCGGCGTTATGCACCACCGAGTCAATCCGGTCCCAGCGCTGCGCGGCGGCTGCGACGAAGGACTCGATGTCGGCGCTGATCTCTACATCGCAGCGTCGCGCCAGGACATCGCCTCCCGCTTCTTCGAGTTTGGCCGAGGCCTGGGCGAGCCGGGATTCATCGCGGCCGCAGATGGCCACCGCCCCACCCTCGGCGACCAGCCGCTCGGCCAGTGCCAATCCGAGGCCGTCGGTCCCCCCGGTGATCAAGGTGACCGTGTCTTTGAGTTCGAGATCCATCACCACACCTCTCGGGCCGCCGAGTACGCGCCGGGGTCACGGTGTCTGATGGCTCAACGCTCCTGTTCGGTTGGGCGGATGAGGACCTCGTTCACCGCCACGTGGCGCGGCTGGGTGACGATGTAGTCGATGGCGTTGGCGATGTCCTCGGCCCGCATCGAATTCGATGCCGGCGAAAATGTTGGCCATGGCCTCGAGCACCTCGGGGCGGTTGTGCGATGCGAGCTCGGTCATGGTCGCCCCGGGCTCGACAATGCTCACCCGCACGTGGCGGGCCGTCACCTCTTGGCGCAGGGACTCGCTGAAGGCCACCACGCCGAACTTGGTGGCGTTGTAGACACCGCTGTTGAGTCGCGCCACGCGACCGGCGGTCGATGAGACGTTGACCACGTCGGCCACCGACCGTGGGGCACGCTCGGCCGAGGCGAGCAGATGGGGCAGTGCCGCATGGGTGACGTAGAGCAGACCGAGCACGTTGAGGTTGACCATGCGCTCCCACTCAGAAATCGGGGCGCCGACAATGGGGCCGAGCAACATGACGCCGGCGTTGTTGACCAAGGTGTCGAGGCGTCCGAGCTCGGCGACGGTGCGTTCCACGCAGGCCTGCGCCTGGGCTTGGTCCGACACATCGGCCTCGATCACCAAGGCCTTGGTCGCCCCGCCGATCTCTTCGGCCAATGCCTCGAGGCGGTCGCGCCGACGAGCCACCAGGGCGACGGTGGCCCCCGACTTGGCCAGCGAGCGTGCGGTGGCCTCGCCAATCCCACTGCTGGCCCCGGTCACCAGCGCCACGGTTCCGTTCAACGACTCTGCCATCGATCCTCCATGCACGACGCTCGGCCGACGTTCGGCCTCCACCGGTCTAGCGGTTCGAAGAGTCGCTGTGGACCCCCATTGGCCACGGCCTCATTCGCCCTGATGGAGCGGGGGTAGCGAGGAGTGACCGCTGCGGTGCCTCAGGCGCCTTCGTCGATCCCGTTGTAGGGCTCGATCCCGAACATCCCGACGGGGACCCCGACATCGTCGGGAACCCGGGTCGGCGTGTCGCGGTTGAGCACTTCACCCCGGAAGAACGCCGGACGGAGCACCCGGTAGGCGAACATCAAGATCACCCCGATCAACAGCGCCCCGACGTCGAGGAGGAACACCCCGCCGATGTGCCAGTGCGGGGCGAAGGGCATGTCCCATACCGTGTCCGAGTTCGCCGGGTTCCAGTAGTGCCAGAAGTTGTAGATCATGCAGCCGAGCAGGATCAGCGCGCCGAGCAGCGGCAAGATGCCCCGGACCCACAAAATTGCGCGAGTTTTCCCGCAATGACGAGCGGTAGAACCAGACACAAGCGAAGCCGGTCAGCCCGTAGTAAAACGCGATCATGGTCCCGAGGGCCGAGACCGAGTCCACAATGACGCTGTCGCCCGAGGACAGGTAGTTCATCACCACGTACAAGATGATGGAGATTCCACCCATGGTGACCGTCGAGACGGTCGGGGTCAGGTACTTCTTGTGGATCTTCCCGAACGCGGAGGGGATGGCCTTGTAGACCGCCATCGACAAGGTGGTCCGCGCCGTTGGGAGAATGGTGGTCTGCGTCGACGCCGCGGCCGAACTCAAGATCATCAAGAACAGCAGGTGGGTCAAAAAGCTCCCGAATCCCGAGGTGCCAAAGATGCTCGAACCAAGGACCGACAAGACATCACCTTCGTGGGCGGGGTTGCGCAGTCCAATGCCCGAGGTCCCAATGCCGGCATAGGACTGGGTGGCGAGCACGACGACGGCATAGGTGACCAAGAGCACCAAGGTCGAGAGCACCGCAGCGCGGCCAGGAGTCGTGTGCGGGTCCTTGGTCTCCTCGTTGACCGAGACGGTGGTATCCCAGCCCCAGTAGATGAAGAGCATCACGGTGAATCCGGCCATGAACCCGGTTCCCGAGAAGTTATGGAACGGGTTGAACCACGACAACGACGGGGTGAGGTGTCCCGGAGGAGCCGTGCCCGCACCGACTTTCCACAAGGCCACGATCGAGAGGACCAAGAGCATGGTCAGCTCGATGCCGAGAAGGATCTTTTGGAAGTTGGCCGAGATTTCGATGCCGACGTAACAGATCGCCGTCATCACCACGATCCACATGACACCGACCAACAACACCCAGCCGCTGTTGGCGTTGTTGCCAATCCCGTTGGCATTGAACAAGAAGAAGACGTACTGGCCGGCCACCTGGGCCAGGCTCGCCATGACCAAAAGGTCGGCGGCGACAATCCCCCACCCGCCCATCCAACCGGTCTTCGGACCGAACGCCCGGGTACCCCAGGTGAACGTCGTGCCGCAGTCGGGGTCGACGCTGTTCAGTTCCTTATAGGCATAGGAGATGAACAACATTGGGATGAAGGCCAAGATCGTGATGATCGGCGCCTGGAGCCCGTTGATATAGATCACCACGAACCCGAGGGTTGCGGCCAGGCTGTACGCCGGCGCCGTCGAGGCCACCCCGACGATGGTCGAAGAGATCAGGCCGAGCGCCCCTCCCTTTAACCCTTTGTCGATTGAGGTTGCCGTTCCCTGTTCAGCCAGATCTGCCATGAGGATCCTTTCGGGCGGTGGTGGGTGGCACGATAGCCAATCGACGTCACAAATGCTTCACTTTTTCCGGGATCACTGCTGATCCGGTCAATCATGGCGGTCAGAGCTGAGCAGTCCGACGCGATCTGCCTGTTCATGCGAAGGAAAGCGGCGCGGCCTCCTAGGAGATTGGTTCGGATTTCTCGGACCGGTTGATGCCCCGGCGCATCTGGGCCAGGCTCGAGGCGAGGAGCCGTGAGACGTGCATCTGGCTCACCCCAATGGAGGTGGCGATCTCGGACTGGGTGAGGCCGTCAACAAAGCGCATCCGCAAGATGGTCTGCTCGCGTTCGGGGAGCTCAGACATGGCCGGACCGAGCAAGGCGCGCTCTTCGACTGCGTCGTAGTTGCGGTCGCTCTCGCCAAGGCGGGCCGAAAGCGGGACGTCCTGATCGTCGGGCGCGTCGAGCGATGAGGCCCGGTACCCCTGTCCCGCTTCGACAGCCTCGAGGATCGCTTCTTCAGTGGTCCCAATGGTGGCGGCCAACTCGGCCACGGTCGGGCTCCGGCCGAGCTCTTGGACCAGGGTCGCCGTCGCGTCGTCCGAGCTCGAGGTAGAGCTCTTGGACCCGCCGGCTGGCCCGGACCGCCCAACCCTTGTCACGAAAGTGCCGCTTGAGTTCACCGATGATGGTGCGGGTGGCAAAGGCCGCAAAATCGACACCGCGACCCGGGTCGAAGCGGTCGACCGACTTGACGAGGGCGACCGAGGCCACCTGGACGAGATCGTCGAGCTCTTCACCGCGGTGGAGGAACCGGCGGGCCAGCTGGTGCGCAAGCCCGAGGTTGTCGGTGATCATTTGGTCGCGTGCCGACGGCGACAAGGTGGTCGGGACCACTTCGCGCTCGTCCCGATCGGGCCCTTCGTCCGCGGGTGCGATGTCCCCGCCGCTCGTCACGCCAGCGAACCGCGCCGGGCCTTGCGCAACCAGGCCCGCACCTCGCCTTCTGAAACGGCACAGCCGTGTTCGTCGACGAGTGCGGAGAGAATCTGATCGCTGAGCCGGCGTGCTTCTGCATCAGAACTCCTGGCGTCAGGCAATTCACCGAGGGTCGAGCGAGTGCAGGAGATATCGAGGGTCTGCGCCGAGAAACTGAACTCGAGATGCAATTCGCCGTCGGCGCGGTCGCTGCCCTCGAGGGCCAAGAGACACAACTCGCCGACCGCCAGGCGCAGGTCTTCGAGTTCTTCTATGTCGAAGCCAGCGCGCGAGGAAATGGCCGAGGTGACGAGTCGTGCGAGCACGACCAGGTCGCCCCGGGCCGGAAAACGCAGCTCGACCCGGTCGCCGACGCTCAGCGTCTCGAGTCCAACAATGTCGGTTTCGCCGCTCATGGCGCGTCGACCTCGGGAAGCGACTCGACGATCGGGAACACCGTGGTGAGGCCCGTGATCTCGAAGATCTTGACGATCCTCGGGTCGACCACCACCAGTTGGAGTTCACCGCCGCGCTCGCGGCAGCGCTTGAGCGCACCGACAAGGACACCGAGTGCGGTCGAATCGAGGAACGTCACCGCCAAGAGGTCGACTACCACGTTGGCATGACCCGACGCGATGAGTTCGTGGAGGCGCTCTTGGAGCTGCGGCGCCGTTGCCACGTCTATTTCACCGGCGACCGACACGATCGATACCGCCCCGGCCGTTCGCTCTTCAATATGGAACTGTTGCTCCATTCATCCCCATTTCTGATCCTGGCGCGCCGAAATTTCGGCAGGCATATCGAGCCGCTGGGAGATTCCCTGCAAGACCTATTGCCTCTTTTGGAGAAGCTAAACCTCCCTGACGATCGGTGCTCGAACTGCGATACCGAAACGGCCGGTTGGGTTCGCCGTGGTGAACGAATAGCGTTGCGCCCAACGAACCGCCCGAGACTAACCGGTCAGGGAGACATGCCACGTGGCCCAAATCGATGGAGACGAGCGAAGCGGCCCTGAGCGCCGTCTCTCCCCCGACCGGCTCGAGACGCTCGTCACCTGGGCCGCGCTCTTGTGGGTCACGCTCGTTGCGATCGTCGACGAACTCAATGGCGGCAAGTTCGGACTGATCGGTTTCTTGGCCATCGGCCCCTTCATCGCGGCGGCGTTCGCCAGCCCGCGGCGTACCGCGTTGGTCGGCCTCTACGCCACGGTGCTCTCGCTTGTCTTGACCACACCGCCGCGCCAGTTCGACCAGTTGAACCACCTCTTCCGCGTCCTGACCCTTGTAGCGAGTTCGGGCGTGGCCATCTGGATCTCCTCGCTGCGTTCGGAACGCAATCAACAACTTTCCTCGGCTCGCACCGCCACGCGCAACGAACGGCGGCGCCGCGTGGCGGCCGAGACCGCACAGCGCATGCAGGCCATGGCGCGCGCGTTGACCACGGCCGCCGACCCGGCCCAGGTCGCCGACGCCGTATTCGCCGCCTTGCGCGACGAACTCGACGTCGATGCCGCCATCTTCGCCACCATCGACGAGCGAGGGAACCTCAAAGCCCATCGACAATTCGGCTACGACTCCGAGCAGCACGGCGACGAACTCTTGGCCGCCCTTGACCCCGGCGGCGCCATTGGCGATGTGATGCGTCGCCGGGTCGCCCTCATTGCCGAGTCGACATCGGATCTCGCGCGCGATTGGCCGAGCATCGAAGAGTCCATGCGGGCCACGCGCTTTAGTTCACTGGCCGTGGTGCCGCTGGTCGTGTCCTATCGCGCCGTTGGGGTCGTGGTCGTGCACTGGGTCCGGCCGCGCACGATCTCGAAGGCCGATCGCAGCTTCTTGTTCACCATGACCGGAGCGGCCGCCCAAGCGGTGGAGCGTGCCCGCCTCACCGTCATCGAGTTCGCCGACCTCGAGCGGGCCCAGCACCTCCAAAAACTCAGCTCCGCCCTCGCTGGCGCGACGACGCCGGGCCAGGTGGTCAGGGCCGCCATGGAGTCGGGCATCACCGCCCTCGGCGCCCAGTCGGCGGTGTGCCGGGTGCCCGCCGCCAAGAAGAGCGACCACCTCAGCTGCCTGGCGGCCAGCGGCCATCCTGTGGTGTTGGCGATCGGCGACGTGCCGCTCGAGCGCACGCTGTCGGGTGAGGCACTGCGCCGGCGGAGCACGGCAGCCGCCGTCCTGGGTGGGGTGCGCATCGGACCGGTCCAAGCGCAGGGCGATCTCGATGCCCTCATCGCGGGTGAACTGGATCCGCAGACAGCTCCGGTCGACCACGCGGTGACGGTGGTGGCCGAGCCGCTGACCGGCAACGCCGGCCCACTCGGCGTCTTGGTCTTTTGCTACATGAGCCAGCACGAACCAAATGACCCCGAACGGCGATTCCTCGCGACCTTGGCCGGACTGACTGCCCAGGCACTCGAACGCGCCCAACTCTTCGAGCAAGAACGCCAGGCCCTCCATGACGCCGAAGCAGGACGCGAGCGCCTCTCATTGCTCTCCGACGTCACCAAACTCTTGAGTTCGAGCCTGAACCCGGCCACGGTGATCCACCGCACCGTCAATCTGGTGGTCGGACGCTTGTGCGACGCCTGCGTGGTCGAGATCCCGACCGAGGGCGGCCTCACCCCGCTCGATGTCGGGTCGGAACGACGCGTCCACGCCGGGACGCCCTGGGTACGAGACGGTGCGGTCGACACGCCCTTTGACAGCGACTTGCCCGCCGCCCTGGCCTTTCGCACCGGGCGAGCGCAACTGGCGCCGCTCGAGTCCTCGATGACCACCGCCCTCGACCTGGGCCCGTGTACCGCGTTGGCGGTCCCAATGAGCGCCAACGGCCAGGTGATCGGCGTGATGACCTATATCGCGGGCGCCCATCGCGGCTTCGGTCCCGATGACGTGGCGCTGGCCACCGAAGTAGCAAGCCGGGCCGGTGTGGCGCTTTCGAACGCCACTGAATACCAGCGAGAGCGGCTGGTGGCCGAGGTCCTCCAACGAGCGGTGTTGCCTGAGTCGCTCCCCGACGTGGCCGGGGTGTTGTTCGACGCCGAATACCGGGCCGGCGCAGCGGGGACTTACGTCGGGGGCGACTGGTACGACATCTTCTTGATCGACGATGAGCGGGTGTTCTTCAGTGTCGGCGACGTGATGGGCAAAGGGGCGCCGGCCGCGGCGCTCATGGGCCAGGTGCGCAGCGCGCTGCGTGCCTACGCCGCCGCCGGTCAGAGCCCGGGCGAGGCCTTGAGCTCACTCGACCACCTCTTCGACGTGCTCGAAGAAGAGCGGGTGGTCACCGTGGTGGTCGGGCTCTTGAACCCGACCACCGGCGAAGTGTGCCTGACCAACGCCGGTCACCCCCCGCCGCTCCTCTCGCGGGCGGGCGGGACCATGGGCTTTTGCGCGACCGAAAGCTCACTGCTCATCGCGTCGGGGTTGGGGCAAACGAGCCGGCCTGCCCAGGTACTCACCCTGCGCCCCGGTGACTCACTGGTCATGTACTCCGACGGCCTCGTGGAGCGTCGTGGCGAGTCGATCAGCGACGGCATGGAGCGGCTCCGCCACACCGCAACCGAGGTGGCCGAAGGGGGCTGGCCGACTCGGTCGGGAGCCGAGCTGGCCACCTTGATGAACGACGAGGAGAGCGCCGACGACGTGGTGGTCCTGTCGTTGCACTACCTCGGGATCGAAAGACCTGGTACGAACGGGCATCTATTGGGTACATCACCAGTACCCATGTCAACGTTGCACCTCGATCCAGTAGTCGCAAGCGCCACCAAGGCCCGCCACTGGATGGCGGGCCAACTCGCCGAACTCTCGAGCGATGTGTGCGAGTGCGCGGCGCTTTTGACCTCAGAACTGGTGACCAACGCCGTCCTGCACGCCGCCACCCCCCTGTCGGTCACCTTGCATTTCCTCCCGGGCCGCATCCGAGTCGACGTGGCCGATGCCAGCCCCGTGCTCCCCTCCCTCAAGGAGTACAGCCCCGATGCGGCCACCGGTCGTGGCCTGACCTTGTGCAACACCTTGGCCAGTGACTGGGGGGTGCACGCGGTGCCCGGGGGCAAGATCGTGTGGTTCGAGCTCCCGGTCGACACCCCGACGTCGCCGTCCGAAATTTCCGATGGAGATTTTCATTTCGACCTCATTGGGGCCGCCACGGCGGACCGCCGCCATCCAAGCGACGCCCAACCGCTGGTGCGGGTGGAATTGATCGGCCTCCCCGTTCCCCTGTTGCAAAGGGCGAGTGAGGAGTACGAAGGGCTCTTTCGAGAACTGCGGCTCATCAAAGAGCGGGTCGACGCCGGTCTGGCGGCACTCGGACAGCTGCCCGAGCGGCTCTCGGTGTTCGTCGCCGAGGTCGGCAGCCGATTCGGGAGCTTTGCCGCAGGGATGGACGTGAACTGGCAAGAGGTGATCCAGCGCAGAGTTGCGACCTTTGACTGGCGTGTCGCGGTGCCCCGCTCGACCGTCTCGGTCTGTGAGTTCTACCTCGCCATGCTCGACGAGGTGGACGAGTTCAGCCGTTCCGCGCACCTCCTCACCCTGCCCATTTCCGACACCAGTGTTGCGGTTCGGAACTGGTTCCTCCATGAGCTCATCGACCAGCTCAACGGTGCGGCGCCGACCCCGTGGAGCGCGAGTCGCGACCACGCCGAACTCACGATGCGGGTGGAGTAGCGCGCCCTAGGTGTGGGCGCGCAGGTGCTTGGAGATCTTCTTGAAGACCTTGGCGTAGAAGTCGAGGCCCTCACTCGAGAGGCGAGACGCCGGCCCAGAGGCGATGGCCACCCGCTCGGGGATGATTCCCCACACCGGCACCTTGAGATCCTCCCACCACGCAATGGTGGCCTCGAGGTCGTTGGTGCCGAGGCGGGCCGAGCAGATCACGACGCCGGCCGGGATGTTCGAAGGCGTCATCTCGAGGGTGGCGACCACCCGGTTGGGTTCGACCCCCCCAGAGCGGGTCGGAATGATGACGGCATCGGCGCGGGTGATGGCGGCGCGGACGATGCGCTCCTCGCCGGGCGGGGTGTCGACAACCAAGACCCCTTCGTGATTCTCCATCGCCCGGATCACTGTGCGTTCCGACGGCGCCTCGATGAGCTCGACACCCTCGATGGGCGCGGTCTCCAGCCACTCGGCTGAGCTGCCCTGGCGATCGGCGTCGACCAGGACGACCGGGGATCGGCCTTTTTGAGCTGCGACACCGGCCAGGTAGACCGAGGTGGTCGTCTTGCCGACTCCACCCTTCACGTTGCTCACCACAATGTTCATTGCGTCGGGACCTCCGCCCGTAGGGTACCGGCCGTCATCGGAACCCGATTACGGCAACAAGAGGCGTCCGAGCCGACGCCGGGTGATGATGATGCCAATGACCGCCATGGCTACCAGATAGAGGATGTGGAGCGACAACTCCCAGTAGAAAATCCCCAGGTCACACGCCCGCACCAGCACCACGCCTTGATAGAGGGGCGTGACTCGCACGATTGCCTGGAGCCAGCCGGGGTAGACCGTGATTGGGTAGAAGGTGGCCGAGAACAAAAAGAGCGGGATGAAGGTGAGCGACACCATGTCAAAGTCCTGCCAGGTCCGCATGAAAGTGGTGCCGGCCATGCCCGCGGAGGCAAAGGCCAAGCTGACCAAGATGGCGGCCGGCCAGCACAAGATGGCCCAAGGCGAGACCACGTAGCCGAGCACCGCCATGATCACCAAGAACGCGCCCGAGTACAGCGCGCCGCGCAGCACACACCAGCCCAGCTCGCCAAGTGCCACGTCGCCGACGCCGAGTGGCGTCGACAACATGGCGTCATAGGTCTTCGAGATCTTGAGCTTCATGAAGACCAAGAAGGTCGAGTCGATCATGGCGCCGTTCATGGCCGACGAGGCCAAGAGCCCGGGCGCCACGAACGCGGTGTAGGGCACGAGCTTGCCATCGACGGGTATCGGGCCGACCAGGTGATTGAGCCCGACGCCGATGGAGAGCAGGTAGAAGAACGGCTCGAAGAACCCTGAGATCAAGAAGATCCACGAGCGCCGGTAGACCAAGACGTTGCGTTCGAGGACGCGCGCCGCGTAGCGACCGCCCAGGGCGGCGAAGGGGGTGACCCGCAGCGGGAAACCACCTCGCTTTGGTGTCTCGACCGTCGTGGTCATACGACCAACCGCTTGGCGAAGGTGCGGCGTCCGACGAGGTACCCAGCCGCGACCCATACCGCGAGATAGGCCGCGTGGCCGAGGTCACGCCACAGATGCACAGTTCCGAGCGTCAGATCCCGGCAGAGGGCGACCCCGTGGTAGAGCGGCGAGATGTAGGCCACGATTTGGAGCAGGTATGGCAGTTGGGAGATCGGAAAGAAGATCCCCGAGAATAAGAACAGCGGGATGATCACGAAGCGGTAGAGCGTCGAGAATCCGCTGTCCTTCTCGAGCGTGGCGGCGAAGGCCGCCATCGGCGCGGCGAAGGCCATGCCACAGAGCACGGCCGCCGGCAGGGCCAAGATGGCCCAAAACGAGTAGATGGTCCCGAATGCGGCCATGACCGAGAGATAGATGGCGACCACGATCCCGATGCGGGTGGCCACCCAGGCGAGATGACCAAGCAGGACATCGAAGACGCTGAGCGGGCCGGCCAGCATCGCCAGGTACGTCCGCGTCCACTTGATGGCGCCGAGAACCGGATACATCATGTCGTTGGTGCCGATCTGCATGGCGGTTCCCGCCAGCAGCCCGGGCGCTAGGTACGAGACATAACTCACTCCCCCGACCCCGTGGGAGTGCTTGTCGATGAGGGACCCGAGCGCAATCCCCATGGCCGCCAGGTACAAGATCGGGATCAAGAAGCTGGTGGCGATCGAACTGCGCCAGGTCCGCTTGTACTGGTAGCCCCAGTAGCGCGCGGCGCGCAGCCACATCGGCATGGCGATGCGGCGCGCCTCGAATTTCTCTCCGTGCTCGAAGAGCGGGGAAGTCACATCGGTGGTGGTCATTCGAGCGCGGGCGGAGTCAGTCGATGAGCGTGCGGCCGGTGAGGCGTAAGAAGACGTCTTCGAGGGTCGAACGCCGGACCAGCGAACTCTGCGGGGACAGGCCACGGCCGTGCACTTCGCTCAGCGTCGCATCGCCGTCGTTGGTATAGAGAAGGATGCGGTCGGGCAGCACCTCGTGGCGCTCGGCCAGGTCCGCCACCTTCTCTGCGAGCACCTCGTGCTGGCCTGATTGGAAACGCAGCTCGACCACTTCTTTGGTGGCGTGGTGTTCGATCAACTGGCGTGGGCTTCCTTCGGCGGCGAAACGGCCGTGGTCCATGACGACGAGGCGGTCACACAGCTGCTCGGCCTCATCCATGTAGTGCGTCGTGATCACCAGGGTCACCCCGTCCTGCTTGAGCCGGTAGAGGCGGTCCCACAGCAGATGGCGGGCCTGGGGGTCGAGCCCGGTGGTCGGCTCGTCGAGGATCAAGAGGTCCGGGTCCGAGATCAGGGCGCGTGCGATGGTCAAGCGGCGCTTCATCCCACCCGAGAGCGGGTCGACCCGGTCGTTCGCCCGCTCGCTCAGCTGGGCGAACTCGAGCAGTTGGTCGGCCCGCTGGCGAATGAGCTTGCGCGGCATGTCGAAGTACCGGCCGTAGATCATCAGGTTGTCAAGCACGGTGAGTTCGAGGTCAAGTGAGTCCTCTTGGGGCACGAGCCCCATGCGCGAGCGGATGGCGGGCCCGCTGGTCGTCGGGTCCATTCCAAGGACGCGCAGCGTCCCGCCGCTGATCGGCGAGATGCACGAGATCATGCGCATGGTCGAGGTTTTCCCCGCCCCGTTCGGGCCGAGAAAACCGAACGATTCCCCCCGCGCGATGGTGAAATCGACCTTGTCCACGGCCACAAAATCACCGAAGCGCTTTTCGAGCTGATGGGCCTCGACCATCGGCGAGGTCGCCTGGTCATCCTCCCCGAATCGAGAATTGGCGCCATCTTGATTGTCTTGGCCCCCGAGCGGTGTCGGGACGTCGGTGGCCGATGAGGAGTGTGACGTCATTGTCAGGTAACGATACCGTGCACCCCCCGGGCCCATTTCGAGTCCCCGGACGCATGACGGCTGAGGAGGCGAGGTCGCAATGACCGACACACAAAGAACCCGATCCTTTCCCCCGGGTTTCACCTGGGGCACGGCGACCGCGGCCCACCAGATCGAGGGCGGAAATTCGAACAATGATTGGTGGGCCTTCGAGCATGCGCCCGAGACGGTGTGCGCGGAGCCCTCCGGCGACGCCTGCGATTCGTGGGACCGCTGGCCCGAGGACGTCGAGCTGGTGGCCGGACTCGGGTTGGGCACCTACCGGTTCTCGGTCGAATGGAGTCGGATCGAGCCCGCCGAAGGAGAGTTCTCCCGGGCGGCCATCGAGCACTACCGGCGGATCTGCGCGGCGCTCATCGAACGCGGCGTGGACCCGGTCGTCACCTTCCACCACTTCACCACCCCGACGTGGCTGAGCGCACAAGGTGGCTGGGAGAGCGGCGTAGCAGTCGAGCGGTTCGGGCGTTTCGCCGAGGTCGTCGCCGGTGCCCTCGGCGACGTGATGTCGCGGGCATGCACCATCAACGAGCCCAACGTGGTGGCAGTCATGGGATGGCTGGCCGCCATGTTCCCTCCGGGGAAATCCGACAAGGAGCTCTCCCGGGCGGTGGCCGCCAACCTCATCGTGGGACACCGCATCGCCGTCGAGGCCATCCGCGGCGCCGCACCCGGAGTGCCGGTCGGCCTCACGTTGTCGATGACCGACTACCAACTTCTCGAGGGCGGCGAGGCCAAACTCGAGAGCATCCGGCATCACTCAGAGGACGTCTACCTCGACGCCATTTCAGGCGACGACTTCTTGGGCGTGCAGTGCTACACCCGAAATCGGATCGGGCCCAAGGGATGGGACGGAGCAGAACCCGGGGTCCCCGTGCTCGACATGGGCTACGAGTTCTATCCGGCCGCGCTGGCCAACTGTCTGCGGCGGGCCTGGGCCTACACCGGGGAGACCGTGCCGCTCATCGTCACAGAGAACGGGATCGGCACGACGAATGACGAGCAGCGCATCGACTACGTGCGCCAGGCGCTCGGTGGCGTGCTCGACGTGATTGACGAAGGGATCGACGTGCGGGGCTACACCTATTGGTCCCTGCTCGACAATTTCGAATGGGCGCTCGGGTATCGGCCCCGCTTCGGCCTCGTCTCGGTGGATCGGACGACCTTCGTGCGGACCCCCAAACCAAGTGCAGCCTGGTTGGCGTCGGTGGCCGCGGCCAACGCGCTCGAAGTGCGCCGCGATGCCATGACGTGATCGCCGCCACGACCCGGCGGCGACGCCCGGGTCCGGCGGACGGCGCTCAGACGGCGGCGAGCTCGGTGTTGGCGACGATGGCGTCGATGATCTCGCCCCACAGCGGCTCAGGGAGGTCGTGTCCCATGCCGGGGTACAAGATCAGCTTGGCGCCCGGCACCGCCGCCGCCGTGGCCTTGCCGCCACTCACCTGGACGAGGGGATCGGCTTCGCCGTGGATGACGAGGAACGGCATCGTGACTCGCCCGAGAGCCGCCGTGCGGTCGGGCGACGCCAAGATGGCACCGAGCTGGCGCGCCGTACCATCGGGACTGTAACTGCGGTCGTAGAGGGCGGCGGCCCGCTCCTTCATGTAGTCCTCGTCAAAGGGATACCCCGGCGAGCTGATGGCCCGGCTCCCTTCGACACTTGCGGCAATGGCGGCGTCGCGATTGGTCGCCGGCGGGCGCAAGAGTGCGGTCGCGGCCTCGAGCGTTGGTTGACCGACCTCGCGGTCACCGGTGGTCGACATGATGGAGCACGCGCTCACGAATCGCTCGGGGTGGCCAATGACCATGGCCTGGGTGATCATGCCCCCCATTGAGGCACCCACCACGTGGGCGCGCTCGATCCCGAGTTCGTCGAGCAGTGCCACACCGTCGTTGGCCATGTCTTCGATCAGGTACGCGGCCGAAGCGCCATCACCGGCGAACAGCGCGCCGAAATCAGGGGTCCCGTCGAATTTGGTTGAGAGCCCGATATCGCGGTTGTCGTAACGGATGGTGAAGAACCCGCGGGCCGTCAAACGTTCGACGAACGCCTCGGGCCAGGTGGTGAGCTGAGCGCCGAGACCCATGACCAAGAGCAGCGGCGGGTGGGCCGGATCCCCCATCGTCTCGAATTCGATGTCGATCCCATTGACGTGTGCGCTCGGCATGGTCGGCTCCTTTCGACGGATGGAGCGTAGCTGCCACGGTTCTTCGCTCCAGCGATCGCGTGAGGTGCCCAACCTCGGCTCACTGCGCCAACGATTGGTCACCGGCCCTTGCCTGGCGACGACGCTGCGCCCAATGACCAAGGCGCGGACCGGGTTTCGCACCGACCAAGCCCACCTCGACCGACGCGATACAAACGATGTAGATCGGGAAGGCGACTTCGGCCGTGGACCACACGGTGACGGTCAGCAAAAGGATCGCATTGTTGATGAGCGCCCCGAGATAGGCGTTGACCGATTCGGTGTCGGGATCGGTCCAACTCTTGACCAGGGTCGGGATTCCGGCGAGCAGATCGGCGACGATGGCCGCCACGATGGCGATCACGCCGTTGCGGGTGGCCAACCATCCAAGCGTTCCCGCCACCGACATGGCACCGCAGACATAGTCGAGCCGCCCGATCTTCCAAACGGCGGCAGGGTTGTGAAACGACGCGATGAAGATCAAGAGCGGCATGAACCCGACGCTGAACGTGGTCAGCGAGCGCAGCCCGACACCTGAGGTGAACTCCACCGCGGCGGCCAGCAGGGGCGCGACCGCCCACAGCAACCAGGTCACCCGGTTGGGCTGGGTCGTGCCGCGCAGCGTGTCACGCAGATACCCCAAGGAGCCGAGCACCCCAATCGCCACGCCGAGGTACACGAAGTTCTCGTTGATCACGGTGGGACAGTCTGGTGCGCCCGGGGCGCCCCCCTCGACATGGGCCGACCCCCACGAAGGGGGAGTGGCCGCTAGTTTCCCTGGATGGGGCACCGCTGGGCGGTGGGCTGGGAACCCGTACCCCACCAAGAGACTCGGACGACACCGACATGGCACCTAGAGGATCCCCGGCACCCACGATCCAACTCATGAGGACCGTGTCCCATGGTTGAGCTCTTGGTGATTGCATTTCTCGGCGGGCTGATCACCGGGCTCTCGCCGTGCATTGTCCCGGTCCTCCCGGTGATCGTGGCCGGCGGATCGGTCGGCACCAGTCGGGCCCGGCCCTTCGTCATCATCGGCGGCTTGGTGGTCAGCTTCAGTTTGACCGAGCTCGTTGGCAGTTCCGTGCTCAGCGCGCTAGGCCTGCCCCAGAACTTTTTGATGTGGCTCGGCATCGCGCTGCTGCTCATCCTTGCGGTCGGGCTGATCGTGCCGGTCTTCGGGGAGATCTTGGAGAAGCCCTTCGCCCGACTCGGCTCGTCTCGATACGCCAATTTGGGGGGTGGTTTCGTCCTCGGCCTCAGTCTCGGGCTGGTTTTCGTCCCGTGCGCCGGCCCGGTCCTCGCCGCCATTTCCGCAGCCGCGGCCAATCACCGCATCAGCGCCACGTCATTCCTCGTGACGTTCTTCTACGCGCTCGGCGCGACCTTGCCGCTCTTGGTCTTCGCCATCTTGGCCCAGCGGGCCACCACGGGATGGAAGACCATGCGAGAGCATCTCCCCCTCATCCGCCGCGTGGCCGGGGTCGTCTTGGCGGTCACGACACTCGCTATCGCATTCGGGCTCTTGGACTCGTTGCAGCGCGCCGTGCCCGGCTACACCTCGTCCCTCGAGAATCGCATCGAGAGCAATACGGCCATCTCGAACCGTCTGCACGCCTTGAGCGGCGAGAAGGCGAACACGTTGGCGGCCAAGCAGGCCGCGGCGGCGAAGAAGGCTGACTCGACCGGCCTTCCCCGCCTGGCCAAAGCACCCAACTTCGCCGGCATCGCGGCGTGGCTCAACACGCCGAACAACCAGCCGTTGACCTTGGCTGGGCTGCGGGGCAAGGTGGTGCTGGTCGACTTTTGGACCTACTCATGCATCAACTGCCAGCGATCCTTGCCCCATGTCGAGGCCTGGTACAAGGACTACAAGAGCGACGGGTTGGTCGTCGTCGGCGTCCACACTCCCGAATTCGCCTTTGAACATGTGGTCTCCAATGTGCGCAGCGCGGCGGGGAATCTTGGCGTGCACTACCCCATCGCCATCGACAACACCTATGGCACGTGGGACGCCTACTCGAACGAGTACTGGCCGGCCGAATACCTGATCGATCCGAGCGGAGAGATCCGCGCCTACGACTTCGGCGAAGGCGGCTATTCGGAGATGGAATCGAACATCCGGTCCCTACTCAGCGCCAACGGGGTGACCCACCTTCCCGCCCGCACTGACGTATCGGATAAGACGCCGACCAATCAGATCACCCAGGAGACCTATCTCGGCTACTCCGAGTCCAACCCCGACTACTTCGCCGGGACCGCCCTCAAGGAGAACAAGACCACCACCTATCACGCCCCCTCGAGCGTGCCGCTGAACGAGGTGGCGCTCAACGGGACGTGGACCGACCACTCCCAAGAGGCCACCGTGGGCCAAGACGCCACGATGGCGCTCCACTTCACCGCCGATGACGTCTACCTCGTCATGGGAGGAACCGGCACCGTCGACGTGTCGTTCAATGGCCGCCATCTCACCACGATCGACGTGCACGGGATTCCCACGCTCTACACGCTTTTCTCTGGCGGTGCGCTGCAGACCGGCCAGTTGACGCTCACCTTCTCGCCGGGTGTCGAAGCTTACGACTTCACGTTTGGCTGACCGCGGCCACGCCGTCGGACTCAGTTGATGCGCCGCTCCTGTCCCTCCCAATACGGGGCGCGTAGCTCGCGTTTGAGGATCTTTCCCGACGGGTTGCGGGGCAGGGTCTCGACGACGTCGACCGACGTCGGCGCCTTGTAGCGCGCCAGCCTGGCCCGGCAGTGTTCGATGATGTCCGCAGCATCGATGCTCGCGCCGGGCGCGGGCACCACGATGGCTTTGACCGTCTCGCCCCAGCGATCGTCGGGGACCCCGATCACGGCGGCGTCGGCGATTGCGGGATGCGACAGCAGCACGTTTTCGACCTCGGCCGGATAGACGTTCTCGCCCCCGCTGACAATCATGTCCTTCATCCGGTCGTGCAGGTAGAGGTAGCCGTCCGCATCGAAGTAGCCCGCGTCCCCGGTGCGCAGCCACCCCTCGGCATCGACGGTGGCGGCGGTCTCCTCGCTCTTGTTCCAGTACCCCGCCATGTTGTACGGCGAGCGGGTCCACACTTCGCCGACGGCACCGAGCTCGGCGTCCACCAAGGTGTCGGGGTCGACAATGCGGACCTCGATCCCGGGGTGCGGCTGGCCCGCCGAGCGCAAGAGGTGCTGGCGCGGACCGCCCGGGTCGTGATCCTCGGCCCGCAGCGCGGTGATGGCCCCCGTGGTCTCGGTCATGCCGTAGACCTGGTTGAATCCGCAACCGAACACCTCCATGCAGCGGATCAAGACGTCCTCTGAGATCGGAGAGGCACCGTAGAAGATGTGGCGGAGGCTCGACAGGTCGGTCGTCTCGAGCTTGGGTGTGGCCAACAAGAACATCAAGACGGCGGGGACCACGAACATCTCGCTGATGCGTTCGGTCTCGATGAGGTGCAGCAGCAACTCGGTGTCGACGTCACGCAAGATGACGGAGCGCCCGCCGCGCGACATGGCGCACAATGCCCATCCCGAACCCCCGATGTGAAACAGCGGCATGGCCACCAGACTCACGGTCTCGCTCGTGATCCGAAAGGTGTGCCCGGCCTGTGAAATGGCGGTGGAGAGATTGGCGTTGGTCAACATGACGCCCTTGGGCAAGCCGGTGGTGCCCGAGGTGTAGAGCTGCAGACTCACCTCATCGGGTCGGGCCACGTGGCCGGGATCGACCGCCGGGGTGCCCGCCAACCAGCTGGCGAAGGTGACCGCCCGCGGATCCGAACAGTCCGCTGGCGCCGCGTCGAGAAGCACAATGCGTTCGACCAGCGGGAGGCCCCCGGTCATTTGGGCGAGTGCCGGGAGGTAGTCGGCGTGGATGAACAAGAGGCGGGCGCTCGAATCGTCGAGTATGGCCGCCATTTCGGTTGGCGCCAACCGCCAGTTCACCGTGACGTTGACCGCGCCCAATAGCGCTCCCCCGAAGAGCACGTCGAAATAGGCCACGCCATTGCGGTCGAGTACGGCGATCCGGTCGCCGGGCCCGATGCCGTCGCGCTGGGCGGCCTGCGCGACACGACAGGCGATGGCGAACTCCTCTGACCACGTGCGCCGCACGTCGCCCGCCACCAGCATCTCGGCGTCCGCCCGACTGCGTGCGAACCGTCGAATCAGTCCGGCGACCGTGTAGTCCTCAAGTGCCTCTTCACGCGTGCTCTGTCGTCGCCATCGGCCGCCTTTTGTTCTCGGACCACGAATGCTGCCCCAACTTCGGGTCCGGACCCTACGCACCGCGACCGTCACCTTGCACGAAGGGCATTTCGATTTGACTCACCGGACCCTTTTGTGGCAGCTATCTGCGCACTTTATTTCAAGAATATCGGCCAACTGGGCACACCCGCGATTTGCACAAATCGGGTCTCACGAATCCGCTCATTGTGAAAAGAATCACTATTGAGGCGCACAAACTCCCAGTTCAGAGCACTTTGTCCGAGCGCTGAACGGAATTCCGTCATCATCCTGCTACATTGCACTCCGCAAAGCCGGATTCGCTATTTCTGATTCATAGCGCTGCGAAAATGTCAGCCGCTTTCAGAAAGCAAATAGCGATTCGACTCCCACGCATACGCCAAGGCTGCTTCACGCCCGCACCCCGGGGCGCAGCAGCTGACGAAACGAGGACCGACCAGGACAACCGCCGGGCAACCACAAGACCGGCCGCACACCCTGCGGCGACATGCCAGATCGGATGCTGCCTTCCCGCGCTCCGGTCGGGGCGCGAATGCAATGGCCGGAGCCCGTCCCACACCGAGCAGAGCCAGGCGCGAAGAGCGCCCGACGAAGGGAGGTGCTGTGCGGATCCGCATTGCACTCACGGCGGCCATTGCCGCCACATGTATGACCACAGGTATTTTCGTGGCCCTGGGCAGCGCGCCCAGCGCTTCGGCACACGACACCACAACGATTCAACCCAACGCTGTTCAATCAGCGGGTTCCACGACGAGCACCCAACCAGGCGCCGCACTGGCCGACCTCGCAGTCCCAGTAGTCGTCCACACCGCATTCGGTCCGGCCATCGCGGTTGGCGGCAGTTACCTGCCCGCCAAGGCAGCCCCGGTGCCGCCCACTCCGCCGGCACCGGTCGCGCAGCCCGTCGCTGCACCCGCACCCGTTCCGGTGAACGATTCGACGAGCACCGACACCGGTGATTGGCAGTGCATCAGGGTGCACGAGTCAGGCGACAACTACAACAACCCCAATATGCCCTCTGGTGCCTACGGCATCTTGATCAGCACCTGGGAGAGCTTTGGCTACTCGGGATGGCCATACGAGGCCGCGCCTGGGGTACAAGACGCGCTGGCGTTGCGCCTGTACGCCGAATACGGCTTCGCCCCATGGAGCTCGCGCTACGCCTGCGGCCTCTAGGCGCCACTCGCTAGGCCAGACCGAAAATGGTGTTGACCTGTCCCATGTCGAAATAGTCCCGCCACGCCGTGATCTTCCCGTCTTGGACGCAGAATGCGCCCATCACGGGAAGCGGCGCGGTGGTGCCGCCAATAGTGAAGGTATCGGTGCGCTCGGTCAGCACCGTGTTGCCGTCACTCGACAGGTGGTGAATCTCGAACTCGAGGCCCTCGCAGATCCCGAAGAACATCTCGATCACCGCCATGGCGGCGTCGATACCTTCGGCGGGATCCATGGGGATGTTGTGGTACACCACATCTTCTGAGAAGAACGGTCGGACCAGCGACGCATCACGCTGGCGAACCACCTCACAAAACTCCCGCACCAACGATTCTGCTTGCTCCACCTTGCACCTCCGCGACGTTGTCGATCGAACCGGCTCGATAAACCTAGCGAGTCAGGGGGCGGTTCTGGCTGCCATGATGGGGGCGTGGGGACAACCAAACGTGTAGCGATACTGGCGCCGATGCGACCCGAGCTCAAGGCGGTGGTGCGGGCCGGGGGGCTCGCCCGCCAAGCGGGCGACGATGTCTTCTCCCACCACGGCACGGTCGGTGCGTGGTCGGTCTCGGCTGCAGTGATTGGGATGGGACCCAAGGTGGCCCGGGAGGCGACCGAGCGCATTCTCGCCCGCGGCCCGTTCGATCACCTGATGGTCGTCGGTATCGCCGGCGGCCTCGACCCCGAGCTTCCCGTCGGATCCCTGATCGTGCCGGCCCGGGTGCAGTTGCACCCAGACGGTCCCGTCCATCGAACCCGCCCGTTGCCCTCGCGCGCTGGCCGAAGGCGGCTTGATGACGACCGACGGCCTGTTTTCCGACGACGAGGTGTGGCGCCCGATGCTCGACGCCGGGTTCGGTGCCGTCGACATGGAGGCGTCGGGGGTGGGCGACGCGTGTGAGGCGGCCGACGTCGACTGGTCCGTCTATCGCGGCATCAGCGATCGTCCGGACGAACACATTGTCGACCAAGCGGTCTTTGCGCTGAGCAAGCCCGACGGCTCTCCCGACCTCGTGGCGGTGGGAAAGTACGTGGCCCGCGATCCGCGCCGTGCCAAAGCGCTGGCCCATCTCAATCGATGCATGGAACTCGCAGCCAATGTGGCTGCCGAAGCGGCATTCGCTGACCTGGCCGAAGCCTACGCCTCGTAGTCGGGATCGGGCTTGGTGCCATGGTCGGTGCGCCGGGCGATGACGTGGACATCGATCCCCGCGTCTGCTGCTTGACGCAGGATCTGACCGATGACGGTCCCCCGGGTCATCGACTGCCAACGTGAACGCCTCGTGGTGCCGATCACGATCTGGGTAATCTGGTGCTCCACCGCCTTGGCCACAATCGTTGCGGCCACGTCTTGTCCGTGAGCCACTTCCCACTGGCCGCCGACATCTCCGACCAACGCTTCGAGCTTGTCTGTGTCGCTCGACTTCGTCTCGGCGTCACCGGAAATCACGTGGAGGACCAAGAGCTCGGCCTTACTGCGGGCGGCGATGCGGGCGGCCCGGCGAATCACCGAGTCGTTGCCCGGCGCGCCGGTCACGGCCACCAGAATTCGCTCGGCGGTATCCCAGACACCCCCATACGCGCCGAGGCCTTTTGAGCGCAAGAACTCGAGGAGTTCCTCCTCGGTCTCGTCGGCCACGAACCGCAACGAAAGTTCACGCAAGGCCACCAGATTTTCCATCCGGAAGAATCCCGACAGCGCGGCCGGCACCTTGGGGCTGGGGTAGATGTTGCCATGGAGCATCCGTCGGCGTAGCTGATCGGCGGACGAATCGATCAATTCGAGTTGTTCGGCGCGGCGAACGACCCAGTCAGGGACGCGCTCGGCGATCGAAACCCCGGTGATCCGTTCGACCGCGTCGGCCAATGACTCGATGTGTTGAATGTTCACAGTGGTGATGACGGCGATGCCCTCGTCGAGAATGGCCAAGACGTCCTGCCAGCGCTTTTCGTGCACACCAGACCCCGGCACGTTGGTGTGCGCCAGCTCGTCGATCAAGACAAGCTCGGGGCGCCGCTCGAGCACCGCA
Organism: uncultured Acidimicrobiaceae bacterium; assembly: GCA_963800725.1. Classification (GTDB taxonomy): domain Bacteria; phylum Actinomycetota; class Acidimicrobiia; order Acidimicrobiales; family RAAP-2; genus Bog-473. The sequence continues at coordinate 142,804 of CAWDCE010000019.1, read as the reverse complement.
TCGAGATCCATTTCCTCCCACTTCGAACCCCGGTATTCGACCTTTCGACGCGGGAGAACCGGCAGGTCGCGCAATTGGGAAATCGTGTAGGGACGCCCGTGGGTTTCTACGAATCCCACCACGACATCGGCACCGCGCTTGTAGCGACGCCACCCTTCGTCGAGCATGGCGCACGTCTTGCCGACGCCGGCCGCCGCTCCGAGATAGACGCGGAACCTGCCGGTGGGACGCACATCGTCGTTATCTTGTCCGTCGTTGGGGATGCTCATCGGCCGATTACCTCCCGGGCCCGTCGGTACACTGCACACCGGGCGATGAACACATTGCCAGGAAGTTGTGATGCACCCCATGCCAAGCGCGCAAGCGACCAACGGAGCGTACCGACGAATCCTCCTCGGCACCGTGGTGGCCCTGGGTGGCTTGGTCGTGTTGACACTCATTATGTTGCCCTGGCGGTCGCACTTGAGTATCGCGACCCCGGCCCTTGTCCTCATCTTCCCGGTGATCATCGGCGCGGTGATCGGCGGCTTCACCCCGGGCGCCGTCGGCGCCGTGGCGGGCTTCGTGCTCTACGACGTCTTCTATGTCCCCCCGTACGGCAGGCTCGCCGTTCGTGATCCGGAAAACTGGGTCGCGCTGGTGGTCTACGTGGCCGTCGCCCTCGTGGTGGCCCAGGTCGTCACCCAGCTCCAGCTCGCACGCGAGGAGGCGCGGCGCCGCGAGGCCGACGCCAACCGCCTGTTCGATCTCTCCCAGGCATTGATCGGGGATCTGACCCTGTCGGATCTCCTCGATCACATCGTTTGGAGTATCCAAAGCGTCTTTGCTCCGCGCTGGACCGCCCTGCTCGTTCCGAGGAATGGCGAAAGTGATCTTGAGGTCGTGGCCCATGCCGGCCAAGCGCTCAGCGACACCGAGGCCGAATCCTTGGTGGGCAACGTCGGGCAGACCCGGTCGCTCGGCCAGCCCGGCAGCGGCGTGCCCGACCGGATTTCGGTCGCCTTGGTCGCGAGCAATCGTCCCGTCGGGCTCGTGGTACTCCAAGAAGTGCAATTCGCCCGGCAGGATCGTGCCCTGATCGGCACTTTCGCCAATCAAGCCGCGCTGGCCATCGAGCGAGCGCTCCTGCAGGACCAGGCCATGCGCAGTCGCTTGCTCGAGGAGATTGACCGCTGGCGTCGAGCCATGATGGGGGCGGTGTCGCACGACCTGCGCACGCCGTTGTCGTCGGTCAAAGCAGCCGTCTCGAGCCTGCGTCGTGACGGCGACGCCATGAGCGCTGATGACCGTGCCGAACTGCTTGAACTCATCGAACTGCAGTCGGATCGTCTGAGCCGTCTCGTCACCAACTTGCTTGATGCGACCCGCATCGAATCTGGAGCCCTCGAGGTGCGCACCGCACCGATTCCCTTCGAGGTGCTGCTCAGCGAAGCGCTCGATGCCGTCGCCGGCCTGGTCCCCGATTCGCGTGTGGTCATCGACACTGCGGACGAGTTGCCGCTGCTCGACATCGACCACGTCCTCATCGCCCAGGTCCTGGCCAATCTGCTCGAGAACGCGGCTCGACTTTCCCCACTTGACAGCTTGCTCCACGTGGCGGCGCACCGCGCGACCACCGAGACCGGCGCCAGCGTCGAGATCTCGGTGGCCGATGACGGGCCGGGCATCTCCCCGGGGGAAGCCGATCGGGTGTTCGAGATGTTTTCGCAGAACGACGGAGGCGGACGCGCCGGCTTGGGTCTGGCCATCGCCAAAGCCTTCGTTGAAGCGCACGGTGGCCACATCTGGATCGACCAACGGGTGAGCAAGGGCGCTCGGGTTGCCTTCACTGTGCCGGCGGCTGCCATGACGGCCACCCGTGCGTGAGGCAGACTCGACCGCATGACCAAAGTCCTCGTCGTCGATGATGATCCGGCATTGGTCAAGGTCTTGCGCATTGGGTTGACCGCTCGAGGCGACGACGTGTTCACTGCCCGCACGGGCGCCGACGCCGTCGCGCAGGTGGCACTGGTCCATCCCGACCTCGTGATCTTGGATCTCGGTTTGCCCGACATCGATGGGCTTGAAGTGTGTCGCCGAATCCGGGAGTTCTCCGACGTCCCGGTCGTCGTGCTCTCGGCCTATGGCGATGAACGGCGTAAGGTTGAAGCCCTCGACGGCGGTGCCGACGACTTCATCACCAAACCATTCGGCATGGCAGAACTCGAGGCGCGCCTGCGGGTCGCCATGCGTCACGGCATGGCTCGATCGGGGAGCGAAGGCGACTCGCCGAGCGAACTCGTGGTGGGCGAACTCGAGATCGACCTGGTCCATCACATGGTGTCGCGTCACGGGCACCTGGTGCCATTGACCAGTCGGGAATTCGACTTGTTGGCGTATCTCGCCCGCCACCGCGGCAAGGTCTGCACCCACCACATGATCCTCAAGGATGTCTGGGGGCCCGGCTACGGGGAAGAGTCCAACTATGTGCGGGTGTACATGCACCGCCTGCGGAAGAAGCTCGACGACGAGGACGGCCGTCTGCTGCACACCGTCGCGGGCATTGGCTATCAACTCAACGTCGAACCCGAACCCGGGTAACTCCTGGCTGCGGCCTCTCGGTGACGCAGCATGGGCACTCACTTCTCTAGCTTGACCAGCGCCTCATTGAGCTGCAGCACGTTAATGAACGGCGAGCCCAAGAAGCCCAGCTGGGCGCCCTGGGTCTGCTGGGAGATCAGGTGCGCGAGCGTGGCCCGAGAGAGCCCGGTGGCGCGTGCGACCATCGGGATCTGCGCTTGGGCGTCGGCCGGGGTGATGTCGGGATCGATGCCGCTCCCCGACGTCGTCACCAGATCAGACGTCGGGTTCACGCCCCGCCGGATCCAATAGCGAATCAGGATCCTGGTGTAGTTCACGAGTTCCGAGGAGCGGGGCCCGAGGTTGGTGGCCCCCGACTCTCCGGCCGCCCCGTTGGCCACCAGCGGGTCGTCGCCGGGGTGCCCTGCGGGGCTCGGGGTTTTGGCGTTGGCGTCTGAATAGGGACCGAGGTCGTCGGGACGGCCCTGGAACACGCAGCTACCCGGAAGGTGCCCGGGGCACTTGGTGGCCGACCAGTTCTGCCCGATGCTCGTGGACCCGTTGGCGGTGAGCGATCCGTTGGCTTGGTGCTTGAAGAAGAGCTGGGAGATGCCCACCCCGACCAGCGGGTACACGAGTCCGAAGATCACGAGACAAATGATGCACAAGATGGCGGAGCGGCGAAGTTGAGTCAGCATATTGAGCTTCCTTAGTAGGCGTGGAGCGCCGTGATCACGACATCGATCAACTTGATGAAGACGAAGGGGGCGATGATCCCTCCCACTCCATAGATGAAGACGTTTCTCCGGAGAATCGACGCCGCGCCCGACGGACGCCACTTGACGCCACGCAGGGCCAGGGGAATGAGGGCGACGATCACCAGGGCGTTGAAGATGACCGCCGAGAGAATCGCACTCTGCGCATTGTGCAGGTGCATCACATTGAGGGCCCGCAGCTGCGGGTAGGTCACGATGAAGAGGGCCGGGATGATGGCGAAGTACTTGGCCACGTCATTGGCGATCGAGAAGGTGGTGAGCGATCCCCGGGTGATCAAGAGCTGCTTGCCGATCTCGACGACATCGATCAACTTGGTCGGGTTGGAGTCGAGATCCACCATGTTCCCAGCCTCTTTGGCGGCCGTGGTGCCGGTATTCATGGCGACACCGACGTCGGCTTGGGCCAGGGCCGGAGCATCATTGGTCCCGTCTCCGGTCATGGCCACGAGCTTGCCGCCCTGCTGCTCGGCCTTGATGAGCTCCATCTTATTTTCCGGAGTCGCTTCGGCCAAGAAGTCGTCAACACCGGCCTCTTGGGCGATGGCGGCCGCGGTAAGGGGGTTATCGCCGGTGATCATCACCGTGCGGATACCCGAGGCCCGAAGTTCGGCGAAGCGCTCCTTGATGCCGGCCTTGACGACGTCCTTGAGTTCAATGACCCCGAGAATCGTCGGACCGTCGGCGACCACCAGGGGCGTCGATCCCGACCGTGAGATGCGCTCGACAATCTCACTGAGACCGTCGGGCACCGTACCGCCCTGATCGAGCGCCCATTGACGCACGGCATCGGCGGCGCCCTTTCTGATCTGACGCCCGTCGACGTCGAGGCCCGACATCCGGGTGGTGGCCGAGAAGGGGACGAATTCATGTGGGCCCGACAGCTCGCGTTCGCGGATGTCGAAGCGCTCTTTGGCGAGGACGACAATGGATCGGCCCTCAGGGGTTTCGTCGGCCAGCGACGCCAGCTGGGCCGCATCGGCCACCTCTTGCTCGGTGTGCCCGGCGGCGGGGAAAAAGTCTGACGCCATGCGGTTGCCGAGTGTGATGGTGCCCGTCTTGTCCAACAACAACGTCTGGACGTCCCCCGCCGCCTCGACGGCGCGCCCACTCATGGCCAGCACGTTGCGCTGGACCAGGCGGTCCATGCCCGCGATTCCAATGGCCGAGAGCAATGCGCCAATGGTGGTGGGGATCAGGCAAACCAACAACGCCACGAGCACCACCACCGAAACGGTTGCCCCGGCATAGAGACCGAATGGCTGGAGCGCGACCACGACCGGAAGAAAGACAATGGTCAGTGCAGCCAACAAGATGGTCAGTGCGATCTCATTAGGGGTCTTTTGGCGGTTGGCTCCTTCGACCAACGCGATCATCCGGTCCATGAACGTCTTGCCGGCTTCGGCGGTGATGCGCACCACGATCCGGTCGGAAAGCACGGTGGTGCCTCCGGTCACCGCGGAGCGGTCACCTCCGGATTCGCGAATGACCGGCGCCGACTCGCCGGTGATGGCCGACTCGTCGACCGACGCCACCCCTTCGATGATCTCGCCGTCGGAGGGGATGTGATCGCCGGCCTCGCAGACCACCCGATCGCCCTTGGTCAAGACGGCGGCTGCGACGTGCTCTTCGGTCCCATCGTCGAGTAGGCGTCGGGCGGTCGTCTCAGAGCGCATCTTGCGCAGCGCCAAGGCCTGCGCCTTGCCGCGGCCCTCGGCCATGGCTTCGGCGAAGTTGGCGAAGATCACCGTGAGGAAGAGCCAGATGGTGATGGACCAATTGAACGTGCTCGAGTGCGAGATGGACTCGATCAAGGTGATGACCGAGCCGATCAACACGACGAACATGACCGGATTCTTGATCTGGACCCGCGGGTCGAGCTTGGTGATTGAGCCGACGAGCGCTTCGCCCAGGATCTCGCGGTCGAAGAGCCCTCTCGACTCGGCCACGCCGTGGGGCGCGTCTCCCGAGTGCGGTGCGGTGTCGGTCACTGTCGTCATCTAGAAGAACCTCCCGTGACTGAGTTGCTCGACGATCGGGCCGAGCGACACGGCCGGGAAGAACGTCAGACCGCCGATGATGATGATGACCCCGATCAAGAGGCCGATGAACATGGGGTTGTCGGTGCGGAAGGTCCCCGCTCCCGCCGCCACCGGCTGCTTGGCCGCCAAGACCCCGCCGAGGGCGAGGGCCGGGATCATGATCCCGAAGCGCCCGATGAGCATGTCGATGCCACCAATGACGTTGTAGAAGGTGGTGTCGCCGGTCAATCCCCCAAAGGCCGAGCCGTTGTTGTTGCCCTGGGAGGTAAGGGCATAGAGGATCTCGGTAAAACCGTGGGGGCCGGCGTTCTCGGGTCCGACCCTCCCGGCGTGCAGCGAGACCGCGACCGCGGTGAACGCGAGCACAGCGATGGGCATGACCAAGGTGGCCAGGCCGGCCAGCTTCACCTCGGTGGCCTGGATTTTTTTGCCAAGGTATTCCGGAGTGCGCCCCACCATCAGCCCGCCCAAGAAGACGGCGATGATGGCGTAAATCAAGATGGTGTACATCCCCGAACCCACCCCGCCCGGGGTGACCTCGCCCATCATCATCCCCGTGAGCAGCGCCCCGCCGCCAATGGGCGTGAAGGAGTCGTAGGCCGAGTCGGCCGACCCGGTCGAGGTCTGGGTGGAAGCGACCCCGAAAAGCGCCGAGGAAGGAACACCGAAGCGGACTTCTTTGCCCACGGTGTTCCCAGTGGGCTGGTGGACGAGCCCCGCCGCCCGTACGGCAGGGTTGGGTTGATGCTCAGCCGCCACCGCGAACCCGACCCAGGCCCCGAAAAGAATGGTCATGGCAGCGAGGACGGCCACGCCTTGGCGAAGCGCCCCGACCATCTTGCCGAACACGTAGGTCAGAGCAACCGGGATACACAGCAGCAAGATGATCGAGAGCAAGTTGGTGAGCCCGGTCGGGTTCTCGAAGGGGTGCGCCGAGTTGACGTTGAAGAAACCACCACCATTGGTGCCGAGTTGCTTGATGGCCTCCATGAACCCAGTCGGGCCGAGCGGGATGGTCTGGGTGACGCCGTTGATGACGTCGTGGATGTGCGCAGGACCGTTGAGTGTCTGGATGGCCCCTTGGCCGACGAAGATGATGCCGGCCACGGTTGCGATGGGGAGAAGTACGTAAAGCAGGCCGCGCACGGTGTCGACCCAGAAGTTCCCGATGGTCGGGGACCCTTTGCGGGCGAAGCCCCGGATGACCCCGAGGGCGACGCAGATCCCGACGGCAGGGGTCACGAACTGTTGGACGGTCAGACCAATCATCTGGGAGAGATACGACATCGTCTCCTCGCCGCCGTAGTTCTGCCAGTTGGTGTTGGTGACGAACGAGGTGGCGGTATTCCACGAAAGGGCGGGAGACACGGCGCCGAGATGCTGTGGGTTCAACGGCAACGAGCCCTGGATGCGCAAGAGGAAGTAGGTCAGCGCAATGGAGAGACCCGAGAAGACCACGAGGGAGCCGGCGTAGCGCTTCCAGGTCTGCTCCTTGTCGGGGCTGGTTCCGAGCAGGCGGTAGATCGGACGCTCGATGAAGCCCAAAAAGTGCACCCGACCCTCGTAGACCGCCACCATGTAGGCGCCGAGAAAGCGCCAGCACAACGCCAGCGCGATGAGCAGGACCACAATGGTCCAAAAGAAGGCCACTAGAACCACTCAGGCTTGAACATGGCGATGCCGAGATAGATGAAGACCGCACACGACAACGCCAGCAGAATTCCCTGGACGACGGTCATATCTGCCCCAGGGCCCAGACGAATCCGAGTCCGAGAGCGATGAAGGCAATCACGCTCAAGACGCTTAGTAGGTCAGCCATGGATCCATAATGAGGCCGCGCGCGTGAATCGGTCGTTAACGCAACGAAGTGCCGCGTCAATAAAACGTCAACGAGCTTCAGGCGCCGCGGGTGCCTAAGGTGAGGCACCGAAATCCCGGGCCTTCGATGTGACCTGGGTCGTTCGGCGAAAGGGGAGGAACATGAGCTTGGACTTGGAGGGGTGTCGCACACTGGTCACCGGGGCGTCGTCGGGCATCGGCGCTGGCTTGGCTGAGGCTTTGGCCGAACGCGGGGCGATCGTCGGCATCTGTGCCCGGCGGGCCGACCGCCTGGCCGAGGTGGTCGATCGATGCATGGTGCATTCACCCGACAGCCGCATGTGGGCCGTCGACCTCTCCGACTTGGACGCAGTCGACCAGTTGGCCGTCGATGTCATGGACGCATTCGGTGGCGTTGATCTCTTGATCAACAATGCCGGCATTCCCAAACGCCGTCGGGTCACCGATCTCGACATCGAGACCATTACCGCGGTGATGCACATCAACTACCTCTCACCAATTCGTCTCACGATGGCACTTCTGCCACAGATGCTCGAGCGAGGATCGGGCACCATCGTCAACGTCTCGTCGATCGCCGCCACTTTGTCGGCCCCTGGCGAGGCGGCCTACGACGCGTCGAAGGCCGCCATTACCGCCTTCTCCGAGGCGATGGCGGTTGACATCTGGGAAAGCGGGGTCAAGGTGATGGTGGTGTACCCCGGAGTGATCGATACCGACCTCTTCACCCTGCCCGACAACGACGTGCCCGACCTTCCGATCCCGGCCGAACCGGTATCGGTGCTGGTCGAGGCCGTGCTTGACGGTTTGGAGCAGGAGAAGGCTCAGGTCTACGTGCCGGCCTATTTCGCCGACCTGGCCGCGAGCAAGGCCCAAGACGTCGGCAAATTTCTGGCCGGCACGGCGGCATATCTGCGCGACAAGGCGGCCGGCAACTAGGTGGGGGGCACACTCGGTATCGACCCGGTCGGCGCGGGAATGGACGCGGCACGCCTCGAACGCATCACGGTGCACTTCGAGGACGAGTTCGTTACCACCGGCAAGATCACCGGTTGCCAGATCGCCATCGTGCGCCACGGGCGTCTCGCCTACCAACGCACGCTCGGCCTGATGGATCGTGAACGCAATCGCCCCATGCGCGACGACACCATCTTTCGCATCTTCTCGATGACCAAGCCCATTGCGTCGGTGGCGCTCATGCAGCTCTACGAGCGGGGGATGTTCCAGCTGGGCGACCCCGTCTCGCGGTACATCCCGTCATGGCGCACTCTCTCGGTGGCCGAGCGTCAGCCCGACGGCACGGTCGAGCTGGTGAAGCCCAAACGCCCGATGAATGTGCGTGATGTCCTCATGCATACGACGGGACTGCCCGGTGCGGTGATCTCGGGGGATCCAATCGACGATGCCTTCGCCCAGGCCAGGGCGCAAGTCCACAAGGGCATGACCCTCGAGAGCATTACGGAGTTACTCGCTGAGCACCCGTTGAAATTCCACCCCGGCGCCCATTGGAACTATGGACTTTCCACCGACATCGTCGGCCGACTCGTCGAGATCTTCTCCGGCCAACGCTTCGACGACTACCTCCGCCAGGAAATTTTCGACCCCCTCGGCATGGAGGACACGGACTTCTTCGTACGCGAGGGCCAGGCCGACCGGTTGGCTGCGCTGTACCAGTACCGTCCGGCCAACACACCTGAGCTCTTTGACGATCCGACCACGAGTCGCTACCTGCGGCCGCGCTCGTATCTCTCGGGTGCAGGCGGGTTGGCCTCGACGCAGCACGACTATCTCAACTTCTGCCAGATGCTGCTCAATGGCGGAGAGTTCGAGGGGCGACGCGTGCTGGGCCGCAAGACCCTTGAGCTGATGACTGTCAACCATTTCGCGAACGGCGCCACGCTGAGCGACATGGCGGTCGGCGGATTCGGCGAAGCCGGTTTCGAGGGTGTTGGGTTCGGCCTGGGCTTCGCGGTGGGTCAAGGCCCCGCCGCCACAGCCATGGCCGGATCGGCTGGCGACTTTTATTGGGGCGGCGCGGCCAGCACCGCGTTTTGGGTCGATCCGACCGAGGACCTCTACGTTGTGTTTATGACCCAGCTCATGCCTTCGATCGCCTATCCGTTCCGGTCCCAGCTGCGCGCCCTCACCTACCAGGCGCTGGACGACTAAATGGCGGACGAGCACGAGACGCACGAGCTGGCTGGGCGCGTGGCCCTGATCAGCGGCGGTGGCCGAGGCATCGGTCGCGGGATCAGCGAAGAACTGGCGCGGGCGGGAGCGACCGTCGCCGTGGTCTTTCATCGCGACGCGCCGGCCGCCGCTGACACGGTGGCCGCCATATCGGCCAGGGGCGGCACAGCCACCGCCTATCAGGCATCCGTCGAGTCCTTCGAGGATTGCGAACGTCTCTACACCGAGGTGATCGAGCAGCACGGTGGCGTCGACATCTTGGTCTCCAACGCCGGGATCGCGAGCAAGGGCGGTTCGGTGGTCCGCACCGCTCCCGAAGAGATGACCCGACTTTTCGCCATTCACGCCATGGGGGCTTTTCATCTGGCCCACCTCTTCGTTCCACAGATGCGCCAGCGCCCGCGAGGCGACGTGGTCATGATCTCCTCGGTCGCCACCCGGCTCGATGCCGGGGGTGGCGCGCCCTACAACGTGGCGAAGGCGGCACTCGAATCACTGGCCTTCACCCTGGCCAAAGAGGAGCAGCGCCACGGCATCCACGTCAACGTGGTGGCCCCGGGCCTGGTCGTCTCCGAAATGGGCCGCCGACTGGTCAGGGCCGGTGGCGTCGAGGACATCGCCACCCTTGATGCGGTCTCACCCTTCGGCCACGTGTGCACACCCGCCGATGTCGCCCGGGTCGTCCGCTTCTTGGTCTCTCCCCTCTCGGGGTATGTCACCGGGCAGCGCATCGAGGTCGACGGCGGGGGAATGACTCCTCGCCCTTAAGGACTACCGTCACTGCTTGTGAACGAAACGAGTGAACCCGTCGGCCTCTACGAAGGTCTCGTCACCACCCGGGCGATCCGGCGCTACACCGACGAAGCGATCCCCGACGAGGTGCTACGCGACATCATGTTCGCGGCGACCAGAGCCCCGAGTGGGTCGAACCGCCAGCCGTTCCGCTTCGTGGTGCTCACCACCGGCGAAGTCGCCGAAACAGCCAAGCGGATCATCGGGACCAGTGCCCGCGCCTTTTGGGAACAAAAGCGGGCCAACGACGGCTACGACCGGGGATCGGGGGCGCAGCAGGACTCCCCGAAGTCGCGCCTGGCCCGCACGATGCAAGAGTACGTCGACCACTTCGAGCACATTCCGGTCGTCATCTTGGCGTGTTTCGTGCGCTACCGCGAAGCGCTCGACACCGACGGGGCATCGGTGTACCCGGCGTGCCAGAACCTGCTGCTGGCCGCCCGGGCCCTCGGTTACGGCGGAGTCATGACCATCTGGAACTACATGGTCGACGCCGAACTGCGTACCCTGCTTGGCATACCGAGCGAGGTGGCGATTTGCGGCACGATCACCCTCGGGCGACCGATCGGCTCGCACGGGCCGGTCCGGCGTCGCCCCTTAGGCGAGTTGGTCTTCGGCGAGATCTGGGGGGAAGCGCCCGAATGGGCGGTCGACCCGCCCGGGGTCCGCCACACGGCGGCGGGTCCCCCGCCATCACCTAAAGTTTGAGGGGTAGCCACCGCATCAGATACTGGAAGGCACCCCATGCACACCGTCGACTCACCGGTCTTTGACGCCGACAATCACTATTACGAGGCCCTTGACGCCTTTACCCGGCACCTCGATCCCAAAGACGGGCCCCGGGTCATTCAGTGGGTCGACGTCGGGGGGCGCAAGTACCACGCACTGGGTGGGCAGATCTACCGAGGGGTCACCAACCCCACCTTCAATCCGGTGTCCCCCGCCGGCGCCTTGGTCGACTACTTCCGGGGCAACCCCAACGGACTCTCCCCGCTCGAGTTGTTGGGGACACCCGAGCCCATCCGTGACGAGTACCGCGATCGCGACGCCCGCCTGGGGGTCATGGATCAACAGGGCCTGGCGCAGATCTGGCTATTTCCGACCCTCGGAATGCTCTACGAGGATGCGCTCAAGAATGACCCCGGCGCCGTGGTGCTGCTCTTTCGCGCCTTTAACCGCTGGCTCGCTGAAGACTGGGGCATGGCCTATCAGGACCGGATCTTTGCCGCGCCCTATATATCTCTGGCCGACGTGGACGAAGCCGTTCGCGAGCTCGAGTGGAGCTTGGACCAAGGGGCCAGAACCGTCGTCATGCGGGCGGCCGCCCCGGTCACGGTGACCGGGCCGTACTCGCCGGCCAACAAGATGTTCGATCCTTTTTGGGCGCGGGTCAATGAGGCAGGCATCACCGTGGTGATCCATGCCGGCGAAGCCGGGCTGTCCTCCAACGGGTATGCCCACGACGGCTTCTCCGCGTCGTTCAAGGGTGGCGCACATCCGCCGAGCATCAAGATGTTTGCGATCGAAAGAGCGGCCCACGACTTCTTGGCCACCTTCATGCTCGAAAAGATGTTCGACCGCTTCCCGAATCTGCGGATCGCCTCGGTCGAGAATGGGTCGGAATTCCTCTCGCCGCTCTTCCGCAAACTGACCGCCACCGCCCGAAAGATGCCGGGGTATTTCAGCGAGGATCCCGTCGTGACCTTCCGCCGCCACATCTGGATAAATCCGTTCTGGGAAGACGACGTCAATGAGATCGTCGACTACATGGGGGACGACCGGGTCATCTTCGGGTCGGACTGGCCGCACATCGAGGGCCTGCCCGAACCGACGGACTGGGTCACCGAACTCCAGAAGCTCGAGGTCGATTCGGTTGCCAAAATTATGGGGGGCAATGCGTCGGAGCTGAACCAGCGACGACCGACAACTCGCGCCGAATGATCGAAGGCACCCCCGTGGTCGAGTCGTCCTCGACCTCCAAACTCGAACCGCACGTCATCGTCCTTTTCGGAGCGACCGGTGACCTGGCGGCGCGCAAGCTGCTGCCCGGGCTCCTCCACCTCTCACAATCGGGCATGCTGCCGGACTTCCGCATCGTCGGTACGTCATTGAGCGAGCTGTCCGACGAAGAATTCCGTCACATCGCCCGCCACGCCTGCGACAAGTTCGCCACTGGGAAGATCTCCTTGCTCGAGTGGGCCGGGTTCGAGCAGCGCCTGAGCTTCGTGCCCCAATCGACCGGAGCAGCCGGGCTGTCGGCCGCGGTCTCGGTGGCGGAGAATGCGATGGGTGGGCACGCCCGGCGCCTGCACTACCTGTCCATCCCGCCCTCTTCTGCCCGTGACGTGATTCAGATGCTCGGTGAAGCCGACCTCGTGGAGCGGTCGCGCGTCATTATGGAGAAGCCGTTCGGGACCGATCTCGAATCCGCCAAAAAACTCAACGCCACGGTGCACGAGATCTTCACCGAAGAACAGGTCTTTCGGATCGACCACTTCTTGGGCAAGGAGGCGGCCCAGAACATCTTGGCCTTCCGCTTCGCCAACGGACTCTTCGAACCCATCTGGAATCGTGACCACATCGATCACGTGCAGATCGATGTCCCAGAAATGCTCTCGGTCGATGACCGGGTCGGCTTCTATGAGGCCACCGGTGCCTTCAAGGACATGGTGGTCACGCACCTCTTCCAGATCCTCGGCTTCATGGCGATGGAACCACCCACCGCGCTCGAGTCGGCTGCCATCAGCGAAGAGAAGAACAAGGTCTTCCGCTCGATGTGCCCCATTGACGTGACCAACGTGGTGCGGGGTCAATACGAAGGGTACCGCTCGACCCCGGGGGTGGCGCCGGACTCGGATACCGAAACCTTCGTTGCGCTGCGCTGCGCGATCGACAACTGGCGCTGGGCCGGCGTGCCGTTCTATCTGCGCACCGGCAAGCAACTCGGCGGAGGCGAGCGCATCATCTCCATTGCCTTCCGAGAACCCCCGAAAAGCATGTTCCCCGACGGATCGGGCGTCGGCGCCAAGGGTCCCGACCATCTGACCTTCGATCTCGCCGATGCCTCGAAGCTCTCCTTGTCCTTCTACGGTAAGAAACCCGGTCCCGGCATGACGCTCGAGAAGCTCTCCTTGCAGTTCGCCCTCCATGAGACCGGACAAGACGCTGACGTCTTGGAGGCCTACGAGCGCCTCATCCACGATGCCATGGTCGGCGACCACACGCTCTTCAATACGGCCGAGGGCATCGAACGCCTGTGGGAGCTCTCCGCCCCGCTCCTCGAAGATCCACCCCCGGTGCAGCCTTACCCCAAGGGTTCGTGGGGACCCGACGCCATCCGTGAACTGATCGCGCCCCGCCACTGGCGCCTGCCCTTCGAACGCGGCTGGCGCAAGGCGGACTGAGGTCGCTCAGGCCGCCCGGCCCATGAAGCCCACCAGCTGGGTGAGCGCGTCGGCTCGGTCCCCGGTCGGCACCTCGTCGGCGAAGAAGTCGCCGTCACGCATGGCGGGATCGACGATGCCGCGGGCGAGGCCCAAGGCGTAGTCGTAGAGGGCAGTATCGCTCGGGAGGGTGCGGCCGGTGGCCTGCGCGAAGTCCCAGGCGTGGACCAAGAGTTCTGTGGTCAAGATGCCGGCGGCGACCTCGGCCGGCAAATCCGCGTGGGGAATCGACACCATGCCTTCGAGGCCACGCCGCCGCCAGGCTTCAAGGGCGGGCTGCGCGGCGTCGGCGATGATTTGCTCGGGTGGGGCGCCCGGCGACACCGTGACGGTGGCACCGGCGGCGGTGCCCAACGAGACAATGGAGCCCGTCAGGTGCTCGACCAGTCCGTCGAGATCGAATTTCGGGCACGGTGTGGCCAGCGTGCCTGCGCCAGGGGGCAGATCGCGGAACATGAGTTGGCACAGTTCGAGCGATGCTTCGGCCGCACTCAGTTGATCGAGAGTGAGCGACTCGGCCATCCAGCCGTCGTAGCCAGCGTCGCCCTGATGAGGCCGCGACCACGAGGCGATCGAGGTAGTGATGCCACCCCGAGAGGTGGCCCTCGTCTTCGGCGGCGCTGAGCCCCTCGTGGACCAGTCGGACCGCGGTCCCGCCTTGGGTGGGTTCGAGCGTGATGGTCACCGTCGAGGTACTGAGCGCCTGGCCGTCGGGACCCTCCCACCCCCAGGTAAAGACGAGGCGTCGACCCGGCTCAATCTCGGTGAAGGTCCCCACCGCACTGTTGCCCGGCACGATGGTCCAGCGGTACTCACCACCAGCGCGCAGATCGACGCGCGCGGCGATGCCCTGCCAACGCCGGAGGCGCTCGGGCTCGGTCAAGAGCGCGAAGGTCTGGTCCGGGTCGAGGGGAACGAGGACGGACTTCTCAATGGTCATTGTTGGTTCCTTTGTTCGGGGATTCAGCCAATTGCTCGAGTTCTGTGGTCCAGAACGCATCGAGGTCGGCCCGCAGCTGGGCCATGCCGCTCGGATCGAGCCGGTAGTAGCGAAAGCGACCCTGGGCGCGTACCTGCACCAGCCCCGCCTCGGCCAAGACGGCCAGGTGCTGGGAAATGGCCGGACGGGTCACCGAGAACTGCGATGCCAGTTCGGTCACGGTCATCTCGCCCCGCCGCAACAGTTCGAGCAGGCGCCGCCGATTGGGATCGGCCATGGCTGAGATCGTGTCGGTCATTTCCTAACATGTTAGTTCAGACTAACACGTTGTACGGCGCATGCAAGGGGCGATAGTGCCCGGCCGAGGTTGAAGCGGTGGTGGCGCAGACGTCGCGTCGGCGAAATCGTCATGGCATTGGCGGGGGCGACCGGCCCACCGAGACGCGGGGACCGCTAGCGGGGAATGAGGCTGCGGTCGGTGAGGGCGGTCGCGAGCGCGGCGTCGAGCTCGGGGTCGGCGAAGTTGAAACCCGACGCGGCGAGCCGGGCCGGGATCACCCGCTGGGAGGCCCCGAGGAACTCGGCCGTCATCTCATTCCCGACGGCCAAGCGCATAGCGAACGTGGGAACCGCCAAGAAGGCCGGACGATGCAGCGCGCGGGCCAGGGCATGGGTGAATTGGGAATTGGTCACCGGATGGGGCCCCGTGACATTGACCGCGCCCGCCATGTCGTCGCCAGACGCCAGATACAACATGGCCGCCACCGCGTCGCGCCGGGTGATCCAGCTGAATTGTTGGGTCCCGGGCCCCAAGCGAGCGCCCAATCCGAGCTTGAATATCGCCAACTGCTTTTGGAGTGCTCCGCCTGCTGCGCTCAACACCACCCCGGTGCGCAGATGGACCACCCGCACCCCGGCGAATTCGGCCGGCGCCGTCGCCGCCTCCCATGCTTCGCACACTTCGGCCAAGAAGCCCGTCCCGACCGGCGCGTTCTCGGTGAGGTCCTCGTCCCCGCGGACGCCATAGATGCCCACTGCAGATCCGCTCAGCAATGCTCGGGGCGGCGTCGCCATCTCGGCGAGGGCCCGGGCCAGGGTCGCCGTGCCCTGGGTGCGACTGGTCAAGATGGTCTCTTTGTACGAAGCGGACCATTTGTGGTCGCCCACGCCGGCTCCGGCCAGGTGGATCACCACATCGACTCCGACGAGCTCACGGGAATCGAGGGCTCCGGTCGTCGGGTCCCAGCGCACCTCGCCGGCCCGGGCCGCGCCGCGGACGATGGGCACGACCACGTCGCCGCGTTGGCGCAGCGCGGCGGTGAGCGCCGAGCCAATCAGCCCGTGCGAGCCAGTGACCGCGACCTTCACGGCGTCAAGAGGACCCGGCCGAAGGCCTGGCGACTTTCGATGTAGGCATGGGCGGCGGCAGCTTCTGAGAGTGCGAAAGCCCGGTCAATGACCACCTTGAGGTCACCGCGAGCGATGTCCTCGAGATGGGCCGCGATCATGGCGTGGGCCCGCGGAAAGAGCAGGAGCTCGGCCCCGAGGAAGTAGCCGCTGAAACTCTGGTTATTGCCCCGCATGGTCGAGATGTCGAGATGCTCGGCGGGTGAACGGCCGGCGTCGCCCACACTGACGCAGCGGCCCCGGTAGGCGAGGGCGTTGATGCTGCCCTGCAATGTGGCTCCCCCGACCGAGTCGACAATGACGTCGATCCCCCGCCCATCGGTGAGCCGGCGGGCTTCGGCCACGAAGTCCTTTTCCCGGTAGTTGATCCCTTCGTCGAGACCGAGCTCAACGAGGCGCTCGAGCCGGTCGTCGCTCGATGCGGTGGCGAAGACCCGGGCGCCGGCGCGCTTGGCCAGCTGGATGGCCGCGATGCCGACCCCGCCGGCCCCGGCGTGAATCAGCGCCGTCTCCCCCGCCACGAGCCGCCCAAATTCGAAGAGGCAGTCATCCGCCGTGCCAAAGGGCACCGGAACGCACGCAGCTTCATCGGTCGCCAGCACGTCGGGGATCTTCCAGGCGAAGGACTCGGGCACGGCACGCAGCTCGGCGTGAGATCCGTCAACCCCGACACTGACCGCTCGATCGCCCACCGAGAATCCGCTGACGGACTCGCCGACCGCAATGACCTTGCCGGCACATTGATACCCGACGATGTGCGGGCGGGCGTTCATCACTCCACCCAACCGATTCAGCGTGTCGCCGCCCTCGATGCTCACGGCATCGACGTCGATCAAGATGTCGCTTGCCCCGACGCTCGGATCGGGTACGTCTTCGTAACGAAAGACCTCGGGTGCCCCTGTCTCGTAATAGACCGCTGCCTTCATTGGTACGTTCTTTCGCGCTCGCCTTCACGGACCGTTCTAGTGGCTCAAGCTCCCGGGCGAACCGGTGGCTGCACGGACCGAACCGATCAGGCTCGTGGCGCACCGGGTGCGAGATGGTCCAGATTTGACTGGGCCGAAGCGTCCATGAGCTCGACCCGGACGCCGTTGGGGTCATGGACCACCGCCAAGCGCACTCCACTGACCGCAATGACGCGTGGGGTGCCCCCAATCCCGAGGTCCGCCAGACGCGCCAGCACGACATCGAGGTCCACCATGAGCGAGAGCAAGAAGAATCCCGAGGTCGGCGCTTCGGGGCCGGGCGCCGCATCGGCCATGCCCGCAAGCTCGACCAACTCGACCAAGCCGACGTCGGGACTGTTGGGGTCGCCCAAGAAGATGGACCGCAGTCGCGTCGCTGATCCCCCGAAGAGCCCGGGCCAGTCACCGTCGAATTGCTGCATCCATTTGCACCGTGAGCCCGAGGCCGTCGCACCAGAACCGAAGACTTGCCGATACATCTCGGGTCCCAACCGCGCAATGGTGCACCTTGGCCATGACCGCCACCCCCGAACTCGGTTTAGGCTCAGAGCCTACGAGGTGGCCGCCACAACCTTCGATGCGTTGGCGCACCGGGGTTCAAGGGAGCACGATGTCGCAACTCGACCAAAGGGGCGCGCTGGTCATTGGCGGGGCATCGGGTATCGGTGCCGCAGTCGCCGAGCGCTACCGATCCGCGGGCACGCCCACCACGGTGTGGGATATCGCCGGCACCTTCGATATCGAATGCGACATTGGCGACCCCGACGCCATCGCACGCGCCCTGTCGCAGACAGTGCAACGCGGCGGACTACCCGGGTGGGTCACCATCACCGCCGGGATCGGGCACTCGGGTCTCTTGGCCGAGACGGAGCCCGATGAATGGGACCGCGTCATGTCGATCAACGCGCGCGGGCCGTGGTTGTGCATGCGGGCGCTGGCCCCGCTCATCCGCGATGCCGGCGGGACGCATTCGATCGTCGCCACGTCGAGCATCAGTGCCCATCTCGTCGACCGCAACATGGGCCTGTATTGCGCCTCGAAGGCGGCCTTGTCCATGTTGGTCAAGGTGGCGGCCTTTGAATGGGGGCCTGTCGGCATCCGGGTCAATGCCGTCGGGCCCGGCGTGACCGAGACACCCATGTTGGGCCGCGCCCATCGTGATTCGCCGTGGTTGCGCGGCGTGAGCCACCGCACGCCCCTCGGACGGCTCGGGCGCGCCGACGAAGTCGCGCACGCCATCGTGTCGCTCCACCAGATGGACTGGGTGACCGGACAGATCCTCGACTGTGATGGTGGCCTCTCGCTCCATAGTCCCATCGATTCGTATGAGGAACTCTTGGGTCACCAGCGCTCGAAGTGACACCGCGAGAAATCGACCCCGGTCTCCTCGCCGCCTACGCCCCCGACCCCGCGGCGTACGCGCGCGTCGTCGGCCCCAACTGGATTGATGAGATCGACCTGACCCCCGCCAGTGCCCACGCTCGCATGGGCACCCGCACGCTGCCCGAAGCGCAGTGGCTCCGCTACGACGACCTGGCCCGGGTGGAATTACCACTTCGACAACGGCTCTTGGCCGAACAACGCTCCGAGGTCTTTGCCTGCACGCGCCACGCCGATGGCGCCGCCGAGGAGGTGGCCGACCTTGTCGATCGGTGGCTGGTTGCCCACGCGCCGCCGGAGGTGGCGCACGAGGAATCCACTGACGCACACCCCTTGGCCCGAGCAGGCACACAGATTCAAGAGGACCTGTGCCTCATGGTGCACCACGACGGCGCCTGGCGCCTCGAGGGTGCCATCTTGTGTTTTCCCAGCCTGTGGCGGTTGTCCGACAAGCTTGGTCACCCGACCACGGTGGTGCATCGACCGGTGCCGCATTACGAGGCGGAACTGAGCACCAAGGTCGACTCCCTCTTCGACCGCTTGGCCCCGGGCAAGTTGGTATGGCGCCGCAACGTCTCGGTCTGGCCGGCCCTGGTGCTGTGGGCCCCATGCCTTGCGCTCGATCCGTCCCTGCACGCACCCGACCCGATCGACGGTGCTGCGCCGACGCTGTGGATCCGCAGCGAACGACAGACACTGCGCCGTCTCGCCTCGAGTGGCGCCATTGTCTTTACCATCCGGGTCCAGAGCGCACCGGTGGCGGTGCTGCGCGAGGATCCGGGGCGGGCGGGTGACCTGGCGGCCTGGTTACGTGCCCCCGTCGGTGAAGTGCGGCGGCGCCAACTCGGTTCACACCTCGACGACTTGTTGTCCTGGCTCGATGGAGTCGCCGGACGCGCCGGGTGACTCTTGGGGCACCCGCAGCCCGTCGCAGATGACCTTGAGGAGATCGCGCGTCGTCGCCTCGCCCTCGTAGGGCCGCTCGCTGGCCATGCACGTACTGCCGATGAGGGAGAGCACGACGGGACAGGTCACGTCGGGCCGAACCGCCCCAGCGCGTTGGGCCGCCACCAAGAGGTTCTCGACCGCTTCACGGAGCGCTTGCTTGGCATCGGCCGCCGTCAGCTCGAATTCCACTCCGGTACCCGAAAGTGCCGCAATGAGATCTCGCTTGGCCACACCTTGTTCGGAGAAGTGTTCGATGAATCCGAAGAACGCCGCGCCGGGATCATCGCTGTCGAGGCGCGCCCACGCGTCGTTGATCAGTTCGTGCATCCGCTCGATGAGAATCGCTTCGCACAGCTTCTCTTTGGTCGGGAAGTGCCGGTAGAGGGTGCCGACTCCGACGCCGGCCTTTTCCGCGATGACGTCAACAGGTACCGCGATTCCCTCGGTGGCAAAGATCGCCTCGGCCGCTGCGAGAAGACTCTCGCGGTTGCGCTGAGCGTCGGCGCGCAAAGGGCGCGCACAAGGGTTGGTCGCCTCGTCCTTTGGATTCGCCTCGGCCACCTGGTCCTGTTGCAAGAAAAAAATCCCCCTTCGCATTGACAAACGGAGTGTACGTTCCGTATAGTCTAAATGGAACCAGCACTCCGATTATACGGCAGATCCTCTCCAAAGGGAAGGCCCGGTCGGCGGTTCACTCGCTGTCACGCTGCACAAGGAGACCACATGACCACGACCCTTGCACACGAAACAACCGACGAACAGGGCCTCCAAGACCTTGACCCGAAGCGATTCCGGGCCCTCGCGGTCATCGCGGTCGCCCAGCTCATGGTCGTCCTCGACGCCTCGGTGGTCATCATCGCTCTCCCCTCGGCGCAACGATCCCTGCACATTTCGGTCGCCAACCGGCAATGGATGCTGACGGCCTACACCCTCTCGTTCGCCGGCCTGTTGCTGCTCGGCGGGCGCATTGCCGACTACATGGGCCGCAAGCGGGCCTTCGTCATCAGCCTGATCGGCTTCGCCGCAGCCAGCGCCCTCGGTGGACTGGCCCAGACTTCGGCCATGCTTTTTGGGGCTCGGGCCCTCCAAGGCGCCTTCGCCGCCGTCATGGCTCCGGCCGCCCTCTCGCTCTTGACCGTCGCCTTTAACGAACCCAAAGAACGGGCGCGCGCCTTTGCGGTCTACGGCGGGATCGCCGGCGGCGGCGCGGCCATCGGGCTCATCCTCGGTGGTGCACTCACCGAATACGCCTCGTGGCGTTGGACGCTCCTCATCAACGTGCCGATCGCCATCGTCGCGGCCCTGGCGGCGCTGCGCTTTACGACCGAGAGCCGTAGCCCGGTCCGCCACGGCTACGACATCCCTGGCGCCGTGACGGTCACCGCCGGCCTGCTCGCCTTGGTCTACGCCTTCACCAAAGCGGGCTCGGACGGTTGGAGTTCGTCTACCACGGTGATCCTGTTCGCCGTCTCGCTCGTGCTGCTGAGCGCCTTCGTGCTGATCGAACGTCACGCCGAGCACCCGCTCCTTCCGTTGCGCGTGGTCCTCGATCGAAACCGTGGGGGTTCCTACCTGGCCTCGCTCCTGGTCGGCACGGCCATGCTCGGGACGTTCTTGTCACTGACTTTCTACTTCCAAGGGACCTTGCACTATTCGGCCATGAAGAGCGGCTTCGCGTTCGTGCCGTTTTCCGTCGGCATCATCACTGGCGCGACGTTGGCCAGTCGCTTGCTCCCGCGCTTTGGTCCGCGGGCCGTCCTGACCGGCGGCACCACGCTCGGGGCCATTGGGCTGATGATCTTCTCCATGATCTCGGTCAACTCCTCCTATGTCAGCCACGTGCTGCCCGCCGAGCTCGTGGTGAGCCTCGGCATGGGGCTGGCCTTCGTGGCCTTGAGCAGCACCGCCCTTCTCGGGGTGGCTCCGGCCGACGCCGGCGTCGCCAGTGCCTTGGTCAATGCCACCCAGCAGACCGGCAGCTCACTCGGGGCGGCCATTATCAATACGATCGCGGCCACCGCCACGGCTTCCTACCTCGCCGCGCATGGGACCTCGGCCTCAGCCAAGGCCGCCGGTGCAGTGCACGGGTACACAATGGCCTTCACCTTTAGCGCCATTGTCTTGGCGGTGGCCGCCATCTCTGCGTTCGCCCTGATCCGAGCCACCCGCCACACCGCAGACGAGCTGGTGCCCGCCGTGGCGGTGTGAGCGCTCAGCGGCGCCGGTGGGGCTCGGAGTGATCCCAGTCCGCCAGCAGCGTGCGCAGGGCGGTAAGCAGAATCAGCGGCTGGTCGAGCATGGCGTGGTGCCCGGCTTCGGGGATCTCGATGACCGGGGTCACGCGACCGAGCGCCTCGTACATCGAAGCCCCGATGTCGGGCGTCACCAACCCGCACTCTGATCGCAAGAGCGCCAGACGGCACGCCACGTCACCGAGAAACGGCGCGGCGATCGAGCGCATCCCGGTCCCGAATTGCTCGAAGATCCGCCGGTCGAACTTCCACTGCCACCCGCCGTCGACCGCCCTGAGCGAATGGCGGGCGACGAAGTCCATGACGTAGTCGAGGTAATGCTCTTGGGCGGGCACCGTACGGAAATGCGCGACGGCGTCTTCGAAGTCACTGTAGGTGCGGGGTCGGCCGAAAGCCTCTCGGAGGCGGTAGGCGCTGATCTCGGGGTCCATCTCGGCCACCGGGGAATCACAGACAATCACCCCGTTGACCCCGCTCGGATGGCGGGCGGCGGTCGCGATTGTGACGAAGCCGCCCATGGAGTGCCCAATGATGATGGGCAATCCATCGATGCCGGCGACTTCGGCCACCGCCATGACCTCGTCGGTCCACTGCTCGAGGGCGTACGCGCCCCGGTGGCCACTGTCTCCGTGGCCCGACAGATCGATGGCCACCACGCGGAACTCGGCGGCGAAGGTGGCGGCCACCGGGGTCCACCAATGGGCGTGTGCACCACCACCGTGGACGAAGATCAGTCCGCGGGCGCCGCGTTCACCCCAGGTCAGGTAGCGGATCGGGCATCCATCCACGTCGACGCTCTGCGAGGTGAGGGGAACCTCGACGGCCCGGGTGAACCAGGCCGGAGCGACGTGGGCCGCGGGCGGGCTCTCGGTCATGGGTCAACGAGCAATCACTGCTCGTCGCCCACCACTTCAATGGCGTATTCGGGGCAGTTGGCGATGGCCAGGTGCGCTTTGGCCTCGAGCGCTTCGGGGACCACGTCGACGATGACCGAAGCCTGCCCGTAGTCGTCGACGTCGAACAATTCGGGCGCCAACCCGTAACAGCGGGCGTGGCCCTGGCACTTGTTTGGATCGACCCGGATCTTCATGAGAACACCACCGGTAGGCGCCGCGGGCCGCGGACCTGGCCACCGGCCCAGGTCAGCTCTTCGGCTTCGTTCAGTGAAAACGACGGGATGGCGGCGAGCCACTCTTCGAGAGCCACCTCGAGTTCCATGCGGGCCAGATTCGAGCCGGCGCAGCGGTGGATGCCCGAACCGAAGGCGACGTGGCGGTTCTTGGCTCTGGTCAGATCCACCACATCGGGACTCTCGAACGCCTCGGGGTCACGATTGGCTGCGGGGAAATTCATCAATACCTTGTCGCCCTCCCTCATGGGACACCCGCCGTAGTCAATGTCCTCGGCGACGACCCGGGCCATGGTCACGGGCGAATAGGCCCGGAGTAGCTCCTCGATGGCCACCGGCATGATCTCGGGTTCACTCACCAACAGTTTGAGGTCCTCGGGGTGGGTCGACAGATGCCAAAGCGATGAACCAATCGCGCTCCAGGTGGTATCGACGCCGGCGATCAGCACCAGGGCGGCCATGCCCATGATGACCGGATCCTCGAGCGGTGCACCTTCGATTTGTGTCGAGAGCAGCTCGGAAATCAGGTCATCGCCCGGAGAGCGTCGTCGATATTCGAGCTGGGCAATGAAATAGTTCAACAATTCACCGGTGGCGGCGATCCGCCTCGGCGCGTCATCGGCGAATTCGAGGACGTCGCGCACCCATTGGGTGAAGGTGTCGGAGTCGTCAGGAGAAACGCCCAGCACGTGGGCGATGACCCGCACCGGAATCTGCTGTGCATAGTCGGTTGCCGCGTCAGCATGGCCCTCGGCCACGAATCCACTGATCAGGTTTCGGCACAGGGCCCGGGTCAACGGCACATAGGTCGCCACCCGGCGATGCGAGAACCACGGCAGCAAGAGGCGGCGGGTCCATGTGTGCAACGGCGGGTCGGCCGAGATCGGGGGCAACCCGTATTCGAGGATGGGCCCGTCGATCGCCCCTTCTTCTTCTTCATCCTCGCCGAAGGGGATCACAGCCACCTTGGTGGAACTGAAGTGCTCGACGTCATGGGCGATGGCGGTCACATCGTCGTAGCGGGTCGGAAGCCACGTGCTCCCCCGCCGGTTCGTGTGGGCGATTGGACACGTGACCCTCAGGTCGTCCCAGATGCTGAACGGGTTCGCGACGTAGCGAGGATCCAGCACGTCGAAGTCGCTCGCCCAGTCCGTGACCGGTCCCGTGTGTGCCATCGACCCTCTTCGTCTCAGTCGAGCCGCAGCCCGGCGCCGCCGGCTCTCGATCACTTTATCCATCGGCACCACCCCCCCTTTACTGGCCCGAAGAGGTGGTTGCATCCAAGGCATAGGTGATGGTCACCTCGGCCGAGTCGCTCTGGGCCCCGGGCTCGACGGGCGTCGCACTCGAGGCTGGGGTTCCCGGGAGGGCCCGCAGCTGGTCGCCGGCGCTCAACGAAGTCGCGAGCGGCGTCTGATCCACCAACGAGCAGACGGCACCGAGCTTCCGACCGGCCGCAGTTGCCATGGCGCGGGCATGACTCGCGGCCTGTGTCACTGCCTCGGATCGAGCCCGGTCCTCGATGGTGACCGGGCGCGACAAGGAGAAGTTCAACGAATCGATGCGCAGGGCATCGCCGCCAGCAGCCGACACGGCATCGATGACCGTGCCCGAGGTGGCGATGTGGCGGATGGTCGCGCCGATTGAGTTGGTGGCGCCATACCCGGTCAGCTGTGGCACGCCGTTCGGGTAGAGATATTGCGGCGACAGCGAGAGCCCCGAGGTCTGGATATCTCGAGAGGCCACTCCCCCGGCCCTGAACGCGGCAATCGCTTGCGCGGCTGCCGTGTTGTTGGCGCCCAATGCGTCGGCCGCCGTTTGGCCAACGGTGCTCACCGCGACCGCGACGGTCACGATGTCGGGCGCCTGGCTCGCCTGAGCACTTCCCTGCACCGTCAGTTTGGGCTCCCCCGCACCACACCCCGACGATGCAGTGGCCGCGGCGGCCTTGGGTGCGCCGACCCCGAGGACAAGTGAGCTGGCCGTGGCCGCGACGACGACGCCGAGCGCGGCCACCATGAGGCATCCCGATTGCGGCCGGGCCCGCCACGTCGCCACGCGCCCCTCAGATCCATATTTCCCCGCGGTGTGCGCGCTCATGGCTCAATCCTCCCGATCGTCGCCGTCCTCTCTTATGACGCCCGCAACGGCCGTCCGGTTCGCGCGTTTCCCTAACTGGCGCACAGCGGTGACGCAGAGGGTCCTCAACCGCTCGGCGCACAGTGGTCATTGCACAGCGATACCGCGAGATCCACACACAAAGGAGACCAAGATGCAAGAGGTCAACAAGAGTGCACAACAACCGGCAACGAGCGACGAACTGCCGCATCCGAGAAATGGTGCTCGATGGCGCTGGTCCCCCGGACGCCGAGCGGCCGTCGGGGGCGGCATCCTCGCCGTGGCCCTCGGGCTCGGTGGCGCGGCGGCGGGTGCGAGCACGCCCACGGCTTCCCCATCGGCGCATCCCTCGATGGCGCCGTCGGACCTGAAGCCACCCACCGCCGGTGGCAAAGTCACATCGGTCGGTGTCGGCACGATCACCATCACCACCAGGCAAGCGACATCGCAGGTCATCACCTACTCGTCGGGCACGACCTTTCGCTCGCCCAGCGGAACGACCACGTCGAGTGCACTCGCCGTCGGCGATTTCGTCGGCGTCATCGGCACGAAGAATGCGGACGGCAGCGTGAGCGCAACCAGCATCATGGTCGCCACGAAGCCGCCCGGCCAGACGGGCGGGCCTCGGGGCGCGGGAACCAGCGGCACCACACCGCCGGGAACAGGAGCACCATCAACCGCGTCGTGAGCGCACCGACGGCGATCGATCGCCGATGACGAACCGGCAGGGCGGGTTTGCGCACACCCCCGTCTTCTCGCCCTGCCGGTCGCCCCGACGGGGCGCCCGAACCCCGCCTCAGTCGCCGGTGAAGATCGGATCCACTCGCTGCGCGCTGGCCCGGACTCCTTCGGCAAAGTCAGCGGTCGAGCGAAGGGACTCTTGTTCTGCGCATTCATGCGCCATGGCCAGGCGAACCGATTCGACCAGGCCTTGGCGCAGCGTGGCCCGGATCGATCGAATGGCCAAGGGCCCGTTACGGGCGAAAGTGGCGGCGAAGGCCTGGGCCCGCTGCACCAATTCGGATTCGTCGACCAATACGTCACACAGTCCGAGCGTGAACGCCTCGTCGCCACCCACCCGACGGCCGCTGTAGAGCAGTTCGGCCGCGGCTTGGGACCCAACGACCCGCGGCAGGGTCACCGACAGGGCAAAGCCGTGATGGAATCCCAATCGAGCGAAGTTGGCGCTGAAGCGACTGGTCGGCGCGGCAACCCGAAAGTCCGCCGAGAGAGCGAGCCCGAGGCCACCCCCGATGGCCGAGCCGTTGACGGCGGCGACGACTGGGAGCGGGGCGGCAAAGAGGCGCACGGCATTGGCGTAGAGGGCCGCGATGTCCTGATCGGCGTTGTGGGCGAAGTCGAGGCCCGCACAGAAGTGTTTGCCCTCGGCGGTGAGCACGATGGCACGGCACCAGCGACTCTCCCCCAACTCCTCGTAGGCAGCGGCGATTTCGTCAAGCAGCGCGGTGTCGAAGAAGTTGTTGGGCGGGCGGTGGAGGCGCACGACCGCCACGTGGTCGCCGCCCTCGTCGATGCTCACGTCGCTCATGTGCGCCCTCCCGACAGTCTTCGCCAATAGATCACCGCATCCTCACCGTCGACCGCTTCTCGAATCACGCCAATCTCCTCGAAGCCGAGCTCACGATAGAGGGCTCGAGCCGGATTGGAAGCGAACACGAGGTTGAACATCATGGCGTCGAACCCGAGGGCACGCGCGCTCGCCAAGGAGTGGACCACCATGGTGCGCCCGATGCCCCGCCGGCGGCACTCGGCACTCACGAAATAGCCGGCATTGGCAATATGGGACGCCCGTCCCACGAAGTTGGGCTTCACGTAGTAGCCGCCCACCACCGTTCCCTCGTCTCGCACCACCCAGGCCGAGGTCTGCGGACCGAGCCAGCACCGCTCGAATGCGTCGGGCGTCAATGGTGGCGATTGGGGAAATCCCTCTCGGCCTTCGACGATGGCGCCGAAGGCGGCAAAGAACTCATCGTGATCATCGGCGTCGTAGGGAGCAATGGAGAGCGCCACGCTCGAACACGGTAGTGGTGACGACGGTACCCAACCGGGGCGTCGCAGTGCGACGCCGGTCGCACCGCCTCAGACGTCGAGCAGTTCGGGGTTCACCTTGTGCACCGAGAACCACGCCACCACGGCCGCTGCGATCAACAAAAGACCCGAGACGGTGAGGGCGATGTGGAGTCCGGTGCCGAACGCGTTATAGGCCGCGTTCACCACCTTGGTGGCGATTTTCGAGACGGCGGCGTTACTCGAGTGCTCGGCGCTGCTGGCCTGGCCGCCGCCGCCCAATCCGCCACCGGTCACCGCATGCATGACCAGGGCCTGGAAGTTGGGCGGAATGCCAATGGCCTTGAGCCGACTGGCCAACTGTCCGGTGAGTTGTGCGTTGACGATGGCGCCGAGAATGGCCACCCCGAACACCGCCCCCATCTCACGACTCGTATTGGTGGCCGACGCCGCCATGCCCGAACGTTGCGGCGGGACCACGGTCAGAGGCACCGAGGTCACCGGCACCAACATGATCCCGAAGCCAATCCCAGCGATCGGGAGCACCCACCCGAGCGTCGAGAGGTCGACGTGAGGACTGAGCACCGCCCTGGTCGCGAGAATCCCTCCGGCCGCCAACACACACCCGATCGTCATCGGCACCCGGGGACCTCGTCGGGCGACCCACGGCCCGGTCACGATCGAAGCGCCGATCAAGCCAATGGCCATTGGGATGAAGTCAATGGCCGTGGCGAACGCCGAGGCATTCGCCACGACCTGGAGGTAGAGCGCAGTGAAGAAGAAGATGGAGAACGTGCCGAAATATGCGGCGAAAGCCACGAACATCGAGCCCGAGAACGCCGATCGGCGGAACATCGACATGTCCAAGATCGGATGCTGGGCGCGTTGCTCCCACAGTACGAAGCCCACGCCCGAGACCACCGAGATGATGAAGAGCCCATCGATCCACCAGGTCAGATAGCCCGAATTCTCGCCCTGGATCACGCCGAACGACGCGGCTGCCAATGCAAGAGCTCCGAGCACGATACCGATCACGTCGATCCGGTTGCCCCCGCGATCAGAGGTTTCGGGGACAAAAGCGATCGTCATGATGAAGGCGACCGCCCCGATGGCCAGGTTGAACCAAAAGATGGCCCTCCAGTTCCACAAGCCAACCAATACACCGCCGACGACCGGGCCGAGAGCGAGGGCGAGGCCCGACACGGCGGCCCAAATGCCCAGGGCGTCGGCCCTGGTGCGCCGGTCGGGGTAGACGTGGCGGATGATCGACAGCGTGCCGGGTTCCGATGCGGCCGCGCCGATGCCCATGATGACCCGGCCCCCGATCAACAGATCGACGTTGGAGGCGAGGGCGGACACGATCGACCCGACACAAAAGATGGCGACGCCGGCCAGCATGACCCGTCGGCGTCCCAACAGGTCACCGAGGGTCCCCCCGGCCAGCATCAACGCCGCGAACGTCAGTGCGTAGCCGTTGACGACCCACTGCAATGACGCCACGCCCGCGTGGAGGTCGCTCTGCACGTTGGCCAGGCCAACGCTGACGACGGTGTTGTCGAGAAAGGTCAAGAAGAGGACGGCACACAAGGTGATCAGGGCGATCAGCTGCGCCCGGGACCCGAGTCCGCCCTGTTTGACCTCCATCCCCTCGATGGCGCCGGTGTAGGTCGAGCGCTCGGTGCTCACAACGACATCCCCGGGTTCCCAACGCACCGCTCGCGCACCATCGACCGAACCGCGTCAGCCACGAGAGCCGGTCGTGGCTTCGGGATTGATGACGTTGATCGGCCGGCCCGCGGCGAAGGCATTGACTTGATCGAAGATCACGCCGAACTGCAGCTCCCACTCTTCGCGGGTGACGTAGCCAATGTGCGGAGTGCACACCACGTTGTCCATATTGAGCAGCGGATCGTTTTGGTCGCTCAAGGGTTCGGAGTCGTACACATCGAGTGCGGCCATGGCGGGACGCCCGGACGCGAGGGCATTGACCAGCGCCCCGTGCTCAACCAAGGCTGACCTGCTCGTGTTGACGAACAGCGAGGTCGACTTCATCGCTTCGAGATCGCGGGCGGTGACGATTCCGCACGTGGCATCGACTAAGCGCATGTGGAGTGACAGTACATCGCTCGACGCGAAGAAGGATTCTTTGTCGGCCGCAACCGCCAGTCCGTCCGCCACCGCGCGCGCTCGCGCCGTTTCGCTGCCCCATACCGCAACGACCATCCCGAATGCTCGCCCGTAGGCGGCCACCTCGCGGCCGATCCGTCCATAGCCATAGATGCCCAACGTCTTTTCGCGCAAGGTGTGTCCGATTCCCATTTGCCAACGGCCGGCCTTCATCGACTCGACCTGCTGGGGGATCTGTCGCATGGCGGCGAGGATCAGGGCCCAGGTCAGCTCG
Source organism: uncultured Acidimicrobiaceae bacterium (assembly GCA_963800725.1). Lineage (GTDB taxonomy): Bacteria > Actinomycetota > Acidimicrobiia > Acidimicrobiales > RAAP-2 > Bog-473. The sequence continues at coordinate 113,601 of CAWDCE010000019.1, read as the reverse complement.
GCGGTGGCGTAGGAGGGAGAACCCGCATGGAGGTCCGACGACACCAAAACACCATGCTCCGTGCAAGCAGCGACGTCGATGTGGGGATACGCACTGCGCTGGGAGATGAGCTTCAGGGCGCGGAGACGTTCAATCAAGGGTCGACGGATTGCGGTGCGTTCTCGAATCAGCACCAGGGCCTCGGTGTGGGCGAGCCGGGCGGCCAGTTGGTCCTGATCGCTGATCCGTTCATTGACCACGGTGACGTCGTGGCCGGCCAGCTTTTCGAAACAGTCAAGCGTGCGCAGGGTATCGAGGTAGTCATCGAGCACCGTGACCCTCATGATCGCCGTGTCCTCACTTCCTCCAAGATTAGGGCGATCGACGGTCGGCAACTTGCATCGTCGCGTGGGATGATGAGCCAACGGCGCCCTAGTCTTGGCGCAACTTCGTATGTTCGGGTACCTTGACCGGCCGACGGGCGCAAATCTTTGGGGGATGACGGCTATGCGCAGTGTGGGGATTCTGCTTGCTTGTCTCGTGGCGGCCGTGTCCTTGGCCGGTTGTTCGAGCCACCCGCCCGACCTCGCTCCGCCCCTCTCGCTTTCGACCACCGTGCCACCCCAGTCGTGCGCCAATGACCAGATCCACGTGAAATACGGAAAAGGCCTGGCGGGCCAGGGCCAGATCGGGGCCGTCATCTTGTTCACCAATATCTCACCCGTTCCCTGCACTCTGAGCGGGTATCCCGTGGTTGTCGCGGTCGACAGCGCCAATACCCAGACGCCACTCAAAGAAACCCCGACCGGTCCACTCGGTGGGATCTCGGGCGGCGGATCAACAATTCCGGTGGTTCGCCTCACCCAGGACAACTCGGCGTCGGCGACCATCGAAGCGGTGGCCCACACGTCATCAGGGGGCGCGTGCCCGACGTATTCGTCGATTTTGGTCGGGCTTCCCGGCGGGAGCCCCGTCTTCGTACTCCCGGCCGTATTGCCCTACACCGGGCGCAACCTCTCAGCCTGCGACCCACCGCCGCAGGTGCATCCGTTCTTCCCCGGATTTAACGGGTACTGAGCAACCTGCAGCAACCAGACGTCGGCCGATGGCGTCGCGGCGACCCACTTCACCCGATCCGGGCACTGCCGATCTAACGACCGTCGAAGAAGCGGTCGTGCGCCTCATGATCGCTCGGCAGGTCCCAGATATCGGTGATCAATCCATCACCGCCGAAGGCGAGGACATGAACCTCGTCGATGTCGAGAGAGGCCCCGTCGGGCCGGCTAGCCCGCTCGCGTGCGGCCACGACGCCGTGATTGTCGTCGGCGTAGACGGCCGTCACGTCGAGTCTTTGGGTCCCAGCCGTCAGCTCCCAAGTCCGCGCAAGCACGGCACCAACCTCGTCGATGCCCCGGTGGTCCCCGCTCAAGGACCCCGACCCCCCGAAATGGAGGGTCCCTTCAGGAGCCAATGCCTTGAGCGCCACGGCAAGGTCACCGGCTACCAGTGCGTCATAGGTCTCGCGGACCTTGCGCACATTGGGGTGTTCGACAATGGGCGCGCCGTCGGGCGCGGGCCCATGTCTTTGTCGAAGAAGCGGTTGTGCGCATCAGGGTCATCGGGGATATCCCACAGGTCGGTGATGCGGCCGAGATCGTCGTATTCGATGACGTGAGCTTCGAGAAGGTCGATGCTCATCCCATCGGGTCGGCTGGCCCGTTCGCGCAGGAGCACCACGCCATGGCGATCATCTGCGTAGATGTGTTCGATCTCAAAGTGACGAGTGCCACCAGAGAGTGCGTAGGCCCCGACCAACGCCTCTTTGATGTACGTCACCCCCATGCGATCGCCGCTCAGTGGTCCCGTGCCCCCGAAGTGAAAGACCCCGGCTGGCGCCAGATTTCGCAGCGCCTTGGTGAGGTCTCCGGCAGCGAACGCGTCATAGGTCTCCTGAATCGCCTCAACATTTCGGTGCTCACGCATGGCCAGACACATTGTAGGGGGGTAGCCCTTCAGTGTGTCGAAGCCGCGCCCTGCGGCGGGGCCCCTCGATCCGTGGCCTCGGGTCAGCGTCACCTCGTCCCTTATGGCCGCGGGGTCCGACCGAGGGCTCGTGAACCGTTGGAGGCTTCGACAGCGTGCCCGCCGGCCTCTTCGACCATCCGTCGGGCATAAATAGGGAACGTCAGGCGATCCCCGGCGCTCACCTTGGGCGGCGATCTCGACTCGTTAGGATTCACGCGTGACTACCTACGAGACAATTGTGTACGAAGAGATCGACCGTGTGGCCTGGGTGACGCTGAATCGGCCCGAAGTCCACAATGCCTTCAATCTCCAGATGCAGCACGAGCTCAAGACCGTCTGGCGCGAGTTGCGAACCAACGAAGACATTCGTTGCGCCGTGCTGACCGGAGCCGGCGAGAAGGCCTTCTGCGCCGGAATCGACCGGGCCGAGACGATGGGCGACTGGGAATCGTTGGACGACGTCGGCGGCGCCAGACGCGACGGGGGTCGGAGGTGCTTCGAAGACACCGTGGCATTTTGACGACCCGGGCGACAACATCGGACCCAAGACGAACGATCTTTGGAAACCGGTGATCGCCGCCGTGAACGGACTGGCTTGTGCCGGAGCCTTCTACATGCTCGGCGAGGTGGACTTCATCATCTCAGCCGATCACGCCACCTACTTCGACCCCCACGTCACTTTCGGTATGACCGCATGCTTCGAGTCCATTCACATGCTGCAGAAGATGCCATTCGGCGAGATCATGCGGCTGGCGCTCCTCGGCGCAAGCGAGCGGATGACAGCGCAGCGGGCGCACGAAATCGGCCTGGTCTCAGAAGTAGTGCCGGCCAGCGAACTGCGCGAGGCGGCGTCATGGGCGGCCGGCGAGATTGCCAAGGCGCCCCCGGTCGCCATCCAAGGGACGGTTCGCTCGTTGTGGATGGCTCGCGAACTGTCCCGTATGCAGGCCCTCGATGCCGGCCGCATTCTGATCCGGCTCGGGAGCGACCCGCAGTCGCTCTACGAAGGCCAGCAGTCCTTCGCGTCGGGCGAACGCACCAAGCCGCGCTACCGCTAGGTCGCACGCACCTCGCCGCCTCGGGTCGCAGTGCCGACCACGGCCGAAGGCATCAGATGTACTTGAACAAACTTTTTCGTTTCCCAATTGACCGTGCCGGGTAGAGATCCGTGTGACCCACGGGGGTCTCGATTAGGGAGGGAACACGTCATGGTCGTATTGCTGCTGCTCTTGTTGGTGCTGATTCTCGCCGGCGCGGGATTTGCCCTCCACGCACTTTGGATCGCTGCGGTCATCTTTGCCGTGTTCTGGATCATCGGCGTCGCCCTCGGTCGCGGTGAAGGTGCGGGAAATCACCGCTTCTACCGTTGGTAGCACGGCCATTGCGCCACCTCACCGCGAAGCGCGGCCTTAGTGCAGGGCCTTCATTGCCGCCAAAGCTCGACGCTCGACGACGGCATAAGACTGCGTGGCCGCGACGTCACGAGCGTTGAGCAGTAGTTCACGAGCCTTCGCCATATCGCCCGGAGCGCCGCGTTTGATGAGCATGCGGGCCCACATGAGATCAGTGCGGGCGGCAAAGAATTTTGCCCCCATCCGCTGCGAGACCTTGGCGGACGCGCGGAAGAAGTGTTCGGCCTCGTCGTAGCGACCAAGGACGGTCGCCAGACCGCCCAAGGTGTGGCTGACGGGTCCAAGGGCAGACGCGCCCGTTGCCGGAAGTTGGTCGGCCCAGGGCTCAAGGCGCTCAAAAAGTGGGCCCGCGAAAACGGGGTCCCCCACTTCGATGGCGGCTTCGGCGATATCGACCATGCCGGTGAGCCATACCTGGTCGAGTGGGAGGTCAAAGCCAATTGCCGCGAACTCTCGTAACAGCGTCGCCGCCTCATCGATGCGTCCGCCTTCGACATGGGCTTTGGCCAACAACGAGATGAAGAATGCCCGCGGGATATCCGGTGTCTCCGACGCCATCTTTTCGATGAGCGGTGCCAACTCGCCCTGGGTGCCGCGTTGGCCGCAAATGATATTGAACTGCGCCCCGAATATGACCGCCGCATCCGGTTGGCCGCCCTCGGTGCCAATTTTGAGTGCTTCGTTTGCATACTGCTCGGCCTGGTTGGTGTTCCCCGCGATCTGTGAGCGAAGCGAGAGGATGAATGAGTGGCCCCACGCAAAGATCGGCTGGTCGAGCCGTTGAGCCATCGCGGCGTGAATGGCGATGCATCGATCCATTTCGTCGAGGTCGGCCGCCCGTGCGGCCGATTCGGCCATCCACTGTGACGCCCAGTACAGCTGCACCGGGTCGCCCAGCCGTTCGGCCCGTGCCAAACCTTCGGTCGCACGTGCCGTCGTGAGTTCGAGAAGCGAAGGGACTTGGAGCGGGACATGAAGATGATTGAGCACCCGCACCACCACGGCGTCGTCCCCGCATGCCTCGGCGATGCTGATGGCCTCTTCGGCGAGCGCCTGGCGGTGCTCGAGCGCACTGCCGTGGGCGAGTTCGGAACACAAGGTGGCGAGGACCAAGGCCCGCGTCGGGTGCGTCTTTGGGAGCAGGGTCAGCGCCATCTCGAGGGTGGCGACCTTCTCCCTATCGGTCGAACCAACCGCACTGTAGAAACCCCGATCATTGGCCAGTGAGGCGGCGACCAAGCGGTCCACGTCGCCCAGGCTGGCCGCCTGCATGGCCGCGTCCAGCAGCGTGGTGCGAAACGAGGCGTCCCCCGTTTGGCGCTGGGCCGTCCCGAGCCCAATGGCGAGGTCAAGCAAGAAGTCAGGATCGGCGACGTCGACGAGCGCGCTCAGCTCGAGTGCCTTGGCGTAGTGACGCAGCGCGTCGTCTGGCGCCAACGACGCCAATGCGGCATCGGCCGCCTGACGTGAATAGCGAATTGCATTCTCGAGGTTCGACGGCGGGGAGGCATTGATCCAGTGCCTCGCCAGTTCCCCCACTCTTGCTCCTGGACTCCCTGCGCAGACTTCCTCGATAGCCAAGGCGACCCGCTCGTGGATACGGGCACGACGCGTCGCGCCGAGACCTTCGTAGAGCGTGTGCTGGAGGAGGGCGTGACCGAAGCTGTAGCGACCGAGCGCCTGCTTGTCCTCTTGAATCAACGCGGTCGTCTTGGCCAGTTCGAGCAGGTCCAAGAGCGTGTCGACCGGGATGTTGGTAGCTCGCTCTAGAACCTCGAGATCGAAGTCACGGCCGATCACGGCGGCAGTGGCCATCACGGGCTCGGCTTCGGGCCCGAGGCGAACGACTCTTCCGGCGATGACTTCACGAACACTCTGGGGAAGTAGGGCCGGATCGATGGTGCCGTCGACCACCCACCGACCCGAAATGTTCAGATGGATGGCACCCGTATCGCGCAAGTGCCCCAGCACCTCGGTGACGAAGAAGGGATTGCCGTCGGTCTCTCGGTAGAGTGCCTCGGCCAGACTCAGTCCGGGTTCATCGAGATCGTGCCCCGCCAACGTCTCCATCAACGCCTTGACCCCCGAGCCATCAAGCCCATCGAGGTTGAGGCGGGTTACACCCTCATCGCGCCAGAGCATCCCGAGGGTCTGGCGCAATTGCGGGGGACGTCGGAAGTTCGCTGTCGCGAAATGTTCCGAGGACCAGCACCCGCATGGCCACATCGGCCGAGGTCAGGTGGCGCAACAGAGCCAGGCTCCCGCTGTCGGCCCACTGCAGGTCATCGAGCGCAAGGACAACCGGCGCTTCGTCCGAGATGGCCGAGAGCAGCGCGGCGGCGGCGGAAAAGAGCAGATAGCGCTCGGAATCGGGATCGGTAGCCTTTGACGGGGCCAAATCGGCGATCCGATCGGACAACACTGGTATGAGGCGAGCCCACTCAGAACCGTGCGCTTGCACCAGGTGCCTCACCCGATCCTCATTTGCTGTGGCGAAGAAGTGCCCGAACGCTTCGACGAAGAGCTGGTACGGGGTGGCGAGGTCCTCCTCACAATGACCGAAGAGCACGCACGCGCCCTCGCTGAACGCCCGTCGCGACGCTTCGGCCATCAATGTCGTCTTGCCCTGTCCAGCCTCGCCCGCGACCAGCACTACCTGGCGGCCCCCGCCCGCGAAGACCCGTTTGGCCGTCGCGGCCAACGATGCCAGTTCGATCTCCCGACCCACCACATTGGGTCCGCGCACTCGTCGCTCGGCCAGGCGTCTCGGGAGCGGGACATCGGGATCCGGCCTCGCAATAATGATCGGTTCCCAGAGCACCTCGACGGCGAGCACGGGGTCACGCAGTCCCTTGAGCGAGATCTCACCGAGGCGCCGAGTTGGGAGCGCGCTGCGGCGACCGGCCATCAGCCGCACGACGTCGGCCGCCAATATCTGTCCCGGCGCGCAGGCCGAACAGAGCCGTGACGCCTCGATCACCGGGTCGCCGAAGTAGTCGCCATCCTCATGGACCACCTCTCCCCCACTGAGCCCGACCCTCAACCCAACGGTGTGCTCGAGCCCCCGATTGGCGAGTTCGTTTGCCTGTTGCATCGCTACCCCGCAAGACAGTGCAGCCGATGCCGAAGTGAACACGGCCATGATCCCGTCACCGAGATTCTTCACTTCGATGCCCCCGGCATCGGACAGCGACTGGCGAAGCGCGGCGAAGTGGTCGCGGCGTACCTCGTCGGCCGCATCGGGTGAGAGCCGTTGGGACAGCTCCGTCGAGCCGACCACGTCGGTGAAGAGGATGGCCATGTTCTGCGTCGTCATTGCCGCTTCATTCCCCAGGCATCTTTGAATTCGTCGGTGACTTCAAAGGACGGCCGCTTGCCGTCTCGTCCATAGAGTTCGAAGCCCCGCCAAATCCGCCGACCCAGCATCGAGGCGATCGGCCCGGTCCCAGGAAGGCGGACGAGAGCGAACTCGTAGAGGTGGTCGGTCCATTGCATCAGCTCGAAGATGGCGCGTGTCCAGTCGGCTTTTGGTACACCCAAGAGGTCCGCCGTCTCGTTGCCGAGGTAGTGCCGGATGCCAGTTGCCGGCAGGCCAGGCATCTGGGTGAATCCGAACAACTCCTGCATGCACTCGATGGCGGCCCGGGTCAATTCCCGCCCTTGTTCGGTTGGGCCGTATTCGCTGCGTTGGCGGTGCACCCACAATGACCTCGAATCCTCGTACGAAAGCGGGAGGAGCTCGTTGGCGACACCGATCTGGTGGCCGATGAGATTCCACACGTGGATATACGCCTCTCGTTCATAGTGGGTGAGGCGAACGCCGGACTTCTTGAGGGCCTCGATCCCCATCACGCTGAACGAGAACAAGGTGCCCAGAAGTTGCAGTTGATTGATCGGGACGCCGAGCGCGGAATCCCACGTCCCGATTGGCGACGGGTCGTTGCCGTCCAAGTCGTCGAGGTGCGAGAGCACATAGCGCACCGCGGCATGCATCAACCGGACGTGACGGACGGCGGCGTAGCCTGATTCCCCTGGCGCGAGGGCACCGGGAGTCATGGCGTCGATGATCATCTGCCCCGTCTCGACATAGCGGCGTTTGGGATTATGGGTGAGGCGCGTGGTGAAGGCGAGCACCTGGACCCCTTTGGCAAACGCATAGTCGGCGGGAAGGCTCGCCATGAACAGGCCCATGCCCAACTGCGGGCCATAGTCACCAAAGACCTGTTGTCCGGCGCGTACCAGTTCAGGGTTGGCCCAATCGGGCCATGCTTGCTTCGCGCTCACGAAGGCGCCGATGCCCGGCAGATCCTCGTCGGACACGGCCGACGCCGACGATGCGGCCAACTCGGTGAACAAGTCGAAATGTTGCGCCCCGGTCGCAGAGAAGTAGTCGGCGACCGCGGTATCCGCCGGTTCGTCGCCGGTCATTCGGAGGGTCGCGACCAGCTCGTCGGTGAACTGATGGATGCCGACCGAGCGCGGGAACACCGCCTTTGGACCCCCTCCCCTCGTGCGCAGCGGCGCCGAGGGTCGATTTGCACGACCGCCCGACGTGACTGGCGCTCGACCGGCCTCGATCGCCCGGAGTGTGGATGCATCAAAGGGTCGGGCGAACAACTCGGTGCGGTGGTGACGCGACAAGAACAGATTGGCAATGAAGTTCATGCGGTCATCGAAGTTGACCCAGTCGAGCGCCCCGCTGTGGTGGCCTTGATCATCGGCTCGACTGAACTCACCGAGCAACGCCGCGAGCTCGTCGACGACAACCGGGGCAAGATCGGACGGGATAAAGGCGTGCCCGGGTAGCGGTGGCACGTCGTTGTTGAGGCGGAGCTCACCGTCGGGCGTCGTGATGGTGCCGAGTAACTCGGTCATGAGATCTCCCCAGGCGTCGCCGATGGCTAGACCGACCGGGTGCAACAACGAGTCGATCGATGCCTCAATTTCCGCTAACGCTGGCTCATCCTTGGTGACACGGGCCTTGAGAAGATCAATCGACTGGTTGACACCCATGTCCATACTGGCGGCGATGGCCCCTTGGAGATGGTGCTGCTCGTGGGCCCCAAGGTGTATCGAACCGGCCAGTATGAGCTGACTCCGCCGAACCTGATCCGACTCGGCCATGGCGTCGCACCAAAGGTGGTAACCGATTCGCAGTCGATTCTTCCCGTTGAACTCCGTCGCTCCCGCACAGGCCGCGCTCACCGCCTTGCGTGCCTTGACCACATCGGGGGTCACGGGCGCAAAGACTTCGATGAAGGTGGCGGCGGGCGGCGCGATCTCGGCGAAGACCTGAGTGTTCCCGTCGGACAGGTTGCGGGCACAGGCGCCGAAGAGTTCTCGAACGACCTCACCGAGGTGCTCGGGGACGATCCGCAGGATGTGGTGGTCAGGATGCGCGTCGCTGATCGCTGAATTGGCGACCTCGGCGACACCCATCATCCCGTCGGATCGCACGACCCGCTGGGCCAGCCAGTCCGGCAGCTGCTCGCCCCTGATGTTCTGCCCAACCGTGCAAGACGCCCAGGTTCCGAATGTGCACCAATTGCACGTGTCCCGCTGCAAAAGATCGGCCAAGGCCCTCGAGAGGTCGGCGTAGGTCTGGGTCACCCAGTAGTTGCGCAGGACCCGGTCCTCGATGGCGAGCACCGCCTGCACGTGGTCAGTCGATGTGGATGGCTCCATACCCAACTCCGGACTTCTGGCCCCCTCCGACCGAAGGGACAACCCCTATTGTGTCAACAAATATCTCCTAGTGCCTCGCACATTTGTCGGAATCCTCACCGTTCGTCGCGCCGGCGGTTTAGGGGGGCGATCAACTCTTGGAGAATGGTGATCAGCGCGCCGCCGGCAATCCCAAGGACGATGCCCGAGAGGAAGGCTCGGTACTCGTCACTTTGGGCCTCGCTCGTATTGACCGCCGTCAGGTGAATAGGGGGCGCCAGCGACGACGTCACCCAGCTCCACGCGGCCGATGTCGTTGTCGCCCGGGAGGCGTCGGTCTGGGATTGGATGGCGAAATCTGCCGTGTCACCGGCGTTGGCCACAATGATGCCCGACACTTGGACCGGCGGTGCGGTCTGGTCGGGATCATTGGTCGGAAAGAGCGCTCCGAGGTACGACCCGTTCAGTTTGACCGGAGCGCCCGGTGCACCAGGCCCCCAACACACTCTGACGTAAATCCTTGCGCCGTTGGCGGCAACCACGGTGTGCGGTCCGCCAGGACCAGTCGCTTGCGTGACCCGGTACTTCCCGGTCGGAAGGCCGATCGTCACTCCCCCAGAGAGGGGCCGGCCGAAAGCCGTCTGACCGGACTGTTCACTTGACGAGACCGTCGTCTCGTCTTTGGGAGTGCATACCCGGCCGCCGAGGAAGGCTCCCGACACGGTCCACGCCCCCGGTACTGGCTGGTCGGCCCGAACCTCGAGCTGCGCTCCTCCATCGGTAGTGCGAGTCACGATTTCGGTGACGTCGGTGACGTTGTGCCCGGTGACGACGAGGGTCATGCCGGCTTCCAATTTCGGGAATCCGCTCGACTGCGGCCGCAACGACCACCCCACGTAGACCAGCACCACGAGCAGGACGACGAGGACGACCAGCCACTCGAGATGGATCTGGCTCAAATAGCTCGGCCGGTTCGGGGCGTCATCGTCCCCCGCCACCTCCGAGTTGCCTTGCTCGGTCACAAGTTCTGAAATTAGATGACGGCGACCCTTGTGACCCTGCTTAGGGCCTTGCCGGTCCCGTTGCATCGCCAGATCGTCGGGCGGAAACGTCTCCCGCTGAGGGCACGAAAAGAGATTGGCGTCCGAGAATCCATCCCTCGACCCCGTACACGGCTGGATCGTCGACCGGTTCACCCGAACCGAGCACTTCGGTCACAACGGCGATCATTCCCAAGACGCCGACGACGGCGTCGAACTCGTCCTCACCGCCCGGCCCTTCGCAAAAGCCCGATTCGATCCGGCCCATGATCCGGTGGTCGAATGTCACCCCAATATGGTCAGACCAATCGAGCAATCCTCGAATCCAGCGACGGCGATCTTCGCGTCGTGATTTTCGGCCCCGCGTTCCGGGTTCGGCCCGGAAGTACCGATAGAACTCGCGCGGGTAGACCTCGGCGACCACTGACGTCGCAGAATCACCGTCGAGGAGATCCGTCAACGAACCATCGAAAGGCCAGAGGCGAAGTTCGGACTGATCGGATTCAAAGAGGTAGGCCCAACCCGCCAGCGCGGCCTTGCCCACCTGCTTCGCTCCGAGGGTCCAAAAGAGGGACTCGGCGTCTTTGCCATCGCAGCGCCGACGAATTTCTTGGCGAGTGAGGCCCAAACCCTCGAGGAGCTGGCGTTGCGTCGTCCCCCCCGGGCGGGCGGGATAGAACGGCCGATCGATGGAGATCTCCGCGGGCGTCGTTGCCACTCGGGAGAATTCCGGTGCGGCGCCTCCCGCGAGACTTCTGAAGAATTCGGGGAACGAATTGATGCCAGCGCGTGCGGCATAGGCCCGTGGAAGGCCGAGGGGGAAGTCGAAGCCAGCCAATAACTGGCCGTCCTCGATGCGGGAGATGCCGAGCCGCATCCCAAGCTCGCCATTGCCCGCGGTCCCGTCGATCGGGTGATGCAGACCAATCACTTGGTAGTGGTGGTCCGCCCCAATCTCCGCAACCGCCACCTGACGCTTTGCCGGATTGGTCCCCCAATCGGCATGCGTGATGTACCGCGGCAACATCATCGCTGAATCTTGGCAGCCCTTGGGAAGAACGGGTGTAGGTGCCCAACGTTGAGACCGAGGACAGCGGGAAGAGCGTGGCGAGGGAGGAAGCGTCGATCCGCTGCGAGGGGTCCGCCGTTGAAGCGATGAAGCGCCTCGGGGGGGGTTGAGAACACTTCACCGCTCACGGCGAACCTTCGCGCCGCCGAAGGGCAGGCACGTCACAGTTACCGCAACCATTTTGGAGGATCCAGGGTGTCGACTCGTTGCGAGAAGGTTGCCATCAGGTTGCTTAGGTCAGTTCATCTGCACATCGCTCACGAACGATCATGCCTGAATCACGATGGCGATCAGACAACAGGCGATTGGATCGCCGAAGTATCTCCCAGACGAATTCTTGCTCGACAAAGTCGTGAGCGGGGAAGAAATCGATCCGGGTTGCCTGGTCGCCTATATAGAGGCCAATGCGACAGAGCCCTTTCCGACGCTCGACGCCATTGGGTATCTGCGCGAGTGGCTTGATGAAATTGAACACCAGCTCATGGTCAAAGCGCGCATGGAGGATGTCGGTTGGCAGAAGATCGCCGATGCCATTGACCGAAGTCGCGACGAAGCGCAGACCCAAGTCCGAAGCATCACCCCCACCCGAACCTGTCGACACCGCCGCGAATCACCAGAAGCGCATGGCTTCATAGCGGTCGTCGCACACACTTTTGCCCCTACCTCTTGAAGCTCCCCTTCAACTCGGCGAATAGCGGAACCAAGTGCTCCTCATAATCCCGCTCGAGCGCCCGCTCCGCCGATCCAATGGTGTCCGGACTCGACACCTCCATGTTGGCGAGTTGGTCCAGTAATTGCAGATTGGCGCTCAGCACTCGGAACGCCGTCTCTTTGGCATCCTCGACGAGATCTTCGCCTCTTGTTTCGGTAGGGATCGATGCCACGACCGACTTGCGCATCGCGAGGTGAAAGAGATCGAAAGCCCATTGCAGGCGATTCAGACTCCCTGGAACGGCCCGATAGAACGCTTCGTGGCCAGAAGAACGCGATGAATCCACACCCGACCACGCGTCGAGCAGTGTCTGCTTGGAAACCTTCGCCGCAACTCCGCCCGCCAGGATCTCATTGAATTCTTCCGAGAATTGACTCCTCGACATTCCATCGGACCCCACGCGCAGTTCGAGGTCCATGAACGCTTCACACGCCGACGCGAATTGATCGCCGATCTCAAGCACCGTCCCTCTGTCGTACTCCCACCGTGCATCGATTCCTTCAGACATCACCCGTGAATGACCACCATCTCGCTGACTCTGCGCATCGCCGTGCCGCACCGCGTACAAGAGATTCTCAGAGTAGACCACGACTCGATGAACTCCACCTGTTCGCTGACCTCGGCACGCCTGACGATTTCCTGGCGTCACTACGTCGCACCGGGCTACCTCGGACCTACGAGGCCGCGCCGAGTCGCCGATAGCGTGGGATCGATGCTCGGTGAAGAACTTTGGGAACGGCATGCGAAATGGTGGCAGGAGCGCTACACCAATGGAGCGGATCCCGAATACAGCGAATACGTCCTTCCAATGGTGCGGCAACGACTCGGCACGGCGCACCGCGTTCTCGACGTTGGGAGTGGCGAAGGTCAGGTCACTCGCTGCATTGCGTCGCTCGGTGCCGACGCCGTCGGTATCGACCCCTCGGCCTCGCAAGTCACCGCGGCCCGGAAGAGGGGCGGGGCCACCCACTATCTGCGGGCACGAGCCGAACACCTTCCCTTTCTCGACGCGACCTTCGACGGGATTGTGGTGTCGATGTCGCTCGAACACGTCGAGCCTTTCGAACCTGCCGTGGCGGAGATCGCCCGGGTCCTCGGCCCGCACGGACGCCTGCTCTTGGTCTTGGTTCATCCCCTCCTTCAATCACCAGGTAGTGGGTGGGTCGAAGATGCCGAGACTGGCCAGCACTTTTGGCGGGTCGGGGCTTACCTGGCCGACGAAGTCGCTCTCGACGAGGTCGAGCCAGGCGTCAGTTCGAATTCGCCCATCGGCCTTTGAGCCGGTACGTCCACGCCTTGGGAGCTGCCGGCCTGTTCATCGACGACATGGATGAGCCAGTGCCGCCGCCACAGGTCCTCAAGGAGACCGCCGGCTTTCCCGAAGCCGCCACCATCCCGCGGATACTGCTGGTCTCGGCGCGCCGAATGGGCTGACTCGGATCGTCGACACAGAGGTTTAACGAGAAATTCCATTCCGCAATTGCGGTCACATACTTCTACTATTTCCGGCATCTTCTCCAGCCGCCATTGCAGGAATTCATCGAAGTGGCTGACCGCGTGGACATCGTGTTCGCGTCGTTCCAGATCAGAGGTGCATTTACCTGGTCAAGGTCATTTCGTCCCACGTCCGTCCCACGTCCGTCTCGTCAAATTGTGCACATTTTCCGTTGATATTTGCCCGAACGCGCTGTGTGGTGAACGGCTGTTTCAACAAAGCCCCCGAAAAACAATGGTGTGACATTGGCGCTCGTAGCTCATGGATCGACCCCCTGCGGTCGTGTGCGCGCGCGTGTAACCTTTTTAGTATTCAAGGGAAGAAGAGGAATGATGAAAGCCGCTCAAGCGAGTCTGAGAACTCATCTTCAAAAGTACATTCTTGCTCTTGGTGCCATCGTGCTGGTGACCGGGGGAATGGTGACGTTTGGTCTGGCCTCGTCAGATGATGTGCTTCCGGCAGGCGCGTCGACTGCGCCGACCTCGCCCACCGCATTGGTGTGTGGCAACTCTGCGCTACTGACGGGTCCTTCGACCGCTCCCACGGGCTCGGTGACGGTGGCTACCGGCGACAATTCCAATACGAATCTGAGCAACCCCAACACCACCTACTACTTCGCATCGGGCGTTCACACCCTCGGCTCGAGTGAATTCGGACAAATCGCGCCCTCCAGTGGCGATACGTACATAGGCGCACCTGGGGCCATCCTCAACGGTGAGGACGAAAACGACTTTGCCTTCGTCGGTCAGGCGGCCAATGTCACCATTGAGTACCTGACGATCGAGAACTTCACGTCTCCGCAAGATCAGGGCGTCGTGAACCATGACTCCGGTGTGAACTGGACGGTCAAGAACGACACCATTGAGGGAACCACGCTCGGAGCCGCATTGATGCTCGGCACGGGTTCGGTGACAACGAACGACTGCCTCACCCACAACGGGCAGTACGGCTTCAATGGCTACTCGGCGTCGGGTGACAGCAACGTCACTGTGACCAACAACGAGATCTCCTTCAACGACACGGCGGGCTACGACAACGGCGGAGCGGGCGGGGACGGCTGCGGTTGCGCTGGCGGCGGCAAGTTCTGGGCCACGAATGGGGGAACGGTCACCGGCAACTACGTCCACGACAATGCCGACCCTGGTATCTGGGCCGACACCAATAACACGGGTTTCAATATCTCGAACAACTACATCTCTCACAATGGCGCCGAAGGAATCATGTACGAGATTTCCTACAACGCCAGCATCACCAATAACACCCTCATCGACAACGGCTGGCAGGCCGGACCCCAGAATCCAGGATTCCCGACTGCCGCCATCTACGTCTCGGAGTCGGGCGGAGACTCGCGGGTGACGGGTGCCTACAGTGGACAGTTCAATATCACCGGCAATGTCTTTACGGACAACTGGGGCGGCGTGGTGCTCTGGGAGAATGCCAACCGGTACTGCTCGGACGGTTCAGACGACGTGTGCACGCTCGTTGCCCCGTCGATCTACACGGTGTCCTCGTGCAAATCGCATCTGGCGGGCGCCACAGCGAAGCAGTCCCCTGACTATTTCGACAACTGCCGATGGAAGACGCAGAACGTCGCCGTCTCTCAAAACACGTTCAATTTCAATCCGGCCAATATCGGCTCCCAATGCACGATTCCCAACGACTGCGGATTCAACGGACTCTTCAGCGAATACGGCTCAAGCAATCCCTATACCGGGTGGGTCGTTCCGACCAACATTTCGAACAACCAGAACAACCACTTCTTCAACAACACCTACAACGGTCCGTGGACCTTTGACGGGTTCAATCAGGGCGACAACGTGTCGTCCTCACAATGGACCGCAGGATTCGTTGATGGGAATGGCTCGGGGGTGACGTTCAATCCCCAGGACGCAGGCTCGAGCTTCAACGGGTCGGTGATCACGTCGCCGACGACTACGACGACTACGACACCACCAGCCACGACGACCACGACCACTCGTCCAACCACGACGACTACCACGCAACCCACCACGACGACGACAACCAGACCGACGACGACAACCACAACAAGTACGACGACGACCACGCAGCCCACCACGACGACGACAACCAGACCGACGACGACAACCACCACGACAACCTTGCCGAGTAGCCCTGGAGCGCCGAGCGTCACTTTGGTTTCTCCCAACAGCGGTGGCACAGCCGGAGGCACCTCGGTGAACATCACCGGCACCGGGTTCGGCGGAGCAACGGGGGTCCTCTTCGGTTCGATCTCGGCGACGAGCTATACGGTCAACTCCGCGACATCGATCACCGCCATCGCCCCCGCTCAAGCTGGCGGCAGCGTTGCGGTCACCGTGGTGAATGGGAACGGAAGCTCGCCCCAGTCTTCGAGTGATGTCTACACCTACCGTTACCCCGTGCCCGTGATCTCTTCGGCCTCACCAAACGTCGGAGCGAGCGGAACCGTTGTCTCGATCACTGGATCTGGCTTCACCGGAGCGACGACCGTCAGCTTCGGTAGTCAGCCCGCTTCCAGCTTCACCGTGAACTCGAACACCTCACTGACCGCCACGGCCCCAGCCGGGGTCGCGAAGTCGGTCGTCAATTTGACGGTGACCGGACCCGGGGGCACGAGCAACGTCACTACAACTGCGGTCTTCACCTACGGACCGGTGGTAACGAGCGTCTCACCGAATTCAGGAAGCCACCTCGGTGGGACGACCGTCAACATCAAGGGCGCAGGATTCACCGGCGCCACAACAGTGAGCTTTGGTGTGAACCCGGTTACCTCGACCATCACGGTCAATGCCGCTGGCACTCAGATCACGGTGAGTGCACCTGCCCACGCCGCCGGGGCGGTCGACGTGACTGTCACCACGCCAACCGCCACCACGAATACGACGGCATCGGACACCTTCACCTACTTCTAGCCACAGCCTGGGCACGACCGTCCAGTTGGAGCGTCCCGGTTCAGCCGTCGGCGATCTGACGTACTTCCGCGCCGATGTTCCAGTGGTCCTTGTGGACCTGGAGAAACCGCTTCGTCCATTCCAATGCTTCTTCTTTGTCCCTGGCCTGGAGGATGGCATATCCGCCAATGACTTCTTTGGTCTCGGTGAACGGCCCATCGGTGTAGCTCATTTTTCCTCCGGACCAGGTCAGCCGGGTTCCTTCGGCGGTCGGGGTGAGTCCCGCAGTCTCAAGCATCACTCCGGCCTTGGTGATTTCTTCGAAGAGCGCCCCCATGCGTTCACCGAGCTCGGGATCAAGGTCAAATGCGGTGGCGTTCTCCTGCTCATGGATGCGAATCAGAGTTAAAAAGCGCGGCATGGCGTCTCCTCAGTGCTGAGAACAGGGAACTTCCCTGCCCCTCATTCTTGCGTCGAACGGAGCCCGGTCAAATCGACATCGAACGTCAGATTCCCTTGGAATTCGTCTCCCCCGGCTGGCGGACCAGATCGACTGAATTGACCAAGCGAGAAGGACACTCATTCCCCTCGTACTGGCCAATGCCCAGTACGATCGCACAGATATCGAAGGAGTGGATGTGGCTGAGAGAACAGGCAGGCGCTCAAACCGCGATACCGGGCGAATTGTCCTGGCCATCGTCATATTGGTGATCTTGGTCATCTTCGTTGTGGACAACCTCGAACAGGTCCGGGTCAGCTTCGTTTTCTTCAAGGCCGACATTGGCCTCATCTGGGTCCTGATCGCGACCGCTCTTGTCGGTGCGCTCATCGACCGCATGTTTGTCTGGCGGGGCCGTCGACGATAGGGCCATGCGGTCGCACACTCCGCGCTCCGCCCGATCTCGGCCCTCGTGTGCAGTCGGGGCCTCTGCACCTCCGGTGCACCGGAATCAATCACGGAGTTCTCCAAAAACACTTTCGCGTCGACGATCTTCCCGACAAAACGATGGCGCTCAATGGCGCCCCTCCTGCTTGCCCTAGTCCCCCTAGAAGTCAACACACGCGGGGGGAATTGTCGACACTGCAACGATGCAGCAATGCGATTTTCCTTGGCTATCTAGGCATCTTCGATAGAGACCAATCCAGCGACGGTCATGGCTTTGGCGGTGCCTTGCCACCATGAACAAATGAACCGCTCGCCACGGCTAGTACGCAGCACTCTTCGGTGCACTAGAACCTGAATCAATCGTTCTTTGCAGAAGACGGCGATGGATCATCGACCAATTCGTCCGGGGCGTTACCCGTCCACTTGAGACAAACGAACGTTTGGTGGACATGCAATTACGCCGCGTGGTCACCCAAGTGATCGAGTTCACGTGGCCGCAGCAGAGCGATCAATGAATGCCGATTCATAACGCTTTCCTCAGTGAATTGTGCGTAGTCGTCCGCTTCACGGTGTTGGTGGACAGCTGAGTGAGCCTCGTTTTCGCTCGAGGTTTGTCCACACCATTAACGGAGTGTGAACCGTTTTCAACCCCCCTTGTTTCATAAAGAATCACCTGTTACGGTCTCGACTTCAGCGAAATGGCAAACCCATCGCAAGGTGGGGACGCAAAGCTTCAGGACCCTCTGGGTTGGCTGGGCTACCGAACGAAGGAGGGGCAAATGCCTCCAATCACTGCGCCGTCTCCCACTAGAGGGGAGCATCGGAATTCGGCACCTGCCTACAATCCGATGGATCGGGTCAGCGTCGTCATCCCGACGTGGAACGAGGCAGAAAACCTTCCACATGTCTTTGCCCGACTACCCGACGGCCTGCACCAGCTGATCATTGTCGACGGACGCTCGACCGATGGAACCATCGCCGTCACGAGGGAGTTGCGACCGGACGCAGAAATCGTCTTTCAGGCCGGAAAGGGCAAGGGTGATGCACTGGCGTGCGGGTTTGCTGCCTGCACGGGCGACATCATTGTGATGCTGGACGCCGACGGATCGACGGATCCTGCGGAGATTCCCATCTTCGTGAGCCTCCTTAGTGAGGGCGCCGACTTCGCCAAGGGCTCCCGCTTCATGCGTGGAGGGGGCAGTAGCGACATCACACCAGGTCGCCGCCTTGGAAACCAGGTGCTGAACATGGCGGTCAACTTCCTCTATCGCACCCACTACACCGACCTCTGCTACGGCTACAACGCTTTTCATCGAAGCTGTCTCGATCGCCTGGTGGTCGATTGTTCAGGATTCGAGGTCGAGACGCTCATCAACATCCGAGTCGCGAAACTGGGCTTCAACGTGGCCGAGGTTCCGAGCTTCGAGGCGGACCGGATATTCGGTGAGAGCAAACTGCACACGTTTCGCGATGGGTTCCGGGTGCTCCGGGTGATCGTCAAGGAGCGCTACCGCAAGACCGAGACATCATCACACGTTGCCGTCGAATCCAGCGGTCCAAACCGGCTCTTCGCCCAGCCGACGCGTCGCGCCGCCTGACCCGTCGCTCCCCGCCCACTCCACCCGCCCAACCACCGGAGGTTTACCCGTGACCGCAATTGCGGCCCGTGACATCTTCGATCCCGAGGTCCGCCCTTCACGTTCAGTGGCTGTGGTGATCTCGCGCGTACACCGAAGACCGCTGGGACGACATCATCGATGCCGTCAGCTCGTGCAACGAGCAGACGGTGCGACCGACTGAGATCGTCGTGGTGATCGATCACAATCCTGCGCTGGCTCGGCGACTCGTCGCCTCCCTCCCAGAAATCATGGTGGTCGAAAATGAGGAGAGCCCGGGACTCTCGGGAGCCCGCAATACCGGGATCGGTGCGACAACATCGGAGATCGTGGCCTTCCTCGATGACGATGCGAAGGCTCGGCCCGACTGGATCGAAGGCCTGATCGACGCCTATGGCGCCCCCGATGTCGCTGCCGTCGGGGGTCACGCACAGCCGGGCTGGCCCGACCAGGTCGCACCCTCATGGTTCCCCGCCGAGTTCGGATGGGTGGTCGGGTGCAGTTACACCGGCCAACCCTCCACGCTCGCCACAGTCCGTAATCCCATTGGTTGCAACATGTCCTTCCGGCGCGAGATCTTCGATCTGGTCGGGCTGTTCTCCTCGAGTATCGGGCGGGTCGGCAAGCGGCCAGTCGGATGCGAGGAGACCGAATTGTGCCTTCGTCTCAAGCAGGCGCTGCCCCAGTCCCGCATTCTCTATGACCCCACCTTGGTGGTCGACCATCGGGTGACCCTCGACCGGGCCAGCCCGAGGTACTTTTTCCGCCGCTGCTGGTCCGAAGGAATCTCCAAGGCCATCGTGGCGACACTCGCCGGCACCGAAGACGGTCTCTCGAGTGAGCGCGACTACGTCACCAAAGTGCTCCCCCGAGGGGTCGCCCGCAATCTGTCCGATGCGCTTCGTCGCCGCGACGCGAGTGCGGTCCGTCGAGCCGCCATCATCGTCGGCGGCTTGGCGACGACCACCGCAGGTTATGGCTACGGGTTAGCCAGTTCGGAGCGCTGGCGTGCTGTGCAGTCGCAGCGCCATCCCGCCCGCCCCCGCAAAGTGATGACGCTCGACCTCGACGACCCGCTTCCCGCCGTCACCTCGGTGCGCGTCGGGGCAACGCCCTATGCCGCCGTGCGCATCCTCGCCCTGAAAAGTGGTCGCCCGCTCGGATCGGTCGAGCTCCCTCTCGCCGGAATGGGGATGACCGCCCAAGAGGTGGCGCACGGACTGGCGCTCGAGCTGGACTCCGTGCCCGACGTGGCCGTCGAGGTTGAAGGGGTCCCGCTTCCACGGGCCACTGTGGTCGTCCCGAGCAACGTCGCCCGGGCCGATCAGCTGTTGCGTTGCATCAAGTCCCTCAGCGAGCTCGACTACCCGGACTTTGAAGTGCTCGTCGTCGACAACCGCCGCGGCGACCCTTCGGGGGATTGGCCGGTGTCGCGCCTACGGGATCTGCCGCGGGTCAAGGTTCTCCACGAACCGCGGCCGGGAGCCTCGGCCGCCCGCAACGCGGGGCTCCGCGCGGCGACCGGCCAGATCGTTGCCTTCACCGACGACGACACGGTGGCCCATCGAGGCTGGCTCCGCGCCCTCGCCTCCCGGCTCGCCGCGGGCGATGTGTCTTGCGTCACCGGACTCGTCGCTGCTTCTGAGCTCGAAACTCCCGCCCAAATGTGGTTCGAGCAGTACGGCGGCTTCGGGAAGGGCTTCCGCCCCATGCTGCACGACCTCGAACGACCGCCGGCGCGGTCCCCCCTCTTTCCCTATTCGGCCGGAATGTTTGGTTCGGGAAACAATGTGGCGTTCGACACCGAGTCCTTGCGGGCCCTCGGCGGGTTCGACGAGCATCTCGGCCCGGGCACGCCGACCCGGGCCGGCGAGGATCTCGCGCTCTTCGTCGCCACCTTGTGGTCGGGTCGTCGCATTGCCTATGAGCCTTCGGCCATTGTCCACCACACTCACCGTCGCAGCTATGCGGAGTTGCGGACTCAGGTCCACGACTACGGCATGGGATTGACCGGGATGCTGACCTCGCTTGTGGTCAATGATCCGCGCCACTGTCTCAATATCCTGCGCCGCCTGCCCGAGGGCGCGCGCCTGGTGATGTCGCCGTCGTCGGAAAAGAACTCCCACCGCGGTCCGGGATACCCGCGCCAGCTCGTGTTCTCGAGCTGACCGGCATGTTGAAGGGACCGGTCGCCTATTGGAGAGCACGGCGGAAGGACTCGCGTCCTCGAGGTCGGGGCTAACGCGTGAGCATTGCGCCCAAGCCCACGGCACTGGTGCGGAATGCGTCCGCCCTCATGCTCTCCACCGTCGCCACCTCGTTGCTCGGGGTGGGATTCTGGGCGGTCGCGGCACGTACCTACAGCGCGTACGACGTGGGTCTGGCCTCGGCGGAGGTCTCCGCCATGATCCTCTTGGCCAACATCGCGCAGCTCAACTTGATCAACGTGTTTCCGCGCTTCTTGCAAAATGCGGGAACCCACACGCGCCGATTCGTGGCCGCCGGCTATGGCGCCGCCATCTGCCTCGCCATCTTGGCGGCCAGTATCTTCGTCCTGGCCGGCTTCGGCCATGCCTACATCCCCCACGGAGTTCTTCCCGGGATCATCTTCATCGCCGCGGTCATCTGCTGGACGATCTTTACGATTCAAGACGCCGCCCTCACGGGTCTGAGGGGAACGATGTGGGTGCCCGTCGAGAACATCTCGTTCTCGGTCGTCAAGATCGCCCTCCTGCCGTTGTTCGCAGTGGCCATGGCCAGCTCGGGCATCTTCTTCGCCTGGATGCTTCCGGTCATCGCGGCCAGCGTCCCGATCAATTATTTCTTGTTCCGTCGCCTGGTCCCCCGCCACCTCGCGGCCAGCAACGGCCAGCACCAGCTTCCGGGGCGACGTGCTCTCGGCACATTCGTGGCTGGTGAATATGCCGGCAGCCTGGCCCAGAACTTCGCCACACTGGTGCTCCCGCTGATCGTCGTGGCCCAGCTGGGGCCGACGGTCAACGCGTACTTCTACACCAGTTGGGTCGTGGCGACGTCGTTCGATCTGCTGCTCAACAACATCGCGACCTCGATGATCGTGGAGGGTTCGGCCGCGCCAGAGGAGCTGCGTGCGCACACCGATCGGGCCATCCGTTTGGGGTTGGTGGTCGTGCTGCCGTGCGTGGTGATCGCGGTCATCGCCGCGCCGTTGTTCTTGGGTCTGCTCGGGCCGCAATATGCGGCGCACGGCACCGGACTCTTCCGATTGGTCGCCTTGGCCATGCCCTTCCGGGGCGTCGTGGTGCTCTACATGGCCTACGCCAGGATCGGTCGCCGGATCCAGCGCGTCGTCATTGTGCAATTCGTGAACTCGGCCCTTGTGATCGGGCTTTCACTCCTCCTGCTCGGTCCGCTCGGTGTCACCGGCGTCGGCTGCGCGTACTTCGCCACTCAAGTGGTGGTCGCCGCCTGCGTGTTGCCTTCGGTACTCTCGCAGTACTCCCGGCGCCAGGCCTTGCCCCTTCCGCTGCGCCAGCGGGCCCGACACGCTCGTTCGGGCCGTCACCAAGGTGTACCCGCGAGAGCGGCGCATGCGGTCGCGAATACCGCCCCCTCGCCCTACCGCGTGCCCGTGACCGAGGCCGTGACCACGAGGGCGAGCTGACGATGGTCGCCACCTTGGCCCCGGATCTGGCTCGGCCGGTCGCCCCCGCGGGCCCGGGCGCGGCGCCACGTCCGCCAACGCCGGCGGGCCCGCTGGGGACCCGTGGTCCTGACAGTGATCGGCGTGGGCCTCATGGCCGCGTCGATCCCGTCGATCCAGATGGCCAATGAGAGCACGACGGGGCTCATCTCGGCCGTCGGGCCCTGGTACCTCTGCGGGGTCGTCGCCTTGAGCGTCGGGTTCTTGCTCGGTCTGTGGCGCGGCGACGGACCGCGTTGGTTGGCGGGCGCTCAGGTCATCGCCATGGTGATCCTCGTGGTCGGGGTCGCTGCCTTGGTCGAGCCTTACCCCCGCCTCGGCGCCACCTACATCCATCTCGGCTTCGCCCGTTACATCGCCGTTCACGGCACCTCGTTGCCGCCGATCGACGCCCGGGCGGGGTGGCCCGGCGCGTTTGCGCTGATCGCGCAGCTCGAGACCGTCGTGGGCGATGTGACCGGTTTGACCATCGGGCGTTGGGCGCCGGTCGTCTTCGATCTCTTGGCCATTGCACCGCTCTTGGTCCTCTTCTCGGTCGTGACCCAAGACGTGCGGGCCCGCTGGTTGGCGATCTGGGTCTTCTTCACTGCCAACTGGGTCGAGCAGGACTACCTCTCGCCCCAAGCCATCGATTACGTCTTCTATCTCAGCGTGCTCGGGGCCATCGTCGCCGTGTTCGGACGCCGCACCGGTCCGGTGGCCGAACAACGGCGGCGACTCGGTGCGGCGATGCGGGCATGGCGCGACCGCGTCTTCATCCGAGGATCGGAACCACCCACCCCGGGCGTTCGGGTCACCTCACCAATGCAACGTGGCGCTCTGTTGGCGATCATCGTCACCGTGAGTGCGGCCATGACGGTCAGCCACCAACTCACCCCCTATGTCCTCCTCCTCGACGCCGCGTTGTTGTGCATGATCGGGCGATCCCGGCTGGGTTCGTTGCCCTGGATGCTCGCGCTGATGGCGGTGGCGTGGCTCTCGTTCGGTGCATCAAGCTTTTGGTCAAACCACCTCGAACTCTTGACCGGTTCGGCGGGAAACCTGTCGGGAAACCTGACCGCTGGGGTATCGGACCGCATTCAAGGAGATCCGGGACATCTGCTGGTCCTCGGTGCCCGCATTGTCTTGGTGCTGGCCGTCTCGGCTGGTGCCGCCGTCGGCGCGCTGCGTCTTTACGCCCGGCGCACGCTGCAGCCGTGGCTGATCGTCCTCGCCCTCGCTCCGGTGATCTTGGTTGGAGCGCAGAGCTACGGGGGTGAGGTGGTGATCCGGACGTTCTTCTTCTCCCTCCCGTTCCTCGCCATCTTGACGGCGATGGGCATCTTCCCCGACCGGGCACCCCAGTTGAGCGCGGGGGTGCTGCGCTGGGGCTGGCGGGACTGGACCGTCCACCGCTTCCACGGCTCGCACGTCAACTACTCCAACCCCGTCGTCGGCCGACCGAGCAAGTCCATGGCCGCGGTGCTCGCCTCGACGATTGCCGCGGCAACGCTGCTCGGCGTGGTCGCCCACTACGGGGCGGATCAATACGAAAGCGTCAATGCCAACGAGATCCAGACGGTCGAGTGGTTTTACGCGCACGTCCCCGCCGGCGCCAGCGTCTTCACCGTCTGCGTCAACCTGCCGTGGCGGTACGAAGGGGCCGCCTCGTACCAGTACCACTCCTTGGAAGAGGCAGCCTACGAACACCCGCTCCAAGAGCTCAACCGCCTCGTGACGCCGCGCTATGGCGCCTACTTCATCGCCACCCCGAGCCAGGCCACCTGCGGCACCCAGATGCTCGGTCTTCCCGTCAACTGGCTGAGCACCTTGGAGGCCGGGTTGGTGCGCACCGGCCACGTCGTCGTCGTCTACCAAAACCACGGCGCACGCATCTATCACATCGTCCCCCGTCAATCGCCCAAGACAACCGGAGGTAGCGCATGATCCCCGAAGACGAATTGCAGATTGCCCAACTCGTCGAAGACACCTGGCCCGACATCGACGACGAACTCACCGACTTTGATTTACTCGAGTCACTCGAGCATCTCGATGACGCCGAGTTGGGGTTCGACGAGGAGGACGGCACCGCCATGGCGCCCTTTGGTCCGCGCCGCGGGCGTCACCAGGCCCCCCCGGGACACGGTGGGCGCGTCCTCGCCACTACGTTGATCCTGGCCATTGACCTGATTGCACTCTGTTGCACTCACTTCGGTGTGCACGGTGCCGTCCGGATGTGGATCGGCCTCGCCTTCGTGTTGGCCGTGCCCGGCTGGGCGATCGTCGGCTACCTGCGCCTGCGCTGGCCGGCGGCCGAGCTGTCCTTGACCGTCGCCCTCAGTTTGGCGCTGACGTTGCTTGGATCGGAAATCATGCTGTGGGCGCATGCGTGGCACCCGACCACCTTGCAATTGATCATCGGCGGAGTTTCGGCGCTTCTTTTGGTCGGGCAATTGCTCCGGCCGCGCCCGGCACGGGGGGTGGGGCGATGAGACCTGAACTCGTCTTGTCGATCGATTCCTTCATCCGGTCCGACTCGGGTCCGGTCGGGATCGCCCTGTCCCTGGTCCTCGGGCTCTTATTGGTGGGGCGACTCTTCGCCCACGAGCTGGCATCGCCGTTGCCGCGATCACTGTCGCGCTCACTCGACTGGAGCATTGTCGTCCTCTTTGTCCTATTCGCCTCAATCGTTGCGGAGAGATTCCATGTCCTTGGTTGATCACCATCACTGCATCACTTGCACCTGTGACCTGAATGACAATCGGGTCAGCGTCGGCTATCTCGGTTGGTCCCATCGGGGCAACTTGGGCGACGATGCCATCCTCGACGCCATCGAGTGCGCACTGCCCGAGATGGATCTGGTCCCGCTTCCCCTCACCATGAAGGAGTTTGGGCGGATGGCGTCTCGCCAGACGCGCCGACGCTTGCGCCACGCCCACCTCTTGCTCGGTGGTGGCACCGTGATCGGGCGGCGCAACTGGCGACTGCCCATGATGGCCAACTTGTCGCTCACCTCGAGGCGACCGCTGCTGATGATCGGCGCCGGTGTCGAGGACCCGGTCTTCCAGGGACGGCATTCCTTCTCCTCGGGTAGTGAGCTCGGTCGATGGGTGCCGTTGCTCCGTGAATTCGACCGGGTCACGGTCCGGGGCCCTCGGTCCGCCCGACTGCTCGCCGATGTCGGCGTCGAGGCCACCGTCGTCGGGGACCCCGCGCTCTTGCTCTCAACACCGGCGGTGCCGTTCGAACCGGGCCTGCTCGGGGTCAACCTCGGTTACGGCAGCGACCTGTGGTCGAACAGCCAGATCACCGTGCTCAAAGAGGTGGCTCCCGCCCTGCGACGAATGCACGCCGAAGGCTGGCGGATGCGCTTTTTGGTGGCAAACCTCGAGGATGCGCAGTGGACCCGCTTTGCCATCGCGCTGGCCCAGCTGCCGCCTGAGAGCTACGAGGTGGTCACCGCGGTGCGACCCGAGGTGTTCCTCGCCCAGGTGGCGACCTGCGAGATGGTCCTCGGCCAACGTCTCCACGCCGTGGTCTTGGCGGCCGCCGCCGGAGTTCCCTCGGTCATGCTCGAGTATCAGCCAAAATGCCGGGACTTCATGGATTCGCTCGGCGCAGCGGATCACAGCATCCGGACCGACAAGGTGCGCGCCGGGCAGCTCTACGAGGCGCTGTGGTTCCTGGCGTCGCATCGCGAGCGTGTCGCCCAAGAACTGGTGGCCCAGGTGCAGGACTACCGCAACCGACTCGACGCGCAAGTGGTCCGCATGGCGTCGGTGCTGTGCGAGCCGCTGCGGTCAGCCGTCGGGGCATGACACAACTCGCTCCCATGCCCGGGGTCACCCGGGTGCCGGTTCCGCGTTCGACCACGAGGTCACGGCGGCGTCACTCGGTCCACGCGCCCGGGCCGACGGTGCTGCTCGTCGCTGGGCTCTTGATCTGGGTGTGGGCCGTGCGCGTGGCCAACCCGAGCGCCATGGGAGGGCTCGGACTGTCCACGGTCCTCGGCTGGCAGTACTTCGTCGCCCTGGTGGCGGTGGTGGGTGCTTTGGTTTGGGAGCTGTCGCGTCCGTTCTCGCGCCCGATCCTCCCGGTGATCGGTCTGATCGTCGTCCTTTTCGCCACCGCTCCGGCCATCGAGGGGATCGCAAGATTGCCGACCGGCTGGGTCCACGCGGGATTCATCAACTACATCGCGCTCCACGGCAGTGTGCTGAGCGGCTACGACGCGCGATTCAGCTGGCCCGGGTTCTTCTCGCTCGGTGCGGTGCTCGACACCATCACCGGCCAGCACGATCCCACCGTCTTCTTGCGTTGGGCCCCGCTCGCTTTCGAGCTGGCCTATCTGGCCCCACTGCGGGTCATCGCCAAGGCCACGGTGCCGAATGCTCGCGCCGGATGGATCGGGACCGCCTTGTTCTACGCGGCCAACTGGATCGATCAGGACTACTTCTCACCCCAGGCGCTCAACATGTTGTTCTTCTTGGTCGTCGTCGCCGCGGTGCTCGCCTTCTGGCAACCGAGGGCGCATGTCGTGACGGGCACCGGCGGTCTGGCCCGACGTTGGTGGCGGGGCCTCGGACAAGTTGACGCCACGCTCGGTGCGCGCCGACAGATTGGCCTCGAAATCGTGATGCTGGTCTTGTTCGGTGCCTGTGTGGCCAGTCACCAGTTCACCCCATACGCCCTCGTCGTTGCCCTATTCGCACTGGTGGGCACCCGGCGGTTGCCTGGACCCGAGCTCCCGCTGATCCTCGGACTCATGGCCGTGGCCTGGCTCAGTTTCGCCACCGAGGCGTTCTGGAGCGGGCATCTCTCGCTGGTGTTCAAGGGCGTGGGGTCCCTCGGCTCGGTGCTCGGTCAAAACGTCAGCCAACGTCTCACCGGCGACATCGATCACCGACTCATCATCGACTTGCGCCTCTTCCTCGGTGTGGCCCTCATCGCGCTGAGCTGCCGTTGCCGCAGTTCGGCGTCGGGGCAAGAGCCGCACCCTCGAGGTACTCGCCGCCACCCCATTCTTGTTACTCGCCGGCGGCAGCTACGGCGGCGAGGCCCTCCTGCGTTGCTTCTTGTTCTCCCTCCCTTTCACCAGCCTCCTGGCCGGTATCGCCTTGGTGAACTTGCTCCACTCACCCCGTCACACCACGCGTGTTCACACGGGCAAGGCACTGTGTCTGGTCGCCATCATCGCGATGATTGCGACCTTGCTCACCGTGGTGCGCGGCGGCAACGACGCCTTCGAGTCATTCACCCATGACGAGCGGGCCGCGGTCACCACCGTGTACCGCGTGGCCACGCCGGGTCAGCGCCTCGGTGCCACCACCACCTCAACCGACCAACTGCCCTGGCGCGACCAGAACGTCGGTCGTTTGATCTTCGTCGACCCCGTCGCCGCCAACAACGCCACCGATGTCGCCAACTCGTTGATCCGCCAGCGGGTCAACTGGGTGATCCTGACCCAAAACGAGGAGCGCTGGGGTGAGTTGGTCGCCGGGCTCCGCGTTGGATGGCAATCGAAGGTGCAGCGCGACCTGGCCGCCAAGGGCTACACCGTGTACCGCCAGTGGCCGACGGCCACGATCCTCGAGCACACCCACACTGTCGGCACCCCTCACCCCAAAGCCAGCAATGCCGCCTGAGCGGGGTACGGGTGCGGCGCATTAGGGAGCTGGGTTCATCAAGACCTGCCACGGCCTGAGCCGTACCGATGTCGCGCCACTCCCGAGCGTCACCGCGGCGCCGGTCGCGTTGACGGCCAAGAGGGCACGGCCGGACCGCAGCACTTCAGAGCCAGCCGTGCCAGTCACGCTGGCCCTGCGCCCGGGTGCGAACCACGCGGTGAGTAACGCGAAGACATTGGCCAAATCGGTGGGTTTGCCGCCGCTGTCCTGGCCGGTCGAGGTCCACAGTCCCGGACTGTGGCTGCCGACGTAGCGTTCGGGGTCCCAGATCATGGCCACCCGGGCGTCTGACGTGGTCATCTCGATGAGGGCGGCGGTGGCCAATGCCGTCCAGACCCGCGGATGGGACCGCACTGTGGGTGTGCCGACATACCATTCGCTCCACCAGATAGGCAGGGTCGTCCGGCTTCGCAACCACGTGTCGATGGCTGCGAACATGGCGGTGGCTGCACCGAGTTGGGTCGGGTAACGATTGTCATGAGGCGCCAATCCGCCGTCGACGGCGACGAAATCCGCACCGACGGCGTGAGCGAGCCAGTAGTCGACCACGTCGAGGGAGCGCTGGTCGATCGTGCCCCAGGGCCCGACCAATGAAGAGGGATACCCGCCGGCACTCGGTGCACCCCAGTTGACCATCGACACGTAGGGACCACCGACCTTGATGGCGCGATTGACCGCCTTGAGCGCACGGTAGACGTCGTTGTAGAGCTCGGTGTACCCGGCCACATCCCAATTGTTGATGGCCGGGTTCCAGTACCCCTTCAGTTCGCTCCACACCTGGAAGTACCGCACGTGGGGATAGCGCCGAGCCACGGCAGCGGCGAGCCGGGCAAAGTCCTCGTCGTGTGTGGCGAGTGGCGCATCGTTGAGACGGGACCAGTTGGTATGCCCCGCCTGGCCACCCTTCATCCAGTCGGGGGCACCGGCCAAGGTGATGACCGGCGTCGCTCCCGTCGACTCGATGAAGTGGATGCGCCGGTCAAGTCCACTCCAGTTGTATTGACCCGGTCGCGGTTCGGGGTTCCCGACTCCCCACCCCATGATCGGTTGAGCCAAGAAACGGACCGACTTCGAGGCCACTCGTCGGGCCGAAGCAACCGCAGTCGGATCCTTCCACGGGTCGGGCGCCACCCGTGTGAGCGTGGCCCCGACCTCCGCCGACACCTTGACGCTCGACGTCGTGGCGGGCGCTGCGTTGGGAGCGAACGCGACCAACGTCGTTGTTCCCACCAAGGTGATCGCGAAGGCGACTTGGAGAAACCAATGGTTCCTCTGGGCGGGCATGATTCATCGTCGTCGCCCCCACCAGCTGAGCGCAAATGTTGCAGCGATCCGAACTCGGCGCGATGAACGAACGTTTGACTGAACGCGGCAGGACTCGCTCGAGCAGTCCGTCGCGCCTCGGCTCAGAACCTCGTGGCGCGCATGGCCATCCACGGCCAGATTGGCGACCCGCCCACGCTGCCGTCTGTGCCGCGTCGATCGCGACCGCACAGTACGCGATGGGCCCACCGGGGTCGGCCATATGACCACTTGGGCATCGGATCGGGTCGTTGGGCAATAATTGCCCTATGGATCTCGCGGCCAAACTTCAGCTCAAAGCTGGACAGTCTCTCGAAACGGTCGAGATCCCAGAATCGGTGGCGCACCAGGTGGCCGAATTTATGACCGGTGGTGCCGCAACGAGCGAGGGGGCCCTGCTTGTCTTCGTGGCGGACCGCTCCGCACTTGCACAGTACCGATCGCGCATCGCCGCTTCTGGCGGCCAGGACCGATTGACCTGGGTTGCGTATCCAAAATCGGGTCAGCTGGACACCGACCTCAATCGCGACGCCTTGGCCGCCCTTCTCACCGAGAGCGACCTTCGTCCGGTCCGCCAAATTGCAATCGATGACGTCTGGTCCGCACTCCGTTTTCGACCCAAGTGAGCGCGACAGCGACGGTGGGCGCCCGAGGTCGGCTTCGAAGGTGTGTCCCGACTATGCGGGGGAAATTCCGGCGCCCTTGAGCATCCGGCGGAGGTCGACGACCATCTGCTCATTGATGTTGTGGTGTGACGGGGCATCGAGCGTCTCGGTCTCGCCGCCGATCGTCACCTTGAAGCGGCCATCGTGTTCTTCGTCCACTTGGGCCACGCTTTGAAGCAGCGATATCACGTCGTGCCACTGGATGTTGTGGCTCACCGGGTGCGCGAAGATCTTGTCCACCGTCGCTCGATGATGCCCGTTCAACTTGATCTCATTTGCCATGGTGCTCTCCAGTGGCGCCCCGGGAAACCGAGTACGCAGATTGTGGTGGGTGAACCTTCGACGAAGAAGATTCGCTCTCCTGGTCGAAGCGGCATTTCGTCCTGCCGAAGGACACTCCCCTCGGTGCGACGATCGTGAGGGCAATGCTGACGCCAGCGGCGCCGGAGGCTTTCTCGGGCACGAGGTTACCCGGCCGCCATCATTAGAGCGAAGCGGCGTCGTTCGAGAAAGTGCTGAGCCACTCGAGGACTTCGCTCCGTCGAGTCAGCGAGATGAAGTGCCCCTCGCCAGGGTACAGGGTGAGGATCGCACCGGGAATTCGCTCGGCCAGCGTCTTGCCCCAATCGGCGGGTACGGAGATGTCGGCGGTTCCTTGAAAGATGCGGACCGGTCTGGTCACGTCCTCGGGGGCGAATCCCCAGGGCTTCACCACCGCCAAGTACTCGTCGACCACCCCTCGAGGATCGGCCGCGCCTTCGCCCAACAATGTCGGAAACCAGTTTCCCCGCCCGACCACCGCCGCTGCCTCGTCAGCGCTCAAGTCCCGCACCGCGGCCTTCAACAGCACTCTTGGGGCATGGTGCGCGAGCAGACGGGTGCAGGTGAAAGCGGCTCGGACAGCGAAGGGCGCCCGTCGAGCCAGAGTGGCGATGGCGTGATCAATTCGGTTCGATGACTTGAGGGTGGCGGGGTCATCGAGCGGTGGGCACCCGGCGATCACGCCACACGCGCTGACCCGCTCACCGAGCTCGAAGGATGCCGACAGGGCGTACTGAGCGCCCTCCGACCAGCCCATGATCCCGAATCGACCCACGTGCAGGTGGCCGAGCAGCGGCACGAGGTCACTCGTGACCCACGATTGCATGGTGTAGTCAGGGAATCGATCGGTCCGGTTGACTCCGGGCCGATCGGGTGAGATGACCCACAGCCCGAGACTCCGGGCGATTTCGTCGGCTGGGCCGACGTCGTGTCCGCTGACGAGTCCCCCATGGCAGTTCACCACCGGCGCCCCCGTCGGATCGCCGTAGATGGCATAACCGAGGTTCCGCCCGTCGGGAAGCGTCAAATTGTGATCGAACGGAAACGATTCCACGACCATCCTCAGTCGAACCGCGGCGAAGTGGCCCGTGCCGCCATCTCAAACCGCTCCTCTTGTTGCACGGCCCGAAAGTACTGGTGGGGTCACCGCCGCGGCGAGTTCAACCGAGCTTCTCGCGCTCAGCAGGCTCCGGCGAGCGCTCCGGCAATCCTGCGAGAGTGAGGTCCGCGCACTGTGGTTCAGGTTCCCGCTCTCTGCCGCAAGGGGGACCGTCCCCGAAGAAACCGGGGCTCGCGAGACCCCTGAACTGCCCGGACGACCTGTGCGAGGTCTCTTTCGAACGGTCCGACGAGAAGCAGGGCCGACCATGGCAAGCTGCCAAGGTGACGAAATTCGGCCGCACAGGACT
Organism: uncultured Acidimicrobiaceae bacterium; assembly: GCA_963800725.1. Taxonomy (GTDB): domain Bacteria; phylum Actinomycetota; class Acidimicrobiia; order Acidimicrobiales; family RAAP-2; genus Bog-473. The sequence continues at coordinate 81,767 of CAWDCE010000019.1, read as the reverse complement.
CGCCGCCCCACACTGGCTTGCGGGTCCTGGTCACGGGCGCATCTGGCTATGTCGGGGGCCGACTCGTTCCTGCCCTCTTGGAGGTCGGGGGCAGCGTTCGGTGTCTGGCACGCACTCCGGGCAAACTCGACGATGCGACGTGGCGCACCAAGGTCGACGTAGTCGCGGGGTCGGTCGGTGACGACTTGAGTGAGGCACTTCGTGACATCGACGTCGCCGTGTACCTCGTACATTCGATCGGACAAGGACCCGACTGGGCGCGCACCGAAACGCAAGAAGCCACCAACTTCGCCCACTACGCCGCACTGGGCGGGGTGCGCCGAATCGTGTATCTCGGGGGCTTGGGCAGCGACGCCGACGAATTGAGCACGCACCTAAAGAGTCGCCACGAAGTCGGTCGGGCCTTGGGGTCCAGCGGAGTTGACGTCGTCGAATTGCGGGCTGGCGTGGTCATCGGGGCGGGATCGGCCAGCTTCGAAATGCTCCGCTATCTCGTCGACGTGCTCCCCATCATGGTGACACCCCAGTGGGTCACCACGCGCTGTCAGCCCATTGCCGTCAGCGAAGTACTCGACTTGTTGGTCCAAGCGATCACCGACCCCGCCATTGCGCCGGGGATCTACGAAGTCGGTGGTCCCGACGTCGTCACCTACGCAGAAATGATGACCCTGTACGCGCAGATCGCGGGGCTCTCGCGGCGACACCTCATCAAAGTGCCGGTGCTGACGCCGGGGCTCTCGTCGCGCTGGGTGGGCCTGGTAACCCCTGTCCCGATCGCCTTGGCCCGTGAGCTGGTCGAGAGCCTGGTCAACGAGGTCGTCGTCACCGATCATTCCACCGATGGTGTCTTTTCCGTCGAGCCAATCGGACTGGCCGATGCAATCGAGCGGAGCTTGGTCGCGACCCAAAGCGGGGAGGTGCCGACTTCGTTCGTCGATGCGGACCTTCAATACTTCGCACCGGTGGCCACTGACCCCGAGTGGTCCGGCGGCACGGTCCTCACCGACGTCCGCACGGCGCGCAGCCGTGCCGGGCCGGCCACGTTGTTCGCCACGCTCTTGACGATTGGTGGTGCGAAGGGCTGGTATGCGAGCCAGCCGCTCTGGCAGATTCGTGGCATTCTCGACCAATTGTCCGGTGGACCGGGACTCCGGCGTGGGCGGCGTGACCCGACCGAACTCGGGGTCGGGGACCCTGTGGACTTTTGGCGGGTCGAGGCCATCGAACCCGAGCGGCTGCTGCGACTCCACGCCGAGATGCGACTCCCGGGTGATGCCTGGCTGACCTGGGACATCTCGCCAACCGACGGCGGCGGGGCCCACATCACCCAGACGGCCGAGTTTCGACCTCGTGGTCTGCTGGGGCGTATCTACTGGCTCGGCGTGGCCCCCTTCCATCGCTTTGTGTTTCCCGGACTCATCGCTGGCATCGTGGCGGATGCCGATTCCCCCCGACTTGGTTCCCCCGCACGGGGTCGGGAATGACCCAAGTGGCACGATTGGCGGTCACGTGACCTCAGATGGGCCGGCGCCACTGATTGGTTGACCCGTACCAGGCGTCCCGTGGCGCCACGTGGGTCGGTCCAACCGACGACGAAATTTGGGGTGTCGACCCGGCAAGCGTGGATGAGTCCAAAACCGTCACCCGGGAGTGAAATCCCCGGCGAGAGGGACGAAATGCCCTAGCCGGATCGCCCCGGGTCGCTCACACTGCGATGAAAGCAAAGGACGGTGACGCTTGGAGGAACGATCGGGTCCACGCCCGCTGCCGCGGGTCGTTGGCGGCTTTCGACTACGTGGCTCCATGAGCGCGCCACTGATTGCGAGGCATCGTGCAAGGTAGCTCCGCATCACCGTCGTGCCGCAGCTTCGAGAGAGGAAGTTCAGATGGACAGTGAACTCCGGCACGTCTCGATCCATGGACACGACATGGCCTACCAAATGGAGGGCAGCGGTCCTGCACTCTTGCTGATCCATGGCATCGCGGGAAGTTCGCGCACCTGGCGAGACGTGGCACCCCGCCTGGCGGAACGATTCACGGTTATTGCACCGGACCTGATCGGCCATGGCGAATCCGAAAAACCCGTCGGGGACTACTCATTGGGTGCATTCGCCAGCTCGATCCGCGATCTGCTTGATGTCTTGAGCATCGATCGGGCAACGGTGGTGGGGCAGTCCTTCGGGGGCGGGGTGGCGATGCAGCTGGCCTACCAGCATCCCGAACTCTGTGAGCGTCTGGTGCTCGTGGACAGCGGTGGACTCGGGCGCGAAGTGAGCTGGCTGCTCCGCCTCATGGCGTTGCCCGCAAGTGAGTACGTCATGCCCGTCCTCTTTCCGGGGTTCGTCCGCAATTGGGGGGATCATCTGCTCGGGATCATTTCGAGCCGTGGGGTTCGCTTGGGGCGCCTGGCCGAGATGTGGAGTGCGTACGCCTCGCTGGCCGAGTCGGAGAACCGCCACGCGTTCGCCCGCACCATCAAAGCGGTCATCGATCCCGGCGGCCAGTCGGTGAGCGCGATGGACCGGCTCTACCTGGCGTCGCTCATGCCGACGCTGATTGTCTGGGGAGATCGAGACGACATCATCCCGGTCAGTCATGCCTTCGCCGCACACAAAGCGATGCCCGGGAGCCGTCTGGTGGTCATCAAGGACGTGGGCCACTTCCCCCAGATCGAGGCGCCCGGGGAGTTTTTCCACGCGCTCATCGACTTCGTCGAATCGACCGAACCTGCCCAAGTGAGCGCACTCGACCGTCAGCGCATGTTGCGGGAGCGATCAGCTCTGGGAGAACCTTGAGGACGGCGAGACCGGGCCACGTCGTGGCGGTCTCGATGCATCGACCACCGTGCACCTCGGTCGCCGAAATATCCGGCACAGATTTGTTCGGCGATGACCGCGAAAGCTTTGGTGGAAGCGACACTGCTCAATTTCTTCATGCCGTTGGGATGACCTCGAACAGGTAAGCCTTCCCTCCGGACGCGGGAAAGCCATAGCTGGACTGCCCCTTCCCGGTCGCAATGGTCCGACGAAACAAGAGCGCCCCTTTCGGGGTCGTGACCCGCTCCGACACGACTGCCCCCGAACCCGGCACAGGGACCTCGATCGTCCCATGCGTCGACTGCGGAGCGCTCACCGAGAGGGCCATGCGCCCGGTTGGGTGGGTCTGCGCCCAACGCACGGTGATCGGCCCCTTTGGGGTTGGCACCACCCCCTCGGCCCAGGCCAGCGAACCGGGTTGTGGCTGGACCACCCACGACGCGAATCCGGCACTCGCGGGAGCGACACCCAGGACGTGGGCCGACAGTTCTGGCGTGGCACCGGTCGACCAACCATGGGCCAGGCTGGTGAATGCCCCGAAACCGGGGGATCCGTCGGCACCGACAAGCTCCCAGTCCGTTCCGGTGTCATTCGGACCCGCCGCGATCATGTGACCCCACACGGACCCGAGAAGCGACAGAGCCAGCGTGGTGTCGTGGGCGCGAAATGCGGCTTGCACCTCTTGATCGGTGACAAATGGGCTCACCGACTGTTGGTACTTCGAGCTGGCGCCATAGGGCAGTGGGCCGTAGGGGGTGGAGGGAAGCGCGTTCGCCAAGGCGTCGAGTATCCGAGGTGCCGATGCAGGAGGTGCCACCCCGTAGTCGATGGCCAGCGAATTGGCATCTTGTGCCACCACTGCGGGTTGCAGATTCGACAACATGTAGAGCCCAGTCGCGGGATTGAACGAAAATTGATTGATCGAGTGCTTGAGCGCCGCAGCCTGTTGTCTCAACACGTCCGCTTCGTGCGAGCGGCCGAGGGCCTGGGCGAGGCTCGACGCGTCCTTGAGCGTCTCGTAGTAGATGTCGTTGTACGCGGTGACCTCGCCGGACTTGGCGCCGTCGTAGTAGTCCCAGTCCCGCCCATCGGTGGCGTCGGTGACCAAGAGTCCGCGGGTATCGACCAAGGAGCGGTCGTAGGCCAGCTCTCGCGAGATGGTCGGCCAGAGGGAGCGCACAAAGCCCAGATCGCCCGTGTTGAGATAGTAAGCAGCGACATTCGCGACCTCTTGCATCGCATAGGTCGTCGAGTAGGCCTGTGCACTGTTCGGCGTGCCGTTGGGCCCGACCGTCGGATAAACCTGGCCCGCAGTCTCGCCATCGGGGCTCGCTCCGGTGGCCAGCAAGTCCAGCGAATCGCGGACGTAGACACTTTGGTCGGTGGTGGAGAAGTCGGTCGCCGCCGAAACGCTGAGGTCACCGCTCCAGTCCTCCCGATCTCTCTTGGCGCCGTCCAAGATGACCGGCACCGGATCCCCAATACGCAGGCTCGGCCCGGTGAAGGCCGAAATCGCCCCGGCTCCCGACAATTCGTTGGCGAAGAGCGTCGATCCGGTTGCACTTGTCACTTCTAGGTTCTTGACGTTGGCAACCGACCCCGGCGAATCGAACCCGACCGAACCGGAGGGATACGTCGGGAACGACGACACGGAGTGAGTCGTCATGTGTGACACCGTCCGCCCGTCGATCGAGACTGTGAGCTGGTCGCCCGAGACCACAGTGCGAATCCGGTGCCACGAGCCGAGGGTGATCGGCACGGGGACGACAGTGCTCGCAATCGGGGCTGCCCTCTTCGGGCCGATGGCGATCACCTTGAGCACACTCGGAGCCCCCGGCGATACCGTCGCCGCAGTCAGGAGCAACAGGTAGCCCGAGGTGGTTGACGACGCCCGGACCAGCCAGCCGACCTGGTTGGCCACAACCTGAGCGTCGAACGACATTGTGTAATCCGTCCAGTGCGCACCGTGATGCAGTACCCCGGCCCCGCCATTGGCGTTGAGGACCCCGCCGATGATGTTCCACGGACCGGCCACCGAACGAGCTGGCAATTCGTCCAGCTGCAAGGTGTAGGCACCGGCGAACCAGATTCGATTCAGCTCATCGGAACTTGAGTCGAACCACCCCTTGTAGTCCTTGGCCACGGCGCGTTCAGCGGTGAAGCGAATGCCCACCGATGACAGGGTCAGCGATCCCGGAGAGGTCAATGAGATCCGTTCATAGCGCTCGCCACCTTGAATGAGGTCGGTGGTCTCGAGGCCCCGAGCACTCACAATCATCGTGTCGGTGCGCGAAGCGTCACCAGCGTCCGAAAGGCTGGGGGCGTCATCCCCGGCTGGCCCGACAGACGCGAGGCCCTCGCTATAGGACGCGGCGAGTGTGGGGGCGCCCGATTCGGCCGCGACCACGAAGTACGGGACGCCACTGACATCCTTGCCGTAGTCAACGACAATCGTTGGCTGCGGCCCTCCGGCGGACATGGTGAGAACCGTCGTCGCATGACTCGTTGCATCGGCAAGGGCAGAGGGGCGGGCCACTGAGCCCGACACGCTGACAATTCCTCCCGGCGTCACGTCGATCGATGAGGGCGCTTCGACGTAGCGTTGCCAATTCGGATGCGCCGGCCAGGTCGGACCCCCGAGCGCGGCCGTCGCCCCACCGACCCACGTGCACAGCGCCATCACGAGTGCGCACGGAATCGTGACGAGGACCACTACAACACGCCATCCGCGGTGCCGCGACGCCTTCTGTCGCCTTGGGCCGAAGCACAGTTTCGAGGAGGAGAAGATGGCACCGACGATACTTTGCGACAGTGCCTTGACGGCGGTCGAAGTGCCCAACGCGGCGCGACTTCAGCGGAAAATAGGGGAAATGTGGTGGTTTGAGTCTGATCAATACCCTTTGGTGCGTCCGAAGGGATCACCCGCGGGTGCGCTAGGAAGGTGCCTGTGACGGCGCCGCTGGAGATCCCCGAACTCGTTTGCCAGCGGGCGATTTCGAGCGGCGAGGTCGGCCGGCGCTGGCTCGATGAGCTTCCCTCGATCGTGGCCGCAGTCGCCACGAAGTGGAACCTCGACATCGGTGCGCCCTTGTCGGGTGGGACGGCGTCGTATGTGGCGGCGGCGAACGAACTTTCGGGACACGCTTGTGTCCTAAAGATCGCCATGCCCCCCGAGATAGACGGGACCGACTCCTTCCGCCACAGCGTGCTCGTCCATCAACTGGCCGACGGACGAGGCTGTGCTGAGCTTCTTCGCTACGACCAAGCGATGGGCGCAGTGCTTCTTGAACGCCTCGGACCGAATCTCGCCGACCTCGGCCTGTCGGTCCCCCAGATCCTAGAGACGGTGGCGATGACGCTTCGCTCGTTCTGGCGACCCGTACCCGAGGACTGCAAGTTGGCGACCGGAGCCGACAAGGCCGCGTGGCTCTCCGAGTTCATCGCGACGTGGTGGAATGCTCTTGACCGACCCTGCGGGCGCGAGGTGGTTGATCGGGCCATCGCGTACTGCGAGGAGCGGGCGGCGGCATTCGACCCGTCGCAAGCGGTCCTGGTCCATGGCGATGCGCACGGCTGGAACACACTTCAGGCGGGCGGTGGTACGTTCAAGTTTGTCGATCCCGAGGGATTGCGGTCCGAACGCGAGCACGACCTCAGTGTGCCGATGCGCGAATACAACCAACCGCTTCTCGCTGGCGACACCGCGCGTCTGGTCCGAGAGAGAGCGGAGTTGCTGGCCGCTTGGTGCGAAGTTGACGCCGAATCGGTTTGGCAGTGGGGATTCATCGAGCGGGTATCCACCGGCCTGGCCAACGTGCGGGATTTCGTGGGTGACGAAGGGTTGGCCTTCCTTGAGGTGGCGTCACGTTGCTTGTGAGCCAAATCGGATTTGCCATAGGCGTCAATGCAACACCGTGAATCCAAGTCAATGTACGAAACGAGCGATTGCCCCGAAGTCCGCACCTTCACACTCGTTGACGAAGCTCGTCCAAGCTCCGGAGCGAGGACCCCAGGAGGTCTCGCGTTGCCGAGGAGATCAGTGCTTGGCGATGGCTTCGCTGACGGCGGGCGCGACTTCCTTTGCCCAAAGGTTCAGTGTCGAGTCGCGAATGACGTCCCCAGGAGCAAGCAGGTAGATGAAAGCGGCGGCACCGTATTCAAGGACCGCAGCAGTCAGTTCATCGATCCATTGCGTCACTCCTCCCCCAGTCCAGCGCCCGTCGTCGTCGCGGGTCTTGGGCAGCGGGCCACGAGCTATCACCCCCGACACGTTGTAAATGGTGGCGACTTCGCGAGGATCCCTACCCGCCGACACAGCCGCCTCGTCGATAAGCGGTCGAGCTTCGGCCACCTGAGTACTCCGCCAGTCGGCGAGGTGTCCTGGCACCCATCCGTCAGCGTGTCGGCCCGTGACCGCCAGCATCTTCGGGCCGAGCGCTCCGATCCAGATCGGTGGTGTTGGTGCTGACGCAGGTGCCAGCTCGGTGATGTTGAAGAACTCACCGTCGAACGTCACCGGATCGCCACCACCTGAGAGCTTCCGCACGATCGTGATCGCCTCTTCAAGCGCGCGTACCCGGTCAGCGGGTGAAAGCTTGGGGACACCGAGGGCGACGATCTCCTCCCAAATTCCGCCTGCGCCGATTCCGAGAACAAAGCGACCGCGAGAAACCGTCGAGAGTCCCGTGACGGTCCGGGCGAGAAGGGGAGCGGGACGACTCAGCAGGTTTGTCATGATCACCGCCGCGGTGATGTTGGTGGTTGCGCCCAAGACGAATCCCAGCGCGGCGTAAGCGTCGATTCGTTCGGCGAAATAGGGATGGTCGGAGAGGCTGACCATGTCGAGGCCGGCATCATCAGCGAGACGGGCATGCCTGAGCATTGTGCCGACTTGATCGACGCCAGTCTCAAGGCCGAGACCGAAGAGGGCACTGGGCTTGAGGTTCACGAGACCATTAGATCAGGAGACTTAGGGTGCTAGCTCAAGAGTGACATGGTCCAACGGCATTCGAGCGCGGCGCAACGGAGCTTGGGCGCCGGCTAAACCGAACCAAACCGCGCCCGGCTGCGTCATGAAGGAGTGATGAGGACCCGAGGTCTGACCGCCAGCTTAGGTGTGCTCCTCCTGATCGGCGTGGGTGGCACCGCAGGACCATCCGTGGCCGAAGCCGTGACGAGTGCGTATCCACCTATTCCGCATCGCGACATCGAATCCCTCTCATCGTGTCTGGGGCCGGCGCCACATTCACCCATCCGAGCGAGCTCGATCACCCCGGACATCGCGCGTCTGCGCTCCATGGCGTCGGGCTACCTCTATGCCATAGGCCCGTGTGGCAACGGTGCAATTGTGTTGTGGCTTGCACCTGGGGCTGAACCAATCGCCCGAGAGATTCGCGACACGTTCGGTTCCGCGGTCAAGATCGGGATCGGTCTCACCGCATGGAACGGGAGGCCGGGCCGAAGCCCCCGATGTGGCGATTTGTCCGCGCCCGCCGCCGCACCTCCGCCTTATTCGTCGTCCCTCGTGCTGCGATCACGCAAGATCAAGATAGGGGGCGATCTTCGGGGAAAGGTCGTGCTGCGAGCCACCCGAACCCGCGGCGTCGAGGTGGCCACCGCGTCACCCATCGAGGTGGTCATCACCAAGGTGAGAAGTCGTCGGGTTGTCGGAGTCTTTGCCGGTGCCATCGGTGGTGTTGCTCGAGCCTTGGCGGTCAGTCCCGGCCAGGACAAGGCAGTCAGTATTGCTGGCGGCACGGCCCGCTGTGACGGCGGCCTTGGATCCGCTCTGCCACCGGGCAACTACAACGCGGTGGCAGAAGTCAGCGGCATTGGCGTCAATGGCACCGCTGGCGGGCCAGGGGGTAGCCCCCCACCCACGTACTTCACGCAGTTCGTGCCAATCCAAATCGTGCGATGATGCCTCGTTTGGTCATCCGCGTGGCAACGGGGTCGGCCGTGACGCTGACCTTCCTCGCCATGGCAATCCCTTCGTTGGTCGTCGGTGCCGCCGGTGATTCGTCGCCGACCCCCGTGGTGCCGCCCACCCAACGACAAGGTGGGGTGTGCACGGTGTTGGACTCGCCCCCCGGCGCAACGTCTCCCCGCAACACGCCATTGACGTTGCCAAAACATCCGAGTGGCGGCGACATCGTGTGGCTTCCCGGTCTCAACAGCACCACCTGCAATGCCGTCTTGACGCGCGCCGACGCCAAGGTCGCGGCGGCTCTGGCCCGCGATATCGACCAGGCGCCGGTGCTATCGAGCACCGTCAGTTACAGCTGTCCCGCAGATGACGAGACACGTGCCCGCATCGTTTTCACATTCGCCCATCGCGCATCGCAGACGGTCAGCGCACAACTCAGTGGCTGTTCGTGGATCGTCGCCGTCGGACACGCGATGCGTTCTTCCACCCCCAGTTCCGCAGGGACCTGGCGTCAATCGCACCGAGCGCGTGGCGGCCGTATGTTGGGGCCAACCCCGACCCATCAGGCTGAGGCATTCGACCTCACCGTGGCTGCAAACCGCTATGGCAGATTCTCGATGATGGCGACGAGCTCCTCACGGCGCAGCCCCTGACGGCGAGCGAGCCGGAGCAACTCCTTCGCCCCCATAATCACGGGACTGCGCGCCGGCGCCGCCCCTGACACGGTGATCCCTCGTCCACGACGGAATTCGACCAGACCCTCTTCTCTGAGTTGACGCAGCGCGCGCAGCACCGTGTTGGCGTTGACCCCGAGGACCGTCGCCAGGTCCCGGGCCGGCGGAAGGCGCTCTCCTGGGCTCGCCTCCCCATCAGCCAAGGCTCGACGAATCTGGGCGGCCACCTGCTCATGAAGGGGCACAGCATCGTGCGGGTCGACAGCATCCATGGTGCTAAGTATGCTAGCACCATGGCGATAGAGGCTCCGGCTGGACCGGCGACGGCGCACGGCGCCGAACCATCGGTGGTCGAAGCCCTGATCGAAGAAGCTCGACGTGCCCGCCGCCGCCGCTATCTTCGATCGGCACTGGTGGTGGCGCTCGCGGCAGTATTGGTCCTCGTCGGGTGGCTGACGCTCGGCGGCGGCTGGGGCGCAATAGGGGGTCTCGGTTCATTGCACTCCGCACAGCCGCCGGGTGTGCCGGCGACACCGGTGTCGCAAACTGCTCCCCCCAACCCGGGCACCGTTGGACGCGGACCTTCCTCGGTCGACTTCCCCGATCCCGCTCATGGCTGGATTGCCAGCGGAAACGTGGCGCTGCCCTTGGGCAACCCCACCATTGTGCGTACGACCAACGGCGGGCAAACGTGGCAGCGCACGCCGGTACCGAACCTGGCCGTGCAGAGCGTCAATTCAGCCACGCGCTTCGCCCTCGGGGGTCTGGTCATCATCCATTTTTCCGACAGCGCACGCGGATGGTTCTCGCAGGCCGGCATCGCGTGGCAAACCAACGACGGCGGAATGAAATGGACGAAAACGCACTTCCCCGTCGAAGGGGCGGTCGTCGCGCTCACCTCATCGAGCACCGACGTCTGGGCGCTGCGCGACACCTGCCCGGTCGGCGCATCGTCCTGTCCGCAGACCCAGGCCAAGGGGTTTCTCTTTCACGCCACTTCGGCAGCGAGCCTGACCTGGCGCCGCGTCGGTAACGCCCTGCCGGGTGGCATCGGCACGCTCTATCCCGTGCAAGATCACCGCGTCGAGATTGCCCTCGGTCCCACCACATACCTCCGATCGGCCGACGGGTCCCCAGGCGGCAGCGGGGCCTCGGGATGCCAGACCATCGGATCTCTGACCGGTGGTGCGCTGGCCGGCGTCTGCGGAGGAGCGGGCGGAGGCGACGCCTCAGTGAGCAGCATCGCTGTGTCCAAGGATCGTGCCGCCACGTGGCAGCCGCTCGTCGGTGGCCCGCCATCAAGTCAGTTCATGGGAACACTTAGCACGAACGGGAGCAACGCCGTCTTCTATGTGACCGGCGGCCAAACACTATGGCGGACGAGTGCCGCTCGGCCGGGGTGGACGGCGGTTCTCGAAGCACCACGCGGCTCAACCGACGAGATCTACCCGGTATTCGTCCACGGCGCGGATGGGTTGGCCCTCTTGAGCAACGGCCTTGATGCGCACTGGTTCGGGACAATCGACGGCGGGATCACCTGGGCGCACGTGGCGCTGCCCTAGGACCCCTTTGACCCGGAGTATCGACTAAACACACGAGATTCACCACTCGAAGCGGTGCGTTCGACCTTTTGGCCGACGCTCGTGAAATGCCTCTTTGGCGCACACGAGGTGCACGAGCTGGCCCGGTCGGCGGTGCTCGGCGACGAAGCGGGCAAAGTCATTGGTGGAGGCTTTGCCCCGGCCACGCACCAGGCGCGACTCATGTCGTTGCAACTTCGGTCTTGTGTCGCCGGTGGCGCCGCACGGCCATCACAGTGAGGAGGGTGCTCAATCCCAGGCCCACGATCAAGATGATGATGTCTGTCTTGGAATGGTGGCCCGTGGTAACGCGGCCGACGCCGTACGCCGTCGCAGCCACCGACAATGAAAAGAGAATCGAAGCAAAGAAGTTCCACAACGCGAACTGGCTGAGCTTCATCTTGGCGGTTCCAGAGATGATGGCTGGTGTAAAGAACACCGCCATTCGTCCCCATTTCGCGTAGGCCGCCTCGCCCTTGACCATTAGCTTCTGTCGACCGGCCTGGCGCTTGCCGGGACGGGCCAATAGCTGGGTGCCCCAGTGATGTCCGATGTAATAGCCGAGCAATCCTCCGGCTTCACCCGCGACCACGGAGATTCCGATCACTACTGCCAGATTCAGATTCCCCTGACTGGCGGCGACGGCAGCGGCTCCGACCGCAGCACTCCCGATCATTGGCACCCCGGCCCACGACGCCATCACCGCCAGGAAGAGGAGGAGGTACTCCCACCAACTTCCATTTGCACTTGGCGTGGAGGTGATTGTCAGCAGCAGCACTTCAGCGATCATGTGTCGTAACCCAAGTTCTTCCGCATATCCGCTCACCCGCGGGAAAGACATTCTGGTCTAAGAAGAGTCCGGCACGTCCCAATACACGTGAATTCTGAGTGACACGGGTCGGTTCGGTGAAGTGCCAGACCTAGTGCATGACGCTCACGTCGCCTTCTCATCGAGGACTATGGCCCTCTCTCCGCCAATTGGGTGCGCCGTGGAATCACAACATGACGAGGGGTGTGAAACGGATTCGGAGGGGTCCTGGGCCTTCACTTACTTCGCCAGGATCCAAGCAATGTGAACAAAGCGCGAACCCATTTTCCGTCCGCCCGCACTCCTGCCATGCTGCACACCGCACGTCATCGGTTGTCATCGCTCACGCAAAGGTAATTGCATCCGTACGCCGTGTACGTCAACGGGAATGGCGCGAATTCGGGGGGTCCAGGGGCCTCCCGTTTTCGCGTCGTGGCGAAGCCCCGGCGGCTCATTGAAGTGCCACGAGCGTGCGCATCGTCCGAAGGGTGTCCTGACGCCTCGTCCCTTGCTCATCTTTGCAGGCCCCCCAATGAAATCAGGAGTTCATCCGTCACGATGGGGATGAGTCACATGGTGATCGAGACCTCAACCCCATGCCCAGGATCTCGGTGGTGGGCACACCGACGCACGACGAAGCCGACGCCACACGTGCGCCGCGGGTCCGTGACGAATCGACCATGAGCCAACCGCATGGGACCCGCCACGGACCCGAACGCAACACCCGCGCATCGTTGGGAGACTTGCGCGGAAAGTCAACCTAGTAATGGCTCATTGTCGGCTCGTATGAATCGCGTTACGGATGCGTGAAGACTTGCCAACACGAAAGGATCAGCCTGATCGTTGTGACCCCTGGAGAATTCCAGGGCTCGGCCCTGGTGGACTCCCTCTCGTCGCTAGCACCGATCAAGCACCCCCGGGTCAGGAATCACGCATTAGTTTCTTGGCGACCTTCGGGGGTGCAGCGGCCCACGGCCAACGATTCCCCATCTCCCCCAACAAGGGACCGATGCGATGCCCGCTCGGGTCCGTGGACGTTGGTGCTGAGCCAGCGGAGCAATCCCGATGGACCCGAGCGCGGCATCGAGCGCGGGGCTGAGAGACCAGCACTTCGAGCATTGTGTCGGACGCACATAAGGGCAAGCTAAATGGCCGGTTACGTTTCGATTTCATTCGCGGTCAGAGATCGTGGTCACTTGTCCGTCCAACTCGTTCCGAATCGGGGGGCGATTCGACCCTTCGACATTTCTCAGTGGGCGACAACTATTCCGCAACGGCCGTGACTCTCAAACGTACCCTTGGTGCACCGTGACGCCGTCCAGCAAACGTTCACCAACGGAGGATAGGTCGCAAATGGCGGGATCGAAGACTCTCTCACGCCACGGGATTCGTGCCGAGATGGCCGAACGACGACACACCGAGCGAGGCGCATCGACGGTGGAATACGCGCACCTGATCGGGAACATCGCCGTGGTGGCCGTCGTAGCGGTGGTCACCCTGGCTCCATCAGCCGGCGCTTCATCACTACGAAGAACGACCTGACAGGACATTCACACTCTGGTCAAGCAAGTCCTCTGGGCACGCAATAGGACTCTGGCTCTGGCTGCACCACGCCCCTCCCCTGAACCAGCCTGTGTCGCGATCGATGACCCCGACTCAGCAAACCGGTTCTGACTGTGTCTCCTTGAACTGACCCACACAAGCCGACGAGCGACCTCAGTCTTAACACGGCAGTCAGTTCCAAGATTCCGGTGCGATTAAGAACGCGTCCCCATTAGCGCCACGACGGTTCAAAACTCATTCAATTGCGGACCGATTCAGGCCGACTACAGCTGCTCTTGATTTTCGAGATCCGCAAGCGCTGAGCGCAGCAGAGGACCAGCTCGCTTAGGCAGCGGATCATCCGGGAAGTATTCCTTATACAGATCCAGAGCCTCGTCCTCGGATGAGATGCCACACGCCTTGAGTAGGAATGCGATATCCCCTCGATCTCGACTAGGTCGACTGGCGCGGATCTTCATCGCTAACATCGCTCGCTCATCTGCGGCGACTATTTCGACATTGCCAATTCTGAAATCGGGCGCCAGTCGGGATGCTTGAAAATCGGAATGAACTGCTTGGCGGACAATTCAACCAATCGTCAGGGAGCCCACGTCGCTCGCCAACTTCGCGTGCCACTTCAATTACGAGATCGGGCGGATCGGCATCCACATCTACGTCAGCAGTTGAGTAGCGAGAGCTAAACGAGAGTGCCATCGCTGACCCACCAACCAGAAAAATTCTGGCACTGACTCCGCGACGTTCAAGTTCGTCCGAGAGCTCCTTCAGCGCGGATTCAATCTCGTCTCGGTCCATCAGACGCTCTCTAGATCAGTTTCAGATGCAATTACGCCGTGGCGTAAAAATGAGGCAGGAGATGAAGCCAACGCCCAGTCATGAAGTTCAGGAATGTCAGCTAGATACCAAAACGGCTTGACGAAACGACTCCGGTCGTTCGTCCATCTCGGAGGCCTCACACCCTTCCGCGTACTTTCATCCTCTACGACAGCAGCAATCAGAGCATCCCATCGCGTGTCACCCACAAGATTTGGAGGCAATTCAACAAGCTTCAAGAATTCCTTCCCCTCGCACCTTCGTAGGGAGTCACGCAAATCAAGCAAGGATCGGAGCGCCGCGTCCTTGCCACTGTCAGCACCGTGAGACTGATCGGCAGATCCAGCGAGATGCCCTGCAATTCGATTGGCGGTTGCCACAGCGCTAAATCGGTCAAGTGGGATTGACCGTACGTCAAGGGTTTCTCCAACAGATTCCGCGATTCGGCTGAGTAACGACATTGTCGGCTCTCGACGCCCCGCCTCGATTTCGGCGATCGTTGGCTGTGGGACGCCAGCGCATTTCGCCAAGGCGCGCTGCGACAACTGTCGACGATGCCGGAGATTGCGAAGGAGATTGCTTGAAGTTGACTTTCCATCCATGTTCAGATGATATCATTTAACGTATCAAACTACGACATCCGGGCCCCTGGAGACAAACCCCCTGTCGCCTTGAGTCTGAGCTTGTAAGCGGGCACTCGAGATCCAACATCGACCACTGTCCCTGTAATGAATCAGTCCGTAGAGGTCTCGGTCGATTCGGGCAGGGTGCAATCTCTCGCAACTCACCGCACGGATCGCCTGGCCGAAGGCGACGTCGTGAGAAGCCTCGAGATCAAAGGCGAACCTACGACGACGACCTGGCTGAATCCCTCAACGGCCAATACAAGATCGAACTGATCCACCAGAAGGGTCTCTCGAAGAACGTCGACCATGTCGAATGGGCCACGTTCACCTCAGTCGATTGGTTCATCAACCGCCGCATCCACAACGAGATCGGCAAGATTCCCCCAGCAGAGTTCGAGGAGAACTAACGCCGTCGGACTGCAGCACCGGAATTGCTTGTTTCACTGACAAACGAGTGATGTGTCCGCATAAAACCCGGGCCGATTCACAACGTGATTCACAGTCATCACATTTCTACGTCATGCGCGGAGTCACCAAGTAAGTCTCAATGAGATCGACGCCGCCACCACTTCCCTTGACAATGTCGGCATGGACGCTCAACATGGAATCGCCGGTCGATGTTCGGATGCCCGAGCGTCGCACAAGGACGGGGGAACCGACACATGTCAAGGGCTCAAGCAGGTAACTGTGCAGTCGGTGCAGATGTTTCCGTAACCGGCACCGGCGGTTCTCGACGGCTATTCGATCTTCGAAGCGAGATTCGGGCTGCGGCGGCTTTGGCGATAGCCGCGGGAGCGGCGAGCTTGCCCCTGAGCCTCGCTCATTCGGCCGGTGCGGCTTCCCCGCAAGGACTCGCACCGTACTCGAGGGGCGCATTCACTCCTTTCGCTTCCCAATTCCCTGGCACCGGGGACTCCAGCAACTTCGCATGGGCCACCCTGGTGCTTCAAGACGGAGGGTGGTCCACCTGCACAAATAACGTCAACGTAATCACCCAATGGATGCGGGCAGAGGAGCCACCTACAAATTGGTGGGACCGAAACAACCCGCTGAACAACGGTGACGGTGATGGCGGAGGCGCAGGGACCGGTGCGTACCCCGATCTTCCAACCGCGGCCCACTTTGTGGCGGACAATCTGCAGACTGGTCTCAACGGCTACGCACCAATTGAGAGTGATCTCGCCGCTTGTGCGGCGCCGGCGACGACGGCGAGTGCTATTTGGAATTCCTCCTGGGCAGGTGGTCATTACGGATACGGATCCGGCTGGAACTTCAGCGCGGTGCCACGTGTGATAACTCCCTTCACCTGGGAAAGTAACGCAGCTCCTCAACCTACGGGCGTCCAGATGGTGCAAAACCCCAGTGGCGCGGGATATTGGCTGCTCTCGTCGTCAGGCGCGATTTACTCGTATGGAGGGACTACGTACTACGGCGGCGCCAACACCGGTGACCTCAACTCGAGCGAGACCGCAGTCGGCCTGGCCGCAACACCCGACGGCAAGGGCTATTGGATCCTGGCCAACGACGGGGCGGTCTTCAGCTTCGGTGATGCTGGCTACCACGGTGGGGCCAACACGGGGGACCTGACCAACGGACAGGTCGCCAAGTCGATCACCGCTGACGGCTCGGGGTCCGGCTATTGGATCTTGTCCAATCAAGGTGCGGTCTTCTCGTTCGGTGACGCGCCCTTCTACGGCGGCGCCTATGGCCAGAGCTACTTCTCGGGCCAAACCGCACAACAACTGGTCAAGTCCGGCTCGGGGTACTGGATCTTGTCGAAGTCGGGCAACATCTACTCCTACGGCAGCGCCCCGTATGAGGGCAATCCAGCGGGCTTCTCCGGACAGACCGCAGTGGCGATGGCCGCAAGCTCAGGCGGCACCGGATACTGGGTCCTCTCTGCAGCCGGCGGGATCTATGCCGAAGGCAGTGCGCCCTATCTCGGTGGCGCCAACGGCCAGTCGTACTTCAATGGCCTCACGGCGAGCTCGCTTGCGCCCACGGATGATCGAGGCGGATATTGGATCCTTTCGACTTTGGGTGGCGTCTACACCTACGGCGATGCACCGTACGACGGCGGCGGTTTGTAAATAGATCGAAGCAACGCATTCTGCACACTCTCTCCCCAGACGTCTGATGGGGTCGGCGCAAAATGGCTTGAACTCCGTTCTGAGGAATTTGATTCGAACCCTCCGCAGCCCATTTCAGAACTTGTCGTTCCCTTGGTCCATCTTCTCCGCGGCGTATTCTCGTTTGAGCGCCAGTTCACCCAGACCAGCCACTTGGACACACCAAAGCCCCTGCAGAACCGCCGGTTACCTGCAAGAGCCGTGCCAAGGAAGGATCGCCGACACATATCTCCACAAAATGAGCGCAGGTCGAACGCAACGCCACCATCGCCACTATCGACGATTGCTGCACTTTCACGATTCGAGCTGACTTGTGGAGAGTGGGCGAAGGCTCGCGACCATTGCGAACTGAGATAATCGATACTCGTGACCAAACTGCGTTCTTCGACCTTGTTGCTGGTAGTCCTCGGTGTTGGCCTAACGGCCTGTGGCACTTCGGCCCCCTCGGCTTCGCGCAAGGCCTCGACAAGCACAACCCGCGGGACTTCGCGCCACCCGACGACCACGACCAGCGGCGTTGCGTCATCGACGACCACCACGACCAGCGGCGTTGTGCCCTCCTCGACCACCCCTGCGTCGCCTTCAACCTCCCCTGTCCAGTCAGCCGATAGGTCGATCGAGGTCTACGCCGACTGCACCACACCAAGCTTTGAACCAACGCAGATCGTCTTGACATGTGGCGACAATGGCGTGATCGCTGAAGATCTCCAATGGTCGTCGTGGACGGCCAGCGAAGCGGTCGCGGTTGGCACTTTGTCGTACAACGACTGCGCACCAGATTGCGCCGATGGACACCGACAGCAGATCTCCGGTGACCAGATCACGCTGACTGATCCAGTCAACGGAGCAAGCGGCCAGCTTGTTTGGTCCATGGTCCAAGAAGACCCGATGCCGCCGGGGTACCAGAGTGCTCCCCAGGCTCTCCCGACTGGGGACCTGAACCAGTCGTAGATCGGCTCGACGTTGCCTATCGGCTCCGGCCTCATCGAAACGAACGAGGGCACATCATTTGGACGGCGGCCAGCTGAGGCGGCCGTCGTTGCCACGACGCAACTTCTGAGTGGAGGTCTCCAAAAGCAACGCATCGCAAACTCACGATCCAGTTGCTCGCGCGAGGCGGATACTGGGCACTGCAAAAGTCGCTTGCCGCCATCCAACTGCTTTACTACAGTCGAGAATCGTTGAGTGCCTCAAGTAGTTGCGTATGGATTTTTCCATCTTGCAGGTGAGGAGGGGGACGATGAAGAAGGGCAAATCTCCGAAGAGGAGTGCCGTTCGTAAGTCTTTGCGGGTGGCTGGCGTGTCGTTGGCACCGCTGAGCCTGGCGAATCTCTATTTGTTCTCGTCCAGCGCAGAACCGGCGTCAGCGGCCAGTGGGGCCCTGAGCTATGCCCAGATCGAGGGCTACTGGATCGCGGCGGGTGGCCCCTCCAATGTGGCGTCGATTGCGGCCGCCATCACTGGTGCAGAGAGTAGTTTCGAACCTGGCGCAATCCAGCAAGGCACTGCATATTGCGGATCGGGCAGCAACAAGACCGGCTGGGGACTCTGGCAGATCACGTGCGGAAACTCTTCTCCGGCCCAGTTCGGTCAGGATTACCAGCTGCTCGACCCGTGGAATAACGCCGAGGCTGCCGTTGCAAAATATGACGCCGCTGGAGGATTCAGCCCGTGGTCGACCTATACCGACGGCGCTTACGCATCGCATCTACAAAACGTCGCGGCGCAACCACCAACCAGCGATCCAGGTCAGTATGTCCCCACCGGCGCCGGTCCAGCTGGTGCACATAACGGTTCGGCGCCAGGCAGCACCTACGGTCCTGCACTTCCAGTCAGCAATCCCGCACCTACCGCGGTATCGATGGCCCGCACCTCCGACGGCAAGGGCTACTGGCTCCTCTCGTCACAAGGTGCCATCTATTCCTACGGGGACGCGCAGTACTACGGCGGCGCCAACACCGGTGACCTCAACTCGAGCGAGACCGCAGTCGGCCTGGCCGCAACACCCGACGGCAAGGGCTATTGGATCCTGGCCAACGACGGGGCGGTCTTCAGCTTCGGTGATGCTGGCTACCACGGTGGGGCCAACACGGGGGACCTGACCAACGGACAGGTCGCCAAGTCGATCACCGCTGACGGCTCGGGGTCCGGCTATTGGATCTTGTCCAATCAAGGTGCGGTCTTCTCGTTCGGTGACGCGCCCTTCTACGGCGGCGCCTATGGCCAGAGCTACTTCTCGGGCCAAACCGCACAACAACTGGTCAAGTCCGGCTCGGGGTACTGGATCTTGTCGAAGTCGGGCAACATCTACTCCTACGGCAGCGCCCCGTATGAGGGCAATCCAGCGGGCTTCTCCGGACAGACCGCAGTGGCGATGGCCGCAAGCTCAGGCGGCACCGGATACTGGGTCCTCTCTGCAGCCGGCGGGATCTATGCCGAAGGCAGTGCGCCCTATCTCGGTGGCGCCAACGGCCAGTCGTACTTCGCCGGTCAATCGGCCACGTCCTTGGCGGCCTCGTCGGACGCTGGTGGCTACTGGATCCTCGGCGCCTCGGGTGGCGTCTACACCTACGGCGATGCCCCGTTCGAGGGTGCTGGCCTCTGACACATCGTCGTCAATCCAAGCGGACACAAGTCGGACTCTTCTTATGATCGGTCCAGATCTTGTCGGAAGAGCGGGTGCGAATCGTGGAACGTGAAGACTTCTATGCGTCTGTCGCCGCGGAATTTGAGCTTGACAGGACACTGACGGATCAGACGCTTCTGGTCGCGGATCTTGACTTCGACTCGATGGGCATGTTCGATCTCGTGCTCTTCATCGAGGAGGTCGCGGAGGTGCAGCCGGAGGATCAGTTGGGAATGGACTATCCGATGCTCAATACGCTCGGAGATGCCTACGCGTACTGTGAAGCGCTACGGGCCCACTCACGCTCAAGGTCTCAAGCGGCGCGAGCGAACTGATGCTCGCGACCGAAGGCCTGCCGGGTCATCTTGGTGCGCCGGAATCTGAGGGTTGAATCTTGAGCGAGGCGATGCAGCGCACCAGCCAAGCTGTCGGTTCGGCTCTGTTGAGCCGCTTCGTGCAAGAGGTCCTCAACGATTGTTGTGCAGAATCAATACCAGAGATCTTCAACCCCACCTATCGCGACAATCACCCGTTGCGTATCCCCGGACTGCTCGAGCCGCCCGGCAAGACGGGATCAACGGCAGATCTGCGGACAGTGGTGAACCTACTGGCGTCCCCTGTTCTCGACATGGGCTTTGTTCTCGAGGATCTCTTCGAGGTTGAGGGCCGGGTGGCTTACCGCATGTTTGGACAAGGAACCGTGGCGTTATCCCCGAGCGGAGCTCACCACGATGGGGAATCCTTGAGCCACGTGGGTGATGCGTGGAAATCCCCGACGGAGCGGTCATTCGATTTCGCTGATGCTCGGCTCGGCATCAAGGCGTTCGGCTGGCCGGAAGGAAAGATCCTCGGCGATCGCGCCGTTGTCAGGTATTCGTGTGTTGGCATCTTTCGCGTGTTGGGCAGTCAACTCGCCGAAAGATGGGGGCCGGAGGTGGTGGAATGAGCAATGAAATTGGGCTCGGTGCTGACGGGGCGCTCGGGGTTGAAACTCCGGGGCTCGCCACGAGCGAAGCGGATCTCGGCCCCATTTGGGATGCCGACAATCTTCGGGGGGCGCCTCGCACGGGACGATGGGTGAGTCTGGTTCCAATAGGCCCCCAGTACATGGAGTTCTTGTACCAACTCGCCACCAACGAGGAGAACGGCTTCCGGTGGCTGCTGGCAGGCACAGTACCGCCAGCGGAGGTCTTTCAACAGAACCTGTGGAAGGGCGTCCTGGCCCAGTTTGTGGTGGTGGTTCGGAGCAGTTCTGCTCCTATTGGGATCGTCGTCGCCTACAACGCTGAGTTGAACCACCGTTTTGCTTACTTGGGCGCAGATTTCGCTCCGAATGTCCAAGGCATTGGCATCGCCATCGAAGCAGCTGAGCTCTTTGTCGATTACATATTTGCCACCTATAACCTCCGAAAGCTCTACCTCGAAGTTCCCGAATACAACCTCGGGTCAATGGCCTACGGCGTGGGCGGAATTCTCAAAGAGGAAGGGGTGCTGCGCGGCCACACGTATTTTCGTGGCCAGTATTGGGATCGTCATTTGCTGGCGCTCTACCGCGATGAGTTCCTCTCCTCGCACAGGACTCCTCTCTCGAGAAGACGTTCGATTTCCCCGAGGAGTCGTCAAGGATAGTGACGACCCGCTCTTAGAACTTGTCTTGTAGGTAACTCTCGCGGCAGTGCGCGCGCTGAAGCTTGCCCGAAGAAGTCTTGGGCAGCTCGCCTCGCTCAAGGAGCATCACCCTCCTTGGCGCGATCCCGACCTCTTGTCGAACGGCATCACTGACTTGAGCGGAAATGTCGGGTGACTTCTCGCGCACTTCGGCGACGATGACCAACTCCTCGGTGTTTCGACCAGGCACGCTGAAGGCAATGACATTGCCCCGTCGGACCAGCGGTACTTGCGCAGCTGCCCTTTCGACTTCTTCGGGGGCGATGTTGCGTCCCCCGATGATGATGAGGTCTTTGGCTCGACCAGTCACCACCAGCTCGCCTGCACTCAGGTACCCGAGGTCGCCCGTTTTGAACCATCCATCTTGAAACACCTCGGCCGTGACCTCAGGATGATCAAGGTACCCACTCGTGAGAGAGGGTCCCCGAAGGCAGATCTCGCCGACCAGGTGGGACGCATCGGGAGCGACCACGCCGTCGGGTGAAACAATTTGCAGTTCCATATCAGGAACAGGCCGGCCCAATCGGGCAAATCGGCGGACCGACATTGACTGGTCAGTACTGCTCGGTACTGCTTCACCACGTTCCTCTAAGCGAGACGCATCTATCGTATCGACGGTCATGCCCGTCCCTGGCTTCGGGAACGTTGCAGCCAACGTTGCCTCGGCCATGCCGTAGACGCAAAACATGGCACCCGCGTCGAAGCCCCGCCCGCCGGCGGCAGTGCAGAACCGTTCCACGGTCGGTACGTCGATTTGCTCCGCACCGTTGAAGGCCAAACGGACGGTGGACAAATCGAAGCTGGGTTCTGACATGGTTCGAGCCGCAATCCCGTAGGCGAAATTCGGACCACCAATAATGGTGGCGTGACAATCGTTCACCCACTTCATCCAGTCCTGCGGTGCACGCAAGAAGAGCTCTGGGGACATCATGACGATCTCAATTTCTGCCGCCATCGGCGTCGCGAGGAAACCGATCAACCCCATGTCGTGAAATAGGGGTAGCCAGGAGAATGCGACATCGTCCCCACTCCGCAGCGATGCTGCCTCATGGATCGCCTGGACGTTCAGCGCTACGTTTCGGTGGCTGAGGGGGACCATTTTCGGATGGTCAGTCGACCCACTGGTGAACTGGATTATTGCGATGTCAGATGGATCCCTGTCTGGGGCCTCGCATGATGGCAAGGTGCTCGCATCGCTGATGACCTGCTCGAGTGTCACGACGGGAATATCGGATCCGGGAACTGATCGAAGGAGTGCAGCGAAGTCACTGTCGGCCACGACGATCCCCGCTCCGACCATGGCAATGCGCTCCCAAGTTTGGCGTGTGAGTGCATCGAGACTGCTGACGCGTGTCGGGAGTGGCAGCATGACCAGTGCCGCTCGACATGACCAGATCGCTCCAATAAGGGTCACCGTTTCCCGTGAGGTTGAGGCCAGAACCGCGACGCGCGCGAGCCGCGGTTTACGCCGAGACGGGCAAGTGCCGACGCCACTCTTGTCGCGTCGTCCTTGATCTGACCCCATTCGACCCGTGCCGACCCGTCGTCTGAAACGAAGGTCACACCCGTCCCGATTCGAGGACCGCCCTCCACCATTACTCCGATGTCAGAGGTGCGTTTCATTGCCCCTCCTCGCTTCGAGGACGCCTGAGGGCACAGACAGGGGGCTCGGACGCGCTGGTGCGTCGGACTGGGGCGATTTCAAACTCGCGCACAGCTCGCTGCGGCGGCTCTGGACACGCCGCTGGTGAAGACTTCGTCGCCCCAACGCGTGCGGATCCCTTTGGCAAAGCGCTTGATTGCGTTCTTCAACCGTTGAATCGGCGCAACCGCTTGCCGTCAGCATCCCGAGAGTACTGCCGCCTGTCTTGAGGGCTCTCGCTGAAAGAGCGCTCTCGAGCGCAACACCTGGTCCACCTCGAGGCAGTCCCTCTGGGTCGAGCGCACCGCGAATCCCGAACGCAAAAGCGCGCATGACCCCTTGGGGACGCCAAGTCGACATATGGATATCAATGATCCCTTGAACACTCGAGAACGCAGCTTGATTTTTCGCGTCGTGGCGTTTCCGGCGTCGGAGATTTGGGGGCGGCTCCCCGGAGTGGTTCGCTCAGAGGCCAGCGCCCTCGAACGGGGCATCGCCGTAGCTGTAGACGCCACCGGAATTGCCGAGGATCCAGTAGCCACCAGCGTCCGACGAGGCCGCCAAGGACGTGGCCGCTTGGCCGGCGAAGTACGACTGGCCGTTGGCGCCACCGAGATAGGGCGCACTGCCTTCGGCGTAGATCCCGCCGGCTTCAGAGAGGACCCAGTATCCGGTGCCGCCTGAGCTTGCGGCCATCGCCACTGCGGTCTGTCCGGAGAAGCCGGCTGGATTGCCCTCATACGGGGCGCTGCCGTAGGAGTAGATGTTGCCCGACTTCGACAAGATCCAGTACCCCGAGCCGGACTTGACCAGTTGTTGTGCGGTTTGGCCCGAGAAGTAGCTCTGGCCATAGGCGCCGCCGTAGAAGGGCGCGTCACCGAACGAGAAGACCGCACCTTGATTGGACAAGATCCAATAGCCGGACCCCGAGCCGTCAGCGGTGATCGACTTGGCGACCTGTCCGTTGGTCAGGTCCCCCGTGTTGGCCCCACCGTGGTAGCCAGCATCACCGAAGCTGAAGACCGCCCCGTCGTTGGCCAGGATCCAATAGCCCTTGCCGTCGGGTGTTGCGGCCAGGCCGACTGCGGTCTCGCTCGAGTTGAGGTCACCGGTGTTGGCGCCGCCGTAGTACTCCGCGTCCCCGTAGGAATAGATGGCACCTTGTGACGAGAGGAGCCAGTAGCCCTTGCCGTCGGAGGTGCGGGCCATCGATACCGCGGTAGGTGCGGGAGCACCCTCGACCATGTTGTTGTAACGGTACGGGATCCACGAACCTGACCCATCCATCGCCGAGTCGTAGGGGAACGCAATGGTCCGCTGCACAGCGCCCAGGCCACCGGCCTCTTCGTCTTCGGTGTACTCGGTGTGCTGCGAGTTTGCCCACGAGACGAACATCACGACGTGGGATCCGTTGACCGGGTCCTTCGTGCTGTTGTAATCGAGGATGTCGCCTTCTGCCAGCTGGCTCGCCGGGATCTGGGTGGCCACCGAAGGCAAAGACTGAGTCGTCAAGCTCGAGCCGAGTCCCCAGGCCATCGAAACGAATCCTGAGCAGTCGGTTCGGTACGGGCCAACCGGATTATCGGGGGCGGAATGGGTAGCGTTTTGGTTATAGGGAACCCGCTGAGCGACCCACGACTGCGCTCGGGTGTAGGCCTCCGAAGGGGTGATCGCCCCATTGGCGGTGATGTTCCCGTGGACCGACGTATTAAGTACGCCGCCCTGCGGGTCGTAGGCGGTCCCTCCCACAAGACTTCTGCCGGGAGCTGCTGAGGCACCCGGTGCACAGCACCGCGACGGATGCGATCACGCCGACTCCAGTCAGACCCGCGACACATAGCGTGCTGAAATTGCGAGCCAAACCTCGCGTATGGCCATCTTCTTCTAGAGGAGTTTCGATCCCCCCGGGCACCCGGCCGGAGCTTCCAGTTCCTGCGTCACCCAATTCCTTGCGTGTCACGGACCCCCCATTTCTTGTTGTCTATGAGCCCCCGTCGACAAGAGACGGAAGTGACAACAACGAAACCTTAACCAGATGATCTTGGCGAGTCCACTGACTTTTGTCACCGGTCGGCGCGCGCGTCGGATCAGTCGCGAACGAGGAAACCGAATGAGTACATCGCCAAGAATGACGATTGGTCGGGACACGCCAAGCTCATCGGTGAGCCGTAGAACGAGCACCACGTAACGCACTGCTATACGTTCCTTGACTTCGGCTGACCCGCCGAAGGTTGGGCAGTGCACGACGCCAGAGATCTACTCGAACATCGGTCCGGTGCGCCGGAAGTGCACCACGGGGACATCTTTGAGACCCACCAGAGCATCGAGAATCTCGCTAGGGTCGACAATGACGAAGGTGCTTCCTGTTTTTCGGCTCACACCAAAGGCTTGGAGCGCCTTCGTTCAATTCTGGGTGACCCCGCCTACGTGGGACTCCCCGCCAGAATCCGAAGAACTCGATGTTCTGACACATCACAATGGCAGTCCCAACGGGATTCGAACCCGTGTCGCCACCTTGAGAGGGTGGTGTCCTTGGCCTCTAGACGATGGGACCTTGCGGAGGAATCCCAAGAGCGTCCTCCGATGCTCGGGGGGAAGGACTCGAACCCTCAATAACTGGACCAGAACCAGTCGTGTTGCCGATTACACCACCCCCGAATGAGTGGATGACCAGGTTAGCCGAGCCTGCCCGTGACCCGCATCGCCGGTCCCGGTCAAGGTGTGCTTGCCCTGGTCTGCCCGAGATGGAATGATGCCCCGCTGATGCTGACGCTGGTGTCAGCTTTAAGGGGGAACAAGGTGAACTTAGGACGAATTGGCGCTGTTGTGGCGGGTGCGGCATTGGCCGTCTCGATTGGCTCGGCGGCGGGAGCTTCGAGCATCACGATCAAGGTGTCGCCGTCGAGCGGACTCTCCAACGGCCAAACCATCAAGGTCGCGGGGAAGGGTCTTCCGGTCACAACCAACGGCAAGACCAACGCATTCTTCATTTCTGAGTGCACCTCTGCGGTGTCCGGTCAGCTGAGCACGGCCGATGAATCACACTGCTCGGTCACGGGCGCCAAAGCGATCAAGGTGTCGAAGAAGGGTGTCTTCGCCACGACCTTCAAGGTGGCCACCGGCACGATCGGCGACGGCACCTGCAGCGCTTCATCACCGTGCGTGATCGGGGTGGGCGACGCCGGCGGCCAGGGTTCTGTGGCCACCATCACCTTCAAGTAGCCGCCCTACGCGGCGTGCAGCCACTCCAGGTGGTTGTACCCAATGATCCGACCGAAGCCGACGCCGACCGTCTCCTTGATGAAATAGGGCAAGCTCGACCAGCCCGTGATCGGGGAACGGCGGGTCGGCGTCGGTGACGGGGTGAGCCCGAGCGACGACGCTATGGCCATCGAACGCGCCTCATGGAACGGATCGGTGGCCACCAACACGGTGCGCTCGCCCCGGGACAAAAGCTGGGGGGCGGCGTCGGCCAGATTCTGATAGCTGTCGTCACCACCGGCCAGCAAGATGTCGGCCTTGGGCACGCCGTTGCGCTCAAGGTACGCGGCTCCCGTGGCGGCCTCGGTGTAGAGATCGCCCTTCTCCTTGAAGCCCGTCACCATGATTGTCTTGGCGTAGCCGGCACGGTAGAGGGCGAGAGCCTCGTTGAGGCGGGCCGCCAGGTCGGGCGAGGGCATGCCGTCATATTGCGCTGCGCCCATGACCACGATGGCCCCGGCGGGGTGAGGGTCATAGTGGCGCGAGGTCAACCAGACCTGGATGAAGGTCACGGCGAAGTAGATGACGATGGCCGCCACGATAAATCCGAGAATCCTCAGCGCCCATCGCAGTGGCGCCAAGAGCATCAGCGTGCTGGGCCAAGGCGCTCCAGCGCCGCGGCCAGACGGCGCCGGGTCTCGTCTCGACCGAGTACCTCGAGCGACTCGAAGAGCGGGGGGCCGACCGAGGTCCCGGTGACGGCGACGCGGATTGGCGCCTGTGCCTTTCCCAACTTCTTGCCGAACGACTCGCCGAGGTCGGCGGTGACCCGGTGCAGTTCGTCGCGTTCCCATTCGCAGTCGCCGTAGAGCTCGTAGGCGCCGAGCAGGATGGCTCGAGCGGTCTCATCGCGGCCGATGGCCTTGTCCCAGCTCCGCTCGTCGATGCGCGGGTCGGAAAGGAATAAGAAGTCGACGAGTCGGGGCACCTCGCCGAGGACGGCCACGCGCTCTTGGACCACCGGGGCCATGAGCCCGAAGACCTCGTCATCGAACCGCTCCGCCGGCCAGCGTGGCCCGATCTCTTCGGTGCCTTCGGCGTCGGGATCCTGCCACCGACCCGGCGCCCACTCCCCCGCTATCGGGTCGACCCACGGGCACGAAGCGGTGACGAATTCGGCCACCGAGAGCTGGCGGATGTAGACGCCGTTCATGTGGGTGAGTTTTTGGATGTCGAAGAAGGCCGGGGACCGTTGCACGTCCTCGATGCGAAACGCACTGATCAGCGTCTCGAGCGGGACAATCTCCTCGTCGCCGGGGCTCCAACCGAGCAGGGCCAGGTAGTTGCGAAAGGCTTGAGGCAGGTAGCCCTGCTCGCGGTACATCTCAACGGCGACGGGATCACGGCGCTTTGAGAGCTTCTTGCCGGACTCATTCACCAAGAGCGGCAGGTGGGCATAGGTCGGCAACGCCAGCGTGTGCGAGGTCGCCGCATTGAGGGCCTCCCACAACATGAGCTGCTTGGGTGTGCTCGGGAGCAGCTCCTCACCACGAAATACATGGGTGATGGCCATGGTCCGGTCATCGACCGCGTTGGCCAGCACGAAGAGCGGCTTGCCGTTGCCCTTCACACAGATGAAGTCCTCGGTGGAACGGTTCGGGAACTCCACCTCGCCGCGCACCAAGTCGACCACGGTGGTCGTGCCGTTGTCGGGGGTGCGAAAGCGCAGCGCTCGACCATCGCCTCGAGGAAGCCCGAGGTCACGGCAATACCCGTCGTAGCCGGGGGTCGGGTCACCTTGGGCGGCACGCGCCTTGGTGCGCTCGTCGATTTCGGCCCGGGTGCATTTGCAGGCGTAGAGAGCGCCGCTCTCCCACAGCGCCTCGATGGCGACGTCGTGGTCCGGTGCCTGGGCACTTTGGAAGTAGGGACCCTCGTCGGGTGGCATACCCAGCCAGTCGAGGGCCGAGATGATGCCGTCGGTCCATTCGCTTCGATTGCGCTCCTCGTCGGTGTCTTCGATGCGCAGCAAGAACGTGCCGGCGTGTTGGCGGGCGAAGAGCCAGTTGAACAGCGCGGAACGGGCACTGCCGACGTGGAAGTACCCGGTCGGCGAGGGCGCGAAGCGCAGGCGCGGTGCCGGGGGCGGAGAAGGGGAGGTCATGGAAGGCTCAGATACAACTACAGCACGCCGCAAGCGGCGGCGGGAGTCAGTAGCTCAGCCGTCTTCTGCAATCGAGATTGCCCCGGTCGGGCACCCGTTGACCGCTTCCCGGAGCTTCTCGCGCAGCTCTTCTGGGGGATTCTCGTTGAGGACGTAGAGATAGCCATCGTCACGCACCTCGAACACCTCGGGCAGGATGCCCATGCAGACGCCGTTGCTGGCGCACTCGTCGAAATCCACCACGACCTTCACTCTCGACCTCCTGGTCACTTGGTTCACCGAGCCTACCGGCCGAACTGGTGGGGTTAGGGCTTGTCGGCCCCGACGACCCACATCGCAAAGAATCGGGACCCGCCGCCGTAGGCCTGCCCGAGGGCGAGTTTGGCGTCGGGGACCTGGTGTTCACCGGCGAGGCCGCGGACCTGCAGTGCGGTTTCCAAGAAGCGCAGCATGCCCGACGCCCCGATGGGGTTCGACGACAGCACCCCGCCTGAGCAGTTCCACGGGATGTCGCCCCCGTCCATGGAAGTGGCTCCCGCTTCGGTCAGCTTCCAGCCGTCGCCTTCGGCGCAAAAGCCCAGGTTCTCGAGCCACATCGGTTCGTACCAGCTGAAGGGCACGTAGACCTCGGCCATGTCGAAGTCGGCCCTCGGGTTGGTCACGCCCGCCTGGCGGTAGAGGTCGGCTGCGCAATCGCGTCCAGCCTGGGGGTTGACCTGATCACGACCGGCGAACATCGTCGGTTCCGAACGCATCGCCATTCCGTGAATCCATGCCGGCCGCTTCCCGGTGTCGGCCTGGGCCTGGGCTACGGCCGACTCAGAACCAATCACCATCGCGGCGGCGCCGTCGGACGACGGGCAGGCCTCGAGGTAGTGCAGCGGGTCCCACAACATGATGGAGTCCTCCACCATCTTGAGGTCGATGTCGGGGATGTGGAGGTGCGCGTAAGGGTTCTTGAGGGCATGCAGCCGGTCCTTGACCGCCACCTTCATGCCGGTGTCACGCGGCGCGCCCGAGCGGTGCATGTAGGCCCGGATGATGGGTGCGAAGTACCCACCGGCCCCGGCCAGCAGCGGCGTCGAGAATGGCTGGGGCACCGACAACGCCCACATGGCGTCCGAATCGCTCTGCTTCTCGAACGCCACGGTCAGGACACGGTTGTGAATGCCCGATGCGACGAGGTGCGCGGCCACAATGGCGGTCGACCCGCCCACCGAACCGGCCGTGTGGACCCGGAACATGGGCTTGCCGACGGCCCCGAGCGCGGCGGCGAGGTAGAGCTCGGGCATCATGACGCCCTCGAACATGTCGGGTGCCTTGCCAATGACGACGGCGTCGATGTCAGAAAACGACAGGCCCGAGTCCTCCAGCGCCATCACCGCGGCCTCGCGCACGAGGCCGGCGATCGACACGTCCTCTCGCTTGGCCTTGGCCACGGTCTGCCCGATGCCGATTACTGCGCAACGCTCCGACATCACACACCCTCCAAGACGCAGACGAGGTTCTGTTGCAAACATGGGCCCGACGTGGCGTGGGCGACGGCACGACCGGCCTCGCCCGACCAAATCCTTGTGGCCGCCTCACCAATACGGATCAGGCCGGCCGACATCATTGGATTGGCGGCCAATGCCCCGCCCGAGGGCGACATCGTGACGTCATCGCCCAGCCCGAGCGCTTCGGCGAGGATCAGCTCTTGGTGCGCATACGGGGCATGGAGCTCGGCCACGTCAACCGGCCCCTTGGCCACCCCGGCCTTCTCCCCGGCCAGCTTGGTGGAGGGCGAATGGGTCAGGTCCCGTGCCCCAATGGCGTGGGTCTCGATGCGGTGGTCGATGCCCGTGATGAAGGCCGGTCGTTCGCAGAGCTCATAGGCCCGCTCTCCGGCCGCCAGCACAATCGCCGCGCACCCGTCGGTGAGCGGGGGGAGGGTGTGACGGCGTAGCGGCGCCACCTCGTAGTCCTCGGCCAAGAGCGACTCGACGGAGCGGTCATAGGCCACCTGGGCCTTGGGATTGTCCAGCGCATGGCGCCGGGCCCGAGACGCCACGGCGGCGAAGTCCGCCTCGGTGGCCAACCCGGCGTCGATCATCGACTGGGCCTGGAGTGCGGCGAGCGAGGTCGGATCCGGCCACAGGGGGGCCAGGTAATACGGGTCGAGCTGGACCGACATGATCTCGGTCAGGTCACCAGGTGACGAGCGGCCGAAGGCGTAGACCAGCGCGGCGTCGATCTCGCCCTCTTGGAGCAGCACCCAGGCCTCGTAGAGCGCGAAGGCACCGTCCATCTCGACGTGGGATTCGGCCCTCGGGGGCCATACCCCGACCGCGTCGAGCGCGGTGACGAAGGAGAACGGGCCGCCGACGAGGTAGTCGGTCGAACCCGAACAGATGAATCCGACGTCGTCTTTGGTGATGCCGACATTGGCGAACACCTCGGCGACGACGGGCATCAACATCTCGACTTCGTTGTGGTCACCCTCGCGACGCACGTTGTCGTACTGGGCGAACGACACCACGCCAATGGGTCGGCTGCCCGAGGTCAGATCAGGAAAGGCGCTCACAGGTAGTCCTTGTAGGTCTCGAAGGCGGCGTCGGGCTCACCGCTCGGGCGGAAGTACTTGACCGAGGCCATGGTCGGGCCCAGGTCCTCGGGCGCGACCCACACCGCCTCGACCCGCAGTCCCATGCGGACGTCGGCGGTCGGGATCTCTTGGATCAGCCCCATGAACGACAGGTTCGACCCATCGAGCAGGATCTGTCCGCAGATGTAGGGGATCTCGATCGACTGGCCGGCGAAGGGCACATTGACGATACAAAAGGTGGTGACGGTCCCGGTGTTGGGGAGCTCGACGATCTCGTCGGTCGCCACCCCGTCGGTCGGGCACGACCCGCGCGACAAGGTGTACACCTTCTTGCACTTGGGGCAACGCTGACCGATGAACTTGCCCTGCTCGAGACCGTGCAGGTTCTTGGACTGGGCGACACCGGGCGTAAAGACGTAGTCGAGGCGCATCGGGGCCGCCATCATGGTCACGGGCTCGCTCATCAGTTCCCTCCCACAGCGACGAATTGACGGATGTCGTTGACGTGGCCGACCCGGTCACCTTCGGCGATGAACTCGGGCCGCACCCGCATGCCGGTGCTCACCTCGCTCGGGTCGGCGGCCGCCATGACGTGGAGAAACGAAGTGTCGGCGCCGTCGAAGCGCACCAGCACCCAGGCGAACGGGGTGTCGAGGGGGTGCTTGGGGCGGGGATGGGGAACCCACGACCACGAGGTCACGGTCCCTTCGGGGCCGACGTCGACGATCTCGGTCGTCTCCTCGCCGGTGTCGGGGTCGTATTCGGTCGGCGGCACGATCACCTTGCCGCCGCTCCCGCGAATCCCGACCACCTTGCCGTCGCGCAGTCCGGTCAAAAAGGCCCCGATCACCGGGCCAAGCGAGCGGACGTAGGGATATTCGAGGACATGGTCGGCGCTGTAGTGGATTTCCTCGTCAGCCATCGTCACCTCCCGGGCATTGACCGCAGGATGCGGCACCTCGGCAAACTAGAACAGATTCCAGTTCTGTGCCAAGCACCGGCGGTTCAACGCGTCCCTTCTCCCATGTCGACGCTGTCGAGCAGCTGCTGGATGAATTCCCTGTCGTTGAGAATGGGGATGTCAGAGACGAACAGCCGGCCGTAGCGCTCGAAATACATCAGCTGTTTGGTCAGCAAAAAGGTGCCCCGGTCGAAGTCCGACATGAGGCCTCCGGACTCGTCGGCCATCCGGCGGATCCGGCGCTGGGCGCGCAGCCGGTGGACAATGGCGCGCACCGAACGAGAGTGGGCCTCGATTCCCTGGGCCTTGGCCACTTGAAGCTGGATGTCCGCCATGACCTGGGCCAGGCTGACCTCACCGAAGGGCCGGGTGAGGGCGGGCTCGAAGATGCTGCGGACGAACGCGGTGAGCTCGGGGCCAGAGAGTCCGACCGACATCCCAATGGCCGGGCCGTAGGTGGTGGTGATGTGGTCCGTCACGTCCTCCCAGGCCGCCTCGTTCCCCATCGCCGCGCTGAGCAAGGAGATGAAGAAGCGGTGGGTGGCAGGGTCGAGGCGCCCGACGATCCCCCAGTCAATGACCCCGATCCGCCCGTCGCGCAACAACATCATGTTGCCGGCGTGCACGTCGCCGTGGAAGGCCCCCCAGCGCACCGTGGTGAGGAAGAAGGCCCGCATCACCTCTTGGACGAGGGGCATTGGATCCACCCCGAGCGCCCTCACCTGGCCCAGGTCGTCGATCGGGACGCCGTCGAAGAACTCCATGGTCAAGACGTTGGGCCCCGAGAATTCGGGGTAGGGCTCGGGCACGGCGATCTTGGTCAAACCGAACTCGTGTTGGAGGCGACGGAAATGGGTCAGCGACCGAGCCTCGTTGCGCAGGTCCATCTCCTCGCCGATCTGCACCCGGAACCCGTCGATCATCTGGAGGGTCGACCCCGCGATCTGGTCACCGGTCTCGCGCACGACGATCTCCATCAAGGGCTGGAGCAGGTCGAGGTCGGCCGCCACCACCTTTTCGATGTCGGGTCGGATCACCTTGACCGCCACCACCCGGCCGTCATGGAGTCGGGCCCGGTGCACCACCGCAATCGACGCCCGGCCGATCGGCGAGTAGTCGAAGTCGGCGAAGGCCTCACCCAGCGGGCGCCCGAGGTCCTCTTCGATCCGCTGGCGAACCGCCGTGTGGGCGACCGTCGGGCCGGTGTCGAGGCAGGCGCGGAACTCGTTCGCCACCTCGTCGCCGAACATGCCCGGCGACGACGCGATGATCTGGCCGATCTTCATGTAGGTGCCACCGAGATCCTCGAAGCTCAGGCGCAGCGGGCGGGCCAACTCCGTCGCGTGCAGCCCACCGCGCCCAAAGGTGCGCGCTCTGATGCAACACACTCGGTGCGAAGCGCGTCCCGAGCACCTTGGTCACCTGTGCCCCGCGCCGCACGAGGTCGGCCCTCGTCGGCTCGGGGAGGCGCCGAGGGTAGATTCTCGGCACGTCGGTGGCCAGCGGATCCGGCGACGGGATCGAACTCGACTCAGCCGCTCCCCCAACAAGGTGCTCAGCGTCGGGGGTCAGCACCACTCAGGAAAAGAGCGAGGCAACCGCCGTCAGCGCGCCCTTGTAGGTGTCACCGAAGATGGGCGCCATCTCGGCGGGCTCCACGTCGTAGGCCCAGGTCACCTTGGAGCCCGTCCCGTCGGCCTCGACGCTGATGGTCGCGGTGTGGCTCTCGATGGGGACGCCGTCGACCACCGAGTACTTGAGGACACGGGTGGCGTCGTCACGCGAGATCAGGCGCTCGCGGATCTCCATCCCGAACATGCCAATGACCCGGTCGTCGCCCTCGAGCCGGAACGACTCGATGCCGGGGAAGAACTTGTCCACCTCGCCGAACTGGCCCACCTTGGCCCACACCTCGTCGGGTGTCGCGTTCACGGTGACGTCAACTGCTCCCTCTGCCATCGTTGCCTCCTCAGATCATCGGCCGGATTGCTTCCGACGTGCCGCCGGTACGCTACCTGCGACCCGATCCCCCTGCATCGGCCCAGCCAAAGAGAGGTCAATGACCATGCAAACCCGCACCATTGGTTCACTCGAGGTCGGCGTGATCGGTCTCGGTTGCAACAATTTCGGGATGCGGATCGGCCGCAAGGAGACCGACGCCGTCGTCGGTGCCGCCCTCGACGCCGGCATCAACCTCTTTGACACCGCGGATATCTACGGGGGTGCCAAGAGCGAGAGCTACCTCGGTGCCGCCCTCGGGGCGCGCCGGGACGAAATCGTGTTGGCCTCGAAATTCGGCGCACCCTACGAAGGACACGAAGGCGGGGCCAAGCCCGCCTACATCCGCCGGGCCGTCGAAGACAGCCTGACCCGGCTCGGGACCGACCGCATCGACCTCTACCAACTGCACTTCCCTGATCAATCGACCCCGATCGCCGAAACAATGGCGACATTGGCCGAACTCGTCGCCGAAGGAAAGATCGTCGAATTCGGTTGTAGCAACTTCAGCGAAGCCATGCTGAGCGAGGCCGAGGCGGCGCGGGCGCCCGGGGCACCGGGCTTCGTGAGCGTGCAGAACCAGTACAGCATTTTGCACCGAGACCCCGAAGACGACGTGCTCGACTACGCGGCGCGCAACACGATTGCCTTCTTGCCCTACTACCCGCTGGCCAGTGGCCTCTTGAGCGGGAAGTACCGCGCTGGTGAGCCCCCGCCGGCGGGGACCCGCCTCGCCGCCATGGGTGACGCGGCGGCCGAGGCGCTCAGCGAGGACCGACTGGCCAAGGTGGCGGCCCTCGAGGCCCTGGCCGCCGCGGCGGGACACAGCGTGGTCGAACTAGCCGTGGCCTGGTTGCTCTCGAAGCCGGCGGTGGCCTCGGTGATCGCGGGGGCCACCCGCCCCGAGCAGATCACCGCCAACGTGGCCGCCGACGGCTGGGAGCTGAGCGCCGAGGTGTTGGCCCGGGTCGACGAGATCGCCCCGCGCTGAATCGCTACGACGAGGCCATGACCGCGGCCTCGACCACCTGGAGGTCGGGAGGTTGGATGGCCAAGGGACCGCCGGCGACGGGGACCTGCCACACATAGGTCACATACGGCGTGGACCCTCTGACCGTACCCGCGGCGCACGGTGCGATCCCGCTGACCTGATAGGACGCGCCCGCCTCGGTGCCGGTCGGCACGCACACATTGGTGCGTTGATGCCATTGCACCAGTGCCCCGTAGGGCATGGGTGCCGTGGCGACGGTCGAGGGCAGGATGTACATGGCGGCGACCAGGACCGTGTCGCCCGAGGGCACCGTGGCGTAGACGAGACCGTCGATGAAGCCCGGGTTCAAGGTCCGCTTGGCGGCCGCGTTGGCCGCGACGATGCTCGGGTTCACGTAGGTCACCACCGGGTAGTCCGTCGGCGTCACCGCGACGTACCCTGCCGCCATGGCCTCGGCCGGGGTGGCGTACTGGGCGGCGGCCTGGCTGGTCGATTGCACGTATTGGGTCGAGCCCAACAATTCGGTGGCCGTGACCGCCTTGGCACAGCCGGCGGCGGCCATGTGGATGGTGTCGGGACTGTTGGACCCTTGCGCCAAGAGCACCGAGGCGGTCGAAGCTGGGAGGGCCGGGCCGGTGTAGTGCCAGTTCTCCTTGGTGGTGTTGAGACCCGCCGCGGCCGACGCATCGGCGCCGTTCATGTCCATGCCGAGGTTCCCGCTCATCACCATGTAGGGCGTGTTGTTGAGATCGAGCCCCGCATGGGGCATGCCGGTCTGCTTCTGCGTGCACGTCGACTCGGTGGCCGAAGCGTTCGATGACCCCGACGTTCCCGAGGACGACGAGCCCGCCATCGACATGCCCGACATCGCGGTCGTGGTCGACTCCTCGGCCGCCACGGGATAGGTCGCGCTCAAGGCCAACGCAGCACCGACGATCGCCACGGCCCCGACGCTGACGGCAGGCCGGCGCTCCATGAGGGCGCGGGCCGGGGTGAGCACGGCGGGATCGGTGGCCACCCGGGCCGGCACCATGGCGAGGGCGAGCACGACGATCAGCGGCCCGATGTTCGGGTCGGTCCCCGACCCGCTGAAGATGCCCCCGAGCCAGCCTTGTCCCATTATCCACAACAGCGCCGCGAAGAGGCCACCGAGAAACAAGAAGATGCCCGGTCGGCGCACCAAGAGCGGGCCGACGCCAACGACGATCGAGACAATGGCGAGGATCCACGACGTCGTCGCTCCCGAAGCGCCGAGCCAACTACCCGTGCTGGTCAAGAAGTGCCCATACCAACTCGGTGTCCCCGGTGCCATGCCGGTGATGGCGCTCGAGATCGAGGTTGCGGTCCGGTTGGCCGGCAGGAGGAACAAGATGGCCGAGAGGATCCACAACCCGCTCCATGCCGCGAGCGGGGTGACCGCTCCCCCAATGCCCCGGCCGGCCGCCGACGAGGCCACGCCGGTCGCCTCGTCATCTTGGGTGCTGGCGGCGTTCGCCTTGGGCCAAGCCATCAGGCCGAGCAGGCCGTACATGAGCACCGCCCCGGGCGCCCCGGTGAGCGGGCTGGCGGTCCCGGTGAAGATCATCCCGAGGCCCTCGCCGAAGAACCACACCCCGAGCACCCATACGAACGAGACCCCCAGCGCCGGGCGGACCGTGCGCGAGAAGAGCAAGCCCACCCCAATCCCGACCTGGATCAAGGCGAATAAGGTGTTCCACACCGCCACGTCGGGGGTGATGAAGTGCCCGACGTTGGTGAGGAACCACGAGATCGGCGCCGGCTGGCCACTGGCATTGCCCAAAATGAAGCTGTCCACGAAGCCCTTGCCGAACATGAACGGCTGGAACTGCAGGGCGCCGTCGAGGATCCAAAACAGACCGAGTACTACTTGGAGCGTGCGCTGGGTTCCCAAGACGCGTGGGAACGAGCGTGCGTGAGGTTCGAACAACTCGGTGTCATCCGCCATGGCGGCAACAACGCTAGTGCTGCGCCCAGGGGCCACTGCGGTCACCCTGGGCACCAACGCTGCCAGCGGGTGGCGGATCGGGGCGAGCCGGCGCCCTTAGAGCGGGAAGCTGAAGTCCTGGGTGACGCAGTCCGTCGGTGCGATGGCGACGGCGATGTACCTGGTCAGGTCCGCAGATTCGAAATACTCGAGCGGTGGCCCGTTGGCCAGGCAGGCACAGTCCGGCCACGTTGGTGGCGAAATTGCTCAAGGTTCCGAGCGCGGCGCCCACGACCGGGGTGGCGCTCACCGGGGTCAGCACCTTGGCCACTCCAGCGGCGGTGGCCGTGGTCAACGGGACCGTCGTGGTCGTCGTGGTGGTCGGGGCGGTGGTGGTCGTGGTCTTCGGTTGGGTCGTTGTCGTGGTGGTGGCACCGGGCTGCGTCGGTCCCGTGGTGGTGGTCGCAGGCGGTGGCGCGCCGGTCGTCGTCGTCGGGGCGCCGCTCGGCGTCGTGACGGACGTGGCACCTGGGACGGTCTGTGGGCCAATGGCGCCGGCGCCTCCCGGCGGGGCGACCCCGTTGAGGGCGGCGATCATCGTGGTGTCGTTCGATTCCATGCCGAGCGCCCATATCCCCACCCCGCGGACCGCGAACTTCGCTGCCAGCAGTGATTCGAGATAGAGCCCATAGGGGTTCTCCCAATAGGACTCATGCCACTGGGTCCCGACCAGATAGCTCGTCCAACCGGTGTCGGTCACGGGGTCCCAGTACTGCGGATCGCCGCTGCCCTGGATTTGCGCATCGGCGATGTCGTTGGCCCCGCCGGCCGCGTTGGCTTGCATCGAATCGTCGGTCGTCGGCCAGTCGATCCCAAAGAACCCGGTCCCCAAGATGACCTTGGAGGCCGGAACCGCCGCCGTGTACTGCGTCAGGGCCGACAGGTCGCTGAACTGGCCGCTGGTGAGGGGCGACAGCGGCGTGGACGACCCGGCGAGGTTCACTTCATAGGCCATGACGAAGAAAGCGTCGACCGCAGGGGCCAGGGCGGGGATGTTGAAAAAGCCGCTGGTGTCACCGGCCGACGACGCGTAGGTGTCCATCGTGATCTGCCAGTGCGGATCGGCCAGGCGCAAGTCGAACGACACCTCGGTGATCAACCTGGTCAGTCCGGCCTGGTCGGCACTGCCCGCTCCCTCAAAATCGAAGTTCACCCCGTCGAGATTCTTGTTCTCCAGTGCGGGGATGAGGGCCTTAGACAAGGTCACCGCCGCCGAGGGCGATGACGTCAGCGCGTCGAGCGATCCCTGGTCGAAATCGTTCACGGTCAAGACAACACGCTTGTCGGCGGCGTGGGCCCGGGTCACCAGGTCGGCGAGGTCTTGGCTCTCATAGCCATTCCAACCCGGGCCGCTCTCATCGAGCGATCCGTCCGCATTCACGTCGATCGAGAAGTAGGCCAAGGTGGTCAGCCCACTGATATCGAAGCCCCCCGACTGGGGAAGGGTCCAATACGGGGCGAAGCCGAAGTCCTCACGCGAAGCGATCGGTGGCGCGGCGATCAAAGAGGCTGGCGCCGCGGCCGGCGGAGCCGCCGCGGCCGGGAGCACCGGTGCGACCTTGGGCAGCCCGACCAGCCGGTTGCCTTGGTCCCCGGTGCGGTCGGCGAAGTGTGGCGCGTGACGAGAGGTCGCGGCGTTCGAAGTGGTCGAAGCCCGAGTCGTGGCCCCGATGAATCCGGCGATGGCGGTGAGAAGCACCAGCGCGCACAAGGTGGCGATCGGGACGGCCCGTCGACCGTCACGCGACCGCTTGTGCGCGGGACGCGAGTGGCGCGGCGCCCTTGTCTGGGTTGGCGAAGTGGTCGCAGCACCGACCGCGGCACCGGCCACGTTGGCCGTTGCGCGGCCGCGCCGTGGGCGCTTGTGGGCGGGGCCGGACTTGGCCCGCACCGGGGTCACGAGCGCCACGACCGTCTCCTCGACCGGTGCATGCGGTGACGACGTGTCGAGTTGTCCGTTGTGCGCGCTCGGCGCGTCAGCGACGTCGCGCTGCTCGACGGCCGCGACGGGGACCGCTTGGACACCATCGGCACCCGGTACATGGTCCTGCGACGGCGCATCTTGACTGAGGTCCGCGTCAGGAGCGAGGCCCGACTCCACGGCAGCGACTTCGGTGGCGTCGCGGTGATCTTCGCTCGCCGCCGTCCCGTCGGGCGCACCGGAGCGGTCCGATGATGGGTGCGGCACCTCCGTCGGGTCGGCGCGCCTGGTGATCCGGGCGATCCCCACCGAAACCGCAACGACCGCCATGGCTCCCATCGGGGCCCACCAGCGACCCTTGGTCGGACCGCGACCGCCCGGCGTCCTCGGAGTCGGGCTCATGAGAAAAAGATGCGGGTGCGAGGCATGGTGATACATGCCGCGCAAAACGCGGGGTCAGGCGTCGGCCACCGCGCTGACCAGCTTGGACAGTGTGTCCTTGGCGTCGCCGAACAGCATGGTCGTCTTAGGGTCATAGAGCAGCTCATTGTCGATTCCCGCAAAGCCCGGACGCATCGATCTTTTCAAGAAGATGATGTTTTCCGCCTCGTCCGCATGGATGATGGGCATGCCAAATATAGGACTTCCTGGCGTGGTTTTCGCAGCCGGGTTCACAGTGTCGTTCGCCCCGACCACGAGCGCCACGTCGGCGGTGCTCATCTCGGGGTTGGCCTCGTCCATTTCCTTCAACTCGTCGTAGGGCACATTTGCCTCTGCGAGCAGGACATTCATGTGCCCGGGCATGCGGCCGGCAACGGGGTGGATGGCGAAAAAGACGTCCACTCCCCGGGCCATGAGGGCGTCGGCCAGCTCACGGGCGGTGTGCTGAGCCTGGGCCACGGCCAGGCCGTATCCCGGAATGATGACCACCTTGCGGGCGTAGGCCAAGAGGACGCCCACGTCCTCAGGCGTCCCGGTGCGCACCGAGCGGGACGCATCGCCCTCCTCGCCGCCGGTGGCCGTGATGACCGACCCAAAGGCGCTGAACAAGATGTTGGGCAATGAGCGGCCCATCGCCGAGCTCATGAGGCGGGTCAAGATGATGCCCGAGGCGCCCACCAAGGTACCCGCAACGATCAAGAGGTCGTTGTCGAGTACGAATCCCGACGCGGCCACGGCCAGACCGGTGAACGAGTTGAGCAGCGAGATCAGCACCGGCACATCCGCGCCGCCGATGGGGAGCACGAAGATGACCCCGAGCACGAGGGCCAGCCCCAAGAGGATCCAGACGAAGGCGATGTTGCCGGTCACCAGCGACGCCACGATGAGCGCGGCGATAGCGACACCGACGATGGCGTTGATCACCTGTTGGCCCGGATAGGTGATCGGCCGCCCCGTGATCAGTTCTTGGAGCTTGATGAAAGCGATGGCACTTCCAGAGAAGCTGACCGCGCCGATCAAGACGCCCAAGAGCACCTCGGCGGTCACGTAGACGGCGGGATTGAGTCCGAGCGAGTGCAGATGCAACAGCTCGATGATCGAGATCAACGCAGCGGCGCCACCGCCCACTCCGTTGAAGATGGCGACGAGTTGGGGCATTGCGGTCATGCGGACCCGGCGCGCCACCGGCACCGCGATCGCCGCACCGAGCACCATGGCGATCAGCGCCAAAGTGAGGTTCTCGCCGCGGTGGCGCAATGTGGGCAACGTGAAGGTGATGGCCACGGCGAGGATCGCCGAAGCCGCGCCGAGCTGGTTGCCCCGCCGGGCGTACTTGGGTGACCCCAGTCCCTTGAGGGCCAGGATGAAACCAATGATGGCGATCAGGTAGATGAGATTGCGCAGGGTGGCGAGCGGGAAGGAGACCGCGAGCAGGCTCACGCCGGATCACCCGATCCCGGGTCGCTGCCCTTGGCGGCTCGGGCGCGGTCTTCGGGCTTGCCCTTGAACATCTCGAGCATGCGGTCGGTGACCACGAAACCGCCCACGATGTTGAGGGTGGCCAAGAACACGGCCAGGAATCCGAGCACCAGTTGGGCCGTGCCACTGGCCTCGCCCATGATGGTCAGCGCGCGCCGACCAGCACGATGCCGTGGATCGCGTTGGAACCCGACATGAGCGGGGTGTGCAGAATGCTCGGGACCTTGGAGACCACCTCGATGCCGACGAAGGCGGCCAGGACGAAGACGGTGAGGTACTCGACGATGCCGGTGGTCACGACTCGCTCCCTTGCCCTTGGTTGCCGCCCGCGGCGCCGAGGATCTCTATGGCGGCCGGCGCCACCGCCACGCCGTCGCGCACCACACACATGCCGGTGACGATCTCGTCGTCAAAGTCCGGGGCCAAAGAGCCCTCCGGCGCCATCAGCGCCAGCACGTTGGCCACGTTTCGGGCGTAGAGGAAGCTGGCGTGCGTCGGCATGCCCGATGGTGGGTTGGCCATGCCGACAATATGCACGCCGTGGTGCTCGACCACTTCGCCAGGCACCGACAACTCGCAGTTGCCACCCGAGTCGGCCGCCATGTCGACCACCACGGCGCCGCGCGCCATGCCCTCGACCATCTCGGCGGTAAGAAGGACAGGGGCCTTACGCCCCGGCACCGCGGCGGTGGTGATGAT
This sequence comes from uncultured Acidimicrobiaceae bacterium, assembly GCA_963800725.1. GTDB lineage: Bacteria > Actinomycetota > Acidimicrobiia > Acidimicrobiales > RAAP-2 > Bog-473. The sequence continues at coordinate 40,455 of CAWDCE010000019.1, read as the reverse complement.
GACGTCCGATGCGGCGACCTCGGCCGCCAGCGCCGCCCGTTGGGCGGCGAGTTCCTCGTCGCTCAGTTCGCGGGCGTACCCGCCCGCACCCTCGGCACTGACCCCGAGGTCGACGAATGTGGCACCGAGGCTCTCGGCCTCCTCCTTGGCGGCGGCCCGAACGTCGTAGGCCTTGACCACCGCACCGAGGCGGCGCGCCGTGGCGATCGACTGGAGGCCGGCCACGCCGACCCCCATCACCAGCACCTTGGCCGGCGGCACCGTGCCGGCTGCCGTCATGAACATGGGGAAGAACTTGGTCAGGTGATCGGCCGCGGCGAGACCGGCGCGGTACCCCGACACCGTGGCCTGGGAGCTGAGCGCATCCATGCCCTGGGCCCGGCTGATGCGCGGCAACAGGTCGAAGCTGAAGACCGTCGCACCCTTTTGGGCGAGGACCTTGAGGGCCGCTTCGGACTGCCCGGCTTGGAAGAAGCTCAAGACCGTCGCGCCCTGGGGCACCAACGCGGCCGCTGCTTCGTCGGGGGCGTTGACCCGCACCACCAAGGCGGCCCCGTTATGGGTGGCGGCGGCATCGGGGGCCACCTGCGCCCCGACCGCTTCGTAGGCGTCGTCGGAAAAGGCCGCCTCGTTGCCGGCACCGGCTTGGACGACGACCTCCCAGCCTGCGGCGACTAGCCGCTTGGCCACGTCAGGCACGAGGGCGACCCGACGCTCGCCCGGGCACGTCTCGGTGGGAACGGCCAATTTCACGGTTGCCGTGTTTAGCAGCTACGCGTGGCTGTCCCCGCATCGACGGCGTCCCGGTTGCGAGGTCCGCGACCCTTGGCCACCGGCGCCGCAGCACCGCACGCCCGGGCAGCGGGGCGCACCAGGCGCCCCTCAGGACTGTTCGGTGCCCCCGAGTGCGGTGAGGAAGGCGGGCCACTCGCCGCCGCCGTGCACCACGAGATTGGCGCCGCTCACGTAGGCGGCGGCCGGACTGGCCAGGTAGAGGCAGGCGCCCGCCACGTCGGCGGGGGTACCCATCCGCCCGAGCGGCACGGTGGCGGCGACCGCGGCCAGGCCCTCGGGTCCGCCGTAGTGCTCGTCGCCGGCGTCGGTCTCCAAGAGCCCCGCACTCACGGCGTTGACGCGGACATCGGGCGCCCACTCGACGGCCAGGGTCGCGCTCAGGTTGATCAGACCGGCCTTGGCCGCGCCATAGGCCGAGGTGCCCGGGGACGGGCGCAGACCCGACACGCTCGCCACATTGACGATCACCCCGCCCGTGGCGTTGCCCACCATGATCCGTTGTGCGGCCTGCGCACAGTAAAAGGGCGCCAACAAGTTGAGGGCGACCACCGACTCGACGAAGCGGGGGGAGGCGTCGGCGGCCATGACGTGCGGTGAGCCACCGGCGTTGTTGACGAGGACGTCGAGCCGACCGAAACGTTCTCGTGCGGTCTCCATCACCAGGGCCGCCTGATCGGGCTGGCGCACATCGGCCTGGACGAACGTCGCTCCGGGCACCTCGGCGGGATTGCGTCCGCACGTGAGCACGGTGGCCCCGGCCGCCACGAAGGCCTCGACGATGCCGGCCCCGACCCCGCGAGCCGCCCGTGACCACCACCACCTGGTCGGCGAAGTCGAACGTCGGTTGGGTCACGGCCGCCAACACTAGACACCCCTCGTGCGGCGGTGTTGGCCACGTGGAGCGCACTCGCCTAAGTTCGAAGCGTTGTCTGACGCGGCGTCAGGTACCCGGTCCAGAGGAGAATTCGGCGCAATGCCCGTACGTATCGTTCAAGAGCAGAGCGGGATCGCCGAGGTGGTCATCGATCATCCGCCGGTGAACGCGCTTGACGTGGCGGGCTGGTTCGAGTTGGCCGACGCCCTGATAGTGGCGGGGCGGGTCCAAGAGAACCGGGTGGTGGTACTGCGGGCCGAGGGTCGCGGTTTCTGCGCCGGGGTCGACATCAAAGAGATCAACGCGAAAGGCGACGAAGCCCTCGTCGGGGTGAACCGAGGCTGCGCCGCCGCCTTTGCCGCCGTCTATGACTGCGAGGTCCCCGTCATCGCCGCCGTACAGGGATTCTGCCTCGGTGGCGGCATTGGACTGGTCGGCAATGCCGACATGGTCGTGGCCGCGGACGACGCCACGTTCGGCCTCCCTGAAGTCGACCGGGGCGCCCTCGGGGCCGCCACCCACCTGGCCCGCTTGGTGCCCCAGCACGCCATGCGCAAGATGGTCTACACCGCGAAGCCAATCACCGCCGCCGAACTCGCCGCCTACGGATCGGTGGCGGCGGTCGTGCCGTTGGCCGACCTCCACAGCGCCGCACTGGCGCTGGCCGAAGAGATCGCCACCAAGAGCCCGACCATCATTCGCCGGGCGAAAGAGTCCCTTAACGGCATCGACCCGGTCGACGTGAAGCGCAGTTACCGATTCGAGCAGGGTTTCACCTACGAGCTCCACGTCCGGGGCGTCGCCGACGAACAGCGCGCCGCCTTCGTCGAAAAGCGCGACGCCGACACGTCGACATGAATCGCACCCGGAGCGACCACCACCACGACACTCGAATCGACGCGCCGATCCCGACGCGAAACGACAGGACGGTACCGTGAGCGACAAGCGAACCTCGGTCGACGACATGGTCGGCGAATTGCGTTCGGGCATGACCATCGGCATTGGGGGTTGGGGTTCGCGCCGCAAGCCCATGGCACTGATCCGGGCGTTGTGCCGCTCGGATCTCACCGATCTCACCATCGTCGCCTATGGCGGGCCCGACGTCGGTCTCCTATGCGCCACCGGCAAGGTCAAAAAGGTCGTGTGCGGCTTCGTGACGCTCGACTCCATCGCCCTCGACCCGCACTGGCGGGCGGCGCGCCAAGGGGGCTTGGTCGACGTCATGGAGGTCGATGAGGGAATGTTCTTCCAGGGCCTCCAGGCCGCCGCATGGCGGGTGCCCTTCCTCCCGACCCGCGCCGGGCTCGGTTCAGACGTATTGCGCATCAATCCAGATCTCGCCCTGGTCCGCTCCCCCTACGGTGCCGATTCGCCCTACCTCTGCGATCCGGCCGACGCCGACGTCGAGTTGGTGGCCATGCCGGCACTGCGGCTCGACGCCGCCATCGTGCACACCAACCGGGCCGACACCGCGGGCAACGCCCAGATCCTCAGCCCCGACCCGTTCTTCGACCCGCTGTTCCTCGGCGCGGCCGAACGACGTTTCGTGACCACCGAACGCATCGTGGCCAATGGCGCGTTGAGTGAAGAAGGACCCCTCGCAGCTGTAGTCATCCACCGGTTGTTGACCGACGGCGTCGCCGAGACGCCCAACGGCGCACACTTCACCGCCAACCCTCCCGACTATGGACGCGACGAGGCGTTTCAGAAGGAATATGCCGCCTCGGCGGGCGATGCCGACGCCTGGAAGGCTTTTTCGGAGCGCTACCTCATGGTCGATGAGGACGGCTACCAATCCCACGTCAGCGAACGGAGCGAGGCATGAGCGATCACGGCGGCGTGACCCGGGCTGAGTTCTGTGTCGTGGCCTGCGCCGACGCCTGGCGGGGTGCGGGCGAGATCATGGCGAGTCCCTTCGGCAACATCCCCGCCCTCGGTGCCCGCCTGGCCAAGTCCACCTTCGCCCCCGACCTGGTGCTGACCGACGGCGAAGCCGCTCTCATGGTCGGTGCCCCACCACTCACGGCGCGCGCGGGCGACCTCGTTCGCGAAGCACCGATGCCCTACCGCAGCGTGTTCGACGTGGTGTGGTCAGGACGCCGGCACATCATGATGATGGCCAGCCAGATCGACCGCGAGGGCAATCAGAACATCTCGGCCATCGGCGACCACGCCCACCCCAAAGTCCAACTCGTCGGCGTGCGCGGCGCACCGGGCAACTCGGTCAACCACCCGACCAGCTACTGGGTGCCCGACCACAACCCCCGCAGCTTCGTCGAACACGTCGACGTCGTCAGCGGCGTGGGCTTCGCCCGGGCCGCCGGTGCGGGGCCCGGGGCCACCCGCTTCCACGACCTGCGCCGCGTCGTCTCGAATCTCGGGGTGTTCGACTTCGCCACAACCGAGCGCACCATGCGTCTGGCCTCGGTGCATCCGGGCGTGTCGGTCGAAGACGTCACCTCGGCCACGGGATTTACGCTGCACATCGATAACGACGTCGCCGAGACCCGCGTGCCGACACCCGAAGAACTCGAACTCTTGCGCACCGTGCTCGACCCCAAGTCCCTGCGCGACCGGGATGTGAAGAGCTGAGCGCGACACCAACTCCATTGCACCCAGCGCTGCACACCGCGTTCTGCGACCGGGTGGGTGTGCGCTATCCCATCGTGCAGACGGGAATGGGCTGGGTCGCCGGACCGCGTCTCGTCGCCGCCACCGCCAACGCCGGAGGCCTCGGAATCTTGGCGTCAGCCACCATGACCCTCGACCAGCTGGCCGAGGCCATTGCCGAGGTCCGGGCCCGGACCTCGGCGCCGTTTGGGGTCAACCTGCGTACCGATGTGGCCGACGTCAATGATCGGATCGCACTTTTGATCGAGACCGGGGCCCGGGTGGCCAGTTTCGCCCAGGCGCCCAATCCAGCGTTGGTCGAGCGCTGCAAGGCGGCGGGCCTCTTCGTCATGCCGACCGTCGGCGCCAGACGCCATGCCGAAAAGGTGGCCGACTGGGGGGTCGATGCGGTCATCGCCCAAGGTGGCGAAGGCGGTGGGCACACCGGTCCGGTGCCCACGTCCTTGCTGTTGCCCCAGGTCGTCGAGGCCGTCGGTGATCGCGTCCTGGTCATAGGAGCCGGCGGTTTCTACAGCGGCCAAGGGCTGGTGGCCGCCCTCGCCTATGGCGCATCGGGCATTGCCATGGGCACCCGCTTCTTGCTCTCCGCCGAGAGCCGCGTGCCCGACGAGATCAAGGCGCGCTATGTCGGGACGCCGGTCACCGGCACGGTCGTGACCACCAAGGTCGACGGAGCGCCGCAACGCGTGGTGCGGACCGACCTGGTCAATCACCTTGAGACCCAGGGCTGGCTTCGTTCCTTGCCCCGTGCGCTCAAGAGCGCGCACCAGTTCCGCCGCGAGACCGGGGCGTCGTTGACCGCCCTACTCAAAGAGGGGCGTGCCATGAAAGTGGGAAATGAACTTACGTGGCCCCAGGTCATCATGGCGGCGAACGCGCCCGTCATGACCAAGGCCGCGCTCGTGGATGGTCGGACCGACGTGGGCGTCCTGCCGACCGGTCAGGTGGTCGGCGTGATCGACCAGCTCCCGAGCGTCGCCGACATCATCGATGCGGTGATGAACGAGGCCGACGAAGTGCTCAAGCGATGGAGCACGCCGACCACATAGGTCGGCGGCTCCATGGGCTCAAGCGGACGTGCCGCCCTGGGCCACTCGCCGCAGCAGGTTCGACACCCGCTGGTGCGTCACCCCGAAAAGGTGCGCGATGCTCGGAATGCTCTGACCTTCGGCTCGCAGCGCGACCACCAAGGAACGGCGCAGGTACCCACTCGCCTCAGATTGGCGACGTAGCACCGTGCTGACAAGCTGGACCGTCCCCGGCTCGTCTTCGTCGGCCAAGATCGAACGCCACTCCGTGCCATTCGCTCGAGCCGCGCGCAGTGCAGCGATTCGCTCGACCAGCACCCGCTCGTGCTCCGCGTTTTCCTTCAACACGACCTCGAGCTCGCCCAGGGCCTGCAAGACTTCGTCGGACCCAACTGCGTGGTCCGGTTCGTTGTGGTCCGTCACTTCTCCGCCTGTTCTCTCTTCGGTTTGCGAAGCTTGCTGTGACCTCTCCACATCGGTTGCCAACATCCAAACTCCTTCCGCACGATCGTGCTTGCACTGTGGCCACTTGGCCCAATGCGACGTCTCTCAATATTGACCGTCCTCAGGCGAGCCTAAAGACCGTCTCTAGAGATGTGACGTCACCAGGTTTCTACCCAGAAACCCGAGTTTCCAATCGTAAGAATTTGATGAGAAAAGGCGTCAGCGGCTGAGCAGGACCGATGAACCGTGTCCGAACAGCCCCTGATTGGCCGTCACCGCAACTCGTGCGCCCTCGACCTGATGGCCCGTCGCCGTGCCCCGCAGCTGCCAGACGGACTCGCAAACTTGGGCGATGGCCTGGGCGGGAATAGCTTCGCCGAAGCACGACAGGCCGCCCGATGGATTCACCGGGACCCGGCCGCCGAGCGATGTCGCGCCGTCACGGAGCAGTTTCTCGGCCTCGCCCTCCCCGCACAGCCCGATGTCCTCGTACCAGTCGAGTTCCAAGGCCGCGGACAAGTCGTACACCTCGGCAAGGTCCAGATCCTCTGGGCCAATCCCGGCCTCCGCATAGGCCGCAGCGGTGATCGAAGGACGAAAGCCTCGAGAATCGATGCCCCCGACAGCGGCGACGGCAGAGTCCGTAGAGAAATTCGGCATCTCGATGACGGTGTTGGGGAAGGACGGCGTGACCGTGGACACCGCGTCGATGGTGACGAGGGGTTCGGCTCCCCCGGCGTGACGGCGAGCGAAGTCCATGCTGGTGAGCACCAGGGCCGCCCCGCCGTCAGAAGTTGCACAGATCTCGAGCAGGCGCAGCGGATCGGCCACCATGGGAGATGCCAACACCTCCTCGACCGTGACCTCACCCCGGTAGCGGGCGTAGGGATTTGCCACACCGTGGCGCGCGTTCTTGACCTTGACCTGCGCGAAGTCTTCTTCGGTGGCACCGAAGCGATCCATCCGCCGACGGGCGTAGAGGGCAAAGTAGGTCGGGTTGGTGGCCCCCATCAAATGGAAGCGCAACCAGTCCGGGTCGTCCTTACGCTCGCCACCGCCGACCGGAGCGAAGAACCCCTTGGGGGTCGTATCCGCGCCGACCACCAATGCAACGTCGCACAGGCCGGCGAGGATCTGGGCCCGGGCGTTGCCGATTGCGGCAGCCCCCGATGCGCAGGCGGCGTAACAACTCGAGACCCGAGCCCCGGTCCAGCCCAGTGCCTGGGCGAAGGTGGCCCCGGCCACAAAGCCGGGGTACCCATTTCGGATGGTGTCAGCACCCGAGACGAACTGCACGTCGCGCCACGAGATCCCGGCGTCGCCGAGAGCATCGTGCACGGCGGCCATGCCGTACTCGACGAAAGGCCTGCCCCACTTGCCCCATGGGTGCATGCCCGCACCGAGCACCGCTATGCGCCTGTCGTCGGGCATTGCCTCAGGCCTCCTTGGCGCTTGAGATGGGCTTCCACTTCCACACGAGATAATCGTGGTCGCCTTCTGAATAGAGCGTGTCGACGACCAATTCCACTTCATCGCCGACCGTAAGGTCGTCGACGGTCACCCCGGCGACGACCTGTCCCATGACCACGAGTTTCTCGGCCGCGAGTTCGACGGCCACGAGACAGAACGGGACGTAGGGGTCGGCCGCGACGTAGGGGGGCGGCGGCTGGTACCGCAGCGTCGGTATACGACCAGATTTTGCCGCGCCGTGACAGGGCGACCGATTCGAATTCCTGTGAAGCACAGTCCGGATTGCCGCAGTAGAGCTTGGCGGCGGGGAACGCGTACGTACCGCACGCCACGCAGCGCGAACCGGTCAGGGCGGCCGTTCCGTCATCCTCGATGTTGAACCAACCCTCGATGGCGGGAACTTGGGTCGTCATCAGCCCAACCGCTCGATGATCGTGGCATTGGCCTGGCCGCCACCTTCACACATCGTCTGGAGGCCGTAACGACCGCCGGTGCGCTCGAGTTCGTTCAAGAGTGTCGCCATCAGACGTGCTCCCGAACACCCGGTGGGGTGGCCGATGGCGATGGCACCGCCGTTGACGTTGACCTTGGACATATCGGGGTGAAACTCGCGCTCCCAGGCCAAGACAACCGAGGCGAACGCCTCGTTGATCTCCACCAGGTCGATGTCGCCCAACGTGAGCTTGGCCTTCGCCAGCACCATTTCGGTGGCGGGTATCGGTGCGGTGAGCATGATCTGCGGATCGTTGGCCGCCACCGCGAAGGTGTGGAAACGAGCCCGGGGCACCAGGCCCAGCGACGATGCCCGCTCCTCGCTCATGATCAACACCGCAGCCGCTCCGTCAGAGATCTGCGACGACGTCCCCGCGGTCACCGTGCCGCCTTCGAAGAAGGCCGGTCGCAGCCCCGCCAGCTTTTCGAGTGAGGTGTCACGGCGGACGCCTTCGTCGCGCCCCATGATCCCCGTCACGTCGGCAGCGCCGGGGACATCGGGATGGACCCACGACTCGATCGCCACCAACTCATGGTCGAAGCGGCCCTCGTCCGCGGCACGCGCCGCGCGCTGATGGGACTCGAGTGCGAAGGCATCCATCTCCTCGCGATCGACCTTCCAACGCCGCGCGATCTCCTCGGCGCACTCACCCTGGTGGATCAACTCGAAGCGCTCCTTGTAGAGCGGTCCGTAAGCTTCTCCCGGTCCGGACTCGGTCGTCGATCCAATCGGTACCCGGCTCATCGATTCGATACCCGCACCAATGGCGATGTCCATCGCCCCCGCCATCACCGCCTGGGCCACGAAATGGATGGCCTGTTGCGCCGAACCGCACTGGCGGTCCACGGTGGTGCCGGGCACGGAATCGGGAAAACCGGCGGCCATGGCGGCATTGCGGGCGATGTTCATCGCCTGCTCGCCGACCGTCATGGTGCAACCCATGATGACGTCTTCGATCAGGGCGGGATCGAGATCATTGCGGGCGAGCAGGGCAATTAGCGGTTGCGCAGCCAGGTCGGTGGCGTGCCACCCAGACAGGCGTCCCCCGCGCCGCCCAACGGGGGTCCTGACAGCGTCGACGATTACGGCGTTTGGCATAGGGGGCTCATTGTTGCCCCGAATCTAACGGGGTGTCAGATTCTCTCTGCGCATCGGGCCCCCACCTTGGCAATCGTGTCGAGGGTGTGTCAGATTCGCAGCGACATGACCCCCGCCATGGACCTGACCTTTTCGCCCGACCAAGAGGCCTTCCGGGCCGAGGCGCGTGCCTGGCTCAGCTCCCATACCCCGATCACCCCGCTTCCCTCACTCGACACCGCGGAAGGATTCGTGGCGCATCAGGCCTGGGAGCGCCAGCTCTTCGACGACCGCTGGTCCGTGGTCAGTTGGCCGACCGAGTACGGGGGTCGAGATGTCGGCATCATGGAGTGGCTCATATTCGAAGAGGAGTACTACCGGGCCCGGGCCCCCAAACGGGTCAGCCAGAACGGCATCTTCCTGCTCGCCCCGACGATGCTCGAATACGGAACCGACGAGCAGAAGGCGCGCTTTTTGCCCCCGATGGCTTCGGGCGAGGAGGTCTGGTGCCAAGGATGGTCAGAACCCGACGCCGGGAGCGATCTTGCGGGCATCCGCTCAAAGGCCGTCCGCAACGCGAGTGGTGACGGCTGGCTGCTCTCGGGCCAAAAAACGTGGGCAAGTCGCGGGGCGTTCGCACAGTGGTGTTTCGGAATCTTCCGCACCGATCCCGAGGCCGAGCGACACCGGGGTCTCAGTTACTTCCTCATCGAGATGGACTCACCTGGACTGACGGTGCGTCCCATCCCCCAGATCGACGGCGAGACCGGCTTTGCCGAGATCTTCTTCGACAATGTCGAGGTGCCCGACACCCAGATGCTCGGTGACGAAGGCGCGGGGTGGTCGGTCGCGATGTCGACCGCGGGCAGTGAGCGTGGACTGAGCTTGCGCAGCCCCGCCCGCTACACCGAAGCGGCCGGGCGATTGATCGAACTCTTCGATCAGCGGGGTGGATCCGCCCGGGTGGCCGATGCCGTCGCCCAAGCCCACATGGACGCCGAGGCCTATCAGCTGCACACCTATTGGACGGCCACCAAGGTGACCCAGGGCCACGCCGTCGGACCCGAGGCAAGTTGCAACAAGATCTTTTGGTCAGAAACCGACCTGGCCATCCACGAGGCGGCGCTCGACCTCTTGGGGCCCGACGCCGAGATGCTCGAGTCGGGCGGCCCGGGTCCCTGGCTCGACGGCTACCTGTTTGCCCTGGCCGGTCCCATCTACGCGGGCACCAATGAGATACAGCGCAATGTGGTCGCCGAACGCCTCCTTGGATTGCCGAGAGGCTGAACGTGCACTTCGCCTTCTCCGACGACCAGATTGCCTTGCGAGAGGCGGTGCGGGCGGTCCTCGACAACGAGTGCCCCGTCGCCGCGCTGCGTGACTACGACGCCGCGTCGCCCGAGCAACGCCGCTCACTATCGCGCCAGCGTTGGGATGTGCTGAGCGAGCTCGGCGCACCGGCCATTTTGATCCCAGAATCCTTAGGGGGCCTCGGCCTCAACGACATCGACCTCGTCGGCGTCATCGAAGAGGCGGGGTGGGCCGCCCTCCCAGAACCGCTCGTCGAAGGGGCTGCCCTGGCCGCACCCGTGCTGTCGGCTCTCGTGCCTCAACCCGCAGCCGCCGAATCCCTCGCCGCACTGGTGGAGCGACGCGCCGTAGTGGCGGTCGGCGGCATCGACGTCGGAGCGAGCGGGCTGACTTCACCGTCTGCCGTGTCGGCCGACGGCAACTTGTCCACGCCACGCGTGGCCGGGGCGTCGGGGGCCGACCTCTTGCTTTTGGCTGCACGGGATGCAGATTCGGGCTGGCAAGTGCACATCGTCCCATCGTCCGCGTGCACCGTGACGGCGACGCCCACCCTCGATACGACCCGGGATCTGGCGACCGTGCACTGGCCCTTGTCGTCAGAAACCCTCTTGGCCTACGGCGTCGCCGCAGACGCGATCGTCGGACTCTTGGCGGATCGCGCCGCGGCCGCCAATGCGGCCTCGCTGCTCGGGCTGGCCGACCACATGCTCACCATGGCCGCTGACTACGCGAAGGAGCGCCACCAGTTCGGCAAGCCCATCGGCAGCTTCCAGGCCGTCAAACACCTCTTGGCCAACGCTCGGGTCAAGCTCGAGTTCGCCCGACCGGCCACCTACCGAGCGGCGTGGTCGCTCGCCACGGCGGCGCCGAGCGCGTCGCATGATGCCTCGATGGCCAAGGCAATGGCCGGCGACGCGGCCGACCTGGCTGCTCGCGTTGCCCTCCAGGTGCACGGGGCCATTGGCTACACCTGGGAATGCGACCTGCATTTCTTCATGAAGCGCACCTGGGCCCTTTCGCGGGCCTGGGGTGACGCACGGACTCATCGCCAACTCGTGTTGGCCTCGTTGCGGGGGCGTTGAACAGCCCCGACGGGGATGTCCGATTTCCGCCAGTAATCGAGCGGTGCCCATGGCACTATGGCTCGGTGATCGAGGACCCCGAACGTTGCTACCAGGCGGCGCAGGCCAAGGATGCTCGGTTCGACGGCGTCTTCTTCGTCGGCGTGACCTCAACCGGCATCTATTGCAGGCCAAGCTGCCCGGCCCGCACCCCAATGCGCAAGAACGTCCGCTTCTATGCTTCGGCCGCCGCAGCCCAACGTGAGGGATTTCGGGCGTGTCTGCGCTGTCGACCCGACGCCACACCGGGTTCTCCGGAGTGGAACCTGCGCGGCAGACGTGGTGGCCCGTGCGATGCGACTCATCCGCGACGGCATCGTCGATCGAGAAGGGGTGGCGGGTCTGGCGCGGCGACTTGGCTACAGCGTGCGTCAGCTCAACCGTGTCGTGACCGCCGAGATCGGCACCGGTCCGCTCGCCATCGCCCGGGCGCAACGGAGCCAAACTGCGCGCCTCTTGCTTGAGACGACCGACCTGCCCATCAGCCATATCGCGTTTGCCGCCGGCTTTTCGAGCGTCCGCCAGTGCAACGACACCATGCAGGCGATCTTCGCCAAGTCCCCGAGCGCGCTCCGCGCCCTCGCTCCCAAAGCTTCGCCCAACGCGTCGTCGTTGGATGCTGCCCAAGGAATCCGATTGCGCCTCCCGGGCCGACGGCCGCTCGACCTCGACTCGATGCTCGCCTTCTTTGGTGCTCGGGTGATCCCGGGCCTCGAAGCGTTCAGTGCGGCGACCTACTGGCGCAGCCTTCGCCTGCCCCACGGTCACGGCGTCGTCGGGCTCCGCCGCGGCCTCGACCGTGGTCACGGTCCGGTGTGCGTCGAGACCGAACTCCATCTCTTTGACCTGCGCGACTTAACCACCGCGGTGGCGCGGTGCCGACAGCTCCTCGACCTCGACGCGGATCCCGTGGGTGTTAGCGAGGCGCTCGGCCAGGATCCGACGCTGGCGGACCTGGTCGCGGCCGACCCCGGCCGGCGGGTCCCAGGAACCGTGGACGGGTTTGAACTGGCCGTGCGGGCCGTTATAGGCCAGCAAGTCTCGGTGAGCGGCGCCCGCACGGTGGCCGGGCGCCTGATCGCGGCGTGTGGCGAACCGTTATCCGCACCAGTCGGCGGCGTCACCCACGTCTTTCCCACTCCCGCCGCACTGGTCGATCTGGCCGAACGGGAACCGGCCACCTTTTCCATGCCGGCAAGCCGCCGGCGCGCCCTGGTCGCACTTGCTAACGCGGTCCAAGCGGGCGTGGTGGTCATCGATCCGGGTACGGACCCGGGCGAGCTGCGCCGTGGACTCGTGGCACTCCCGGGCATCGGCCCATGGACGGCCGAGTACGTTGCCATGCGCGCGTTGGGCGACCCCGACGCGTTCATGCCGAGCGATCTCGGCATCATCAAGGCCGCGCGCCTGCTTGGCTTGGCCAACGACCCCAAGGGGCTGGCCGAAGCGAGCAAGCCCTGGCGGCCATGGCGCAGCTACGCCATGGCTCATCTGTGGTCTCTGCCCGCCGCGCAGGCGCCGTCTCGGCGCCGCGACCCGACACTGCCACCGAACGCAGGACCAACTTCGACCCCACCGAGCACCAAAGGAAGGCGTGCCGCATGACCACCTCAACGTTCACCATGCCCCTCGATACGCCCATCGGGCAGCTCGTCCTTGAAAGTGACGGCAACGTCCTCGTGGGCATCTGGTTGCCTCGAGCCGCTCGCCGGCCGCACGGTGACGGACACGACGCACCGCCGGTCCTCAAAGACGCCGCCAGCCAACTCGACGAGTACTTCGCGCACAAGCGGACCAAGTTCGACGTCGCCATGGAACTCGACGGCACCGAATTTCAAAGAGCGGTGTGGCGCGAGTTGTCGAAGATCCCTTACGGCGAGACGATCAGTTACGGCGAACTGGCCCGCCGGGTCGGGCGGCCCAAGGGCCCGCGGGCGGTCGGACAGGCCAATGGCAAGAATCCCCTCGCCATCATCGTGCCGTGCCACCGGGTCGTGGCGAGCAACGGCTTGGGTGGGTACGGCGGCGGCCTCCCGATGAAACGAGCACTGTTGGCACTCGAGGGCATCTCGATGTAAGGCACGCGGCTCGGGACGCGCCCTTGGGGTCGCGCCACCGTTTGCGGCGCCCTAAGGTGCGCCCGTGGAAACAGCCGAGAGTGTGTACGACGCGTTCAATTTGTCCGGGCGGGTCGCCCTGGTCACCGGCGGTGGTAGCGGCATTGGCCGCACAACCGCCGAGGTGTTGGCCGGGGCCGGGGCCACGGTGGTGTGTGCCGATATCAATCCGGCGGGGGCGCAACAGACGGCCCAAGGGATCATCAGCGCCGGAGGTCACGCCGAGGCGGCAGAGCTCGACGTGGCGGATCGCGACGCGGTCTTCGCGTTGGTCGAGCGGGTCACGAGCACCCATGGCGGCCTCCACATCATGTGCAACATCGCGGGCATCATGATCGACAGCTCGATCATCGACCTCGATCCGGCCGAGTTCGACCGGATTTTGTCGGTCAATCTCAAGGGCGTCCTCTTTGGCTGCCAGGCGGCGGGCGCGGTCATGGTCGACCAGCGCTCGGGCAGCATCATCAATATGGCGTCGGCGGCCGTGCTGGCACCGTCGCCCGGCATTGGCCCCTACGCCATCTGCAAGGCCGGGGTGGCCCAGCTGACCCAGTCGATGGCGGTCGAGGTCGGCCGGCGCGGGGTGCGGGTCAACACCATTGCCCCGGGATTCATCCCCACCAACATGACGGCGCGCTACTACACGAATCCCGACGGGACCACCAACGAAGAGACCAAGGAGGCAATGCTGGCGCCGATGGCGAAGTTTGCCCCGCTCCGCCGGGTCGGCGTCACCTCGGACATCGGCTATTGCGTGCTCTACCTGGCCTCGGATGCCTCGAGCTTCGTCACCGGGCAGCTCTTGAGCCCCAACGGTGGCGTCTCGATGCACTATTGAGCCGAAGAGAAATGGGCCCGAGCGGCCGCATCTGACGGTCCGTCAGGTCCGGACTAACCTCGATCCCATGCCTGAACCGCTGCCAATGATCATCTCGGTCGACGACCATGTCGTCGAGCCCCCCAACGTCTGGTCGGACCGGCTCCCTGCCAAATATGCAGACGTCGGGCCCCGGATCGTGCGCGCCCCGATGGGGGAGATCACCTTCGTAGGCGGCAAGTTGACGGTCAAGCCGGGTTCTGAGGGTCTGCCCACCGACTGGTGGTATTACGAAGATCTCAAGCGGCCGCTTCTCCGGGTCGATTCTGCCGTCGGGGTCGACCGCGACGACGTGACCATGCGGGGCATCACCTACGAGGACATGCGCCCGGGCTCCTATGAGGTCAAGCCGCGGCTCGAGGACATGGACCTCAATCACATCGAGGCGGCTTTGTGCTTCCCGACCTTCCCCCGCTTTTGCGGCCAGACCTTCACCGAGGCCAAAGACCGGGAGCTGGGCCTGCTGTGCGTCAAGGCCTACAACGACTGGATGGTCGAAGAATGGTGCGGCGACAGCGGCGGCCGGCTGATTCCTCTCACCTTGATCCCACTGTGGGACGCCGAGCTCGCCGCAGCCGAGGTGCGCCGAAACGCAGCACGCGGCGTGCGCGCCGTGTGCTTCAGCGAGATCCCGCCCTTCCTCGGACTCCCGAGCGTGCACGACCCCTCGCACTATTGGGACCCATTCTTCCGGGCGTGTGCCGAGACCAAGACGATCATCAACATGCACATCGGATCGTCGTCGAAGATGCCATCGACATCGGCCGACGCCCCGCCCGCCGTTGGTTCGACCCTGACGCACACCAACGCCACGTTTTCATTGGTCGACTTTCTCTTCAGCGGCGTGTTCGTCCGCTTCCCCGATCTCAAGATCGCCTACTCAGAAGGGCAGATCGGCTGGATCCCCTACATCTTGGAGCGCGCTGACCGGGTCTGGGAGGACAACCGGGGCTGGGGTGGCGTGGCGGACATCGTGCCCGAAAAGCCCAGCAGTTACTTCAAGGATCACGTCTGGGGGTGCTTCTTCGACGATGCCCACGGCCTCAAGTCCGTGGATGAGATCGGTGAGGACAACATCACCTACGAGTCCGACTACCCGCACTCGGACTCGACCTGGCCACGGACGCGTCAGATCGCCGAAGAGCAGATGGCGGGCCTCACCGATGCGCAGCGACGCAAGATCGTGCGCGGCAACGCCATCAAGTTGTTCGGCCTCGACTTTCCCGCTTGATCGCCGCCGCGCCGAATCGCTGACGTCGTGGACCTTCGCTACAGCGCGGCCGAAGAAGCGTTCCGCGATGAACTTCGCGTCTGGCTGAACGCGACCCTGCCGAGCATCGGGTCGGCCCCCCCGGCCGAGGACTGGCCGGCCCGTCGCAGCTATGACTCGCACTGGCAGCGTGTGTTGTTCGACGCCGGATACGCCGGTGTCGACTGGCCGGTCGAAGGGGGCGGGCGCGGCGCGTCGCCGGTCGAGCAGCTCATCTTCAAAGAGGAGTGCGAGCGGGCCGGTGCCCCCTATGTCGGAGTGAACTTCGTCGGATTGCTCCACGCCGGCCCGACCATCATCGCGGAAGGGACGGCCGAACAAAAAGAGCGCTACCTTCCGCCGATCCTGCGCGGCGACGAGGTGTGGTGCCAAGGTTTCAGCGAGCCCGACGCCGGCAGCGATCTTGCTTCTTTGCGGACCCGGGCGATACGCGACGGCGACGACTACGTCGTCACCGGTCAAAAGATCTGGACCTCGCATGCCGAAGTGGCCGACCACTGCGAGATGCTCGTGCGTACGGGCGACGACGGGCACCGCGGCATCACGTGGCTCATTGTGCCGATGGATCTCCCGGGCCTCGAGATCCGGCCGTTGCGCACCATTGCGGGCTCGACCGAGTTCGCCGAACTGTTCTTGAACGAGGTCCGCGTCCCCGTCGCCAACCGGGTCGGCGCAGAGAACGACGGGTGGCGGGTCACCATGGTCACGCTCTCCTTCGAGCGCGGCACCGCCTTCGTCGGCGAGATGCTCGAATCGATGCGCCTGCTGCGTTCCCTCCAGGTCGTGGCTCGCCACCTCGGCCTCGAGCACGACCAGGGTCTGGCGCGACGTCTGGGCCACATCGAGCGCGGCCTTCGACGCTCTGTGGGCATTGACCAAGCGCAACGTGTCGCAAGCCGCCGAGACCGGGGTGCCCGGCATTGGCGGTTCGGTCTTCAAGTTGTCGTTCTCCGAACACGCCCAGGCCCTCAGCGACCTGGCCATGGAGGTGCTCGACCGCGCCGCACTCAGCGGCGACCCGCTGAACGATCCGCATGGGGACCCGCTCGCCAACGACGAGCAGCTGGCAGCGTGGTTCAAATCGATCTCACTCACCATTGCGGCGGGCACGTCGCAGGTGCAGCGCAACATCGTGGCCGAGCGGATCCTCGGACTCCCAAAGGTCCGCTGAACCCATGGACTTTCGACTCTCCGACAATCAGATCGCGTTGGCCGACGGGATCCGCTCGATGCTCTCGGGCCGACTCGACCTTGACCACCTGCGCGAGCGGGAGGGGTCCGACGTCGCCATCAGCCCCGACGATTGGCGGCTGCTCGGCGAGACCGGCGTCTTTGCATTGACCCTCTCAGAACCCGAAGGTACCGGGCTCGGTCTCACCGACGCCGTGGTCGTCTTCGAAGAGCTCGGCCGGGCCCTCATCCCGGGCCCGCTGGTCGGGACCTTCCTCGCCGCCAGCGCATCGGCGGTCGAGGGTGCGGCACAAGGTGCGGCCATGGTCGGTGTGCACTGTGGCGGTGAGGGACCCATCCTCGTTGAGCATCTGGCGTCGCTCGATGCATTGTTGCTCCTCGCCGGCCCGACCCGCGGTTCGACCGCCCGGCTACTGCGACCGGCCCCCTCCACCGACCGCGCCACCAAGATCGCCGCACCGATCTGCCCGTTGACCCCGATGTGGCACCTGACCAGCTTGGAGGCCGGGGATCCACTCCTCGACATCGGCCTCAAGCTCGAGCGCGAGGGAACACTGCTGAGCGCCGCGCTCCAGATCGGCCACGCCCGTGCCGTACTCGACCTGGCCGTCGCCTACGCCAAGGACCGTCGCCAGTTCGGCCAGCCCATCGGTGGCTTCCAGGCGATCAAGCACATCTGCGCCGACATGCTGGTGCGCGCGGAGGTGGCGGCCAGCGCGGTGCAGGCCGCCGCATGCCTGGTCGACCAGCCCGACGTGGTGGCCCAAGAGTCCCAAAGCACCGGCCGCTCCGCCGACGAGGTGATCGCCCGTGGTGTCTTCGGTTCCAAGGTGCTCGCCGACGAGGCGGCCCTGGCCAACGCCCGCGCCGCCATCCAGGTCCACGGCGGCATGGGATTTACGTGGGAAGTCCCCCTCCATCTCCACCTGAAGCGCTCCCGGGTGCTCGCGACCACCTTCGGGACGCCCGCACAACTTTCCCTCTTGGTCAACGAATTGTCCGATCCCCTTGGAGGTGCCCACCATGACTGACCCATCGCGCTCTGTCATCGCTGCACCCACCGACGTGGTGTCGTGCGTCCCGAGTGGCCAGGTCGTCTTCGGCATGCAGCTCCCCATCCAGTCACAGTCAACCCTTTACGTCGCGCCATGGGAGACCACCGCGAGCGTGGCGGACCTCGGGACCATCGCCCGGGCGGCCGACGAGGCCGGCTTCTTTTACCTCGGGGTCTGCGACCACACCGCCATCCCCGAGCGCCTGGCCGACGCCATGGGCACCACCTGGTATGACACCACGGCCACCTTGGGCTGGCTGGCGGCGCAGACCACGCGGACCCACCTGCTCTCCCACGTCTTGATCCTGGCGCAGCGCCATCCGCTCCGGGCCGCCAAGGAACTCGCCACGATCGACCACCTCTCGGGCGGCCGCCTGATCGTCGGCGTCGGGGCCGGCCACGTCCCAGAGGAATACGAACTCTTGACGGGAGATTTCGCGCAACGCGGACGTCACACCGACGAAGCGGTCTCGGCGCTGGCCCTGGCTTTCACCAACGAGTTCCCCGTCCTGCCCGGCCCGCGCTTCGCAGCCTCGGGTCTCGGGGTCGCCCCGCGCCCAGTGCGCCAACCCCGTCCGCCCATCTGGATCGGTGGGTCCTCGCCCGCCGCCATCCGCCGGACCGCGGCGTTCGGTGACGGGTGGCTCCCCCAGGGCACGCGGCGCCGGGATCTGCCCGAACAGATCGCCCGCCTGCGCGAGCTGCGCCACGAACTGCGCGGCGATGCGCCGCTCGATATCGGTACCATCGTCGAGCCCATCTACCTGAGCAGCGGCGCGCACGACTGGGCGTTGCCCAACTACATCTTGCGTGGCGGAGCCGATGAGATCGCCACATCGCTGCGGGAACTGGTGGCGATGGGGGTCAACCACCTCCAGGTCCGCTTCATGGCCCGCAGCGTCGAGGAGTTCTGCGACCAGACGGCCCGCTTCGGAGCCGAGGTCGGGCCACTGCTCAACCGCTGACGCGGCGTTTCTGTGGGCACCTCGCCATAGAGTGGGAGGCAATGCTCTTGTCGATCGCGCTCAACGTGGTCATCGTGGTCCTGGTGCTGTTGCGCCAGAGCCGGCCCCGGCCCGTCCCGCGCCGCTTGCACCTGCGTGTGCCCCTCGTCCTCGGCGCCATCGGACTCGTCCAACTCCTCGATTTCACCAACTCGACCACGTGTCGTCGGCCACCTTTTGGTCAGTGGTCGCCGCCACGGTCATCGGCGCCGGCGTCCTCGGCGTCGTGCGGGCGCTGACTGTGCGCATGTGGGACTCGGGTGGGTGGGTGGTCCGCCAGGGCACCTGGGTCACCATGGCGCTGTGGGTGCTCTCGCTCGCCTTGCACCTCACCGCGTTCGGGGTCACCGGCGGCAATGCCAGCGGCCTTATGACCACGACGTTTTTGCTGTACATCGCCTTGACGCTGAGCGCGCAGGCCTACGTCGTCAACCGCCGGGCCCTTCCCCGCTACGAGGCGCTCGGGCCAGATGCCGGGCAGCGCATCAAGATCAATTTCGCCACCGGGCCGATCGACGTGCGCGCCTTCTTCGGTGGCCAGGCGCCAACAGGTGGGCCGTACCGGGCGACACCGACCAACGATGCCAGCATCATCGATGTCGAGGTCGTAGACGAGGACGACCCCCCCGAACTGCACCGCTGAGTTCGCCCGTCGACGCAGCTCCAGCGTTCACCTCGTCCGCGCCCGACGCCGCGTTCTCCCTCGACCACCGGCGATGCGCATCGGTTCCCCCGGGATCCTTGGCCGCAATTGCTACAATTTGGGCCGCAGTCACATCGAGAGCGCCAAGTCGGCTGAGAAGGGGCGAACTGCGATGGCTTTTCGACGCAAGCACCCGCGGGGCAGAGCGATCTTTCCCGGTTTCACCGACGTCTCGGTCATCGACGGCGGTGCCTCGCCGAGCGTCTACTCGGCCACCGAGGCAGATTCGGGGCGGTGCGTCGCCCTCAAGGTGCTCGACGTGGGCGCCATCTCCCCCCAGGCCATCGAGGCCTTCGGCCAGGAGACCTTCGCCCTGCGCACCCTCAGTTCGCACCCCAATATCGTGACCTTGTTCCGCGCCTTTAGCGCCCCGGACGGTCGCCCCGTGCTCGTCATGGAACGCTGCTCTGAGTCCTTGGGCGACCTGGTCGGGCGAAAAGGGCCGATGGAGCCGGCCCAGGCCGTCGCCATCGCCATCAAGATCTGCGGTGCGCTCGAGAACCGCGCACCGCGTCGGGATGCTCCACCGCTACATCAAGCCCCACAAGCTGCTGATCACCGAGGGCGGCCAACCGGCCTTGGCCGACGTGGGCGTGGCGCGACCGTCGTCGGGCGCGGAGTCAACCGGCGGGGTGTTTGGCTTCACCACCGTTCATGCCGCGCCCGAAATGCTCGAAGGCGCGACGGCCACGGCGGCGACCGACGTCTACGAACTTGCCTCGACGCTGTATTTCCTCTTGGCCGGGCACGCGGCGTTCCGGAGCTTCGCCGGGGAGACGGCGGCCTCGGCGGTGCTGCGGATCTTCCGCGACCCGGTCCCGCCGTTACTGGTCGACGGTGTGCCCATGGCGCTGTCGGATCTCTTGGTCACCGCCATGACCAAGGAGCCCACCGAACGGCCCAGCTCGGCCCTCGCCTTCGCCGAGGCGCTGCGCTCGATCGAGCGCGCCGAGGCGTGGCCCCAGACCTCCTACGTCGTGGTCGGTGAATCCCATGCCGTCGAAGCGGCGCCGATCGATTCGATCCAGCGCGGCCGCGCACCAGTCGGGATCCGATGCGTGGTCCCGCTGGCGCTCCGTCAGTGAGCGGGCCGAGCAGGCCGATCCGGCGCCCGCCATCACCTTCGCCCCGCGGGCCCGACCGACCCGACGGGCCCGAACCCGGATCGATCGCGCCGCACTGGCCCCGGTGTCGCTCGGTTCGGCCAAACCCACACCCCCGACATTGCGCCACGCGCCCGCAGCGGTCGTCGTGCCGATTTCGAAAGCGGCGCGCCACGTCATCATGCCCAACGCTTTGGTGCAGGTGCCGTCGCGCCGGGTGATCGCGGGGGTCCCTGCGCCGACGACGAGTCCCAATACCGGGCGCAGCACCGGAGCACCCGACCCCTTGCTGGCGCTGTTGTCCAAGTCCGCCGCCCCGCCACCTCGCCCACCCGGTGAGATCAGCCCGCGATTTTCCGAACCGCCGCGGCCGAAGGCGGCGGTGCCACCCCTCACCCCCGAGCCCCCGACCGTGGTGCCCGAGCTCCTCGACACCGAGCTCCTCGGACCGGCGCCCGACCCCGGGCTGTTCGGCTTCCCGTCCCCCTTGGCCGAGGTGCCGTCGGCGCCCGACACCCTCGAAGAGTCGCTCCTGCGCCGCGCCACTTTCGATGCGGACGACGACGACAACGCGCCACCTCTGACCAATGAAGGCGAGGGGCGCCCCGAGGCGCCGGGGACCGCTTAGTTGCGAACTGATTCGTCGACCTGGCGCGGCGCGATACGCAAGTGGGACCGGACCCGCTCGCCCAAGGTCTGGCGGGCCCCGAGGGCGTAGCGAAACTGGTCGAACTGGTGCCAGGCGGTCCAGCTCTCCTCGGCGTCGACGCCCGGTGCGCTCGAGAAGGTGGCTTCACTGGCCGAGGTGGCGATCACGCCCACCGGCTCACCGACGTCGGGACCGAAGCGCGCGTCGACCAACGCCGCCACCTCTGAGTTGGTGAGGGGCTCAAGCCCGCTCACCG
Organism: uncultured Acidimicrobiaceae bacterium; assembly: GCA_963800725.1. Taxonomy (GTDB): domain Bacteria; phylum Actinomycetota; class Acidimicrobiia; order Acidimicrobiales; family RAAP-2; genus Bog-473. The sequence continues at coordinate 18,987 of CAWDCE010000019.1, read as the reverse complement.
CTGCCTCGTTCAGCACATCGAGTGTTTCGAGCCAGGCCCCTTCGATCTGGTGCCCGGGCCCCCCGGCGTGACGCCGTCGGCGCTTGCGGCGCGCCTTGATGGTTTCAACCCACGCCGGGATCGCCGCCATCACGATCAGCGCCAGGGCAATGGCGCCCAGGACGATGGGCAGCACGTGCGACGGCTTGGTCAACTTGACCGATACCCGCGGTGCGACGGCGTGACCGCTGTGGCTCGGGATCACCTCGGCGTGGATCTGGGTGGGCGGCACGGTCGTGGTCGGTGCGGCGACCACCGGTGGTTGGGCGGGCACGGTGCCCGTCTTGTCCGGGGTCGGGTCGACCACCACCCACCCGAGGCTCGGCACGTTGATCTCGACCCACGACCACGCATCGAGGTTGGTCACCGCGTAGAGCCGGCCCGGCGTGGTCGTGGTGGCGGCCCTGTTGGGCCCCGAGAGCCGGTAGCCGGTGACCATGCGGGCGGGAATCCCGAGTTTGCGGCACAAGAGGGTCACCAAGGTGGCGAACTGCTCGGGCGTGCCGGTCTTGGACTTGCCGAAGATGGCCCCTTGAATGTCGGCCAGCGACGTGCCGTAGAGGTCGGGCCGCACCGCCGTCGGGCTCCCGAACTCAGAGCGCGCCTTGGCCGGGGCCGACACGTACTCAGACGTCGCCACTCTCCGGGTAATTCTTGGAGAAATCGTTTTCGACCGCCGCCAAGAAGGTGAGCGTCGCTCCACTCGTCTGGCCGGTCTCGCTTTCGAGCTGGGTCAAGACATTGTCAAAGGACTGGTCGGCGCCGGCCAAGGGGGTCGCGTCGAGCTGGGTCCGGGGTCGTGCCCACCGAGAGCGCGTGCAACTGGGCCGATGAGAGTGAGGCGAGGGTGTGCACGGTGTTGGTCGAGGTGACCGTGTAGGTCTGACCGCTCTTGAGGGGCTGGGTCGGGATGATCATCCCCGAGAGGCTGTCGAAGTCGACACTCACCCCCGAGACTGTTGTGGGCTGGTCGAGATAGGGCATCCACGGCAGGTCGGGCGCCGTGGACGACGCTGTAGTGCTGGACGACGGTCTCGCCGTGTTGGCCGCTCGGTGACCCGCCGGTGGCGACGCGAATCCCTCCCCCGGTCGGCTCGAAGGTGTGGCGCAGCGACCAGACGTCACCGTCATAGAGATCAAGGTCGACCGCGGCGAGATACCCCGAACTCGGTTGGTCCATCTTGACCTCGAAGAGGGTCTGGGCGCCATGGTCCGACCCGGTCTGGCCGCGCAGTTCGGCCACTCCCACGGTCGGGGCCAACGGGGTCACCGTCACCACCGGTGGGGTCCGGCTCGGCGCGGTCGCCGCCCCCTGCAGCGGGGGCAGGAGGGGAATCAAGAGCGCACAGACGATGGCCGCGATGGACAAGGTGATGGTGCCAAGCACCAATGGCCGGGCCAGGCTGCGCTCCGACGTGCCCGCCTCGAGGAGGCTCGCCTCGGTGTTCTCGGTGTCAATCAACCAGCGGCGGAGAAACAACAAGATCCCCGCGCACAGTCCGAGCAGGGCGGCTTGGGCCACCATCGAACCCGGAGCGCCCGCCGTCGCCGCGTAGGCCAGGGCGAAACCAATGATCCCGACGAGCGGCGTCAGTCCGGTGACCCGACTGCGGGTCAAAAGCTCAGAAGAGACGGCACCGACGATCCAGGTCAACACCACCGGGGCCACGAACAACCACCTTGGTTCGGCCACCGGCAGCGCGATCGAAAGGAGGCGGGCCACACCTTGGGTCAAGCCGCGCAAGAGCGCAGCGGTCCCCGTCGGGTCGCGCAGCGTAATGAGGAGGGAGAAGACAAAGAGGGCCACCACCGACACCAGGGCCGACCAGATCACCGAACGACCGGTCCAGGCCACGACCAGCGGGGGGATGGCCACCGAGATAATGGCCGCCAGTGCGAAGATCGGCGCGACGCTCGACGGTGGGAAGGCCCGCAACCACGGCGTGGCGGCGAGAAACGTCATGACGGCGGCCAAGGGCAGCACCGCTGCGGCCAAGATGCGGCGGCCGTTCATCCCGCCACCTCGAGATTCCAGGCGTCGCAGGCCTCGTCGCCGGTGGTCGCGCTGATGACGGTCACGCCGGGAAACTGCAATGCGGGGACCGGCTCGGTGGTGATCGAGATCACCACAATGCGAAAGAAACGGCGCCGGAGCCCCGCAATGGCCGGCAGGTCGGCGGTGTCGAGGGCGCCGGTGACGACCACGAGACCGGTCCCGCCGCGTTCGCGGCGCAGCCGCAGGCAGTCCTGCTCGATCGAGCCGGCCGATTGCGGCTCGATCCCGGTCAAGTAGTCGAGCAACTCGATCGGGCTGCGATGACCGGGCCCACCGACCTGTTGGCCGCTGGTCGTGCGCAATTGCACAGGGGATTTGCCGATCGACGAGCACGAGATGGCGGACGCCGCGGTGTCGACGGCGACCTCGAAGGTCTGCGCCGAGTACACCGCGGGGCGGACATCGAGGAGGACCACCGTGTAGGGCTGGGAGGTGTCGACGTTGTGGCGCACCATCAACTGGCCGGTCCGCGCCGTCGATTTCCAGTGGATCATCCGCAGGTCGTCACCGACCACGTACTCGCGCAATCGGTGGAAGGTGATGCTGCCTTCGGGGGCGGTGTCCGACGACGGCCCCTCGAGGTGGCGGGTGATCCCAGAGGGCAACGAGCGGAACGGGAAGACTTTGGGGTAGACCCAGATGTCGTCGTCGCCGGCGTGGCGTTGGGTGACCCGGACGAACTCGAACGGGTCAGCCGCGTGATCTCGACCGGCCCGATGGCGAAGATCCCACGCTGCGTCGTCGGGAGGCGGTATGTCCGCACGCCCGATTGGCCCCGGGCCAGGCGGGGCAGCACCGTACGTATGGAGGTGGCACCGTAGGGCTGGGTGGCGACCGTTGCGGGCACGGTTGAGCGACCGCGGTTCGAAAAGTTCAGGTAGGCAATGGCGGGAAGCCCCTTGGAGACCCGGGGCGGATGGATCTGGCGCTCGATGACCAGTTGGGGCCGGCGCACGATGTAGGCGAGAGCCACGATGACCAACATGATGAGGCCGATGCCGAGCACCACGAACGGCGGCCACACCAAGACCAGGCCGACGACGGTGAGTGAGATGCCGAGCAGGGTCGCACCCACCCCAATCCTGGTCACTGCCGCCCTCTCAACGCTCCGGGCCCGGTCCTAACTGGTCACGGTGCGCGGCACGGGGACGCCTTGGAGGGCACGGGCCACGATCTCGGCATTGGTGCGTCCTTGGAGTTCGGCTTCGGGTCGCAACAAGATGCGGTGGGCCAGCACCGAAGTCGCGACCGCCTTGACGTCTTCGGGGATCACAAAGCTTCGACCCTCGGCCGCGGCCGACGCCCGGGCCGCCTTGAGGAGGGCGAGGCTGCCCCACGGCGAGACCCCGAGGCGGACCTCGGGGGCGGTGCGGGTGAACTCGCTGAGCGCGATCACATAGTTCTCGATGGCCGGGGCGACCTCGACCGTCTTGATCTGGTCGATCATCGCCAAGAGGTCGTCGCTCGACATGACCGGCGACAGTCCGTCGACGGTCGCCGAATCTTTTTCCTGGCGCAGCACGAGCGCCTCGGCCTCCGGACTCGGGTACCCGATCGAGAGGCGCATCAAGAACCGGTCGAGCTGGGCTTCGGGGAGCTGGTAGGTCCCCTCCATGTCGATCGGGTTCTGCGTCGCCACCACCATGAACGGCCGGGGCACGTTGTAGATCACGGCGTCGGTGGTGACGGTCCCCTCTTCCATCACCTCGAGGAGGGCGGACTGGGTTTTCGGGGAGGCCCGGTTGATCTCGTCACCGACCACGATGTTGGCGAAGATCGCGCCGGGACGGAATTCGAACTGTGAGGTGGCCTGGTTGTAGACCGACACCCCGGTCACATCGGACGGCAACAGGTCGGGGGTGAACTGGATGCGATTCCAGGTGAGTTCGACCGTTGCGGCGAGCGCTCGGGCCAAAGTGGTTTTCCCGACCCCGGGCACGTCTTCGATCAAGAGGTGGCCCTCGGCCAGCATGCAGATCACCGCTTGGTGGATGACCTCCTCTTTGCCCTGGATAACCCGGGCGATGCTCGCCGTCAAGACGTTGAAACGCTGGGCGAAGTAGTCGACTTCGTGCTCGAGGGTGCTCATGGGCGCACCGCATCCATCGAGGCAGCACCGTGACGATCGATCGAGCGAGCCATTGATGATCCGTCCTTTCGTCGCACGTGCACCACCTCGTCGGACTCGGGCCAGCCACGACCCGACTCGTCGCGCATGATCGTCATGGGCGCGCCCCGACGTCGGAGCGGCCCATCAGGCGGATCGCTGTGTTCAGCGTGGTCGGATCCAACGGACCCGTCGAGAGCACAGCGCCACCGTAGGACACTGGTCCCGACAGTAGTCCCAAGTAGGTCCACGACACGGTGACCGAAAAGGTCACGACCACCGGCGAACCCACGGTCGAGTCCGCATTGACGAAGTTCGCCACGCAGCCCGACATGTCGATCGAAGTCGCCACACTGGCCCCGCCGCTCGGGGCGAGCTGTGCGCTCGACGAGCACGGCAGGGTGGCGATGCCGTCGGTGCTGGTGACGGTCGCGGTCCACAGGCCACCCACGCTGACGGTCCCGGGCGTGAGCGCCGTGGTGGCGGTGACGTCGACGCAGTACGCGCAGGTCGACGTGGACGTGACGTCAGCGGCGACGCTCGGGGTCGGGTACTGCGTGCCGAGCGGGGGCAGGGCGTAGGCGTTGGTGTAGGCGCCTCCGTGGAAGTTGGTCCCCGCCTCGTTCAAGACCAGGTCGAGCGCACACCCCGGGCCGCCGTCATTGACCAGGGCCAACGGGATACCCGTGATCACCCCGCCCCCACCTGCAACTGGAGTGACAGCAAGACCGTTGAAGGCGGGCATGAGCGTGCCCACGCACGAGATCGAACCCGATGCGCTGAGGGCGACGGATTGGCCGCTCGGGATATTGGCGAAGGGGCTGGCGAGGGTCACGGTGAGTGCACCGGTGTCGGCGGAGGGGTCGAGGACCGGCACGGCCGAGGTCAGCGAGATGGCCGGCCAGGCCGAACTGACGCCCGAGATGATCTGGGCGGGCAAGGTGGCCGCCGCTGCGGGGTGGCCCACCGGGGTGACGATGACCGTGGCGGAATAGGTGTCACCGGGCGTGAGCTCCGAGAAGGTCGCGCTCGGACTGCCCGTGGGACCGCCACTCGAATTGCCCAACTGGGTGGGGTGCTGGCCCGGATTCGTGGTGTTGGTCACGACATAGGTGAACTCGGTGTTCAATGAGCCAAAGGCCTGGGCCGCGCTCACCCCGGCGACCGGCGAGACCGCCAAGGTGGCGGTGTCGGTGAAGTCAGGCGCCTGGGCATTCGACGCCGAAAACGAGATGTCCGACACCGAGGGCAGCGCCCACCCCGTCACGCACCCCGTTGCGGTGGCCGGATCACCGACGTGGCCGAGGACATCGGTCCCTTGCACCTCGAAGTTGAGAGATTGACCGATCAAATCGGCATTGTTGGCGAAGGTGAAGGTCGTCGTGGTCACCGAGCCGTCCACCGTGGTGGTCGGCGGGGTGCCAATGAAGGTGTCGCCATTGCACGTCTGGCCCGTCACCGTCCACTGGGTCGCGGGCTCATTGGCATCGCACGACGAACCCGAACACGACGTCCAGCTCACGGTCCATCCCGTTCCGTCATTGTCGGTGACGCTCACGCTGGTCGGTTTGTCGGGCCCTTGGGGCGTCGTGGTCGCCTCGGCGGGCAACGACGGCGTCTGCTGCTGTCCGATCAACACGGTGACGGTGAACTGGTAGGTGGTATTTGGATGGAGTCCCGGATAGATGAAGGAGAGCTGCCCTTGGATTTCGTACTGGCTTTGGGCGGGGCTCTGACCTGCGCCGACCAAGGACGCCGAGACGAGGTAGGAGGTGGGCTCGCAGTCCTGGTTGCTCAAGAGCTGGTACGACCACGACACCGTCACGGTGTGCGTCGAAGGAACCAACGGCGTGGTGATGACCGGGCGGTGCGGCTTTTGCTGGGTGTTCTCGCACAGCGACTGGGGGTCGACGGCCGCCTGCACCGGGGTCTGGTTCTTCGGCTTGGCCTTGGTCGGGTTGGTCCTCGGCGAAGCCACACCCCCGGGTGCGGCGGGGTCGACAGTCGCCAGCGTGCCCTTGTCGAAGATCTTGGGCGCGCTCGAGCCGTCGGTGAACACCACGACACCGAGCACGCTGGTCGGATTGTTGAAGATGACCCGCGGGCCCACAGAGATCACCTGGGTCCCGGCCCCGAACGTCGGCACTTCGGTGGACTTGACCAGGGGATACTTGCGAACCCCGACAACGGGCTGGCCGCACCGGACTGCGGGTCGATGCGCAGCAGCGACGGCTGCGACGAGAAGTAGCGGTAGCCGAGCGTGTAGATGCTGCCGCTGTTGTACACGGGGCGCGAGCAGCGTGTCGGTGGCGGGGACCCCGCGCACGGCGAGGGGGCCAATAAGTTTGTGCGACGACGTATCCACCCCGACCAGCCGCCAACCGTCGGCCAACTGATAGGCAAAGAGCACCTCGCCGCTCATCCCGCTCACCGCGACGATGTGTGTGGCGGCCGAGAGACCTCCGAGACCGAGGGAGTACGAGGTCGCCTGCGTGTCCGCGTTGAAGACCCGGATCTGGGTCGGGGTGGCGAGGGCGACCACCTGGGTCCCCGATGCCCCCGTGCTCGCGCCAAGGGTCGCCACAGTCCCAGCGCCGCCCCGATCGACTTCGACGAGTGGCTGGCCCAGTTGGGCTGCAGGGGCGTAGCGGATCACCCGATGCGCGCTCGGCACGCTCCTCAATGGTCCACAGGTCGCCGTTGGCCGTGACCGATCCCCCGCTGGTCGTATTGAGGGGGCTCGAGGTGGTGGCACTGCCGAGCGGCCGCACCGTGGTTGAACCCCCGCTGGTGGTGGTCGTGGTGGCTTTGGCAGCCCGGCTGACCACCTCTTGGTTGACCAATGAGACGGTCGCGCCGCTCTGCGAATTCCCCACCACATATGCGTTGGCGCCCGCGGCGAATCCCGCCGCGCTCTTGACCCCACCGGGACCACTGAGCGCCACGCCGCCGCCGGTCGGTGCGACGAGCACGTTGTTCTGCCCCAAGAAATTGAAGGTCCCGGTCTGTGAGTTCAACAGCAGACTCCCGTTGGACACCGCAACGGCGTCGACGTTGGCCGGCCCGGGCGCGGTCACCGCCTTGTCGACATTGGCCAGCTGGATGCTCGCGGTCCCCGACGCCAGGTCCAAGACGACCGGGCCCTGCTGGTCGTTGAGCACCAACGAACCACCGAAGGGTTTGGTGAGGACGGCTTGACTGGGTTTGCCGGCGGCCGCGAAGTAAACGAGGGATCCGAGCACGATTACCACGATCGCCGCCCCGACCCCGACCTGACGTGAGGTCAGTCGGGCGGTCGCGTCAACTGAGTCGGAGGGCAGCCCGAAGGTTTGTCGCGCCCGATGCCGGGCCATCGACCGCGCTGTCCTCGACCGGTGGTGGGTCGGTGACAGCGCGCGTGGATGCGTGTTCGGGCGCGATCGAATCGCTCGTCCCCGGCCACCGCTCATCGCGTCAGTCTAAAACGTGGGTGTGATTCTTTCGGTGCAGGCCAATCGGAATTGGCCAAATGCGCCTGAAAAGACGTAAATCCAGGTGGGGTGGCCCATTGGGCGTCTCGTCGGTGCGTCGTGCGGTGCGGCGGCACTTGGGCTGAGGCTGGGCGCCACGACGACATTCGCCGCAGGCCGCATCGCGGTCCCTCGGTAGGCTCGGCGCCCATGGCCGCTCCCCGAACGTTCTCCCAGACGCGCTATGTCGGCCCCGAGGGTTCAACCGAACTGGTCCTGGTGCGCCACGGCGCGTCGGCCGACGCCATCGAGGGGACGTCGCACGAACTCTTGGAGGGCCAGGGCAACCCCGCACTCTCTGCGACCGGTCGAGCGCAAGCCGAACTCGTCGCACAGCGCCTCGCGGCGAGTCCCATCGATGCCATCTATGTCAGCACGCTGCGCCGCACGGCCGAGACCGCGGCGCCCTTGGCGCAGCGGCGCGGGATCGAGCCCATCATCGACGCCGATCTGCGTGAGGTGTTCCTCGGTGAGTGGGAGGGTGGGCTCTTTCGCCAAAAGGTGGCCGACAACGACCCCGTGGCCCAGCGAATGTTTGCCGAGGAGTCCTGGTCGGTGGTCCCCGGGGCCGAGTCCGCCGAGGACTTCGCCGGCCGTCTGCGCCGGGCGGTGACACGCATTGCCTCGGCGCACCCGGGCGGTTCGGTCGTCGTCTTCTGCCATGGTGCCGCCATTGGCGAGATCCTGGCCCAGGCCGCCGGGTCCCGGCCTTTCGCCTTCGTGGCGTCGGACAACACCTCGATCTCCCGGCTCTTGGTCGGCGCGGACCGATGGATCGTCCGCAGCTTCAATGACACGGCCCACTTGGACGCGACCCCGCCACCGGCGAACTGATCCGTGGGCAGCGCCGGCGGCGCCGCGGACCTAGGTTGGGCCAATGACCTCTTCTCTCAACCGCCAATGGCTTCTCTCGCAACGACCCTCGGGCATGGTCGACGCCACGACAGTCGAACTGACCTCGGTCCGTGTCCCCGAACCCGGTCCGGGCCAGGCGCTGGTGCAGGTCCGCCACCTCTCCATCGATCCGACCATCCGGACCTGGATGGATGACGCTCCGGGCTACCTGCCGCCCATCGGCATCGGCGAGGTCATCCGCGGTGCGGGCATCGGCGAAGTGCTCCTCACCAACAGCGATGCATACAAGGTCGGCGATCTCGTGTTCGGGATGCTCGGCTGGCAGGACTACTTCGTGGCCGAAGAGGGTGACGGCCTGCTCCAGGTCCTCCCAGAAGGCATCGAAGCGACGCTCGCGCTCAATCTCTTCGGGGTCAACGGTATGACGGCGTACTTCGGCCTGCTCGACGTCGGGGCGCTCGCCCAGGGCGACACCGTGGTGGTTTCGGGTGCGGCCGGCGCGACCGGGTCATGTGTCGGGCAGATCGCGAAACTCAGCGGGCCGCAAAAGGTGGTGGGCCTCGCCGGCACCGACGAGAAGTGCCGGTGGATCGTCGACGAACTCGGGTTCGACGAGGCCATCAACTACAAGACCGAGCCGGTCAACCAACGGCTCCGTGCCGCCTGCCCCGAGGGCATCGACCTGTATTTCGACAACGTCGGGGGCGAGATCCTCGACGACTGCTTGGGCCAGCTGGCCCTGCGGGGGCGGGTCGTGCTGTGCGGGGCCATCTCGACGTACAACACCGACCAGGTCAGCGGTCCGGCGAACTACCGGCGCCTCATCACCCATCGCGGCCGCATGGAGGGGTTCATCATCCTCGACTACGTCGACCGATTCCCCCAAGCACAAGCGGCCATGCTCGAGTGGTTGGCCGCAGGGAAGATCCGCCACACCGCCCACATCGTCAACGGCCTCGAATCGGCCCCCGACGCGCTCAACTTGTTGTTCACCGGTGGCAACACCGGCAAGGTCATTGTGGCGGTGTAGTCCGAGCCAGGCACGCCTCGATGACGTCGCTGATGTCACTCCCGACCAATTCGTCGCGCTCGATCAGTGCGTCACGCAACGCCTCGACCACGGCGGCGTGCTCGGAGACGATGTCAGAAGCTGCCTCTCGGGAGGCGTTGAGCAACGCGTCGAGCTGCGTCCGTGCCTCTTTGTCGCCGAGCACCTTGTCCACCAGGCCGGTACTCCCGATGCCGTCGCCGGTGGCGGCCACCGAGATGAGGGAATCACCCATGCCGCAGGCACCGATCATCTGGGCCCCGATGGCGGTTGCGGTGGCCAGGTCGCCGGCGGGTCCTGTCGAGACATGCTCGAACCAGTGCTCTTCGGCCACCATGCCGCCCATGCAGATCTGAATCAGGGCACGCAGCTCGTTCGCGCTCTGCATGAAGCGCTCCTCGGTGTCGGAGTGCTGCAGCAACCCCAATGAATCGCGACGCTTGACGATGGAGAGCACGTCGAGTTGGCGGCTCTGTCCGACGAAATAGGCCACGGTGGCGTGGCCGGCCTCGTGGGTGGCCACGCGGATCTTCTCGTCGGGCGTGTAGACCGACACCTCGGTCACCCCGAGCTCGACGAGCATCTTGGCTTCGGCGACGTCGGCCATGGTCATGGCGGAACGTCCATGCGTCAGGGCCATGACCAGGGCCTCGTCCATGAGGCGCTCGAGGGAGGCGGGCGAGTACCCAAACGTCATCCCGGCAATGGCATCGGCGGCGCCGTGGGCGTCGAGCTCGTCGGCGTGCGCCTTCTTGCCCAGGTAGTAAGCGACGATCTCGGCGCGGGCCTGGCGGCCCGGCAGCCCGAAGAAGATGGAGCGGTCGAAGCGACCGGGACGGATCAACGCGGGGTCGAGGTCGTCCCTGCGGTTGGTGGCCCCGACGATGAGCACGTTGGCCGGCACGATCTTGGGCTTCTTCATCTGCCACTCGCTCGGGAGGTAGCGGTTGATGGCGTCGATCCACAGGCCATTGAGACGTTGGCCGCGGGTCGGGGCATCGAAGGACTGGAGCTGGACCAACAACTCGTTGACGACCCCGCTGTTGCCTTCGCTCCCACCCGATGCGCCCATGCCACGGCGGGATGCGCCGATGGCGTCGATCTCTTCAATGAAACCAATGGCGCCACCCTCGGTCCGGGCGTACTTGCGCAGCTGCTTGAAATAGGACCGGATCTTTCGGTTCGTCTGCCCGTAGAACATTGACTGGAAGGCCGAGGCCGACACGAAGAGGAAGGGGACGTGGGCCTCTTTGGCCATGGCCTTGGCCACGAAGGTCTTGCCCGTCCCGGGCGGCCCCTCGAACAAGACCCCGCGCCTCGACGAGCCGCCCATGGCGTCGCGAAAGGTCTGGTGCGCCAAGAAGAGGTTGATGGAGCGGACGACTTCGGACTTGATGCCGTCGATGCCCACGACGTCGTCCAATCCAACAGTGGTCTCACCGGGGCGAATCAACGTGTGCGGCGAACGACCGGCCCCGAGGAACGGCCCGACCATGACCAGCCCGAGCAACAAGATGATGAAGATCCCCGGCGCCAGCGTGCCCACCCAGTGGGGAAAGTGCACGCTCGGGAGGACCGAGCGACCCAGCAGCATGCGGATGGCCACCCACCCGAGCACGAGGTCGAGGATCGCCACGATGCGACGCATGCGGATCCGGCGTCGCCGCTCTTGGGCACGAGACACGTCGGCGGTGCCGAGAATCGAATTGCCGACCACCCCGTCCATCGCGTGGGGCGCCGCCGGCGCCGTCGCATGGGGCGCCGCCGGCGCCGCGGCGGATTCAGCCGCCACCTCGGGGTCAGTGACGGCGACGGTCTTTGCAACTTCAGGTTCGTGCCTCATGCCAAGAGGTTCGCAGGATTGCGTCCTTCATGCGTCTTCCATGCGTCCCCCCATTCCGCAATGCCTATTTCAGGCACAAAATCAGTCTGGAGGTCGCACCCAGGCCGGCAAGAAGAGTTCCGTCCCATCGGGTCGGACACGCCGCATGAAGACCGCTTTGACCGGCTCGCCGATGTCGATCGAGCCGGGATCGACCTCATTGATGGCCCCGTTCGCATCGTTGAGAAGATTGCCCACCAGACGAAGGGTGGGGTCCTCGTCGAGGGTCACCGCGATGACGGGAAAGGGGGCAAAGGGGGTATAGGCGGGCAAAAGGGGCGGATGGGGCACCACGAACGACCAGATGGTCCCCCGACCCGACATCGTGCGCCATTCGCGTGTCGTGGATTGGCAGTGCGGGCACATGACCCGGGGCGGGAAGCGCAACGCACCGCACGAGCTGCACGCCTGCATGCGCAATTCGCCCAGTGCGGTGCCCTCCCAGAACCCGTCGGACTCTTCATCGCCGAGCGGGACCAAGAAGTCATCGGTTGACGGAGCTGGTGTTTTCGTCGCCATGAGAACCATTGTTCCCCGTCGCTGGCGCCGCGGCCAACCCGACCTGGCTGGGCCCGCCCATAGGCTCCGGCCTGCACCTTTGGCGCCCCGTCGTTCGGGGGATCAATATGTGACGCACCGTCAGATCATCTGACCTCGCCCGAGAGGGAGCACAAATGGCCGAGAACATCCAGCGCAACGAACACCAACTCTTGATCGGGGGGAAGTGGGTCGAGGCCTCCGACGGCACCTACGACATCATCAACCCCGCCACCGAAGCGGTGGTCGGCCAAGCCCCCAACGCCAGCGCGCAGGACGCATTGGCCGCCGCGGCCGCCGCCAAGGAAGCACAGCCGGCGTGGGCCGCCCTGTCGGTCGAGGAACGTAGCGAGCTGATGCTGGCTGCGGCTGCGGCCATTCGGGCCAAGTCCGCTGAGCTCTTGCCCCTCGTCATCGCCGAGACCGGCGCCACGGCGACGGTCGGTTCGCGCATGCAGGTGCCCGTCGCCGCCGACCGCTTCGAGCGCTATGCCCGCGACCCTCGCCAGGTCCTCCAGACCCCGCTCCTCCCCCAGTCCGCCCAGGCCACCCCCCTCGCCCCGGGGGGAATCATCGGCGGGATGATCAATCGCCAGCCCCTCGGGGTCGTGGCCTGCATCACGTCGTACAACTTCCCCATGGTCAATATGGCCGGCAAGGTGGCTCCCGCCTTAGCGGCCGGGAACACGGTCGTGGTCAAGCCAGCCCCCCAGGACCCCCTCGCCATCGTCGAACTGGTCCGGATCCTCGACGAGGTCGGGTTCCCCCCGGGCGTCGTCAACCTCGTCAACGGCAACGGTGCGACCGCGTCGGCGGCCCTGGTTGACTCGAACGACGTCGACTGCCTCAGCTTCACCGGGTCCACCCAGGTCGGCGTGACGATCGCCGAGAAGGGGGCGCGCACCATGAAGCGCCTGCTGCTCGAACTCGGCGGAAAGGGCGCGTGTGTCGTCTTCGACGACGCCGACGTCAAGGCCGCCATTGGCTGCATCGGGTCGACCTGGTCCTTTCATTCGGGCCAGATCTGCACCGCACCCACCCGCGCCGTGGTCCACCGCAGCCTCTTCGACCAGGTCCGTGACGGACTCGTCCAGATGGCGGGCTTCCTCAAGGTCGGCGACCCGACCGACACCGCGACGATCATCGGTCCGGTCATCTCAGCCGCACAGCGTGGTCGCATCGAAGCCCACATCGCCACCGCCGCGGACGACGGCGGCGAAGTCATCATCGGCGGCGAACGCCCAGCCGATCTGCCCAAGGGCTTCTACGTGGCCCCGACCCTCATCACGGGCGACAACACGATGCGGGTCGCCCGTGAGGAGATCTTCGGTCCGGTCATCACCTTGATCCCCTTCGACGACGACGACGAGGGCATCGCGATTGCCAACGACACCGAGTTCGGCCTCTATGACTACGTCTTTTCCAAGGACGGCGCCCGGGCCATGCGGGCCGCCAAGCAGCTCCAGGCCGGCCACGTCGGCATCAACACCGCGCAGCGCAATCACGACGCGCCGTTCGGTGGATTCAAGATGAGTGGCGTCGGCCGGGACGGCGGCGACTTCGGGCTCCTCGCCTACTCAGAACCCCAGGCCCTCATCTGGACGTCATAGCCGCACGCGTCCGCTCGGCCCGCAGCACGTTTACTCAGCCGCGAGGTCGGTGCGGATCCAACCCCCTGCGGCCATGTTCCCCCCGTCGACGTGCAAGGTGATTCCAGTCACGAAGCGGGCCAGATCGCTGGCCAGATAGGCAATCCCCCCGGCCGCGTCGTCGGGCGTGCCGTAGCGGCCAATGGGCGGTACGCCGCTGGTGCGATAGGGCACGCCGCTCTTGGCTAGCCGCGCCGCCGAGGGCGGTGACTCCCTCGCTGCGCATGGCGTCGGGTGCCAGCGCGTTGACCCGAATCCCCCGAGGGGCGAGTTCGAGGGCCAAGGACTTGGTCAAGTTGGCCTGCCCGGCCTTCATGGCTGCGTAGACCGCGAAGCCCGGTGCGGCCCGGTGCGCCTCGATGGTGGTCACGTTGACGATCGAGGCGCCCTGGCCCATGTGCGGCACCGTCTCGCGCACCAGGTGGGTGACCTGGGTGAAGTTCTCGGCGATCAGCGCGGCCTCGCCCTTCGTCGACACGTCGAGCAAGGGCGCGGCAAATGTGCCACCGGCATTGTTGATCACCACGTCGATGCGGCCGAACGCCTCGGCGACATCATGGACGAACGCGCACGCAGCGTGTCCGAGTCGCGCACGTCGAGCAAAGAGCGCATCGGCCCGGAACCTTCAAGGAGTGTGGCGTCGCGATCGCACAACGCGAGGACCGCACCTTGGGCTGCGAAGAGTCGAGCCGTTGCGCGGCGCCGATTCCCGCGGCGGCGCCGGTGATCACGGTCACCTTGCCCTCGAGGCCGAGCAGGCTCACGAGGGGTCCACCATCGCCGGCGCCTCTGCCTTCGATACCCGTTGCACGCTCGGTCCCCTCGACGGTGCCATGTGATCTCCCTTGCCCGGGGGACAAGCTAGCGGCCGGCCCCGCTCACCTTGCGCCGGACATCGTTCGGGCCAGCCGCCTACACTGCAAATCAGACTGAATTGAGCAGAGAATTGCGAAACCCGTCGCACCCGACGGGCGCGCTTGAGGAGGCAGGCATGGCAATCGACGAGGTGGCGGCCGCCGTTACGGTGCGACGTCTGAGCGTGCGCATCGGGGCCGAGCTCGGCGGAGTGTCCTTCCGCGACGCTACCGACGGCCAGGTCGCTGCGGTGCGGGCCGCCCTCTTGGCCCACCGGGTCGTGTTCATCCGCCACCAAGACTTGAGCGCCCGCGAGCAGATCGACTTCGCCCGTCGCCTGGGTCCACTGACCCAAGGTCACCCGACCCTGCCCGAGGTCGACGGTGAGGAGCTGATCTTGGATCTCGATTCGCTGGCCGGCGGTGCGGCAAATCACTGGCACACCGATGTGACCTTCGTCGACCGCCCTCCCATGTTCTCGGTGTTGCGAGCCCTGGTGCTCCCAGAAGTCGGCGGCGACACGTTGTGGGCCAACACCGTGGCTGCCTACGCCGACCTGCCTGACGATCTGCGGCAACTGGCGGACGGCCTGCGAGCCGTGCACTCCAACGGCCACGACTACGGGCGGCCCGATGTCGTGGCACTTCGGGCCAAGATCGGTGAGGTCCGCCTGGCCAATCTGGCGGCATTCGTCTCCGAGGTGTTCGAGACCGAGCACCCGGTGGTGCACGTCCACCCAGAGACCGGCGAGCGGGCGCTCTTGCTCGGTGGATTCGCGTATCGCCTCGTCGGGCACAACGCCGCGGAATCAGTGGACCTCTTGCGGATGCTCGGTTCCTATGTCACCCGACCCGAGAACACGGTGCGCTGGACCTGGCAAGTGGGTGACGTCGCCATCTGGGACAACCGCTCGACCCAGCACTACGCCATCTACGACTACGGCGACGAGCATCGCCGCATGCAGCGCGTGACCACCGCCGGCACCGAGGTGTTCGGTCTCGACGGCCGCCCGAGCGTGGCGCTCGAAGGCGACTCGAGTCTGTACAACCTGGTGGAATAGGACCCATGGCCGCTCTCGCCCATACCCCGATGCCCGAACACGGACTGGCCCGGGGCGAGGTCATGCAAAGGCTGCTCCACCTCAAAGAGGGCGACCAGGACTGGCGCGGGGGCCGGGTCTTCAGCCTGGTCTATTCCGCCGGCGACGACGTCCACGAAATGCTCGCCGACGCGCTCTCGCTCTACAGCGCCGAGAACGGCCTCAACGTGTTGGCCTTCCCGAGCATTGGGATCATGCAACACGACATCGTCGCCAACACCGCCACCTTGTTGGGGGCGAACGACCCGGCCGCGGGCGGCGGCGTCGAGGGGTACCTGACCTCAGGGGGCACCGAAAGCCTGCTCCAGGCCGTCAAAACCGCCCGCGACGTCGCGCGCCAAGACCGCGGGATCAGGTTCCCCCAGGTCGTCGTCGCCGAGAGCGCGCATGCGGCCTTCACCAAAGCGGCCGACTATTTCGACGTCGAGTTGATCCGGGTCCCCGTCGGCCCGGATCTGCGAGCCGACGTGTCCGCCATGGCGGACGCCTGTACCGACACGACAATCATGGTGGTCGGGTCGGCACCGACCTACCCCCACGGTGTCGTCGGTAGTGGGTCAGTTTGAAATCGTCGTGCCTAGCCACCGAACGGATTGATCTATACGCTGGTGGTATGCCCAAGCGGTCAAGCAAGCCACGCGATGTGAACTCCATGGCGGCGGCAATCGTCTCCCAGAGTACCGACCCTGACGACACCGGCGACGACCCCTACGAGGGCAAGAACCCCGCTGCGGTCGAGCTGGGCCGGTTGGGTGGGAAGAAAGGTGGGAAGGCCCGGGCTGAGAAGCTCACGGCTGAGGAGCGTTCCGAGATCGCCAAGAAGGCCGCTGATGCTCGATGGGAAAAGGGTTCAACCAGTCCCAAATAACTGGACAACATTTCCGTTTCGCCGGGGGGCGATACCGCGCACTACCTGAACCTCAAACTCGCTGGGGTTCATCCTGGCGACTTCTGCCAAATCTTCGACCGAATAGTGGTGGTCATCGAAGTGAATGCGCAGCGCCTCGCGGAACAGCGTCGGAGGCTCGGGAGAAAGGCCGTATGGTTCGCTGACCGAATATCGTCTTGCGCTGTACTGCTTGTAGAGGCTGACTGCCCGCTTCTGAGGAATCGCGTCCAACTTCTCCGCTCTTCGGATAAGCGTCTTCATTGAGACGCGCCAATACGCTTTGAGGTTGGGCAGGCGATCGAACGAGAGATCCAGGAGCTGGGGACGAATCTCCAATCTTGGACATAGAAACTCGGCGGCGAACTCGTCTGCCTCCACTTCGGGATCACCATTTGGCGCACCGGCGTGCATAGTCAGATGCCCCAACTCGTGTGCCAGGGTCCAACGCAGATCGGCCGTAGGCATTTCCTCATTCATGTAGAAGAACGGCCTGCCAACCTTGCTCCAACAGCTCATACCAAAGAGCTTTCTTGTTCCAAACGGGGCGGTCATGATTACTCCACCGGCCGACTCAATGAGTGAGGTCAGATTGTGGATTGGCCCCTTCGGGACACGCCACGCTGACCGCATAGCGCGCGCCACTTCTGTTGGAGAACCGTCGTATTCATCAATGTCCATCGTGTGGAACTGGCGAACAGTATCAATATCAAAATCACGCAAAAGCCGGTCTGCGTGAAGTGTCGAGAGATACATTCGCGTCTTGCAGCCGAGTAAGCAGCTTGGCGGGCAGCGTCTTTCGCTTCCGGTGGTACAGACATGCACTCGCGCCACTTCGGATCCGGTCAGGCTCCGTAAAGAGACTGGCGGGAAACTCAAGGAAAACCGCAATGGCATCTATCTGTGCGGTAGTGAGCGGCGTCACGCCGTTTTCAGCCTTCGAGATCATCCCTTGAGTCAAACCAGCCGCAATAGCAACTTCTTCTTGAGTGCGACCGCGGGCCTCTCTGGCGGAAATCAGGATCTCGGGGTTGAAGAATGCAATTCGTCTTCATCAAGAATCGGCGTCAACTTTCTCCCCCTCCCTCCTCGCTCTCCTCGTCAGCCTTGACGATCTTTGACCGCAAACGCGCTGGCGATTCATTGGGCATCTCCTCAAACCGCAACGGCTCAACTGCTGACACGGTCTCACCGTAGATCGGATATTCCCAAGATGGGTGGAACTTCATATCCCAACGAACTGCGACACTCGCCACCGTCATGCCATCAGCCTCAAGGCGATATCCGCAAGTCAGCAGCGTAGGGGGCTCAGATATACCGGCGAGGCGAAGTGCGGCAAGCATGTCGTCGTCGTAGAGCTGCTTGGCGAGGTTCTTCTGTTGCTTGGTCGGATAATTCTGAGGGCCGCTCAACCCCAGGTGCTTAAAGCGGACCAGCATGTTTCCCCCGACGCTCAATGCGAAGAAGTCAAGCGCCTTTGTGGCAAAAACGTCATCAGCCCACTCTTCGGCCAGTGTGGCGACTTCGAGGCACACGTGCGAGTGAAGCTGCTGCGCTCGTTCACCGGCATCGAACGGGAGCGTCCATTCGGGGTACTCCTCGTTGAGCTTGCGCCACTTTGCGGTGACATTGAGATGAGCCTGAGCGAGGCCCTCATGAAGAGGCTCAAGACGCCGTTTTGCGGAGGACATGTCCATATGGACATCGTACACACGTTCGTAGAGAATGGGTGACGTTTTATGAAGGATTTCATCTTGACTCTTCAGGATCGGTCAAGCATAATGGTCATTATGAACAGGTTGAGCACCGGGCGGCGGGGCCAGGTCATCGCTTGCCTGGTCGAGGGCATGAGCATCCGGGCCATCGTCCGGATCACCGGGTCGCGAAGAACACCATCGTCAAGCTGCTGGGCGACCTGGGGGCAGCGTGCTCCGAGTACCAGGACGGGAACTCTGCGCAACCTCAACTGCTACATTATCGAGTGCGACGAGATTTGGGCCTTCTGCTACTCCAAGCAAAAGAACGTCCCCCTAGAGCACGAGGACACCTTCGGCTACGGCGACGTATGGACGTGGACGGCCATCGACGCCGACACCAAGCTCGTCCCCTCCTGGCTGGTCGGTGAGCGAGCCAACCGGCGACGCTACACTTCCTGGCAGACCTCAAGTGCCGCCTCCGGCCCGGCCGGGTTCAGATCACCACGGACGGCCTCGGCCCTACCTGACGTGATCGACCCCTGTTTGGCGCAGACACGCGTGGATTTCGCCAACTCATCAAGCTGTACGGCGAGGGGCACCGACGCCCCCGAGCGCACGCTACAGCCCGCCGGTTTGCACGGGCATCGAGGTGCGGATCATGACCGGCGACCCTGACCCCGAGCAATCTCGACCAGCTACGTCGAGCGCCAGAACCTCACGATGCGGATGGGGATGCGCCGATTCACCCGCCTCGCCGACAACTACAGG
>CAWDCE010000018.1:0-65547 GCA_963800725.1 uncultured Acidimicrobiaceae bacterium | reverse complement strand
AAGGCGTTCGGCGGCCTTTTGAGCCACGCCGCCAAGTTGGCCGCTCGGGAAAGCTCGCTGCTGCACCGCCAACGCCTCGACGAGCTGGTGAGCCAGGTGGCGGAGCGGCTCATGTCGACGTCGTCGCGAACCGCGAGGAGATCCTGAGCTGGACCATGCGCGTGCTGGCGGAATTCCTCGAAGCTGACGCGGTGTTCCTCCGACGAAATGACCATGCCCGAGGGATGAGCGTCTTGGCGTCCGAATTCCCGGTGCGCGGTAACATCCGACGCCCGACCCCTTGGGCGAGGTGCCCTTCGACGCCGACCCCATCTTCGCCCGCCTCAAGGATCTGCGTGGGCCGTTCCTCTCTGAAGTCACCGAGCCGCCCGAGGACTATCTCGAGCGTGTAGAAGCCGCATCGGGCATCGCCGACGTCGATGGCGCCGCCGTGCCGCTGCTCCTCGGTGACATCACCTGGGGTGTGTTGGGTTTCTTGCACTTCGGTCGGCACCAGTGGACACCGGCCGAGATCAACGCCCTCCAAGCAGTCGCATCCATGCTGGTCCAGCTTCAAGCGCGTCTCGACGCCGAGGCACGCACCGAGTACATCGCCCACCACGACGACCTGACCGGCCTGCCTAACCGCCGTGCCCTCCTCCAAGAGCTCGAAGAACGACTGGCCGCACACCGCGAGACCGCGATCTTGTTCTTCGACCTTGACCGGTTCAAGGTCATGAACGACTTCTTGGGCCACTCGAGCGGTGACCGGGTGCTCACCACCATTGCGGATCGGATCCGCACCAGCATCCGCACCAACGACTTCGCGGCCCGCCTCGGTGGCGACGAGTTCGTCATCTTGGTCGACGAGGCCATCAGCGAGATGGAGGTCCTCTCTTCGGCGCATCGCATCCTCGAGGTGGTGGGTCGCCCGATCAACTTCGCCGGTCAGCAGGTGAGCCACACCGCCAGCATCGGTATCGTGCTTTCGAAGGCCTCGTCTGAGAACGGCATGGAACTGCTGGGTTGGGCCGACGTCGCCCTCTATGCCGCAAAACGCCAGGGGCGCAACCGCGTGGTGGTCTTCGACGAGGTGCTCCGAGAGGCCGTCGACGAGCGCTCGCGTACTGAGCTGACCCTGCGCGAAGCCATCGATTCAGACGGACTGCGCCTGCACTTCCAACCAGAAGTCGACCTGCGCACCGGCCGGGTGCTGGCGGTCGAGGCCCTGGTGCGCTGGGACCACCCGACCCGGGGCCTGCTTCCGGCCTCGGCCTTCATTGTGGTGGCCGAGGAAACCGCCCTGGTGGTCGACATGGGTCGCTGGGTCTTCGAGGAGGCGTGTCGGCAGCTGGCCGAATGGCGTCGGGACCTGCCTGACCTCCCCTTGGTGGTCCGGGTCAACATGTCCCCGGCCCAGTTCGTCACCAACGGCCTGGTCGACTTCGTCGAGGACTGCATGCGCCAACACCGCATCCCCGGCGAGCAACTCTGCATCGAGATCACCGAACATGCGGTGCTCCAAGAGCCCGACCAGACCGCCCGCATCCTGCGCGGCTTCCAAGATCTCGGCGTCGAGGTCGCCCTCGATGACTTCGGGACCGGGTTCGCGTCGATGACCGAGCTCAAGCGCTTGCCGGTGAACCTGCTCAAGCTCGACACCAGTTTCGTTCAAGGCATCACCACCGACCCGAGCGACCGGGCCATCGTCGAGGCGATCATCCATCTCGGCCGCGCCCTCAACGTCGACGTGATCGCCGAAGGCATCGAGTCACCATCCACCATCGAGAAGCTGCTCGAGCTCGGGGTGCCACCGCGGCCAGGGATACCTCATCTCGGTCCCGATGGCCGCCGCCGACCTCGCACCCGTCCTCAAAGCGGGCCGGGTGCCGCTGTCCTTGCTCCGACCCAGCGTCCCCGCTGAACCGCTCAGCCTCAGCCTGGCCAACGGGTCGAGTTGACCGCGGTGGCTGGCACGACCGCAGTGGATGCCACCGTGCCCGTTGAGCGAAGTGATCCACGCCAGTTCCTGGCCCTCCTCGACCAACTTTCGGCCAATGAATTCGGCATCGGTTTCGTCTATTCGGCCCTCGATCTCTTGGCCCGGCACTACCACCTGAACGACGCCGTGGTCGTGCTCGGGGACGAGTCGCTTGGCACCCAAGCCTTTCGATTGCGTCGACAGCCGGTCGCCAACGACGCCTCGAGTGGCGCCGTGGTGGCACCCGGAGTCTTCTGCGAGCCTGATGTCGTCCCCGATGTAGTCAAAGACGTCGTGACCAGCGTGTGCCAGCTTGCGTTGTCGCTGCATGTGGCCCGCCAAGGCGGGGCCCATGACCGTCTCACCAATATCGCCAACCGCCGCTATTTCGACACCGCGCTGCGCACGGCAGCCATGCAGAGTGCCCGCTACGGCTGGAAGTTCACCTTGGTGTTGGCGCACGTGATCGGCTACGTCGCGGCAGCGGACCAGGGCGGAACGTCGGTGAGCGACGAACTCGTGCACACCTTCGCACTGACCCTGCGCCAATCGGTGCGCAGCGGGGATACCGCGAGCCGCATCGGCGCCGACGAGTTCGGGGTCATCTTGTGGAACGCCGAGCGCGCTCGAGGTCTCGGCCTTCACCGACCGGCTCGCCAGCCTTCCCCTTCCCGACGCCCAACACATCAGCTTCACCATTGGCACCGCATCGTCACCGCGCTGACTCGACCGACCCCGACGAACTCTTCCGCCTCGCCGCCGGGCGCCTGGCCGATCACTTGGGCACCGGTGCCCCATGATTTCGGCCAGCGAAGAGGACTTCGAACTCGAGCTGCGCTCACTGCCCGGCGTGCTCAACGTCGGCATCTCGCATCGCGAAAGTGGCGAGGTCGACTCGGTGACCCTATTTGTGCGCGACCAGGATCCTGACGCGTGCGCGACGTGGCCATGCACGTGGCCAGCCTCTATTTTGCCGACGCCACCGTCGTGGTCGAAGACGCCAGCACGGCACCGCCTGAGATCCGACGCGACACCGAGCGCGTCGCTTTGGTGTGGACCGAGTTCAGTGAGAAGGACGGGGTGAGCGAGGTCCACCTCAGTTACGACGGCCGGGTCGGCATCGGCCTCTCGACCAACGGACCCCTCATTGGCGGGGCCGAGGCGACGTTGGCCGCATTGCGCGAGCTCGGCTACGAGATCCCCTGCTACTTGATGGCGGTCAGCAACGTCCACACCTCGACGGGGTGGCCGGTCATCGTGACGTTGCGCTCGACCCGGGACGGGACCAATCGCATCGGGATCGCCCAGGCCAACGGCGACCTGGTGGCGGCGGCCAAGGCGACACTCGACGCCCTCAACCGTGACGTCGCCGCCATCACGTTGCCCTAGCTCTGCGGCTGCACCGTCACGTCACTGAACAATCCCGTCGCCTCCATCGTCGCCGCCGAGGTGGATTGATCCGCCGCCGTCGCCCCCGCCAAGAAATACACCCCAACGGCGACCTGACCGCCCGAGGTGTACATCGCTCCCGACGCGCACGGCATGGTCTTGGAGTTGGGAATCCCCATGGCCGTCGCCAGTTGCTTGGCGGTGATGCCCGACTTGCCGGTGGCCTTGATGCCGATGAAGGCATGGGCGGTCGGGCTCCCGCTGGTCGAAATCTTGCGATTTCGCGGGTACCGTGACCGGCACCGCGATGGGCCCGCTCGATTTGGAGTGGGTGGTCGCCGACGTCCCCGGAGAAGTCGAACCGCAGGCGGCGAACACCGCCGCCGCGATCACCAACGGGATCAAGAGTCGCACACCGATCGACGAGGAGGCCCTGTGTTTCATCACCAGAGTCTGGCAGAGGTCTCCGGCCCGGTTGCGGCATCCCGCGACCGCCCCCGGCATTGATCAGACGAAGCATGCGAGCTCATCGCGGCGGCGGGGTGAGGCGAAGGAGACCCGCCGCGGTCGGCTCGAACCCGCTGGCGCGCCAGTAGAAGTCCGACAGTTCGGACGCGAAGTCAACGTGCAGCCACTCGCACCCCCGCGCGCTCGCTTGGGCGCGTAGCACGGCCATCATCTCGGTCCCGAGGCCCCGGTGGCGGGCGCGGGGTGCGACCATGGTGTCTTGCACCCAGGCGTGGACCCCACCGTCGGTCACCACATTGACGAAGCCGACGAGGTCCTCGACCTCCCTCGCCGTCACCCAACCGAGGCTGTGGCGCTCAGTCATGGCCCGCCAGTCTCGGAGCACGTCACCGTGGTGCGGGGCGCCGAATGCCACCGCATGCAGTGATGCGACCTCTGCGTTGGTGAAGTCGCCGCGCCATCGTGTCGAATACGACATGTGCGAAGGGTAGCGGTGAATCCGCCCATGCCGCAGCCCTGCGGGCGACACCATAAGCTGCCCTCGGGAGGGAGCATTCATGCCATCACTGGTGACCTATCAACTCGACCGCGGTGTCGCCACCATCACGATCGATGACGGCAAGGCCAACGTGTTGTCCTTCGACATGCTCGCCGCTATCAACGAGGCCCTCGATAGGGCTGACGCCGACGATGCCATCGTCATCTTGAGCGGCCGTCAAGGCATCTTTTCGGGTGGCTTCGACCTTCAAGTCATGCGGGCGGGCGGAGCGGAGACGGCACGCTTGGTCGAAGAAGGTTTCGTGCTCGGGATCCGACTGCTCGAATATCGGTCCCCGGTCATCATTGGCTGCACCGGCCACGCGGTGGCCATGGGATCGTTCCTGTTGCTTTGTGGCGACTACCGCGTCGGCGTGGACGGCCCATTTCGGATAGTCGCCAACGAAGTGGCCATTGGGATGACCATGCCCTTCACCGCCATCGAATTCTGTCGCCAACGACTCACCCCCGCCGCGGTCAACCGGGCCGTGATCCTGGCCGAACCCTTCTCGCCGGCGGACGCGTGTGCCGCCGGGTTCTTGGACCGCGTGGTGCCAGCCGATGCACTGTCGGCGACCACCGCGTCGCTGGCCAATGACGTGGCGGGGCTCGATCGCCACGCGGATGCGGCGACGAAGACTCGGGTACGCGCCGGCGCCATCAAGGCGATCCGAGAGGCGCTTGAACATGATCGGGCTTCTTTCGCCACCTTGGTCGCGGCACCGCCGGCGAACGGGAGCTGAGCGGGTCGGAAGTCGCCACGACATCTTGACCGAGTCGCCACCGCCGCACCGCAGGCCACACCCGGCCCGCGCGACTCGGAGAAGGGTTACTTCGAGGTCGCGGCGACGAAGTTGGTGATCGGCACCGGATTCGACGGGACGGCAACCGACTTGGTCGTTCCCCATCCATTGAGGCTGAGCGGGACCCCGCCAATGGTTACCGTGACCGGGTAGTGCTTCGCGCCGAGGGAGATGGCGGCGGATCCCGATCCCGCGTCGGTACCGCGATTGGTATAGGTGATCTCGACGGAGCGAATGCCGTTGACCGTCAGGATCGGGCCCTTGTGGTAGGTCGTTGCGTCAAACATGTCCTTGGTCAAACTGGCCATCGTCAGGTCTGCCGACGCGGGGCATAGAGGGCACTGCCTTTCGGGATCGAGATCCACTTGTTGGCCATGAGCGCGGCGGTCTGTTGGGGGACGCCTGCCGAGCCTGACCAAAAAGGTGCATTGGCGTTGACATAGAGCGCGCCGTTTTTGATCAATGTGGTTTCCGACGGGGCCGCCGAACTCGAGTGGGTTTGCGTACCGGTGGACTTGAGCACCTGGCTTCCGGCAGTCGGCCCCGAATAGTTGGTCACCGTGTAGTGGACCGTCCCGAGCCCAGCGACGTCTTCGGTGTCGGTTCCTGTTGCGCTCACGGCGCCGGCCGAGGTCATGGCGGATCGGGCCGCGGCGACAATGGAACTGGCCGACTCATTGGCGAAGCCAGTGGCGCCGGAGGCGGGCGTCGATGTCGTCGCGATTACCCCGACAAGGCAGCCAACCGCGAGGAGCGGCACTGTGGATGCTCTCCCCGTGACACCGAGTGTCTTCGCGCGTCTCACTGCACTCCTTTGCTCATTGGCTCCCTGACCATGAGTACGGCCCGTCCATCTGGTTGCTGTGGTCCGCGTCAGCCCGCCACCTGGTGTTCGGATTCGACCCGGTAACGATACTTCGCAACATGATCGGCGCCGTGGCACCCCCTCCCAATCCTCGAGACGCCGCTCATTGGGAGCAGCGGACCGCAAGAGGCGTGCATCTGCATTCGCGACGGGGCCGAATCGCACGTTGTCGAACAAGCCACCCGAATCCCGATCGGGTTACTCGAGTGAGGTGCCACCAGCTTGTTTCGTTCGGGCATCAGGGATCAGCTCGATCCGGTGACCAACGATCACCCAACTCGAGATCTGTGATCCGACAATCGCCCTGTGTGCTGCGAGTACCTGGCCCGATCCCCTCGCCGAGATCAGACGAGGACGGCCAGCGTGCACCGAAGCCAATTCCTCGAGAGATGACAAGAATGCGATGCCATCCGCTGACTGAGTCGCAATCTCTTTCGGATCGATCATGCGTCACGTCGGACCATCAGTACGCCGCCGACGACCAGTGCGACGGCCGCATAGGCACAGACCACGGCAAATCCAACCCAGGGACTGAGGGCAGGCGACTGCCCGATCGTATGGGTGACCGAGGTCATCGTGTTACTGATATTGAGCGGCAGGTACATGCCAATGGGATTTCTGATCGACGAAGGCAATGCCTGGACCAGGAGTGGAAGCACCAAGAGCGTGCCGACGAATGCGGTGATGGCCCCGGCGGTATGGCGGATGATGGTGGCGAGACCGAGGGCAAACAGCCCAAGAACGCCGATCATGAGTCCGCCACCTATCACGGCCCGCAGCACGCCGGGTTGGGAGAGGGAAGCGTGAGGGACCGGGCTTTTCAATAGTGCTTGGCCGATCAAGAATGCGCTGAACGAAAGGACCTCCCCCACCACCAAAGCCACGGCGGCGAACACCGCCGTTTTTGTGGCGAGGACCGTGGGTCGTCTCGGGACCGCCGCCAATGTCGAGCGGATGGTCCCGGTGCCATACTCGGCACTGATCACCAGCACCCCGAGTACACCGATCACGAGTTGGCTGAAGAGCAGCCCGGTGAGGCTGAGACTCGTCGGGTCGAACGTCAGCCGGTCAGCCAACGACATCGACTTCCACTGACCCGAGACGCTCAGCGTCGCCAAGACCGCCACCCCAATGGTGATTACCACCATGGCGACCAGGGCCCACATTGTTGAGCGAACCGTTCGCATCTTGATCCACTCGGACCGAAGCACACTTGTGATCCGAAGGTGTCCACCGGCCGAGGCCATCGACCTCGCGCTTGCCGCACTATCAATTGCAACAGTCATGGGAGTTCTACTTTCCTGAGAGAAGGGGCTGGGGGTCGGGAGTAACAAGACCGGGATCGCTGACGCCGTGGAAGTCGACGCTGTCTCGGGTCAACTCCATGAAGGCTTCCTCGAGCGATGCCATCTGGGGTGAGAGTTCGTGCAGGTGGATGCCGGCGGATCCGGCCGCCTCCCCGATTTCTGCCGCGGAAATCCCGGCCACCGATAGCGAACCATCGACTTCGTTGACAACCTGGACTCCTTCGGCCGCCAACAGGTGCGCCAAGTCGCTTGCTCGGGGGGACCGGACCCGCACGAACTGCGCTGTGCCCTGTGCGATGAATTCTGCCACTGTCCCGGTCGAGATCAGGTGGCCACGACCGATGACCACCAGATGGTCCGCGGTGAGGGCCATCTCGCTCATGAGGTGGCTCGACACGAAGACCGTACGTCCCTCCGACGCCAACCTCTTGAGCAGATTGCGGACCCACAGGATCCCTTCGGGGTCCAATCCGTTGATGGGCTCATCGAAGAGGAGGACCTGGGGATCGCCGAGCAGGGCCCCGGCGATGCCCAACCGCTGCCCCATCCCCAGCGAGAACTTTCCGGCTCGTTTGTTGGCCACATCGCTCAGACCCACCATCTCAAGGACGGCGTCGATACGGGAACGGGGGATGTCGTTGGACTGGGCCAGATACCACAAGTGGTTGTAGGCGCTGCGACCCGGGTGGATGGCCTTGGCCTCGAGCAGGGCGCCAACCTCTCGGAGGGGAATCGGGAGATCGCGGTAAGCCTTGCCGTTGACTGTGGTCGAACCGCCGTCGGGTGCGTCGAGACCCATGATCATGCGCATCGTGGTCGACTTGCCCGAGCCGTTCGGCCCGAGGAATCCCGTGACCTGACCCGGCTGCACCTCAAAGGAGAGGTCGTCAACCGCTACCTTGTCCCCGTATCGCTTCGTGACGCCATTGACTTCGATCACCGTGTGGTCTCCTACTCGTCATGGAACTGGCCTGCGGCCTTCGTGGCCACTGCCCTTGTGGTTCAACAATGACGTACAGCAACAGACAATTCATCACGCGAGCGGCTACTTCTCTGTCGCCCTTGCGATGTAGCCCGGGCCTTTCTCGTGTCAGGTGAGTACATCTCAGGATGTAGGCAAGAAGGCCCTGCGGGGGGACGCAATATGACGCCGAGATCACTAGCGTCGTGGTATGGACCCCGAGAAGGATGTGGGCAGCCTTCCTCGGCCGCCGTTCCTCGAGCGAATCTCCGCTCGGCAATGGGTCATCGTCGATGTCGTCCTCGCTGGCCTGATTCTCGCGGCAGCACTGATCTCCCTGTTCGTCACCCCTCAGCTGGCGCACGCGGTCGTGGTGCCGAGATGGGTCCTCGGGCTGCTTTACCTTCTAGCGACGATTCCCATTGCGTTTCGACGCAAATGGCCCGAGGTGGCACTCGTGTGCGTCGGCGCAGCGATGATCGTCTCGACCATTTTGGGACAGTACCTCGCACCCGAGCCCCTCATCGCCCTCCCCTTTTATTCAGTGATCCTGAAATACAACCGCCGACAGTCCATCGCGGTGCTGGCGGCCCTGGAGGCCTCCTTCCTCATCGCCTACGCAGTGGCGGCGGCGCTGCGGCCGCTCCAGGGGAACTTCACCTTCAACATCATCTTGATCGGTGCGACGTGGTTTGTCGGTGACAGTGTCCGCACTCGGCAGGCCTACCAGCGAGGCCTGGTCGACCAGGAGAAGACACGGCAGCGCCAAGAGTTCGCCCGGGCCGAGCGCGCCATCGTCGAAGAGCGGATGGAGATCGCCCGTGAACTCCATGACGTGATTGCGCACAGCCTGAGCGTCATCGCGATCCAGTCAGGAGTCGGTCGACATGTCATCGACCGTCAACCAGATGAAGCCAAAACGGCGCTCATCGCCATCGAAGAGACCAGCCGGTCGGCGCTCCAAGAATTGCGGGGGGTCTTGGGGATTCTGCGACGAGGCAACCACGAAGTACCCGATCTCAACCCCGTCCCCACGCTGTCGGACCTGGGGGATCTTGTCGAGCGCATACGCAGTGCCGGAGTTCCCGTTGACTTAGAGTTCACCGGTGGCGCACCGTCGCTCCCCCAGGGTCTTGAACTCTCCGTCTATCGCATCGTCCAAGAGGCACTCACCAACGTGGTGAAGCACGCTCGATCGGCCCACACCTGGGTTCGCCTCCAATATGGCGAGGAGCAGTTGGTGGTCAGTGTGACCAACGCTCCGCTCGGGACCGGAGTACTCATGTCGGGGGTTGATGCCGACGGCCACAGCAAAGATCTCGCCGATCGTCACGGCATCATCGGCATGAAAGAGCGGGCCGCCACCTTTGGTGGGACACTCAGTGCGGGGTCGCTCGCCAACGGGGGCTTCGAGGTACGTGCCTGCCTTCCATTGCGGGACCGCGTATGACGATCACGGTGGTGGTGGCAGACGATCAGGCCCTGGTGCGTGGCGGATTTCGGGTCCTGGTCAATTCGGCCAGCGATCTCCGTGTCGTCGGTGAAGCGTCCGACGGGATCGAGGCAGTGGCTGTGGTTGAGGCAACCCGTCCCGATGTGGTCCTCATGGATGTGCGCATGCCCAAAATGGACGGACTCGAAGCCACGCGCCAGATCGTGAGCACTCAGGCTGACGACAGAACCAAGGTCCTCATGGTGACGACCTTCGATCTCGACGAGTACATTTTCGATGCGCTTCGATTCGGGGCGAGCGGTTTCCTTCTCAAGGACACGCCACCCGATGAGCTATTGGCGGCAATCCGAGTCGTCGCCCAAGGAGACTCGTTGTTGGCTCCGAGCGTGACCCGTCGCCTCATCGCCGAGTTCATCAATCGACCGGCTGATCTCGCACCGACGAGCGGGAGGCTCGAGTCACTCACCAGCGCGAGCGCGAGGTCCTGGTGGCCATTGGTCAGGGCAAATCGAATGCGGAAATCGGAGAGGAACTCCACATGAGCACGGCTACTGCGAAGACTCATGTCAGTCGGATACTGACCAAACTCGAGGCGTGGGACCGCACACAATTGGTGGTAATCGCCTTCCAGACCGGAATCGTTACGGTCTAGTGCGAGTCGTGCCGAAGCGGAACGTGGGCGTGCAGATCCCGGCCGAACGAAATCGAGTGCGGCGGCCCCAAGTGCCTGCCAGTGAATCGACTGGCCAAGCAGGCATTGATCCCTACGGAGCGCTCAGAATGCCAGTTCTCATTTCTCTTTGACACGGCAGTCCCACGCTGCGGTTCAACGACAAGGCCACATAGTGGCCACTGCGTCGTTGTTGGTAGGCCAAGTCAGCACCACCTTGTAGCCGCGGGATTCGGCGGGACGGAGGAGGTGCTGCGAACCGGGAATGGAGTCGCCATGTCCGTCGGTTCGAACCGTGGCGATCAGGTAGCCCCGCACGGCGCTGTTGGACCAGTTGATCCCGACCAAGGCATTCTTTGGGAGGCGGCGCAGGTTGACACGCAGGCTTGGTCGACCCGAGCTGGCTTGGTACGCCAGGGATCCCCACAAAGGCCGTTGCGCACAGAAGGCCTGATTGCCACGAAAGCCCGACTGCGCCGACTGATTCGCTGTTCGTGAGAAGGCTTCCAATCGACTCTGCGGGCTGGCGGAACCCAGGCCTTCGGACGTGGCGATCAATGTCGCGACGCTGATCATCACCAGGCCCACTCTGAGCGGCATACGCACCGAGCGTCATGGTAACCAAACTCGCCTTCATCGGCGTCCGGCATCGAGCGTCGTGCCCGAGATCGTGGATCCGGAGCCGATGATGGGGCATGGAAATCCGCAGGGCCACCGCCGTGGAATCGGCCTCCCTCGCTGCGCTGTGGCTCCGATCTCGTAGAGCCTCGGCATCGATTCCCCCCATCGTCCACACCGACGTGGAGGTCGACCAGTGGTTCGCGCAGGTGGTGCTTGCGAACGCCGAGGTGTGGGTCGCCGCCGCCAGTGGCGAAGTGATTGGCCTGATGGTGCTCAACGACGAATGGATCGATCAGCTCTATGTCGATCCGGCCGAGACGGGCAAGGGCGTCGGGGGAGCGCTGCTCGCGGCAAGCCATGGACTTGCGTCCGGGTGGACTCAAACTCTGGACCTTCCAGAGCAATCTCGATGCCCGACGGTTCTACGAAGCACACGGGTTCGTCGCCATCGATACGACACCGGGCGACAACGAGGAACGGGCACCGGACGTGTGTTACCGGTGGCCCCCGGAGTCATGAGGCCTCACCACACCATGCTTCGCTTCGCCCGAGAGTCGCGGCGTCGGGGAGCTGACCCGTGCCTGCGATCGGGGCCCGAGACGTCCACGGACACACCGACGGCGCGACACTGATGGTGGTGGTGACCGACGAAAGGCAAAGGGAGTACATCGAGGTCTGCGGTGCCGTGGTGAACTGGGCCCGTGGGCGCCCCGACATCTGCGGCGTGGCCGTCGTAGGTTCGTGGGCCAGGGCAGAGCCAAGGATGGACTCAGACATCGATCTGGTGATTCTTACGAACGACAAGCCCGTCTACTTGGCGCGTGACGACTGGGCTCCGGCGGCGGTCGCCCAGCCCGCTGAACTCATTAAAACTCGCGAATGGGGACCGCTGACGGAGCGCCGGATCTCCGTGGGATCGCGATTGGAGATCGAATTCGGATTCGCCCCACCGAGTTGGGCCGAGACCGATCCGCTGGACCCCGGTACGGCATACGTCGTGTCCAACGGCTGTATTCCCATCTTGGATCACGGTGAGCTGTTCGAGAAGGTGATCGAAGTGGTGCGTGCGAGGTCGGGTCCAAGTGGGCCTCGCGTTCCCGCTCGCCCGATGCGTGAGCACGCCAGCAGCGCGGAGCGGACTACATGCACCAGTTCGGCACGTCAATGTGTTGGGTCGCTCCGGCCAGCAGCACGAAGGGGTGGGCGAACTGCGGGCTGGAGTTGGTGATGAAGTATCGCCCCGGGGCGAGGACGAACCGGTAAGTCGAATTAGTAGGGACCCGCTCGGTGACCAGCGGTTTGGACGGTCGATAGACGTCCCGATTGGCCGTGTTGGCGTCGCCCCGGTAGACGCGCAAGGTGGCAATGGGAACCGAGACAGGCCCGGCACACGCTTGTGCGGTGCCGGTGAGTACCCCACTCGACGCGTGCGGAGAGGTCGGGCTCGACGAGCAGCCACAAAGCCCGAGGACACCAAGCAACGTCGCCGCCGCCAGACCTATGGCCTGGCTGGAATTCCACGTGCTGCTCGACCAAATGGCCCCCACCCCATCTATGACCTCGCGACGAGCGAATCGGTTCGCCGTCGAGAATTGCGTCGGGTGATCGGGATCGCCTCACGAAGGGCACCGGCAACGTCGTCGGCAAGGTCATGGCAAGCTTGCTCGATGCTCCGAGTCGCTGTTCGCCGTGTCAATCCTGGTCGAGCCGATCTGCTCCGAAGGTGGCTGGCCGAGGTCAATGGTCCCCGACGCCAAGAGGCCCTGGCCACGCTGATCGATGAAGGTTGTACCCACGAACAGGTCCTCTTAATCGAAGATTCCGAAGGCCCCGTCGTCATCTATGTAATGGAGGTGGATGACATCGAGGCATCCGCGACAGCGGCTCGTTCATCCCAACACCCAATAGATGCTGATCACCTGCGGGTCATGGAGCAGGCAGTTGGCGATCCCCTCCCCTGCGAACTCCTTCTCGATCTTTCTCGGTGATGGCCAATGGTCCAAGGCGGCAGGCAAACGATCACTCAACGGGCGATCAGGCGCACCAGCGACTTGTGCTCGTGATCGGTCAACCATGCGTCGGGCATCGTGAGTTGCGACCAAAAGAACCACGGATCCTTGAGTCCTATCTCGTGGTCAATCCAAGTGGTCACCGCCAATCCGTGGCTCACGACCACCAGGACCTCTGAAGATCGGAAGTCAGAGAGCAGTTGGGCGAATCGCGTGATTACCTCGTTGCGAGACTCCCATCCTTCTACTGCTTCGCCCCTCAGGTACTTGGCCGCTTCGGCCATATGCGATTCATGCGAGTCGTACCAAGGCTTGTTGACCTCGCTGAGCCGGTCCGAGACGTGGGACGTGACCGACGGGAATGCCAGCGCGGCGGTCTCGCTGGCCCTGCGCT
Source organism: uncultured Acidimicrobiaceae bacterium (assembly GCA_963800725.1). Classification (GTDB taxonomy): domain Bacteria; phylum Actinomycetota; class Acidimicrobiia; order Acidimicrobiales; family RAAP-2; genus Bog-473. Next base: position 52,110 of record CAWDCE010000018.1, on the reverse strand, counting down.
CGGGGCTGGTCACCACGGTTGCCCCGCCGCAATGGTGTGCGACGCTCGTCCCCAATGCTGTTGCATCGTTGCGACCCCGCTCACTCAGCGGCCACTGCGCACTCGGCAGATCCTTGGCCAGGCGCGGCTCGGCGTGGCGAATGAGAATCACCGATGTCACCGGCCCATCCTCGCGCCCTCGCCACGCCACCGACCTCGCTACTCGGTACTGAGTGCGAGGCATCAGCCGCCTCGCTGCGCCGTTCCCTCGAGAGGGGATCCGGCGACCTATCGTTGCGTCCGTGAGTGCGCCGCCTCGCGTCCTGATCGCCTTTGACCACGGGACGAGCGGAATCTGGAAGGTCCTTTCGGGTCGCGAGATGAAGGCTCCGGCACCAGCGGGCGGAGCATGGACCGGGTCGGGGTTTTCGGAATCGGCGTCGCCACGCCCTCGACCGTGGAGCTCGCAGATTTCGGCGCCGCTCCTCGACGCCTTGGCACAATGGAACGACCTGGGTGTCCAGCTCGTGAATCGTGCGGCCGGCGGGCCATCAGCACTCGACGCGTTGTGGGCTCGGGGGGCTCACCTCGCCAAGGCGGTCCAGGACGAACTCGGTCCTGAGTTCGAGGTGCTCTACACCGTGCCGGAGAACGCCTGGCGGTGGGTGTTGGCACCCTGGTCGAGCGACCATGCACCCCTGATCTGAGGGGATGCAGCAGAACCCCGCTCCCCTCGAGGCGCGACACGCTTCGTCCCGTGGGTTCTCACCACACGACCGCCTTTCCCAAGTAGTCGAGGAAGTGAAGACCGCCGCTGCCCGCGTTGGGCGTCGATGACCGTGACGAGGCGGGGAATGCTCTCGCTGATGTCGAGCCGAGCCCCGGGGCCGCCGAGATCGGTCTTGACCCAACCCGGTGCCATGAGCAGCAACGTGCGGCCATCGTCGCGGTGCCGGGCCGCGTAGCTGCGCATGAGTTGGTTGAGCGCAGACTTGCTGGCTCGGTAGATGGCAAAGCCACCGCCCTCATTGTTCGCGATGCTGCCCTGGCCCGATGACATGATGCCAATGGTGCCGCCCGGATTGACCAGCCGACCGAGTGTTTCGATGACCCGCATCGGGCTCAGCGCGTTGGTAACCATCAGTTCGGTGAACTCCTCGGTGCTGACGTCAGCGGTGGTCACATCGGTGGCGGTGGCGACCCCCGCGTTCACGAAGAGGAGATCGAATCTTCGGGCGTCGAGCCGGTGGCTGAGGGCGTCGAGCTGCTCGGGCACGTTGATGTCGAGGTGCTCGATCTCGAGGCGCCCGTCGGCGGATTCTGCCAAGTCGTGCAGGGCAGTGTGGCCCGGGCCCCGCACCGTTGCCACGACGCGAGATCCCCGATCGAGGTAGTCCGCGGCCATCGCGAGGCCCAGGCCACGTGAGGCGCCGATGAGGAGCACGGTGGTGTGCCTCGAGACCAATCTCATATCCACCCGAGCGGAATCATTGCCGATTTCATGTGTGCTCCTGCGATTCGGTGAAATGATCCGGCAGCGCCGGGCCGCCGTTGATCAGTGACAATGTTAGGTAGCTCGGGCCGGGAGAAGGGGACGGCCATTTGCTAACGAATATAATGTATTTATGATTATTTCTGCCAATATATAGACAATATATCTTCTAAAATAGGTGGATTCTGATAAGCTGTTATGTATGGAAACCGCAAAGCGTGCTGCCCAAGCTCGGCGTGAGCTAGATCGAAAATTTGAAGCAGGCCAACCTCGCGCCCATCAGGACACGGCCTCACTCTGGTTGGGTTCGTGCCATCCGCACCGCATTAGGCATGTCTCAAGGTGCTCTCGGAAAGCGCCTTGGAGTCGCTCAGTCCAACGTCGCCCAGCTCGAGCGGGCCGAACTTACGGGGAACGTGACCCTGGCCCGGCTGGAAGGGGCAGCTGGCGCTCTCGACTGCACCTTGGTCTACGCCCTTGTGCCCAACTCCACCATCGAGGACACCGTGCAGCGTCAAGCACGACAAATACGCTCTTGGCCAGCTGAGATACACCGATGCCACCATGGACCTCGAGAACCAGGGTATCGACGAGGATGCTCTCGACGAGTTCACTGCCGACTGCATTCGCGAACTCGTTGCAAACGGTCGTCTCTGGCGTGATACATGAGCGTTGGGGAGTTCGACGTAGGCGCGATCGGCCCTGAGCCAGCTGGCGCCACTCCCATCGACGACGAAGACCTGGCCCGACTCATCCCAACCTTTGTCGCAACCCGAGCCGATCTGAATCAAGTCGAGTACGAAAACGTTGCACGAGCGCTGCTATGGGCGACCCGGCGCGCTCAGCCTCGGCGGCCTGGAGCACTATTGGAAACCCGGTTCCTCTTCGCGCTTCACAAGCAGATGTTCAATGACGTCTGGCGTTGGGCTGGAACCCAACGGCGCCGCGAGACCACCCTTGGTGTGGAGCCTGACTTGATCGGCGAGCATCTGGCACCGTTCTTCGCAGATGCACGCTACTGGCACGACCACGACGTATTTGCTCCAGACGAGCGCGCAGTGCGAATCCACTACGGGCTCGTCTGCATTCACCCGTATGCGAACGGAAACGGCCGCTGTACACGCCTCATGGCAGACCTCTACAGGATTTCGATACAGCTTCCACCGTTCAGCTGGGGAGCCGCACGGCTCGACCGTCCTGGCGCGGCCCGAGATGCGTACATTGCGGCGCTGATTGCTGCGCCCACGGACGAGTGCGCGTCCCTGATCAGCTTCGCCCAAAGTTGAGTGAGACCGCGACGCTTGTCACAATGACACATTTTTCGGAGATCTGACACCTCTGGCTGCCCGTCGGTGCGACGGGCGAACGACTGCACCCGAGCAACTTTTGGGTTGTCCGGGAGACTGCACGCCGGCGGGCGGGCCTCACGTCGGTACGCTTCCACGATCTGGGCCACTTCGCTGCCACCATGTTCGCCTCCACCGGTGCGAGTACCAAGGTGATCATGCGCCGCGGCGGGTCCAAGTCCGTCGACGTGGTGGTGTGCCACGTGCACGCCAGCGAGGAACGTGACGGGCAGCTCACGCAACAGCTCAATCGCTACCCGGACGCCTCAATGTGGTCCCGATCGCCACAGAACGATGATGCGATCGCGCACAAAGTGCGCACGACGACCCTGAGGTGGGAGGTGAGGTGATCGGGCTACCCCCACTGAGCAGCGAATACGGTGAGGAAAGCTCCGGGGGAGAGACTCGAACTCTCAACCTAGCGGTTAACAGCCGCTCGCTCTGCCATTGAGCTACCCCGGAAGGGCTTCATTGAAGCGGTCGAACATTATCAGCGGCGAGAGGTCGCCTGGTTCGACCCGACAGATCACCGTCGACTCGCCCACCCGGGCGATCAGGACTCTTCGAGATAATCGCGGCAGCAAGTGGGCCGCGTCGGGGCGACGCAGCTTGGCCAGGGTCTTGGACTCGATCTGGCGGACCCGCTCTCGGGTGACGCCGAACTCGCGGCCGACCTCTTCGAGCGTGCGGATCTTGCCGTCGTCGAGGCCGAAGCGCAGGCGCACCACGTCTTGTTCGCGATCAGATAGTTGTCCGAGCGCTTCGCGCACGGCTTCGTCGAGCAATGCCCTCGTGGCCGCGTCGTCGGGCACAATGGCGCCTCGGTCTTCAATGAGGTCGGACAAGCTGAAGTCATCCTCGTCGCCCACCGGTTGCTCGAGCGACACCGTGTCTTGATTGATGCGCTGGATCTCGCGCACCCGATCGATCGGGAACTCGACCCGGGACGCCACCTCTTCGACCGTCGGTTCGCGTCCGAGCTCTTGGAGCAACTGGCGCTGGGCCCAGACCACCTTGTTGATCGTCTCGACCATGTGGACCGGGATGCGAATGGTGCGCGCCTGATCGGCAATGGCTCGGGTGATGGCTTGGCGGATCCACCACGTCGCGTAGGTCGAGAACTTGAAGCCCTTGGTGTGGTCGAACTTGTCGACGGCACGCATGAGGCCGAGGTTGCCCTCTTGGATCAAATCGAGAAACGCCAACCCCCGGTTGCGGTATCGCTTGGCGATGGAGACGACGAGCCGCAGGTTCGCCTCGATGAGCTCGTCCTTGCTCTGTTGGCCCTTGCGAACCAGGCGACGATTGCGGCTGATCTGGCTGGGCTCTAAGAGGTCGGTTGCGGGCCCCTCGCCGGCCTCGGCGAGATCGTGTGCCACCAGGCGTGCCGCGGCCTCGTTGCCGGCCTCGATGGCTTGGGCAATCTCCACCTCGAGCTCGGCATTGAGCAGCGGCACCCGGCCTATCTCTTTGAGATACGTGTGCACCGGGTCCTCGGCACTCCCCGACGATTCGGCCGAGGTGCTCGTTGCCCGCTTGCCGTTGGCGTCACGTCGCGCGCCGTTGCGCGCCGTTGCGGCCCGATCGAGCCGGGTCGGCGTATCGGGCTCGGGGGGAAGGTCCTCTTCGACGTCGTCGACCAGTGCGACCCCTTCGGCGTTGATGCGCGCCAGCAACGACGCCAGAACCTCGGGTGTGAGCTCGACCGCGTGCAGCGCGTCGATCAGCTCGTCTTGGGTGAGGTGACCTTTCTCGCGCCCGGCCGCCAATGCCGCGTCGAAGTCGACCTGGGACACACCGGGCGGTAGCGGCTCGTGGGTGAGCGGCGCGCGCCCGGTGTCGGCGGCCGCATTGGGGAGCTGGGCCGTCTCGTCAATCACGCTCGCTGCGGTATCACCTACCTGCGCCATGCCACCTTGATCACGCCTCTCGACTCTCGCGTTCGCTGAGCCACGCTACCAACCGATCGGCAGCGGTGCGCGCCGAAGCGGGTTCGCCGAGTTCGGCCAGCCAAAGCCGCACCTCCGCGGTCTCCGCAGCGCCGGCCTGCCACGAGGCATCGAGCCCCCGGGCCTGCTTCTCCACGTCGCCGAGCGCACGCCGGACCGCCTCTCGCAAGAGCACCATCACCACCAGTTCGACGGGATCTCCCAACGCGGGATCACCGGCCAACGGCTCTTCGACGGTGACCCGTCGCAAGAGGAGCGACACTTCGGGTGGGGCAGCTTCGATGGCGGCGTGCAGGTCGTCATGCTCGAGCAGGGCCACGAAGGCCTGGCGTTGGACCGGGTCCACGAACAGGACGGGTTCGAGACGACCCGCCACGTCTTGGGGTCGGTGCACCGCGAGTTTCAGCGCCTCGAGCCCGGGGCCTGCATGCATCCGAACCGGTGCGGCAATGTCGCCGTCGTCGCCGAAGTACGCATCGTCGGGTGCCGGTGCGTCATCTGAATCGTGATCGCGCGCGTTCGGGCGGGGCGCGCCGGCTTGGTGGACTCGACTTCGTTCGGGTGGGTGCGGATGTACTCGAGCTTGTCGCGGCAAGCGTGACGCGTCGAGGCGGCACCGGTCGGAGAGTTGCATCACGTATTGATCGCGGACGAGATCGTCGGGATGTTCGGCGACCGCACTGAGCGCGGCCTCGGCGGCGCGGGCCCGTCCTTCGGGGGTGGAGAGATCGCCGGCATCGAGTATGCGGTCGATGCGGAATTGGAGGAACGGTCGGGCCTCTTTGACGGCGCGCACGAGCGACTCAGGGTCGGTGCGGGCCAACTCGCCGGGATCACTGCCGCCGGGAAAGGAGGCGACCACCACGTCGACCTCGTGCTTGCGCTCCCACTCATAGACCCGCGAGGTGGCATTCTGCCCGGCGCTGTCCGCGTCATAGGCCAACACGATCCGGCGGGCGAAGTTGCGCAGCAAGGTGAAGTGCTCCTCGCCCAACGCGGTCCCACAGGTCGCCACCGCACGCGGTACACCGGCCTCGAAGAAGCCGATCACATCGGTGTAGCCCTCGCACACCACCACTTCGCCTTGCGCGATGACGTCGCCCTTGGCCCAGTTGAGCGCGTAGAGCGTGCGCCGTTTCGAGTAGATGGCCGACTCTTGGGAGTTCTTGTACTTGGGTTCGGGACGGTCGGGGACGCGCTGGCCGGGCGTGGGCGGCAGGATCCGACCCCCGAGCGCGATCGGATGCCCCGAGGGATCGCAGATCGGGAAAAGGATGCGGGCACGGAACGCGTCTTGGGCCCGACCCCGACGATTCACGAAACCCAACCCCGAATCGGTCAGGACGCGTTCGGAGAGTTTGAGCGAGGTGGCGAGGGCATCCCAGTCGTCGGGGGCCCAGCCGAGGCGGAAACGGCGGACCACTTCGCCGTCATAGCCGCGCGAGCGCAGATAGTTGCGGGCGGGGCCGGCGTCAGCGGCACCTAGGAGCCGCTGGTGGTACCACTCGACCGCCCGCTCCATGGCATCGAGCAATTCGGTCCGGCGCTTTCGATCCTTACCGGCCTCGGCATCTTCGTGCAGCGCCACCCCGGCCCGGTCGGCCAACAGCCGGACCGCATCGACGAAGTCGAGGTGCTCCATCTCGCGCACAAAGGTGATGGCGTCGCCCGAGGCCTGGCACCCGAAGCAGTAGTAGAAGCCTTCCTCGGCGTTGACGCTGAACGACGGGCTCTTTTCGGTATGGAACGGGCACAGGCCGCTCCAGCGCCGACCGACCCGCTTGAGGGCGGCGTGTTCCCCAATGAGCGCCACGATGTCGGTGGCCGCCCGGACCTGCGCTACGTCCTCGTCGGGAATGGCCACCTGATGACGGTACCGCGGTCGGGTCCTCCCCGAATCGGGCGCGAACTCAGCTGGCCTTGGCCGCGGCGGTGGCCTTGGCTGCCTTGGCCGGAGCCGCCGGCAGTCCCGCCAGCACCGCTTGGGCCGCGGCCAGCCGGGCCACGGGGACTCGGAAGGGTGAGCAGCTCACGTAGTCCAAACCGGCCGCATAAAACACCGCAATGGACTCGGGATCACCGCCGTGCTCACCGCAGACGCCCACCTTGAGCGTGGGCCGGGTGGCCCGGCCGCGCTCGGTCCCGAGGCGGACGAGCTCACCCACACCGTCGGCGTCGACGACGTCGAAAGGATTGCGGGGCAAGAGTCCGAGCTCGAGATACGCGCTCATCATGCGACCTTCGACATCGTCGCGCGAGAACCCGAACGTCATCTGGGTCAAGTCGTTGGTTCCGAAGCTGAAGAATTCGGCCACTTCGGCGATCTCTGCCGCGAGCAACGCGGCGCGGGGGGTCTCGATCATGGTCCCGATCAACACCTCGAGCTTGCCGCGCCTGGTCTGCTCTTTGGTCGCCCCCTTGCTCGGCCGCGGCGCCTTCTCCGCGGTCACGTCGGCCACAGCTGATTCCACCCAACTGCGCGCCAGGGCCAGCTCTTCTCGGCTGACGGTCAAGGGGATCATGATTTCGATGATCGGGTGTCCGCCGTCGACCACGCGTTGGCGGGCCGCTTCCATCAACGCGGTACCTGCATGGCGTAGAGGCCGGGCTTGATCACCCCGAGGCGCACGCCACGGGTCCCGAGCATTGGATTGGCTTCCTTCCACGACAGCGCCGCGTCGTAGAGGCGGCGCTCTTCGGTGCTCAACCCGACCGTTGCGTCCTTGACCGCCATCTCCTCGGTGCTGGGCAAGAACTCGTGCAATGGCGGGTCGAGCAACCGGACCGTCACCGGGAGGGCGTCCATTGCGCTCAAGATGGCGATGAAATCCTCGCGTTGGACCTTTCGGAGCTCTTCGAGCGCGGCCACCTCTTCATCGGGGGTGTCGGCCAGGATCATTCGGCGCACCACCGGGAGGCGGTCCTCGCCCAAGAACATGTGCTCGGTGCGACACAACCCGATGCCCTCAGCCCCGAGGGCCCGGGCGTTGGCGGCATCCTCGCCGGTGTCGGCGTTGGCCCGCACTGCCAGGTGACCGGCCCGGATCTCGTCGGCCCACTTCAACACGGTGGCGAAGGCCTTGGGCGGCGAGGCGGCCGTCAAGGGGACTTGGCCGGCCACCACGATGCCCGCGCCCCCGTCGAGGGAGACCCAGTCGCCCTCGTTGAGCGTGATGTCACCAACGGTGACCGAGTGCGCCGTGAGTCGCAGGGATTCGGCGCCGACCACGGCCGGTTTGCCCCAGCCGCGCGCGACCACCGCGGCGTGGCTCACCAGACCGCCGCGCGCCGTCAAGATGCCTTCGGCGGCCAGCATGCCGTGGACGTCTTCGGGGGACGTCTCGCTGCGCACCAACACCACCTGCTCGCCCCGCTCGGCGGCGGCGGCGGCGTCGTTGGCGGTGAAGTAGATGCGCCCGACCGCAGCACCGGGGCTCGCCCCGAGGCCCTTGGCCCACACGCGGTGTCCAGTGCCTGCGAACTGGGGATGGAGCACCGAGTCGAGGTGGTCTTCGGTGATTCTCGAGACGGCCTCGGCCTTGGTGATGCCGAGGTCGCTCGGGCGCACCATGTCGACGGCCATCTGGAGGGCGGCGGCGCCGGTGCGCTTGCCCACGCGGGTCTGGAGCATCCACAACTTGCCCTGGTCGATGGTGAACTCGGTGTCGCACATGTCGAGGTAGTGGGCTTCGAGGCGCGTAAAGATCTTCAAGAGCTCCGCGTGGACCTTGGGGAACTTCGCTTTGAGTTGCGAGATCGGTTCGGTGTTGCGGATACCGGCGACCACGTCCTCGCCCTGGGCGTTGACCAAGAAGTCTCCGTAGGCGCCCTTGGCGCCCGTCGCCGGGTCACGGGTGAAGCCAACGCCGGTGCCCGAGTTGTCGTCACGGTTGCCAAAGACCATGGCCTGGACGTTGACGGCCGTGCCGAGGTCGTGGGCGATGCGCTCACGATCGCGGTACGCGATGGCCCGGGGTCCGTTCCAGCTGCGCAGCACGGCCTCGATGGCGCCGCGCAATTGGGCGACGGGGTCCTGGGGGAAGGGGGCCTTGGTGTGGCGTTCGACGATCTGGAGGTACGAGTCGACCAGGTAGCGCAAGAGCTCGGTCGGGACCTTGTGGTCAGAATCGGTGCCGGCCAGCTCCTTGGCCGCGTCGAAGAGCGAGTCGAACTCTTCGCCGGGGATCTCGAGGACGATCCGGGCGTACATGGCGATGAAACGCCGGTACGAGTCGAACGCGAAACGTTCGTCGCCGGTCAAAGCGGCCAGGCCCTCGACCGAGCGGTCGTTGAGGCCGAGGTTGAGGACCGTGTCCATCATCCCGGGCATGGAGAACTTGGCCCCCGAGCGCACCGACACCAAGAGCGGATCCTTCGCGTCCCCAATGACCCGGCCCATGGCGGCCTCGAGGCGCTTGCGGGCCGACGCCAGTTCGGCATCGAGGGACTTGGGCCACCCGGCGTCCATATAGTCCCGGCAGGCGTCGGTCGAAATGGTGAATCCGGGCGGGACCGGGAGCTTCAATACCGACGTCATCTCGGCCAGGTTGGCCCCCTTGCCCCCGAGCAGGTCCTTCAGCTCCATGGGTGGGCGTGGGTGGGCGTGGTCGAAATCAAAGATGTACGGCATTGAGTCTCCTTGCCCTGGTGGGACGAACCACCTGGCGGGCGAGCGGCATTGGGTCGTTGCGGCACCGACCACGAAGGGACGGAAGAAAACAGCCTACCGGGCCACGACCCTCCCTATGGGCCCGTGTCGGGGTCCGCCTTGCGCCCCGCCGAAGCCGCCACCTGACGCTCGAACACCTCTTTGGTCTCGCGCATGAAGTCACGCACGATGGCCAGCTCCTCCTCCTTGAAGCGCTGCGCGACGGCCCGCATCTCCTCGGCGATGGGTCGGTGCATCCTGGCCAGGCGCCGATGGGCCGCCGGGATCAGTTCCACCCATACGCGGCGCCGGTCGTCGGTGTCGCGGCGCCGTGCCACCATGCCGGCGGCCTCGAGGCGATCGAGCAGGAACGTCACGGCCCCGGTGCTCAGGTGCGTCGCTTCGGCCAGGTGCCCGGCCGTCATCGGCCCATGGCGGTCCAACAGATCGAGACAGCGCATGTCGGTACGGCTCACCTTGAACTTCTCGGCCAACCGCTCGTCGAAGGCGCTGGCGGCCCCGAAGTAGCCGACGATCTCGGAGCGCAGTTGCGCCATGAGGTCGGCCTTGGTCCATTGCCTTGACACCTAAGTAACTTTATCACTAAGTTTCTTGACAAATGAGCAATAATTCCTCCATCGCCGTGGAGGCCCACGATCTGGTCAAGGTCTTCCCCCGCGGCAACGTCCGGGCCCTCGACGGTGTCTCGCTTTCGGTCGAGACCGGCACGGTGCTCGGCCTGCTCGGGCCGAACGGTGCCGGCAAGACCACCGCGGTGCGGATCCTCTCGACCATCTTGCGCCCCGACGAGGGACGGGCCTCGATTCTCGGCCACGACGTCGTCACCGAAGCCGACACGGTGCGACGCATCATCGGCCTGGCCGGGCAGAACGCGGCGGTCGACGAGAACCTGACCGGGCGCGAGAACATCCGTATGGTGGGCCGCCTCAACCATCTCGGGTGGAGCGACGTCCGTCGGCGCACCGACGAGCTCTTGGAGAGCTTCGGGCTCACCGACGCCGGCAACCGCGCCCTCAAGACCTATTCGGGTGGGATGCGCCGGCGCCTCGACCTCGCCGCTGCGCTGGTGGCCCAGCCCCCGATCCTGTTCTTGGACGAACCGACCACGGGGCTCGACCCCCAGAGCCGCCAGGAGCTCTGGGCGGTCATCGAGGGCCTGGTGGCTGCGGGCACGACGGTCCTCTTGACCACCCAGTACCTCGAAGAGGCCGACCAGCTGTGCCGCGACATAGTGGTGGTGGATCACGGTCGGGTCATTGCCCAAGGTACGCCGGCCGAACTCAAAGCCAGACTCGGGACCTCGGTGGTCTCGATCACCTTGAACGACGAGGCCGCAGCCGCCCGGGCCGCCGCGGTGATCGCCCCGCTGTCTGGACACGCACCGCTCATCGAGTCCAAGTCCGTCGAGCTGACCGTCGAGAGCGGCCCGGCCGTGGCCGTCGAGGTGCTCCGCGCCCTCGACGGGGCGAATATCGCGTTGGCCGGACTGGCGTTGCGCGAGCCGAGCCTCGACGACGTCTTCTTGAGCCTCACCGGCCACAAGACCGAGGAGAGCGACGGCCACAGCGATGAGCCCGAGAACACCGGGCGCCGGCGGGGCTCGCGGCGCGTCGGCGTCGACACGGCGATCGCCAAGAAGGTCACGGAGGCCCAATGACCACCATCACCCTCCCGAGCGTCGGAAAAGCTGGCGTGACCAACCGCTGTCCGATGGATGTTCGCCGACATGAGCACCGTGACGGTGCGCAACCTGATCGCCTACACCCGCATCCCCGAGGCCCTCTTCTTCTCGACCCTCCAGCCCATCATGTTCGTCCTGTTGTTCCGCTACGTCTTTGGGGGGGCGATCCCCATTCCCGGCGGCGTGCCCTACGTCGATTACATGATGCCGGGCATCTTCGTCCAGGCCGTGATGTTCGGTGCCGTCTCGACGGCGGTCGGCCTATCAGAAGACCTCCAAAAGGGCCTGATCGAACGGTTCCGGGCGCTCCCGATGGCCCGATCCGCCGTGCTGGCCGGGCGCACCACCGCGGACGGGATCCGCAACATCGCGGTCATCATCATCATGACCATCGTCGGCTTCGCTGTCGGATTTCGGCTCGGACCAGGGGTCCTCGACTACATCTTCGGCGCCCTCTTGCTCTTGGCTTTCGCGTACTCGGCCAGTTGGGGTTTCGCCGCCATCGGCCTGGCCGCCCCCAACTCGGAAACCGCCCAGGTCATGGCCTTCCCCATCTTGCTCCCCCTCACCTTCGCCTCGACGGCCTTCGTCCCGATCTCTACGATGCCCGGCTGGCTCCAGGCCTTCGCCAAGGTCCAACCGGTCTCCATCGTCGTCAACGCGGCCCGCTCCTTGATGGTGGGCGGTTATTACCACTCGTCGAGTTCGGTGTGGTTCGCGCTGGCGTGGATTGCGGGCCTGTTGATCGTCTTGGTCCCGCTCGGCGTGTGGAAGTACCGCCAGATCGACTGAGCGAACCGAGCTGGCCTGCCCGCCTACGTGGCGCGGGCCGGCGCAGTTCGTCGACGAGGTCGGGGATCGGCACCCGCACCTGGTCGGTGGTGTCTCGGTCGCGCACCGTGACCGCATTGTCCTCGAGTGAATCGAAGTCGACGGTGACACACCACGGAGTCCCGACCTCGTCTTGGCGCCGGTAGCGCTTCCCGATGCCCTGGGTGGTGTCGTAGTCGCACATGAAGTGGGGCTGGAGCGTCGCCAGCACTTCGCGGGCGAAGGGTTCGAGCGGGTCCTTCTTCGACAGTGGGAGCACCGCCACCTGGTAGGGGGCCAATCGCCAATGCAGTCGTAACACGGTGCGGGCCTCGCCGCCGATCTCGTCCTCGTCGTAGGCGGACAACAAGAAGGCCATCATGGTGCGCGTCGCCCCGGCCGCCGGCTCGATCACGTGGGGCACGTAGCGCTCGTTGGTGGCCGGATCGAAGTAGTCGAGTTTCTCCCCCGAGGCCTTGGCGTGGGCCAACAGGTCGAAGTCACCCCGGTTGGCGATCCCTTCGAGCTCGTCCCAGCCCCACGGGAAGGCGAACTCGACGTCGGCGGTGCCGCGCGAATAGTGCGACAGTTCGCTCTGGTCGTGGTGGCGTAGGCGCAACTTGTCTTCGGGGATCCCGAGCGCGCCGTACCAGGCGAAGCGCTCGGCCAACCAGTACTCGAACCACGCTTGGCTCTCGGCGGGTGCGACGAAGTACTCCATCTCCATCTGTTCGAACTCTCTCGTGCGAAAGACGAAGTTCTGCGGCGTGATCTCGTTGCGGAAGGACTTGCCGACCTGGGCGATCCCAAAGGGCGGCTTCTTGCGGGTCGTCTGCAACACGTTGGCGAAGTTGGTGAACATACCCTGGGCGGTTTCTGGGCGCAGGTACGCCACATGGCCCTCGTCCTCGACCGGGCCGGCGTGGGTCTTGAACATGAGGTTGAAGGCGCGGGCCTCGGTGAGGTCGTGCGACCCGCAGTTCGGGCAGATGCCGTCGATCTTGTCCTCACGCCAGCGCTCGTGGCAGTTCTTGCAGTCGACCAAGGGGTCGGTGAAGGTGGCCAGGTGGCCCGAGGCCGCCCACACCGCCGGTGGCGAGAGAATCGCCGCGTCGATACCGACCACGTCGCTGCGCAGCTGGACCATCGAGCGCCACCACGCCGCTTTGACGTTGCGCAACATGTTGACCCCGAGCGGCCCGTAGTCGTAGGTGGAGCGGAATCCGCCGTAGATCTCGGCGGAGGGGAAGATGAAACCGCGGTGCCGGCACAGGCGCACCACCTTTTCCATCAGGTCGTCCGCGCGCCCGCCTCGCTGTCCTCGGTCATCGGCGCAGACTACCGGGTCAGTTTCTCCCGACCGAAACGGGGTCGGGGGCCCGAAGGCGTGCGCACACCTCATTGGCCAAGAGCCGGCCACGGACGTTGAGGACCGCCCGGTCGCCGACCCGCTCGATCAGGCCGTCGAGATCGCGGTCCGCCAAAGCGTCGAAGGGCACCCCGCGTGGCGTGCGCAGCGCCAGGGTCAGGGCCTCGAATCGCCGCTCGTCCTCGCTGAGCACCTCCTCGCGGCCTCCGCGCTGCGCCCGGCTTCGATGGCCGCGAGGTAGCGCTCGGGGGTCCGCACGTTCCACCACCGCTGCCCGTCGCGGTGGCTGTGGGCGGCCGAGCCCACACCGACATAGTTGCCCTGATCCCAATAGAGGTGATTGTGCGCGCACTCGTGTCCGGGTTTGGCCCAGTTCGAGATCTCCTCCCACGAGTAGCCCGCGGCGCTCAAGACCCGGTCCACCATCTCGTAGCGACGGGCCGAGATGTCCTCGTTCGGGTGGCGGGCCACGTCGCGGGCCAGTGGGGTGCCCGGCTCGACGGTGAGGGCATAGGCACTCAGGTGCGGGGGTGGATTCGCCAGGTCCAACACCTCGCCGAGCGTTCGGTCCCAGTCGGCGTCGCTCTCCCCCGCCGCACCGAAGATCAGGTCGAGGTTCCAGGTGGCGAACCCCGCATCGCTGACGGCGGCGGCAATGGCTTGAGCCCCGACGCCCGCCGGGCGGCGCCCGAGGGCGGCCAAGGTCCTCGGATTGGTCGACTGCAGTCCGAACGACACGCGGGTCACCCCGGCGCTCGCGTACGCGCCGAGGTGACGCGGACCTGCGTCTTCGGGGTTGCACTCGACGGTGACCTCGCAGTCGGGTGTGCGGTCAATGGCGTCGAGGATCGAGCACAGCAGGGCCGGATCGAGGCGCGAGGGCGTGCCGCCACCGAAGAACACACTGGTCGCGGGCGAAAGCGTCCCGCTTGACCCGAGTCGCTCGATCTCGGTGACGACCGCCGCCGCGTAGCGCTCCATCAGATGATCGCGGTCGGTGTAGGTCGCGAACGCGCAGTAGTCGCAGCGCTCCTTGCAAAAGGGCACGTGGACATAGACCCCGAATCTGGCTGCGGGGTCGCCCGATGCACTTTGGGTACTCACGAGTCAGAGGCCAACGCCCGAGCGCACCGAACGGATACGCCGATCGAGGTGCGCCTCCATGGCTTGGGTGGCCAACTCGGCCACCTCGTCGGCCCCCGGCGACGCTGGCCCCGACAACACCGCACCCAGGCCGCCACCGAGGATCCGGCGCAACAACGCGAGCGCAGCGGGGCTCATGGGCCGACCCCGTCGGCACCGCCGGCACAGCGCCCCGCCTTCGGTGAGATCGAATGCGACCAGTTCCACTTCGCCGTCGGGCTCCCCGCACGACGCGCACCCCTCGAGGACCGGTGCCGCCCCTTCGAGCACGAGGGCCTTTAAGAAGAAGGCCGGAGCCAGCAGGGTCGGGTCGATGCCCTGGTCGCAGAGCGTCCGCAGCGCCCCGACCAACATGGCGTAGAGCCTGGGGTCGGGGTGGCGCTCTTGGGCCATCTGGTCGGTCACTTCTATCAACGCCATGCCCTTGGGGAGGCGTGAGAGGTCCTCGCGCACAGCCCGGAAGGTGTCGAGGACCTCGACCTGGTTCACGATGTCGAGATCCCCGCGCCCTTGCCACAACAAGAGGTCCACGTGGGTCAGCGGCTCGAGCCGGGCTCCGAATTTGGACTTGGTGCGCCGCACCCCCTTGGCCACGGCGCGCACCTTGCCGTGCTGTTCGGTCAAGAACACGATGATGCGGTCGGCCTCGCCGAGGCGGTAGGTGTGCAGCACCACGCCGGTGTCGCGAAACAAGCTCACCCCTCGGCCGCCTCCTCGGCGGCCTTGCGCCGGGCTTCGTCGATGGCCCGGTTCTTGGCCTCTTGGGCCGGCCGGGTCCGCGCCCCCGGCCGCCGCGCCGTGCGAATTCTGCCGTAGAGGAGATTTCCCCCCGCAATCAAGAGCACCAGGGCGACCACGGCGAGCAGCGGGGTCGCCGCCCCGTGGACCACGATGGCGACCACCACCACGAGCCCGAGCACGACCGCCGCACCAGCGGCGATGGCGACGCGGGTCACCTCGGGCCCTTGGTCGTCATGGATTCACATCGCCGAAGCGCCGGACCCGCTGTTGGAACTCGATCACCGCGTCGTAGAGGTGCTTGCGGCGCATGTCGGGCCAGAGGACCTCGGGGAAGACCAGCTCGGAGTACGCGATCTCCCAGAGCAAGAAATTCGAGATACGGGTCTCCCCCGACGTCCGGATCACCAGGTCAGGGTCGGGCATGTCGGGGAAGTAAAGGTGGCGGCGGATGGCCTTCTCGTCCACTTTGTTCGGCGCGACCCCTTCGGCGACCAGGGCCCGCACCGCGTCGACGATCTCCGCCCGGCCGCCGTAATTAAAGGCCATCGTCATCGTCATGGTGCGGTTGCCCTTGGTCAACTCGATCGACTCGTCCATGCGGCGCAGCACGCGGCGCGGCACCCGCCAGTCGCGTCGCCCGGCGAAGCGGATGCGCACGCCCTTGTCGTTGAGCTCGTCTCGCCGTCGCATGAGCAGCGACTCATTGAACCCCATCAAATAGCGCACCTCGTCGGCCGGCCGTCGCCAGTTCTCGGTCGAAAAGGCATAGAGCGTGATCCAGCGCACGCCGATCGCCAGCGCCCCGTTGACCACGTCGAGCAGCGCTTCCTCCCCGGCGGCGTGGCCCTCGGTCCGCGGCAGGCCCCGGGCGTTGGCCCACCGGCCGTTGCCGTCCATGACGCAGGCGATATGCACGGGAACCCGGGTCAGGTCGAGTGTGTCGGGAATCGGATCGATTCCCTGGTCGGAGACGGGATTACCCACATCTTGAACCTAGTGCGCCGACCCCGTCATTCGTTGCAGGCATGATCTGGGCGTGGACGAGGGATTCGACGGGGAGGGCGCACGGCCCGATGGACACGACGCGGCCGGCGCCGGCGCCGGCCACGAGGCCGTCGTCGCCCTGGCCCGGGTCACCGCCTCGCTCGAACGCGGTGAGCAGCGCCCCGAGCAACAAGCAATGTGCCAGGCCGTCGGCGAGGCCCTCGTGACCGGTCGCCACCTGGTCATCCAGGCCGGCACCGGCACCGGCAAGTCCCTGGCGTACCTGGTTCCCGCCGTCCTGAGTCAAAAGAAAGTCGTCGTGGCCACGGCCACCAAGGCGCTCCAGGACCAACTTGCCGAGAAGGACCTGCCGCTGGTCGCCGCCGGGCTCGGGGTCCCGGTCTCCTTCGCCGTGCTCAAGGGCCGGAGCAATTACCTGTGCCGCCAGCGGGTGGCCGAGCTCGCCAGCGGCGTGATCCAGCCCGATCTCGCCGAAGGCATCGACACGGGAGGCGAGCGCCCCGAGGAGGCCGACCCCGACGAAGCACCCGCCCCCGAGGGCCTGGTCGACCAGGTCCGCAGCCTGATCACCTGGTCGGAGATGACCAAGAGCGGCGACCGGGCCGAATTGGCGTTCGAACCGAGCCCGCGGGCCTGGGGCATGGTCAGCGTCGGCCCGAGAGAATGTCCGGGCGCCTTCAATTGCCCCTCGGGTAATCGCTGTTTCGCCGAGGCGGCCCGTGACCAGGCGGCCGCGGCGGACGTGGTGGTCGTCAACACCCACCTCTACGGAGCCCATCTGGCCAGCAGCGGGGCCGTGCTGCCCGAGCACGAGGTGGTGGTCTTCGACGAGACCCACGAACTCGAAGAGGTGATGACCGCCGCCCTCGGGGTCGAGGTCACCCCGGGGCGGTTCGGGGCCCTGTCCGCCTCGGCCCGCCCGTTGATCGACGAGAAGGATGCCGATCATCTGCGCCGCCTGACCAGTGCGGGCGAGGAGCTCGGGGTGCTCATGTCCGAGCGGGTGGGGACCCGGGTCCTCGACCCAACGGCCGAACCGCACGCAACCGATCAGGCGCTCGGCGAGGTGATCGAGCGCCTGGCCCAACTGGCGGCCCGGGTCGCCGACGCCCTGCGGCGCTCAACCTCCGCCCAGCCGTCGCTCGGCGACGAGGGCACATCGAGCGAGCGGGCCAGCCGCAAGACCCGGGCGGCCGGGGCCGCCTCGCATCTGGTCGACGACCTCCACCGGATCCTCGGCCGCGGTGACGGCGAAGTGGCCTGGGTCGACGGGTCGCGGCGCAACCCGCGGCTTCGCCTCTCCCCCATCGATGTCGGTCCCCCGCTGGCCGCGTCGCTCTGGGGCGAGGTCACCGCCGTCTTGACCTCGGCGACGGTGCCCCCGCTCCTGGTCGATCACGTCGGGCTCGGTACCTTCGCCACCGATCAGCGTGACGTCGGGAGCCCGTTCGACTACCGCAACCACGCGCTGCTCTATGTGGCCCGCCACCTCCCCGACCGGCGCAACCCCGACTCAGAGGCGGCGCTGCACCAAGAACTCGCCGCCCTGATCGGTGCCGCCGGAGGCCGCACCCTGGCCCTGTTCACCAGCCGCCGGGCCACCGAACTCGCCGCAGCCGCCCTGGCCCCAGATCTGCCCTATGCGCTCTTGCTCCAGGGCGACCTGCCCAAGGGTCGACTCCTCGAGCGGTTCGCCGACGACGAGACGTCGTGCCTGTTCGCCACCCTCGGTTTCTGGCAGGGCGTGGACATCCCCGGGCGCGCCCTTTCGTTGGTCACGCTCGACCGCCTGCCGTTCCCGCGCCCCGACGACCCGCTGCTCAGTGCCCGGCGTGCCCGGGCGGGCAGCCGGGCCTTCTCGGTGGTCGATCTCCCAAGAGCGGCCACCTTGTTGGCCCAGGGTTCGGGACGCCTCATCCGCACTGCCGACGATCGCGGCGTGGTGGCGGTCCTCGACCCTCGCCTGGCCACCGCCAGCTATCGCGGCGTGTTGTTGGCGACGCTGCCCCCAATGCGCCGCACCGTCGAGCGGGCCGACGTCGAGGCCTTCTTGGCCGCCGCCCTCAGCGAGGGCGTCAGCGACACCTAGAGGCGCTCGGCCTCACGAGGTGCATTCTCGAGGTCGGCCAGTGGGCGCGTGTTGCCGACATGCCCCCGAGATGCTGGTGAGCCGCCACGCTGGCGATGCGCGCCGCGTGCCGTGCCAGAGGCATGAAGTTGGTGCAGTGCTTAGGCGAGGGTCAGGCCAATGCCGGTGAAGCTCACGGAACCGTCGGTCCCATTGCCACCGGTCTGGCCGCCGCCGGTGCCGCCGGCACCGCCGCCACCGGTCGTCGAGGTGGCGCCGCTCACCGTGTTGGTGCCGTCGCCGGCCGCACACCCGGCGCCACCGCCGCCGCCACCGGCGGACTGGGCCAGCGTGCTGCCCGCGCCACCGCCACCTGAGCCTGAGCCACCGCCACCGCCACCGCCACCGTTGACTGCACTACCGCCGGTGCCGGTTCCGCCGTTCCCGCCGGCGCCACCGTTCTTGCCGCCGGCCGTGCCCGTGGTCGCACCGCCGGTTCCCGCGGCGCCGCCGTTGCCGCACGAAGTGCCGCCTTGACCGGGGCCGGTGCCGCCACCGTTGGAGCCCGCGCCGCCGCTGCCGGCACCGCCGGCTACGCCGTTGTAGGTACCACCGCCACCGCCACCGACCACCACGATGGGTGTGGCCTTGGTCACGTAGATCGCCGTGGCGGCGCCACCGCCACCAGCACTGTTGTCGGTGCTCTGTCCGCCGTTGCCGCCGAGCGCCCAGCCGGTGATGCCGCCGGTGCCCGCCGCTCCGTTGTTGAACGTGCCCCCGGTGCCGTTGTCACCGACGACGACGGTGAAGGTTGTTGCCGTCGAGCTGTTGGGGATCGTGATGGTGCCGGTCTCCTTGCCGCCCGCACCACCGGCCCCACCGGTGCCGCTGCAGGCGCCGCCGCTGGTTCCACAGCTTCCGCCGCCGCCGCCCGCACCCGTCATGGTGAAGGTGAAGCTCGTGATGTGCGCCGGCACAGTCAAGGTGTAGGTACCAGAGGTGGTCTCGGTGACCGTGGTGCTCCCGAGGTTGGTCATGGCGAAGTTGACGGTGGCCGGGGAGGTCCCGGTCGCCTTGGCGGTGATGTTGTAGGTCCCCGCCGTGGCATTCGCGGTGACGGTGCCCGAGGTGGCCAGGCCGCTCGCATTGGTGACCGCCGTGGTCCCGCCCGAGATGGTGGCCGAGGCACCGCTGGTCGGCACCGTGTAGGTCACCGTGATGCCCGAGACCCCGTTGCCGTTGGTGTCGGTCACCAGGGCCACCAGTGGATTGGTGAAGGCGGTGCTGATGGCGGTCGACTGCGGTGTGCCAGAACTGGTCGCGATGGTGGTGGCGGCGCCGGCGATGATCGACACGTTGTTCGACGTGGCCGAGGTCAGACCCGTGCGAGCTGCGGACAGGGTGTAGGTCCCCGCAGCTGCGGGCCCGGTGATCTTGCAGTTCAAGAAGCTCGCCACACCGGCCACCGCGTTGACGGTGTTGTTGGTGCAGGTCAAGGTGCCCTGGGTGGTCCCACCGTTGCCGGCGGTGTACGAGGCGATCGACAGCGTCACCGTTCCGGTGTCGCTCGTGATCGTGTTGCCCGAGCTGTCCTGCACCGTCACCTGGGGTTCAGTGGCGAAGGCCGTGCCTTCAATGACGCCACCGACCGGCTGGACCGAGAAGGCGAGCTTGGAGGCCGAGCCGGCGTTGATGACGACGCCATTGGACGTCGGCACCGTGAGCCCGGTCCTCGTTGCGGTCAAGAAGTAGGTCCCCGCAGCCGAGGTGCCGGTGATCTGGCAGCCGGTGAAGGTAGCGACACCGGCGACGGCGTTCACCGTGTTGTTGGCGCAGGCCAGAGTGCCTTGGACCGTGCCGCCGTTGCCGGGCGTGTACGTCCCGACCGCAAGCGCCACCGTTCCGGTGTCGGAAGTGACGACATTGCCGTTGGTGTCCTCGACCGAGACCTTGGGCTGGGTGGCGAAGTTATTGCCCGCAGTCACGCCGCCGACCGGTTGCGTCGTAAAGACGAGCTTGGTGGCCGACCCCGAGTTGATGACCACGTTGGTCGAGGTGGCGACCGGCAGGCCGGTCTGGGTGGCACTGAGGGTGTAGGTCCCCGCAGCCGCGGTGCCGGTGATCTGGCAGCCGGTGAAGGTGGCGACACCGGCGACGGCGTTGACCGTGTTGTTGGTGCAGGTCAGCGTGCCTTGTGTGCTCCCACCGTTGCCCGCCGTGTACGAGGCGATGCCCAGTGTCACGCCTGCGGTGTTCGAGGTCACCACGTTGCCGTTGGCATCTTCGATCGAGGCCTTGGGCTGGGTGGCGAAGTTCGTTCCCTCGAGCACACCCCCGACCGGCTGGACACTAAAGACGACCTGGGTCGCGGTGCCCGCCGAGATGGTGAAGTTGTTCGACGTCGCACCGGTGATGGCGCCATTGGTCGTGTCGCTGGCTGCCAGCGTGTAGGGGTTGCCCGCAGTCGAGTTGACCTGGAGGCCGCTGAAGGTGGCCACACCGGCCACGGCACTGACCGAAGCGGTGGTCGAGCCACCCGAGAAGGTGCCGCTCGAGAGCGTGACCTTGATGGTGTCGGTCGAGCCGCTGCCGCTGGTGACCGGGTTGCCGAAGTTGTCCTCGATCGTCACGGCCGGTTGGGTGGCGAGTGCGGAGCCCGCGGTGCCGTTGCCCGGTTGGATGGTGAAGGCCAACTTGTTGGCCGCACCCGCCGAGATGGTGAAGTTGTTCGACGTCGCACCGGTGATGGCGCCATTGGTCGTGTCGCTGGCTGCCAGCGTGTAGGGGTTGCCCGCAGTCGTGTTGACCTGGAGGCCGCTGAAGGTGGCCACACCGGCCACGGCACTGACCGAGGCGGTGGTCGAGCCACCCGAGAAGGTCTGCGAGGACAAGGTGACCTTGATGGTGTCGGTCGAGCCGCTGCCGCTGGTGACCGGGTTGCCGAAGTTGTCCTCGACGGTGACCTTGGGCTGGGTGGCGAGTGCGGAGCCCGCGGTGCCGTTGCCCGGCTGGATGGTGAAGGCCAACTTGTTGGCCGCACCCGCCGAGATGGTGAAGTTGTTCGACGTCGCACCGGTGATGGCGCCATTGGTGGTGTCGCTGGCCGCCAGCGTGTAGGGGTTGCCCGCAGTCGAGTTGACCTGGAGGCCGCTGAAGGTGGCCACACCGGCCACGGCGTTGACCGAGGCGGTCGAGAGTCCGGTCGAGAAGGTGCCGCTCGAGAGCGTGACCTTGATGGTGTCGGTCGAGCCGCTGCCCGACGTCACCGGGTTACCGAAGTTGTCCTCGATCGTCACGGCCGGTTGGGTGACGAGTGCGGAGCCCGCGGTGCCGTTGCCCGGTTGGATGGTGAAGGCCAACTTGTTGGCCGCACCCGCCGAGATGGTGAAGTTGTTCGACGTCGCACCGGTGATGGCGCCATTGGTCGTGTCGCTGGCTGCCAGCGTGTAGGGGTTGCCCGCAGTCGAGTTGACCTGGAGGCCGCTGAAGGTGGCCACACCGGCCACGGCACTGACCGAGGCGGTGGTCGAGCCACCCGAGAAGGTGCCGCTCGAGAGCGTGACCTTGATGGTGTCGGTCGAGCCGCTGCCGCTGGTGACCGGGTTGCCGAAGTTGTCCTCGATCGTCACGGCCGGCTGGGTGGCGAGTGCGGAGCCCGCGGTGCCGTTGCCCGGTTGGATGGTGAAGGCCAACTTGTTGGCCGCACCCGCCGAGATGGTGAAGTTGTTCGACGTCGCACCGGTGATGGCGCCATTGGTCGTGTCGCTGGCTGCCAGCGTGTAGGGGTTGCCCGCAGTCGTGTTGACCTGGAGGCCGCTGAAGGTGGCCACACCGGCCACGGCACTGACCGAGGCGGTGGTCGAGCCACCCGAGAAGGTCTGCGAGGACAAGGTGACCTTGATGGTGTCGGTCGAGCCGCTGCCGCTGGTGACCGGGTTCCCGAAGTTGTCCTCGACGGTGACCTTGGGCTGGGTGGCGAGTGCGGAACCCGCGGTGCCGTTGCCCGGTTGGATGGTGAAGGCCAACTTGTTGGCCGCACCCGCCGAGATGGTGAAGTTGTTCGACGTCGCACCGGTGATGGCGCCATTGGTCGTGTCGCTGGCTGCCAGCGTGTAGGGGTTGCCCGCAGTCGAGTTGACCTGGAGGCCGCTGAAGGTGGCCACACCGGCCACGGCACTGACCGAGGCGGTGGTCGAGCCACCCGAGAAGGTGCCGCTCGAGAGCGTGACCTTGATGGTGTCGGTCGAGCCGCTGCCGCTGGTGACCGGGTTGCCGAAGTTGTCCTCGATCGTCACGGCCGGCTGGGTGGCGAGTGCGGAGCCCGCGGTGCCGTTGCCCGGTTGGATGGTGAAGGCCAACTTGTTGGCCGCACCCGCCGAGATGGTGAAGTTGTTCGACGTCGCACCGGTGATGGCGCCATTGGTCGTGTCGCTGGCTGCCAGCGTGTAGGGGTTGCCCGCAGTCGTGTTGACCTGGAGGCCGCTGAAGGTGGCCACACCGGCCACGGCACTGACCGAGGCGGTGGTCGAGCCACCCGAGAAGGTCTGCGAGGACAAGGTGACCTTGATGGTGTCGGTCGAGCCGCTGCCGCTGGTGACCGGGTTCCCGAAGTTGTCCTCGACGGTGACCTTGGGCTGGGTGGCGAGTGCGGAACCCGCGGTGCCGTTGCCCGGCTGGATGGTGAAGGCCAACTTGTTGGCCGCACCCGCCGAGATGGTGAAGTTGTTCGACGTCGCACCGGTGATGGCGCCATTGGTGGTGTCGCTGGCCGCCAGCGTGTAGGGGTTGCCCGCAGTCGAGTTGACCTGGAGGCCGCTGAAGGTGGCCACACCGGCCACGGCGTTGACCGAGGCGGTCGAGAGTCCGGTCGAGAAGGTGCCGCTCGAGAGCGTGACCTTGATGGTGTCGGTCGAGCCGCTGCCGCTTGAAATTGTGTTACCGGAACTACCAAGACGTTGACGACCGGCTGGGTGATGAGCGCGGAGCCCGCGGTGCCGTTGCCCGGTTGGATGGTGAAGGCCAACTTGCTGGCCAGCTGGCGAGAACCGAGACGTTGCCTGACGTGGCGGTGGTCAGCCCAGTCCGCGCGGCATTGAGCGTGTACGTGCCGGCGGCCGCGGTACCGGTGATGTTGCAACCGGCGAAGGTGGCCACCCCGGCCACGGCGTTGACGGTCAGGTTGGTGCAGCCAAGGGTGCCCTGGGCGATGCCGCCGTTGCCCGCGGTGTAGGTCGCGATGGAAAGAGTGACCGGTCCGGTGTCGCCGGTGACGACGTTGCCCGCCGAGTCCTCCACCGACACCTTGGGTTGCGTGGCGAAATTAATGCCCTCAGCGACGCCACCCACCGGCTGGGTGGTGAAGGCCAGCTGCGTTGCCGCGCCGAGGTGACGGTCACATTGGTCGTAGTGCTCGTCGCGGTGAAGGTCTGCCATACCGCGGTGACCGTAAAGGAGTGGCTCCCGGCCCGAGTCCGGTGTCGGAGCAACTGGTCGAAGTGGTGGGCGAAGCCGAGGTGGCGCAGGTTCCCGCGGGGTCCCGCCGTCGGCGGTCACGTAGTAGGTGACAGCCGGGGCGCCCGGGGGGGTGACCCCAGGTGCCCAGTTGAGGGCCACGGTGCCTGCTCCGGGCGTTGCCGAGGCGATGACCGGCTTGGCCAGCGATCCGGTCGCGGCCGATCCGGTACCCACACCGGTCGAAGTGAAGTAGGCGTAGGCCAAGGTGGCCGACCGCCCAGGAGCACCGGGATCGAAATGGCAGCGATCAGGACGCGGCGCCTCATGATTCAACCTCGTCCGTCGGCGGGCATAGAAGAGCACCAGGGCGCCGGCGGTCAAGAAGAGCACGCCACCACCGACCAAGAGTGCGAGGTCCGCACCGGTGAAGGCCAGCGAGGCCGCGTTGGCGTGCGCCGGCTGGGTCGTCGTCGTGGTGGTCGGTGCGGCCGGGGTCACCGTAGTGACGAAGACCGCTGACGTCGAAGCGCTGAACGACGTTCCCGCCCCCTCGTAGACGGCCTCGAAGTACTGGCCGCCGGCGGTCAGGGTCGTGGTGGTAAAGGTGGCCTGGCCGTTGGGTCCAATGGTGCCGAACCAATGAGCACCGGGTCGGTGCAGGCCGCATTCGAGCAGGAGTAGAAGTTGACCGTGCCGCTCGGGCCGGTCGGGTCCTCGCCGGGGTTGTTGGCCGTCACCGTCGCGGTGAAGGTCACCGGGCTGCCCGCCACCGGCGGGTTGGGCGACACCGACAACGTCGTGGTCGACGAGTCGGTGTATTGGGCCGAAGAGGTGTAGACGAAGTGCAAGGTCGCGCCCTGGCAGGCGTCTTGGTTGGTGCCTGTGTCGGTCATCGAGATGGGCAGTCCGGGGCTGTTGCCTGAGGACTTGGCCGGCACCACGAAGGAGCCGGTAAAGGTCGGGAAGGTGTAGTCAGACACCGGGCAACCGACTGGAAGCGGAGGGTACTGCCGTCGAGGGCCATCGAGATCGAGGTCACGGTCACCGGAACACTGAGTGTGTTCTGGACGGTGAAGACCAGGCATCGGGTGGTGCCGGGGTAGAGCTGCGCAGTCGGACCCGAACACGCCGGCGAGTCGTAGATGTTCGACGTGATGGTGGTACCCGGACCCGACGTCAGGGTGAATTTCGGCGACGGGTGATGGAGTGCCACCGAGGCCAACGCGAAGGTGAGCGCGGCAACAGCGAATGCGACCAGTGTGGTCACCCCCACTGTCTTCAATCGCCGCACCCAAGTCACTTGAGCTTTCCCCTTTTCCTCGTCGCATTTCGGCGGTGCCGGGGATCTCGTCCCCGCACCGTTGTTCTTTCACTGCCACCCCGAATCTCGTGGTGGCCGTCACCCTGGAGGGATGACGCAAAACCAAACCGCAAGCCAAAAGTTGGGCCCCTGCGTCAATCCCGCAGCGGCCCGAACTTCGGACGATTGAGAAGGTGGGGCGGCGAGCGCTCGCTCGCCGCCCCAACCAACTCGAGTAACTAGCTGACAGCCAACTGGATGTCAGGGTTGACGCCCTGGCAAGCGTTCTGGCTCACCGCAGCGTCGGTCAGAGTCACCGTGACGTTCACCGAAGCGGTGCCCGCAGGTGCGATGCTCGTGTTGAAGGCCGGTGTCGGCGCACCAGCGGTCGCGGTGTACCAGGTCGACAAGCAACCAGGAACCGCGACACCTGCAACGGTCACATTCCCGCCCGAGGACTTCACAGACGCAACCGCTGCGCTGAAGGCCTGCTCGCCGCTACCAGCGTTGGTCACGGTGAAGGGGATGGTCTCGGTGCCCTGGCCCGGGTAGATCGGACCACCGGTTCCAGCGGCCGCCGTGACGGTCCAGTTCGTCGCCGAACCAGTCTGCGCCGAGCCGGTGCCGGTACCGGTGCTCGTGAAGTAGGCGAAGGCCGCGCCGGCTGCGCCGAGGGAAAGTCCCAGGGCCAGTCCGATCGTGACGACCTTCTTGTTGATGAATCGTGGCATTCGTGTTGCTCCTTTTGATTTATGTCGCATATGCGATGCTGATTGGGCTACTCGTCTCGGGCGGCGAACCGCCCTTGGCAAGGAACCCACCGGGGTTCCCGCTCACTCCCAGGAACCCCGTCTCGGAATCCCCTTCTGCAAGGGCCAACCTTGGTAAGTCCGACTCACCGCAGCTTGGCTGAAGCACCTGCTTTGAACGGCGGAAGACCCCATGATGGCGATCCCTGCAGTCCGATTCTTCCGAGGCCGCCCTAAATCGGACGGAACCCCTTTTGGTGTCTCACACGTCGCCGTATGTCGCACCCGCATTCCCGCTCTCTCAAGTGGAACGTGTTCCAAGGTAACGAAGCCCTCCCAAAGAATCCAGCAAAAAACGGTGCCGCACCCTTACTGCCACCACGCCGCAATCAATATTCAACTTTCCCGGCGCAAAACCACCGCGATAACACATGACAATCGGACTATTGCAGGTGTGACCTTGCAATTCAAGCATTTGTTCGGGAGCCGTGACGGCGATGTGGCGAGGGCGACGACGGCGCCTCGACACCCGTTTTCGTGCCTGGAATCCAGCAGTCATCTCCGCGCTGGCGCGGTGCGGTGCTCGATCGCGAATCTGGCGAGCTCGCTGCGATATCGGACCCCGATATGCACCGCTAGGCCATCACGTTGC
Organism: uncultured Acidimicrobiaceae bacterium; assembly: GCA_963800725.1. Lineage (GTDB taxonomy): Bacteria > Actinomycetota > Acidimicrobiia > Acidimicrobiales > RAAP-2 > Bog-473. The sequence continues at coordinate 25,703 of CAWDCE010000018.1, read as the reverse complement.
TAGTTGCCTTTTGCAATTATCTCCCCAGACTTTGCAATAATTGGATGGACCTTCGCACTATTTCTGCCTATGATTTCTCGTTTTGCGAGTTATTCTTTTGCTTAAAGTGAGCGGTGATTGACCTGCCGCCAGTTTCGCACTTCCTAAACACTTTATTTTACTTGCAATCAAAATTCTCGGTGATGGTTTAGTCGCCCTCCTCGTTGGATCATTGTGGGTGTGATTGACATCCCCCGATCACCAGAACAATCGGTTCTTTGCCACCTCATCTCTAGAAGTGGTTTCCCTTAGCTTTACCCACTTCGTCTGCTCGTTACCGTTTCGGGTCGCCGCCTAGTCGGCGTGCAACGGCGCCTCGACGCCCGGCGTCATTCGACGAGCTCTCCGCCGTTGCTTTGGCAACTTTGGTCCACCGAGGTGACGTCGCCGGGGCCGCGACGACCACAACTTGGGGGTCGGCGGGCTAAGTGATGGGTCGGGGTCACCACATCTAGGGCAATGTGCAGAGCTCGGGCGGACGGCCGCCCGATCACCCGTAAGCGCTGCAAGGGGGGTGACTTTTCTCGGAGGCGGTGCTCGGACGCACCACTGAGTCGACGTCGACGCCCGGTTCGGTTCGCTTAGGCCCCGACGATGTTGCCTAGCCGTGTCGGTCTTCGTTGTCGGGCTTGGTCCGCCGGGGCGCTTGTGGAGCGCCAATGGCTATCTTGCAAGCAACTACCGGATATTTCTTTCTATCAATCGCCTATACGAAGGTCATCTGCTACCCGATCACTGCGGCCGGATGGGCCTCGTTCGTGCAAAAGTCGATCCGTAGCGCACAAGGTACGTCGCGTCCGCTGGTCCCATCGCTGCGCTAGCGCCGTTGCCCATTGAGCATTGCAAGTTACATAGTGCGATGTTTTACCCGTAATCTATTTCAGACGTTACGGGCGATGAACTTCCGCCGGAACTGGCGGACGGCCGCTCGGACCAGGGCCTGGTCGACGGAGACTTTCTTCGGAAGAGGCGCTAATACCCGAGGCGATTGAGCATCTCGTCCCGGTCCTGCCAGTGCTTTTCGACCTTGACGTGGAGTTCGAGGTACGCCCCTTCGGGCAGCGTCTCACGCACCGCGATCCCGACCGCTTTGAGGACCTCGCCGCCCTTGCCGATCACGATGCCCTTTTGCGAGTCGCGCTCGACGATGATGTCGCAGCGAATGTGGGGCCAGTCCCACTCGCTCACCCGGCACGAGATGGAATGGGGCAGCTCATCGTGGGTGCGGGCCAGCAGTTGCTCACGCACGAGCTCTGAGACCCAGAGGGCTTCGGGCGTATCGGTGACCACGTCATCGGGAAAGAACGGCGGACCCTCATCGAGCGAATCGACAATGAAGGACCGCAGCCCCTCGACACCGCGTCCGGTGCGGGCCGAGACCGGGAAGTACTCGACCGAATCGAGGGGCGTGAGGGCCTCGGTGGCTGCCTTGACGCTGAGCAGGCGCTCGAGGATCTGGTCGCCGCCGGACTTGTCGATCTTGTTGACGACCACGTGTAGGGCGGGTGGGTCGTCGCTGCGGCGCACCTCGGAGACCGCCCGCTCGAGCACCGTGCGGTCACCGGGCCCGACGGGGGCGGTGGCATCGACGAGGACCAGGATCATGTCGACGTCGCTCAAGGCACTCGTGGCCGTCTCGTTCAATCTGGCCCCGAGCGTGCTCTTGGGTCTGTGCAATCCGGGTGTGTCAACGAAGACGACCTGGGCCTCGGGTTCGTGCAGCACGCCGAGGATCCGGTGCCGGGTGGTGTTGGGGCGCGAACTGGTGATCGAGACCTTGGTCCCGACCAACTGATTGACCAACGTCGACTTGCCGACATTGGGGCGCCCGACCACGGCCACGAAGCCCGAGCGCATCGTCACCCTTGGCCTTCGTCGCCGCCGGGCGGACCTTCGGTCGCGGTGATGCGGACCCGGCCGATTCTGCGGCCCCGGACCTCGATGGCGGTCAGGGTGAAACCCTCGACCTCGACCGTGTCGCCCTCGTCGGGCACCCGGCCGGCCCGGTCGAGCATCAGGCCCCCGACGGTGTCCCAGGGCCCGTGGGGCAACTCGGCCCCGACGAGATCGTCGGCGTCATCAATGGCATAGCCCGCACTCACGACGAACGAGCCGTCGGGCAGGGTCTCGACGGCGGGTTGCTCGACGTCGAACTCATCGACGATCTCGCCGACCAGCTCTTCGAGGAGATCTTCGAGGGTGACCAGCCCGGCCGTCCCGCCGTACTCGTCGACCACGATGGCCATGTGGAACTTCTCCTCTTGCATCTGGCGGAGCAAAGAGGCCACCTCTTTGGACTCGGGCACGAAGACGGCCTGGCGGAGCGTCGAGGCGACGGGGGTTTCGCCCTTGCCCACCCGCTCGGCCCGGATCAGGTCTTTGGTGTAGGTGATCCCGACGATGTCGTCGATCTGATTCTCGTGCACCGGCATGCGGCTGTACCCGGCCGCCAGGGCCGCCTCGAGGGCCACGGTCACCGTGGTGTCCGCCTCGACCGTCACCATGTCGGGACGCGGCACCATGACCTCACGCGCCACCGTGTCACCGAAGTCGATGATGGAGTGGATAAAAGTACGTTCTTCCTGCTCAATGACGTTCTCCTCATGGGCCACGTCAGCCATGGCCTTGAGTTCGGACTCGGTGATGTAGCTGGGGCGGATCCCGTCCTCGCTCCCGTTGTTGGCCCCGATGATGGCGTTGGCCAGTCCAATGAGCACCGCCGAGACGGCGCGGATCGGCGGGAAGCGCACCACCGCGGTGACCATCGGGGCACTAAAGAGGGCGGCGCGGTCGGGGTTGTGGACGGCCCAATTCTTGGGCACGGCCTCGAAGAACACGAAGATCACCACAACCTCGAAGACAGCGCCGACGAGGACCCCGATCCCGCCGAGCAGGTGCTCGGCCACCACCCCGACCAAAGTGGCCGACACCAGCTGGCAGATCAACACCAAGAGCAGAATCGGATTGAGGAATTGGGCCGGATGCTCGATGAGGCGGGCCAGTTGGCGGGCACCGCGGCGCTTCTCGTCGACCAGGGTCTTGGCCTTGATGCGGTTCATGCGCACCAAGGAGGTCTCGGCCATCGCCAAGATGCCCGAGGCGATCAACAGCACGGCGATGACGATCAGGTAGACCGCATCGACCGGCCCGAACCCGGTTGTCGCGATCAATGGACCCCGGTGCGGTAGTAGCGGTTGAGCAGGTCCTGCTCGAGCGCTTCCATCCGTTCAGCCTCGGCGTCGTCCTCATGGTCGAGGCCGAGGAGGTGCAAGAGACCGTGCACGACGAGCAGCGCGATCTCGTCTTCGAGGGCCACCTCGTGCTCGAGGGCGTTGCGGGCCGCCACGGCCGGGCAGATGACCACGTCACCGAGCAGGGTCAACGCTCCTTCGTCGGGGAAACCCCGGGCCCACTGCCACCGAGATCGGGGGACCGCCCGGTCGGACCGGGCTCGTCCTCGATGGGGAATGAGAGGACGTCGGTCGGGCCGCTCTTACCCAAGAACTGCTGATTGAGGGCGGCCATGGCCTCTTCGTCGACGAAGAGCAGTGAGACTTCATTCTCGCCCTTGACCCCGCGGGCGTCGAGCACCCGGCGGGCCAAGGTGGCCCATCGGGCCACCTCGATGGGGTGGTCTTCTTGCTCATCGGCGGCGAAGACGTCGATGGTCACAGGGTGGTTCCCGCCCGCCCTTCCGCCACCTCATAGGCGTCGACGATATCGGCCACGATCTTGTGACGCACCACATCGCGCCTGGTCAAATGCACAAATGCCATGTCCTCGATTCCCCCGAGCACCGGCTCGAGCCCGAGGAGCCCACTGCGTCCCCCCTGGACGTCGATCTGGGTGATGTCGCCTGTCACCACGCACTTGGAGCCGAATCCGATCCGGGTGAGAAACATCTTCATCTGTTCGGGCGTGGTGTTTTGCGCCTCGTCCAAGATGATGAACGAATTGTCGAGGGTGCGGCCCCGCATGAAGGCGAGCGGGGCAACCTCGATGGTGCCGCGGTCGAGTAGGCGCTGGGCGCCCTCGGGCTCGAGCAGGTCGTAGAGGGCGTCATAGAGGGGACGCAGGTAGGGATCGACCTTGGCCATGAGATCGCCGGGCAAGAAGCCGAGCCGCTCGCCCGCCTCGACGGCGGGGCGGGTCGAAGATGATCCGCGCCACCTGGCGCGATTGGAGCGCGTGGACGGCCTGGGCCACGGCCAGGTAGGACTTGCCGGTCCCAGCCGGTCCGATGCCGAACGTGATGATGTTCTGCGAGATGGCGTCGGTGTAGCGCTTCTGCCCGGCGGTGTTCGGTCGGACGGTCTTGCCCCCGGCCCGCGGACCACCTCCGCGGGCGCGAGCACCTCGCTCGGCCGGATGTCGTCGCTCACCATGTCAATGGTGCGGGCCAGGATCGAGGCGTCGAGACCCTGCCCCGCCTGGAGGAGCAGGACGAGCTCGTCGAAAAGCCGCACGATCTGATCCGCGTCGGGGCCCTCGACCGAGATCCGATTGCCTTGCACCGAGATCCGGTTATTCGGGAAGGCCTGCTCGACCTGGCGCAAGAGCTCGTCTCGCGTGCCGAGCAGCCCGGCCATCAGGTGGTTCCCGGGCACCAGGCACTGTCCATGGGCGGTCGTCGTCACTCGGTGATCCCGTGGCCGCCGAGGCGCTTGCCACCGAGCACGTGGAGGTGCAGGTGGGGTACTGAATTCATGGCATCGGGCCCGACGTTGAACATGAGGCGGTAGCCGCGATCAGCCGTGGTCAGTCCGGCGTCCTCGGCCACCTTTCGTGCCGCCACCAACATGTCGGCCACCAAGTCACCGTCGGCCTCGGTCACCGCGGCGGCGTCGGTGATGTGGCGACGGGGAACCACCAGCACATGGAGCGGTGCGGCCGGCGCGATGTCCTCGAAGACGACCACCGTTTCGTTTTGGTGCACGATCTCAGCCGGCACGTCACCGGCCACGATGCCGCAGAAAAGACAGTCGCTCATGCGTCGGTGCCGCCGCCCATCTCGGCCAGGGCGCGACGCCTGGACCACGCGGGTGTCCCCGATGGCTCCTGAGCGTTCGGGTTCGTTGGTGCCGCGGCGATGCCTTCACGGTTCCGAATGTACCGGCCGACGCGGGCCGTTCGTGAATGTTCGCGGGATCGACACGCAATTTGCCGCCAATTTTGGCCCCTGGACCGATTGGCGCGACGGTCGACGAAGGATCACTTGGGCGATTCTCCCACCGGGGCCACCGTCCCGGTGCGCAACGAGACGAGCAGCGCACCGGCCATGACTGCGGCCGTCTCGGCCCGCAGCACGCTGAGGCCGAACCCGACCGTGGCCAGTCCCGAGTCGAGTTCGTCGGCACTCCAGCCACCCTCGGGCCCGACTGCGACCACGGTGTGGGCGGTGCTTGGTTGCTGGCCGCTCAGCTGGGCCAGCGCGACGTGACCGGGGGCACCCAGGGCAACGAGGTCGCCAAAGCCCACGACGTCGGTGATGTGGGGAAGCCAGACCCGTCGGCACTGCGCCGCGGCCTCCACGCCGACGCGTCGAAGCCGGGCGACCGCCTGTGACCGCGCGCTCGCCCTTCCAGCGCACCACGCTGCGCTCACTGATCAAGGGCACGATCCGATCGACCCCCACTTCGGTCAGCTTTTGGACCACCCATTCGGGACGCTCGCCCTTGGTCGGCGCGAACGCCACGGTGAGGCTCGGCTCGGCCCGGTCTTCGAACTGGAGCGACCCGTCGTGCCCGAGGCCTGTCGCGGCATCGAGGGGGGCCAGTGGATCCGCCCCACCCGCCCAACGTCGGCGGGCCCAGCTTCCCGCCCCATCGCTGACGATGACCTCTTCGCCATCGCGCACCCGGAGCACCTTGGCCAGGTGGTGGCGCTGTTCGTCGCTCAGCTCCGGATCGTTCGGGTCGTCGAGGAACACTTGGGCGACCGCCGCCGCCCGGACCGTGATGGCCTCGTGGTTGGCCTGCACGTGCTAGCCGAACGCGGAGCGCAGGCGCGAGAACATCCCGTCGCCCCCGCCGCTGCCCGGTGCGGCCACCGCTTCGCCGCGCGAACTCGGCGAAGCGACGCAGCAGCTCGTCTTGCTCTTCGCTCAGTTCGCCCGGGGTTTCAATCACCGTGTGCACGAAGAGATCGCCGCGGCCTCGTCCGCGCAGATGCGGGACGCCATGGCCCTTGACGTGGTGCACGTGGCCATAGGGGTCCCCGCCGCGACGGTGACCAGCTCGGTGCCCTCGAGCGTCTCGACCGCACATTCGGTCCCGAGGGCCGCTTGGGCCAATCCAATGGTCATCGTCGTGTGCAAGTCGTCACCGCTGCGCTCGAAGCGCGGATCGGGGTTGACGACGAGATGCACGAAGAGCGAACCGCTCGGTGCACCGCGTTGGCCGGCCGCGCCGTGATCCGCCAGGCGCAACGTCGAGCCCTCCTCGACCCCGGCCGGCACCTCGACGGTGAAGGTGCGCTCCTCATTGCGGCGCCCCTCCCCCCGACACGCCGGACAAGGGTGCGGGATCACCTGGCCGGTGCCGAACAGCGCGAGCAGGCGACGGCGGTGACGACCTGGCCGAGGAGCGATTGGCGCACCCGCCGCAGCTCCCCGGTGCCGGCGCATTCGACGCAGGTGATGGGTTCTGTGCCCGCCTCGGTACCCGCGCCGGCACAGGTTTGGCAGGTCACCGGCAGGCGAACGGTCAGTTCCTTGTGGGCACCGAACACGGCCTCGGCGAATTCCAGCCCGAGACGGACCTCGGCGTCGGCGCCGGGAACCGGGCCGCGCCGGCGTCCGCCGCCGCCCTGCATCTGGCCGAAGAATGCCTCGAAGATGTCGCCGATGCCGCCCTCGAAACCGAAGCCGGCCCCACCGCCTTGATTCCCGAACACCCCTTCGGGGCCGAAGCGGTCGTAGCGGGCGCGGCGCTCTGGGTCACGCAGCACCTCGTAGGCGACGGAGACCTCCTTGAACTTGGCCTCGGCCGCGGCATCACCGGGGTTGGTGTCGGGGTGCAGTTCGCGCGCCCGGGCCCGGTAGGCCTTCTTGATCTCGTCGTCGGTCGCGTTGGGTGCGACGCCGAGCAGACCGTAGAGGTCGCCCAACCCGTCAACTCCGGCCATCGTCACTCCTTGCCTCAGTGGCCCCACCACGGCCGGTCCCGCCAAGTCGCTCGCCGAGTCGTTCCCCGACCACGTGGGCCGCCGCCAACGCACCGGGGTAGTTCATGCGAGTGGGGCCGAGCAGCCCGACGGCACCGAGTTCTTCGCCGTCGATCGATACCGGGGCCACGACCACTGCACACGAGGCTAAAGGTTCATACCCGTGCTCGGTGCCGATCGACACCGAGAGGCCGCGGCTGAGCACGTCGCGCAGCAGCGTGACGACCACCAACTGTTGTTCGAGGATCCCGAGCACCGAGCGCACGGTCTCGACGGCGTCGAAGGATTCGGCGAGGCGCGACGGTCCGCCGACGAACACCTGGTCGGACTCGATGGACCGCTCCATGAGCCCGAAGATGTTTCCCGCAGATGCCACAACGCGGTCCACGTCGTCATCGCCGGACTTGGGAACCGGCCATTGGCCCGACGTCGTGTGGCCAACGAGGTGGGCGTTGAGCAACGCGCCGGCACGTGCCAAGACGTCGTCGTTGGCCTCGCTGTCCAACTCCATCGTCCCCTTTTCCACCGCGCCGTCGGAAAGGACGACCACCAAGAGCGCGACCCGGGGTGCGAGCCCGACCACCTGGAGGGACCGGATGGTCGCCCGGTCGTGCGAGGGGCCGACCACGACGGCCGCGTACGAGGTCAACTCGGTCAAGAGTCCGGTCGCCCGCTCGAGCATGGTCTCCATCTCGCCGTGGACCTGGTCGAAGAAGTGGCTGACCTGGCGGTGCTGGGTCGGACCGAGGATCCCGGGCTCGGTCAGGTGGTCGACGAAGAAGCGGTACCCCTTGTCGGTCGGGATCCGACCGGCACTGGTGTGCGGCTGGACCAGATAGCCGTCACGTTCGAGGGCCACCATTTCGGAGCGGACGGTGGCCGAGGAGACCTCGACGCCGGGTGCACTCGCGACATGGGAGGACCCGACCGGTTCGGCCGTCCCGATGTACTCGGTGACCACGGCCTCGAGGATCGACGCCTGGCGTGGGTTCAACGGATGGGCGCCCCCTGACGCCGCGTCGGGGGCAGCTGGATCTGGGTCTTTGGTCATGGGCTTGGCACTCAAGTCTACCGAGTGCCAAGCGGGTGCCGAGGGGCACCTCGAAGAGGCGCTTCTTGCGCCTTAATCCGACAACTTGAGGGCCGAGATGAAGGCTTCTTGGGGGACCTCGACCCGGCCGATGTTCTTCATGCGCTTCTTGCCCTCTTTCTGCTTCTCGAGCAATTTGCGCTTCCGAGTGATGTCACCCCCGTAGCACTTGGCCAGGACGTCCTTGCGCTTGGCCTTGACGGTCTCTCGGGCCACGATCCGTCCCCCGATGGCCGCCTGGATGGGCACGTCGAAGAGCTGGCGGGGAATCAGCTCGCGCAGCTTCTCGGCCATGCGGCGGCCGTAGGTGTCGGCCGTGGTGCGGTGCACGATGGTGGAAAAGGCGTCACAGGGCGCATGGTTGATCAAGATGTCGACCCGGACCAGATTGGCGGTGGCATAGGTGTCGGGCTCGTAGTCGAGGCTGGCGTAGCCCTTGGTCCGGCTCTTCAGTTGATCGAAGAAGTCGAGGACCACTTCGGCGAGGGGGATCGAATACACCAGCTCGATCCGCTCGGGCGAGAGGTACTCCATCCGGGTCATCTCGGCCCGCTTGGACTGGCACAGTTCCATGACGGTCCCGGTGTATTCGGACGGGGTCAAGATGGTGGCGGTGAGCATGGGCTCGTCGATGTGGTCGATACGGCTGGCGTCGGGGAGTTCGGTGGGATTGTCGACGTCGATCTCGCTGCCGTCGGTGAGAAAGGCCCGATAGGCGACGCTCGGTGCGGTGGCGATGAGGGAGAGGTCGAACTCGCGCTCGAGCCGCTCGCGCACGATCTCCATGTGCAACAGGCCGAGAAACCCGCAGCGAAACCCGATGCCCAGGGCATGGGACGACTCGGGCTCGAACGTGAAGCTGGCGTCGTTGAGCTTGAGCTTGTCGAGCAGCGTCGCGTAGATCGGGGAGCTCGTCACCGTCGACCGGGTACAACCCGCAAAAGACCATTGGTTTGGGGTCTTTGTACCCCGCCAACGCTTCGGTCGCCCCGTGGCTCGACGTCGTCACCGTCTCACCGGATCGGGCTTCCCCGACGTCTTTGATGCCGGCGATCAGGTAGCCCACCTCGCCGGGTCCGAGACGATCGACCGGCACCCCGACCGGCGTGCGCACGCCTACCTCTTCAATGTCATGGACGGCACCGGCCTGCATGAAGCGCAGCCGCGAGCCGGCTTCGAGCGTGCCGTCGACGATGCGGATCGAACTCACCACGCCGCGGTACTGGTCATAGGACGAGTCGAAAATCAGCGCCCGCAGCGGGGCCTCGGGGTCGCCCTTGGGTGCGGGGACCCGCGCAATGATGGCCTCGAGGAGCTGGTCGACCCCTTCGCCGGTCTTGGCCGAGATGTTGAGGACCTCGGCGGCGGCGATGCCGAGGACGGCTTCGATTTCCGCGGCACAGCGCTCAGGGTCGGCGGCGGGCAGGTCGATCTTGTTGAGCACGGCCACGATCTCGAGGTCGTTCTCGATGGCCTGATAACAGTTGGCCAGGGTCTGGGCCTGGATGCCCTGTGAGGCGTCGACCAGCAGGACCGCCCCCTCGCAGGCGGCCAGGGAGCGGCTCACCTCGTAGCCGAAGTCCACGTGCCCGGGGGTGTCGATCAGGTGCAGGACATGGCCACCGAAGAGCACCCGGACGTTCTGGGCTTTGATGGTGATCCCGCGTTCTCGCTCGATGTCCATCGAGTCGAGGTACTGCTCACGCATGAGCCGGGGGTCGACCGCCCCGGTGATCTCGAGGATCCGGTCCGACAACGTCGACTTGCCGTGATCCACGTGGCTGATGATCGAGAAGTTGCGGATGCGCTCGATCGAAGTTGGACCACTAGCGGTTGGAGACGGCGGCACGGTCCGTCGATCGTACTGGCCAAGACCGGAGCGCCGGACCACCCCGTCGGGGCGCGAGCGCCCCTGGCGTAGGGGAAATGGGCCTCCGACCTGCTAGGGTTTCTCTCCGCACGAGTCGCTGTCGCCTCTTCGCCCTTCGAGTCACCATCCCCATCTACCGAGGACACCTTCATGGCCAACATCAAAAGCCAGATCAAGCGCAACCGTCAGAACGAGAAGCGCCGCTTGCGCAACAAGTCGGTACGGGCCGAGCTGCGGACACGGACCAAGAACGCCGAGACCGCGGCCGCCAATGGGGCCGAGGACAGCGTCGAGCAATTGCGCCTGGCCGTCAAGAGGATCGATAAGGCCGCCGCCCGCGGCGTCATCCACAAGAACACCGCGGCCAACCACAAGTCACGCCTCGTGCGCCGGGTCGCCGCCCTCGAGGCCACAGCCGCCGAGTAGTTCTCCTGATCCCGCCGAAACGGGGTCAGCACTCCAGCCGCGATGATCCGGCCATTGCCGTCGACGAGGAAATGACGCTGGTGCCCCCGACCGGGCGTTTCACCCCTGACCGCATCGCGATGTCGGTGCGTTCGTGTGAACCCGACGTTGCGTGATGCGTCCGTCCTTCGGCCCCTTTAGCGACGAGCGGCACGGGTGCGCTGGCGGGTCTGATGGCTGAGCCGGGCCACCAGGATCTCCATCACCACCTCTGGGGGGAGCCCGGTCCCGCCTTTGACGTCGAGGTCGGCGTCGGCGATGAGGGTGATGGCGCTGGCGATCTTGGCGCTCCCGAGTCGCCGGCACTGTTCGAGCGCTTTTTTGGCCACGAACGGCGCCGCCCCCAAGAGTTCGGCCGCCTCGCGCTCACCGCCCACCGTCGCCCCGTCGAGCGCCAGGAGTTGGCTGTAGTGGCGGTGCAGGGTGGCAAGCACCTCGATGGCGTGGAGCCCGCCGGCCTCGGTCATACGGTGCAATAACTCGAGAGCGCTCCCTGTGTCGCCGCGGCTGATGGCTTCGGTGAGCTCGTAGCGAGGGACGTTGCCGGCCTCGCCAAGATACGGCTCGAGGTCCTCGACGCTGATGCGCGCCCCCTCCCCGTAGGCGGCGGAGAGTGCGGTGAGGAGCCCCTCGACCCGGGAAAGGTCTTCGCCCACATGGGCGCCGAGCAATTGGGCCGCGGCGGGTTCGAGTTTCACCGGCCCGGCGCGGAGGTGCTCGTGGAGCCAGGCCTTGCGGTCCCCGGCCTTGGCCACCGAGGTGTCGATCACCGAACCGGCCGAGGTGATGGCCTTGACCAACGGCGCGGGGACCGTCCCTCCCCCACTCGCCACAATCAGCACGGTCGAGGGCAACGGATCGGCAATCACCTCGATCAGGCGGGGGACGTCCGCGGTGGCCAGGCGTCCTGCGTCGCGCAAAACGACCACGCGCTGATCGATGAGAAACGGCGGCGTCATGCAGGCGTCGACGACCGCGCCCACGTTGATCTCATCGCCTGGATTGCCGCCGATCTCCTCGACGACGAGTGAATGGTCGCGCCCGCCGACAACTTCGTCGATCACCGCGCGCACGGCCTGGGCCACCAACGAGGCGTCACCGCCCTTGACGAGATAGGAGTGCGAGGTGGCGGTGGCCGTGCTCATGTCGGGGTGCTCATGTCGGGGTGCTCACGTCGGGGCGCTCACGTCGGGGCGCTCATTTGGTCCTGTGCATCGGGCTTGACTCACCGCGGCCAGCGCGTCGCGGACCCGGCACGTGCCTTTGACGTCGTGGACCCGCAGAACCCGCACACCCCACGCAATACCCAGGGCGGCGGCGGCCAGCGAGGCATCTCTGCGTTGGGTGAGGTCGAGGTCGAGCGTTACCCCGAGGAAGGTCTTGTTCGACGCCGAGAGCAACAGCGGATACCCGAGCGACGCCAAGGTGGACGACGCCCGCAGCAACGTCAAGGACTGGGCCGCCGTCTTTCCGAGGTCCAGCCCGGCGTCGAGGATGATGCGCTCCGCCGGGATACCCGCCGCGCGGGCCCGTTGCGCCCGGGTCACCAAGAAGTCGGCCACATCGGTGACGACGTCGTCGTAGTGCGGGTCGGGGTCGGCCACCCGCGGTGCCAGGCGGATGTGGGTGGCGACCACCGCGGCACCGCATTGGGCGGCGGCGTCGAGGTACTCGGGATCGGCGAACCCGCTGATGTCGTTGCCCATCAGCGCACCTTGGCCATAGGACGCCCGGGCGACCGAGGCTCGCCAGGTGTCTACCGACACGGGGACATCGAAACGCTCGACCAGGCCGGCCACCACCGGGACCACCCGTTCCATCTCTTCAGTTTCGGTGACTTCGGGGCCCGGACCGGCCTTGACCCCGCCGAGATCGAGAATGTCCGCGCCGTCGGCGACCAGTTCATCGGCACGCGCGAACAACGCGTCGAGCCCGAAGGTCGCCCCCTTGTCGTAAAAGGAGTCCGGGGTACGGTTCAAGATGCCCATGACCAGGGCCCGGTGGGTCAGGTCGTGGCGAATGCCCCCGATGTCGAGCACGTTGCGCGAAGTGTCAAACGCGACATCGGGCGTGACCGGGGCCGTGCCGGTCATCAAAAAAGGCGTGAAGTCAGCGCCCGGCGGTAGCTGTTGGTCCGAGGGTCCTCGGGCCCGAGTGTCTCGAGCAGGTCGACGAATTCTTGGCGCGCCGACTCGTCGTCGCGCACCACCTCGAGCAGCGCGTCGAGCCGTTCCTCGATCCCCCCGGCCTCGGCCTCTGCCGCAACATCGACACCCTGTTCGACCAGGCGCGCCTCGGCGGCCAGCGCACGGGTGGCCGGCGTTTCGGGGACCCGGGCCAAGGTGGCCAGCGCCTCGGCCGCATCCCCCCGGTCGAGGAGCACCCGGGCGAGCGCCTCGGTGGCGGCCACGTGACCGGGCTCGAGCTCGAGGGCGGAGCGCAGCGACGCCTCATCACCCGCGGCCACCAATTGGTCGGCCTCGCTCGGTTCGGGTGCGAGCTTGTCGACAAACGCCTTGACCTGCGCTTCGGGTACCGCCCCGATGAACTGGTCCACCACCTGTCCCCCCGCAATGGCGAACACCGCCGGAATGGATTGGACCCCGAAGGTCTGGGCGATTCTCGGGTTCTCGTCGATGTTGACTTTGGCCAGTTCAACGGCACCGTCGGTGGCCGCCACCGCTCTCTCAAGCATGGGGCCGAGCGTGGTGCACGGACCGCACCACGGGGCCCACAGGTCGACAATGACCGGCACGTCGGCGCTCTTGGCAACGACGTCGGCCTGGAAGGTGGCATCGGTGACATCCATTGGCGCTCAGGCTAATGGCAACTCATCGGCTTAGTTGGCGGTGGACGCCGCACCGCCGCCATGGGCGGGCACGTGATTCGGGCCGAGGGGATGGACGCCAGCAGGCTCGATTAGCGTCGTGACTTGTGGCTGCGACACCCGAAGGCATCAATGGCCCCAATGTCACCCAATGGTTCGTGGACCATGTCGAGCACCTCACGCTCCCCCTCACCTTCACGCTCATCGCCGGTGGTCGCTCGAACCTGACCTTTCGGGTCCAAGACGCCGACGGGCGGGCCTGGGCGTTGCGCCGCCCGCCCGTGCACCACGTGTTGGCGACGGCCCATGACATGGTGCGCGAGCACCGCCTGATGGAAGCGCTTGGGCCAATGGGAATCCCGGTACCCACCACCATCGGGTTGTGCGTCGACGAGGCCGTCAACGAGCGGCCCTTCTTCGTCATGGAGTTCGTCGAGGGCCACATCTTGCGCAGCGCCCCCGAGGCCGAAGCCGCCTTTGACGAAGTCACCCGGCGCGCCGTTGGCGACCACATGGCCGACACCTTGGCCGACCTGCACCGCGTCGACCCCGACGCGGCCGGGCTCGGTGATCTCGGACGCCACGACGGCTACATCGCCCGTCAGCTCAAACGCTGGAGCGGGCAGTATGCCCAGATGCAGGTCGAGGGGGTCGACCACGGCGGCCTGGTCGAACGGGTGAGCGAAGAGCTGGCCCGGCGCATCCCGGTCCAACAACGCACCTCGGTGGTCCACGGCGACTACCGCATGGACAACGTGGTTCTCGACGATAACGGTGCGGTACGAGCGATCTTGGACTGGGAGATCTGCACCCTCGGCGACCCGTTGGCCGACGTCGGTCTGCTCGGGGTCTATTGGACCGACCACGACGACGAGATGGCCGTGCTCGGACTGTCGCCGACCACGGCCCGGGGATTCTCGACCCGGGCCGAGGTGATGGAGCGCTACGCGAAGTCCTCGGACCTCGACCTGACGGGCATTGGGTACTACACCGCGTTTGGGTATTGGAAGTTGGCCTGCATCCTCCAAGGTGTCTACGCCCGCTACGTGGCGGGAGCCGGGGCCGGGGACCAAGGCAGCGTCGAGGCATTCCCGACCCAGGTCGGCCGCCTGGCCCAGGCCGCCGCCGATGCGTTGGCGGCCACGCCATGAGCCCCGACGGCCTCACCGAGATCTTCGAGGTCCATTCCGAGCCGAACTTCGAGCGCCCGGTCCTGGTGATCGCCCTCGAAGGCTGGGTCGACGCCGGCCTCGGGGCCACTACCGCCATTGCCGCCCTCCTCGCCCAAGAGCCGACCGAACCCCTGGTCACCTTCAACGGTGAGCATTTCTTGGACCAACGGGCGCGCCGCCCGGTGGCCCGCATCGTCAACGGGGTCACCACCGAGCTCACCTGGCCCCGCACCGTGGTGCGCGCCGGGCACGACCGCGACGGGGCGGACATCTTGTACCTCGTCGGTCCCGAGCCCGACTTCTCCTGGCAGGCCTTCTGTAACGCCGTGGTCGGTCTGGCCAAGTCGTGGAACGTGCGCATGGTCGTCGGCCTCGGCGCGTTCCCCGCCCCAGCACCGCACACCCGCCCGGTCCGGCTCGCCGCCACCGCACCGCCGTCGTCGGCGGACCTCATCGAGCGCGTCGGCATCGTCCAAGGCGAGCTCGAGGTGCCGGCCGGAGTCGTCTCGGCCCTGGAGCTGGCCTTCGGTGACGCCGCGATCCCCACCGTCACGCTGTGGGCCCGGGTCCCCCACTACGTCGCCGGCATGCCGTTCCCCGAAGCCAGCGCCGCCCTGATCGAGGGGCTCGCCACCGTCGTGGGCCTCTCCATCGACACCGGAACGCTGCGCAACGCGGCCGACAGTTCACGGCGCCAGGTCGACCAGCTCATCGCCGACAACAACGAACACCAGGACATGGTGCGCAAGCTCGAGGAGAGCATCGACGCCTCCGAGGGAAACGCCATGGGGGTCGACGAAGTGCCCTCGGGTGACGAGATCGCCGCCGAACTCGAAAAGTTCCTGCGCGGCGAAGAGCAGTGACACCGATCACCCGAGGGTGAAGAAGGGCACGACCGATGAAGATCGACGGCGGAATTGGCTTCGACCCCGGAGGGATTGCGGACGCGGCGAAGCGGGCCGAGGCCGCCGGCTACGACGGTGTGTGGTCCGCCGAGACCGGCCACGACCCCTTCTTGCCGATCGCCATCGGCGCGGCGGCCACCGAGACGCTCGAGTTCGGCACCGGCATCGCGGTGGCCTTCGCCCGCAACCCCATGAATCTGGCCGTGCTCGCCAACGACCTGCAGGCGTTGTCCAAGGGCCGGTTCCTGCTCGGTCTCGGGAGCCAGATCAAGCCCCACATCACCAAGCGCTTTTCCATGCCATGGTCACATCCCGCACCCCGGATGCGCGAGCTCATCTTGGCCATCCGGGCCATTTGGGACTGCTGGGACGGGAACTCGGCGCTCAACTTCCGGGGCGAGTACTACACCCACACCCTGATGACGCCGTTCTTCGACCCGGGCACGAACCCCTACGGACACCCGAAAATCCTGCTGGCCGCCGTTGGGGAGCTGATGACCGAAGTTGCCGGCGAGGTCGGTGACGGTCTCTTGGTGCACGGGTTCACCACCGAGCGCTACTTGCGCGAGGTGAGCCTTCCTGCGCTCGAGCGAGGCGCGGCCAAGGCCGGCAAGACGTGGGCGGACCTGACGGTGTCGTACCCGGGCTTCGTGGTCACTGGTTCCACCGACGCCGAGCGGGCCGCAGCCGACACGGCGGTGCGCCAGCAGATCGCCTTTTACGGTTCGACTCCGGCCTATAAGCCCGTACTCGAACTGCACGGTTGGGGTGATCTCCAAGCCCAGCTCAACACGCTCTCCAAACGCGGGGAGTGGGTCGAGATGGGCCAGTTGATCGACGACGAGATCCTCGAGGCCTTCGCCGTCGTGAGCCCGATCGATCAGGTGGCGGCCCGGGTGCAGGCGCGGTGGGAGACGTGGTCGACCGTTTCAGTTTCTACGCCCCCTACAAGATGAGCGACGAAGACTGGCAACGTATGGTCGAGGGATTCCACTCGACCTGACTGCGCATCGGGCGAACCTAGATGACGATGTTGACCAGGCGGGGCGGCCGGACGATGACTCGCTTGGGCGTGTCGTCGCCCAGTTGTTCGATCACCTTGGATGACGCCAGCGCCAACGTCTGCGCATCGGCCTCGGTGATAGTGGGGTCGACGTCGATCTTGTCGCGCAGCTTGCCGTTGACCTGTACCACCATCGTGACCGTCTCGGCCTTGGTCAACTCGGGATCGAACGTCGGCCATGGCTCGAGGTGCACCGAGCGTGCTGTGGGGTGGCGCACCTCCCACAACTCCGCGGTGAGGTGGGGACACAAGGGGGCCAGCAACTCCAACATGGCGTCGGCGGCCTCGTTCCACACCTCAACCTGAGGTCCACCTTCGGCCTCGCGGGCGTAACGCTGCAACGTGTTGAGATGCTCCATGCAATGGGCCACCGCCGTGTTGTAGGACCAGCGCTCGAGATCGGCGGTCACGGCCTCAATGGTCCGGTGCGTGGCTCGGCGCACGGCGCGGTCAGCGTCGGTTACCTCGCCCCGGCACGTCGCCGCCACGTCAGCGTCGGGGCCGAAGGTTCGCCACAGACGGTCCAAGAATCGGCCGCACCCTTCAATGACCTGCTCGGTTTGTTCTGACCAGTCCATGTCGTCGAACGGGGGCCCAACGAAGAGATGGAAGAGCCGTAAACCATCGGCCCCGACACTTTCGTAGTAGCGCTCCGGTGCGATGAGGTTCCCCTTGGACTTGGACATCTTGGTCCCGTCCATGCGGATCATCCCTTGTGCGAAGTACCGACGGAAGGGTTCTCGTTCCAGACCCGGCGCCAGTCCGACATCGATGAGGGCCCGGGTGAAGAAGCGCGCGTAGAGCAGGTGCAAGATGGCGTGCTCGATCCCACCGATGTACTGGTCGACCGGCATGAAATGCCGGGCCGCTGCCGGGTCGAAGGGACGATCGGTGTTCCACGGGTCACAAAAGCGCAAGAAGTACCACGACGAGTCGACAAAGGTGTCCATCGTGTCGGTCTCGCGCCGTGCGGGGCCACCGCAGATCGGACAGGTCGTGTGCAAGAAGCCCTCATGGAGCGCGAGCGGCGACTGCCCGGTCGGGAGGAACTCCACGTCATCGGGGGCGACAATGGGCAACTGGTCCTCGGGCACCGGGACCACGCCGTGGTCGGGGCAGTACACCGCCGGGATCGGGCAGCCCCAAAAGCGCTGGCGCGAGACCAGCCAGTCCCGGAGCCGGAAGTTGACCTTGCGCTCGCCGATGCCCTGCGCTTCGATCCATTCGATGGACTTCGCCTTGGCGGTGTCGATGTCGAGTCCGTTCAAGAAGCCGCTGTTGATCTTCTCGCCGGTGCCGCTGTAGGCGCCGCCCCCGTTCTCGTCCCAGTTCTGCGGCGGTTGCACCGTGCGGACAATCGGCAGCCCATGTTGCTTGGCGAAGGCCCAGTCCCGCTCGTCCTCGGCGGGGACCGCCATGATGGCCCCGGTGCCATACCCCATGAGCACGTAGTCCGCCACATAGACCGGGACGGGCGTCGCGGTGAACGGGTTGATGACGCTGCTCCCGGTGAACGCGCCGCGCTTGTCGAAGGCGGCCGAGTCGCCGGCCGCGGTCCGCTCGATATCGGTGGCGCCGGCCGCCTGGGCCACGATCTCGTCGACCGCGGCGCGCTGGCCCTCGGTGGTCAGCGCGTCGAGCATCGGGTGCTCGGGCGCGAGCACGGCGTACGTCATACCGAAACTGGTGTCGGGCCGGTCGTGAAGACGCGCAGATGCAGATCGGGGCGCCCCTCGACTGCCAGGTCGAACTCGGCACCGTCGGAGCGACCGATCCAGTGGCGCTGCATGGTCTTGACCCGCTCGGGCCAATCCAAGGCATCGAGATCATCCAGAAGTTCGTCGGCGTAGTGGGTGATCCGGAAGAACCACTGTTCGAGATTGCGTTTTTCGACCAGGTCACCCGAGCGCTCGCAGGTGCCGTCGGCGAGCACTTGCTCGTTGGCCAGCACGGTCTGGCAGCCCGGGCACCAGTTGACCGGGGCGGTGGCCCGATAGGCCAGTCCGGCCTCCCAGAGCCGAAGGAAGATCAGCTGGGTCCACTTGATGTACGACGGGTCGTGGCTGCGCACCTCGCGCCGCGAGTCGTAGACGGCTCCGAGCCGGGTCAGCGACGACTTGAGCTCGACGATCCGCGCCTCGGTGAACTCGCGGGGATGGGTGCCGGTCTTGATGGCGGCGTTCTCAGCCGGGAGCCCGAACGAGTCGAAGCCGAATGGGCTGAGCACCGCCTTGCCGAGCATTGTCTGGTAGCGAACGACCAGGTCACCGAAGGTGTAGTTGCGCACGTGGCCCTGATGGGCGGCACCAGAGGGGTAGGGGTACATGCACAGGGCATAGAACTTCTCCCGCGGGTCGTCATTCTCGATCTGGTAGGTGCCCTCCTCCGCCCAAATCCGCTGCCACTTCGCTTCAATTGTCTCGACGTCGTACGCCCTGGCCATTGCACCAGGGTAGGCCAGCGCCCCGGGGGTCCTGATCGCTTGGTGGGCCCCGATTCAACCGAAGTTGAGGCCCACGTCAAGCACACGGACCTGATCGGGAACGATCGCCACTGCTGCTAACGTTCAACCTCGCCACTGGGGGCGTAGCTCAGCTGGTAGAGCGCCTGACTGGCAGTCAGGAGGTTCGTGGGTTCAAGTCCCATCGCCTCCACCAATGCATCCCTGATGGGACCGCATTTCCCAATACGTCCGATGTTGGATGGCCGGACCATGGTCAACCGTTTGTGAACATCACGCTCAAAAAGGCCGTGTTCCGCTGCCCCGTCAATGTATTGGGGCAACTTGAGTACCCAGTCGTGCCTTCGTGGGATGGGTGTTATCGCCGATACCCGCGGGCGAGCCAATGCCCTGATATCTCAACGGTCAATCCCTGGCCAAACGCTGGCGATATTGCTAGAACCCGACCAGCGTCGGCGTTCCGCCGACACGGGGGAGGCGGACCATGAGGCGAACCACCTACGGCGGCGTGTTCCTACTGGTGGTTTCAGGTCTGGCACTGGGCGTGCCGATGGCGGCGTCCGCATCATCGGCTGGGGTTCAGCAGCACGCTCACACTGTCCAATGCACCAGCGCTGCGATGGGGCACAAAAAGGTCACGAAGGCCGGAATCACCGCGTGTCGTTCATCGTCCCTGAAAGTCACGCACCCATGCGCCGCTGGATCGAGCACCATCTTTGTGGTCGTCCACACAACCACTTATGCGCTGCAAGCGGGACACTCGCCAAAGCGGCTGCCGAAGCAATATGGCATGGGGACGATCACACACGTATGCGGCGTCCCAGGTGCGCAGCGACTGATCGCCGACGCCTAGTTGTTTGGCTACCCGACCGATGACGCCATAGGTCTCGCCCGAACCAGACATGGTCTCTTGTACCATCCGGACCGCCCGCCCTTTGAGCTCAGGCGGCGACTGCTTTGATGAGTTGTGTTTCGCCGGCATGACAATTCAAGCAAACCAACTCCAAGAAACCCAGGGCACATCACTCGCCCCTTAAGCCAGGATGATTCGACGTGCGTCAAAAACAACCGCTTCTTTCCACCGCCTCGGCTATCCGACGTTTGTTAGGCAACTCCTGTTGTGGGAGCATCATGAGATTCAGCTGAATTGGGTCGTCGTTCTATCGAAGTGAGGGGGGACTCATGAGAGAAGCATCGGCCCGGTCTTCCTGGCTGCAGTCTGCAGCGAAGTTCCATTTTGCCTACTTTCCGAGCACCCCCACCCCCTTTGTCTCTGACCTCAACCCGGTCGCCGGCAAGGACCGGGCCAACCTGGCCGTGGCCACTTTGCGCCCAACGGGCACCATCTCGCTCTACCACCACACTGGGAGCGTCAACGTCGTGGTCGACGAGTTGAGGTGGTACTCGTGAGAAGCGCAATCCCAATGAGCAAAAGAGGTGAACGTCGAGGCTACGTCGCGCTTAGGACAGCGGCCGTTCTTGCAACTTCCTTGGTGATGGCAAGTGCAATGGTCTTTTTGGCAGGCGGCTCGATCGAGGTAGCTGAAGCGGCGTCGAACGGGCAGTCATCCTCCGGGTTGGCCAACGCCAAGCTCCCACCTGGCATATGCGATTCATCTATGCCCGCAGTAACGTTGTCGAACGGCTCGGGTAGCACTGGCACGAACCCTGACCAGCCGGGGTATTACTCGGTCGCTCTGCTCTCCACACCTCTGACTTTGGATGTCAATCACGATGGCGTCAACGACACGGTCGCCGTATTCGTTTGCGGCTCAGGCGGAAATCTTGAGTGGACGTCGATGTGGATATTCAATTCGAAGCGGGGCGGCCTGTCTGTGTTGGTCGGACCTATATATCCTCGTGCGCCAGGGACCGGGGATTGGGAACCACTGATCAAATCAGTGTCAGCTCACGGGTCAGATCTTGTGGTGAATGAGATCTATTCGAATTCTGGAGATGCTCAATGCTGCCTGACCGGGGCGACCTCAACCACTTGGGCGTGGCGCAATGGAACTCTCCGAATAGTCAGTCCGACATCGGTTATCGGCACCGTATCTGCGGCAGCAGCACCACGAACTGTCCAAGACATCAACACTGCGAGTGCGCCACTGATAAAGGTGGGTACGCACGTCGCTGTCGTGTGCACCGCCACATTGAATGCATTTGGAACAAGGTGGATCGAGACAAATACAGGGAAGTGGCTCCCGACAGGGGACGTAAGGGTATTGTCACCGCTGCCTGACTGTGACTCCAATCCCGGATCGAAAGGCGCCACTGCCGTTTCACAAATCACCCTGGCCAGCCTTGACGCCGCTGTAGCGGCACAAAGCGACACGGGTACCTCCACGACGGCGACATGCGGTCCCCCCTCAGTCGGGTTCGCCGTTGGCACTGACATCTTTTGCGCCCTGTTCGACCCAACGATCGGCGGTGCACAGGAAGTAATTCAAATGACGGGCGTCACACCATCTTCATTCATTGTCGTGGCAGGCCCAGGTTCAGAGATAAATTGTTCGTCTCTCAATGAAGCTGAGCAATCTGCCTTCACCGCCGACGGAAAGTCCTGCGCCCCGTGAAGATAGACGCGGTGACTGAAATTGTCTCCCGGTATTCATCACGCCTCACCGGCGTGTCAACCATGACCGTGTTATCGCCTCAACCAACTTGGCGTTGTCGATGTTCCCAATGTCGGCTGCGCAATTCGCGCTTGAGGGGCTTGAACGCCCCTGAAAGCGGGAGCGGGCCATCTTGAAATTCCACGGTCTTTGGGACCTTGAATCTCGCCAGCGTCTTGCGGGCGTACTCGATCAGTTCATTGGCCGTCGCCTTCTGGTTCTTTCTCAGTACGACAATCGCGTGCACGGTCTCCCCCCAGACGTCGCTCGGGATCCCAATCACCGCGACTTCTTGTACCGCGGGGTGAGCGGCTAGCACGTTCTCCACCTCGGTGGAGTAAACATTCTCGCCACCCGTGACGATCATGTCCTTCAACCGATCGGTGATGTGCAGCAGATTCGAAGCGTCGAAGTAACCCATGTCGCCGGTGCGATACCAACCATCTCGAATGGCTTCCTTGGACTCTTCGGGCTTCTTCCAGTACTCGCGCATGAGGTTTCCCCCACGAGCGCACACCTCCCCCGTTTTCCCTTGAGGAAGAGGGGTGCCGTTCTCGCCGGTGATGCACATATCGACTCCGAGCAACGGCCTGCCCGCGGTTGTGAGAGCGTTTCCGCCGCGTCGATGGTCCTCGGGGCCGAGGAACGTGAGCACCGATGCCGCTTCGGTCATGCCGTATCCCTGCAAGAAGTCGGTGTCTGGGAGAATCTCCAACCATCGGGTGATGAGCGCTTCTGATATCGGGGCAGCCCCGTAGACCAGTTGGCGCAGCGATCGCAAGCGCGCTGGCGAAAACCCCTCCGCCCGTTCAAGTAGCGACAGCATGACCGGTACCACCATTGTGGTGTCGATCTCATGCTCCTCGATGACGCGAAGCGCCAGCTCCGCATCAAACAACGGGATGGTCACCGAAGTCGCGCCGCTGGCCGGAATACCAAGCACACCGGCGACCAGCGCGGCGTGAAACATGGGTGACTGGAAGAGGAACCGACGGTCCTCTCGGAGTCCTAAGGCGGAGAGTACGTGGTACACGTTGAGCACTTGGGCCCGCTGTTCAAGCAGGACGCCCTTGGGAAAGCCAGTGGTCCCTCCGGTGTACATCAAGACAGCGGCGTCACCCTCGTCCGGTTCGGGTGGCATGATCGGACGGCCGACCGCAACCAGGTCTTCGTATCCGAGAGCGGTGCCAGACCCGCTACCAGGACCGCCGCCCAGCTCGCCGCCGATCATGACCACTTTGTCGACTCCTGCGCCGTCGTGTCTGGCTTGGTCGAGGAGAGGGGCAAACGACTCGTCAACGAAGACGACGCGAGAACCAGAATCGTTGAGGACATAGGCCAGTTCCGAAGGCGCGAAGCGGATGTTCAATGGGTTGATGATCCCTGCCCCGAACATTGCAGCGTGATAGAGCTCAATGTACTCATGGCTGTTCGCAGCGAGGACCGCGAAGCGATCGCCCGGGTCCACGCCCAGGACGGTCCGCATCGAGTTGACCAGCCGTAGGAGCCGATCGATGTGGTTCTCGAACGTGCCTTGATATCGAATGCCAGAGTTCGACACGTCGACAAAGGCGACCTTGTCTGCGAGCTGGTCGGCGCGCTGGAGGAGCAGCCTGGGATACACGAGTTCTTTCATTGCCATTCACACTCTTTCGCCATTGCTTGTGGTTTGGGCCTTTCAATCTCGACTTGCCGGGTCACCCCGATTTGGTCGTTGTGTTTCTCTTGGTCCTCGGCGATGGCATCGGCTGAGACGCGGAGATACGCCCAATCGACATGGTGTCCTACCGGATGCCCCAAGATCTGATCGATGGCACGACGACGATGTACGTCTGCGGGTGCGATGCAGCCGTCGATGACCCGAGTCGTCTTCTCGAGTTCGACGAAAGTTGCTGCCGGCTGAAGCCCGTTGCGAGCACCAGGGGGGAAGGTCGGGGTCTTGTGAACTCCTCGAATCCTCACCGCAGGGTGTTGATCCTCATGCCGGTGAGCTTGGTGACATTGAGGCAAAAATACATTTGCCGATCTCCCCCGCCCAAGGCTCGATGTCGAGTGCCCGGATCCCGTGGATCAGTTCAACTGGGCTCGCCGGGTGCACCGTCCCGGTTGCCAGCACGCTCCACCCCTCTCGCATGGCGTCGTCGATGCGGTCGACTTCGAAGCTGACCGGCTCTTCGGAAGTGATTGCACTGACCGCACCGTTGTCGCCGGAGCGGAAGATGACGTCACCGGCCAAGATCTTGAAGTTGACTGGAAAGGCCACTGGTCTCCCAGCCGAGCGAAAAATCACCCGCCCAACACCACCTCCGGCCAGGTGGTCCTCGCACTCCCTCTCGTTGATCGTGACCAGGTGCGGGTCGAGCGCCGCGCCTCCGCGTCCGTGAGCCCGGCCCTGTTCTCCACCGAGGAGATCCGAGACGGACGTCTCGAGTGCTTGGGCAATCCGTAGTAGTGCTGATGACGACGGTGCTGCGGTGGGGGCTGTGTTCGAGGTAGTCAAGGTAGTCGGCGGCCACACCGGCGCGCTCGGCCACCTCGACGATGGTGAGGTTGAGTTCGCCTTGACGCTTCGCAATACGGCGGCCCAAGTCGCCGGCATCGCATCGGTCATTTGTGACTTGCGTCACCGTGACCACTCCTCAAGACGGACCGAGGTCTCGCCGCGAGCTCGGCTAAGCGACAACGCGAACCGCTCAAGAAGCACGGGTGAGGATGACCTTGAGCGCACCGGTCTCTGCTGCATTGGAAAACACGTCGTACGCCTCGATGAACTGGTCGAAGGTGAAGTGATGGGTGGCAAAACGAGCTGCCTTGAGTTGTCCAGTTGCCATCAGACGGCTGAGCGTCGGCGTCGAATACGTGTCGACGAGGCCAGTCGTAATCGTGACGTCTCTGGTCCAGAGCGACTCCAGGTGAAGGGTGGCCGGTTTGCCATGGACTCCGATGTTGGCCACGTGACCACCGGGACGGATGAGCTCGGTAGCCAGTTCAAACGTCGCCGGCATTCCAACGGCTTCGATCGCCACGTCGGCACCCAGACCATCGGTAAGACTCCGGACGATGGCCCCAGGGTCTTCTCGGCTGTTGTTGATCGTCACATCGGCGCCGAACTGCTTGGCTGCCTCTAGTCTGGAATCGGCCAGGTCAATGGCGATTATGTGGCTCGGACTGAAGAGTTGCGCCCCCGTGACGGCGGAAAGACCAATAGGTCCGGCGCCAACGATGGCCACGACATCGCCCGGAGCGACACCACCGTTCACGACGCCGACTTCATAGGCCGTCGGCAAGATGTCGGCCAGCATGAGGAATTCATCGTCGGAGATCCCGACCGGGACCGGGTACGCCGACGTGTCGACAAAGGGGACGCGCACCTTCTCGGCTTGGGTGCCATCGATGTTGTGGCCGAGAATCCAACCACCGCCGTCTAGGCATTGCCCAAAGCGGCTCTGGCGGCAGAAGCGGCATGTACCACAGGCCGAGATGCATGAGACGAGTACCCGGTCACCTACCTTGAAGTTCCGCACGCTGCTCCCGACCGCTTCGACGGTCCCAACGGCCTCATGGCCCAGGATCCGACCGGGCGTCACCTCGGGGAGGTCGCCCTTGAGGATGTGCAAATCACTTCCACAAATGGTGGTGGCGTCGACCACGACGATGGCATCGGTGGGATCAGTCACCTTGGGGTCCGGTACGTCGTCCCAACTCTTCTCATTGGGCCCGTGATAGACGAGTGCTTTCATGGCACGTTTCCTTTGTTCGTTGTGAGCGGCACGAGCTTGGTGTGGCCCACGGACTGATATCGGTGATTCGCCGGCCGGATGAATTCGCGATGTTGGGAGCGGGAAGTGTGGCACCGGCCCGGCGATGCTCAGAGCGATCGGTCACCTTGGTGAAGTGACTGCGCCACCAGGCACTGTCGAGTGCGTAACGGTCGAGACCGAGGTACCCCGCGTTGCGCCAGGCCAAAATGAGGGGCACTTCGAGGATCATGTAGGCCGGGTTGACCCCAGCCGATCCGGTGAACATATAGAC
>CAWDCE010000017.1:0-730183 GCA_963800725.1 uncultured Acidimicrobiaceae bacterium | reverse complement strand
CCTTTATTGCGAGGAGATCTGGACCCGTTCAGCCTGGGCCAGGAGCGACGCCCGATCTGCCGGAAGGATATTCCACCCTTGATGGCCTTGTCCAAGCTTGCCGTGTAGGACGAACAGATAGTTGCTCTTGGTCTTGTACAGGCTCGTCAACGTGCTCGGGCTGAAGGGAACGGCGGACCCCAACAACGCGCAGAGCTCGCTGGCCCCAGCCTGGCGCCGCTCTCGCCGAGGGTGGACACCGGGACATCGACGGCGGGTGTCCGTACTCCGCCGATGACGTTGCCGTGGCCGTCCAGGGCCAAAGTGGCTGGTGGTTATGTCGTCGAGTTGAACGGAGTTGGGCTGGGCGGTGGCGTGCCGCTGTCCACCCACTTCGTGAATGCAGCGAAGGCCGCTTGGACGACTGTGTGCTGTGGGCCCTCATCGACCCGCGTGGTGCAGCCGAGGCTGCTTGCATATCCGCCGACCTCGTAGGCATCGGCATGAGACGTGCCAGCTACCTCCCACGTGCGAATGCTCGAAGTGTTGGGTTGTTGGGCCGCGGCGTAGCCGAGTTCTATGAGATCGGTCTGCGTCTCGAACATGAACACCGGCACATTGAGGTCGGTGTGTGGCATACGCAGGTTGTTCGGGCCCTGCTGCTTGCCGGTGATGGTGGCACCGCTTAGCGACGCGCCGGTGCCACCTCGACTGTGGATGAAGATGCCGTCGAACGTATGCGTGAGAGGCTGGAGTGCGTCGGCGTAGGTCGTCAGATAGAAGGCCGATTGGGATTCACCCAGTGCCAAGATGTGCTTTGGGTGCAGTGTGCCCAGACATTGTCCTTGGGATTGCGCAGGGCTTGACCGATCTGGGCGTAGATGTCCAGGGCATACTGATCGCCAGGTTGGTGGAGCGTTGCGTATCGGGCCGGTTCGGATCCAACCAGGCCGCCGCTCGCGGCTGGTCCTTGCCGCTGCCGCCAGGGGTACCGAGGATCGGCGCGCCACCGTCCACTCCAAGATGTTGGACCGATACCGCCACGTAGGCATAGCCCGCCCGCATCAATTCCGGATTGAGGTAGTCCCAATCCGGAGCCGACTCGCCGGCCGATACGTTCATCCACTCAACCACGACATTGCCGTTGAAATGAGCCGGAATTTCCGCCCTACGGACCAAGATCCGGGTCCTGTAGGACGCCTTGGTTCCGGGCACGACAGTCAACCGCCCGTTGCTCGGCTCGACTTCGCCGTGAACGCAGTGGCGATCCCGGCGGCGAAGAACTCCTGTTCGATATAGCCGTTGGCGGCGAGTTGCAGGGGATTCGCACTGAGCGGTTCGATGACGTCTTCCGGTGGTGATCGGACCGGTGAAGTCAGCGGTGGCTTGGTAGATCGAGGGCGAAACGTTCTCCCGCCGCCGTTGGACCGACGGAACCGCCGGCAATGCCCAGAAGGACGGTGGCGATCAACCCCCGCCAGCTCGTGACCGTTACTGTCGATGCCCCCGTTGAGCTTGGCGCCCATCTCCCCTGGCACGGAATTCCCGGCTCGCTCGTGCACCAGAACCCGTCGTTGCCGCCAAGACTCTATATTCGAAAAGCTCCTCCTGTTACTTGTTCCCTCGGGCATGCGATTGGGTCTCATAGGGGCCGTCATGCTTCGTCCTGACGTGTCCGTCATTGTTCGCGCTGGAGATCGAGCTTCACGTGCCTCGATGTCCATTAACCGAAATCGGAAGCCACACTCTTCACCAGACTTTTCGAACAACACCGTGGAGTACTTGTGCACCTTAAAGTCACTTCCCAGCGTTTGGATTCGCCGGCTACTGATTCAAAGGGCTCGGCCCACTTTGCGGGGTCCTCGAAACGCGTGACCGATCACATAAGCCCTGACCTGGAAGGTGGGAAATCCGAGGCCTTAGCTTGGAAAATAGCTCATTAAGTCCTGGCCATCGTGCCTGCCCACGGTGGGTTTTGTCGGTAGCCCTGCAATGGCACTCGGCTTTCCAGGGAGCTGATGAGTTTGGACCGACATGAAGTCGGAAACGTCAGGTCAAGGAACTGAAGGGTCTGCAGTGAGTTTGGTTGACGGTGGTTTTGTTCTCAGGCAACGTTAGCGACTTGGTCGGTGAAGGCGAGTTCGAACTCAACGGGGCTGAGCCGGCCGAGTCCGCCTTGACGCCGGCGGCGGTTGTAGGTGTGCTCAATCCAGTAGATGATCTCGTAGGCGAGCTCGTTGTGGGTCCTCCAACGTCGCCGGTTGAGGACGTTCTTCTGCAGCAAGGAGTAGAACGACTCCATCGCTCCGTTGTCGCCGGCCGAAGAGACTCGTCCCATCGACCCGGTCAAGGTCGTTGGCCTTGAGGACTGCTCGGAATTTTCGAGAACGAAACTGGCCGCCCCTGTCGGAGTGGACGATCACCGTGCCTCGAGGTTGGCGCCGGGCCACTGCCGAGCGGAGAGCAGCCGTGGCCAGATCCGCCGTCATCCGCTCGTCGATCGAGTAGCCGACGATCCGGTTCGAGAAGACGTCCTTGATGCAGCAGGCGTAAAGCTTGCCTTCGCTCGTCGGATGTTCGGTGATGTCGGTCAGCCAGTGACGTTGGGGGCCGGGGCGCTGAAGTCCCGGTTGACCAGATCGTCGTGGACGGCCGGACCGGGGTCTTCCCGCTCGAACGTCGGCCCTTCTTGGTGGTGGTGGACCAGATCTTGTGCTCCCGGCACAGTCGCTGCACCCGTCCCTCGCCGACCTCGTGTCCGGATCGTTCGAGCTCGTCGGAGATGAACCGATAACCGAACTCGGGATCGTCTGAGTGGATGTCGATTATGGCGTTGACGAGGTGGGCGTCGTCGAAGTCCGCGTTGCAGATGGGATTGGCCTGCCACTTGTAGAAGGCCTGGTGGAGAAGCCGACACCCGCAGGTCAGCCGCACCGGGAATCCTTTGGCGGCCAGATCTTGGACCAGCGGGTACATCATTTTGGGAGCGACTCCTTGGCGAAGTACGCGGCGGCACGCCGGAGGATCTCGTTCTCCATCTCGAGACGTCGGATCTCACGGCGCATGCGGACCGCATCGGCCTGCTCGCGCTCGTCAGCCCGTCTTTGATCCCCTCGTCAATGTCCGCCTGGCGCTTCCAGCGCTGGACCGACTGGACCGAGATATCGAAATCGGCCGCCACTTCGGCGACGCTCAGATCACCTCTGCGGGCGACTCGGACGACGTCCGCCTTGAACTCGGGCGGGAACCTCTTTGGGCATGGCTTCCATCCTTTCGCGGGACTCAGTCCCACTTTAAGAATGTCAACCAAACTCACTGCAGACCCATTTACGATTCATCCCACCATTTCAACGAACAAGCGGACATCCTCGCTAATCCGTTGCGAACGGGAGAATACGCCATAGTCCACCGATAGGTTCATGCTGACCAGAGCACGACACCAAGCCAATTTGACGATTCCCCCAAATGTGCACGGCCTTCTGGAGCCTTCGTGGACGCTTGCGAAGGAGCCGAATAACGAAGGGTCCAATGCAGTCCGTCATTTGAACCAGAGGTCCGCTATGGCTAATCGCTTCAGGATTCAATACTAAATAATAAGACGGATTACTGGCATCGACTCCTTGCTCGAAAGCAGTGTCAGTCCTCAACCCTGAAAATGGCATCCTCTGGATTGACCAAAGCAGACTTAATGTTGTCGGCAATTTTATCGACCAGCTTCTGGCCCCAAAATGGATCGTTTTGATCGTACAAGATCACTCTGATGTGTCGTAGATCGAACGGTACATCCTCCTCAGTCAGAGGACACGAGGATGACTGGTTTCTCGAGCATGTGCGAGGCCCAGCTCGTAGAACACGTTGGGATTTTTCGAAGTTAGCTCCGCCACCAAAACAGCTGCCTGGCGGATGCTCGCGGCGATACCTGGTCCATGATCTTGCCGGTGGCGAAGATCTCATCGTCAGCCCTGATCGGGACAAGACCCGTTTGCTCGATCGCCGGCTTAAATATCGTGTCGTAAGCATCCCGAGATGGCCGCCGAACGGCTGCATAACGAAAACAGGTCGCCCCCGCTGGGACGCTGACCTTCTTGGTTCGGAATGCGCTCCGAATCCCGAGTTGATTCGTCCTGCCGATGTCGATCAGGCGGACGCTCACCTGACACATCGAGGAGTTCAGCCGAGCGCATCGATTCATCGAAGATCTCAACAAATTCGTCAATCTTGTCCGATGGAATATTGAAGGTGTCGCGGAATGCATTGGTGAAGATTTATTGTCAGGCAAATTTTCGCCCCGGTAGTGGGCGTATACCTCTGAGATCAGGCGCCCCAAGAACAGCTTCACGTAGTCCTTCAATTCGATCTGTTTCTGACTGGGGGTACAGGATCTGCGTGCTCGGTCGGACGGCACAACCTTGACGCCTTCAGTTCCCAGGAATCCGTACTTTTTGGCGGATGACAGCTCGACACGGAAAGGACCGTTGGCCGACCCACCCGTGGTCCATTTCGCTGCCTCAGAAGCCGTGCTGGCCTTACCCGCATTTTGATCGATGATTGCTTTCGGGATCCTGAGAGCCTTCTCAACCGAATGACGAGGGAACTTTGCCTGGGAAGTCTGCGATGGCTTATTCTTGGCCGTGGCTTTCTTGGCCGTGGCTTTCTTGGCCGTGGCTTTCTTGGCCGTGGCTTTCTTGGCCGTGGCTTTCTTGGCCGTGGCTTTCTTGGCCGTGGCTTTCTTGGCCGTGGCTTTCTTGGCCGTGGCTTTCTTGGCCGTGGCTTTCTTGGCCGTGGCTTTCTTGGCCGTGGCTTTCTTGGCATCAATTTCATCGGCTAGGGCCGAAGTGTCGTTTACGGTCATCGAATGGCACGTTCCTTTTTGTCTTGACCGAGAATACCTGGCTGTCACATTGAGGTTGGAGACCAATGGGTTCGGCAATGCCGGCGTTGGCGGAATTCGGACCACTCCTTGGTCACAGAGCATCGATTCAAGAAATGGAAGTCCTTTCGCTCGCCAAGAAGACCCGCACTACGTACCCAGCTAAATAGGCCCTGACCAGGGAGGTGGGAAATCCGAACTGTTAGCGTGGGAAGTGGCCTTTGCATCCAATGTCCGAGCCCAGTCCAGTGGGTTTTGTCGGCAGCCCACCAGACACGACCCCCGTGCGTGTGCCCACCCTCGCCGCCGAAGGCTGCGGGCGAATGGGTTGCAGGCGCCGGTGCTCCCGGGGCCTCGCGACCAACCCGGCGAAGTCGGTTCCCCGAGATGCCAGGTGGCAGGGGCGGCGGCGACCCAGTCGGAGGCTGCGTCACTGGAGACCCTTCAGCCGCTGCAGGCAGGGGGAGCACGCGAGCCTTCTCGGATTGAAACCCCTCTTCGCTCAGGACGTTCCGGTCGCGCAGAGCAACAAGCCTTTCGAGCCCTTCTGGTCCGCACATCTCGCCCCCTCGTCTTCCCGGACCGCGCCGGAGTTGTCCCGGCACGTATGCAGCGGCGATGTGTCGTATAAACAGCGGTTGCGAAGCTCAAAGATGACACAGACTCGCCGGTTGAGGACCCGCCAAATCGACGAACCCGCCGGTACCGCGCCTCGGCTCGGGGCCAAGTGGGCCTGAATGCTCACCGCACCGGCACACCAGCTCGATTGCTTGTGGGATTTGGCGTCGGAAGGACTCGCGTCAAGTCCCTGAAATTCGGTTCATCCCGCTCGGGGCCGTGAGGCCGGGTGGGGTTTGCCCACGGACCCCGAGCGGGTGAAGGAGCGAGCGGCAATGATCGCCTGTCTCGTCTGAGTCGGTCGTGTCATCGATACGGTCGCATTCGCCAACTACCAAGGTCCGTTGCCGTGGTCCAACACGGTTGCTCGATTCTCGGCATCACCGATGAGGAATCCGGTATCCAAGGCCTCATCAGTCTTTCGGAGTCGTGTCCCGAGCTCGGCCTGAAATTCGTCGAGTGAGAGACGGAATCGACGAGTTGAGCGTCTTGAATTCGCCCCGGGCGAGGACAAGCAGCTGGATCGGTGACTCGGCCCGGACCGTGGCCGTTCGGAGTTTTCCGTCAAGCAATGAAATCTCACCGAAAAATGATCCGGCGACAAGGTGGTCGAGAAGCCTCCCGTCGCGCCACACCGACGCCGATCCATTCAAGATGACGAAGAATTCTGATCCGGGCGCTCCCTCTTCAATCAGCACTGCCCCGGCTTCTCGTTCGATCGATGTCATCTGGGAGCGGACAAGTTTGAGCTCAGCATTCGTGCACTCGGAGAAGAGTGGTACTTCACGAAGGATCGCCAATCGGTCGTCTCCCCCGAAGTCCAACTTGGCGATCTTCATGGTCTTCCCTTTCGTTTCAATTGATCTACCGGTTGTTCTGCTGCGCTCGAGGAGGCGACAAAAGTTGTGTCTGTTTTCGTTAGGTCACTCGGCACGACACCGGGTTCTTTCGCTGACACCCACTTTTGGCCCTGCGCCAAGCCGAGGTCATTTCAGATCCATTGATTAGCCCCTCCCTACTCTTGCGAGTATGAGTTGAGGACTCTCGAGTGTCTGTCACCAAGGTGACACTCTCCACAGATTCGGGCAGATCCACTTTCGTTACCCCTTCAGCCTGAGACTTCACACCCGTCGATCGGTTGCCCGATGACCCTGCTGGCGAAGAGGTGGCGGCTGTGTCAATCGGTGACGTACGTGTCGCGGCACGACTCCTCGTCCAGGTGACGGCCGGTCCCGAGGTGTCACAATGGGCGGGTGCCACTTGATGGTTCCAGTTCCGCTCGGGTTTCACCGAGTGGCAGCTTCGATCCCTTCGCGAACTCAGAAATTCTGGGAAGCCTTCCCGCCGAAGATCGCTCTCGTCTTGCTGAACATTGCCTAGAGCGAAAGTTCGAAAAAGGTCAGACGGTGTATTGCCGGGGCGAGCCAGCTGATTCGATGCTCGTCCTGAAGACAGGCTGTCTCAAGATCTCGACGTTCTCATCTGAAGGCAACGAGTTGGTCTTCTCCAAAGTTCTGCCCGGCAAGATCATCGGCGAACTCGGCATCCTCTCCAACGCTCCCCGCTCGGCCACTGTTGTTGCAGTGCAACGGAGTACCGCGCTCACTTTGCCGAGGATGGTGGTGATGAACCTCGTGGAGCAGCGCCCCGCTGTCGCGGTCGCCATGCTCCAGCAGCTGGCGAACATGGTGCGAAGCACGACAGATACTGCCGCCGACTTGGTGTTCTTGACCCTGGCTCAGCGGGTCGCGAAATACCTGCTCGAACGAGAGACCCAGCCTTCGACCGGCATGCGGATTACTCAAGCGGAATTGGCCTCTGCGGTCGGCGCCAGCCGCCAACGGGTCAATGCATGCCTTCAGAATTTCCAAAGACAGGGATTGATCGCACTGGCGCCGCGGTCGATTCAACTCTGCGATCGCAACGCCCTGGCGGAAGTGGTCACGTCCTAAACGGCGCTTTGGATTGGTACCCCAAGTGCCTCTCTCATCGAAACGAGCGCTCACGCATTCAGCTTCTCGGGATTGGCCTTCATATGACATCTCACACCACGTCCGAAATGGTGAATCGATATGTCGTTGCCTCAAGTGGCGTTCGGAGTGCCGGGCGGAAGGGGGGTCACTGGGCCCTTCGTGGGGTTGATTGACCCAAAGCAGTTGAAGACGCTCTTCCCCGAGTTCAGCGCGGGAACGTACTTGTCCCCCTTGACCTGAATGAACGCACCACAATAGGGCGGCGCGTGCCCCGAATGGCCCGAGACGGCCCAGTTCACTGGAACCGTCAAGCCCCCGGCAGTGAACGATGTCAACTTGTTGGTCTGATCGATGACGTTGGCCTGGGTCAGATTGTTGCCTGCGGCCTTGACGCCGGCGGCGAAGAGCGCGGCTGATTCCCATCCTTGAATCGCCACCTCATCCAAGGTGTGCGTCGGCTCGTACTTGTTCATTTCCCGCAGGTAGAGCTTGAGGCCCGGATACTGCGTCGTCGGCGCCGTGAATGGCACGTGGGCGATCCAGAAGTAGACCCCTTGCATGAGGCTCTGATTCTGATCAAGCGTCGGTTGGTCGTTGCCGCTGAGCCACAGCTGAGTTGTCTTCAAGCCGTACTGGCTGATGGCGCGGGCCAACTCGACGTTGCCCTGCACATCCATGCACGACAAGACGAAGTTGGTGCCGGCTTGCTTCATGCGCTGCACGTCGGTGGCCACGGTGGTGCCCGGGTACGGGACTTTGAAGTCTGTGTACACGACGTTGTACCCCGCCGACGTCAAGCTCTTGTCGGTGACCTGGCACGCCGCGGCGGAAGCGGCGACACCGTAGGCCACCATCGCGATCTTGGTGGCTTTGGCCGCTCGAGCCACATAGGCCACATCGGGGGCCAAAGTCGGGAGATATTGCACAGATCCACCAGCAGCGAACAGGTTCTTCGGTCCCCCCCAATTGGCGGTCACGTTATAGCCATACGTGGGGGTCTTGGATTCCACGAAAATATTGGGACTGAAGAAGAGCGTGGCAACTCCAGTGACGGCGAAGACGTGATCTTGATTGATCAGGCTGCTGGCGAGTTGCGAGAACTGGGTGGGATTCCCGCCGTCATCAAGGGCGTACTGATAGTTGATCTTTCGCCCGTTGATCCCACCCATCGAGTTGAGATAGTCGAAATACGCTCGTTCGCCATAGATAAGCCCTGAAGAGTTGCCGGCCAAGGGCCCCGTTTGGGTCGAAATGGTGCCGACGGTGATGGAGTGAGGAGTGACCCCTGGGGCTTCCGAGGTGCTGGCGGCGTACGCGGTTGTCGTGAACAGGCACAGTGATGCAATCAGGACAGTGCAGGCCGACCCAACGATTCCCACCCAGGCCCTGCGCCCAATCTCCTGCCTGGTCCCCATAAGCCCCCCGAGAGTTCTGGCCCCTGGACTATCGATGCACTGTAACGGAGAGGAAGGTCAAATGTGGGGTGGAAAGTCGGCGTGGACCCGCCATGCGGGATAAACGCTGCTTTGGGATCATCGGGGGTGTCGAACTATGCATCACGTTCGTCCGCACATTTCCGAGCGTTGCGCAGGCGGCTGTGCCTTGGATCGGCCTCAGCTTCTGTGTGCTCGAAGATCTCGAACGGTCGCTCGATGCAAACTGGATCTGCCCGGTCCGTAGAGACATGAAAGATGGTGCGAGAGAAATTCAAAACGACGAACCTGCCGGGTCCATTGATCCGACGCACTTTGCCCCAACACGACAAACTGCGATGACCGCCATTCCCAGCACACCCCGGGGGGCTGGAGACTCGCGGGAGGAACATCCACAAAGAAGAATGGCACTAACGATGACTGACAACCCCGTTTCAGCCCGGCATCGAATGGCGGCGATCGTCGCATTGGTCACCTTTGCGGGGGCGGTAATCCTCCTGGTTGTCGCCGCGAGCGCCAACTTGGGTGCGATGTTCATGATGCTGGTCGGACTCATCATCACGGTGCTCGGGATGTGGCATCTGGCAACCCGACGTGGAGCTTTTCGGATCTTGGCGGTTGTGGTGGTCCTCGTCGGCCTGGCCACCTTGATCGAAGGGGTGACGTGGTTCGATCTCAAGGGCTGGTGGACAGTGGCGGTCGTCGCCTTGGCTCTGGTCTCGGTGGGCGCAGCCCGAATCGCGCTGCACGACCAGGTCCAAGATCACCGAGGCCTTACCGATCGCCCAAGTGACATTCGGACCCACCATCCGGTACTGATTATGAATCTCAAGTCCGGCGGTGGAAAGGCCGAACGGTTCCATCTCGTTGACGAGTGCGAGAAGCGGGGTATCGAACCAATCGTCCTTGATCGTGGTGATGACTTGGTACAACTGGCCGAACAAGCGGTGGACCGGGGCGCGGACATTATCGGCATGGCAGGTGGAGACGGATCTCAAGCCGTGGTGGCATCGGTGGCGGCTCGCCACAACCTCCCCTACGTCGTGGTCCCGGCGGGCACGAGAAATCATTTCGCACTTGATCTGGGCCTGGATCGAGACGACGTGGTCGGAGCGCTTGACGCATTTGCCGACGGCGTGGATGTCCTGATCGATCTGGCCACCGTCAACGGCCGAGTCTTTGTGAACAACGCCACTCTCGGCCTCTACGCCAAGATCGTCCAGGCGCCCGAGTACCGCGATGCCAAGCGCCAAACCACCGCCTCTATGTTGCCTGATCTCCTCGGACCCGATGCTCCCGGCCTCGATCTGCGCTTCAGCGGACCCGATGGAGCGTTACATACGACGACTGATGTTCTCTTGATATCGAACAACCCCTACGAATTGCACTCGTTTGTGGGGCGGGGCACGCGGAGTCGACTCGACCGGGCTGTGTTGGGAATCGCCAGCGCCACCGTGGACAACGCCGTCGCCGCGGCCCGATTCATCACGTTAGAGATCGCCGGCCACGTACGTCGGTTTCCCGGATGGCAGGAGTGGACCGCCCCGCACTTCGAAGTAAACGCCGATAGTCCGGTTGAGATCGGCATTGATGGCGAGGCGTTGCGCATGGACCCTCCTCTCGTATTTGAATCAATGCCCGCCGCCTTGCGAGTGCGTTTGCCCACTCGGGCTTCGGGCCGCTCCCCTTCGGCTCGAGCCTTACACCTCGCATCGCGCAGCACGCTTGGCGATCTCTTTCGAACTGCGATCATGTCCGGACATTTCAGGACAGTCGAAGGAATCTGACAAAAGCGGCGTCCACGATCACGTCGGTTGAAGCCACTGTTCAATGAGTGCTTCTCCGGAAGTCAATGACGAAACCATTGCAATTCAGATCTACGGCAAGTAGGGTTTCACCTGGGCTTCAGTCTCTATCTTCGGACTCGATACAGAGCCTTTTCGTGCTGGGTCGGATTTCACGGATTTTGGGGGTAGTGATCATGAAGAGGTTCCTCTTAGCTGCGTCGTTGCTGGTGGCACCGACGGCGCTTGTTTTGTCGTTGTCGGGAACGGCTGGCGCAGATGAACCAGCAGCACCGACGGTCTCTCCAACTTCAGTTGTCGCCGGCGGATCAATCGCCATTAGCGGTACTGGTTGCACCGCCGTGGGTGGCCAAGCGGTTCAAGCGGAGTTCGGCATCATTGACGGGGCCCAGAACCTCATCACGGCTGACTCGGTGGTTCCTCAAGATGCCACGACCGGCGCCTGGTCAGGCAGCTTGACCGTCCCGGCGGGTACCGCGGCTGGTTCCTACCAAGTCGTCAGTGATTGCGATCAGTACAGCACCGGGTTTGATTATCCCGCGGTCTCCCTCACCGTGATCGCAACGGGTTCGGCAACGGCAAGTCCAGCCACCGTTGCTCCCGGTGGCTCGGTCACGGTCTCAGGCGGAGGGTTCACCCCCGGTGAGTCGGTAGCGGTTGTCTTGCATTCCGATCCGGTGACGTTGGCCACCCTGACCGCCAACGCCCAAGGGGTTGCTTCCGGCGCCGTCACGATCCCGACCACGACCGCTCTCGGGGCCCACACCATTGTCTTGACTGGGTCCACGAGCGGTGTCGTGGACTCGGTGGCGCTTTCTGTGGTGGCAGCGACTGGGCCGACAGCGAATCCCAGCAACACCGGCACGTTGGCCGTAACCGGCGCACCAGTTGGCTACACGTTGCTGGCCGGACTGGTGCTGATTGCAGCCGGGCTTTCCCTGGTGCTGACAACTCGCCGCTGGTACAACAACGCTGCGCACGCTCGCCGCGGGTAACCGCTTGCGGCCTGTCGACTAAGTTCTGACATCACGCCAGCTCAACACGCGCGCCGTGAGGTAAAGCGTCGACATTGGTGGCGCACGTCGCTCGTAGTTGCCCTGTGTGCCATCGCCCTCGTTGCGGTCCTAGTGCTGGGCGACTACGTGCTCTTGAGCAGGCGACTGACGCACGTCCACGTCGCCTTTCCCTCCGGCGGGACCGGTCAGACATGGGTCATCGCGGGCTCGGACAGCCGCAGCAGTCTCCCCGCTGGCCCGAAGTGGTACGGCACAGCCAATCAGGTCCCCGGTGAGCGCGCTGACGTGGTGGTGGTGGTCCATCAGTACGACGGCAAAACCTCGGCGCTGTCGATTCCGCGTGACATGCTCGTGATTCCGGCCAAGGGGCACATCAGCCGCCTCACGCTCACCCTCAACCAGAGCCCGCAGTGGCTGGTGAACGGTCTGTGCACAACCTTGCGCATCCCGGCGACCCATCTCGTGATCGTCACCATGAACGCGTTCACAAAGGTCGTCGACGCGCTGGGGGGGATCACCGTGAATGTTCCTCACCCGGTCCGGGACCTTTTTTCGGGCCTTGATATCAACCAGACGGGAAATGTCCATATCGATGGACTTGAGGCACTCGCCCTGGTCCGGTCACGTCACCCAGAACAACTGATCCGGACGAAATGGGTCCCAGCCACTCTTTCGGCCGGGTCCGCGGGCCGGACCTATTGGGCCGGGCACGTATTCGCTGCGCTCGGCCTGGCGGCCCAAGGGGCACATCGCAATCCGATAACAGCGCAACGGGTGCTCTGGGCAGCGACCGATGGGATGAAGACCGATCAGAACACCAGTCTGTGGTCGCTGAAGGATATTGACCTTGCCGGCACCCCTGTTCGCGACCTGCCGGGCCGGCAGCTCGCGAACAATTTGGCAGTGACGGCGAATGCGGCCACCCGTCAGGCGCTTGCGGATGCCGGTTACGGGCCGGCATGCCGAGCGCCTTCGCAGTGAAAACTCGCTAGTGATTTGTCGAGGTGTCCCGGTGAGGATCGGCGAGCGAGCGGCCCGTTGGATTCCTGGCACTTCGCGCCGACGACATATAAGCGATCCAAGGCTCTCACGAAGTGCAGCCCAAGGGGCGGCCGTTGTCCGGTGATGTCGTCTCAGGCCACGCCGCGATCGAACTCACGTGGAGATCGACGACATTGTGCGCATCCCCGAGCCCGCCAATGGGCACCGCGCCGGGTCATGTGTCGCTGATGCTTGTCGTGACGTTGCCCGGTGATGCTGCATCCTGTCTCTCCGGCGTGGCCGGGGCAGCCGGCACGGCCGGATGGTCAGCCGCGTTGGCCTGCCGACGGGCGGCAATCCGCAACTGGGCGGTGCGAGCGATTCCGACGGCCAACACGATGAGCGCGCCGACGAGGGCCGCCGCAAATAGGGCGACAGCAATCGGTGGATGCCCACTCGCGCCGAAGAAACTGATCTGAACGGACCGGGTGTTTTGCGCCAGGAAGGCAACCAGGGCAACGCACAAGATGACCACGACCGCAACGGCCGCCCATGCGGCGCTCACGCGCGTGTGGCGCACGCCTTTGGTCATCGAGCCGACCGGCGTTGTACGTGCCGAGACGTCAGAACCGGCTGAAGTGGAAGTACTCACGGGGTGTTTATACCCGGGAAGATCCAGTGGAAACGAGTCCGACCCGGCGTGGGGCAACCGAAAGGCCAGGATCGACATCGACGGTGAAATTTTGGATTCAACCCCGCGAGGAATCAGTGCTCATTGTGGGGTCAGGAGAATTCGCTCGTCGCAGAAGGCTGCTCGATCGGCTGAGTGCGTTCCCCGCGTACGAACACCGCTTCTGACGGGCCGCCTTGGGGGCATCGGAGCGAACGCCTATCAACCGGCTCATTTTACGTTGCCACAGTTTCGTCATTCTTCAATGGCGCCCTCCGCCACGTGGCCCGACACCGCGGCAACCGACAATCCATACACCTTGACGTGAAGACACTGGCCGCCACAACTTCAGTTTCGAATAGCCGTGGCGGGGTAGTGGTGACGCAAGGCATTTGCGTCGGCACGTTCGGAGCAGAGGTCGGTGCGATCTGGAATATCGGGAGAAACCCGAGATGGAGGGAATGGCGTGGCAACGAAAACAGCGCAAGAGAGCTCGGCACGACGGGCTAAGACGACGAAGCGCTCCCATCTGGCCGCGAATAGTCGAAGGGGTGCTTCACCGAAGGACGCCATTGCCTTCTTACGGGCTGATCACCGTGAAGTGGAAAAACTCTTCAAGACATTTGAAAAATCGGGAGAGCGCGCCTTTCGTTCGAAGCGCAAGGTGGCCGACGACATCATCGCGACTCTTTCACAACATGCTTCCATCGAAGAACAGATCTTCTATCCCGCCGTCCGAAACGCACTCCCGTCAGCGAGAGGCGAGGTGCTCGAGTCCCTCGAGGAGCACCACATCGTCAAATGGCTCCTTTCGGAACTGGTGGGCATGGATCCGACCGACGAACGATTCGACGCAAAGGTGACGGTGCTCATTGAAAATGTGCGTCACCATGTGCGCGAGGAGGAGGGTGAACTCTTCCCCGAGGTGCGATCGGAGATGGGTCGTTCCACCCTCGTCGAGCTGGGTGCAAGTCTGCAACAAGCCAAGCGGAACGCACCAAAGCGGCCTCACCCGCGCTCACCCGACGAGCCCCCGGGCAACGTGTTGGTCGGCACCGTGACAGGTGCAGTAGATCGGGCATTCACCTCACTCAAATCGAAGGTGTAACCCGACGAGGGTCCCGTTCCATCGGTTGATAGCTCATGAGCGCATCAGATTCCCTCACCGAAGCGACCAACTATCCGCTCTATGTCGTGACCGCTGGAGCGTCGGGGGCCATCGGTGGATGCCTCGCCGGATTCGTCACACAATCGAGCCTTCGCCCGGTGCGTTTCATCGTCTGCATCTCGAAGGTAAATCACACCTTCGCAATTGCCGAGCGCGCTTCGGGATTGGCACTGCATCTGCTTGGTGCCGATCAACAGCGAATGGCATCGCTCTTTGGTGAGCGAACCGGCGACGACACGGAGAAGTTCAATGGCCTGGAATGGACGAGCGGCGTCACCGGGGCTCCACGCATACGAGACTGCGCCGCGTGGGTTGAGGGCCCGATACTCAATCACATGAGCGCCGGTGATCACGAGGCGTTCTTGATTGCGATCAGCGAGGGCGGACCGGGTCCGCGGCAGGGTTTGTTCCTTTCATCTGAAGCCACTGACTTCGATCCCGGACACGAGTAGTGCGACTCTTGCCGGTCCCTGGTGCCTGGGGCACAGATCGCGGAGCTCCGAGGAACTGTGCGTTGGGAAGTGCAAGCGCTCTCTCGTCCAGGGTCGCCCGCGAGGTGGCCGTCATGCGAGTCACGCGACTTGATTGCCCAAAGCGCTTTGCCGCCGAGCAAACCGAACCCAGAGACGTTCAGCACTGGCCTCAGTCGTTTAGTAGCTCGGCTGCTCGGGTACACATATCCTCGACCCGAATTGGCATTCCGCACTCGATTTGTCCCGATTCTGGCGGCCCGAAGGTCTTGCCTGCACTGCGTCGCCACTTCATGGCCAATCAACCGGCCGACCCCTGGGTCCACCGAAGGCGCAAATGCCTGCCGGATTCGCCACGCGTCAATCGCCGAGGCTTTGAAAGGAACGTGGATGTCCCCACGACTGCCAGCTCCAAGAGGACCGATCACTGAGATTCTCTGTCATCGATTGACTCGCCCGACGACGGGACAATCGATCCGGTTCGAGATCCCGGCGGACCCCGCAGTATCCGAAGACCTGCAGCTCGCCCTGCATATTTGCTACGGCTTGCACTATGACGGTTTTGCGGGAATTGATGACGGGTGGGAGTGGGATCCGTCAATGCTGGGCCTCAGGGCGGCACTGGAGGAGGCATTTCTGTCGGTCCTCATCTCCGAGGCGAAAGCGGGCGCGAATGGCCCCGGGATTTGTGGCGGGTTGCCTGACATCATCCGTCGGGTGCGCTTGCTTCTCGGCGATTCCAGTGGCCGTTCCTTGTCGCACTACATGGCAGCAGAAGGCAATCTTGATCAGTTGCGCGAATTCGTCATACATCGGAGCATCTATCAACGCAAGGAAGCCGACGCGCACACCTGGGCAATACCTCGCCTCAGAGGGTTGGCCAAGTCCTCCCTGGTGACGCTGCAAGCAGACGAGTACGGCGGTGGCCGTCCCGGCTGCACTCACGCCGAACTCTTTGCCAACACCATGGTTGCCCTGGATCTGGACCCGACCCCGGGCGTGTACATCAATGACGTCCCCGGTGTGACGCTCGCCACAGACAATCTCGTCTCGTGCTTCGGTCTGCATCGACGCTGGCGAGGGGCATTGGTGGGGCACCTCGCCGCCTTCGAGATGACATCGGTCGTCCCGATGGGACGTTATGCCGCCGCCGTGCGCCGGCTGATTGGTCGTGAGGATGCTGCAGAATTTTACGACGTCCACGTCGTGGCCGACGTGTTGCACGAACAAATTGCCGCCACCGATCTGATTGGTGGTCTCGCGGCACAGCGATCCCGCTGCGCTTCGAGACGTGCCCTTTGGGGTGGCTGCTTTGCTCACAGTGGAAGGACGCATGAGTTCTCACCTCTTCTCTCACTGGTCGAAGGGGCAATCCTCTCTGACCAATGGCGCAATCTCTGAGGCACCCTTCGAACGCTCGCTCGTCTCCGCCTAGGGCACGAAGACCCAGCCGGTGTGACATCTGCCCACCGATTTTGCCTTGTACTTGGTGAGTGACTCACGCATCTGAAGTCCTCTCGCGCACGACACAATTCGACGTTGGCTGATCACGCCCGGCTCGTCGAGACGCCGGCGATTTCGCCCTGCGACATGGAGTATGCGCGCGAGACGACGCACAGCATTCTCGTGGTGTGCCTTGGATTCATCCGGCCGCGCCTTGCAAAGGTCCAACGCGCAGCGAGAGGTTTTGCCAACCGAGCGTGGGGGTAGATCAAGAGCAACGAAACAAGGAGTTCAACATGATTGTCCTCGGCTTGGTCCTCATGCTCATTGGCTTTGTCGCCAACATCCCAGTTCTCTGGTCGGTGGGGATTCTGATCGCCGTCATTGGTCTGGTTCTGATGCTCCTGGGGATGGCTGGCCGCGAAATCGGTGGTCGAAGGCATTACTACTGAGCGCCGGTTGTACCCGATGTTCTCCTAGTCGACTTGAGACCAAGGTCGTCGACCGAACGGCACTTCTGCTTGGATGCTGCCCGCCCGGATATCTGCCCCGCCACTCTCGGATTCGGGTGTCCCGCAGCTACGCGGGCTTAAGACGCGAGCTATCGGGACCGTGCCGGGGACTTCGCGAATTGCTCCACAAACGTGGCACAAAAGGCAGGAAGGTCGTCTGGCTTTCGGCTCGTCACGAGCGTGGACTTCCCCGCCATGCAGACTTGCACTTCTTCGTCGACCCAATGGCCACCGGCGTTTTTGATATCGGTCTTCAAGCTCGGCCACGAGGTTAACTTCCGATCCTTCACCACGTCGGCTTCCACCAGAGTCCACGGCCCGTGACATACGGCCGCCACCGGCTTCGAATCCTCAAACATCGACACCACGAAGGACACGGCAGGCCCATCAGTGCGCAGTTGGTCGGGATTGGCGACGCCCCCGGGCAACACCAGGGCGTCATAATCGGCCGGATCAGCTGTCGCCGTCGTGACGTCGACCTCAAAGGTTTCGGCCTTGTCGAGGTGGTTATATGCCTGAGCTGTGCCCGCCTTGGGCGCGATCAGTTCGGGGCGACCACCAGCGTCTTTCACCGCTGTCCACGGGACGGTCAGTTCCACCTGCTCGATTCCTTCGTTGGCCACCAAGAATGCCACTCGCATTCCGTCAAGTTCTTGTGTCATTAGCCCATCCTCCTTGTGTTCTCACGTGTACCCATGATCGAACCGCCGAAACCACTTCGGGACACTCACGCGTTGCGAGGGCAGGAGCGGATGTCATCGGGGTGGGTGAAGATGCCAACCCCCGCGGGCTGAGCGTTCG
Organism: uncultured Acidimicrobiaceae bacterium; assembly: GCA_963800725.1. Taxonomy (GTDB): domain Bacteria; phylum Actinomycetota; class Acidimicrobiia; order Acidimicrobiales; family RAAP-2; genus Bog-473. The sequence goes on along the minus strand of CAWDCE010000017.1, from coordinate 712,444 downwards.
TCCGGGGGCGCCGCCAGGCGAGATGGCGCGACTTGCGCCAGAGAACCCTGACATTCACCCCGTCGAGTCGGGGACCAGACAGGTCAACACGGCCCGCTCAAGGGCAACCACGGCTGATTCGCCCGCGATTCGACGCTTGCGTTCTACGCGGTGAGCAACCCGGCGTTCTCAATCCTGCGCGTGGCACCGTCCCAAATTGCGTGAGTGCCGTTCGCCGAGAAGATGGCACCTTGGGATACCGATCGCCCTCTTGAACCGTGAACTTTCGGTCTGCGATCACGGCGCTGAAGGGACCAGCGAGGTCTCGTCATTGCGTCTAGCGTGAGGCGCTTCGCACAGGATGCTAGGGGGCCGGCTATGACGCACACGATTCGACGGCGAATTGGGATTGGGAATCGCCAGTGTGGCCACCGTCATGGTGTTCGCACTCTTGGGCGGCACCATCGCCGGCGGCGCGTCGGCGGCGACGACAAGTCAGCCCCGTGTTCTCTATGTCGGCACATTTCAGGGCATCACCACCCCGAAGTCTTCGACCTTCACCTCCATCCAGGCCGCCGTCAATGCCGCAAAGCCCTCTGACTGGATCCTGATTGCGCCCGGGGACTATCACGAAACCGGCGATTCAGGCGCCAATGCGCCGAGTGCGTCGGACCTCAAGGACGGATGGTATGGGGGCGTCGACATCACCACGCCGCGGATCCACCTTCGTGGCATCAACCGAAATTCGGTGATCGTCGACGGGACCCAAGCCACCGCATCGACACCCTGCAGCGCGGCGCCCGCCGATCAGAACTCACTCAATGGAGAGGGGCGCAACGGAATCCTGGTCTGGAAGGCCAGCGGCGTCAGCATCGAAAACCTGACGGTCTGTAACTTCATCGCCGGCTCGGGCAATGCCGGCAACGAAGTCTGGTGGAACGGTGGCGCCGACTCGTCCAAGATTGGCCTCAGCGGCTATTCAGGGCGGTACTTGACGGCCACATCCACCTACTTCGCAAGTAGTGACCCGACCAATCCGAGTGTGTGTGCCACCTGCGCCCTCTATGGAATTTTCTCTTCGGATTCCACTGGCCCCGCATTCTTGAGCAATCTCTATGCCAACAACTTTTCGGACTCTGGAATCTACGTCGGGGCCTGCCAGCGGGTGTGCAACGTGACCATCAGCAACATCTGGATGGAGAACAACGCGCTCGGATATTCAGGCACAAACTCAGGTGGTCGGATGGTGATCCAACATTCGCTTTTCGATAACAACAAGGAAGGATTCGACACCAACACCGCCCTCACGGGTGATCCACCCCCACCCCAAGACGGTCGCTGCGCGGGTGCGGCCGCGAGCAGTCGGTGCTGGGTGTTTACCCACAACGTCTTGAAGAACAACAACAACCCGAATGTCCCCATCTCGGGAACCGCAGGACTAGGACCAACGGGAACGGGGATGACGATTTCTGGAGGGCGCTACGACACCATCACCAACAATCTCTTCATCAATAACGGAGCCTGGGGCATGGCCTTTGTTCCGTATCCCGACAGCAACACCACTTCTGATGGAAGCACGTGCACCGGGACAGGAGGGGTGGTGGCGACATCGCTCGGGATCTCGGGCCTTGCCTGCGTCTACGACCCATGGGGCGACAAGGCCACCAGCAACAAGTTCTCGGGAAACGGCTCCTTCGGCAACCCCGGAAACGCCGACTATGCGAACCTGTTGGTATCTGGCAACCGACCGGTGAACTGCTTCTCGGGGAATATCCGCGTCAACGACGCCTCGTCGTCGCAACGAATTGGACCGGCCACGAGCGGGAATGCCCAAAACGGCTCCCCCCAGCAGACCCCGTCGCGCTGTGGGACTTTGACCCCGGCCACAGGGCTGCTCGGGAGTAACACCGACAAGACAATTCTCGTCCAGCTCGAATGCGACTCGGGACTACTCAGCGGTTCCGCGTGTTCCTCGGCCCACTATCCCCAAGCCACGGCAGTCGTCATGCATCCATTGCCGAAACTGGCCACCATGCCCAACCCCTGCTCCGGTGTGCCCGCGAATCTGTGGTGCCCAAAGGGGGCACTCGCGGTACACGCCACGGCGGGTACCTGACGATGCAAGCATGCCGCGTCTGAAGTGAGCTGCTTCACCGATAGATGTCGCAGTGATGTGTCCGGGGATTCTGGGGTCGGTTTGCTTGACCTGTCTTGCCAGTCAGCTCAAGGAACGGTCCGCTTTTCGACCCGGATTCGTACACACCAAATGTTGAGGCATCTTGCCTCGCTGTCCGAGTACCCGTCACCCTTTCGCTCAACCTTCGTCAGGTAGCTGTTCTCCCGATGGACCTTGTTGACGCGGAATAACCGCTGATGAGGTAAGCCCTCGAGGCAACGTGGAGCTGTTGACACACCCACAAAGCCAGGAGGGCTCACTCTGCACCGTAATGCTCCACTCACCCCAGATGGCCGTCTACGCCTCTGCGCCATGATCGAAGAGGGTTGGCCGGTGGCCATCGTGGCCGAGTCCACTGAGCGCCATAGAAATGCCCGACTCTCCATCACCGCGATCGCCCACCTTCGACGTAAGCGGCAACTCGGCGAGCACCCTCGGATCGGTTCCTCAAACACGTTCTGGATCGGCCAGCCCAAGGCATGGACAGGACGGTGCCGTCGGCACTCCGTGAAGGAATTTTCTCGCGCACTCGAGCGGGGTGGCAGTTGACTACGCCATGCGAGTTGGCCACCGACGAGCTGCCGCGGGTTCCCCGAGCAGTCGGCCATGCGTGTCCTCTCCCAGTTCATGTTGCCGTCAGGTTGACCTCTTACGATTCACGCCGGGCCAACGATGAGCGCGAGCGCCTTCACGTCACCGACTCGTCAATGGCCTTCCTTGCCCGTCTATTTCGAATCGGAGAAGCAGAACGTGCGTCAACCCAGATCGGTCATGGCAGTGATGTGTGCGGCAACGAGCGTCTCACTTCTCTCAGGCGCAGCATCCATTGGTGGCGTCGTTTCTCCAGCTGGGGCTGCGTCGACCCCTTCATGCACTTCAATCACCAAATCCCAAGCGGTCGCGGCCGGCTTCAAGGCGGCAACCGGGCCGAAGATCACGCCTTATAACGACCAAAAACTTTCGGCGAACGCGGCGAACGCGCTCGGTGAGACTATTGATTTTGGGCCGAAAGCCCTTGTCGTGAGTTGCGTAACTCCGACCGATCTGAAGGCGCTCTCCGTGGCTGCCCAGGGTTCAGGAAAACCCGTGATGACCTCGACTCAGTACCTGCATTATTTGGTCAGGACATCGCAAGGATCGATGAAGCAGCAGCCAATCGCGCAAATCAACAACTACGTCGACTTTGGCAACGGTAAAGAGGACGGTCTTGGATCAACGGCGAGCGCGAATGGCGTCCGACTCGACTCATTCGTCGCAGGCCGCTTCCTCGTTCTCACCCAGTCAGTTCCGGCAGCAGCCACACCGTCAAAGAGTCTCAGCAGTTTCGCCAAGACAATTGTGGCCGACCTTACTCAGTAGCAATCGCCGATTATTCCGCTATCTCTCGCCCAATCACGCACTCGGGATCGGGTGTGCTCAGTGATTCATCCGATGCACCAAGACCGAGAACGCGTCTGGGTCTCGTCGGATTCGGCCGCATCGTCGCGCGCCCAGGGACTGCGTTGAATTGACGGCGGACTCGCCCCTTTGGGTGTTGTCAAGTGGCCCGGTGGGATTTTCGGCATGGATTGATGGACAATCCGCCGACGACGGAGCATTGTGATGCTATGAGATCACCCGCATTGCAAGTCGCGAATTCGTGGAGGCGCCGTATGTGGCTCGGGACTGTTGCCGTGGCTACAACCGCCGTGGCAACCCTAGGGGTGGCCGAGATCAGCTCGGGCGCACAACCCCAAGGGTCGCACGTCGACCGACTCAACATCGTGTCTGGGTCTCAAAGGCACCACACGAACCACAAATCGCAGAATGCGAGCACCCAGGCGAGCGGACCTTGCCTGGAAGGAAAGTGGAACGTGACGAGCATCACGCTCAGTACATCGGGCCTGACCTTTAGCGGGGGCGCCGGGACGACCGTGGACATCATGGCTAATGGGAACGCGCTCGGCGATTTCACACCGGGTACGCCGCTCGCCGGGAGTGAGGGCTCAGCCAAGTTCAACGGCACCGTGACCGACCACTATGGATTTTCACCCAAGACCAAGGCGCGCTCGGGTTCCTTCCCGGTCTCAACGGTCACCGACGATGCCACCATCACGGTGGGCGGGGTGACCAAAGCTGTTACCTCCTCGCCGGAGCAGGGCTCGTACACCTCCGCGGCCAAGGACTTGGCGCTGACTTTCACCAGCGGTGCCAGCACCTTGTCGTATCAGATGACTCCGGCTGGCTGAGCGCATTCCAGGGCACTCCACCGGCTCGATCCACCGAGAAGGACGGCACTGAGCGACTCTGCGTCGATGAGCACCAGTATGCGGGTGCACAGGCATTGAATACGGGGCACCGGAGCGCATTGTCCGTCCAGGACCAGGTCACGTGTTCACGGCGGCCGGACGCGCATGCGTGCAAAACCGCACCGAGATTCAGGTGCGCCCGATCGGATGTCACCGGTTGATCGGTATATTCGGTGAGGGCGTCCGGCGCGACGAGGCGCCAGCCCGTCTGACGTCGCCAGGAGTGTCACCATGGCCACTTACCGCGCAACCGTCGTCTCGACCCGATCGGCCGAGGAGACCTTTGACTACATGGCCGACTTTGCCAACGCCGCCGAATGGGACCCGGGCACAGCGTCGGCCGAGCATCTGAGCGACGGAGAGATCGGACTCGGGAGCGCCTTCCGGCTCGAGGTCAAAGTCGGATCCCGGACCACCCCACTCGACTACCGCATCGTCACATTCGCGCGACCTCACCGCGTCGTTCTTCTCGGCGAATCAGACACCGTGCGTTCAGAGGACACCATGACGGTGGTACCCGCGGCGGACGGAGGGTCGATTCTCACCTACGAAGCCGAACTGACTCTCAAGGGATCCTTCTCCCCGGCCAATCCGTTGCTCGGCCTGTTCTTCAACCGGATCGGGGACAAGGGCGCCGAGGGGTTGCGCCGCACGCTCGGGGGACCTACTGGACGCGCGGACCACGCGCCGGGTGGCCCGGTTGTGGCCACGGCCGTGGACGAAGTGCTCGAAGCGACGGTCTTCGGCAGCTTTTCTTCACTCGGCCCGGTGCTGCGAAGTCGCACAGCGGGATGGACCCCGCCGCCGAGAATGGACGGAAAATGTGTACTGATTACCGGGGCGTCCTCGGGGCTCGGGCTGGCCGCGGCGAAGGGGGTCGCCGCACTCGGGGCCCGGGTCGTGCTGACCGCCCGGGGCCGCGACCGTGCCGAACGGGCGGTGGCCGAGGTCAGCGACGCCACGCCTGGGGCACAGGTCTCCTACCTCTTGGCGGATTTGAGCGATTTGGACCAAGTCCGAGGACTGGCCGAGGACTTCTCATCGTCCAACGACCGCCTCGACGTCTTGATCCACAATGCCGGTGCCCTGACCAACGAGCGCACGCTGACCGGGTCGGGGATCGAACTGACCGTGGCCACCCAGGTCGTCGCACCGTTCTTCTTGACCGGCCTCTTGCTTCCGGCGTTGTCGGCCGCTGTCCCGTCTCGGGTGATCCAGGTCTGCTCCGGAGGCATGTACACCCAGAAATTCGATCTCGCCACCTTGGAGATGGGTCCTGACGACTACAGCGGCACGGTCGCTTACGCCAGGGCCAAGCGGGCGCAGCTCGTCTTGATGCACGAGTGGGTACGCCGCACGAGTGGTTCGGGCATCTCGTTCCACGCCATGCACCCCGGCTGGGCCGATACCCCGGGCATCCGCCATAGCCTGCCCGGCTTCGCCAAGGTCATGGGCCCATTGCTGCGGACACCGGACCAGGGCGCGGACACCGTGGTGTGGCTGTCGGCTTCGCCGGTCGCCAATAATTCGGACGGCGGATTCTGGCTGGACCGCCGACCCCGGTGGGAGCACAAGGTGCCCTGGACCCGTCTGTCGGAGACTGACTTCACGCATGCCGGAGCTGAGCTGTGGGCCTGGTGCGCAGCCAGGACCGGGTGGGAGGGACCGACCCCGTCTCCTTGAGTTCGCAGGATCCGCTTCCCACTCCCTCCCCTTCAATCAGGCCGCTCTTCAGCTAACTTTCTTCGTGTTCTCCGCGGTGATTTGCGGATGCGACTTCCTATGCGCTCAACAGCCTCTCCGTCATCAGTGGTGAGCCAGTCGACGCCTCAGCCGTCGCTGCCGCGCACCTGGCTGGTCATCGCCCTGATAGCCACACTGACCCTCGCCGTATTGCTCTTTCAGTTGCTCTTCCATGGGCACTTCCGCGCCATTGACGAATACGACGATGGCGTCTACTTCGGTTCGTCGATCGAACTCATGCACGGGGTCCTACCGTATCGAGACTTCGCGTTCATCCAGCCGCCGATGATCAGTGTGTTGTTGCTCCCCTTCGCGTTGCTGTCGCTGTGGACGGGCACAGCCGTGGCGATGGAGGTGGCACGCCTCGGTGTCGACATCGTCGCCGTGGCCAACGTGGTGTTGGTGGGTGCGATTGTTCGACGCCGCTCGATCGTCCAGGTGATCTTGGCCACCGGGACCATGGCGTTCTATGAAGGCACGATTCGATCGGCCCAGACAATCTTGTTGGAACCATTTCTCGTCTTGTTCTGCCTGATCGCCGTCTTGGTACTCCTCGACGGTGACGCGGTTTCGCGCTCTGGGCGACGAGTGCTCTGGTGCGGGGTGTTCTTTGGAGTAGCCGGTGCGACCAAGATCTGGGCCGTGCTTCCGCTCTTGGCGGCGCTGGTAATCGTCTGGCCGCTCGGGGTGCAGCTCGTGAAGCGACTCCTCGGAGGGGCACTCCTCGGTTTCTTCGTGTGCAGCATTCCATTCATCGTCGCCGCCCCATTGAAGTTCGTGCAGCAGGTCATCTTCATACAGTCGATCCGCAATGAAAGCGGTTATCCGCCTCTGCAGAGATTGGCCAGCCTCACCGGCATTGCGGGATTCTCTTCGTTCGTCGCCGCGCACAAAGTACTCGGCGAGGTCTCGCTGGGTTCTCTGGCCGCGATCGCCCTCATCTTGATCGCCATTTGCCTATGGGACCCAGAACACAAGCCCTGGTCGCCCCTGGAGCGATTCATGACCTTGAGCACGGGGCTCATCGCCGCCGCCCTCATGGTCTCCCCGACGTACTACTACCACTACTCGGGGTTTCTCGCTCCGTTTGCCGCAATGTGCTTGACCATTTGGATTGTCAGACTCATCGACGCGTCGCGGCGATGGTTCGCAATCGGTCATCGAGTGTCGCCGCAGCCCGCGGTCTGGCTTGGAGGCGTACTCCCGGTCGTTCTCTTGTTCGTCGCCCTCGCGAACCTGGTTGCGACCCAACCACCAGCGCCACAGTTGAGCGATCCGCTGAACGACGCGATTCCCGCCAATGGTTGTGTGCTCTACGCCAATCCGACGGTCGGCTTGCTTGACAATCGGTTCACCGCGGATGTGAGTGGCTGCCCGAGCGTGATTGATTGGCTGGGCCAAGAGCGCGTCTTGGACAACGGTGTCTCCACCTCAATTTCGGATCGCAACGACCGGGCCCTGCAGGACACGATGATCCGCTGGATCACAACGTCCGACGCCGTGGTGCTCGGGGTCAGCAATTTGGCGTTGGACAATGCCAATGAGCGCTACCTCAGCGGACACTTCTCCAAGCAATCAGGCGTCCCACCCGGCGTCCGGGTCTTTGTCAGGAATTCGGGGTCGCAGAGGAAGGCCGAGCACCCTCGGTCGGTCCATCGCTCCGGCGGCGTCGCCACTGGTTGAGCGCCTGGCCTCAGAGGGCAAGGTGGTGGACCGGTGCGGAAAAGATTCGGGCGCGCACGACACGCGGTGCTGTGAGGCGGACCGATGCGACATCCGTCAGGCTGCACAATGCCTGAGCTCACGCCCCGGCGGGCCCGTGAACCGCCCTCCCCCCGTCAGCTCACGGGCCCCGAGGCGGCTGATAGTTCACCACATTTCGGTCGTGCGTGCCTCTGAGACATCACCGCGCTTGGTCCCCTCGCCACCACCTGCACTGCCACGGCTTGCGGCCTTACGAGCAGAGGGGATGCAGAGGCCCACTTCGAGCGTGGCTTCGAGGGTTGTGCGGTCCGCCGGCCGACGGAATTGCCACGTGCACCAGCGCTGTCGCTGCAGGTCCGAGCGGGGCGAAGGACCGCGGTGGCAAAGCGCCGCGAGTCGGGCGAAGGCCGAAATCCGTTGGCCTCGCCCTGGTCGGGTGTGCGGCGCTGACGAGTTGACTCAGCCGTTCACCGAAGCAACCCACGACTTTGCGACGGCTGCGGGCTGCTCCTGCTTGGAAGTGACGTCGAGGTTCAACTTCGAGATCGCCTCCGTGGTCAGCTTCTCATCGATTCCGGCGAGCACCTTGGCCACGCCGGGCGTGTCGACCGACTTGCGGATCACCGGAACGATGTAGTCGGCACCCTCGAGGTGCTTGTTGTCGGTCAGGGCCACGAAGTTGTTTGACACCACGTTCCCGTCGCTGGAAAAGAGCTCGACCACCTGGACTTCCCCGTTCTTCAAGGCGGCCACGCTGAGTGGCCCCGCTTCGTCGAGCGACTTGAATCCCGCGAAGTTGAGGCCGTAGACCTTCTTTAGGCCTGGCTCACAGCCGGCGAAAGTCGGGCACTCGGTCGGCCCGCCCAAGACGAGCTTGGAGGCGTAGGGCTTCAGGCTCGAGAGCGTGGTCAGGTGGTACTTCTTCGCGGTGGCCTGCGTGACTGCAAAGACGTTGGTGTCGAGTGCATTCGACGCCGGCAACACGGTGACGCCCGAGGAAGCGAGCGCCTGTTGGTCGGCGGGGATCGCCGTCGCGATGTTGTCACCGGCCGGCTGGGGATTCCCACCGTGCAGGTACCCCAACAGCGATGCGGCGTAGTCGGGTTCGAGGTCGATCTGCCCCTTCTCGATCGCCGGCACCACGATCGCCCGGGTGCCGAGGCTGGGCTCCACGGTCACCTTGTAGCCGGCCTTCTCGAGCACGTCGGCCCAGATATTCGAGACGATCCCTTGCTCTTCGAAGTTCGTTGACCCAATCACGATCGTTGGCTTGGAGGTCGAAGCGCTGGTCGATGCCCAGGCCGACACGGCGGGGGTGGCGAGGGTCGCCACGAGGGCGGTGAGAGCACCGATAGCCACAAAACGCGTCAAACGAGTCAAGGGAAACCTTTCTTTCGAGCGGTCGACGCCTTGAAACGGCAGTCGCCATATGACCGTAATGAAACGGTCGGACAAATGCAATCTTGACTTAGACCATCTGGATTGTCAAGTTCAGGCGACAACGGGGCGTTTGGGGTGGGCCACGCCACTGATCGAATGAGCCCGTCTGGCGCGTCGGAGCGGGAGTGGGGTCAGTGCCCGAGTCAAGATGCCAAGAGTCAATGCCACCAAACCGGCCATGGCCCCGACCAAGAGCGCTCCGCAAAATGCCAACACCGAGTTGTTGGTATTGAGCCCGGTGATCACGTAGGTACCCAGATCCGTGTAGCTGACGTAAGCCGCCAACGTCGATGTGGCGACCACTTCGATCGAGGCGGTCCGCACTCCCGCCATGACAAAGGGAAGCGCGAGCGGCGCCTCGACGGTTCGCAGGACTTGGCCTCCGGTGAGGCCCATGGCCTGGGCTGCTTGCCGGACGTCAGCGTCGACTTGGCGCATCCCGACATACGTGTTGGTGAGAATCGGCGGAATGGCCAACGCCGTCAGGGCCAGCCAGGCGGCGAGGAAGCCACCCCACTTGAGCGAAATGGCCGGCTGAATAGCCAAGAGGGTGAGGAGCGCAAGCGTGGGCACGGCACGGAACGCATTGGCGGCATTGACGGCGACCAGCCCTCCTCGACCGGTGTGACCGAGATAGACGCCGAGCCCCCCGCCAAGGACGATGGCCGCAACCACCACGGCCGCCGAGAGGATCAGCTGGCGCCAGAACAACTCGGGGATCCCATTGGGGCCGGTCCAGTTCGATGCGGTGGTGAACCAGCCGAATACGTGTGCGAAGAACGACATTTCACCCGACCGCCTGGGCGCGACGGCCGCTGCGGCCCCACGGCACGACGAGTCGTTCCGCGCCGACCAAGAGCAGATCCGCCACGGCCGCCAGGGCGATCGAGAAAACGAGACCCACGATGATGGGCGTGTTGTAGCCAATATTGAAGCCGTAGGTGATCTGCTGACCCAATCCACCCAGACCAATGAGCGCAGTGACCGTGACGAGTCCGATCACCGTCGCTGTTGCGACCCGCAGGCCGGCGAAGATGTAGGGCAGAGCGAGGGGTAGATCCACCCGCAAGAGGGACGAGGTGGGTGAGTACCCAATGGCGGTGGCGGCTTCGCGAGCGTCGGCGGGCACGGCTTCGAGCCCGGCCACGGTGTTCCAGATGATGATGAGCAGCGTGTAGCCGACCAGGGCGATCTCAGCCGTCGTGTAGGAGGCGACGAAACCGGTGATCGGTCCGAGGATGGCGAACAACGCCAACGACGGAATGATGTAGAGGGCGCTGGCCAATCCAAAGACCGGGGAGCGGATGATCCGGTAGCGCCAGGCGAGCACGGCCAGGGGGATGGAAATGGCGGTCCCGATAGCCACGGCGAGGATGCTCAACTCGATGTGCTGCACGAGGTCGGCCTGGATCTGCCCCCACTGACTGGTGACATAGCTCCATCGGAAGAACGGGTTCGTCCCGATCAGCATCGCGCCGAGAATACCCGCCCAGACCTTCGAGCTGAGCGCCACGGCGTCGGCTCTTGGCGAGTGGTGGGTATCCTCACCGTGGTGATCACGCTCGACGCGGTGACGAAGCGCTACGGCGCCGACTCAGTCGCAGTGGCTGAACTCAGCCTGACCGTGCCGAACGGTGAGCTCTGCGTGCTGGTCGGACCTTCGGGATGCGGCAAAACGACCACGCTGCGCATGATCAACCGTCTCATCGAGCCGTCGGGTGGTCGGATCCTCATCGACGGCATCGACGTACTCAAGATCGACCCGGTCCAACTCCGCCGAAGTATCGGCTACGTCATCCAACAAGGCGGGCTCTTCCCACACCGCCGGGTGGCCGACAACGTGGCCACGGTCCCTCGGCTGCTCGGTTGGGACAAGGACCGGGTCAATGCACGCGTGGTCGAATTGCTCGAACTCGTCGGCCTCGATCCGGATCTCTACGGGCGACGCTTTCCCCACGAGCTCTCCGGAGGCGAGCGCCAACGCGTCGGCGTCGCTCGCGCGCTCGGGGGCGACCCGCCGGTCCTCTTGATGGATGAGCCCTTCGGCGCGGTTGATCCGGTGACCCGACTGCGCCTACAACAACAGTTCCTCGACCTGCAAAAGAACTTGAAAAAGACCATTGTCTTCGTGACCCACGACATTGAGGAGGCCACCCGGTTGGGTGATCGGATTGCGGTGCTCTCCAAGGGTGGCGTGCTCGAGCAGTACGACACGCCCAGTGAAGTGCTCGGACGGCCGGCAACCACCTTCGTGGCCGACTTCGTCGGGACCGACCGTGGGGTGCGTCGCCTCGCCGTCATGCCCATCGAGACCCAGGACCTCTTCTTGCCCCCACAAGTCACCCCCGACGTCTCCGTCCATGCTGCGCGTGAAGCGGTCAGCGACGGGCAAAGCCGATGGGCTGTGGTGGTCGACGGCGATGCGCACCTGCTCGGTTGGATCGATCTCTCCGACGAGATGAGTGGCGCCGTGCGCGACCACGTCGTCCCTTTCGAGGTACAGGTCCCCATCGGAACATCCCTGCGCGCTGCCCTCGGCGAGATGCTGCAACATGACGTGAGCTGGATACCGGTGGTCGACGGCGACCGGTATCTCGGGGTATTGACACCGAACCAACTTCACTCCGCCATGCGCCGATCGGTCGGTGGTCACGGGTTCGAGGGTTAGGCCACGCGGATCCGGTCATTGCCGGGTCTTCGCTATTTCCCTCACTCCTCATACGAAGAGGCGCCAGAACCGAATAGAGGTTGTCATGTCTCTTCGATTCCTTGGGGCGGCGCACCACGCGCCGTCCTGTGCCTCCCGCCCACGGCCCCACCTCGCAGATCGCCTGAGGGGCGTGCACTGCGCAGTGGCATAGAGGCGGCACATGTTCAATCTCGATCCCGCAAAGCTGCTGATCATCGGCGTGGTGGCCATCTTCGTTCTCGGTCCCGACAAGTTGCCCCGCTTCGCTCGCCAGACCGGAGACCTCTGGCGATCTTTCAATGAAGTGCGCCATCGGATGGAGACCGAAGTGCGCGCCAAATTGCCCGACCTGCCGCCGGTTCCCGAAATTGCCCACCTGGCGAAATCTCCGATCGCGCTGATGGATCGGCTGGCGCAAATGTCGACGGGTGCTGAAGCCCGAGATCAAACGGAGATGGGCGCAATCTGGGATGGCGCCGGTGCCCACTCCGAGGCGCAGGCACCCGATGCCGAAGCAGTGGTGCCACCGGATCGCCCCGTTCATGGATCTCACCCGCAACGGGCACCGGTGGTGGCGCCCGGCGACGCCACCTTGAACTGAACCCTCGCCTCCCCGAGACGGCGGCGCTGTACGAGCGGCGCTCGGGTTTGCCCCCGCCTGTCGTTCTTCTACGCGTTGGCCGAACTCGATGGCGGGCGGTGCAAGAGAATGGGGAGGGCCAGCGTGAAGATCACGACGGCCACCAGGAGCGGCCAGACGACTCCGAACCGGGTCAGATAAGCGCCGAGGGCCGCACTGGCCATGAAGAGGCCGACCGAACTCGAACGGCGCCGGGCGTTGCGGTTGTCACCGCCGACGAGCCGCCAATCGGCCACGAGGCCGGTCACGGTCAACGTCATGACGTTGGTCGCCAGGTCCTGGATGCCCCATCGCCGAATCATGGCGTTTTGGATTCCCATCCCGAAGGAGAGCAGCCCGATCACCGCCAGGCGAGACGACCCGGTTGGCCCCGGGTGCAGGACCAGCGTGGCGATGACGGCGCCGACGAGGGCGCTCCACTCGACAGCGAAGCCGATCCGGCGATCGCTGATGGGATGGGGCAGTGTCAAGAGCTTGCCTCCGAAGAGCGCGCCGGCGAGAAACGTGCCAATGGCCAACACGTAGCCGAGGATCGATCCGTCCGCACCGCTGGAGCCGTACCCAACGGCGAAGCACAGCAACGCCAGGTTCCCGGTGAGCACCTCTGCGAACACGTGTCCAAGGCCCAAGAAGCACGCGGCGTCGATCATTCCGCAGACCGCGGTAATCAGGTAGATGCCTACGGCCAACGGCGGCATCCGAACCTCGCTGAAGGTTCTCCCAGCAGCTTCGCTCACTGTGCGTCGATGCTACGGCCGACCCGAAGGGCAACCGGGGACCATGTCCTTTGTCCACCGCGCTCCGAGCAGCTGATTGATGCGCCACCGATCCGGCCACGGAACAATCACTCAGTTCACCCGGCGACCTCGCAGCGGCGGGTTGCCACTTTGCCGTGACGTCGGCGTCACTTCTCGAAGGTGATGGGTGGGAGCTCTCGAATCGCCGAAAGGAGATGGCGCTCCCAGATCTCGAGAGCGGCGGAGAGAAACCCTGCATCTCCATCGATTCGCTTCTCTTCGACCTGAAAGGTTCCCGGTCGGTACAGAGCCAGGTCGTAGGGAGGCCCGACGGAGAGATTGGCCCGAGCGGTGCTCATCATCGAGGTGAGGGCCACTTTCACCGCTTGATCCATGCTCACGTGGGCTGCCACCCCCAACTCGAGAAGGAATTTCCCATACTTGCTCTCGCCGATCTGCAAAAAGGGCAGGTCGTCAGAGGCACGGATGTAATTGCCTTCGGGATAGATCTGCAGGACGTCGGCGGCGCCGTCACCGATCTGTCCGCCGAGAATGAACGAACAGGTGGCGTCGGCTCCGACTTCGCCGAGCGCCTGCTTGTGCTCTTCGACCACGGCGCGGCCCACCCGCCCGATGTAGAGGGCGGCCTCGAAAAGGTGCTCGGCGGAGGCCAACGTGACCGATTCGGTCGAGGACGACAGGTCCCGACTGATCCGGTCGAGGACCTCTTGGGTCGTGGCCAGATTGCCGGCCGATTCCAAGACAAATACTCGATCGTGACCCGGCGTGAGGACGTGGAGTTTGCGAAAAGTGCTGACGTTGTCGAGTCCCGCGTTCGTCCGGGTGTCGGCCAGGAAGAGAAGCCCCTCTTCCAGTCGCATGGCAAGGCAGTAGGTCATGGCGAAAAGCATAAGCAATCGCCACCGGACCTCGACCCGTCGATAGCCCACACCGCATGCTCGCCATCACTGCCTACGAATCGCGGTCGAGGCCTCAGCACGACGCACGAATGACGGAGGAACTCATGAAGCGACGTACTCGACGTGTTCTGAGTACACACCCTGGTTGTCACGAAGCACGCTGCGCAGCCGGCACCGCCCACTAGCCGTCTACGTAGATCTGACCGTCCGCACTCACACTGACGTTGATGCGGGTGAGCGCCCGCTGCGCTGGTGGGCTGACGACATCGCCGGTGCGGGGGTCGAACTCGGACCCGTGGCACGGACACACGATGAGCTTGGCCCCTTCTGAGTACCCGACCGTGCATCCGGCATGCGGACACACGGCGTCGTACGCGAGGTACTGACCCTTGGTGAGCTGCAGTAAGAGACCGGGTTGTCCTGAGGCCGGATCCTGGAATGAGGCTGCGCCACCGACGGGAACCTGATTCGCCGCACCAATGCGGGTTCCGGCCGGCTGAGGAGCGGTCGTTGTCGGGGCCGCTGGCACCGTGGTCGAAGAAGGCGGCACCGTGGTTGGGTGGCCACCTGACTTCGGGGGGGTCTTGGTCGACAGACTGGCGGACGCCGATCCCGGCGGTGCGGGCGCATCCCCGAGCGCACGCCCGATACCGGCGGCCGCTCCCGCACCCACCAACCCGACGACGGCCGATGCCGCCACCGCAGTTCCACCGAGAACGAGTGCTCTGCGGTCGAGCTCGTCGGGACCACGCTCGAATATGGTGCCCCGTTCATCGGATAGGAACGGACAGCGGTACACATCGCAGGGCTGGCCAGACTTGGCGGCGCAGGTGTCGTTGTGGAATTGCCCACATACCTGCTGGATCTGTTCGAATCGGACCGGGACCAGCGTGGCTGGGCCCCGTTTCGTCTCTCTTGCCACCCTTGCCGCAATCAACGCGTCGAGTGACCACACTCCGCCCGCCCCGGCCAAGAGGAGCGGGATCCAGGCAAAGAAAAAGACAATGTCGGCACCGGTGTAATAGGGCGACGAATGAAAGCTCACAGTCAAGAAGAGCGTGAAAGAGAGCGCCATTCCCCCTATTGCGGCGACCCGGGTCCAAAGACCGAGCAACGCGCCAATACCGACCGCCAACTCAGCCAGCGCGATGGCGATGCCGATCGGCACCGCGAACCGGAGCAGGTGGCCCAACAATGAGTGCACGGGACTGACGCGGATCGAAGCGATGAGCTGCGCCTGGATGCTCGACGGGCTCTTCGCGTTGAGGAAATTGGGATTGGCGAGCTTTTGGAGTCCGGCGAAGCAAAAGGTAAAGCCTAAGAACGCCCGCAGCGGCAACAATGCCCAACCCGAAAGCCCGAAGGGTTTAGGGGGCGGTGCGTCGTAACGCGTGCGTCGCCTCCGGCGCCCGGCCGAGCCGGATTCGTTGCCTGGCCGATCAGTCCCGGCTCCGGCGATTGCTCTGGTGCGTTGCGACAATGCGGCCACCTCCTTCGTATTTCTTGCTCCGGGGGCGACCCGGCGCCGAGCCTGGCGCGCGACAACCCAGATCCGCTCTAACTTCCGCTTGGGTCAGCGTCAACGAGGAAGGCGCGTGCGCCACTTCAATGCGAGGAAACCCGATGTCCGCCGTGGCCTCGACCAGTGAAATGACCAGCTCCCCTCTCGGATGGGTTGATCCTCGGCATGGTAACTAAGGACCGCGAAGATCGTGCCGACGATGGACACACGATCCTCGCCCGCAGCGTAGGCCGGGAATCTGACGCCAACATGAAGTTGGAATCACCCTTTTGGGTGACCGTCGCTACCGGCACTTGCCCCATGCCATCGGCTCATCCGCACCGTCCAGCGGGTTCGGGCCCGACCACCACGGTGACAACAGGCAGTGTTCTCGCTACCCGCCGCCACCTCGTGTCTAGAAGAAGCCCAGTGGCTTCGTGCCGTAGCTGACCAGCAGGTTCTTGGTTTGGGAATAGTGCTCGAGCATCATTGCGTGGTTCTCACGTCCGACACCTGAAATCTTGTAACCACCGAACGCCGCTCCTGCGGGGTAGAGGTGATAGCAGTTGGTCCACACCCGACCGGCCTTGATGGCGCGTCCCATGCGGTAGGCCAGATTGCCGTTTCGGGTCCAGACCCCTGCTCCCAGCCCATACATGGTGTCGTTCGCGATACGGATCGCATCGGCTTCATCGGTGAAGGTGGTGACGGCGAGGACGGGGCCGAAAATCTCCTCTTGGAAGATCCTCATGTCGTTCTCGCCCTTAAAGACGGTTGGCTCGAAGAAAAATCCCTCATCGAGTTCTCCCCCGACCGTTGCCCGCTTCCCGCCGATCAGGCACTCCGCGCCTTCCTTGCGTCCGATATCAACGTAGGAGGTGATCTTCGCCAATTGCTGGCTCGAGACTTGCGGGCCGATCATGGTGGTGGTGTCAAGGGGATTCCCCTGCCGGATCGCCTTGATGCGGTCCAAACAGCGCTCCATGAAGCGGTCGTAGATGGACTCGTGGATCAGAGCCCGCGACGGGCACGTGCACACCTCTCCCTTGTTGAAGGCGTACAGCACCAATCCTTCGATTGCCTTATCCAAGAAGTCGTCGTCGGCATCCATCACGTCGGGAAAAAAGATATTGGGCGACTTTCCTCCGAGCTCGACCGTCGAGGGGATCAGATTCTCGGCGGCATATTGCATGATCATTCTCCCGGTGGTGGTCTCACCGGTGAAGCCGATCTTGGCGATTCGAGGACTCGACGCCAGCGCCTTGCCGATCTCACCGCCCGGACCGGTCACGATGTTCAGCACGCCCGGGGGGACGACGTCGCCGATCACTTCGGCCAGCTTCAGAATCGACCACGGGGTTGGGGACGCGGGCTTGACAACGGTGCAGTTACCCGCCGCAAGGGCCGGGCAATTTTCCAAGCCGCCATCAAGATCGGGAAGTTGAACGGAATGATCTGTCCGACCACGCCCAACGGCTCGTGGAAGTGATAGGCGACGGTGTCCTTGTCAATTTCGGTGGAGCGCCCCTCGAGCGACCGCGTGGCTCCCGCAAAATAGCGAAAGTGATCGATGGCCAGAGGAATATCCGCAGCCAGCGTCTCGCGAACCGGCTTGCCGTTTTCCCAAGTCTCCGCCACCGCGAGCATCTCGAGGTTGGCTTCGATTGCGTCCGCAATGGCGTTCAACACCGCCGCCCGCTCCGCCAGCGATGCCTCGCCCCACGCGTCCTTTGCTGCGTGAGCTGCGTCGAGCGCGAGTTCGATGTCGGCAGCCGACGACCGTGCGACCTCACAGATCGGCTTCCCGTCGACCGGGCTGACGTTGGTCATGTAACGGCCATCAGCCGGTGCAACCCACCTGCCGCCGATGTAGTTGCCGTAGCGGGGCTTGACGTCAACGATGCTGCCCGGGCGACCCGGAGCGACATAGGTCGTGCCCTCTGGAGCTTCAGTCACCCCATCGTTGGACACTCGCCCGTCGTGACTGGTCTCTGTCGTAAGTGCCATCTCAGTCCTCCACTCGCACACGTCTCAGAGAATCAACGATAAGAACCGGTGCCAGATCCGCCTAGGGCCGAAGGTCCCCAGTCAACCGGTCCGATTTCGCGTGACCGTGGTCGAGGGGCGCTCGAAATTTCGCTGGTACTGGCGCGGGCCCGAACATCCGCTGCGGCTTCATTCATCGCTGCGAGGTTCCGGGCGCGTCAGGCGAGTCGATCCCGCACATCGCGGACACTCGCGACCGCGGGTTTCGCCTTCCCGCCATGGGGCAGTCGCGAGCGGCCACTTTGCAGTGACCTCGCTTCCGCGTGCGCGGTTTCATGCTGTGTCAGTTGGTGGTACTCGAAGCGAGACTAGACCCCCCGATGTCACGGTCGAGTCGAACGGGACCGAGACACCTCGACGGTTTCACTGGGCTCGGTGCCCAACGTGATGACCCGCCCAGTGATCGCCTCGGGATATATGGCGAATACACGGGTTCCCGGAGCCGCCACAAGGGGACGCGGCAACAGATGCTCCAGGCGCGCCACATCTTGGTAGGCCAAGATTCGCGCGGTGCCTCGTACCACCACGCTCCAGCCCGATCTTGCGCCGGCATCGACGTGATCCACCTCAAACGCCACCCGGTCCGCGTCGAGATGAAAAGCAAAGAGTCCGGTCCCCATCTGCACGACGACGTTCCCGTCGATGACCGAGAAGTTCACCGGCGTGATATAGGGAATGCCGGCGACGGAAATCGCCAGCCGACCCACCTCGCCCGCTCGCGCGGCCAATCGAAGACGATCCAATCCTTCAGCCGAATCAATAATGAGCGATCCACGCCCATCTACCTTCTTCATGTCGCTTCCACCCTCAGAACAGATCCACCAAAGGTGATTGTCCGCCATTTCGACCCGAACCTCTAGGGGCGTTCGTCCCGATTCAGTCGCCGGATGACAAGTGGAATTCGACCCAATCGACTTCGACGCTCGAGCGCCGAGGTGACAACTCCCACCGGGGTGCGGGTGCGGGTTCTGTGAACCCAATGGGCATTGGGACGTTTGGCTCTACCCAGCCAGGGATTCTTTGGTCATCGTGGCTGGAGTACATCACAAGGAGGAGTCGACGATGTCAGATGGCGCCAAGGTTGAGAGCACCGAAACCGTCCCAGAGGCCGCAAACCGGGCGGACGCAATCGAAGTGATCGGGCGGACGCTCGATGAATGTCGGGCGAGGATCGATGAGCTCGTCGTGCAACTCGACCTGGCCAAGCTCGACGCGCGGGACGAGGTTGCTCAGCGACTTTCCGCTGCTCAGAACGCCTATCTCGCGGCTCGGTCTGAACTCAGCCACGCCAGGACCGACCTTTCTGCTTCTGTCGATTCATTGCGCCAGACGCTCGAGAAGCTGCTTCATGACATCGGACAGGCCTACGCCGGGGTTCGACGCGGCCGTAAAGCGCCAGTCGCACGCCTAGAGACGTCGATCTCGCACGGATGGGACGTTTGGCCCTGATCGAGTCGATTTCGACACCGCAAGATGAACCCATGACACGCGGCGTAGACCCAGTTGGCATTCAATCCCCAAACCAAGGCTCGGTGAAGTTCGAGAACCCCGGTGCTCGGCATGGTTCGCTTTCGAGCACGGATTCACTGGGGCACAAGGTGGCGGAACGCCGCCGGGACCTCGGCATCTCGGTCGAAGAGTTGGCCGACCGAACCGGAATTGACCCCCGGTACCTGCGGTATCTAGAAGACAACGTTGACGCCTCATTGAGTGCCGGAGCGATCCTCTTGGTCGCGCATGCCCTCGACACAGACGCCATCGTCCTCGAAGGTGAGGGAACCGGACACATCAATCAACCGTCCGCCGGCGTCCCCCGTCCAATCCTCAAAGCGCTGACCCATGAGCAATGCGAAGCGCACTTATCTGTCGGAGGGGTTGGTCGCATCCTCCTCGTCTCAGGCAGGGGGCCCATCGCACTTCCCGTCAACTTTGCCTTCGCCGACGGTCACGTGGTCTTCAGCACCGACAAGGCGAAGGCGAAGCGGATCGAGTCCGAACATCTGGTCGGCTTCCAAATCGATCGCGTCGACTCGTCTATGGGCGAGGGGTGGAGCGTCCTGGTCACCGGTCGGGCCCGTCGCCTTGGCCAAGGTGACAACGATCGGTTGGCCAGTACCGACATCTCGTCGTGGGTCGAAAGTGACCGCTCAACACTCGTCGCGATTGCGGCGGATGAGATCACCGGTCGCGTAATTGTCCACGAATCTCCGGCGCCATGACGATTCGATACAGTCCGCCGGCGAGGAGCACCAGCCCGGATCGGACGTCTGCGCACCCAAGGAGCAGGCATGGCACCGCCCGCCGTGCGCGAGATCCAAAGGGTTGGCTCTCGATCTCAAGCGACGCAACTGAGATTGATCTCGGTGATCCGCACTTGGGCGCAGGTCGGATTCACCGCAACGAGCTGCGGACAACAGAGGCGAATCAATTTGCCATCGCGAGAGGGAACGCTGAACATGTTGGTCAGGGATTCGCTACAGAAGGCACCGGTGACGGTTCCACCGGAGTGCACGCTTGAAGAAGCGGCTGGTTTGATGGGCCACCACGGAGTCGGCGCACTCTTGGTCGTCAGTGGCGGACAGCTCGTAGGGATCGTGACCGATCGTGACATTGCCGTGAGAGGTGTCGGCACCGGTCAGTCGTTACGAGCGCACATCAACACGGTCATGACCGAACATCCGACCGTCGTCCAGGGATCGGCAGATTTACTCGAAGCACTCCAGCTTCTACGTGACAGCGGAGTCCGCCGGATACCGGTGCTTGAGGGCGATGAGATTGCAGGCATCATCACCTTTGACGATCTTCTCGTCCGATTAGTTCTCGAACTTAGCGCGGTGACGACGCCGATCGCCGGCGAGATCGTGCACACCAGAAGCACCATCTGAGCGGCCATTGGTGTTGAACGGTACCCGCGTATTGGCCAACACCAGTGCGACCAACAGGTGGCAGGTGCGCCAATTCGAGCCAACACCTCGCGCTGATTCACGGTGGAACTGGCCGAAGTGGGGCGGTGCTCAACCGGGCTCCACGGTGACTGCCTCACCAAGAGCTGCGGGCGTCTCGTCCGGGCGACGTATTCGCAGGTAGGGCGAAAGCTGGCATGGATCAGGATCAGTTGAGGAGATCCTGATCCATGCCAGCTTTCGCCTCTGCGGGTGCATACGCCCCCGACCTCATCGAGATCACCACTTCGATGCCGAGACGGCATCGCAGCTCAGTTCGCCCCTAATATCAGCGTCCCCCTTCAGTCAGTTGACGTTGAGCGCGCGTTCGGCCTGGTCGCACCTGCGTCCGCTCAATGAGGTCGAGCATCGGGTGGCCAAGTGACCGCATCGCAGATGCCTCCCAAATGGGATCAGCCTTCTGTGAGTTCCCTTACTTCCCGCATGCGCTGTTCAAGACTACGAATCTCCTCGTCGAGAAGATCGCGAGTCACTGCCCTGCGCTCTAGAGACTCGAGTTTGCGCTCAAGCTCATTAATCCGATTTGTAAGTGCCTGTTCTTCTGGTGTCATGCCTATCCTCGGTTCTCACTCCATGGTCGGACTTGGTGCACAAGAGAAATAACTGCCTCGAAAGGTTCAAGCCATCGAAAAGAGCTGTCGGTGTTTCTCTACGTCGGCGTGAGCCGGATGATTGCACCAGGAGTCTGCAAATGCCTGGGCTTGTCCAATCGCTTCGGCCACGGACTCGCCACCCATCAGACTCTCGAGTGCAACGCCAACCGCTCCGTTCGCGAGTTCGTGATCGTCGGGCCGTCTTTGGTGCATGCACTCCCTGACCGACCACGCGACTTCAAGTTCCGTGTCCACTTCGGTTGCCTCCCAGTTAGACCATATGGCCCTCCTATCGCCCCAGGCAGGGCCAAAGGTCCCGTATCAAGGCTGGTCCAGCGACCGGTACCTCAGAACCACTCGTGGAGCTTCTGCGAATCCAGCTTTTTCAGTACCGATCGGCCCTTTCGACGCAACTTGCTCTGAGCTCGAGCCTCACCGGCAGCGAGCAGTCCGGCGGAATAACTAGCGGCCGGCGGACCATGTTCGGCTTGCGCCTGCAGCCATGACGTCGCCGAAACCGTATCGTGATGTGCGCCCAAGACGTCTTGCACCTTGGCCGCAGCGCGGGCCGTACCGCGCGGCCGACTTGCCAATGACTGGCGTCGCAAGTTCCGCCGCATAGCGAACCTCCTTGGCACGTATTCGCACACGGTGAAGCTGGAGATCAGATGGATTGCGGCCGCCGCGTTCAATTGCTGCCTCCAGCTTGTCCCACCGGCGCGCCACCAAGATCGGGAGAACTCGCTTTGCCGGCTCGTTTGCTCGTAGTGCCGATTCCGCCCGCTCGGTGCCTCTGAATTGGTCCATCAGTGGTGGCAACTGCGCCGCGCTACTCAAGCGGTCGACGAGCGACAGGTACCGCTGCCCAACGAGGGCATCAGCGAGCGCTTCGCAATGCCTCCTCCTCTGCTCGGCGAGAGAGGATCTGAGCTGTGCAAGTCCGTCGATGTCGAGGGGAGATTCACCTTCTCGGCGCAAGAGCGCAGACAGCACATCGTCGTCCCTGACCTGGCCGAGAACCTGACCCAGCCACTTGAGCTCACTTCGGGTCCGAGCCACCCATGCAGGATCAACTGCCGAATGGAGAACTTTCAGATCTGAACGAAGGCGGCGGGTCGCCACCCGCGCCTGATGGACATCTTCAACTTGGGGATCGATTGACTCAAGGCGCAACCGGTAGTCGTGATTCAACAAACGATTGAGCGCGCCGGCAATACATGATTTCACCGTCTCGCCAAGGGTCGAGTGTGGATCGGTCCTCTCGGCAGCGGCAAGGTCATCTGGGCTCGGCAGGTCCACACCAAGCGCGAGCTTGGGTTGGCCGCCTTGTCGCGCGCCAGCTGCCCTGAGCAGCCGAATCGTTGGTTGCACGTACGAGTCGCCGGCTGGGTCGAGCTCGAATTCGATCTGGTGAAAACACCGTCCGTCTCGGGTTCCACCTTCCACCATCACAATGTCGTCGTCGATTCGCCCGAGCGCGGTTCCCGCCGAGTTCTCCAACTCATAGCGACGTCGTGTCGCCACCAGCTCAACTAGGTGCTGCAACGGCAGATAGCGAACGATTCCCCGAAAGATCGTCGCGGCTTCAGGGGGAACCCGGTCCCGCTGACCTTGCCATGACAGCTCGGTGCGGTTGAGGGTGGCTCCAGCTGGGGGCGCAGGAATCTTTGCCGTCCATTCCCCGAGCTCGGAATCCCCAATTGCACGAAAACGCAGCGAGATGCCGCGTCGCCACAGTCGCAAGTCGGCCGTATCAAAATAGGTGCTGCGCATTTCCCGATCGGCCTGTCGTTGAACCCGGGCGAACACCGCGGCGAGATCGGGCAGTTCAAAGCCCACATCAACCTCAAACTTGGCCTCCCGCTCCAAATGGTCGGTTCGAGCATCCGCAGGCGTCTTTGTATTGCTTCGATCTGCCACATTCACTATCGACCAATGCTACGGCAGCGAGATTGTGAATGGCAGTGCCGAGGGCCACTCTCCCTCCGAGCACCTCCCGATGAAACGCGTCCTCAACGAGCGCAGGTTGTCGCAGGAATTCGCACGGAAGTGCGTGGCGACGCGACCGGCGGAGATCTGGTCCCTGTGCGTTGCCGTGACCTTGAGGCCAGCCCATCACCGGGCGCGCAAAACCCGCAAGGCTTGACTCGCCCGAACCCGGGGGTCGCAGATCATTGCACCGGGCACATCACCCCTCAACCCCTCGGACGCACGTCAATCCGCAGGTCGATCGCCAATTGAGGCCAAAGGACCCTAGGGAAGCGCACGAACCCGGAGAACAATGACGAAATGCTCCCCAGTGCGGTCGATCTCGCGTGTCCGTGAATCGGAGGGTCGCCGGCCTCGCCCTGATTGCGAGTAGCTGTACGGCGCCAAGTCTGCGGCACAGTGACCGTCGAGCGAGTCGGGTGGGCGACCCGCCCTGGCGCACGGATGCGTCGCTCCCCCCGGGCACAGCTCGATGACCTTCTTTGATCTGATACTGCGCAATTTGTGGAACCGAAAGGCTCGATCGCTCGGCCTCGCCTTCGCCGTTGCCATTGCGGTAATGGCGGTCGTGGCGCTCGACGTCACAAGTAGCGGACTCGAACAATCGGCCGCCGCCATAATCCAGGTCGGCAAGGCCGATTTCACGGTGGCACAAAAGGGCGCGTCAAGTACGCTCACCAGCACCATCGACAAGCAAGAGCTCGCCCGCATAAGTGCAACTCCCGGTGTGGCGAGTGCCATCGGGGTCCTGGTCGAGACGGAACGAATCAACGCCGACGATCCCGTCTTCATCGAGATCGGTATCAACCCGGGTGATCTCGCCAATTTCGGCGTCAAAGTTGTCCAGGGCACGGCCTATGCACCGACCGCGTCGCACGAAGTCATGCTCGGCTGGCGTGCTGCAGCGAACCTCGGCCTCCACGTGGGTGACACATTCAAGGCAAACGGAACCACCAATACGGTCGTTGGTATCTACTCGACCGGAAACGCGTTCGGCGATGCCGGCGCCATGTTCCCCCTCCCCGCAATCCAGGGCTACAACCGGGTCCCAGGGATCGTCACATTGGCCTTCGTCAAGGTCAACAGCGGTGCTTCGCCCGCCAAGGTCGCGGCCCGCGTTGGTTATGCGCAACCGCAGCTCACGACGATCCGAACGGCCGATCAATTTGGTCGGGCAGACCAGAATCTGGTCTACCTCAAAGCTGCGGTCAACGGCAGCACCGTCCTCGCCATACTCATCGGTGCGGTGATCGTGGGCAACACAATGTTGTTATCGCTCTTCGAACGAACGCGAGAGTTTGGGCTTCTCCGCGCCATTGGCTGGACCCGCCGTCGCACCGTCAGCCTACTTCTCGGGGAGAGTTTGATCCTTGCCGTCCTCGGCGCAGCGATCGGCGTGGGGTTGTCCTTCGCTGTTGCCGCCGTGCTGGCGCAACTTCCTCAGCTCAAAGGCATCCTCCATCCTGATTTCACCCAGGGTGCCTTCTGGAGAGCCCTCTTCACCGCGCTCGTGATGACCTTTATCGGTGCTCTCTATCCAACAATGCGGGCGGCGATGCTCTCCCCCCTCAAGGCTTTGAGCCATGAGTAAGTCGGACGACCTTGCCTACGCGGTCGATGTCAGAAACGCGACTCGCATCTACCCGGGTCAAGTCCGCGCACTCGCTGGCATCGATCTCACCGTTCGCTACGGAGAAACCGTGGCCATCACGGGTCCGTCAGGATGTGGAAAATCCACCCTTCTCCACCTGCTCGCCGCCATTGACTCGCCCACCGACGGAAGCGTCTTGGTGGCGGGACAGGACCTCGCTCAGCAGCGCGATCTGAGCGCATACCGCCGCAATGAAGTCGGGCTCGTCTTCCAGTTCCACAACTTGCTCCCGCAGCTCTCTGCTGTCTCGAATGTGGAACTCCCGATGTTTGGTGGTCATTTGTCGGCGCGGCAACGCAGAGTCCGAGCGCGCGCACTCTTGGCGGAAGTTGATCTTGCGGGCTGCGAAAATCGCCTCCCCACCGAGCTCTCGGGTGGCGAGCGTCAACGCGTGGCGATTGCCCGTGCCCTGGCAAATGAACCCAAGCTGCTGCTCGCCGATGAGCCTACGGGAAGCCTCGACTCTGCCTCTACGGCGCGATTCTTGGCGCTACTCGATGACCTGGGTGCAGGTGGCATGACCATCGTCATGGTGACCCACGCCCCTGACGTCGCTTCTCACGCCGATCGCATCATCTACATGCGTGACGGCAGGATCGTCGAACAAGGGGAGCTCCGAGATCCCTTGTCCCGCGACTCCCCCTTCCCCTCCAAGCGAAATAGGCCACCTTCTGGGCGACCCAACGCGCCGCTCGGCACTCGGAGATGGAATGTTCGATGGCTGGCGTCAATCCAATTCTTGCCTCGCTGCCGTCGACGCGCCGTAGCGCTTCACCCATCGATGGTTCCGCCGAAGCAAAGGCGCCACAGGGGGTCGACAGGGGACTTTGGACCCTACTGAGCTCCGCATCTGCCCTTCATAGTGAACGGGGACACCCTGTCTGCCTCTGCATAGGCCACTCACACGAAGGGAACCAAGATGACCCTGTTGGGCAATCGAAGTGATACCGATCAGACGATTCCTCCCGGCCCGGGCCTCTCGTCGAGAAACGAAGCGAAGGCACATTCGCTGGGCCTGACCTCCGCGACGGCATTGGTGATCGGCAGCATCGTCGGCACGGGTGTCTTTACGATGCCTGCCGTCTTGGCTGGGGCCGGCACCATGGGAATCGTGGTTCTGGGCGTGATCGCGGTCGGCGCCATGCTCTTGGCCGTGCTGTTCGGGCAGCTGACAAAACGAGTGCCCAATAGCGATGGTGGTCTCTACGCATATTCCCGCCACGAATTCGGTGACTTCGCCGGATATCTCGTCGGATGGTGCTACTGGATTCAGGCCTGGGCCGGCAACGCCGCCATCGTCGCTTCGTGGGTGTTCTATGTCGATGCCCTCTTCGGACTCGATCATCCGAGCGGGATGGAAAACTGGGGCATCGCAATGGTCGGTCTGTGGATCCCAGCCATCGTGAATCTCGTCGGGCTGCGACAGATGGCGTGGTTCCAAAATGTCACGGTGGTACTCAAGTTCTTGCCGCTGCTCTTCGTCGGCATCGTTGGCTGGTTCTTCGTGGACAAGGCGAACTTCGGGCCCTTCAATGCCTCGGGCGGCAGCCTCTACAGCGGAATCGGCATTGCCGCGGGAGTGGCCCTGTTCTCCTTCATCGGAGTCGAAGCCGCCGCGGTGACCGCGAGGCGCGTCAAGGATCCGCGGCGGAATGTCCTGCGGGCATCGATGCTCGGAACCGCAATCAGCGCCATCCTCTACGTACTCGTCACTGCCGCGGTGATGGGTCTGGTCTCGCATCACACCCTGGTCAACACCGGCTCTCCATTCGTCAACGCGTTCCAAAACATGTTCCCCGGTACGCCGTGGGCCGGAAAGTTCATCGCCGCCCTCGCCGTGGTTTCGGGCATCGGAGCGCTCAACGGTTGGACACTGATCGTGACGGAGACGTCGCGGGCCATCGCCCAAGATGACCTGTTCCCAAGGCCCTTCGCCTGGAGCGATCGCAACGGCACGGCGTGGTTCGGCATCTTGGTCGGGACCGCCCTCCCGTCGCTGCTCATGCTGTGGCGCTACAACACCAGCGCCGGCCTGACGGTCTTCACCTACCTAGTCGACCTCACTGTGGTCACCGTGGCGATTCCCTACTTCTTCTCGGCCATCGCCCAACTGACCTTCCTCGTCTCACGGCGCCGTCGGGTCCAGGGATGGGCCTTGGCCCGCGATCTCGCTGTGGCCGGCGCCAGCGTCCTGTTTTCGATGTGGGTCACCTTTGCGTCGGGCTACCAAGTCGTTTACCAGGCCCTCGTCGTTCTCATGGCCGGTCTGATCCTCTACGCCTTCTTGAACGCACGGCGCCAAAGGATGGGCGAGGCCAGTGAGCCGGTCGACCTTCCAGACGAAATCACCACGGACGCACTCACCGTCTCGACCACGCCATGACCACAGCGCCATGGCTGGGGCAGCGTGTCGGAAGCCACGGATCACTGCAGCTCGCATGCCCGAACGCCGATGCGCCGGGGCGAGGGGCGACGGTGCCGAAGAGTCCGTGGCGCCTCCGCTCGTCCTATCCATCAGTGCATCGCTCGAGAGACAGAGGAGACCAGCCGTGAGCACCGCAGACGAATCATCACCCGAAGCAGTGACGCATCAACGAGTGGTCGTTGGCTACGACGGGTCAGAGGGCGCGAAACGCGCCCTCGCATGGGCCGCCACCGAAGCGGCCCGGCTGGGCGCCGACCTCGAGATCTATTCGATTCATGACTCGGGCTACGAATTCGTCACGAAAGAGAAGCGCGAGAGACAGTGCAGGCCCTCGTCGACGAGGCCATCGGCCAGGTGGCAGCCCTGGCCCCGTCAGTGGCCACACGGGGCTTCGCCGAGGAGGGGTCACCCGCACACGTGCTCATTGAGGCCGGTACCGACGCCGAGCTGCTCGTGGTCGGTTCCCGGGGTCTCGGTGGTTTCAAAGGTCTGTTGCTCGGCTCGGTCAGTCAGCAATGCTCGCAGCACGCCCGTTGTTCGGTCATGATCGTCCGCTGACGCACGCTCGGGAGTGATCACAAAGGACCGGCCGGAGGTCAATCGCCGCTGACGTGATTGGGTGCCCCGAGCATTTGCTGCCCGAAGACTCCGAGCGGGCCCCCATGGCGCGGAACGCACGTGTGGAAGCCGATCTCCGGCTGGCGTCGGTGTCAGCTCCGGCGACTACTGCGTCGGGGCGAGGCTGTTGAGGATCGACTCAGCGAACTCAAGCGCCTCCGATGGGCTCGCAGTGGTGGTGTCGACGACCGATGCCGTGGGCCACTCATCGAAGTCGGGCGCCATGGCATCTCGCACTTCGATCGTCGCCTCAGACGGGTCGTGGTGGGCCACTCGGCGTGCTTCAATGCGGCCCTCGGCCACGGAGCGATTCACAGTGCAGCACAGTTCAATGGTGTCGCTGGACGTGCGCTGAGCCAGCTGCTGGGCACCGAGTCGCATCTGAGCATCAGACCAGGAGGCATCGAGCAGGACCGAATCCCCGCTCTGAAGGAGCTCCCCGGCCTTCACCAAGAGCTCTTGGTAGACCGAGGCGGTGTGCTGCGGCGCATAGCGACCCTTGCGATATCCGTGACCGGGGGCTTCATCCGCGAGAGTCACCTCGTGGCGAACATCGTCGGACCGCAGCATCGTCCAACCTCGTGAACTGGAGAGACCTTGCGCCAGGGTGGACTTCCCGGATCCGGGGAGACCACCGACGATCACCAGGCACACTCTGGCCCGACGCAGATGCGCAAGCACCATGCGATGCAGTTGGCGAGCGAGCGCGTCGGCGTCGCGGTTGCCTTGTGATGCCCGCAAACAAGCCACCTTGGCGCGCACATAGGCCCGCTGCGCGCAGTAGTGATGGACCAGGCCCTGGGGGAATCGGTCACCGCTGAGGTCCTGATAGACCTCCAGAAACTGGCGCGCGGCGTCGGGTCGCCCGAGGCGCTGGAGATCCATAGCCAAGAAGGCGACGTCGGCGCACACATCGCTGTAGCGGAGCTCGTCCGAGAACTCTAGGCAATCGAGAATTTCGACGGTGCCATCGAGGCAGAAAATGTCGTCCGCCTGGAGATCGCCGTGACCATCGCAGATGCGTCCTGCATCGATGCGTCGATCGAGCAGGGCCGAGCGGCCCGAAAGCCATTGGAGCGCCAGATACTGGATTTCATCGTCTATCTCTCTCGGGAGAATGGGCCCGACGAAGGGTGCGATTTCAGCAAAGTTCGCCATCCAACCGTCTCGCAGTGCCGGCGCACTCGCCGCCTCCGAGATGTGCGGCGAACGTTTGGCGTGATCATGGAACGGCACCAATCGCTCCACGACGCGTCGAGTCCACTCAGAAAGATCGTCTCCGTTGACCGCCAACGCGGCCATGCTCGTGGTTTCGGACATCCGTTGCATCACCACCATGTGGTCGATGGCTTCGCCGTTCAGTTCAACGTCGGCAACCCCGAGGTAGACGTCGGGTGCGAGCCTGCGGTTCAGCGCGACTTCGCGATGACAGTCGGCTTCTCTGGCGCGTCGGTCGCTGAAATCAGCGAACGGGAACCGGACCGGCTTGCGCATCTTGTACACACGGTCCCCGACGAAGAACAGCCTCGAGATGTGCGTCTCGACCACCCGGGTCGACAAGGCCTCTGCGACATGGACGCCTCGAACACCCGGGGCATCACTCGATCCCGACCACGTTCCGTCCGAAGTCACCGAGTGCGCTCCTGGCCGACTTCATGCACGCACGGCCGGTGTCCAGCCTGCGACCAGCCCACCGCAGAACCACCCTGTCGTGGCACACGCGCCTTGCATCGTTGCGGGCGTTCACTCGCGCGCCTGTTCGATGTCATGCCCCGGCACCGCTTAGGACCCGGTCGCACATCCACCAGGGGCCACCAACTCGCATGGGTTCCGAGGCGATTGCATCGGGACAAAGAATTCGAGGCGTGGTGCAGCCGAAGCGTCGCCATGCCCTGTGCGCAACCGGCGGCCGATGCTCACACTGTGCCTTGAGATCAACTCCGCAGCACCTCATTGCATGTGACCGCCCCTCGCGCCGTGTCCACTCATCTTCGGATTTCCGAACACACGTGCCCAGTGCCGAAGGTCCCGACCTCGAGACGGAGCGACCGCCACGACATATCGCGCTCACCAGCCGCGATGCGGTGTGCCGGATCACCGTGACGACTTGAGCGGCATCTGGTCGTTGCTCTATTGGTGCAGGCCCTTGGGCACGGATGACGCCGGGATGAGGACTTTGGCCCCTATGCGAATCGAAACGTCGACCGTACGCTCGACACAGAGGTGTCAATCATGTCTTTCGAGAGAGCCGTAGCGCAGTGGCGGTGACCGGCGATGCCATGCACCGAGAGGTCGACAACGCGCCGAGCGCCGCCGGGCGTATCGTCGTCGGCATCGATGGGTCCATATCCTCGCTCGAGGCCCTCGAATGGGCGGCGTGTCAGGCTGAACGCACTCATTGCGCCCTCGAGGTCGTGATGACTTGGGAATGGCCGTTCGCGCATGCACGAACGCCGATGGCCCACGAGCCTGATCCAATCCGCGGGTTCGAAGAAACGTTCAAAGCGACTGTCGGTGATCTTCTTCGTCGGCACCCTGACGTGAAAGTCATCGAGCGCTTCGAGCATCAGCATCCCGCAAAGGGCTTGATCGATGCCTCACGGGGCGCCGATCTGCTCGTCGTCGGAAGTCGCGGACATGGAGAGTTCGCAGGGCTGCTCCTCGGATCCGTCAGCCAACGCTGCGCCGCCAAGGCGCTTTGTCCGGTCCTCATCCACCGCCCAGCGCATTAGAGGCTGAGCGGGGAGTCCCGAGGAGGCCCTCAAATGCGGGCTGGACGCGCGATATCGGCTCGGGACCAGGACCGCCGGGTTCGACACCACGCCCACGCAGGCACGCGCTTGCGCTGGTTGCACAGCGCTATCCATTCGTGGCGCGCCATAGGACCAATGGCCCTAACGATCAATGGGGTGAGTGCGTCACGATGGAGGCGAAGGATCAGTTGTGCTCCGGAGAGCGCCGGTGGGCGTTGATTCCAGAACGGATGGGGGTGCCTTGGTGGTTGTGCTTTTTGTCATAATCTTCATTGGGCTGCTCTTGGCGATCAGCCGGGTAGCCGCTTGGACCTCGGTCGCCAACTCCTCCAAAGTCAACCTCTCTAGGGCTCCGCTGCCGTCTGCTCCAATCGATGTGCCAGACACGGTTCCGGCGGAGTGGGTCGAGTCTTTCGGGACCGATATCGAATAATTGCCTCTCGGGCGCCTTATACATCCATCGAACGGCGACCCGAGTGTCGTGTCACCCATCGAAGAGACCGGTACTCGGAAGAAACCGCCTCAAGCTCGCCCCAATGAATCTGCCACTTCGCGTAGTTGTTGGCGAAAATCAGGATGGGCAATGTCAACCAACGCGTGAGCGCGTTCCCTGACGGTCTTTCCGGCCAGGTCGGCGTACCCGTACTCGGTGAGCACCACACCGGTGTGGTGTCGAGGCGTTGAGATAATGGCGCCCTCGGGTAGTCGTCCCGCAATGCGAGAGACCAGTTCCCCCCCGACGAGGGCGGTTGAGTGCAGGCAGATCAAGGAGCGGGCATCGAGGTGCAGTTCCGCGCCTGCGACAAAGTCTTCATGTCCCCCGACCCCAGAGATCTGCTTTCCCCCGATGTTGTCGGCCACCACCTGGCCGTAGAGGTCGACCGAAAGTGCGCCGTTGATCGACACGAGATTGGAATTACGGGCAATCACCGTCGGGTCGTTGACGACGGCCACGTCGACGAATGCGACCTCATCGTTTCCATCGATCCACCGATACAGATCCGCCGTGCCGAGAGCGAACGTCGTCACCGACACTTCCTCGAAGATCCCCTTGTGGCGATTCGATACCTTGCCTGCCTGATGAAGCCGCATGAGCCCGTTGGTGAACATCTCTGAATGCACACCGAACTCATCGAGTGTGCCTTCCGCAAGCTCAGAGGCGATGACGTTGGGAATTGCCCCGATTCCTGTTTGCAGCGTCGCACCCGACGAGATGAATTCCAAAGCGTGCTTGGCGATCGCTCGGTCCGCGTCGTCGACGGGGGGCTCGCCCAACTCGAAAGGAATTCCATCGTGGTCGATAATGATGTCGATGTCTTCCAGCGAGATGGTGTTGTCGAATTCCGGCGGCAGGCTCTTGGTTTTCGGGAGATTTGGATTGACCTCAACCATCAAGAGCCGTTGTGGATCGCGTCCTGCCCGAATGAGTTCGTTTCGAGTCGCCCCGAGGTGCAGAGAGAGATTCACCGTGCCCTCGAGATCTCCGGGAGCAGCTTGGGCCACCATGACCCGAGGGGAGAACCTGGCAAGGATCGGCGCAAACTGGCGGAATCCACCCGGCACGAGCTGAATTTGGAATCCCTGTGCCAGAAGCAACCGCTCGGCTGGACCAAAGAACCCACAGCGATACGAAACTCCCGGCTTGGTGAAGACCGAATAGTAATTAAGCAATAGGGCGCCACCCAGTTCGAGATCTTCCCAATCATCACGACTCCCCAACGCCGTCAAGAATGCGTCGGGGTTGCCCGGGCCGAGACCGAATCCAATGCGGTCGCTCGGCCGAATGCGCGCTGCCGCCTCCTCGGGAGTACAGGTCATCGGCATGGGTTCAGTCCCCTTTCATGGGCAGGAGCTGCTCTATTCGTAGTGTGGCATCTTGGGTGACGCGGCGACTGTGACGATTCTGCGGCCGCTCGACCGCGCACACGGGCCAGGGCAATCGCACCGACACGGCGAAGCGCGGGGGTGATCCTTGCGGCTTAGGATTCCTGGTCACGTCGCTCCGTGATTTCTCGGAGAGTTTCGGTCACGCCGTGGCAGAAGGCATCGACATCGGGGCAGGCGCGCGGATCAGAGAACACGCCAAGCCCGAGGTGCCCGTCATATGACACCGCCGCAACGCCGATCCCTTGGTTGCCCACCAGCGGGACGACGGGGTAAATCTCAAGCACCTTGGCCCCGAGCACGTAGAGCGGCACCGTTGGGCCCGGAACGTTGGTCACAATCAGATTGAAGAACGGTTGACGCTGCGCCAGCGCGGTCGCCTTCGCCAAGATGCCTTGAGGCACCGGCTCGAGCAGGCGGAGGATCGAGGCGACTGCCACTTCTTGATGACGGTGCTTGCGCTCGCCGGTTTCCCCCTTGATCACCTCAAGGACGGCCAGCGGATCGTCGAGTCCAATCGGAAGTCGGATGAAGAGGGCGGAGATATCGTTGGCGAGTCCTCGCGTATCATGCGCCGACAAGGCGACGGGAACCAGCGCCTGCAGCTCGCCCGCGCCCGTCACCTCTCCACGATCTGCGAGGAGTTCTCGCAAGCCGCCGGTCACCAAGGTCAGCAAGGCGTCATTGATGGTGGCACCGTGGGCGTGGGCGATGGCCCGGAGCTGCTCGAGATCGAGCCAGACGAAATTGATGGCTCGGTCGGCACCGATATTGGCGTTGAGTGAGGATCTGGGCGCAAGGGTGCGAGGGCTGAGCAAGGTCCCGATGGCCTGGCCCGTCGTGACCCAACCGCCGGCCCGCCGCAACGGATGGATTATCGTCCACCCACCCCAAGATGCAACCCGAACGGCGATCGACCCCAGATGTGCCAGGTCCCGAGCCGCGCCACACAAGGCCGACGCGGAAGGTTCGGGTGTCCACGGACCTGGCTCGACGATCTCCGGCGGCACCGGGGACACATCCAAGAGGACCATCGCCAACTCCGCGGCCGCGAGCCCGTCGGCCATTGAATGATGAAGCTTCTCGATGACGGCCACGCGATCTGCAGCGACACCTTCTACGACGATGAGCTCCCAGAGCGGATGGTCCCGCTCAAGCGGAGTGGCGAGGATGTCGCCACATAACTGCCTGAAGGCCACAGGGTCGTCCACGTGGGCAAGTCGACAGATGCGGACGTGGTTCGCAATGTCGAATGTCGGATCGTCCACCCACACAGGGGGCGCTTGGCCCAAGAGCCCAGGAACCGCCTTCTGCCGAAGCTTGGGTACCAAGTTGAGACGGCTCCCAATCAAGCGGCGCAGGTCATCGATCCGCACCCGGCCCCGCTCGTCTTGCAAAGGTCCGGCCTCGAGGATGGCCACGGTGGCCATATGCATCGGTGTTCGGTCGCTTTCGAGGAAGAGAAAGGCCGCGTCGAGTGCGGTGAGCGCAGGGGCTTGGCTCATGAGCCGTCATAGCGTGCAGATCGAGCGCAATACGCGCGAGCGTATGCGGGTGCGCTGTATCCACCGGTGCTGCGCACGATCGAGAACGACCGTCTGGTGAAGCCAGGCAACGAAACCCGATTCCAGGTAGCCCCGCCCGATTCTCCGTCACACCGGGCGTGTCGCCTGCCGACACCGCGAATCGACGCCACCGGGCCACCCGCCGAGAGAGGCGAGAAACCCACCGCTCTACTCATCGGTGATATCCCGTGCGCGAAACACGACGACTCCGCCCACCGCGCACACCAACCCCACCAGGATCAGGACTCCGCTGGACACTAAATTCGGTCCGACGGCAGGTGAGGGACTCACGTGGTAGAAGATCGAGCTGTTGACCAACCAGCGGCTCGAGTGCACGACGCCGGCCAGCAATTCGATCAGGAAGCTCCAGGCCAGCACCACATAGACCGCCCCGGCGGTCCAGCGGGGTGCGAGGCCGAACACCAGGGCACCGATTCCAAGCACGCAGAATGCCGCGGGCACCGTATTGAGACCCGCCCCGATCATCGTCGCCAGTCCGAATGCAATCCCCTGGCTGACGAGTCCGAGCCAGGTGAACAGACCAGCCAGCAATCCGCCGATTGCGACGACCCCGACGGCCACGCCGAGACGACCCACCATCCAACGGGTCCGAGAGACCGGACGAACCAACAGATGTTCAGCGAGCCCACCAGATTCCTCGTGACGCATCGCGGTGACCTGACCGCAGGCGACCAGCGTCACAAAGATGGTGAAGATCAAGAACGACAATCCGAGATACGCCCTGACTTCGCCACCAGATCCGCCCAACCGCGAGAGGGCGGCGCGGGCGCTCGGAGAGGCCTCGATGGATTTTGCTGCCTGTTTCGCCACAGATCCCAGGAGCAAGCCAAACGCGCCGATCCCAGCAAACCAGCCCAAGACGGCCGGGCGAACGGTTCGAATAGCGATCCCCACCGGACCGAACAAAAGGGTCGTGTGAGCCCGGCCACGCGAGCGGTCGGGAAGGATGCTCGCACCAAGATCCCGCCTGGCGGCCAGCACCACCGCCCCAACGGCCAGTCCCACGACGAAGCCACCGATTGCGAGCAACACGGCGGGCTGGGGATTGTTGAACGGTTGCAGCTCGTCAATCCAGCCCAGCGGAGTGACCCAGTTCAACCAGGTGAGTGAGCTCGTGGTGTCCGCCACCATGCGCAGTGCGAAGAATGCACCGAGCGCGAAGGCGGCGTAGGCCCCAGCCTGGCGCCGGCTCGAGGCCAACTGGCTGGTGAGCATGCCGACGGCGAGGAAGATTGCCGCCCCCGAACTGATGGCCAACGCAAAGAACAGTGCCGAGGAAAGCGAGTAGTGAACCTGGTGGGTGTGACCCAAGGCCACCGTGATGACCGATATGACCGTGAAGAGGGCACCAAACCCCGCCGCGAGACCGACGCCGGCTTGCGCTGCCGCCCTGCCGCGGGTGGTCTGTCCAGCCAGAAGCACTTCCCAGCGACCGGCGTCTTCTTCGCCACGCAGGAGCCTCGACGACAAGAGGATCGCCCACACTGCGCCCATCGCGGTCAAGGCACCCAGGGATTTCCACGTCGTGTAGCCCATGACCGTCTGCAGCTGATGGGCCGGTCCGACCAGAGCATTCAAGCCGCTACTCGAAGAGAATGTCCGGGCCAGGACATCACGCGAGGCTTGCGTCTTGTAGGTCGAGGCGTACGACAAGGCCTGGATCACGATGTATGCGCCAAACACCGCTCCCCAGATGCAGCCTGAACGCAGTGTTTTACGCGCCGTCAGCGTGAACACCATCCGCTCTGGGTGACCACCCAATTGATGCGCCCGGCTGTCCGCGAGATCTCCGCCGCCCCCTGGGGGCTCGCTGTCCCTCTCGAGCGTCGCTGCCTCAATCGCCATCGGGCGAGCCATTCTCGGACATGCGATCAGCTCCGTAGTGGGCAAGAAACACCTCTTCGAGTGACGGCTCCCTACTCAAGAGTTCGTGGACACCCGAAGTTGCCAACACCTTGAGAAGCGGTTCGACCGTGCCTTGCACCTGACAACGGACCGTCGGGCCGTCGACCCGGACGGCGCTCACCCCGGGAATCTCCGTCAGATCCGGGACCGAACCGTCAAAAGTGGCCACGACTTCCAATGAGGAGAGGTGGCGCAGATCAGCCAGCGTGCCGATATCGATGAGCTTGCCGGCACGAAGAATCGCCACACGGTCACACAGCGCTTCAACCTCCGAGAGGATGTGCGATGACAAGAAGACGGTCTGGCCGCGGTCTTTGGCTTCGTGCATGCACATCCGAAAGGCCTGCTCCATCAAGGGATCAAGTCCGCTCGTCGGTTCATCGAGCACTAAGAGTTCCGCCCGGGTCATGAGCGCGGCGATCAGGAGCAGCTTCTGGCGATTGCCCTTCGAATACGCCCGGACCCGCATCGTTGGATCGAGATCGAACCGCTCGATCAGTTCATCGCGATAGGTGACATCGACCGTGCCTTGCACCTGCCCCAAGAGATGCAGGGTCTCTGCCCCATTGAGGGACGGCCACAAATTCGCCTCTCCCGGAACATATGCGAGGTGTCGGTGCGCTTGGGTCGCCCGGGTGTGGCTGTCGAGGCCGAAGATCTCCGCTCGGCCACTGCTCGGTCGAATGAGCCCGAGCAAGAGGCGAATGGTGGTCGTCTTGCCGGCCCCGTTGGGTCCGAGATAGCCCAGAATCTCGCCGGCACGAACCTCGAGGTTGAGGTCACTCAGAACTTCCACTGCCCCGTAGCGCTTCGTCAGATTCAGCGCACGAGCGGCGATCGAAATTCATCGTCGGATGAACCACTCGCTCGGTGCGGTGGCCGGCGACCCGGGGGCGACCCACCAATCCGAGGGCACCAATGGGCCGGGAGCGGCTGCCGCGACCTCCCGAGTCGCCTCAGCCCGCCCGGCCAACCGAACCTGGCACACGGGGTTCGGAATCGTGCCGCAACCGACACCCGCTTCCGTCACTTTGCTCAACATGGGTAATTCGCCTCCACGGCGGCGCCCTGCTCGTTTTCGTCGCCCTCGCCTCTTGGGTTCATTGTGGTCGGATGAGGTGGCATTTCCCCAGAGTCAAAGGTCCTGCCTCAAGGCTCCAGCCGCAAAGACACGTCGGCGCCAGGCCCACCGATTCGCCTGTCGCTCATCAGTGATCCGCTGAACCGACCGATCTGGGGTCGAAATGCCCTAGTCGGCGCCGACCTGTCCATCGAAAATAGGGCCATGCACAGCGTTCCCGCCGAAACTCCCAACTCGACTCTGGGCGCGATCCATCTCGGTCCGCTCGCCGTCGTAGCCGAATCCGATCCGATCAACTCAGTCGCGGCCCTCTTTCGGGACCATTCGGTTTCGTCCGCGGTCTTGGCGGAGTCGCCGCTTCGGGTGGTGAGCGAATACGACCTCGCGATGGCGTGGGCGGGAGGGCACGAACCAAACGACGCCGTGGGCGCCATCGCGACGGCGCATCCGTGCTGGGCACCAATTTCTGCCAGCGTGGCGGAGACTGCGGCCCTGATGGTCAGCCTCGGCATCCGGCACCTTGTGGTCCTTGATATTTCCGACAAACCAATTGGCATCGTCTCGATGCGCGAACTCTTCTCGGTGCTCGTTCGGGCGCAAGAGCCGATGTCGCTCTATGCCGGTTTTGCCGACCTCATGTTGACGGGAGCATCCGATGGTGACCGACGGATCCGGGACAATTCGCCTCATTTACCGCAATAGGGCACACTGCGGTGAGCGATCTGGCGAGAGACGCAGCTCCCGCATCCCCACCGGGGAACGGAGCCCGAACCAGCTATGGACGCCATCCATCGCTCGGACACACATCGCCCGATTCGATTGCATCCACCGACCGGCGCGTCGTCACTCTCTAGTTCGTACCCACCGTGACGTCGTGCTGGCGTGACGCGTGATAGTTCCGCACCACCATGAGCGGACAATGACCGTGGTGCGCAAGATGATGGCTGACCGAGCCGAGCAAGAGTCCTCGAAATGCACCGAGCCCGCGGAACCAACGACCACAAGGTCGGCAGTTCGGCTGGCCTCCGCCAGCACCAGTGCGGGCGGATCCTCACAACTGCGCGCTTGAACCGACAGGTCGGGTGCGACTTCGGCCACGTGGGCAACGGCTGCGGCCACCTCCTCTTCGGCGGCTTCGGGCACTCCGACATCGGCCGCAAAGAGATACGTCGATGCCCGCGGATACACCCAGCATCCGACCACCTCGAGTCCGGCACCCCGTCGAAGCGCTTCGTCGACCGCCCATTCGAGGGCCAGATTCGCATCATCGGAACCGTCGACGCCCACGACGACTCGGGGTCGCACTTGGTTTTGGGGCTCTCGGTCTTCTTGAGGTCGCACGATGACCACCGAGCACGGTGCATGATTCAGGCAGTGCTGCCCGATTGAACCCAACAGCAAACCGACAAATCCGCCGTGACCGCGTGAACCGAGGACCAACAGGTCGGCGTCCTTACTGGCCTCGATGAGCGCCACGGCGGGATAGTCCTCGTACACCACGCACCGCATCTTCAGAGTTGGATGAGATGCGGCCACGCGGTCTTTGAGCTCGGACGACATGGTCCGCACATCACTCAGCTCATCTGCCGCCAGCTCACCAAACGGCCAGGCGAGGATGGCCGTCAGCTCTGTGTCGGCCCGTTCGGCTTCTTCTGCCGCCCAATCGAGCGTGTGCAGCGACCCAGGGGAGCCGTCAACTCCGACAACAATTCGCTCGAGCCGACGACGAGGACTCTCACTGCCGACATCAGGTCGAACCGGAGTACTGGACTCGATGTTGGTCACGTCTGCCCTCCTGCGTAGGGGCTACTTCTGCATTCCTGTCCATTTTCTTGACCGCCCCGGTCTCTCGCTAGAGTCCAAAGTCCGCGAAATTGGCGATCGCTGTCGTTGTCTACCTCGGCACTGCACTGGCACAACACCCATTTTTGAGTTCGGGATCTGCCTCATCGCCTTGTGCCGCCATTCCCTTGCTCGTCAAACGGCATGTGGTCCCGGGGCCGGGAGCACCGGCGACGACCCGCCTCACATGCACGCACTCACCCGTGAGCAACTGCGGACGAATGGCGCGAATGCGCGGTCCCGCTTCGCACAATGGGCACTAATGCCCTAGCACAACCTTGGCGCCGGGCAGACTCTGGAACGAGAATGTCCATGTACGCCAAACTCCTTGCGGCCGCCCTGGCCGACCGCCCATCCTCCGAGATCGACGAGGATCCCGGGTCGCTGCTGTCCGAGGTCAAATGGCGCCATTCACTCCTTGATTCGAGCGCGCACAACAACGCCATCTCGAATTCCGCCCCTGTCGCTTTGGCAGACGAGCTGGCCTATGACATTGCGCTCATTGCGCTGGCGCGATCAGCCGGCATCCAATGTGACGTCAACGGATTCGATCAGCCGGTGCAGCAGCGCCTGAAACTCGAACAAGAGGTGGCGCGACAGGGAATCAAAATTTTCGATTCGGACAAGTCGACTCAATATTCAAGTTGAACGCCCTCACGACCGATGGATCAGGTGCCGGTGGCATCCTTTCGCGCCGCTTGATCGGCGCGCTCTTCGAGTCGGGCGGCATAGGTCGCCGCCTGGGTTCGACGCTCCATTCCGAGCTTGGCTAAGAGATTCGAGACGTAAATTCTTGACGGTCTTTTCCGCCAGAAACATGGTGTCGGCGATCTGACGGTTGGTATGTCCCTCGGCGATGAGGTCGAGGATGCGACGTTCTTGCGCGGTCAGCGATGCCAACCGTGGGTCCTCTTGAGGTCCGGCCTGAAGCCGCTCGAGCACGCGTGCAGAGAGCGCCGGATCGAGGAGGGACTCACCCGCGCTGGCCCGTCTCACGGTGGTGACCAGGTCGGCGCTGCCTACTTGCTTGAGGACGTACCCCGCCGCGCCAGCCATGATGGCCGCGAACAGCGCTTCGTCATCGGCATAGGAGGTCAGCATCACGCAGACGATCTCAGGCAAACGAGCGCGGATGTCCCGACAGACCTCGACGCCGCTGCCATCGGGCAGACGGACATCAAGGATGGCAACATCGGGTGCCGTCGGGGGGATCCGAGCCATGGCTTCCGCCGCCGTCCCCGCTTCGCCCACGACCTCGATGTCGTCTTCGGATTCGAGCAGCGATCGCAGGCCCGTCCGGACCACCTCGTGGTCGTCGAGGAGGAATACTCGGATAGGCACTCCCGCATCCTTCCAAGTCGCGAACGATGGAGCAACCCCAAATGCCCCCCATTCAGGGACAATCCACCGTCCAACTCGGGGTGAAGTCAAAACTGAAATAGGTACTAGCCTCCTGGGGTATGCCGTTTCGGTCGATCGATGATCCGACCAAACTTCGCCGGATTCTCGAAGCCACCCTGCTTATCGAGGCCGATCTCGATCTTCCCGCCCTCTTGCGACACGTTGTCGAAGAGGCGCGCTCGATGACCGGGGCGCAATACGCCGCGCTCGGTGTCCTCAACGATGACCACAGCGCCCTCGAAGAGTTCATCACCACAGGACTGGAACCCGAACAAGAGAGGATCATCGGCGAACGTCCCACCGGCAAGGGGATCCTCGGCCTCCTCATCGCCGACCCTCGTCCCTTGCGATTGAACAGCATGAGCCAGCATGAGGAGAGTTTCGGCTTCCCACCGAATCATCCTCCGATGACCTCGTTCCTCGGCGTGCCCATCAAGGTGCGCGACGAGGTCTACGGCAACCTCTATTTGACTGACAAGGTCGGGTGGAGCGAGTTCACCAAAGACGACGCCGCGCTCGTCGAGGCCCTCGCGTTGGCCGCCGGCATCGCGATCGAAAATGCCCGTCTCCACCAGCGGGTGCAGGTGGTGGCGGTGTACGAAGATCGAGACCGCCTTGCCCGCGACCTCCACGACACCGTGATCCAACGCCTCTTCGGGGTGGGCCTGAGCCTCCAGGCCATGTCGGCCCGGGTCGCACCTGAACTGACAAAGGGCATCGAGTCCACAGTTGCCGAAATCGATCGGATCATCCACCAGGTGCGCTCGACGATCTACGAGCTTGGCATGGGGGACGATTCGCGGGGCCTCAGAGACGATGTGCTCACCCTTGTCCACGACCTCGGGGTCGTGCTTGGATTCGACATTCACGTCACCTTCGAGGGTCCGGTCGATTCCGCCGTCCCCGATCAGGTCAAAGAACAGCTCCTGGCGGTGATCCGTGAAGCCGTGACCAACATCGGGCGGCACGCCCACGCCACGCGGGCTTCGGTTGGCGTTGAAGTCGCCGGCGGCTGGTGTCGACTGACCATGGTGGACAACGGCGTTGGCTATCGCGGCGAGCAAGGAGGCCAAGGGGGCGGTCTCGGCCTGAACAATCTGCGGCGGCGGGCCGAGAAGTTCGAGGGCACTTTCTCTATTGGTCCAGGTGACGAGGGTGGAACGATCGTGACCTGGCAAGTGCCGATCGATCCGTGACCGCCGTCTAAGCGCTCAACCGAAGACTCACCATCTCCAAGTGAGTGGCTCGCGC
This sequence comes from uncultured Acidimicrobiaceae bacterium, assembly GCA_963800725.1. GTDB lineage: Bacteria > Actinomycetota > Acidimicrobiia > Acidimicrobiales > RAAP-2 > Bog-473. The sequence continues at coordinate 670,639 of CAWDCE010000017.1, read as the reverse complement.
CCGGTCCCGGCGTGGCGTTCATCGACCATGGCGCGACGTCGACGGCGTGCCCGCGGTGAGGGAGGGGACCAATGGCCCTACTGGCTCGTCGGGGTGTTTCGTACGGTAAAACGAGTCAACCCCCCAAGAGGTGTCGTGATGAGCAATTTCAATGTCCAGTCTGAAATCGGTCGTCTGCGGCAGGTGATCGTCCACCGACCCGGTCTCGAGCTGTCCCGCCTTACCCCCGACAACATTGGCGAACTGCTCTTCGACGATGTCATGTGGGCCAAGAAGGCACGCGAAGAGCACGATGCGTTCTCCCAGGCGCTTCGGGATAGAGGGGTCGAGGTCCACCACTTCGGTCAGCTGCTGGCCGAGACGCTCGAGATCCCCGAGGGTCGTGACTTCGTGCTGGATCGACTCTGTACACCTGAGATGTTCGGGCCCTCCCTCGTTGAGCCGATCCGCTCACTGTTCGAAGGTCTCGATGGCGCCGGGCTGGCCGAATTCCTGATCGGCGGTGTGCTCAAGGCCGACCTGCACCCAAAGGGAGCGCACAGCCTGAAATGGGACATGTTGCGGGCTGACGACTTCGTCTTGGCTCCCCTGCCGAATCACCTTTTTCAACGGGACAACTCGTGTTGGATCTATCGGGGGGTGACCATAAATCCAATGGCCAAGCCCGCGTGCCAGCGCGAGTCGTTGCATACCCGGGCGATCTACAAGTTTCACCCGCTCTTCGATTCGAAATTCACGGTGTACTACGGCGACGACGACCTCTTGCACCAACCGGCCACGCTCGAGGGTGGTGACGTCCATGTCATTGGCCATCGCACCGTCCTGGTCGGCATGGGGGAACGCACGTCGCCGATGGCCGTCGAGATCTTGGCCAAGTCGCTTTTCGCTCACCATCAGGCCGCACGGGTGATCGCCATCGAGCTCCCGCACAGCCACGCTTTCATGCATCTCGACACCGTCATGTCGATGGTGGACGTTGCCACATTCGTGCTCTACCCATTCTTCGATCGGCGCCTGCGCAGCTGGACCATCACCCCGGGCGACGAGCCCGATGCGCTCACGATCAGCCGCAACCAGAGCCTGTGGAGCACTTTGGCCGAGGCACTTGAAGTCGAAGAAGTCACCGTGTTGGCCACCGATGAGGACATTCGAGCGGCCGAGCGAGAGCAATGGGACGACGGCACCAACTACCTGGCGGTCGCACCGGGCGTCGTCATGGGCTACGAACGAAATGTGGCGACCAACACCATGCTGCGCAAGCACGGAATCGAGGTGATCACCATCGCCGGAGAGGAACTCGGCCGCGGTCGTGGTGGCCCCCGCTGCATGACCTGCCCCATCGAGCGGGACCAGAGCTGAGGGGGTTCGATGGCGCTCACGAGACACGCCCCATCAGCCTCCCCGCCCTGGGCGTGGCGACACCCATGACGCTCGCCGGGAGAAGTTTCCTCAAGGAGATCGATTTCACGAAGGCCGAATTTCTCGGATTGGTCGAGTTGGGTGCCGAACTGCGCCGAGACTCGCACAATGGGCGGGAGCGTCGGGTGCTCGACGGTCGCAACATCGCGTTGATTTTCGAGAAGACCTCCACCAGGACGCGATCGGCCTTCGAAGTCGGGGCCAAGGATCTCGGCGCGCATGTGAGCTACCTCGGACCTGGGGAGACACAGATCGGGAAGAAAGAGTCGATCAAGGATTCGGCACGCGTACTCGGTCGGATGTTCCACGGCATCGAGTTCCGGGGATTTGCTCACCAAGACGTCGAGGCACTGGCGAAATACTCGGGGGTCCCTGTCTGGAACGGATTGACCGACAAGTGGCATCCAACGCAGATGCTGGCCGACATACTCACAATGTGTGACCACTGCGACAAGTCCTTGGAGACCATTGCCTATTGCTACATGGGCGACGCCCGGAACAACACCGCCAACTCGTTATTGGTGACCGGATCACTCCTCGGCATGGACGTGCGCATCTGCGCACCCCAGCAGCTCTGGCCCGCTTCGGACGTCCAAGAGATTGCCCGCAAGCTTGCCGTGCGCTCCGGAGCGCGCATCGCGCTCACCGATGATGTCGCAACGGCGGTGCCCGGGGCTGATTACCTTTACAGCGACGTGTGGGTTTCGATGGGTGAACCGACCGAGGAATGGTCCCGGCGCATCGATCAGCTCATTGGTTACCAGGTCACATCCGACGTGCTGGCCAAGACGGGCAATCCCGACGTCCGTTTCATGCATTGCCTCCCGGCGATGCACAACCCAGACACCGAAGTCGGCCAGATGATCTTGGAGAAGTTCGGGCTCAGCGCCCTCGAGGTCACCGACGAGGTGTTCGAGTCTGACGCCTCGATCGTGTTCGACCAGGCGGAGAACCGCCTCCATACGATCAAGGCGGTGATGGCCGCCACGCTCGGCCGACCCGACGAGGTGGACGTGTGAGAATCGTGGCCGCCCTCGGGGGAACGCGCTTCTCGAACGCGGCGAAGTCCCAGAGGCTGAGATCCAGCAAAAGCACGTGGAGGCGGCCGTGGCGGCACTGGCGCCGCTGGCCCTCGAGAACGATCTCATCGTGACCCATGGCAATGGTCCACAAGTTGGACTGCTCGCCCTTGAAAGCGCCCGAGATCCCGAGCTTCCCCACCCCTATCCCTTCGACGTGCTCGGCGCACAGACGCAGGGAATGATCGGCTACTTCTTGGTGCAGTCCCTCGAGAACGTGCTCCCGGGCCAACAAGTCGTCGGCGTCATCACCCAGACCTTGGTGACCGAAGACGACCCCGCGTTCTCAGATCCGACCAAGTTCGTCGGTCCGATTTATCAAGAGGCGCAGAGTCTGCGGCTGGCCAAGCGCTGGGGTTGGCAGATGCGCCGGGACGGCTCGGCCTGGCGGCGCGTGGTGGCGTCTCCACAACCGAAGGGGATCATCGAGCTCCCCGCCATCCGCATGCTGCTCGGCGACGGCGCCGTCGTAGTCTGCGCCGGCGGTGGGGGGATACCGGTGGTGCGCCACGCCGACGGCGCCCTGCATGGGGTGGAGGCCGTGGTAGACAAGGATTTGACCAGTGCACTGCTCGCCCAAGAGCTCAACGCCGACCTCCTTCTCCTCCTCACCGACGTGTCCGCCATTGAAGCCGACTTCGGCACGCCACATGCTCGGGAGATCCGTCACGCAAGTCCCGCCGAACTCGCCACACTGGGGCTTCCCGCCGGGTCGATGGGACCAAAAGCGGAGGCGGCATGCCAGTTCGTCAAGGGGACGAACCGCGTGGCGGTCATCGGTCGCCTCGAACAGGCGGCCGATCTGGTCGCCGGATCCTCGGGCACCGTCATCAGCGAACATTGACCCCAACTGCACACCATGAAGGAGTCGACCATGTCGAATGAAGAACAAGGAACCCAAAACGCTGGCGCTCACACCCCACGGATCGTGGTCGGGATCGACGGCTCCCAGTCATCGATCGACGCCATGTTCTGGGCCGCCCGCCAGGCGGAACTGACCAATGCAACGCTCGATGTCGTGATGACCTGGGAATGGCCGACGAGTTACGGCTGGGCCCTTCCGGTTCCCGACGAATTCGATCCCGAGGCCGAGATTCGCGTCTCGCTCGATACCAATATTGCGTTGCTGACGCCCCGCCACCACGACCTCAAAATCAACGCGCGCTGTCCTGCATGGCCATCCAGCCCCAATATTGGTCGAGGCCGCAAAAGGGGCGGACCTGCTCGTGGTCGGGAGCCGCGGCCACGGCGAGTTCGTAGGCATGCTGATTGGATCGGTGAGCGAATACTGCGCCACCAACGCCCAGTGCCCGGTGCTTATTCACCGATCGGTGCCCTGAGCCCGATCGAATCTCGGCATCGAACACGACAAGGAGTCCGCCATGGCATCTCGCGAGCCTGCAGAGCTCGACCCAGCCGCCGACGTCCGCCGCATCGTCGTGGGCGTCGATGGATCGCCCGAGAGCGACCGGGCCCTTGATTGGGCCATCGCCGAGGCCAAAGCGCGGGGGCTCGTCCTCGACGTCGTGACGGCCTGGCTCTTTCCGATGACCACCGGCTACGCATTTACGACCACGGTCCACGAAGTGCGCCAGGCCGCCCAGGCGATCATCGACCGCGCCATTGCCCACGTCGTCGAGATTGCACCCGACGTGGTGGTGCGGGGCGAGTCCACCGAGCAGGCGCCGGCACCGGCGCTCGTCAAGGCCAGCGCCGACGCGGAGCTTCTCGTCGTTGGATCGCGGGGGTCGAGGTGGATTCACCGGGCTCTTGCTGGGCTCAGCGAGTCAATACTGCACGCGCCATGCCCTGTGTTCGGTGACCGTCATTCGCTAGGAGTTCCGCATCGTCGTGTTATTGGCACGACTGGGGCGCGGCGTCCATCCAACGTGCTCGCATCAGTCGCCGTGTGACGTGGCGCCCTGGCGCGGCAGAAGGCACGATCACCACGGGGATCGTCGAGTGCTCGACAAGTTCGAGGCTCGTGCTGCCGAGGAGCAGCCCGCTGTGCCCACCAGCCCCGCGGGTCCCGACCACCACGAGGTCGGTCGGCTTTGAGGTCGACGTGCGCAGCAGGACCGAGCACGGATCGCCGTCGAGGACCGACCAATCGACTTGCGAGGCTGCCAAGCCCGCGTCATGGGCCCACTGGAGTGCCCGGTCTCGATGCGCGTCCGAATCGGTGTCGGCCTGCGCCCCCTCCAAGAGGCCGACCGCATGGACGATGTGGACCCGAGCCCCGACCCGGGCGCACAGTCTGGCCGCCCAGGTCAGCGCGGCGCATGAGGCCGGTGAGCCGTCGTAGCCGACGACGACACTCGAGATCGGATCCACGGTCATCGTTGCGTCCTCGATTCGCCCATCGCTGCAGCGATGGCTCGTGCACGATCGTCTTCGACCTGGTGTAGCTGGGTCATCCCGTTTCCGCCCCAGGTCGGCCCGACCGAATCGGTGTGGATCCCGAGGAGTGCCCCGAGTGTTGCGGCCGTGCTCGACGAGAGGGCGCGCTGGTGGTACCCGCCCTCGAGAAAGAGGGCGAGGCGGCCGCTCACCGGTGCGAACTGCGCGACGAGCCGGGCCAGGTCCGCGAAATCGCCGCTGGAGAGGGACATCTGGCCCAGTGGGTCCGCTTCGTGCGCGTCGAAGCCGCAGGACACCAGCACCCAATCGGGGGCGAACGACTCGATGGTCGGTCGCGCCATTTCGTCGATGGCGGACCGGATGACGTCGCCGGTCGTGCCCGCAGGGAGTGGCACGTTGATCGTGAGCCCCACCGCATTGGGTCCACCGACTTCACTGGCCATTCCCGTTCCCGGGAATAGGGGCGATTGGTGGGTGGACATATAGAGCACCAACGGATCGTCCCAGAAGATCGACTGGGTGCCGTTGCCGTGATGGACATCCCAGTCGACGATGAGGACCCGGTTTCCCTTGGCCGTCAGGTCGGCTGCCGCCACCGCCACGTTGTTGAGCAGACAAAAGCCCATGGCCCGATCGCGCTCGGCGTGGTGGCCGGGGGGCCTGATCGGCACAAACGCCACGTCGCCGCGTCCTTCTTCGAGAGCCCCGATCGCCGCGAGGCCCGCGCCGGCTGCTCGCCGCGCCGCATTCCATGAATCCCCGCGGGCGTAGGTGTCAGGATCCAGGTCCCCCCCGCCCTGCGCGCAGAAGGCCTCGAGCTCTTCGAGGTAGGCCACGGAATGGACCCGGGACAACTCGACCGCGGTGGCCTTGGGGGTCGGTGGAAAATAGATCTCCTCATCGATTCCGAGACTGCGCACACCGTCCATCACCGAGAAGATGCGGCCCGCTTGCTCTGGGTGAAAGACCCCTCCGTCGTGCTCGTTGGCGCCAGCCGGCCCCGCGACGATCAGCGTCATTGCGGGTGGACCTGACGTGTGGAAACCTCGCTCACCTCCGGTGCCCGGCGCGTCGCCTCGCGTTGGGCCAGGGCAGTCCGGTACTTCTCCGTTGGGGTAATCGAGAACCGAAAGGTGACCGTGCCCCATTCGACCGACGAAGAGATGGCGAAACCGGCATGTCGAAACACGTCCAACATTGTCCTATTTTCAGCCAGCGTCTCCGAACGAAACGCCTGAATGCCCCGATCCCATGCTGCCTTGACCAGTTCGTCGAGGAGCAGCGACCCGATCCCGTGATGCTGATATTCGTCGGCCACCACAAATGCCACCTCGGCTTCGGTGTCTCCGGGCTTTCGGTCGAAGCGACCAATGGCGATGATTGTGCCGTCGATCTCAGCCACCAGGGCCAGGCGATTGACGTAATCGACGCAGGTGAATCGTTCCACTTCGGCTGGGCTCAGCGTTGGGTGAAACGTAAAGAACCGCAAGTAAACGGACCGGGGCGAGAGTCGGTGATGAAAGGCAACGAGTCCATCGGCGTCGTCAGGGCGAATCGGCCGCACGTGGTAGTGGAGCAGCTCGCCGCTGATCACGTCACGCTGCAGCTCGAGGGGGTAGCCCACCGGCAGTTCGCTCGGTCCCGTGTCGCCCGACCCCTCGCCTGCCCTCATGGCTGGGCCGACCTCATCGCAATCGGAGACACGGGTGCAGCGTCGATCTCGCCGTTCGCGTCGAAGTACTGCTCGCACGACTCGGCCGCAGCTACACCGGTCCCGATCATCGAACCGGTGGCGGTGTCGGTTCTCTCACCGCCGCTACCGAACCCGGGCGTCGCTCGCTCCTCGATCGGAAATGGCCGGTGCATATCGCGTGTGACCGCTGCCCTCATGGTGTCCTTGATCTCTCGCAGGCTTTTCACCACAAGCGTGGAAGGTTCTCCGCTCGGTCCACAGAGGACAAGGTCCCTATATTCGCCGCGCGGCCGAACCGGCCCCTTCAGCGTGCCTCGCGCCGAATGCGACGTCCGGTGACCACATCGGCGGTCAGGCGCAGATACGTGTTCCGCTCTCCGGTGGCCCACGGCTCGATGTCGAGGGCCTCGGCTTGCGACAGTTCGTCTGGATCGGAGATCACTTGCGCTTCTCCGGTGAGCAGGACACTCCAACCCTCCGTCAGTGGATCGTCGAGCCGGTCCACCTCGAAGGACACTGTTTCACCGACGAGATCGGGGATCATCGAGAACGTTGCTTCGGTCCGAAAGACGACGTCTCGCTCAAGCATCTTGAAGTTCACCGGCACCGCCACCGGGCCTCTCGCTGCGAGGTAGACCACGCGGCCGACACCACCGGACTCGATGAGGCGGTGACATGTCTGCGGGTCGAGATCCGACAAAGCACCGCGCTCGGTAGGTGCACCTTGTCCAGAAGGTAGCTGGGTGCCACCCCCGCTCAAGGATGTCGCGTTCAGCTCGAGCGCCTTTGCCAGTCGCTGGAGGATCGACTGCGAAGGTGCCGGCGCCGGATCCTGCTCGAGGTGCCGCAGGTAGTTCGGGTCGATCCCGGCCCGATGGGCCAGTTCTTCTCGATCTAACCCGAGTTCGACTCGCCGTTCGGTTATTCGTCTTCCGAGATCTCCCGGATTCTCCACAGCACCGTCTCCTTCGTGGGTTGCGCCTCTTAGAGCCTCGCCCACTTGATCTCCAGTCGTTGCCGCCGGTCGGCCAGCTTGCGCTGAACCTCGGCTTCGAAGGACTTCCACCGTTCAAGGTTGATGGGCGTAGAGGGTTCGGACGAGTGGAGCTCGATATGGAAGATGTCACCCCATCCACGGCGAATTTCGAGGCGGGTCACGCCCAAGTTCAACTCTTCGGTCAAGGTATCGGCGACCGCACGGAGAGTCCTGGTCACGGCATCTCGATGTCTAGGCACGACTCGGATGGGTCACGCCTCGTTGGCTTTGTCACTTCCGAGGCCGCCATTTTCGCCTTCGCCCGCCCCATGCCCAAGGACCCGAATCCGACCAATTCGAGGATCGGTGCAATTCGGGGTCTTTTTCTCCACGCCTCTTGATTTGGGAATTCCGCCTTGACCACTCGTCTCCTCAAGCATCCAGCCCTTCATCGGGAAATTTACGGGTCTCCGTCGAACACCACTAGGGCCATTGGTCCATAAGCCGCACCTCTGGTGCCAGCTCACCCGAGGCGAGGAGGTGGACGACCTGGTGGTTTGGCCGCTTCATCTCGCCCAGTGTCAATCCGCTCACCTCAGCGAGACGAGCGCTTGAACTGGTGTTCTTGCCTTTTTCACGTCCTGTCGGCCCACCTCGTGCAGGCCTCTTGGGTAGAGAGGCCACGATAAGGGCACAAGCCCCTAGCCGCAACCCGCTCAGGCCGCCAAGATCAACGACATGTTCCCAACTTCGCACCTGTTCGCCAACCAGTGGCCGTCCGATCGGTTCGGGCAAGGATCCCGAAGTGATCCGAGCCGGCAACTCGACCAGGCGGTCCCGCGTACGACGTTCCTATTTGCAATTGCTCCCCACGACGGCGCTGCATGCGCTCTGGGCCACGGTGGGTGGCGATGAGCGGTCCGCAGATGCAGGCGTGGGCAGTCGGTGCCCCCGGGCCTGTCGACGCACACCCGCTGATGAGGGTGACGCGCGATATTCCGACGCCCGGACCCGGGCAGGTCAGAATCCACGTCAAGGCCTGTGGAGTCTGCCGGACAGATCTCCATCTCGCCGAAGGTGACCTGACACCGAAACATCCCCGCGTCACGCCCGGTCATGAGGTGGTCGGCAGAGTCGACGAGTTGGGTCCGGGCTCCACACGATTCGTCCTCGGTGATCGGATCGGGGTCCCGTGGTTGGCCCACACCTGCGGGGAGTGCCGGTTTTGTGTAGCCGGGCGGGAAAACCTCTGTATGACGCCGCGCTTCACCGGTTGGGACCTCGACGGCGGTTACGCCGAGTACGTCGTCGTCAACGAGGCGTTCGCGTACGCCATCCCAGATGCATTCAGTGACCAAGAAGCCGCACCACTGCTTTGTGCGGGCATCATTGGCTTTCGGGCCCTCCGGCGCGCCAACCTGCCGAAGGGTGGTCGCCTCGGCATCTACGGATTTGGTGGATCGGCCCATCTGACCGCCCAGGTCGCCATGTTCGAAGGAGCACGCGTCCACGTCCTGACCCGATCGGCGGACGCAAGAGCGCTGGCGCGCCAACTCGGGGTCGACAGTGTCGGCGCAGCGGATGCGGAGCCACCCGAGCCCCTCGACTCGGCCATCCTCTTCGCCCCGGTCGGGGACCTCGTCCCAACCGCCCTCGGGGTACTCGACCGCGGCGGCACCCTGGCCATCGCCGGCATCCACCTGAGTGACATCCCCCCGCTCAACTACCAGGAACACCTCTTCGAAGAACGCTCGTTGCTGAGCGTCACCGCCAATACCCGGCGCGACGGCGAGGAGTTCCTCGAGTTAGCGGCGCGGATCCCAATCCACGTGACCACGCAGCCCTACGACCTCGCGCAGGCCAACGAGGCACTGGCCGACCTTGCTCACGATGACGTGAACGGTGCCGCGGTGCTGATCAATCGCAATGACGGGGGCCGATCCGCCAACCGGTGATCCGGCCTCATCCGAAGCGAGCGCGGGCGGCGTCGTCCCTTGTGTCGACCACCCGTGGGTATCCATGGAAACTCGTTGCGCTGTGCGCAGGAAGAGTGAACCCGGCGTGCACCGGAGCGAGCGTGCGCCCGGGTGACCGTGTGGCCCCGACCGGGCGTGGACCTCCTTAGGGCATGTACGGATCGGCCCGCACCGCGCTCCGCGCCTGCACATCGGTGTGGTGGCATAGGCAGTGCACCTGGGTTTCGGGCGACTGGGGCGCCCGGTCATGATCGGGGTGGGCGAGCACGGAGCGCAGCGAACGGCCGAACGCCATCAACGGGATTGCTGCTGCGACCGAGATCAGTCCGACGAGCAGCGCACTCTCCGCGGTGTGGGCGCCACGCCCTTCGCCTGGTGTGCCCACCATGGTGGTGCCGGACCGTCGCATCGCCGAAAGCGTGTGGGTCATGTCACTCCCCGCCTCTTCGCTCGGCTGATCACTCCGACCGTGGTCGTCCCGCCACGAAACGACCACGATCGCAGTGATCAGCTACTGCGGACCATCATGAGCGGCGAAGGGTGCGTTCGGGGCGCACTCGTGTTGCATATTGGTTGCGCCTGAGCGGGGTCGCACGCGAAACGAGAGGGCCGAAGCCCCCTCGGTTTCGCATTCCCCGAAATTGGCCACGACGTACGGATGTAATCGCCCCGTAGGTACGACGACGACCGAATGTCGTGTGTCCTCCATCATGACGGGCAATTGATGCAAAACGGGGGCGATCAAATTGCTGTTTGGTTGCATGTGAAGCGGGCCAGATGACCGTCCAGCGTTTGGGGCGCATCATTTGTGGCTTGACCGCACCGCGGCGGGGCCGCCGACCGATCAGGGCATAGCGCCGAGACCCCGGGTGACGAAGCTCATGGCGTCTTCGAGCAACTCGGATTGGGGGTCGTCGGGTTGCAGGACACGCATCAGCGCGAGACCGCGGAACAAGGCGACGATGATCCGGGCCGAGTTCTCCGGCACCTCTTCGGTCTCGATGCCTCGCTCGGCGCGGCCCTGTTCGATGATCTGGGCGATTGCCACGATGTCCATGCGCTCGAGCTCGTTGAGCCGTTCACGCGCTGCGGGATTCCGCATGGCATAGAGGCAGAACTCGAGGTAGAGGGCACCCCAGTTGGCGGGGACTTCGTCCAACTCGGCCCGGATGAGGCCGACAAAGTCGCCCAGGCGGGCCTCAGGGGGGACGTCGGATTCTTCGAGGGTCTCTTTGAGGGCCGTCATCTCGCGGGTGTAGGACGCCTCGATCAGAGCCAAGAAGAGGTCCTCTTTGTTCTTGAAGTTCGAGTACACCGCCCCTTTGGTGAAGCCGGCCACCGCCGCCACCTCATCGAGCGAGGTGCCGTGATACCCCTGCTCGGCAAAGACCTGAGCAGCCGCCTGGAGCAGATAGTCACGGGTCTGACGTCGGCGACGCTCCGCAGTGAGGGGTTCGATGGTCATGGTCTTGTGCTACCGGCGAGTATAGTTCATACTTATGAGTATGTACGATGCGTTTCAGTATTTCACCAAGATGGCCGACGAGGTGGCCCGGGACACCGTTCCCCCTGATCACGCGGTGATTACCCACGGCCTCGTCCGTAGTTTCGGCGACCGCCGGGCGCTCAAGGGGATCGATCTGGCCGTGAAGCACGGTGAGATCTACGGGATCCTCGGGCCTAACGGGGCGGGAAAGTCCACCCTCATCAAAGTCCTGTGCACCCTGCTCGCTCCCCACGACGGATATGCACTGGTCGCCGGTCACGACGTCGCCCGTGAGCCCCAAGCGGTGCGCCGGCGCATCGGCGTGGCCCTTCAAGACGTCGCCCTCGACGACCGCCAGAGCGGCCGCGAACTCTTGACGCTCCAAGGGCGTCTCTACGGGATGCGCCGATCCCAAATCCGACGGCGCCTGGCAGAAGTGCTGGACCTTGTCGATATCGGCGACGCCATCGACCGGCGGATCGGCACGTATTCGGGGGGGATGAAACGCCGACTCGACCTGGCCGCCGCCTTGATGCACAACCCCGAGATTCTCTTTCTCGACGAGCCGACGACCGGGTTGGACCCGATCAGCCGGTCGGCCGTGTGGGAAGAGATCCGCCGGCTCAACGCCGAGCTCGAGATGACCATCATCCTCACCACGCAATACCTCGACGAGGCCGACGCATTGGCGGATCGTGTGGCGATCATCGACGCTGGCGCGGTGGTGGCCGAAGGAACGCCGGCCGAGTTGAAGCGCTCCGTCGGCCAGGATCTCATCGTCGCCGAGGTGGATCATGACGATCCCGCGGTAGTCCGAGCTCTCGCTTCGTTGCCCGGCATCGACGCGGCGAGCACGGAGCGGGGTCGAATATTGGTGTCGACGCGCAACGGCGCCGCCCAGCTGAGTCCGGTCGCCGTTGCGCTGGACAAAATGGTCCTCAATGTCACGAGCCTCACGCTGCGGACGCCTACCCTCGATGACGTTTTCATGGAATTGACCGGAGCCCATATCGGCGCTGCCCACAACTGATGCCAACTGGGGGCAACGCCGTCGTCGGCGTCCGCCCGGGATTCATTCACGACATCAGGGTCGTCGCCGGCCGGGCGTTGCGTCAGATCCCACGAGAGCCGACCGCGATCATTCCCGCCGTGTTCGTGCCGGCCTTCTTCTACGTGGTGAACCTCGGGGCGTTCGAGAACATCGCGAGAGCGGCCGGAGGATTCAACTACAAGGCGTTCTTGATCCCGATGGCCATTGCGTTCGCAGTCACGGGGATGTCGAGGGCCCCAACGCTGGTCACCGACATCGAGAGCGGGTACTTCGATCGGCTCTGCCTGACCCCGGTGCGACGCACTGCGCTCCTCTGGGGCCTCATGGTGGCCGATGTGGTGGTGCTTGTCGCGTTGTGCTGTCCCGTCTTGGTCATGGGATTCGCCGTCGGCGTGCGCTTTCATACCGGCGCCGCCGGCGCCGCCGTGTTCGTCGTGTTGTGCGCGATGTGGGGTTTGGTCTTTACCGGTTTCCCTTATGCCGTCGCGCTCAAGACCGGCAGTCCCGCCGCCGTCAATGCCTGCTTCATTCTCTTCTTCCCCCTCTTCTTCCTTACCGACGCCGTGGTCCCCAAAGCGGCCATGACCGGATGGTTCGCTACCGTCGCGACCTACAACCCCGTCACCTATCTGCTCGGGGCATTGCGCTCACTCATCACCACGGGCTGGGAGACCCGAGCCCTCTTGGAGGGACTGGGTGCGGTGGTGGCGATCGGGGCGGTGAGCATGACCATGGCGGGCCTGGCGTTGCGGGGGCGGGTGCGCCAGGGCAACTGACCGGCTTCACCTCTCGGTGGCGGGACCGTCCTCAGGCATTGGCCCATTCGGGATCCGCGCGGCCGAGCACACCGATGCACGCGGCGATGGCGATCAAGAGCACCAGCGCGATGACCAGCGCCAGGACGATATGCACGTGGAGCACGCAGGCGGCACCGACCAGGGCGCCGAGGAACATGGCCATAATCGAGGTGAGACGGCGCCCCGGCTTGGCACCCGACAGGCCCGCCACACCGGTGTCGGCACCAAAGCCGGTGAGCGTCATGGTCAATACGGTGGTGGTGAGGTCGGGAATGGCGATCTTGCGGGCTGCGGCGTTTTGCACACCCATCGAAGCGCCGAGCACCACGATGAGCGAATAGCGGTACCCCGCACCCAAGGGGGTCGCGGACAGCGCCGCCAGGAGCACCGCAACCGCGATCAAGACGATCTGAAGCGATGCGGCGACGCCGAGCAGGTGGTCTCGGCGCGCGCCGTAACGCTTGGCCAGGCGCCCCCCGACGACCGCCCCGACCCAAAACGATGCGAGCGCGACCGCCGAGGCGGCGAACGAGAACCCCGAGGCACCCGCCAGGGCGAAGCCCAAAAAGACCACGTTACCGGTCATGTTGGCCACAAAGACGTGCCCGAGCACGAGATAGCTGAACGCATCGACCAACCCGGTCACGAAGGTCAGGGTCACGAGGAGCGGGGGGAACGGCCCGTCCTTGCCGCTCAGGTTCGGAATCAACATTTCGCGAAGCTCATTGAGGAATGCGGTCATGTGCCCTCTCCTGGTGCGGTGGTCCAATGGGGTGCAGCGAGTCGCGACTTCGTCGGGGGAACCGAACTCACCCAGCCAATAGTGTGCACCCCATGGAATCGATTCTGACCGCTTTGGTTGGATACTGATGGCCAGCGAAACGACGAAGACGTCAATCCTGACGGTCGATGACGACCCCGAGGTCTCCCGGGCCATCGCTCGGGATCTGCGCCGGCGCTACGGCAGCGATTACCGGATCATCCGCGCCACCTCGGGTGACGAGGCGCTCGACGCCCTGCGTGAGCTCAAACTGCGCGGTGACCTGGTGGCGTTGCTGCTGGCGGACTACCGGATGCCCCAGATGAACGGCATCGATTTCCTCGAAGAGGCGATGGACCTGTACCCGTCGGCCCGTCGGGTGCTCCTCACGGCCTACGCGGACACCAGTGCGGCCATCAACGCCATCAACGTGGTCGACCTCGACCATTACCTCCTCAAGCCATGGGATCCACCCGACGAGAAGCTGTACCCGGTACTCGACGACCTGCTGGCCGCGTGGCATGCGCTCGACCACCGACCGATCCCCGACACCAAGGTCGTCGGCCACCAGTGGTCAGCCCGCTCGTCAGACGTGCGTGAGTTTCTGGGCCGTAACCAGGTCCCTTACCGCTGGTTCCTCTCGAGCAACCCCGAAGGCCAGCGACTCCTCGCAGCGGCCGGTGTCGATGACGGTCGGCTCCCGGTCGTGATCACCCTCGACGGCGACGTGCTGGTCGAGCCAAGTGACGCGGAGCTCGCCGCCCGGGTCGGTCTCGAGACCACTCCCGCCGAGGCGTTCTACGACCTCGTGGTGATTGGGGGCGGGCCGGCCGGTCTCGGGGCCGCGCTCTACGGGGCATCCGAAGGTCTGCGCACGATCCTGATCGAACGAACGGCGGCGGGCGGCCAAGCCGGGCAGAGCTCGCGCATCGAGAATTACCTGGGCTTCCCCGACGGTGTCTCGGGCGCCCAGCTCACCGACCGGGCCCGCCGCCAAGCGATCAAATTCGGTGCGGAACTGGTCACCGCCCGAGAGGTCACCGCCATTGAGGAGCGCGGGTCCGCCCGGACCGTGCGCTTCGGCGATGGAGCCACCATCGATGCCCACGCCGTCATATTGGCGACCGGCGTGTCCTACCGACAGCTCGATGCGCCCGGAGTCGCTGACTTCACCGGAAGAGGGGTCTTCTACGGATCGGCGATGAGCGAGGCGTCCAACGCCGCCGGCCACGACGTGTACATCGTCGGCGGTGCCAACTCCGCCGGCCAGGCGGCGGTGTACTTCTCCCGCCACGCCCGCAGCGTGACCATTTTGATCCGGGGAGCTGCATTGACCGCCTCGATGTCGCACTACCTGGTGCAACAGATCGAGGGGATCGACAACATCACGGTGCGCACATGCACCGAAGTCATTGAAGGCCGCGGGAATGAACACCTCGAATCGCTGACGCTGCGCAACAACACGACCGGCGAGACCTCGGTCGTCGACACCGAGTTGCTGTTCATCTTCATTGGGGCCGTCCCGCGCACCGAATGGCTCGATGGCGTCGTCGAACGGGACGCCCGGGGCTTCGTCATATCCGGGCCCGACCTGTCGCGGGAGGGGGAGCGGCCGGCGAAGTGGACCGAGTCGCGCGCCCGTATCACCTCGAAACAAGCATTCCGGGCGTCTTTGTCGCCGGAGACGCCCGGGCCGAGTCCGCCAAGCGGGTCGCCTCCGCCGTCGGCGAGGGGGCGATGGCCGTAATGCTGGTGCACCGCTACCTCGAGATGCGATGACGTCATGAGCAAGCATTTGGCCTGTGACGTCGAAGAGCTCCGCCACCTCTTCTTGTTCGAGAAGTTGGACGACGACCAGTTGGACTGGCTCTGCGCCCAGGGGCACATCGAGGTAATCGAGCCGGGCTGGGTACTGCGGGAAGGTGAGCCGGCGCGGTCGTTCTACGTGCTGCTCGAAGGGGCCGTCGCCCTTTACCGTTTGGTCGGCGAAGATGTCGTCGAGATCAACCGGACCGACGAACCGGGCGTGTACGCGGGGGCATTCCAGGCCTATCTCGGTGATCGGATCCGCCAGGTCTACAACAACTCGTTGCGCGCCACGCAGCGCTCGAGGTTCTACGTGCTCCCGGCCGCACAGTTTGCCCGGCTCATGCGCGAATGGTTTCCAATGGCCCTCCATCTCCTCGAGGGGCTGTTCTTCGGCACCCAGAGCATCAGGTCGGCGGTCGAACAACGCGAACGCCTGCTCGCCCTCGGGTCGCTTTCGGCCGGCCTGACCCACGAACTCAACAACCCCGCCGCCGCCGCGGTGCGCGCCACCTCGTCGCTGCGGACCCGGTTGCTCGAGATCCGCCGCACGCTTCGGACCGTCGCCACCACCCTCGACCAGCACACGCTGGCGACGATGGTGGGTCTGGCCGCCGAGGCGGTCGAGCGCATTGATCAGGCACCCACACTCAGCCCGATGCAGACCGCCGATCTCGAGGATCGGATGGGGCAGTGGTTAGAAGACCACCAGATCGACGACGGGTGGGAGCTGGCGCCGGTCTTTGTCCAGGCCGGTGTGGACGAAGAGGCCCTCGAAGTGGTCGCAGCAGCGGTCGACGACGCGCATCTCGGTGACGCCATGCGCTGGTTGAACTACGCCGTCGACACCGAGCTCTTGATGATCGAGATCGAGGACTCGACGACCCGGATCTCCAATTTGATCACCGCCGCCAAGCAGTACTCACAGATGGACCGGGCCCCCCACCAGGTGGTCGACGTCCACGAGCTCATCGACAGCACCTTGGCCATGCTGGCGCCGAAACTCGGCGAGACGATCACGATCGTCAAGGACTACGACCGCACCCTGCCCAAGATCCCCGCCTACGCCGCCGAATTGAACCAGGTGTGGACAAATCTGATCGACAACGCCGTTGGTGCCATGGAGGGTTCAGGCACCTTGACGCTGAGGACGCGGCGCGCCGACGAATCGGCGGTCGTCGAGATCGGCGATACCGGGCCCGGCGTCGCCGAAGAGATCCGCTCACGGATCTTCGAGCCGTTCTTTACGACCAAGGCGTTCGGGGAGGGGACCGGCCTCGGGCTGGACATCTCATGGCGCATTGTGGTCAACAAGCACCATGGCGACCTCAAAGTCGAATCGGTTCCCGGCAACACCAGGTTCATCGTGACGCTCCCGCTCACCGAGCCCGCGGCGAACACCAGCTCTGCGGGCCAGAGCGAACCGGCCTAGGTGCGGCACGGTCGGCGCCACCGCGGTGCATAGCGCAAACGCGGTGATCCCCCAGCACCTCAGGCGGCGCACCACCCCCCGTGACCGAACGCGGTCATCCTTGGTCCGAGGGATTGGTCGCCTGCACGTTGACGCTCACCGAACCCCGCCTTATGCTCGCCGGGCGCCCGTAGCTCAACGGTAGAGCAGCGGATTCTTAATCCGCAGGTTGGGGTGGTTCGAGTCCTCCCGGGGCGCACCAACACGATCCTGGTTGACCAGTGCGGCACGCACGTCGTGGCATGCACCCTTTGGTCAGTCCTCGGACTCGGGTGCCCCGACTCCGGTGTCTGCACCGAGGTCACAGAGCCTCGTCCCCCGGCCCTTCCACCTCCTCCATATCAACTGTCGGCCCGAGCCCGTCGATTTCACCCTCCAGCGACGCCGCGCCGATGCGGCGCAGTCGATTGAGGCCGATCATGGGGAAGAGCAGGACCGAGAGCATCCCGGCCCCGACCAGGGCAGCGGCGTTCTCGGGCAGCATGCGGCCCTGCGACACGCCGAGCGAGGTGATCACGACGATCAAGGGCAACCCGGTGGAGCAGAACAAGGCGAGCGGCATGCGCTGAGGCCCCGGGAGCGTCGAGCGGTAAAAGATCAGCGTCGGTATCCCCCGCACGATGAGAAAGAGGGCAAAGAAGAGCGGCACCCGCAAGTAGGCGCTCGGGGAAGCGGTGAGCGCATGAAGGTTGAACCTCATTCCACTTACGATGAAGAAGATCGGAATGAGAAATCCGAATCCGATGGCCTCGAGTTTGCCCTTGATGATCGGACCGTCGGGCCCGACGGTGAAGAGCCGGACGACCAAACCCGCGGCGAATGCCCCCAAGAGGACGTCGAGGCCGAGCTTGAACGCGATGAATGCGAGCACGAACACGAGCAGGACCGAGATCCGAATCGGCAACTGCGCACTCGAATGCAGGTGCCGGCGCAAGAGGGCGACGACCTGTGGTGGTTGGCCCTTGGTCGCCAATAGCGCGCACGCCACCGCGACGGAGATGAAGACGACCAGGAGGAGGCTCGAGATGACGGGATCCTTGCGCGTCAAGAGCACCGCCACCACGACAATGGGACCGAACTCGCCGACGGTCCCGGCGCCGAGGAAGAGGCGGCCGAACGGCGCGTTGAGCATTCCGGCGTCGTGGAGCATCGGAAGCAGCGTCCCGAGCGCCGTTGTGGTCAGGGCCAATCCGATAATTAGCGTGTTGAGCGCGAGTCCGGTGCGCACCAGGGCGAAGGCGAGACCAAGCGCAATGGCCAGGGACGCGAGCCAGCTGGCCGCGCCGAGCTGGAGGGGGCGCCCGCGCATCTTGGCCAGGTCCAGTTCGTAGCCGGCCAAGAACATGAGGAAGGCCAATCCAATGTCGGACATGGCACGCACGGTTTCGTTGGGATGCGCCCAGTGCAGGACATAGGGACCGACGATGATCCCGAAAAGCAGCTCGAGCACAACGTCGGGCACGTTGAATCGCTTGAGCCGATCGGCCAGGAGGGGGGAGATCACCGCGATGAGTGCGATGAGCACGAGCGAAGGGATGGCCGCCTCGAGGCTCATCGAACGAGAACCAGCTGTCCGTAGGTCGATCCGGACCGGGCCATGGCAGGCAACGCTACCTTCGAGGCGTTGGACCCATTGGTGATCGGGCCACGGGATCGCTCAGTGCGAGGGCGAGCCCCCAATGGCCTCTTCGAGCACGCGTGCCATACCTTCCATGCCAACGGTGCTCGGGTGGAGCGGGAATCCTCCATGCAGCGGCGCGATTGGTTCGACCCAGCGGCTATCGACCGCGGTGCATGCGTCATGGGCTGCACTCGGGGCCGCCACGTTGGCGTAGGTATCGCCTGCTCGCACCGCGGCCTGCGCCAGCGTCGTGTTGAGAGTCGCCTCGACACCGCGGACGAACGTGATGTCAACTGCGGAGAACGGGAGCTTGGGCCAGCATCCCGAACCGACGGACGGCACGATGTCGGGATAACCAACGACAAACACACGGGCATGGGGCGAACGGGACTTGATGGCTGACAATGCGTTCGTCACCTTCTCGCCCACTTGTCGGATCGTGGCATCGAGTTCGTTGACCCCGTGACTCATGTAGTGCGTCGCGCAGCTCCACCCGACCTTGGTGGCTCCCCACGGCGTGACCGCGGCACAGTTGGTCGCGATGGACGTGAAGCCCAGGTCGTTGCCCCCGATACTCAAGGAGACCAATGCGGTCGAGCGCGTCAGGGCCGACAGTTGCGGTGCGATCCCCGGTCCTTGAGACTCGAAGAGGTCCTCGGTGGTCGCCCCGAGGCAGCTGACGTCGTCGAGCGAGTAGCCAAGGTCCTTCGCGACAAGAGTTGGATAGTTCTCGGCCGAGCGCGCGCAGACCCCGGGCGCGCTCGGACTCGTCGCCGAATCCAGTTGGGCGGGCAGACCGGGGCCAGAGGTGTAGGAATCCCCGAGCGCCACATAAGTGCGAGACACCGGAACGCCCCGACTGATGGCGACTGCCGAACCCGGTGCGAGCCACACGGACGCGCCGAGTACGCACACTGCTGCGGCCACTGACGTGACGGCGGTCATGACCGATGACGCGCAGGTCGCGTCATTCGTTCGCTTCGAGGCGAGTTCGGGGGTGCCGCAGCGGTCATGACCGCATGAATCTAGGTGGCGACGGAACAAAAAGGTCGTCGCCCAGCGCTCAGCGCACTGAGCGAACGGCGATGCTCAGTTCTTGTCGCTTCCCGAGAAGCTGAATCGTAAGAAGATCGTTAACGCGACGATGACCAGCGCCACACCGGCGCCGAGTTTGAGCGCGTCGTCTCCCGTGGGTGAGTCGACCACCACTTCGGCGAAACTCACGGCCAGCACCAAGATGATCATGGCGATCACTCGGCCCTTGAGATCGTTGAGGTCCTTCATCTCGAGCCAGGCCGGCATCTTGGTGGAAGAGTCGAAGCGGATGGTGCGGATGAACAGCTCATAGAAGCCGACCGCGGCGATTAGCAGGGTGGCCCCGATGAAGAACAGGTCAATGTCGAGGAGGAACAAGCCGATCTGATGGCCGACCGGGAAGGGGTGATCGACGATGCCTTGAATCGAATGGACGAAGACCGTTGTTGCGTAGACGAAGGCCCCGATCGCGGCCAGGACCAGGACAACGACGGGGATAATGGCCAACAACAACGAGCCGGCCAGGGCCCGCTCGAACCCCGTGGCCACCCCATTGTCTGGTTGACCAGGCGGCTGAGCCGAACCCGTCGTGATTGGTTCGTCGGGCATCTCGGCCGCCATCATGGCAATTTATCGGTACCTGGGCCACCGACGCCGAGCCAAGAGGCGCCTCCCGGGCGGATCGAAACGCCAGAGTCATCGCCAATTCCAGACGGTTAACCTGACGACATGGGCACGAAGGGGTACAGATGAGTCACGTTGAGGGGTACTCCTACGGATCGGACATCTTCACCGAGGCCGAAGGTGACCCCGACACCATTGCGAATCTCGGTCCGCTGCGGCCCATGGCCGGGACCTGGGTCGGGACGAGAGGGGCCGACGAGCACCCGGTGGCCGAAGGGACCGAATTCGATCAATTCAGCGAGACCTATGAGTTGCTCCCGATCGATTTCCAGACCAATGGGCCGCAGCTCTTCTATGGCATGCGCTACCACACCCACATACTGAAGCCAACCGAGCTTGCGACCTTCCATGATCAGGTCGGCTACTGGCTCTGGGAACCCGCCGCCAATGCGGTCACGCTGACGCTCGGCATACCCCGCGGCCAGGCCCTCCTCGCCATCGGCCCGGCCGCACCCGACGCGCGCGAATTCGAGCTCACCGCCGTGGCGGGGTCCTCCATCAACGGCATCGTGTCGAATCCTTTCTTGGAAGAGGCCTTTCGAACGGTCAGTTACCGGATCCGGGTCACGATCAACGACGACGACACCTGGTCGTACGAGGAAGAGGGCGTCTTGGAGATGCCCGACCGCGACGCACCCTTTTCGCACATCGACCGCAACACCTTGAGCAGAGTCGCCCCGGCGCTGCCCAATCCCTTGGCCAAGATCGCGGCGCAAGACTCTGGTCTCAGCATCGGCGATCTCCGACACGAGAGCGAGAACCTGCTGTGAATCACCTCAATCGAGAACTTGCACCGGTCGCGGGCGAAGCATGGGCCCAGATCGACGAGGAGGCCGCTCGGTCTCTCAAACACTTCTTGGCGGCTCGCCGACTGATCGACTTCGAAGGTCCGCTCGGGTGGGAGCAGTCTTCAGTTGATCTGGGTCGGATCGAATCCTTGGGAACGGCTCCACGAGACGGCGTCGTCGGGGCACGGCGCCTCGTGCAGCCGCTCGTCGAGCTCCGCACTCCGTTCTCGCTCGAGCACGGCGGAACTCGACTCCGCCGAGCGCGGTGCGACGAACCTGGACCTCGACCCGGTGATCGCGGCCAGTCGATCCGCGGCACTCGCCGAAGATGGTGCGGTCTTCCACGGCTACGACGCCGGCGGTGTTGCGGGCATAGCGCCCTCTTCACCGCACGAAGCCGTCACGATCAGTGACGACTACTCCGAATACCCCGAACACGTCGCGAAAGCCGTGGCCAAATTGCGCGGTGCCGACATCTCGGGGCCCTACGCCATCGCGCTCGGTTCGCGCTGCTTTACCGGGGTCACCGAGACCACCGAGCACGGTGGCTACCCGGTATTCGAACACCTGCGCCAGATCCTCGGTGGCCCCGTCGTCTGGGCGCCTGCCGTCGACGGGGCGGTCATCGTGAGCCAGCGCGGCGGAGACTTCGTGTTGACCGTGGGTCAGGATTTTTCCATCGGCTACCGGTCGAGCGATCCGGACCGGGTAGACCTCTATCTCGAAGAGAGCTTCACGTTCCGCATCAATACACCCGAAGCCGCGGTGCACCTCGTCTATCGCTAGTTCGCCGCAGCGGCTCCAACCAAGGAAGGCCGTGATGTCACCTACTGATTTGCTGGTCGATGCATTTGATCGGATTCGCGATGCCGTCCATCCCGCGGTCAACGGCCTAACGGCCGACGAACTGGCCTTCCGTCCGGACGACCAATCCAACTCAATTGCCTGGTTGGTCTGGCACCTGACCCGAATCCAAGATGATCACATCTCCGGACTCGATGGGATCGATCAGGTATGGACGGCCAAGCAGTGGGCGGAGCGATTCGCCCTCCCGCTGCCGGTGACCGACACTGGCTACGGCCACGGTCCCAGCGACGTCGCCGCGGTCACCGCCGAGGCCTCGTTGCTCTTGGACTACTTCGAGGACGTCCACGACAAGACCATTTCGTTCGTCAAGTCGCTCCACGAGGCCGACCTGCATCGAGTGATCGACAGTTCATGGGATCCACCCGTGACCGTCGGGGTGAGGCTCGTCAGTGTGATCGCGGACGATCTCCAGCACGTCGGTCAGGCGGCTTACGTCCGGGGAATCCTGCAGCGCCGCTGATCGGCGGCGCTCCGGGGCGGCTGATCGGCCTCACCGGGTCCTTAGGATGCTCTCATGTCACCCGCCACCTTGGCCCAGGCCGAACGTGCGGAGCTGTGCGACCTCTTCGATGAAGTGGGCCCCGGGGCCCCCACCTTGTGCGAAGGCTGGAACACGGCGGATCTGGCCGCCCATTTGGTGGTGCGCGAGCGCCGACCCGACAGCGGACCCGGGCTCGTCTGGGCACCCTTGTCCGGCTACACCGAGAAGGTGCGCAGGGCCGAACGAGACCGGACGTCGTGGGAGCAGTTGGTGGCGAAGGTCCGCAGCGGGCCCCCCCGACTCCTCGGTCCCTTCGACGCGGCCATGAACACCGTCGAGTTCTTCATTCATCACGAAGATGTGCGGCGCGCCCAGAGCGGGTGGGAGCCACGCGAAATCTCGAGCGCCCTGGCCGACGCGCTGTGGAGTCGTTTCGGCCCCGGGGCGCTGGTCAAGGCGGTCCCCGCCACGATCATCGTGCAGTCGCCTGGTCGAGAGACCAAGCAGGGCGGGACCGGACCCGAGGTCGTCCTCACCGTGGAACCGGGCGAACTGACCATGTTCTCCGCCGGTCGACAACGGGCCGCCTTGGTCGACCTCGTCGGAGATGACGGACTCATCGAAGCCGTCCGCACCGCCCAACTTGGCGTCTAAGACGACCGAGTCCCCCGTCACCGCGCGGGGATGCCGGTCATCTTCGGTGGTCTCAGCTTGGGCAGTTCCCGGCCTTCAAGGACACCGTGACCCGCAGCGCAGCGCGATTGGCCGTGACCAAGAGATGTGAAGTGCCGGGTGCCGACACGACACGGCCTCCAGTCACCGAGGTGCAGTAACCGCTCGAGTACTGATAGCCCGGCACGTAAAGGAGCGTCGGGGCCTTGACCGTGGTCGATGGTGCGTAGACGAACTGGAAGTCGCGATTGATCACCTCGAACCAGTTCGAGATCGGCGTACCCGCGACCGCTTCGGGATACGGTCGGGACAGGACCGACGCGGTGGGTGCGAGTGATCCGTCCGCCTGCACTATCGCCTCGTCGGAACTTCCGGTCGGGTCGTCGTAGTACTTCCAGCTCCAATACATCCAACCGAGATCGAGCCCGTCGGTGAACGAGGTGAGTTCATCGAGCAGGGGCACGCTGGCCGTGGCGCCGAACTCGGTCATGACCCAGGCCGGTCCCCCTGGCTGGTCGTTGGTGGTCATCGCCGCACGCTCATCTTGGCGCCGGGCCATGTTGCGAAGTTCCTGACTCGCACACCCATCGAGATCCGTCGGGTCGCCGGTCACCGGGCTGCGCGCGCCGCAGTACCGCGTGGAAGTTGTTGACGAGATTGGGATAGTTCATTGGGCCGAGAAGACTCGGCCCGTCGGTCCCAACCGAATAGTTGTCAGGCTCGACGAAGATCAGGTGGTGAGGATCGGCCTTTTGAATCGAGGGGATCACCCCTTCGGGCGGATCATCGGCTGGGCACGAGGTCGGCGCCTCGCCGTGCAAGAGAGTGCCCGGGTGCGCCGTACCGGTATAGAAGCACTCGAGTTGGATGGCGAAGGCCTCGGTGGCGTCGAGGGTCAAGAGGGGTTCATACGGTTCGTTGTACGGGTCGTAGCCGACCACCCACGGATTGTCGGAGAAATATCCGGCCACGGTCGACCATGACAGGTCGTACTGGCCCTGCAGGTTGCCAACGACGTCATTGAGCCAGAAGTGTTCCTCGGCCGTGTGCAAGGTGGGGCTTGCGTAGTTGTCGGACCACCGCCCACCTAAGGCCACGATCGGGACACCGTCGGTGCAGACCGCCCACGAAGGGGCGCCCTCACCACGAAACGCCTGGTTATAGACGTCTTGATGCATATCGAGGAGGGAGTACACGTGATAGCGGCCAAGGAGATCAACGGTCTTTTTGATGTTGGCCAGGTAAGCGTCCGCTGTTGCCTTATTGAATTCGGTCGATGGACCGGGGGGCCCGGCGGCACACGTTGCCGGGTCGTTGACCGAACCAGTCCCGGGTTCGATGCCCTGCCACAAGATTCCGAGTCGCACCACATTGAATCCGAGTCCCGCGATGCGCCGGGCGTCGGCCGCGGTGAAACTCCACGGTTGGCCCGGGTCGGGGTAGAGCTCGTAGGGCGCCAACTTGTACACCGCGTTGACGCCGTGGAGGAGGATGACCCGTCCGTAGCTGTCGTAGAGGAACGGTCCGCCCGGAGCCCGCAAGCTGCCAGAGACGATGGAGACTCCCGAGGACCTGGTTGACCCGCTCTGCTGAGACCCAAGGGCGGCGATCTGGGCCGCCGAGCTGTACTGGCGGTTGGTCGCCGACGCGGACGGGTTGGCCGCATCTGAGACCGACGCGAATCCAAGCGTTGCCGCGACGAGCGAAAACAGCGCCACGAGGGTCGGGACCGCGACAGATCGGCGGTGTGACGTCGGGTCCACCGAGCAACTCCCGACCACCTCGAGATGCTACCCCCCACCGGGTGTCTGCCCACGGTTCTTGTGCTGACGCTGGCGGCGTCTCACCTCCGAAGCGATACTTGAGCATCATGGCGACACCGCGCACCGCATCGGACGGTGGCCCGTTCCCGACGCCTCACGGCGCATCATGACCAACGAAGCGTCGTCGGCACTTGGCCCGGTCGTGTTGTGTACCGACGGCTCGGCCCACGCGCTGGCTGCGCTGGCCGCCGGCCTCGAGCTCGTCGGGCGTGATCGCGACCTCGTGGTGGTGACCGTGCTGTCGGCCCCCGAGGCCGATGTGGTGACCGGATCGGGGCACGCGGGGCCGGCGATGTCGGGAAGCCAGTACGACGCCTTCATCGATGCCGCGACCACCGACGGACACAAGATCGTGGCCGAGGCGACGCGCCAACTGGCCATCGAATCGGCGAAGACCTCAATCTTGTGGGGCGACGCTGGTACCCAAATCTGCCGCGCTGGCGGGCGAGATCGGCGCCGCGGCCATCGTGATCGGGACCCGGGGTCGAGGCGGCGTCACACGCGCCCTGCTCGGTTCGGTGTCGGATCAGGTCATCCGTCACGCGCCGTGCAGCGTGATCGTGACCAAAGGACCTGGCTGAGGGCGACCGGCCGCGCCGGTCACCCGCCCTCACACCCCCAATTGTGCCGGAACCCGTCCGAGCTTCACCGCTCGTTCGAGTTCGCGGAAATCACGTTCGTTCTGATCGGCATAGGCCACGGAAAACTCTGCAATGGCCCGGTCGAACGTGTCGCCCTTACCGAGATACGACGCCAATGCCACCCGATCGCCCCATCGTCCGTGCGCCCGGGCCAGGGTCTCGCCGCATATGCGTGAATAGAGCGTGGCGCCCGAGGCGAGCATCCCCTCGACGTCGGCGCTGCCCTTCCAGTCATGGAGCTGGCGGACGTAGTAGTCGCGGTCCTGCCCATCGATCCCCTTGATCCGTTGCCATCCCAAGAACACGTCGGTCGCCCCCTGCATGAGGCGCTGGCCGGCCACGACCCGCTGGCCATGGTGGTCGTACTCACTGCGCCGCGCGAAGCCCTCGAGCACCGAAGCCGTTGCTTCTTTGACCTGGAGGATCAAAGGGTCGGATTCATCCCGTCCGATCAGCAAGAGGATGTAGCACCGCGTGCCGACGCTGCCGACGCCGACAACCTTGCGGGCGGCATGGAGATAGCGGAACTCCTCGAGTGGATGGTGTTCGACGCCCAAGGTGCGCCGGTACTGCGACAGCAGCTCTTTGATCAAGACATCGGCATGCTCCCACTCTGAATCCGCCTCGACCAGGTCCTCGATGGGCACGATGAGGGGTGGGTCGGCCACGAAGCGCATCTCGTCATCGATCCTCCCGGTTCGACGGGTCATGACGCGCACGCTGTCTCTCGTCCTGGCCTTGGCCACCATGCGCTCGGCTTGGCGGGCCTCCTTCTTCTTGAGGCGACCCTGTCTGGCCTCGGCGACGAACCGGTCAACGAGTTCGCCCGCCTCGAGATGATCCGACCAGGCTTCGAGTGTGCCCATTTTCGCGACGAGGCTCAGACGCTCGCGATAGGACCGCACGCCCTCCATGACAATGGCCCGCCGTTGCGACGAAGCGAATCCGCGGTGACGCCCCAGCAGCTCAAAGCTCACCGCCATTCGTTTTACGTCCCACTCCCAAGGTCCAGGCAGCGTTTCGTCGAAGTCGTTGATGTCGAAAATCATCTTGCGCTCGGGCGTCCCAAAGACCCCGAAGTTCGACAGATGGGCATCCCCGCACAGCTGGACGGTCACCCCCGACCGGGGCGTTGTGGCCAGGTCGGCCGCCATGATGGCGGCCGCGCCGCGATAGAAGGTGAAGGGGGATTCGAGCATGCGGCCGTAGCGGATCGGGATGAGTTCGGGTACCCGGTTGGCCCCTTGGGCTTCGAGCCGGGCCACGGGATCCACGCGGTCGGGTGCGGCGACGAACGCCGCGTGACCCGACCTCGGCGACGACTCTCGAGCCGCCTTACCGTGGGCGCGGCGGTCCTCGACGCTGAGGCGCTGCCTCCTCCATTCGGAGGCGAATGATCGTTCAGGCGGCATAGATCGGTTTCTCGCATTCCCTCGACGCCGTGGCCCTCATTTTGGCATGCGGGCCTCCACGCCCCCTCACCGAGGTGCACGGGGCGACCACGTGCCCACGTACTCGGCGGCCCTTTAGAGTGCGATCGAGGTCACCAAGTGGAGGGCGACTATGACCAGCGATGCGCCAGGGGCAATTGTCCACGACTCGAAACACAGCCGATTTGTCCTCGAAGAAGCGGACGGCACCGCCGAGTTGGTCTACCGCCGCAATGGTTCGCGGCTGATCCTCGTGCACACCGAGGTTCCCGCGGCACTCGGAGGCAGAGGGCTCGGCGGGCAACTGGTCCGCAGTGCCATCGAGTTTGGGCGGACCAACCACATGACGGTGGTGCCTTGGTGTCCCTTCGCGCGAACGTGGCTCGAAGCACACCGTGACGAAGTCGCCGACGTCGCCATCGACTGGGAACCCCCTGCCCCATAGCCGCTCAGGGCGAATCCGACGCCCCACCAACCGGGCCGCTGCCCCCGAGATGGCCGAAGGAGCGCCGGGCATCGGGCACTTCGCTCGGCGCATTGGCCGGGTGGTCGCGTCGATGCAATGACATGGTGGCGCCATAGCGGGCGATGAGGGGGTTGGCACTGAGTCCGTGGGCCACGACGCTGAGCGCCACGGTGACCGACACCACGTGGAGCAGCGTGGTGGCCTCATGGCCCAACTCGTCATAGGCCAACAACGCGAAGATCACCGAGGCCAGTCCGCGGGGACCGAACCAACCGACGAACGCCACCGTGGGGCCCCCCACGTGGGTCCGCCACAGGGCCAGCGCCACTGGGACCATGCGCAACACGGTCAGGCTCAAGACGCCGTAGGCGAGGCATCGCCACAGATCAGGGCTCGACAACGACGGCGACAACATGGCCGCACCGAACGCGAACCACACCATGCACGCGAGCAGTTGCCCTGCATCTTCGGTGAGCTCGAGGGAACGGGGACCGACCCGATGGCGGAACACCCCGAAGAACAGACCGGCCAAAAAAGCCGCCACGAATCCGTTGGCGCCGACCGCGACGGCGAAGGCATAGGTCCCGAGGGCGGCCGCCGGTGTGGCGATGGCGGTAGTTGCGACATCGGACCACCCCTTGCGCACCGCGATACTCAGAAGCCAACCGGCCGCCAATCCGGCCCCGATCCCGATTACCGCACCCAAGCCGATCTCGCGGACGGCGTGGAGAAATGAGCTCTTGGCGTCGCTCGATTGCCCCGCGAGCACCGCGACGGCTAGCGACACCACGGGGGCCACAATGCCGTCGTTGAGTCCACTCTCGACATTGAGGAGGCGTCGGATACGGCTGGGCACCGATCGATTGGTCACTATTCCCGACCCCAGCCCGGCGTCGGTCGGAGCGAGGCAGGCGCCGGCCAGGATGGCCATGGCCGTCCCGAACCCCCCGAAGATCCAATGCGCCACCAACGCGCCGGCCACGACGGTGAGTGGGAGCCCGATCCCGAGGAGGCGCCCGGGAAGACCGATGTCGTGGCGCAGCGACGTCAGCCGCACCCGTGCGGCATCCGAGAAGAGGACCAGGACCAGGGTCAGCTCGGCCGTCCCCCTGATAGTGGCGGCCGACAAGGTGATATGGAGAGCGTGTTCGCCACCGAGGGCGAGCCCGGCCAGCGCGAACACCATGGGCGAGGTGATCCCGATCCGCTCGGCCCGCGCCGACACGGCTGACCACCCGACAATGAGCGCCGCCACAACCGCCAGGTCCCCCAAGCTCACGTCGCCCCCACCGCGCCGCCGCTCGAGATCATGACGGTCCTTCGACGCTGAGCCCGGCGACGTTGGTCCGTCACGCCCGGCGACCCGGGTCCACAATGACCCCGAAGCCCTCAAACAGCGTTGAACCCCACCGTCGGCAATTCACGAGGCGCCCACTCAACCATGACATCGCGCAGAGCCTAAGCCCGACGTGCGAAGCACTCGGGGTATCTCCCGAGCGTGGGTACCGCGACGAGCAGCGAGGGGCCAGCTGGTTGGCCCTAACGTAGGCGTCGTGCCCAGAGACACTCCTTTCGAATCCGATGGCTGATGTGACCGCTGCGGACGACCGCCCCGACGTCGAGCACGTCTCGACGGGCAGCCTGCCGTCCGACGCCGAGGTCTTCGACATCGTCCTGCGGGGCTATGAGCGCTACCGCAACCTCGACGAAGGTGCGGTCGCCGATTACATCCCGGCGCTCGCATCGGCGTCGCCCGATCTGTTCGGGGTCTGCATCGCCGGGGTACGCGGGCGCGTCTTTTCGATTGGCGACACCGAGCAGGAGTTCTCGATCCAGAGCATCTCCAAGCTGTTCGTCTTCGCCTTGGTCTGCCACATACTCGGACCCGACACCGCTAGAGCCAAGCTCGGGGTCGACAGCACCGGGCTGCCGTTCAATTCGGTGATGGCCATTGAGCTCAACACCGACCGCACCATGAACCCGATGGTCAATGCCGGGGCGATGGCGACCACCAGCCTGGTCCCCGGTGCAAGCGTGGATGAGAAGTTCGAGTGCATCGTGAGCGCACTCTCGCGCTTCGCCGGACGTCGGCTCAGGATGGATGAGGACGTCTATGCATCCGAGGCCTCCACCAATTTCCGCAACAAGGGCATCGCCCACCTGCTCGATGGGTACGGCCATATGTACTGCGACCCCGATCTGGCCACCGACGTCTACACCCGGCAGTGCTCGCTGCTGGTCAACGCCCAGGATCTGGCCGTGATGGGTTCGACGTTGGCCGATGGCGGGGTCAATCCGCTCACCGGCGAACGGGCCATCGACGCCAGTAATTGCCGCCGGGTGCTGGCGGTGCTGGCCACGGCCGGACTCTACGAGCGCTCGGGCGACTGGCTCTATGACGTCGGGCTCCCCGGAAAGAGCGGCGTGAGCGGCGGCATCGTGACGATCGCCCCGGGCAAGGGCGGCCTCGGTACGTACTCACCCCCTCTCGATGAGGCGGGCAACAGCGTGCGCGGTCAGCGCATCACCAAATATCTCTCCGAGTCGCTCGGGCTGAACCTCTTTACGTCGGCGCCCATCGCGCCCGAGGCTAGAGAATGAAGAGCATCTCTTGGTAGGTCGGTAGCGGCCACAGATCGTCGGCGACCATGGTCTCGAGCGCGTCGGCAGCGGCCCGCACGGCGGCCATCGCCGGGAGCAGGCCCTTTTGCGCCTGCTCCGCCCGCTTCTCCTCGGAATCGAAGTCGTCGTGCGAGATTTCCGAGCGCAGCGTGGCGAGGCCAGCGCGCAACTCGGTGACCGACGCCGACACCGAGTCCAGCGTCGACGTGTCGGCCTCGTAACCAATGTCCTTGAGGCTGGCGACGTTGAGCGCCAGTTCGGTCTGGTAGCGGATGGCTGCCGGCAAGATGGTGGTGGTGGCGATCTCGAGCGTCAGCGCAGCTTCGACCCCGATGGACAGGATGTACTGCTCAAGCGCGATCTCGAAGCGGCTGTGCATTTCACGATGGCTGAAGACCCCGTACTTGGAGAACAGGTCCATCGAGTCATCGGTGATGAGTTCGGGCAGTGCGTCGAGGGTCGTCTTGAGATTGGGGAGCCCACGCTCGGCCGCTTCGACCTGCCATTCGTCGGCATAGCCATCGTCGTTGAAGACCACGCCGCCGTGGTCCTTGATGATCTGTTCGAGGACCGACTGCACCGCCGCGTTGAACTCGGTCCCCGACGCCACCTTGGCCTCGAGTTCGGTGGCGAGGTGATCGAGCGCCTCGGCCAGGATGGTGTTGATCGTGACCATCGGTGCGGCGATCGACTGCAACGATCCGGGTGCCCGGAACTCGAAGCGGTTCCCGGTAAAGGCGAAGGGACTGGTGCGATTGCGGTCGCCGGGATCGGTCGGCAGTACCGGCAGCGTGTCGACCCCGATCTCGAGCGACCCCTTGGACTTCGACGATGTCGCCCCGCCGGCGGCGATCTGGGAGAACACGTCGGCCAACTGGTCGCCGAGGAAGATCGAGATGATGGCCGGCGGTGCCTCGTTGGCCCCGAGGCGGTGGTCGTTGGTCGCCGAGGCCACCGATGCCCGCAACAGGCCGCCGTACTTGTGCACCGACCGGATGACCGCGGCACAAAACACCAGGAACTGCGCGTTCTCGTGGGGCGTGTCCCCGGGCAGCAAGAGGTTGCCCTGGGTCGAGTTGCCGAGGGAGAAGTTCACGTGCTTACCCGAGCCGTTGATCCCGGCAAACGGCTTCTCGTGGAAGAGGCACTCCATGCCGTGCTTGTGGGCCACCTTCTTCAAGGTCGTCATGAGCAGTTGCTGGTGGTCGGCCGCCACATTGGAGCGCTCGAACATCGGGGCCAGCTCGAATTGCCCGGGGGCCACCTCGTTGTGGCGGGTCTTGGCCGGGATGCCGAGCTTGAAGAGCTCACGCTCGCAATCCATCATGTACGCGAGCACGCGGTCGGGTATGGCCCCGAAGTAGTGATCGTCGAATTCCTGGCCCTTGGGTGGCTTGGCCCCAAAGAGGGTACGCCCGGCGTTGAGGAGATCGGGCCGGGTCAAAAAGAAGCTCCGGTCGATGAGGAAGTATTCCTGTTCGGCACCGGCGAACGACACCACCGCGTCAGGATCTTGGTGACCGAACAGGTGAAGCACCCGCTCGGCCTGGCGGGCCATGGCCTGCTGGGAGCGGAGCAACGGCGTCTTGTTGTCGAGGGCTTCACCGGTCATGGAAACGAAGACCGTCGGGATGCACAAGGTATTCCCGTTCGGGTTCTCCAAGATGTAGGCCGGGCTCGTCACATCCCATCCCGTGTAGCCCCGCGCCTCGAACGTCGCCCGCAGTCCGCCATTGGGGAAGCTCGACGCATCGGGCTCGCCCTGCGTCAGCGTCTTGCCGGCGAACTCGGCAATGGCCCCACCTTCGCCGTCGGGCTCGAAGAAGCTGTCGTGCTTCTCGGCGGTCAGGTGGGTGAGGGGATAGAAGACGTGGGCATAGTGCGTCGCACCCTTTTCCATGGCCCAGTCCTTCATGGCCGCGGCCACCACATCGGCCACGGTCGGGTCCAGTGGCTTGGAGTGTTCGATGGTGGCCATGACGGACTTGAACACGGGCTTGGGAAGGCGATGTTGCATGACGGCCTTGGTGAAGACGTTTTCGCCGAACACCTCGCCGGGCTCGTCGTCGGTCGAGAAGAAGGCCGCGGGGCCCTTGTGGTGCCTGACGGTGTCAAGCGATCCGAGTCGTGCCTTGCTTCCACTCATAGTGCGCTCCAAAGGTCTGTGTGCATCCACGGATGTGGCGAGTGCGCACGTCGCTCGGGGAAGGTACTCGGCGACGGCACGAGTTCGACATTACGGAGCGAGAATGGCCGTTGGGTTTCGACAATGTGAACGCTGTGGTCGCGCGATGCGCACCTCATCCGCTGCCCATCGCCATATGCGAAGGGCGCGATCTATCTCGACGATACCGCGCGGGCCGCGCCGCGACATGAGGGGGTAATCGCCTGTTCCCGGTTCGATCCGTGATCCCGCGGCTCCGCGCGATGGCGGCCGTCAGGGCGCCTCAGGGGGCGCAGCGCTGTGGAAGATGGGGCGCCAGGCCCCGACTCGATGGGCCCTTTCGGGGGCTTAGCCGAGGATCTTGGCCTTTTCGGCGTCGAACTCTGCTTGGGTCAGCGCACCCGAATCACGTAGTGCAGCGAGTTGGGTCAGCGCGGCGATGTTGTCGTTCTCCGCCGGAGCTGCCGGCGCTGCCGGCGCTGGCGCCGCTTCGGGTGCTGGCGCAGCCTGGGCTTGTTGCTCAGCCGCGGCGTTCTTCTTGTTGGCCATGTGGGCCCCGACGGCGGCGGCACTTCCGGCCACCACGGTCGTGCGAACGGCCATACGCGCAATGGGACGTCGTCTCAACATTTTGGTTGCTCTCCTCTTTCGATTGAACGGATCAGACTGCCGGCGGCAATGATTCGAGGGCCGGGGCGATCAGCTCGTAGGGAATGCGGGCGCCTTCGAGGAGGACACCGCCCGAGTCACGGACCGCTTCGGCGAAGGGGGCGGCCCAGACGTCCTCCCAGATCAAGAGGGCGGCGGAGTTGCCGGGCTCGAGGGTGTTGGCGACGTGAGCGACATCGGACTCACCGATGAGACCGCCGACCTCGGCGTCGATCTCGATGAATTCGGCCACGCCTTCGAGCTCGTCGACCTCAAAGGAGACGACAGAGCCGTCCTCGTCCTTTCCAATGAAGATCAGATCGAGAATGCGAACCGTGCCGCTTTGCACCAGATCCAACAGTGCTGGCGCGATCTTTCCGTTGAACTTGTTCCCGGGGAACCCGACGATGATGTATTCGACTGGACCTATTGTCATGACTTGGCATCCTAACGCTCTGTTTTCTTCAGGTTATGAAATCATCGTTTCCGCTGCATCACCCGACGTGGGTGATTGGCGAGAGACCCCTCGGGCCCAAATGCTCGGTCGTCACACACCGCTTTCGGCGATGATCCGGCCGTCGGCGACCGCCTTGGTCATTGCGTCGTAATCGCGCTCATTCTGGTCTGCGTAACTCTCAGAAAAGGCCGCGATCGCCTTATCGAATGTGTCCGAGGTGCCGAGATAGGCCGCAATGGCGATCCGGTCACCCGAGCGCGCATGGGCCCTGGCCAGGGTGGCGCCACAGAGCCGGCCGTAGGCGCTCATGCCGATGGGGACCATCTGGTCGACGTCGGCCGATCCCTTCCAGTCACGCAATTGTCGGACGTAGAAGTCTCGCTCCACGCCGTCGAACCCGAGCACATGATCCCACCCCAAGAAGATGTCGCTGGTCGCCTGCATCAGATGCTGACCAGCGACGACCCGCTGACCCTGGTTGGTGTACTCGCTGGCGCCGACGAAACCGGCCAGTACCGATTCCTGGGCCTCCTTGGCTTGGAGCAGAAGCGGGTCCTGGCCGTCGCTGCCGAGCATCAAGATGACCCAGGCCCTGGTCCCGACGCTGCCGACCCCGACGACCTTTCGGGCGATCCCGGCAAATCGGAACTGGCGCAACAGGTGCTGGCGGTCGCTCTGGAGCGAGGTGCGGTAGGTGCCGAGTAGCCCGTGGAACCGCTCCGTCAGATCCTGAGCCTGTCCTTCTTCGAGGAGCTCTTCGACCGGGACCAGTACAGGGGGATCCGAGATGAACCGGGTCTGGCCGTCGACCACCTCGGTCAGCTTGGAAAGCGCCTGCATGGAATCGCGCGTCCTGGCCTTGGCCAGCAACTTGTCGGCCTTTGCCTTGACCTTGACCAGCGACTTGTCAGCACTTTTCGGATTATTGAGGCCGAGTTGTTCGCCGACCTGGTTCAGGGTCGCTTCGATGTCGACATGGGAGTACCACACGTCGAGTTCGTGCAGTTTGGCCAATCTCGCCATCTCGTTGCGATAGCTGGCGGCCGTCTCGAGCAGGATCTTGGATCGCTCGGCGTCGCTGAACCCCCGGTACCTCCCCGCAATGGCCAAGCTGGCGGTGAGTCGCTTGACATCCCACTCCCAAGGTCCCGGGAGCGTCTCGTCGAAGTCGTTCAAATCGAACACCAAGTTGCGTTCGGGCGAAGCGAAGACCCCGAAGTTGCTCAGGTGGGCGTCGCCGCAGGCCTGGACCCGCAGTCCCGAGTCAGGCGTGTTCGAAAGGTCCGAGGCCATGATCAGCGCGGCACCCCGGTAGAAGGTGAACGGCGACACCAGCATCCGGCCATAGCGAATCGGGACGAGCTCGGGCACACGGGTGGTGGCCTGGGACTCCAAGAGGGCAACCGGGTCGGGCCGATCCGCCGGCGGTTCCCAGACCTGATGGGAGCGCCGCGGGGCTTTGGTCCGGGCAGCCTTGCCCACCGCGATGCGTTCATCGACGCTCAAGTGCTCTACAACCGACGTCTTCGGGGCCCCATTGCCCTGTTCGACCGTCCCTGTGGTGATTGTCATGGCTTCAGCATCGCGCCGAACGAGGGCGTATCCATCATCCGGAAGGGACGATATCGGCGGCCACTCGAAAACCCACGTTGCCGGTCGAGCTGTCCGGTGAGCTCCCAAAGCGGGCGGACACCCGGTACCTGCGGCAGTACGACGCGTGACAGAGGTATGACCCGCCCCGCTGCACCCGGGCCGAACCGGTGGCCGGTCCTTTCGGGGACCGCACCGGCGACACCCGGTAGTACCCAAGGTCCAGCCAGTCGGCACACCATTCCCAGACATTGCCCGTCACGTTGTACAGGCCGTGACCGTTGGGCTCGAATGCACCGACCGGTGCGGTCCCGATGTAGCCATCGGCCCCGGTGTCGGATCCGGGGAACTCGCCCTGAAACACGTTCATCCGATGGACCCCGTTTGGCTCGAGATCGTCGCCCCAGGGGAACGGATGCCCCTCGGCCCCGCCGCGGGCGGCCACCTCCCACTCCGCCTCGGTCGGAAGACGGGTCCCCGACCAGGAGCAATAGGCCTGCGCGTCATCCCACGAGACATGGACCACGGGATGGTCGCTTCGCACTGCGATGTTGGTCTCGGGACCCTCTGGGTGTCGCCAATCGGCTCCCATCACCTGACGCCACCACGGCGCCCCCTCGACGCCACGGGTGAGCCCGAAGTCGTCCGGCAATAGGCCGGCGAAGACGAAGGACCAGCCGAAACGCTCGGCATCGCTCACCCAACCGGTGGCGTCGACGAACGCAGCGAACTGCTCATTGGTGACCGCGTAGCGGCCGATGCGGTACGCCTCCAGCTCGACCGCATGGACGGGGCCCTCGCCGTCGCCCTCGTAGGCCCACTGCGACTCGTCCCCAATGGAGTGGTGCCCAGAGGCAATCACCGCGAAGTGTGCGTCGCAGATCGCAGAATCGCCGGGTAGCGGGGTCGACCGGGTGCGGGGAACCGTTGGTCGCTCTTCACGGTTCGGTGCGCAACAGGGTCCTGACATGGTGATGCGCCTCGAATCTCTCTGTTGTCTCGATACTCGCCAGTTGGTCCGGTCGGACACGTTGATTATCGTGCGCCGGCCCATCAACCTCAACCCTCGAGGCAGCCGGTCGCCCGAATCTCGACGCCTCGATGCGATGGTGCGGCGACCGCCACGCCGAAGCTGGGGACGAACCCAGAGGTACTCCCTCAGCCGAGCGGCGCCTGCCCCGTGCCGGCGCCATCGACCACGCTGACCGACTCGAGTTCGAGGTTGAGGTCGCGGAGCACCGTCAGCACCGAATGCAACCGGGCCTGGTCGGGCACCCACCCCACCAAATGCGTCCGCTGGTGCTCGTAATGACTGACCTCGAAACCGTCGAAGGCCGACATGAGCGTCTGTGTCAGCCGCCCTTTGACCACGATCTCATAGGCCTGGGCACTCAATTGGGCCTCTTCGCACGGCCGCCGGGACACGGGGCGGGGGACGAACCGGCGCGCGCGTCCGGAGGCGCCGGGCCTTCGATGACCCAAGCCAGCAAGACCGCCGAGCGGCCGAGGACGCGAGCGAGGTGCACCCGCCCCATCGTGACCGACGAGGCCTCGAGCGTCATCATCCCGAGGGGGTGATAGATCCGTCCGCGCCCCGAAGGGCCCACCGCCTGCTCAGCAGTTGGCCCTTCACCACGCGACGATGCAAAGCTAAGCGTCCCCCGAGGAAAAGAATCCCGACCGAAAAGTGCTCGCCCCCACCGCGCCAGGCCACCTCGTCGAACGCCCGGCCCTGCTCCGACGACTCGATCAAGCACTGTCACGTCCGCTGATCCTCATGGTCGCTCCCGCCGGATCGGGCAAGACGGTGCTGCTCGAGCAATGGACCGCCACCCATCCCGACATCTCCTTTGTGTGGCTCTCGCTCGACACGCTCGACGATGATCCCGTGCGCTTCAGCCAGCGCTTCTTGTCGGGATTGTCGGCCATTGACCCTGATGTCGGCGAACTCGCACCGTTGGTGTCGATGAACGGAGGTGGCCTCGGTGCCCCGCTCCTCGAGGCGCTCGAATCCCAGATGGCCGATTTCCCCGAGGTGGTACTGGTCTTCGACGATCTGCACCAGCTGTCGAACGAGTCCCTGATTGGTGACCTGGGAAAGCTCGTCGATCTGCTTCCGCCCCAGGTCCACATGGTGATGTCGTCGCGCGTGGACCCCCCAATGGCCTGGGCCCGCCATCGCCTGCGGGCCAATATGAGTGAATTCCGTCAATCAGACCTGGCACTCGATGGCGCCGAATCTGCGGAACTGCTCGAACGCATCAGCGGGCGATCCGTCGGTGCCGACAGCGTGGACGCGCTGGTCGCCCGCACTGAAGGGTGGGCTGCCGGCCTGCAGCTGGCCGGGGTGACGCTGCGCGACCACTGCGATGCCGAAGCGTTCGTGGCCCAGTTCAGCGGCGACGATCGACTGGTCGCGGACTATCTGAGCCAAGAGGTGCTCGAGTCCCAGAGCGCGACCCGACGCCGGCTGCTCTTAGAGATGTCGGTCCTCGATGCAATCTGCGCCGACCTGGTGCGAGCGGTCACGGGCGAGGACAATGCCCAGGTCGTCCTGGAACAACTCGAGCGCGAGTCGATGTTCCTGGTCGCGCTCGACACCCGGCGCGAATGGTTCCGGTTCCACCACCTCTTCCGCGACCTCTTGCGCTTTCGACTGACGGGCGAAGATCCCCAGTCCGAGAAGCGGCTCTTGAAGGCGGCGGCCGCCTGGAGCTTTGCCAACGGTCGGGTGGAGTCCGGTGTCGAGTACCTGCTGCGAGCCAAGGACTGGGAAGGCGCACTCGACGTCATCGTGCACCAACGTTCCGGTGTCTTCGAGCGCGGTGAGACGGCGACCGTCATTCGCTGGATCCGCCAAATCCCCGAATCGGCGCGCGCGGACCACACCGATGTGAATCTCTTGCTCGGTGCACTCTTGACGATCGAAGGCCAGACCACACAGGCCGGGGACATCCTTCGCCGAGTGAGCATCGACCCCGACGCCACCAAAGGCGAGCGTGTGTGTGCCCAATGTTTCTTGGCCGCCCACACCCAGTGGCGTCCACGTCCCGAGTATGCGATCTCAGTGGCGACAGAGGCGCTCGAGATGCTCGAAGACCTCGGCGACGAGCCGCTCCCCCAGATTCTCGGCATCTCTGATCGTCCGTCGCTCGAAACACTCGCCGTCACCTCGCTCGGGCGGTCCTATTTCCTCGTCGGCGATTTCGAAGGAGCCCGCCACTGGCTCGAGCGATCCCTCGAGTGGTCGGGTTCGACCTATTTCGTCTGGCGAGTCCACTCCCTCGGCTCCTTGGCGTTGCTCGACGCCTGGTGTGGGCGCACCAGACAAGCCGAACAGCTCGCCGATGAGGCC
The DNA here is from genome assembly GCA_963800725.1 of uncultured Acidimicrobiaceae bacterium. GTDB lineage: Bacteria > Actinomycetota > Acidimicrobiia > Acidimicrobiales > RAAP-2 > Bog-473. The sequence continues at coordinate 632,420 of CAWDCE010000017.1, read as the reverse complement.
TTGGCGCTCGCCCGCGACGTCGGCTTGTCGACCCATCCGGCCGGCGCGGACGCCTACTTCGCCTTGACGTTGGCCGCGGTGAGAGCGCGGAGAGCCGCACCGCGCCGCGCTCTCGGCGCGGGAGGGCAGCATCAGAGCCGAGGCCAATCACCGCTCGCAACTGCGCTGGGTCGGCCGCTTCGCGCAAGCCATGCTCGAGGCCGCCGAGGGGCGCGCCGAGGAGGCCACTGCCACCATCATGGCGGCGAGCAGCGAGTTGTTGTCGCCACCGCCGCCCGTCGTGGCCGACCGGATGCAAGCACTGCTCGCTCGGCTCCAGCGCGTCGGTGGATCCGCTACACAGGCACTGCGCACGGTGGCCGATTCGCCGTCACACTCGCCGTCGCTGATCGTCGAGCGCGCCGCGGCATGCCTGGCGCTCTCACGCCCCGATCTGGCCCGCAAGCACCTCGAAGAGCTTCCGGCCATCTCGCCGGCCCAAGCACCGCTCATTCGGGTCAAGCGGCTATTGCTCGAGGCCTGGCTGGCCGAGACCGAGCACGAAACGAGCCACGCCGACGCAACGATCCAAGAGGCGATGGGGATCGCTGAACGCCACTCGCTGGTCGACGTCTTCGTGCGGTGCGGGCCCGAGGTCGGCGCACTGATCTCGCGCTCGACCGGTCACCCGGCCTTTCGAGATTTGATTCTCGAGCGGACCCGCCATGTGCGACCCACCACAATTTCCGCGGGACTCGTCGACCCGCTGACCGACCGGGAGATGGAGGTGCTCACCTATCTTCCGAGCCGACTCACCAACGCCGAACTCGCCGACCGCTGCTTCGTGTCGGTCAACACCATCAAGACCCACATGGCCCACATCTACCGAAAGCTCGGCGTCGCCAATAGGAATGAGGCCATTGCCCGGGCCCGCGAACTGGGGCTCATCTAACGGCCCGATCTCACCCGGGTGGGGTGATGACCGCGGGATGGCGATGTGGTTCCATCCATCTAGAGATGCGCACTGGGGGCAAACCCCCGGTATTGCGTGCCAAAAGGCTACGGTGACGGGGCGGCAACCGACCTCGCGGCCGTCTGAACAAGGAGATGCACCCAATGCTCGCGTACACCTACCCACTCGCCGACCTCTTCGGCACGATGCTGGGCTTCTTCATCTTGATCATCTGGTTCTGGTTGCTGATCATCATCTTCAGCGACATCTTCCGCAGCCGCGACATGGGCGGCGGCGCCAAGGCGCTGTGGGTGATCTTCGTGATCATCCTCCCGTTCCTTGGAATCCTCGTCTACCTCATCGCCCGCGGCGGCAAGATGCACGAGCGCCAGATCGAGGCGGCCCAAGCGCAAAAGCAGGCCATGGACCAGTACATCCAAGAGGCCGCCGGCTCGACCGACACGGCCGGCCAGTTGACCAAGTTGGCCGAACTCAAGGACAAGGGCACCATCACCCAGGCTGAGTTCGACGCCCAAAAAGCCAAGATCCTGTCGTAGGGAACACCACCCCGCACGACATGTCCACTTGGGTCACCCCGCCCCCGGGTGCCGGCGCGGCCACTGGGGCACTGACCCGATGTCGGGGTCGCGCGGGCGCATCTGAGCGTGCGCTGACCAACGGAGGGAGAACACGGTGATCTTTGATCTGTTGCTCATCGCGTTGGCCATCACGCTCGAGCCGATCCCCCTGACGGCGTTCATCTTGGTCTTGGCCTCGAAGAACGGCGTACGAAAAGGTGCCGCCTTCATCTTCGGGTGGATCCTGTCGCTGGCCATCGTGGTGGCGGGAACGGTCCTGGTCACGGGCAACAAACCGCCGAAGCCGAGCACGGCGCCCTCGTTGGCCGGATTGGCCGTCAAGATCGCGATCGGTGTCGTCCTGATCGGGATCGCGGTGCGACAGCGTCGACGCATGGGTCGACCGAAGAAACCCAAGAAGACCCCCAAATGGCAGACCGGCATCGACAACATGTCACCGTGGTACGCAATGGCGCTCGGGCCCTTGACCCAACCGTGGGGCCTGGTGGCGGCCGGCGTGGCCACGATCATGGAGGCCAAGCTCGCGACGTGGGAGAGCTACGTCGCGCTGGTCTTGTTCTGCATCGTGGCCACCGGCATCTACATCGCCATGGAGGTCTACGCCGGCTTTTGGGCGGAGAATGCGCAGGCCTTCCTCGCCAAGACGCGCGTGTGGATCGACACGCACACCGATCAGGTCATCATCATTGTCTCGCTCGTCCTCGGACTCTGGTTGATCGGCAAGAGCGTCTACCTCATCGTGACCTGACCAAGACACCCGGGCCCCACCCTCACCAAAGGCGCCGGGTGCCCCGAGTACGCTGGGGCGCCGTGGGCGAAAAGGGGGGATGGCGGCCCGTCCCGAGATCCCTGCGACATCGATCGACCGCCGGGACTCTGTGGCGCCGATGGGCGACCGCATGCTGATCGCCCTGGTCCGGGCGCTGCGCCCGAGACAGTGGACCAAGAACGCCCTGGTCTTCGTGGCCCCCGCCGCGGCCGGGGCCTTCGATTCGCGCACCGCCATCTGGCGCTCCATAGCTGCATTCGGGATCTTTTGCGCCGGGGCCTCGTCGACCTATCTGTTCAACGATTCGATGGATGTGGATTCCGACCGGATCCACCCGACCAAACGCCACCGCCCCATTGCCTCTGGTGCGGTCGCAGTTCCCGTCGCCGTCGCCCTCGGGGTGGTGCTCGGCCTCGGTTCCATCGGGGCCGCCTATGCCCTGGCCGGGGGCAAGCTGGCCCTGATCATGGGCCTCTATGCCGTGGTCAGTGCCGCCTACACGCTGTGGTTCAAGCGGGTCCCGGTCATCGAGCTCGGGTTTGTGGCCTCTGGGTTTGTGTTGCGGGCGCTGGCCGGTGGGGTGGCGACCGGCGTGACCATCTCGACGTGGTTCTTGGCCGTCACCAGCTTCGGTGCCCTCTTCGTGGCCGCCGGCAAGCGCTTCGCCGAGCTCAAGGTCTTGGGCGAGGACTCCGAGTCGCACCGCCAGGCGCTCGGTGACTACACCACCTCGTTCCTCCAGTCGGCCCTCACCCTGACCGCGGCGGTGACGGTGACGGCCTATTGCCTGTGGGCCTTCGGGAGCGAGGGACTGGCCCGCTCCATCCGCCACGACACCATCTGGATCCAGCTCACCGTCATCCCGGTCTCCCTCGGCATCCTCCATGTGCTGCGCCTCTTGGATAAGGGCGAGGGCGGAGCCCCCGAGGACCTGGTGCTGCGGGACCGGATCCTCCAGGTCCTCGGCCTCGCCTGGGTGGGCCTGTTCCTCGCCGGCATCTACGGCTGAGAGGTGGGTCACCGAGCATGATCGCACCTCGACACGGCCATTGCCCCCTGTCATCTTCTCGTCACGCGGCACTTCTAGTATTGCTGCGGTGCGGAATTCTCCGGGAGTCCCGTGAGCGGCCGCGCCCCCGCCAAGCCCTACACACCGCCCTTATGACGCCGCCCAAGAACTGATCACCCCGTGGATCGCCAAGATGGAACAGGTTCACTGACGCCGCGTGAACCACGGCGGGCCCGCCATGCCGCCCCCCAGGTCGCCAAGCCCGAACGCGCCACGTACATTCGGCGCCGCATCGTGGCCGTCGTCCTGGTCGGCTGCCTCGTCTTCATCGCGATCATGGGGATCTCGCTCGCCGGATCGCTCATGAACCCCGCCAACGGGAGCTCGGTCACCACCCGTTTCGCCGAGTGGACGCGCGAGCACGGCGGCTCGAGCATCGCCAATTGGATCGAGAACGAGTACTACACCCACCATCAACCCAAGGTGGGGGGCAAGCCCCAAAAGGGCTTGATCACCGCGGCGCGCACGACGTCGACGGTGCCCGCACCGAGCGCGCCGGCCCACCTCCCCCCGCCCCCACCCCTCACCCCCCTCGCCAGTCCCGCCATCGCCGGAGAAGGCCAGTGGTCGCCGGCCGGCCGCCTCGTCGGGGGCATCCCCGCGGTCTACGAGACCCGTATGCGCCCCGACAGCGTGCATACAAGCGAGGTGGTCGGGGTGGCATGGATGGACACCAAGCTGTTGCGGGCCGACCTGTACTCGGGCAGCCAGATCCCCGGCGGCGGCCCCTACACCTTGACGGCGCCGGTGCAACCGGCCGCAGCCAACACCTTGGTGGCCGCGTTCAACGCCGGCTTTTTGATGACCAACGCCAACGGCGGGTACTACACCGACGCGAAGACCGTCTTCCCACTGCGCAACGGTGCCGCGTCCTTCGTGATCTACAACAACGGCTCGGCCACCGTCGCCGACTGGGGTCGAGACGCCACCATGACCCCCAATGTCGTTTCGGTGCGCCAGAACCTCGATCTGCTGGTTGACAACGGCGCGCCGGTTCCCGGTCTCAACGCCAGCGACACCACCCAATGGGGGGCGACTCTCGGGAACCAGGTCTACGTGTGGCGTTCGGGCGTCGGGGTCACCGCCGACGGCGCCTTGGTCTACGTCGGTGGTCCGGCCCTCAACATCACCAGTTTGGCCAATCTCTTGGTCGACGCCGGCGCGGTGCGGGGCATGGAGCTCGATATCAACACCGACTGGGTCAACCTCGCCACCTACGCGCCGCCACCGCCCGAGACCGAGGCCAGTGGCGCCAACGGGACCGACCTGCTCCCGACAATGGTCGGGACGCCGGCACGGTACTTCGAGGCGTACTGGGCCCGCGATTTCTTCACGATGTCGGCCCAACCGCAGTCCGCCAAGGCTGCGGGCACGACCACGACGACCAAGGCGACCACCAAGACGAAGAAGTCGGGCTAAGTACCGCTGCGGTCAATGCACCCCACGGTGCTGCCCGCTCCAAAACGGCTGGCGGAGTTTGTACTTCTGCAATTTGCCGGTCGCCGTACGCTCGAGGACCTCTCTGAACTCGACGCTGGTCGGTGCCTTGAAATGCGCCATGTGCCGGCGGCAGTGCTCGATGAGTTCGGTCTCGCTGACGGTGGCGTCGGGACGCAGCACCACCAGCGCCTTGATCGTCTCGCCCCACTTCTCGCTCGGGACCCCGATCACCGCCACCTCGGCCACATCGGGGTGCTGGTAGAGGCAATCCTCCACCTCGATCGATGACACGTTCTCGCCCCCGGTGATGATCACGTCCTTCTTGCGGTCGGCAATCACCAGATGGGCACCGTCGAGATAGCCCCCGTCGCCGGTGTGGAACCAGCCACCCGCGAGTGCCTTGTCGGTCGCTTCTGGTTGTTCCCAGTACCCGGCGAAGACGTGGTTGGCCCGGGCCAGCACCTCGCCGTCGTGGTCGAGCGCGATCTGCACCCCAATGGCGGGAACGCCGGCGCGGGCCAGCCAATGCGCCCGCTGCGTCGGGTCGGCGTCGTCCCATTCAGCCGGGGCGCGGTTGATGGTCAGCAACGGCGCGGTTTCGGTCAGGCCGTAGATCTGGATGAACTCCCACCCGAGCTCGCGTTCGACCCGCTCGATGGTCTTGGACGGCGGCGGCGCCCCGGCGACGACGATGCGCACGGTGCCGCGCCCGGGAATCGATGTTCGGGCCTCTCGCCGGGCGCTTGCGGCGTCAAGGACCGCGGCCACGACGGCCGGGGCGCCACAGAGCAATGTCACCCCGTGGCGCTCGATGCGGGCGAGGATCTCCTCACCGTCAACTTTGCGCAGCACGATGTGGCGCCCGGCCATCCCGGTCACGGCGTAGGGCATGCCCCATCCGTTGCAGTGGAACATCGGCAGGGTGTGCAACAGCACATCGCGGTCACCCACAGCGGTGTGCCAACCGAACGTCGCCGCGTTGATCCAACAGTTGCGATGGGTCAGGCGCACCCCTTTGGGTCGCGCCGTCGTCCCCGAGGTGTAGTTGATCGACGCCGTGGCATCCTCGCTCGGCTCCCACCTTTGGGGTTCGGCCCCCGCGGGGGCGGGAGCGAACAGCTCGGCGTCATCGACCCCGTCGAGCGCGAAACGGTGCGCCACATCGATCGGGGCCACCACGTCGGTCACGTCGGGGTCGTAGAGGAGCACCGACGCGCCTGAGTGCTCGACGATGAAGGCGATCTCCTCGCTCGAGAGACGGAAATTGATCGGCACCAGGACGCGGCCGAAGGCACTGACCCCGTAGTACGAGATCAAGAACCTGGCCGAATTGGGACTGACGATGGCCACACGTGCACCGTGGGCAACGCCGAGGCGTTCCAAGGCCAGCGCCATCCCTCGGGCGCGGGCCCCGAGTTCGGCGTAGGTGACTTCACCGAGCGAACCGACCGCGTCGGGCTCGTCGACCACGGCCAGGCGCGACCCGTGGACCAGGACCGCTCGCTCCAAGAAGTCCCCCACCGTCAGTTCGACCCGCATGAGACCCCCTGCACTTGAGATTGGACGCCGTCGCGCTCTTGGACCCTAGTGGGCGTCCACGGCGTGCCGCGGTGTCGCTTCGTTAGAAGTGACCGAGCACCGGGTGGGCCACGTAGGGCGCTTCGAGGCGGGCCACCTCATCGGCACTGAGCGTCAGCGCTTCTGCGGCCAGGGCGTCTTGGAGATGCGACAACTTGGTCGACCCAACAATGGGAGCCGTCACACCGGGCTTGCCCAAGAGCCAGGCCAAGGCCACTTGCGCACTCGGGACGCCGCGTTCTTCGGCCACCTCGCTCACCCGCTCTTGCACGTCGAAGTCGGTCGGTTGCTCATAGAGATAGTCGGTGAACGGGTCGGTGCTCGAACGCGTCGTCAGACGCTCACCACTGCGGGTACGGGTCCCGGCGAGCACGCCGCGCGCCAACGGGCTCCACGGGATGACCCCGACCCCTTGGTCGAGGCACAGCGGGATCATCTCGCGCTCTTCCTCGCGGTAGATCAAGTTGTAGTGGTTCTGCATGGAGACGAACGGGGTCCACCCGTGCTTCTCCGCCGTGTACTGGGCCTTGGCGAACTGCCAACTGAACATGCTCGACGCGCCGATGTAGCGGGCCTTGCCCGCCTGGACGACTTCGTGCAGTGCCCCCATGGTCTCTTCAATCGGTGTCCTCGGATCCCAACGGTGGATCTGATAGAGGTCGACGTAGTCCATGTCGAGCCGGCGCAACGAGGCGTCGATGGCGGAATGGATGTGCTTTCTCGACAGTCCCCCGCCGTTCTCGCCCGGCGTCATTGGCATGAAGACCTTGGTGGCGATGACCGCCTCGTCTCTGCTCAAGAATTTGGGCACGAGGCGCCCCGTCGCCACCTCACTGGCCCCGGCCGAATAGGTATCCGCCGTGTCGAAGAAGGTCACGCCGCCTTCGACGGCGGCCTCAATGATGGGCTCCGCCGCGGCCTCGTCGATCACCCAGGCCCGGTCGCTGTCGTTGCCGAATCCCATCATGCCCAAACAGACCCGCGAGACCCGAAGGCCCGATCGTCCCAAGTTGGCGTATTGCATGGTGTGCTCGCTCTCTTGTCTTGAGTGTTCGCTGTTGGAGTCGTGCCCGACCACTCGCACCGGCGGCCGAGGCAGCGTCCTCAGATGGGCGTGCGCCTGAAGTAGCGACTGAGGGTCTCTTCTTGTTGTTGGTACGAAGAGCCGATGTCCGCGCCGTAGAGGGACTGGGGCTCTTCGAGCATGCGCTCGAACGTGAGTTTGCACACGGCTTGACCGTTCTCGACCATGAAGGGGACGTCGTGGGCGCGCACCTCGAGGGCGGCTCTCGATCCCTTGAACCGCTGGTTGGGGTCATAGCCGAATCCTGGATCGAAGAACCCGGCGTAGTGCGTGCGCAACTCCCCGCTCGTTGGGTCATAGGCCGTCATCTCGGCCGCGAAGTTGGGGGGAATGCTCACCGCTTCGCGCGACATGAGGAGATAGAAGCGCTTGGGCGAGAGCACCAACCGGTCACCCGCCTCGCGGTAGACCGGGTCCCAAAATGGTGCGGGGTCCACTTCGCCACTCGTGGTGAGATCGAGCAGGGGTGCGCTGTCGCGTGTGCTGTGGCCGACCCGGCCCCGCTCGTCACCGTGCAGGTCGAGTCCGAGGAAGAGACCGTCGGAGAGAACGAGTTTGTCGCTCGGCACCGGTGCCCCGTCGCGAAAGAGAATCGGCTGGGCCTGGTGGGCCGCCCGCACCTCGTCGTCGCTCAGCCACGGGCGACCGATCGAGAGGCGCAGCTGGTTGAGGGTGAGGTCTTCGCGGACCCGTACCGCGAACGAGAGCGGCACCACTTCGAGATACAAGGGGCCGCTGTAGCCCGGGGCGATCTCGTCGAAACGCTCACTGTGGTCGGTGATGACCCGGGTGAACACGTCGATGCGGCCGGTCGAGCTCTTCGGATTCGCCTTGCCGCGCAATCCCCCGGGAAGGTCGAGGCGCTCCTTCAACTCGATCAGGTAGGGGCAGCGGGCCTCGAGCATGGCGCCGTCGCCACGGAGGTCGATCTCGTCGAGGATGTAGTCCTTGAGCTTGTCCTCGACCGTGTCGGCCCCGGGCAAGAAGCTGCAGCGGATGCGCAGCGCCCGCTCGCCGAGGCGCAGGTCCAGGCTGGCCGGCTGCACATTGGTGTCCGGGATGTTGAACCGACCCGCATCGATGTACCCCGCCCGTATGGCCCGCTCGAGCAGGTGGCCCGGGAGCACGCCTTCGGCGCTCGAATGCAGGCTCAGGACCATGACTGGGCTCGCTCACGACGGCCGGCGCATTGGGGCATGGATGGAGTGAAACACATGGGATGACCGGGCGAAAGCCGAAAACGAGCCCAACCATCGTTTGGTCTGTGGATTACTTGGGGACATACGCCGTTGACACCACTGTTGCCCAGGCACCGAACAGTTATCCACAGGAGCGTGGCGGGCGGCAGGGGCGGGGCCAGCGGACCCCCGCGGTCGTGCCCCCTAAACTGACGCCGCGTCAGATTCCTTGACGAGACCGCACGCTACTCATTCGACGGAGGTTCCATGCTCGACTACGTGATCCGATCCGGCTCGGTCATCGACGGCACCGGTGGCCCGGCGCGCCAGGCCGACGTCGGTGTGCGCAATGGGCGCATCGTGGCCGTGGGCGAGATCGACGAGGCGGGCGAGGTCGAACTGGACGCAACGGGGCTCATCGTGATGCCCGGGGTGGTGGATCCGCACACCCACTACGACGCCCAACTGTTCTGGGACCCGACGGCCTCGCCGTCGAACCTCCACGGGGTCACGACGGTCATCGGCGGCAACTGCGGCTTCACTCTCGCCCCCATCAACCCCGAAGACGCCGACTACATCCGCCGCATGATGGCCAAGGTCGAGGGCATGCCCCTCCCCGCGCTCGAACACGGCGTCCCGTGGACCTGGTCGAGCTTCGCCGAGTACCTCTCCGCCCTCGAGGGCAACCTCGGGGTCAATGCCGGCTTCTTGGTGGGGCACTGCGCCATCCGGCGCAAGGTGATGGGGGCCGAGCGCGGTCAAGAGGTGGCCACCGACGACGAGATCGCCGCCATGCGTGCGCTCTTGGCCGAGTCGTTGGCCGCGGGGGACTCGGGTTCTCCTCGTCGCAGTCGAGAACCCACTCCGACGGCGACAACCTGCCCATCAGTTCGCGCCAAGCCGACCGCCGCGAGATGCTGGCCTTCTGCGAGGAGGTGGCGGCCCACGAGGGCACCACGCTCGAATACATCACCAACGGCTGCTTGGACTCCTTCAGCCCCGAAGAGGTCGACCTCATGACGGCCATGAGCACCACGGCGCAACGCCCCCTCAACTGGAACGTCCTGACGGTCGACGCCCGCTCGGCCGATCGGATCGAACACCAGCTCGCGGCGTCGTCGGCGGCGGCCGAGGCCGGTGGGCAGATCGTGGCGCTGACCATGCCGACGCTGGTCCCGATGAACATGAGCTTTCGCAACCACTGCGCCCTGTTCCTCATCCCGGGCTGGGGCGAGGTCATGGGCCTTGCGCTCGACGAGCGCAAGGCCAAACTGGCCGATCCCGCCACCCGTGCCCTGCTCGACGAGCGGGCCCACGCCAAAGAAGCCGGTGTGTTCCGGGGCCTGGCCCGTTGGGGCACTTACATCATTGGCGACACCTACGCCCCCGAGAACGAGGGATGTGCCGGCCGGGTGGTCGACGACATCGCGGCCGAACGCGGCACCCCGGCTTTCGACACGCTCTTAGACATCGTGCTCGCGGACGACCTGCGCACCGTGCTGTGGCCGAACACCGACGACGGCGATGAGACGACCTGGACCATGCGGGCCGAGATCTGGAGCGACCCGAGGGCGATGGTGGGCGGTTCGGATGCCGGAGCCCATCTCGACCGCATGTGTGGGTCCAACTACCCGACCGCGTTCTTGGAGGACTGCCTGCGGGGCCGCAAGCTCGTTTCCGTGGAGAAGGCCGTCCACATGATGACGGGCCAACCCGCCGCCTTGTTCGGACTGCGCGACCGGGGGCTGGTGGCCGAGGGCTATGCCGCCGACCTGTTCGTCTTTGACCCCGCCACCATCGGGTCCGAGCCGGCCCGCCTGGTTCACGACCTCCCCGGCGACGCCCCACGCCTCATCGCCGCCAGCAAAGGGGTGGTCCGGGTCCTGGTCAACGGCACCGAAATCGTGCGCGACGGAGCTTCGACCGGGGCGGTTCCGGGCACCCTGCTGCGATCCGGACGCGACACGGCGTCGGTGATCCCGGCCCGGGTATGAGCCGAACCTGATCGACGCCGAGCGCGTTCGGTGCCCCAACATGGCGGAGTGGCGCGAGTAGCCTGCCCCCTACCGTGACGCCTGACCGCACCGACCCCGCCGTGGTCGAGAACGAAATCCGCCCGCACAAACCGGAACCGATTCGCGAGGTGCTGCGCCCAAAGGCGGATCCACCAAGTCGCCACACTGGCTCCGCGAGATCTTCGTCGTCGTCGTCATCGCGCTGGCCGTGGCGGTCTTGCTGCGTATCTTCGTGGTCCAGACCTTCTTCATCCCCTCGGGATCCATGGAACCGACGCTCAAGATCGGTGACCGGATCCTGGTCAACAAGCTGAGCTACCACCTCCACGGCGTGCACCGCGGTGACATCGTGGTCTTTAGCCGCCCACCGGCTGAGAACTGCGGCGGGGCCGAGGTCAACGATCTCGTCAAGCGGGTGATCGGGCTACCCGGTGAGACCGTCTCGCTCAACCACGGCCACGTGTACATCAACGGCAAACAGCTCTCTGAACCGTGGCTCCCCACGTCGGTCCAGGGCGTGACGTTGCCGGGGCCGCCGGGCACGACCTACAACCTGACCAAGCCCTACACCGTGCCGGCGAACCACTACTTCATGATGGGCGACAACCGGACCGAATCGTGCGACAGCCGTTACTGGGGACCGATCTCAAAGTCGCTCATCGTGGGCAAGGTCGACGTACGGGTGTGGCCGGTCACCGCCTTCCACATCTTCTGAGGCAGCACCGGGACACCTACCCCACCGCACGCGCAGCGTTCAAACGCGTCGTGCCAGGTACAATCGCTCGATCAGTCGCGAACAGAAGGGGTGAGTGGTGCTCAGCCGTGGCGCTAGCCCCACCGGTGGTGAAGCTCAGGTGACGTCGGACTCGGTCCCAGAAATCGGGCGATCATTACAGAACGCCCGGACCAAGGCCGGGTTGTCGCTCCCTGACGCGGCCATCAGGCTCGGCGTCGCGTCCTCAGAACTCGAAGCGCTCGAGAGCGGCACCGTGGCGCGCATGGCGGACCGTGTCGAGACCCTGCGATGCCTGCGCTCCTACGCGAACTCGCTGGGCCTGCCGGGCGATGCCTACGTGCTCACCCTCTTGGAATTGTGGCCCAGTCCCGATCTTGGCGTGCGCGAACGGGGACACCGGGGTGGTCCCGATGGTCTCGGTCAGCGCCGCGCCGGCCGGGGGACACGCGCCGAGCGGCGCCTACTCCTCATCTTTCGGAGCCGATGCCACCTCGGTGAGCGACTCGACGGTGACCGGCGTCATGGGGTCCGTCGGGCCCTTGACCATCAACGACACCCGACCAGTCCCGATCTTCGAGACCGGCCAGGTCCAAGCGGTGCGCCCCGGGGCGCCCCGATACCTCAAGGTGTTGGTCGGCCTGGTCGCGGTCCTGGTGGTGGCAGCGGCGGTCGGGCTCAGCATGCACAACCAGATCTCCCGGTGGATCCACTCCGCCCAGAACGAGACCTCCACGCTGGTGAGCCAGGCCAAGAAGGAGGCGGGGATCACCACGACGAACACGCCGGCCAAGCACCATCATTCGGCGCTCCCCAAGGTGGTCGCGACCCAATTCGGGTCCGAGCGCCGTCACCTACGCGGTCGACGCTCCCCGCTACGCCGTCCAGGTGGTGGTCAACGGTGGCCCGAGCTGGGTCCAAGTGACCAATGCCGGGAGCCAGTCACCGGTGTTTTCCCAGGTCATCGCCGATGGCGGGTCCAAGTCGTTCCCGGTCACCTCGACAACCACCATCGAGACCGGGTCCAAGGCGGCCCACTTCTTCGTCTTCTACGGACTGCGGACCATTGGCTTCTACTACCCGACGCAGGCGCCCTTCACCATGACGTTCACCACGTCGAGCGGTTGACCTAGCCCTCGTCCTCGTCGTTTTCGGCCGCCACCCGGGCGACGGCTGCCACCGACTGGCCCTCGTCGAGGTTCATGACCCGGACCCCGGTCGCGTCACGACCCTGCGAGGCGATCTCGCGTGCCGCGGTGCGGATGACCACGCCACCAGAACTCACCAAGAGGATCTCCTCGTCGAGCGCGACCATGAAGGCCGCGACGACCGAACCGCGTTTACCGGTGAGGCGGATACCGCGCACCCCCTGGCCGCCTCTGGTCTGACGGTTGAAACGCTCGAGCTTGGTCCGCTTGCCGTAGCCGGCGTCGGTCACCATCAAGATGTCGGTGTCGTCGGCCGCCACGTCGCACGAAACCACGATGTCGCCCTCGCGCAAGCGGATTCCGCGCACCCCGCGGCGTCGCGCCCCATTGGCCGCACGTCGGTTTCGTTGAAGCGGATGGTGACCCCGTTGCGGGTCACCTCGAAGATGTCGTCCTCGCCCGAGGTCGCAACAACGCGCACCAGCTCATCGCCCTCGCGCAAGTTGATGGCGATGAACCCTTCGCGCCGCGACTTGTCGTACTCGCTCATGGCGGTCTTTTTGACCTGGCCCTGGGCGGTGGCGAAGACCAGGTACTGGTCGGGCAGGAACTCGCGGGTCGAGATGATGGCCTGGATCGATTCGTTGGGCGCGAGCGGGACCAGGTTGATGGCGGCCGTGCCTTTGGCCGTGCGCTCCTTCATCGGGATCTCGTGCCCCCGCAGGCGATATACCTTGCCCCGGTTCGAGAAAAGGAGCAGATAGGCGTGGGCCGAGGTGTGGATGACCTCGCGTACCAGGTCTTCCTCCTTCAACCTCGCACCCTGGACGCCGCGCCCACCGCGGCCCTGGGTCCGAAACGCCGCGGCGGCCACCGACTTGATGTAGCCCGCGGCCGTCATGGTGACCACGATCTCCTCGTCGTCGATCAGGTCCTCGACCCCCATCTCGCCGGGATCGTGGGTGATGATGCTGCGGCGCGGGTTGGCGTACTTGTCGCGGATCTCGATCATCTCGGTGGCGATGACGCCGCGCAGCTTGGTGTCGTCGGCGAGGATCGACTCGAGTTCGGTGATGGTCTCGAGCAGCTTGGCCATCTCCTCTTCGAGCTCGGTGCGCCCGAGTCGGGTGAGGCGACCGAGGGTCATGTCGAGGATGTGGGTGGCCTGGACCTCGGTGAAGTCAAAGGGTGCCGCCATCAACGCGGTGCGCGCCGAGGGCCGATCGTCCGAGCCGCGAATGGTGGCGATCACCGCATCGAGCATGTCGATCGCCTTGAGGAGGCCTTCGACGATATGGGCCCGTTCCTGGGCCTTGCGCAGCCGGAATTGCGTCCGCCTCGTGACGACTTCGATCTGGTGGTCGATGTAGTGGCCGAGCGCCTGGGCCAGGTTCAAGGTCCGAGGGACCGAGTCGACCAACGCCAACATGTTGACCCCGAAGCTCGTCTGCAACGGCGTCTGCTTGTAGAGGTTGTTCAACACCACGTGGGCGTTGGCGTCGCGCTTGAGCTCGATGACCAGGCGCGGCTCTTGATTGGCCGAGGCGTTTCTCAGTTCGCTGATGCCGTCGAGATCGCCGGCGCGCACCAGGTCGGTGATCTTCTGCTCGATCACCTCGACCGAGGTCTGATAGGGGAATTCGGTGACAACGATGCGGTCGCCGACCCGGCCCTCTTCGATCTCGGCCACCGCACGCATCTTGATGGAGCCGCGTCCGGTCCGATAGGCGTCGAGAATGCCCTGGCGACCGAGGATGAGGGCACCCGTCGGGAAGTCCGGACCCTTGACGAACTCCATCAGGTCGTCGGGGGTGGCGTCGGGATGGTTGAGCACGTGGATGGCCGCGTCGATGACCTCACCCATGTTGTGGGGCGGGATGTTGGTGGCCATGCCGACCGCGATCCCCTGGGCCCCGTTGATGAGCAGGTTCGGGAAACGGCCCGGGAGGACGACCGGCTCCTCGTCGGAGCCGTCGTAGTTCGGAATTTTGTCGATCGTGTCCTCGTCGATGTCGGCCATCAGCTCGAGGGCGAGCGGGGCCAACCGGCACTCGGTGTAGCGCATGGCGGCCGGACCGTCGTCGGGGCTGCGTCCCCCGAAGCTCCCGTGGCCGTCGATCAGCGGATGGCGGAGCGAGAAGTCCTGCACCATGCGGGCCAGGGCCTCGTAGATGGCCGAGTCGCCGTGGGGGTGATAGGTCCCCATGACATCGCCGACGACCTTGGCGCACTTGTTGTGCGGCCGGTCGGGCCGCAGGCCCGCGGTCGAACATCGAATAGAGGATGCGCCGGTGGACCGGTTTGAGGCCGTCGCGCACGTCGGGCAGGGCGCGCGACACGATGACCGACATGGAGTACTCGAGGAACGAGCGCTCCATCTCCTCTTGGATCTCAATCGGCTCGATAAAGCCCTCCACCGGCGTCTCGCCACCGGGGGGAGCGCCGTTTCCGCCGCTGCCGCGCCCGCCGCGTCCCGATGAGCCACGCGTTGAGTTTCGTGCCATGTGATCTCTCTCTAACTCGCGACTTAGATGTCGAGGAAGCGGACGTCTTTGGCGTTCGTCTGGATGAAGTGACGCCGCAGCTCGACGTCGTCACCCATCAAGATGGAGCACACCTCATCGGCCAGTGCCGCCTGTTCCACGTTGATCTGGAGCAAGGACCGCAACGACGGATCCATCGTGGTGTCGCGCAGTTCGGCGAAGTCCATCTCCCCCAAGCCCTTGAGCCGGTTGAACTCGTGCTTGTGGTCGGGGTGCTCGGCCAGGAACGCCGCCTTGGCCGCCTCGTCTTTGAGGTAGATCTTCTCTTTGCCGACCAGTGTCGAGAACAGCGGCGGTTGGGCCACGTAGACGAACCCTCCTTCGACCAAGGGCTTCATCTGGCGGAAGAAGAACGTGAGCAACAAGGTGCGGATATGGCTGCCGTCGACGTCGGCGTCGGCCAGCAGGATCACCTTGTGGTAGCGGATCTTGTCGACGTCGAATTCCTCGGCCAGCCCGGCACCGATGGCCGAGATGAGCGCCTGGATCTCCGCGTTCTTGAGCATCTTGTCGATGCGGGCCCGCTCGACGTTCAAGATCTTCCCCCGGATCGGGAGAATGGCCTGGGTGTGCGGGTTGCGGGCGTCTTTGGCCGATCCCCCCGCTGAGTTGCCTTCGACGATGAAGAGCTCCGACTCGCGCGGGTCACGCGATGAGCAGTCGGCCAGCTTGCCCGGGAGCCCTGCGCCGTCGAGGGCCGACTTGCGCCGGGTGAGGTCGCGCGCACCCTGGGCGGCCATACGCGCCCGGGCCGCCTGCAAGGACTTCTGGACGATCTGACTCGCCTCGCGGGGATTCTCCTCCAACCACTCGTTGAGTTTGCGGTTGGTGGCCTTTTCCACGAGCGACCGGATGCTCACGTTGCCGAGCTTGGCCTTGGTCTGGCCCTCGAACTGCGGATCGCGCAGCCGCACCGAGATGATGGCCGTCAGGCCCTCCCTGATGTCCTCACCCTTGAGGTTCTCCTCTTTCTCCTTCAAGAGGTTGCGGGCCCGGGCGTAGCGGTTGATGGCGTTGGTGAGGGCCTTGCTGAACCCTTCTACGTGCATCCCGCCCTCGATGGTCGAGATCCCGTTGGCGAAGGAGTGGATGGACTCGTGGTAGCCGGTGTTCCACTGCAGGGCGATTTCGGCCTCTTGGCCCTCTTCGACCTGCTCGAAGGACGCCACCTTGCGGAACAGCGACTCCTTGGAGGCGTTGAGGTGCTTGACGAAGTCGACAATGCCCCCGGCATAGCGGAAGGTGGTCTTGAGCACCGGGTCGCTGCGCTGATCGGTGAAGCGGATCTCGAGCCCCTTGTTCAAAAAGGCCATGATCTGCATCCGCTCGGTGATGGTCTGGGATCGGAAATCGACCTCGTCGAACACGCTCGGGTCCGGCCAGAAGGTGACGGTGGTCCCGGTGCGTGGCTCGCCGGTCGACCGGTCGAGCGGTGACGGCCCGCTGGCCGCGATCTTGCGCTTGACCTTGCCGCCCTTTTCGAACTCGGCCTCCCAGTGCTTGCCGTCGCGGTCGACTTCGAGAATGAGGCGCGAGGAAAGTGCGTTGACGACCGAGATGCCGACGCCGTGGAGGCCACCGGACACCTGATAACCCTTGCCACCGAACTTGCCGCCGGCGTGCAGGGTCGTCAGCACGATTTCGGCCGTCGAGACCTTGGGGTTTTTCGGGTGCGGCCCGACCGGGATGCCCCGGCCGTCGTCGCGCACGACACATCCGCCGTCCGCGAGCATGGTCACGTCGATGCGGCTGCAATAGCCGGCCATGGCCTCGTCGACCGAATTGTCGACCACTTCCCACACCAGATGGTGCAGGCCGCTCGGGCCGGTGGAGCCGATGTACATCCCGGGGCGCTTGCGAACTGCTTCGAGGCCCTCGAGGATGGTGATGTCACCTTCGTCGTAAGAGTCGTCCGATACCTTGTCGACCTTTATTGCCACAGACGCGCCCTTTCAAAACTGCAGTTGATGGTGCGTATCGAACGCCCGAAACGGGGCAGGCCCCGCATTCAAATACGACCTAGTCAGTCTACCCGAAGGTGGCACCTTTCGGGCCGCTCTTGAGCCTCGGAAATTGCCTCAGGAAGGCCGCTGCACCACGACGTCGATGCGCTCAACCGAAGTGTCGCCCAACTGGCGTAATGCGGCGAGAATTCGCCGCGACTCCATGCGGGCCCGGGTCGCCCAGGTGGGGTGATCCACCCCGACCAACAAGACGTGATCCGACAGGCGGATCGGATGGAGATGCTCGGCGAGATCGGGGCCGACGACTTCGTCCCAACGGGCGAAAACGAGTGCCATGGCGTCGGGCGACGCTGATGCGCCGATGCGCCCGAGGACCTTGGCCATGGCGTCAGCCACGTGCCGCGGGCCGGTGTCGATTCCTCGGGGTCGCCGTCGCCGGTGCTCGCTCATGCCGGTGTCGTCACCTCGTCGATCCCGACAATTCTTGCCACCTCGATCCCACCGGGCAGCGGCACGGCCGTGGTGAGGATGGATTGCCCTCCGGGCAGCTCGGCCACGAGCGCCTGGCTGCGGACCGGGTCGAGTTCGGAGAAGACGTCGTCGAGCAAGAGGGTCGGCACGAGGCTGGTGGTTTCGCTCACGAGGCGGTGGACCCCGATACGCAAGGCCAGCGCCAGGCAACGCTGCTCGCCTTGGCTCGCGTGGGTGCGTGCTTCGCGCCCGTCGATGGCCAAGGAGAGCTCGTCGCGGTGCGGACCGACCGTATTGACCCCGCGGCGGATGTCGTCGCCGCGGTGGGCGCCGAGCGCCTGAAGGAGGTCACCCTCCCAGCTGCGCTGATATTCCTGGGTGACCACCAGGCGCCCCCTTGAACCCGCCAGCCGTCCGTAGGCGGGACCGACGTGGTCACCTAGGGCCTTGACCAGGCGTTCTCTCGCTTGCGCGAGGATCTCGCCGGCTTCGGCCAGGCGCTGATCCCACACGTCGAGGGTGGCCGCCACATCCGCACTCACCCGACCGCCCGCCTGTCTGAGCAGCGCGGCGCGTTGGCGAAGCACCTTTTCGACGGCGTCGGCCGCCCGTGCCCCGGGGGCATCGACCAGGGCCAGTGCCTCGTCGAGGAGCTGGCGGCGGCCCGACGGCCCTCCGCTCACGATCACAAGGTCCTCGGGCGAGAAGATGGTGCACGGGGTCGCGGCCGCCAGGTCTCGACGCGCCGCGGCGGTTTTGCGGTTGATCTGGATGCGGCTACGCCCGGCCGGGATGATCTCAGCTTCGACCAACGTCGGGGCCAGCGCGTTATGCAACTCGGCGCGCACGATGGCCCGACTGGCGTCGCTGCGCACCAGCGCCTCGCGCGGGGCGCCGCGAAAAGAGCGTTGTGTGCTCAGGTAGACGAGCGCCTCGAGAATGCTGGTCTTGCCCGTGCCGTTGGGGCCGGTGATGACAGTGGTGCCTTCGGATTCGGGATGGAACTCGGCGGCGGCGAAAATACGAAAGTCGACGAGTTCGAGGTCGCGCAGACTCACCGCGAGCCGAGATAATCGCTCAGGAGACCCGAACAGGCATGAGCAGGTAGCGGAACCGGTCGTCTTCGGCCCCCCGGACCGTGGCCGCCTTCGATCCATCCGCGGTCTCGACGATCACCTCGTCGCCTTGGACCGCCTCGACGCCGTCGATCAGGTACGACGGATTGAACGCAATCACCAGATCCTCGCCGCTGAAGTCCCCGTCGACCGTTTCGGTCGCGTCACCGACCTCTTGGCTGACCACACTGAGATCGACACCACCGGGGCGCATCGACAGGCGCACCGGGGTGGTGTTGTCGCGGACCAAGAGCTGCACCCGGCGGAGCGCGGCCAAGAACGACTCTTTTCCGAGGTGCAATTTGTTGGGGTAGTGATCGGGAATGAGCTGCTTGTAGTCGGGGTAACGGCCTTCCAATAAACGGGTGCTGATCTGGACTTTTCCATGCCAGAAGGTGATCTCGTTCTCACTCGCCGCCACCCCGACCCCTTTGGATGACTCGGCGTCGTCGCCACCCAGCGAGGGCAGGCGTTGCAGCTCGGCGAGGGCCCGCGCGGGAACCAGTAGGTCACCCACATCGGGCAACGCCGCGACACCGGCGAGGTCGCGCATGGCCATGCGGTACGAGTCGGTGGCGACCATGCGGATCGTCCCGTCGACCGATGACAACAAAACTCCGGTCAAGAGCGGCCGGGCATCGTCATGTGAGGCGGCTCGGACGACCTGGCGGACGCCTTCGGCCAGCGCCGCCTCGGGAAGGTACGCAATGGCCTCCCCGGTCCGTCCGACCGCCGGGAACTCGACCACAGGGAACGTGCGCAACTTGAAGTTCGAGCGGGCCGCGGAGATGGTGATGTGATCCTCGTCGTGCGCGAATGTCACGGCGCCGGGCTCGAGACGTCGCACGATGTCAGTTGAGAGCCGGGAGGGAACGACACAAGTTCCGTCATCGATACCGATCACCTCCTCGGTGACCTGGATGGTCAGATCCAGATCGGTCCCGGTGATCGACAAGGTGTTGCCGACACAGGACAACAAGATTCCAGAAAGGACCGGACTTGATGTCGTTCGTGCTCCGACAGCACGGCCAGCCGTGGCCAGCATCTCGACGAGAGCGTCGCGTTCGGATCGGAACTTCACTCGAACTTGTCCTTTCGGGTCTGTCCCCAACTAACAAGAAGCGGCATGGAGAGAGGTTTGAGTAGTAGGGGTAATAAGGGCTGTGGATTGTGGATGGATGCCCATCGCGCCAGCTTGGGGCTATGAAGTTTGTCCCCACCGAGGTGTGGGTGATTCGGGGTTCGACACATTGGGCGGCCATCGATCCCGGTGGCCTGGGGATGAGGGGTCACGCTATCCCCAACCGAGCCCTACATGTCCACAGGCGGGCGGGACCGTGCCCACACCATCCCCCAGCCCCGAGCGGTCATCTCAGGTGCCCGCCCGAACCTGCTGGATGAGCTCGGTGACCTGCTCATATATCTGGCGACGCTGCTGCATCTGGCCGGTGATCTTGTCCACAGCGTGGATCACCGTGGTGTGGTCGCGATTACCGAATACCCGGGCGATGGCGGGATAGCTGTAGTCGGTCAGGTTGCGAACCAGGTACATGGCGACCTGGCGGGCGGTGACCAAGGGACGGGTCCGGCTCGGCCCGCAGATGGCTTCGACCGAGAATCCATAACTGACGGCGGTGGCTTCGAGAATCATCTGGGGGGTGATGCGCCGCGGCTCGCCGGCCAGGACGATGTCGGAGAGCACCCGCTCGGCCTGGGCCAGGGAAATGACCTCTTTGTTGAGTTTCGCGAACGCACTGACCCTGGTCAGGGCCCCCTCGAGCTCTCGGATGTTGTTCTTGACATGCACCGCGATGAACTCGAGCACGTCGTCGGGCACCTCGTGGTGCTCGCTTTCTGACTTGGAACGCAAGATGGCCAGGCGTGTTTCGAGGTCGGGAGGATCGATCTCGGTGATCAGGCCCGAGAGGAACCGGCTGCGGAGGCGATCTTCGAGGGTCTCGATCGATTTGGGCGGGCGGTCCGACGTCAGCACGATCTGCTTGGACGCGCCCTTGAGGTCGTTGTAGGTGTGGAAGAACTCCTCTTGGAGTCCCTCCTTGTTCTCCATGAACTGGACGTCGTCAATGAGGAGGACGTCACACTCGCGATAGCGACGCTTGAAGGCCAAGGTCGTCGAGGTACGCAAGGAATCGACGAAGTCGTTCATGAAGGTCTCGGTTGTCACGTAGAGGACCTTGCGGCGGAGAAATTCTCCGAAACGTAGTTCCCAATGGCGTGGAGCAGGTGGGTTTTCCCCAGCCCGCTGTCGCCGTAGATGAAGAGCGGATTGTACGAACGACCAGGGGTTTCAGCCACCGCCTGTGCGGCGGCGTGGGCCAAGCGGTTCGATGAAGCGGCAACGAAGGTGTCGAAAACGAACTTTGGATCGAGCTGGACGGCCTGGGTCTCACGGGCCGATGAGGTGGCGACCGCGGTGGGCGGAGGGGTCCACTCAGGGGCCGGCGCCGAATCTTTGGGTTCGGGCGGCGATTCGGGCTCGTCGGGCACCTGGACTTCGAGCCGGCCGCGCACGGCGGTACCCACCTCATTGGCCAATGTGTCCTCGATCATTGGCAGGTAGCGGGTCTCGACGCGTTCTCTGATGAGCCCGTTCGGCACCGAGAGAGTGAACACGCCGTCGGTGTAGGCCACCGGTTCGAGACCCGAAAGCCACAACTGCCAGGTCGTCTCGGAGACCTGCTCGCGCAGTGATTCGGTGCAGCGTGTCCAAAGTTCTGCGGCTTGCGTCACGTAGTCGTCCGATCGCCCTTCATCCGTCCTCGGCGTCCTGGGCAGGTCTGAACGTTCCTCGGTGCGGGTAATTCGTTGAAGGTACACCGTGCCACGGAGTCCGACTAGTGGGCTTCCCCCAATCGCGCCTAACATAGGCGCCACTCCACTGGCGCTGGCCACAGGGCGAGCATCCGAGGCAGTGGCTCGAACTCTGCCCGCCAGGCATCCCGTGCCGCCGAGCGTGGCGAAAGGCAATCTGACATGAAGCGCACCTACCAACCCAATACACGCAAGCGGGCCAAGACGCACGGCTTCCGCAAGCGCATGTCGACCCGAGCCGGGCGCTCCATCTTGAAGTCCCGGCGCCTCAAGGGGCGCCACCGCCTCACCGTCTGAGCTGCTTGTGCCTGGACGGACGGTCGGACGGATTCAGACTCGCGCCGCATTTGATCAACTGCGGCGATCCCCGTTCACGCGCCAGCAGCGGTCCCATCCGGGCCACCTTCGTGCCGGTCGATCCGGCGGCGGCGGGCCTATATCCCCAGGTGGGATATGCAATTGGGAAGCATTGCGGCAACGCCGTGGTCCGAAACACCCTGCGCCGGCGGGCCCACGCGGTCGCCCGGGCGAATGCGGGGCATCTCCCCCGCGGCACCTACCTGCTGCGCTTTGCGCCGAACGCCGCCACGTTGTCGTCGGCCGACCTTTCGCGCTGCATTTCCCACGCCATGCAGCGGGCCAGCTCATGAGTGACGCACCGCGCCCGATGGGCTGGGCGTCCCGGGCGGCCGTCCGGACGCTCAAGGCGTACCAGGCCGCAGCATCAGGCCGAGTGTCGCCGTGCCGTTTTTACCCCAGTTGCTCAAACTATGCAGCCGAGGCGTTCGCCGAGCATGGTTTTTGGAGAGGACTCTCCTTGACCACCCGACGCCTCCTTCGCTGCCGGCCGTTCGGGCCACACGGGGTTGACCTCGTGCCGCTGCACGCCCATGCTTCAACTCCCCACCAAAAGGCGGTCGCCGCGGAATGACCAGCACTTTCTCCTCTTTGCTGGCCGAGAACTCCTTGTTCTCGGACATCGGGAAGATCTTCCACCCACTCTTCGAGTTCTTCGGCCTCATCCTGGCCGGCATCTACTCGGTGACCGAGAACTACGGCCTCTCGATCATCGGACTGACCGTGCTCATCATGCTGGCGCTGACGCCGGTGACCATCAAGAGCACCAAGTCGATGATCGCCATGCAGCGACTTCAGCCCGAGATGAAGAAGCTCCAGGCCAAGTACAAGGGCCCGGAGAACCGGGAGATTCTCAACGCAGAGATGATGAAGCTGTACAAGGAGAACGGGACCAGCCCGTTTGGGGCCTGCCTGCCCTCCTTGTTGCAGATGCCCTTCCTCATCGTGCTGTATTCGCTGATCCGCGGCCTCTCCTACACGGTGAAGAACGGGGCGACCTACGTCAATGGCGCGGGCCATTCAGTGGTGTGTCACACCTCGAGTATTTACGGATGTTCGGCGCCGCGATACATCCCGACTTCTTCAAAGATGTACGCCAATTTGGTGGCCAATCATGGCCAAATGCATTGGTGGTTCGGCATGGATTTGTCCTCCGCGCCGTTCACGCACCACGGGGCCAATCAGGTGCTCCTCACCATCCCCTACCTGGTATTAATCGGCGCGGCCATCTTCTTGCAGTACTACCAGATGAAGCAGATGAACAGCCGGAATCCCCAGGCTGCTGCGGCCAATCCGCAGATGCAAACAATGCAGAAGTTTTTCCCTATTATTTTCGGACTCATTTACCTAAGAGTTCCCGCTGGAGCAACCATTTACATGGTGGTTTCTTCGGCGATGAGAATCGGTACGCAAGACGTGATGTTCCGAACCGGCATGGTGACGCCCGTCGGGGCCGAACGAGAGATCGAAGGGGGCACCAAGGGCGGCGCCAAGTCCGAACTGCCCAAATCACCCGGAGGTGCCGGTGCCAAGGGCACCACCAAGGGGACCGGCGCGCCCAAGGGCGGCGCCCCCACCAAAAAGACCGCTGCCACCAACGGCAGTGCCAAGGGATCGAACGCCAACGGCAAGCCACCGTCGGGCGCGAAGAGCAACCCCAAAGCCTCGACCAACGGCAAGGCCGCCACCAACGGCCAGTCGTCGGGTGCGGGTGACGACGAAGTGACCGACGACGAGGTGACGCCTGCGCCTAAAGCGCACCCGCGATCTCGTTCCAAGAAGGAAAGAAAGGCTCGATAGAGCGTGGAGTGGGTAGAAGTCGCAGCAAAGTCAGTCGAGGAAGCAACCGAGTCAGCGCTGGATCAGCTGGGCGTTGCCGTGGGCGATGCCGAGGTGATCGTCCTCGCTGAACCCAAGGCCGGCCTGTTCGGTCGGACCCGTGGCGAGGCCCGGGTCCGCGCCCGCGTGCGTCCGGTCGGGCCGAGGCCGAAAAGAGAGCGTCGCCCGAAGGATCGGGACCGGAGCGGGAACCGCAGCCAGGGAAATGGCAATCGCGGGGGTGCACCCAAGTCGGGCGGCGCCGAGACCGACGCCGCCGGCGACAGCGCCGCGGCAGGTTCGGCCAACGGCTCGGGTGGTTCAGGCGGGGGCACGAGCCGATCCGCCCGCCGCAGGCGAAACCGCAGCCGATCTGGATCCGCCAGTACCGCGTCGAACAGCAATGGGGGTACGTCGTCGGACACGACGCCGCGGAATGCGCCCAAGCCCAAGCAATCGAGTACAGAACCGAAGGAGACCGTTTCCATGGCCGAAGGAATGACCCTCGAAGAGCAGGGCGAGGTGGGCCGGGCATTTCTCGCCGGCTTGCTCAGCGAGTACGGAATGCAGGCGACCATCGAGACTCGACTGATCGATGATGAGACCGTCGAGATCGCGGCCAAGGGCGACGAGCTCGGTCTCTTGGTCGGGCCACGTGGCTCGACGCTGAGCGCACTCCAAGACATCACCCGGGCCGTGGTCCAGCGCCAGTGCCCCTCGCGGACCGATCGGATCCTCGTCGACGTGGCGGGCTACCGCGAAAAGCGCTCCGCCGCCCTCAAGCGCTTCAGCACCCAGATCGCCCAAGAGGTCATCGACTCGGGTCAGGAAAAGGCGCTCGAGGCCATGAGCCCAGCGGATCGAAAGGCCGTCCATGACGCGGTCAATGAAATCGAAGGTGTCGTGACGCGTTCTGAAGGCGAAGATCCCAACCGCTACATCGTCATCGCTCCGGCGGGCTGAATCCCGGCGTCGGTGTCAGGCGCCGACCAAAGGGTCCCCTCCCCCGCCGACCTGACCGAGGTATTGATCGAAGCCCGAGCGCTCGGGTTTCTCGGTCCTGGCCCGGTCGAGCCCCATTTACGCCATGCCGGCGGTTTCGCGGACTTGGCTCGAGCGCAATCAGCGCTGCACCCGCCGCTGGGCCACTTCAGCCGAATCCTCGACCTCGGCTCAGGGGGCGGGTTGCCGGGGTTGGTGGTCGCTTCGCAATGGCCCGAGTGTGAACTTTTGCTCCTGGACGCCAAGGAGCGCCGCTGTGAATTCCTGACCCGCGCGGTCCAACGGCTTGGACTCGCACCCAGGGTCAGCGTCGTGTGCGGGAGGGCAGAGGAGGCCGGGCACGAGAGTGGCTTGCGTCGCGGCTTCGACGGGGTGGTGGTCCGTTCCTTCGGGCCGCCCGCAGTTGTCGCAGAGTGTGCCGCACCGTTTCTTCGCCAGGGTGGTTGGCTCATCGTCTCCGAACCCCCCGATTCAGAGCGAGGCACAGATCACCCCTCGCGCTGGCCCGCCGATGCATTGTCATCGCTCGGCCTGGAGCCGGGCGAATTCGTGAAGGACGAGTACGGGTATCAGGTGCTGCACCAACGCGATCTATGCCCGCAGCGCTTCCCGCGTCGCACCGGGATGCCGTCCAAGCGACCGCTCTTCTAGGCCGGTTCGGGCCACTGTATTTAGGCAGCCGCAGATCCCAGCGGCGCTCGTGCCCATCGGCATGCACTCTTGCGGGGGATCTGAGGTTGGCCACCTCAGGCCAGTCCTCGGTCTCGATGATCAGCGACGGCTGCCAGGTACGGTGGCGACGGCGCCTGATTGAGGGTCGGGCGTCATTGATCCGATGGCGTGCCACAATCCTCGGGGAACCGCGCCGTCTCGTGAGGGCAGCGCTCCAGGCCGGAGTCGCGCGGTGGCGCTTGGGCCGCGATGGCCTTGTACGAGTGCAGGTTGGGCCGAGCGGCGACGCCTGAGAACTCCAGTGGCTCGATCACCGTCACCCAAAAATGAGCTCCCGATCCCTGGGACCGACCAATCCTCTCCCTCGGCCCCATTCACCGACCTGGTCGAAATGGCGTTCGGTCGACCGAGCACACGTCTGATCCAAGTTGGGTCCGGTGCTTGCCAGGTGACTTCGCCGGGGCTCAGGTACTGGTTCGGCTCCGTTGTCGGGACCGTGCCACGGCACAGCAAGGACCAGGGGCTGTATCCCTGCAACCCTGTAGCCCACAAGTCGTTCCGACTGCGAATGTTCCACGTGGAACATCGGGAATGTCGCTCCCCCATCCCCTGTACTTGGCGACCTGAGTGGGTTGGCCAGTCGATGCTCCTTGGATTGGGGGCATTGACGCGTGAGACGGCTGCAGGGCCAGAGCGGTCAGGGTCCGGTATGAATTCCTGGCCGGCTCAGCCGGCCGGGTCGCTCATCAGATCTTCCCCTTGGATCATCTCGGGCACTCCCCCACCCCCCGTATTGGCGCCTGAGCCGGTCGGCCGGACGGATCCCTGCGGATCTGTGGCATTACCGAGGGGCACGTCGGGACGGCCGGAATCTTCGCATCGAGCACCAATTCTGCTCAATTTCGGCCAGGCCGGACGTACCTGTGGTGCCCGACGAGGAACCAATCGTCGCTCCCGCGCCCGGTGATTCTCCCGTTATGGCGTAGCAGAGGGCAGGCAATGCGCCGGCTGGGGGTCGAACCATCACGTTCGGACGTGAATGTTCCACGTGAAACAATTCGTCGAGCTACCGGCCTTGGCGCCACGGTCTTCAACGGGCATTGTCCCCGCATGCGGATCGAACCGGGTCGATGGGGCAGGATTAAGCGCCCGGCGAATGTTCCACGTGAAACAATTCGAGAAGCTTGACCTGGGGTGTCAACCAGGCGAGGATATGAATCTCATGCGTGACGACGGAGAAACTGCCTGATGCGGGTTCGCCGCAGAGATCGCAACAACAAGGTACAAGCTGTTGAACAAAGTCCAGCTCAAACGAGCGGACCGGTGGGGGAGACCTCATTAGCCGACAGCGGCGGCGAGACCGCCCCGGGTGCCGACACGCTGATTGCGGATCCTCTTGTCGCGCCGTTCGACATCGAGCTCGAAGAGTCCCCTGAGCCAGCGCCTGGAGAAGACTCCACAGGGGACGACGTGGCCAGCGAAGCCTCAGCGCCAGTTGCGCCAGCTCCTCAAGTGTCCAACGGGCCCGTCGTGGCACCGATCGAGGACGTAGTCGAGCCCGAGCCCGAGCAGGAGAAATCCCCGGATCCCGAGCCAGCGGCGGTTGCCCCTCCTGCACCGGCGGCACCTCCTCCTGCCGCACCGGCAGCCGAACCGACGAGACGGGCCCCGGCGATCAGCACCGAGGATGGGGAGTTGCTCTCGGCGGAGCGACCACCGGTCCATGAGTTGCCCCGGGTTATTGCGGTGGCCAACCAAAAGGGCGGCGTGGGCAAGACCACGACGACCGTCAACCTCGGGGCCGCCCTGGCTGAGATGGAGTATCGGGTGCTCGTGATCGACCTGGACCCCCAGGGCAATGCCACGACTGGCCTGGGGATCGACGCCCGGAACTTCGAGCTCTCGATGTACGACGTGATCATGCGGGACCAGCCGCTCGAGGACTGCATCGAGCCGACCAGCGTGAAGAACCTCTTTGTGGCACCCGCCACCATCGACCTGGCCGGGATCGAGATCGAGCTGGTGCCGGCCTTCAGCCGCGAGTTGAAGCTGAAGCGGGCCATCGACGCCGTGGTCGATGATTTCGACTTCATCCTGATCGACTGCCCCCCTTCCCTCGGGCTCATCACAGTCAATGGACTGGCCGCCGCCGGTGAGGTCCTGGTGCCCATCCAATGTGAGTACTACGCCCTTGAAGGCCTGAGCCAGCTGCTGCGCAACGTGAAGCTGGTGTCGTCGAATCTCAACGAGACCCTCGAGGTCAGCACCATTGTCTTGACCATGTTCGATGCCCGTACCCGCCTCTCGGTCGATGTGGCCAAGGAGGTCCGGGCCCATTTCTCCGGGCGCGTCTGCCGAAGTGTCATCCCTCGAACGGTCCGGCTCTCTGAAGCCCCGTCGTTCGGGCAACCAATCACAGTGTTCGATCCGACGTCGCGGGGGGCTGTTGCCTACCGTGACTTGGCCAAGGAGGTGAGCAATGGCGCGGCGCAGCGGACTCGGTAAAGGACTCAGTGCACTGATCCCGACCGAATCGGTGGGGGAGCTCGACTCGGCCTTGCGGACGGTGCCGATCTCGGCCATCAAGCCGAACGAATATCAACCGCGGAGTCACTTCGACGAAGAGTCGATGTCGGCTCTGGCGGCGTCCATTCAAGAAGTCGGCCTCCTCCAGCCCGTGCTCGTCCGCGAGGTGCCGGGAGAGGCTGAGAGCTACGAGCTGATCGCGGGGGAGCGGCGTTGGCGGGCCTGCCGGAGGGCCGGACTCCAGACAATCCGGGTGCTGGTCCAACCCGGGGCGAGTGACGTGGTCAGCCTCGAGCAAGCTCTCGTCGAGAACCTCCACCGCGAGGACCTCAACGCGCTCGAAGAAGCGGCGGCCTATCAACAACTCATCGACGAATTCGGCCTGACCCATGAACAGGTCGCGGGCGCACGGGGAAGGGGAGGGCAACGGTCACCAACACGCTCCGGCTCCTTCAACTCCCCGCCGGTGCCCAACGCGCCTTGGCCGAAGGAACCATCTCGGCCGGCCACGCCCGAGCTCTATTGGGGACTCCGGACCGTGTCCTTCAAGAGCAATTGGTCGTGCAGATCTCGGCGGAGGGTTTGACGGTGCGCGCGGTCGAGGAGCTGGTCCGCGGCGACGGCTCGCTCCACATCGTCTCTGAGGTCGTCGAGGTCACTTCGCCACCGGCCACCGGTACTACCAAAGGTACTACCTCAAGTGGCGGGGGTCGCGAGAGTGGGACCAAGACGCTGCCTGAACCCGGGGTCCTCGAGCTCGAAGAGCTGTTATCGACCTACCTCAACACCCGGGTCAAGGTTGACATTCAGAATCGTCGAGGCCGCCTGGTGGTCGAATTCGCCACGCTCGAGGACCTCGAGCGGATCTACCGGGCGATGGTCGGTGACGGCGGTGCCTAGTTGTTCACACAACTGTCAAGGCCTCGTTCAGCTTCATCCACAACCTGTGCATGACGTTGTGGATTGTTACCTGGTTCATCTTGGCGAGGGTTTGATCGCCTAGCTGTCACCTCAGTCCCAAGAGGCGTCAACCCACTCCCCGAGGGCGCTCGAGAGGGCAGCTGCAAGGCGTGCGGCCCCTTCGACGACGATCGACGCCGGACCAACCTCAACGAGTACTGCAGGCATCCGGGTCTCACGCAAAATGGGCAGCGACATCCCAAATGAGCCGCCGTCGCTCACATCGAGGGCGCCGGGCACGCTGCGTTGCACCAGTTCGGCGAGCAACTTTCCGCCCTGGGACTGATCGCGGTAGCCAGCCCAATACGAGGTCGTACACACCGAGGCGCCCGGATTGAGTCGAAGCCCGAGATAGACGTCGACCCCCAGCTCGTTGGCCTGGAGGGCCTGGGTCGAGTCGTCGGGGTGGTGCAGCTCGGTGACGAAGGTGCCGCTCGGGAGCAGGCGCCGGCGAAGCGCCGCGGTCACACTCCCGAGTCCCCCGCTCTCACCGACGGCCACGTGGCGCCCGGTCAGCGTCGGTGCCGCCGCCCGCAGCTGGGCCCGGGCCCGCACCGACGACACCAGCTCGGGGGTCTCGTAGCGGCTCTCGAGCCGGATCAGCTCGCGCAGCGTGGCCCCGCCGACAATGGGGTCGACGGGCAGCCCGGCGTTGCCTTGGAAGTCCGCCAGGGCGCGTGCGGTGCGGTCACCGAAGATCCCATCCACCCGTCCCGTGTCGAACCCGAGGCTGCACAGCCGCTGCTGGAGCTCGGCGACATCGTCGCCGCGCAGCATCGGCGTACGGCGGTACAAGAAGCGGTCGCCGAGCCGGAAACCGGCTTCAACCAGGGTATTCCAGGTTTGTTGCCCGCAGACGCCGTCGACTCGCAACCCGCGCGTGTGCTGGAACACCTCGACGGCGGCTCGTGTGGATGGCCCAAAGACGCCGTCCTCGTCGCTCGGCGCGCCCGCGGGCACCACCGCCGCCAGGCGCCGCTGAATGTCGCGGACCGCCGCGCCGCGGTCCCCCTCTGGAGGGGGAGTTCTACAGATACGGCGAGATCTCTTCGAGCAGCTGCCCCTTGGGCTTGGCCCCGATCAGGCGGCTCACCGGCTCCCCGTCCTTGAACAGAATCAGCGTCGGAATGCTCATCACGTCGAAGCGACGCGTCACGTCGAGGTTGTCGTCGATGTTCAGTTTCCCGATCTGGATCTTGCCGGCCTGCTCCTCGGCGATCTCCTCGAGTACCGGGGAGATCATTTTGCACGGGCCACACCATTCAGCCCAGAAATCCACCAACACGGGAACATCTGAAGCCTTGACATGCTCGTCAAAGGTAGCGTCGCTCAGGGTTACGATTTTTTCACTCATTGGGTCTCCCTTGTCAGATTGGTCCAACCACCCCTGATGGGGTTTTGTTCCCGGATTTCTATTCGCCTTGCGCTTCGAGCCAACGCTCGGCGTCGATGGCGGCCATGCAGCCCGATCCGGCGGACGTGATGGCCTGGCGGTAGTAGTCGTCCTGGACGTCACCGCAGGCAAACACCCCCTCTACGCTGGTATTTGTCCGCCCATCGAAGGTCTTGACGTAACCGTTGTCTTCCAGCTCGATCTGCCCCTTGACAAGCGAAGAGTTGGGCTCGTGGCCAATGGCGACGAACAATCCGGTGACCCCGAGCTCGGCGGTTTCCCCCGTAATGGTGTTCTGGGTGCGAATCCCGCTCACCTTGGTGTCGCCGAGCACGTCGACGACGACGTTGTTCCACAAGAACTCGATCTTCGGGTTGGCGAACGCGCGGTCCTGCATGATCTTGGACGCGCGCAACTGGTCGCGGCGGTGGATCAGGGTGACCTTGTTGGCGAAGCGGGTCAAAAAGAGGGCTTCTTCAATAGCCGAGTCGCCACCGCCGGCCACCGCGATGTGGTGATCACGGAAGAAGAAACCGTCGCACGTTGCGCAGGTCGACACGCCGTAGCCGAGGAGCCGGTCCTCGTTCGGTGAGCCCAGCATGAGCGAGCGCGCGCCGGTGGCGATGATGACCGAGTCGGCCAGCACGGTTGGTTCGGCGGCATCGGGGTCGCCCACCCAGGCGCCGAACGGCCTGGACGCCAGGTCGAGCCGGCTGACCTTGGCCGTGCGCAGATCGGCACCGAACCGGATGGACTGGTTGCGCATGATCCCCATGAGTTCGGGACCCATGATGCCGTCGACGAAGCCGGGGTAGTTCTCGACCTCGGTGGTCAGCATCAGCTGGCCACCGGGTTGATCGCTGTTCGAGGACGGTTCACCCTCGATGACCAGCGGCTCGAGCTGGGCACGCGCCGCGTAGATGGCCGCGGTCAGGCCGGCCGGGCCCGACCCGATGATCAGTACCTTGCGTCGCTCAGTCACTGGCGGTGGCGACGGTCCCACGCTTTGAGTACAGGATCGCCCCGATGACGCAGAAAATGAGGCCCAGTCCTAAATACGCAGCCCAGACGTGGTGTCCGGGACTGTAGACCACGATGAGGCGGAACACCCCGACACAGAGCAGGACCAAGATGGCGACGGCGATGACCCCGATGATGATGCCGAAGACGACACCACGCGAGGCAACGATGGCCGGGCGGATCGCCTTGTCGTTGACCGTGGCGACGACGGTGTCGATGGTGTCGAGCGCCTTGGTCGACAGGTCGTCGGTGAGATTGGGTTCTGCCACGAGCTGAGATTACCCGCCAGCGCCACCGGGCTCGGCCGCCACGATGTAACACACGCCCACGGTGTTGGGCCCGGCGTGCGAGCCGACCACCGGACCGAGCGGGACGGCGACCAGCGGATGGGCCACCTCGATCGTGCTCATCTGGGCGCGGACCGCAACGATGTCGTCGCAGGCGCCGTCGGCGACGGCGAGCCACTCGAGCGGCCGGTCCTTCGCGACCTTGGCCGTCATGTAGGCGAGCGCGCGCGAGCGTGTGCGCTGCTTGGACTCCTCGGCCACTTCGCCGTCTTTGACCTGGATCACCGGTTTGATGGAGAGCAGCGACCCGAGCAGGGCCTGGGCTCCGCCAATTCGGCCACCACGCTGCAAGAAATCGAGCCCGCCCAGCACCCCGTAGACGTGGACACGCTTCGATCGGCTGAGGGTGGCGGCCGCAATCTCGTCGAGCCCTTTTCCGTTGGCGGCGTCTTCGGCGGCCGCGATGACCATGAGCCCCTGGCCCATGGTCAGCGAGCGGGTGTCGACGACGCGCACCACCACGCCACTGAACGTGTCGGCAGCCGTCACCGCCGAGGCGTAGGTCGCAGAGACGCCCGAGGACAAGGTGAGGCACAAGATGGCATCTGCACCCTCGTCCGCCGCCTGCGTGAAGGCCGCCACGAAGGCGCCGGGGGAGGGGGCGGCGGTCTGGGGCAGGTCGCCCTTGCCCGCGCAACGCTGCCAGAACTCCTCGGGACTCAGCTCGCGGCGGTCCTCGAACTCTTCGTCGCCGAACCGGATGGTGAGGGGGACCACGATGATGTTGTGCTCCTTGACCAGATCGTCGGTCAGATCACAAGCACTGTCGGTCACGATTCGCACGCCGGGCATGAGGGGAGTCTGCCACGCGCTCAATGGCGCAGGCGGGCGACGTGGCGCCGACCGAGCAGCGTGATGACGGCGAAGTACGTGAGGCCGCCCGCCACCACCGACGACACCACGCGTACCAACAGCGTGACCCCGCTCGTCGCTCCCGAGAGGTTGGACACGAACAGGACCACGATGCCCATAGCTATGGTGGCGACCGCGACCCGGCGCAACGGATCCCAGGTGTGCGCGACCCCCAGGCGACCGAACCACTGGTGCAACACGGCGAGTCCGAGAAGGGCACCGACCGAATAGGCCACCGAGAGGGCGAGGGCGAGACCGCGGACCCCGAGCGGGTGGACCAAGAGCACCGCCAGCGCGATGTTGATGGCGTTCTCGACCAGGTACAAGTAGAAGGCGACCCGGGTCCGCTGCATCGATTGGAGCACGCGCACGATGTAGAGGTACGAGCAGAAGCCCGGGAGGCCGATCGAGAACATGGCGAGCGCGGCCCCGGTGTCGGCGGTTTCAGCCGGCGTGGAGTGGCCGTGGCCGAGCAGGAGCGCAACGGCGGGCTTGGCCAGAATCAACATGGCGACGCTCGCCGGGATGATGAGGGCCAACATGGCGCGCCACCCGGTGGAGAGGCGGGCGAGGAAGGCCGTGGTGTTGCCGGTCGACCATTTCTCGCTCAGATCAGGGGTGACGACCGACATGATGGTCACCGCCACGATGCCGTAGGGCATCTGCAAGAAGGCGTAGGCATAGGTGTACGACGAAACCGGGTCCGGGCCCACGGCCGTGCCGGCCAAGAGGGTCACGACGAACAGGGCGATCTGATTGGCCACCACGAAACCGAACGTCCATCCACTCAACTTGATGACCGTGCGCAGCGCGCGGTCGCGCAGATCCCAGTGCCAGCGCAGGCGGCCGAGTCTTGAGGCACGCAGGCTCGGGATCAGTGCTGCTCCTTGGAGGACCACTCCGAGCGAGGTCCCGAGCCCGAGCAGGATCAGCTGGGACTTGTGGGCTTCGACGCTCGGCAGGTTGGCCCCGCCGTGCCCGGCCCACAGCCCGAACCAGATCAACACGAGGATGCAGACCACGTTGTTGACAATGGGGGCCCAGGCGACCGCCACGAATCGGCGACGCGTGTTCAACAGCGCGGTGGCGAGCGCGAAGAATCCGTATGCGGCGATCTGGATCACGAACCAACGCAGCAAGGTGGTGGCGACCGCACGCTCGGCGAGCACTCGTTGGATCTCATTGGCGTGGGCCGTGGTGTCGAGAGCGGTAAGGGCGGTGATGAAGAAGGGAGCCAAGATGAACGCGGCGACCGTCGTGGTGACCAGCACCACCACCGACAGCGTCAAGATGGCCGAGATCGACCTGAAGGCGTCCTCTTCGTCCCGGTTCGAGAATTGGTCGACGAACACCGGGATGAAGGTGGCTGAGAGGATCCCGCCCAGCACGATGTCGTAGAGCATGTTCGGGGTCGTGTTGGCGAGGTTGAACGAGTCGGCCAGATGGGACTGGCCGAGGGCCCAGGCCAGGGCGACGAAACGCAACAGCCCGGTGAGGCGCGACAGCGTGGTGCCGGCCGCGACGTAGGTCGCGGCCGTGCTGAGCGAGGTGCGGCGCGACGCCCGGCTCGGGGGTGCGACCATCAGCCCGACCGCGCTGGCTTTGTCCGATTGCGGCGCCACGTGCGGATCCACCACACCAAGAGCACGAGGCCGGCCAGCACGGTCAGGGCGATGCCGACGATGGAGATGGCGGTCGAGTGGACCGTCACGACGGCGTGCGAGATGGTGAGGTCGCCGTCGGGTGTGCGCAGCGTGACGGTGATGGGGAGGCGGTCACCAGAGGTGCGGGCCCTGGCCTCGATCCGCACCGAGGTGGTCGAATGGTTGAGAACCATCGAGCGCGAGGCACCGGTCGGGAAGGTGAACTTGTCGCTGGCCAGGCTGAGCACCACCCGCACGCCATAGGGCGCGGACGAGAGCACGGTGATGGGGATGGGGGCCGTCCGCGACGTGAAGGTGATGGTGCGTTCGACGGCCAACGAAATGGTTGAGAGCACCGAGGAGAAGGCGCGGTCATAAGTGTTGAGGGCGGCGCTGCGCGTGGCCGGGGTCAAGGTGGCGCTTTGAGTGGCGAACAGCCCGTCAGCCAAGTTCGTGACCACCGCCGGATGCCCGATGGTGGCGGCGGAGAAGGAGTTGAGCTGCGCTTGCGCTGCGGTGATCCGGGCCGCCGCCGCGGGCGTGATGCCGCCATTGCCGATTCCGGTGCCCGTTTGGAGGTGCCGGGTCGTCGGTTCGTTGTTGCCACCCACGGGAACTTGGGCGAACAACTGGTCCGTCGTGACCGGGCTCACGATCTGGGTGTTGGTGAGTCCACTCAAGAGGGTGGTGACGAACGCCGAGCTTGGTTGCCACCCGCTCGGTGGGACCAGCACGATGCCCCTCGGGTCCATCTCGAACTCGTCTTCGAAGTGCACGAAGGACAAGCCCGCCAGGAGCTGGTTGGCCGCCAACACCGGGTTGGACGGGTGCGCGCTGAAGCGTGAATCGATCACGGTGTTGGTGGCCACCGCGGCGACGTGCGAACCGTGAGCGAGGGTCAAGGTGAACGGCTGGGCGTAGGTGAAGTTCGAGGAATTGTTGGGCGACGCCAACGCGGCGTCGCTGACCACAGTCTTCGTCGTCGATGCCGCCTCGAGTCCCGTGGTGAAGTTGCCGAGGTCGCTGGTGCTCAGATCGGCGTTGGTGTCGACCCACAGCCCGCTCGTCGCACGGAGCGCGACGTCTTTGAGCACCTGGGTGCCCCGGGCGACTTGCGCGGTCACATTGGTCGCGAGGCCGGCCCCCGCCATGGCCGTGACGTTGATGGGCACATAGGAAGGGGCCATGAGCTGGTCGGACCCCGGTGAAGTCGTCAGATCCGAGAGTTCGCGTAGCGCATGCTGGCCGGCCCTGCCTCCGTTGGTGGCCAGGTCATTGGCCGTGACGGGGGACAGGTCGAGGGTGGTCGCCACCCCCCGGTGCGCCGCCAGGTCCCCAATGAGGGATTCGGTGGCCGTGCGCGACGCCTCGGCCGCGCTCGAGTGCCCGATCGATCGGGTCGAGATGGGCACGATCCAGCTCACCCGGAGCGGTCCACCGGTCTGGGGCGCGGTGGCAAATCCCGGTTCCTCATACGTCATGAACGTGGTGAAACGCGAGACGGGTGTGCTCTGGCCCGTGCGCACCAGGGCGACCGACACCGGATAGACGTCGTCGCATGGACCGCTCTGGAGGGCACAGGGCAGATTCACGGTCGGGGCGTCGGCCGGACAGGCGCCCGGCGACGTCGCTGTGGTCGGGACCGTGGCGTTCCGCGGCAGCACCGTCACACAGGTGGACGCGGACAGTGCCCCGGGGCCAGCCACGACCGGAATCGAGGTCACGCGGGTCAGCACATCGAGGTCCGGGGTCCCGTTGGTCGCTTGCTGGAGTTGGGATCCATCGGTGATGCGGCTGTAGAAGGTCACGCTCACGTGGAGGTCGCTCGCAGGACCCGCTGCCGCGCCGACTCCGAAACTGAGCGAGTACCACGGTGCCTCGGGGGTGACCCATTGGGTCTGATTGGCCAAGGTGAAGAGGGGAGCGGTGGCCGGCGCCGGCGCGGTGAGCGCGCTTGCGCTGATGGGGGCCACCAAGACCACAGCGCACAGGGTCATCGCGAAAGAAGCGAGCGTGGCCCATCGCATCGACACAGGGAGAGGCTACGTGGCGCACTAGCGTGGTCGGGTGCAATCCCCCTCCGTTCCCGAACGGTTCCGGCCGCTCTTCGACGCCACCGTCGAGTTGGCGGAGCGCTTCAAGGGTGCTGGTCACACGCTGTATCTGGTGGGTGGCTCGGTGCGCGACGCCCTCTTTTCGGCCGACGTCGCCAAACACGATCTCGACCTGACGACCGACGCACGACCCGATGCAATCGAGAAGCTGGTGCGGGGCTGGGCCGACGACGTGTGGACCCAGGGGGCGCGATTCGGGACGGTCGGTTGCCGCCGCGGGGGTCACGACTACGAGATCACGACGCATCGCGCCGAGGTCTACGTGCCTGAATCGAGGAAGCCCGAGGTGACCTTCGGTGACGACATTGAGTTGGATCTTTCCCGGCGCGATTTCACCATCAACGCATTGGCGCTCCGGCTCCCCGACATGGAGTTGATCGATCCGTTCGACGGATTGGGTGACCTGGTCGCCGGACGGCTACGCACCCCGCTCGACCCCGCGATCTCCTTCGGTGACGATCCGTTGCGCATGCTGCGTGCGGCGCGGTTCGTGGCCCGGTTCTCGCTCAAGCCCGATCCTGCCCTCGAAGCCGCCATCGAAGCAATGCACGATCGGTTGTCCATCGTCTCGCGCGAGCGCATTCGCGATGAGTTGGACAAAATGGTGATGGTCGAGGTGCCCTCTGAGGCACTGTGGTTCGTGGTGCGCACCGGCTTGGCGGGTGAGTTCTTCCCAGAACTTCCCGGCCTCGCCCTCGAACAAGACCCCATCCACCGCCACAAGGACGTCCTGGCCCACACGCTCGCGGTGGTCGACAAGACCAGCGCAGACCGGCTCCTGCGCCTTGCCGCCTTGTTCCACGACGTCGGCAAACCCAAGACGAGGGCCATCACCGACGGGGGGGTGACCTTCCATCACCACGAGATGGTCGGTGCCCGCATGACGCGCGCCCGGATGACCGAGTTGCGCTACTCGGCCGACGACATCGACACCGTGGTCCGCTTGGTCGAGCTGCACCTGCGCTTCCACACCTACCGGCTTGGTTGGACCGACAAGGCGGTGCGCCGTTACGTGCGTGACGCGGGCCCCCTGCTCGATCGGCTCAACGAGCTCACCCGGTGCGACTGCACGACGCGCAACGCAAGCAAAGCCAAGGCCCTGGCCCGACGGATGGACGAGCTCGAGTCGCGGATCGAAGAGCTCCGCCACCAAGAAGAACTCGACAGCCTGCGCCCGGACCTGACCGGCAACGAGGTCATGGAGCTTCTCTCGGTCGGACCGGGACCGGTGGTCGGACGGGCGCTCGGGTTCCTCATGGAACTTCGTCTCGACGAGGGTCCGCTCAGCCACGATGAGGCTGCGGCACGCCTGGCCGAGTGGTGGGCCGACCAGCCGCGAGCCCCGCAATCTCGGACCCCCTCGCCACAGTCGTAGAGTTCGCCCAAATGGAAGTCACCTTGCTCGGCACCGGCAGTCCACTGCCGAGTGCGGACCGCGCGGGCCCGGCGACCCTGCTCCGTAGCGGTGACGCCACCTTGCTCTTCGACGCCGGACGCGGGGTGGTACTGCGCCTCAGCGCGGCGGGCGTCCTTCCGCTCGGCCTCAGCGCCGTGTTGCTCACCCATCTCCACAGCGACCACATCTGCGACCTCGGCGACATCGTGACCTCGCACTGGGTGATGTCGCCGGCCCCCACCGCACTGATGGTGATCGGGCCGCCGGGCACCCAGGCGATGGTGGAGGCAATGATGGCGATGTTCGCCCAGGACCAGGAGTACCGCCTGGCCCATCACGCCGACCTCACCGAACGGCCCATCGTGGCGGTCACCGAGGTCGAGCCGGGCGACGTGGTGGACATCGCCGGTGCCACCATCGAGGTGCACCGCACCGATCACCGCCCCGTCGCACCGACCGTCGGGTACCGCGTCAGCGAGGGGGGCAAGGTGGCAGCTATCGCGGGCGACACCGTCCCGTGCGACGAACTCGACGACCTGTGCCGTGACGCCGACCTCTACGTCCAAACCGTGATCCGGGCCGATCTGGTTGCGGCCATTCCCAACGCACGCCTCCAAGACATCTTGGATTACCACTCCACCGTCGAGCAGGCCGCCCAGACGGCGCAACGGGCTCACGTCGCCACCTTGGTGATGACCCACTATGTGCCCGCCATCGCCCCGGGGGACGAAGAGGTCTGGCGAGCGCTGGGGGCCGAGCATTTCTCGGGGACAATCGTGCTCGGCGGCGACCTGACCACGGCCAGCGCGTAGGGGTCGGCCCCAACAAATTTGCGGGCTCGGGGCTAGCCTTTGGCCATGGCGCGAATCTCAGCACCCCTAAGCGGTCTCGGCGAGCACATCGACTGGGCGCTGCTGCGGCCCAAGATGGCTGCGGGCATGGGCGCCCTGTCGGCCGCCGTCTACGAGAACTCGGAGCTGGCGGTACGCGAGCGTGAGGCGGCGCGTTGGACAATTGCGCTGATCAACGATTGCGTCGTGTGCCGCGACACGCGGGCTAAAGACGGCGAGCGCGTCGGGGCCGGCGAGCCGTTCTACCAGGCCGCCACCGACTGGCGCGCGGCGGAAGAACTCAGTGACCGCGAGCGCGCCGCCGCAGAATTCGCCGAACGCTTCGCCCTCGACCACCTGGCCATGGACGACGCATTCTGGGACCGCATGCACGCGCTTTTCAGCGACGACGAGCTGGCCGACCTGGTGATGTGCTGCGGCATGTTCTTGGGGATGGGCCGCGCGCTGGCCGTGGTCGGGGTACGGGCCCCGGCCGAACGGATCTTGGTCTAAGCCGCTTTCAGTCGGCGGGCCAGCGCTCGCCGAGGTCGCCGTCAGCGAAGCGCTCCACGAGCTCTTGGGCGACGTCGTCGTGGTACTGCACCGGCGGAGACTTCATGAAGTAGGCCGATGGGCCGAGCAAGGGGCCACCGATCCCGCGATCGAGGGCGAGCTTGGCGCAGCGCACGGCATCGATGATGACGCCGGCCGAGTTGGGCGAGTCCCATACCTCGAGCTTCAACTCGAGATTGAGCGGCACGTCGCCAAAGTTGCGACCCTCCATGCGGATGTAGGCCCACTTGCGGTCCTTCAGCCACGGCACGTGGTCCGAAGGACCGATGTGCACATCGTCGGCGTCGAGCAGGCTGTCTTCGATCTGGCTGGTCACCGCTTGGGTCTTGGAGATCTTCTTCGACTCGAGGCGGTCGCGCTCGAGCATGTTCTTGAAGTCCATGTTCCCACCGACGTTGAGCTGGTAGGTGTGGTCGAGGGCCAGACCACGGTCCTCGAAGAGGCGGGTCAAGATCCGATGGACGATGGTGGAGCCGACCTGGCTCTTGATGTCGTCACCGACGATCGGCACTCCGGCGTCGCGGAACTTGCGGGCCCATTCGGGGTCTGAGGCAATGAAGACGGGGATGGCGTTGACGAAGGCAACGCCGGCGTCGAGGCAGCACTGGGCGTAGTAGCGCTGTGCTTGCTCTGAGCCGACTGGCAGGTAGGAAACCAAGACGTCGGCGCGGGCGTCACGCAAGGCCTGGGCCACGTCGACGGCGGGAGCCGGCGATTCCTCGACCACCTCTCGGTAGTACTTGCCCAGCCCGTCGAATGTCGGGCCGCGCTGCACGGTGACTCCGACCTCGCCCACGTCGGCGAAGCGCACGGTGTTGTTGAGCCCGGCGCCGATGGCCTTGCCGAGATCGGTGCCCACCTTTGTCTGATCGACGTCGAAGGCCGCCACGGGGACCAGGTCCCGCACGTGGTAGCCGCCGAGTTCTACGTGCATGAGGCCCGGGACGATGTCCTCAGGAGCCGCATCTCGGTAGTAGGTGATCCCTTGGATCAAAGAACTGGCACAGTTGCCGACGCCGGCAATGGCGAGGCGGATTGGGCTACTCATCGGATGTCTCCTTCATAGGCAACATCGGCCGGAACCGATTGGGTGGTGGCACGCTCATTGGCGATCAGACGATCGAGCCAAACGATGTCCTGCGTCACGCTGTCGGCGGTGTGCTCGACGACGGAGCGGGCATAGACATCCAGCTCGACATTGGTCTTCTCGGTCTCGGCCAGGCGCTGGACCAACAGGGCGCGGCGGCGCTCCAAGAGGGCGAGGCGGGCCTGCGGGGCGAGGTGGCGGGCGAAGGCCAGCCGGAGGCTGAAGCTGCGCGCGTCATCGACCGAGCCGCTTTCTGACAAGAGTTGCGCGAAATGCAGCCGCCCGGTGTCGGTGATCCGGTAGACCTTCTTGCCCCGACGCGAGCGGGTGGGAGTGTGGCGCCGGGCCCGCAGCACGGCCAACTCGCCGCTGAGCGATCCAGTCGGTGGGGCAGCCGAGGTGGCGGCTCGGACCCCGGCGCCGGGGGTGCTCGCCCCTTCGGTCGCCACCACGTCCCCGGCCTTTTCGAGCCGGGTCAACGCCGGGTAGATCGATCCGAAGGACACGTTGGCCAAGATGCCCAGGTTGTCGCGCAATTGACGCCTGATCTCGTAGCCGTGGAGGTCCCGCTCTTCGAGGAGACCCAGTATCGCCATGTCCAACATTACGAACCACTATATCGAATCGATATAGCGCGCGTCGCTCTTTCGTCACCGGGTGGTCACCAAGGCGCCAAGGTCCAAGAAAGTGCGTGGAATTTCCGTGCGTGGGGGGTAGCCTGAACCCGTGTCCGTGACCTCGGAACCGAGGGCGTCTAGTCGAGCGGTGAACGGCGACATCTCCGCTGAGGTGGAGTACCGCCTCGTGCGTAATTCGGCGATCCGCGAGGTCCGGCGGGGCAAGACCCAAAAGATCGATGTCTGCGATGCGCATCCCGAATTGCTCCGGGCGGCCCGCAACGTCGGTCGCCCGACCAAGGAGATCTGCCCGATCTGCGACGAGGGCCGCCTGGTCAAGGTCACCTTTGTCTTTGGGGCCAAGCTCCCCGCCGGCGGCCGGTGCCCCGGGACCGTGGCCGAGCTCAACGCCCTGCGTCGCCGCCCCGAGCCCGTGCTGTGTTACGAGGTCGAGGTATGCCCCGATTGCGCCTGGCACCACCTGATGCGCAAATATCCCGCCGGGGGCCCCAAGGCCAAGGGCGGGCGTAAGGTGGCCCAATGAGCGAGTCCGCTCGCCGCCCTGCCCTCACCGTCCCTGGCATCCGCAACCGCAAACGCCGTCACGGGGCCGACCCCATCGTCATGGTCACCGCCTACGACGAGCCGAGCGCGCGCATCGTGTCGGACGCGGGGGTCGACATTGTCTTGGTCGGCGACTCCGTCGCCAACAACGTGCTCGGCTACGCCGACTCGCTGCACGTCGACATCGACGTCATGGTGCATCACACCGAGGCGGTGGCGCGGGCCGAGCCGGACTGCCTGATCCTCGGCGACATGCCGTGGATGAGTTATCACCTCTCGACCGATGAAGCGGTGCGCAACGCGGCCAAGCTCATTCGCGCCGGAGCCCATGCCGTCAAGCTCGAGGGCGGCCGGGCCCGACTCCCGGTGATCGAAGCCATCATCCGGGCCGAGATCCCCGTTATGGGACATCTCGGACTCACCCCCCAGTCAGTCCTCGCCATGGGCGGCTTTCGGGTCCAGGCCAAGAGCGTCGACGCCGCCAGCGCCCTGCTCGACGCGGCCAAGCACCTCGCAGCTGCCGGGTGCTTCGCCTTCGTCATCGAAGGGGTGCCCGAC
Source organism: uncultured Acidimicrobiaceae bacterium (assembly GCA_963800725.1). Taxonomy (GTDB): domain Bacteria; phylum Actinomycetota; class Acidimicrobiia; order Acidimicrobiales; family RAAP-2; genus Bog-473. The sequence goes on along the minus strand of CAWDCE010000017.1, from coordinate 590,622 downwards.
GTGGTCGGTGCCGCCGTCACCGAAGCCATCGAAGTCCCGACAATCGGCATCGGGGCAGGCCCCGCCTGCGACGGCCAGGTGCTGGTGTTCCACGACCTCTTGGGTCTCGGGGCGCAGGCGCCGCCGAAGTTCGTACGCCAATACGCTGATCTGGGGCGTCTCGCCACCGATGCGGTGGCCCAGTTCGCGAGCGACGTGCGCCGTGGCGCCTTCCCGAACGACGAGGAGAGCTACCACGGCTCGAGCGAGCTCGGCGAGTCCCTCGCCTGAGGCCTCCCGTGCGGCGGGAACTGCCGCACGTGGTGCTCGACTAAGGTAACTCCCCGCAACAGACCCTGCTCCTGACCGTCAGGGGCCCAGGCCACGTGCCCGGTCCAGAGGGAGGTATGCCGCATATGCGGCCTTACGAAGTCATGGCCATTTTCGAGGCCACCACCGACCCCACCGTGATCCAAGGCGTCCTCGACCGTGCGCTCGAGACCATCCGCAGCTCAGGGGGTAACCCCGGCGCCATCGATCGTTGGGGCAAGCGAACTTTTGCCTACGAGGTGAACCACAAGCGCGAGGGCTACTACGTCGTCGTCGAGTTCACGTCGGGTCCCGAGACCGTGGCCGAGCTGGACCGCATGATGGGTCTGGCCGACGAGATCGTCCGTCACAAGATCGTCCGGCTCCCCGAGTCCGCCGGCGGGCGTGTCGGTGCCGGCACCGCCACCAGTTAAGGAGCGCACCATGCCGACCGACAACAGCGTCATCTTGGTAGGAAACATCACCAGGGACCCCGAGCTCCGCTTCACCAACACCGGTGCGCCGACCGCCTCGTTCGGCCTGGCCGTCAACCGGCGTTGGCAGAATCGCCAGACCCAGGAGTGGGAAGAGGCGACCTCGTTCTTCGATGTCGTCTGCTGGCGTGAGATGGCCGAAAACGTCAGCGAGACCCTGACCCGGGGAGCCCGGGTGATGGTGGCCGGGCGCCTCGAGCAGCGCAGCTGGGAGACCCAAGACGGCGACAAGCGCTCCAAGGTCGAGGTCGTGGCCGACGAGATCGGCCCGAGCCTGCGCTGGGCCACCGCCCAGATCACTAAGAACGAGCGGCGGGCCCCCGGTGAGGGATCCCCCCGCGGCGGCGCCACCCGGCCCGCCCCCCAAGCACCCGCACCAGCAGCCGCCGAAAACGGTGGCGGTTACGGATTCGATGAGGAGCCCTTCTAATGGCACGCAACAACCAACGCGGCGGGACGACGACACGTCGGGCCCCCAAAGATCTCGGACGTCGGGTCAAGAAGAAGCCCTGTGCTTTGTGTCGCGACAACACCGAGTGGGTCGACTACAAGGACGTCCCGATGCTGCGCAAGTACATGAGCGACCGCGGCAAGATCCGCTCGCGCCGGGTCACGGGCAACTGCGCCCAGCACCAGCGCGCCCTCGCCATGGCCATCAAGACGGCGCGGGAACTTGTCTTGTTGCCCTACACCCAGCGCACCGTCACCGAGCGTCCCGGTGGTCGCGGCGGAGGCCGAGATCGTGGCGAGCGCGGCGAGCGCGGCGAGCGCGCCGAGCGGACCCTCAGCGACACCACCGAGGCCGAAGCACCGCGCGACCGCGAGGCCGACATCGAGGTGCTCACCGAGATCGCCGAAGCCGAAGCGGTCGACGAACTCATCGCCAACCCCGATGTCGACGAGGTCATTGTCGTGGTCGACGAAGACGCCGCGGCCGATGACACGACCAACGAGGATGGCGACCAGTGAAACTCTTGTTGCGCGATGACGTAGACGGGGTGGGCCGCCGCGGGGACATTGTGGACGTGGCGGGGGGATTCGCCCGCAACTTCTTGCTCCCTGAAGGTCGGGCGATTCTCGCCACCGACGGGGTCGAAGGTCAGGCCACGCAGATGCGGCGGGGCCGGGACTTGCGCGAAGCCAAAGACCGAGGGGCGGCAGAAGCCCAGGCCACCATCCTCGCGGGTGCGGTCATCGCGATCTCGGCCCGCGCCGGTGGCGGTGGTCGACTTTTCGGCTCCATCTCAGCGGCCGATGTGGTCGATGCCATCAAAGAGGCCAAGGGTGTCGAGATCGATCGGCGCCATGTGCTGTTGGCCGAACCAATCAAAGAGGTCGGCTCCTTCGATGTGACGATCGACCTCTTCGCCGGTGTGGCGACCGTGGTGACAATCGAGGTCACGCCCGCATCCTGAGTCTCGCCTGTGTCACGCGAAGTGACAACGCAGGTTGATGCAAAAAGTGCGGTGCGCAGAGGTATCAGCGCGTCATTGACCGACTCACCTTGATGCAACAGGTGACCACCCCGCGTCACGTTCGTCTGCCATCGCCACACCCAAGGTCGGGTGGTCCAATGCCCTCGCGTGAAGGCATGGACCGTGGTGCGACGAGCCGATGTGCCCGCATCAAGGAGAGATGAACCGATGAACCGACTGTGCACTGCGTCGCCGTCCACGGCCACGCGCACCACGGTTTGCCTGACGCGCCACGACGCGTGAGCGATCCCCTCGAGAACTACGAGCCGCCGCAAGCGCAATGGGGCGCGCCCCGTCGCCGACATGCGTCCTTGGTCGATCCGCTCTTGGTGAGTGAACCCCCGGTGCGCGAGACGCCCCCGAGGCGTTGGTGGCGTCGCAAGGACTCAGTCCCCGGTCAGATCATCGAGGTCAAGTGGTCCGAACTCCCCGGCCCGAGCACCCCGTTGGTTGCAACCGCACCTTTGGCCCTCGAGTCCGCGTCAGCCGGCGCACCCGCATCGTCGAGCGCGCTGGTGGTCTATGCACCCAAGAAGGGACCGGCCCACCGCAAACCCGGCGCCTCGATGACATTGAGCTGGGGCCGTGGGTCCCGCCACGCCAAGACGGGCGCCAAGTAGCCCCGCAATCCCAGGTCAGCGGCCTGCGGCGTCTCTTCGCCCGCAACCCCGGTGCCAGCGGGGAGGCCGAGCGGGCATCCCCGGCCGAAAAACACCCTCGGGTCAACATGGTGGAGTGACGATTTCCCACCTGCTTCCTCCACAGCTGGGCAACCTGGGTCCACGGGTTGTCCACAGCATTTGGGGCCTTATGGTCCCCAAGCACCCTCGGGCAGAGTGGGGGGACCGTGGTCCAAGCCTTTGATGACGCCCGCCCCCGCACCCTGCGAGCTGCACCAGCTCCCCCTTCGAGCGGGGCGCGGATACCCCCGCACAACCTCGAAGCCGAGGAGTCACTCCTCGGGGCCATGCTGCTCTCCAACGATGCGGCGTCCGCCGCCATAGAGATCTGCTCGGCCCCCGACTTCTACAAGCCTGCCCACGGCCACATCTTCGGGGCGATTCGCGCGCTGATGGAAAAGGGCGAGCCGATCGACGCCGTCACTGTCACCGACGAGCTGCAGCGCGCCAATCTCTTGGAGGCGGTCGGTGACCCGTCGGTCTTCATATCGCTCCAGGCCAATACGCCCTCCATCGCCAACGCTCGTCACTACGCGACGATTGTTGAGGAACACTCTTTGCTTCGCCGACTCATCGGCGTGGCGGGCGATATCGCCGACATTGGCTATTCGGTTCCCGAGAATGTGGAGAGCGCGGTCGACGAGGCCGAACAGATGGTCTTCAATGTGGCCGAGAAGCGTACGGCCGACACCATCGCCCCGCTCAACGAGCTGTTGGTCAAGGGACTCGACCGCATCGAGGAGTTGGGCCAGCGAGGCTCGGCCATTACCGGCACCGCGACTGGATATCGCGAACTCGACACGATCTTGGCCGGGCTGCAGCCGTCGTCATTGACCATCGTCGGGGCGCGCCCCGCCATGGGCAAGACCAGCTTCGCGCTCGGGATGTTGGCCCACGTCGGGGTGGTCGAACAGCGCCCGGCCCTGCTCTTCTCGCTGGAAATGGGCCATCTCGAGTTGACCCAGCGGCTCTTGGCGTCCGAAGCCGAAGTCAACGGCCAGCACCTGCGTACGGGCCAGATCCGGACTCAGGACTGGGCGAAGATCGGCGTGGCGGTGACCAAGCTGAGCACCGCGCCCATCTTCATCGATGACAACCCCAACGTCACGGTGATGGACATCCGGGCCCGGGCCCGCCGGCTCAAGAAGTCAGAAGGGGATCTCGGACTGGTCATCATCGACTACCTCCAGCTGATGACGGGGCGCGGCCGCGCCGAGAACCGCCAGACCGAGGTGGCCGAGATCAGCCGTGGCCTCAAGATCCTCGCCCGCGAGCTCGAGGTACCCGTCGTTGCACTTTCGCAGCTGAGCAGGACCCTCGAATCGCGCCAAGATAAGCGACCCATGCTCTCTGACCTGCGTGAGTCGGGTTCTTTGGAACAAGACGCCGACGTGGTGCTCTTTTTGTACCGCGAGTCGGTCTACAACGACGAGGTGCCGATCGATCGCTCCGATGACGCGCAGGTCATCGTGGCCAAGCACCGAAACGGGCCGACCGGCACCGCCGACCTCTTGTTCTTGTCACAGTACGCACGCTTCGAGAACGGGCAGGGAATCTAAGGCGCACTCAGGTGGGCCGCCAACTCCCGGCGCCGCTTGACGCCGAGCTTCACGTAGACCTGCTGGAGGTGGTTGTCGACGGTGCGCACCGAGAGGAACAGTCCGTCGGCAATTTCCCGACTGCTCAGACCCTGAGCGGCCAAGGTCGCGACTTCGCGCTCTCGATCGGTCAGCACAGCCGCGCCGCGGACCGGCCGGCCGGCGGGGATGTGGGCCCCCTCGCACGAAGCGAGCAGGCGCTCGGCCCGGGCCTCGGCCTCTGCGGCGCGACGCCGCAAGCCGCCGCCGTCAGCCACGTGTGCCTCGAGCATCGACGCCTCGGCGGCCAGCAGCTTGGCCCCAATGGACTCGAACTGGTCTGCCGCGGTCCGGGCCAACTCGACGTCGTCTCGGTGCGCGGCCAGGGCAAAGGAGATGCGCGCCAACATGAAGGCGCCGTCGACCGCTTCACCCATCTGGGCCAGGCGCTCAGCCACCGGCGCCGCGGGGCCGATGCGGGCCAGGTCGAAGAGTGCCGCCGAGGCCGCTGCGTATTGTCCGCAGCGCTCCGCCACTTCTACGGCCTCGAACAACAGATCTCGGGCCAGCGACTGTTCCCCGCGGACGAAGGCGACCCAGGCCCGGGCCCGGATGATGTTGCCCTCTTGGAGATGGACGGCCGTTGGCGCGGCGTCGTCGAGTTCTGCGATCGCCGCCGTGCCGACGTCGGCGTCGCCGAGGCACGCGGCCGCCAGGGCGATCCCGGCGAGACCCCACCGCCGGGCGGGGTGGTTGAGTGTCCCGAACAGGGTGGCTGATTCGCGGAACATGTTCATCGACGTGACGGGGCGTCCCTCTTCGAGATGGATGACCCCGAGCATCGACGCGAACCAGGCCTGCCCGTCGGCGTTGCTCTTTTCGACCGAGACCCGGTACCCGGCATCGGCGATGGCCAGGGCCTGGGCCAGGTTGCCCGCGTGCAGATGGGCGAGGGACTGCGCGACGAGGTAGACCCCGATCGCCGACAGCTGTTCCTCGTCGTCGAGATCGAGCCGGGCCGAAAGTGCCGCGTCGACATGGTCGAGGGCCTCGCGAGTGCGGCCGGCGAGGGCCAGCCCGGTCCCGACATCGAGCGAGGCCTGGGCGAACGCTGCGTCACCGGGGATTTCGAGCAGCTCTTGGCCGAGTGGCACCGACCGGGCCACGTCACCCATCAACAGCAGATGGTTGCCGGCGAGCGCCTGGAGCTCGCGGCGGCACGACGGGTCGGTCACGCTCGCCATGGTCTCGTCGATCACCGCGTTGGCCCGATCAGCCTCGCCGAGCGACCGGAACAAGGCGGCGGCGCGGCGGACGGTGAGCTTGGTGCGCTGCCTATCGTTGGTCGCCATCACCGACGCCGTCTCGAGTACCTCTTCGGCTTCGCGGCTACGACCGAGAAAATCGAGGGCTTCGCCCAAGATGATGGCGGCCTCCACGCTGGGTGCGCGCTCCCAGACGGAGCGACCGAGCCGAACGGCGAGCGAATAGTCCTCCATGCGCAAGGCCGAGCGGGCGGCGGCCTGGGTCGCCTCGACCTGGCCTCCGCCCCCGCCGTCGAGGCGCCACACCGCGGCGCGGAGCGCGTCGTGCACCGGGGCGTCGTGGTCGCCGTCCGCGGCGTCAGCCAGGGCGCGGCTGAGCCGGATCCAGCGAAGTTGGGGCAGCTGCGCCCGCACTACCTCGCCGTAGAGCGGGTGGTTGAGCCGGAGCTCCAACCCGTCATCGCCGCGGAAGACGTCGAGCAGACCCCGCGCTTCGAGACGCTCGATGGCCGCCAGTGGGACCAGGCGTTCGAGGAGGGCGAGGTGGACCGGGTCGCTCAGCGCCACCAGTTCGAGAGCCTCGCGCTCTTGGGTGTCGAGACCGGTCAGGCGTTCATCGATCAGATCGCGGCAAGCGAGGTGAATGCGAGAGCGATCCGTTGAGCCGCCACAACCCGAGCTCGGAGGTCAGCACGCCCGATTCGAGCGCGCCGTGGATGAGCTCTCGCAAGAACAAGACGTTGCCCCCGCTGGTCTCGACCATGGCCTGGAGTGAGGCGCCGTCGATGGGGCCCCCGACGGCGAGCCCGACCAAGGTCTTGAGGTCGCGGTCGGGGAGCGGTCCCACCTCGATGCGGACGAACTGCTGGTCGCGCCACTTGCGCACGATGGCCGCGGCGTCGCCCTCGCCGACCCGGGCGGTAAAGACCACGAAGGTCCCACCGTGCTCGACGAGACGGTCCAACAAGATGGCCGAGGTGTCGTCCAGCTCTTGCGCGTCGTCGATGATGAGGACCATCCGCTGGTCACCTCGGCGGGCGTCGATGGCTTCGGTGGCGGCCAGGAGCAATTTGGCATCGAGCTCGATGGGCACCCCGAGCTCGGTGAGGAGGGGGGCAAGGGCCGCGAACGGGATGGCCGCCCCGCTCTTGGTGGCGCGCACGGACGCGAACGCCATGCCCCGATTAGCGGCCAGCCCGAGGGCCTGGGCCGCCAGCCGGGTCTTGCCGACCCCGGCTGCCCCGATGAGCGCGACCCCGCCGCACGCCGGGTCGTCCATTGCCTCGAGGAGTACCCGCATCTCGGCGTCTCGGCCGACCATGGGCCACACCGACCCGAAATTGATCTCGCCGGCCACACCTTCATCTTGGCTGATTGGTGGCGCCTCGCAAATGAGTAGCGACTACTCATTGCCCGCGCCGACCCCTGGCCGTGCCGGGCTCCGTGGGATCGACCGGCACCGCGGCACAGATATGCCCTTCACCAGGGCAAACGAGGAGAAGTGGATCGACGTCTCGGGTCGCTTGTGCCCAAGGGAGGTCCCGAGAGCGCAGGGGTGACGGCTCTTCGAAGAGGGCGATTGCCATCGTGTCGGTCGAACGCGTCGATCACGATGACAAATGAGTAGTGCCTACTCAGGTCACCGGCGCCTCAATGACGCACAGTTGGAGCAGTTGGCCAGACCCACCCGGCGAGTCGAGAGGAACCGTGTCGAAATGCTCCGTGGAATCAATCACCTCGCCTGCCCTCTGTGCACGTGGCACACGGTGGGCGAACTGATATGGGGTTCTTCACCGAGTTCGCCGCGTTGCGTGACACCGGGAGCGAAGGACCGCGGCCACGCGAGACACCAATGGCCCCGCCATCATCCGCGGTGACACCGGCGGACGAGGCCAAGTGGGCGCGATCGCAATCGGTCGGAGCGACCAAGGTGGGCATCGTCGGCACCGCCCAGGTGCTCGCGGTGGGTCCGAGCAGTGGGATGGTGAACAACGATCCGATCTTGCCGGTCGATCTCTTGATCACCATGCCGGGCCGACCCCCCCGACCGGTGAGCGAGTCCGTGGTCGTCCCGGCCCAACAGGTACCGCGCCTCGTGCCGGGTGCCATGCTCCCCATCACCGTCAGCCTGAGTCATCCCGCGGTCGTGACCATCAACTGGGCCATAGTCGGCGACTGACTCACCCCGTCCTCCTTCCCCGAACGAAAGCGAAACCTTGCCCATCACCCAGCTCATGCCCCGACGCCGCGTCGTCACCGCGTCGGTCTCGCTCGCATGCGCGTTCGGGATTGCGATCTTCGGGGTCACGAACCTCGTGGCGACCGACACGGCGTCGGCCGCCCCGAACCCGGTGTGCACGTCGGGGACCTGCACGGTCACTTTCGACACCGCGGGCATTGGGCAGACCTGGACCGTGCCGAGCGGGGTCACCTCCGAATCCTTCGAGCTCTCCGGGGCGATGGGTGGAGAAGGTGGCACCATTGGGGGTCTCCCCGCCGTGGTGAGCGGGACGCTCACCGAGTCCTCGGGCACCGTCATCACGATCGACGTCGGCGGGGCCGGCGCATCGTGGTCCGATGGTGGCGCGGGCGGGATCAATGGCGGTGGCGCGGGCGCGTTCAACGCCGGTGACGGTGGTGGCGGCGGGGGTGGCGGCGCGACCGATATCAAGGTCGGTGGCACCGACCCGAGCGACCGGGTCCTCGTTGCCGCAGGCAGCGGCGGCGGTGGCGGCAACGGGTCGTACCTCTTGCCCGACTGCAGCAACACGTCGGGGGGTGGCGGCGGGGCGGGCGACAGTGACGGCACTATTGGCCAGGGCCTCGCGACTCCCGACGCAACCCTCTTCGGCGGCGGCGGCGGCAGTGCCGGTGGTGTCCTTGCCGGGGGCGCCGGCGGCGAAGCAGGCGCCGGGCCCGCCACGACGACCGACTGTTCGGGGGCCGCGAACAGCCCGACCACCGAGGGCACTCCCGGCACGCCTGGTGCCTCGTCGGGGCAGGGCGGTGGCAACAATCCGACCGCCGGTGGCGGTGGCGGCGGTGGGTACACCGGTGGCGGCCAAGGCGGTGGGCCGGCCCAAGTGAGTCCCTACAGCGCGTCGTGGGGCGGTGGCGGCGGCGGATCCTCCTACGGCGGTGGGGTGAGCGACTACGTGCGGCTGGCCAATGCCGAGGCGAACGGGGCGGGAACCGGCGAGGCCATTGTGACCTACGCCGATCCTGCCGACACCACGACCACCACGACGACGACATCGACCACCTCGACGTCCACCACGACGACCACCACGACCACGACTGTGCCGCCGGTGACCCCGAGCGACCCCGGGACCCCCCAAGCGGGCACCCCACCCACCGCGGCCAGCCCACAGAACCTGGCCTTCACCGGGCTCAACGTGGGCCCGCTCTTGGTGAGCGGCGTCTGCTTGATCGTCCTCGGTGCGCTGCTCGCAAGCGGTGCGTCGATTCGACGACGCCGCGCAGCCGTGGCTGATTCGTAAGGCACAAGCAGAGAAGTCCCCCGGCGGCCCGACCCCGCCGGGGACTTCTCTCCTTGTTGGCCAAACCCATGCGCACGCGGTGATCCGTGCCTGGTGACGCCTCGGTCCAGGCGGTGCCAAAAGGGCATTAGCGTCACTTACATGTACGCAACCGCTTGGCATAACGGAGGGCCGCCCCGTGAACCGGCGGGCTACGGGCTGAAGTTTGCGAAGGTGGATCGCGATCGTCACTTCGACGCCGACTGGGATTCGATCGTCCTCGAGCTCGAAGGCGCTGGTGCAACCACAGTGACACTCAGTGCGGCCTTCTGGCGCAGCTGCTCGGAGTTGCGCTCGGCTGACGTCGGGCAGTGGCTCTTGAACGCCGACGTCGCGCCGTGGGCCCGGGGGAGCCCGCCGGGCGTGGTGGTCACCGAGCTCGAAGGGAACCGCTTCTCGGCCCGTATCCTCAAACGCAAGGGACTCGGCCGCTAAAGCGGACCGCGCTCAACGCGCCAGGGTCGCCTCGATGCCGCGGACATCGCCGTCCTCGTCGGTCATGACCGCCACATTGGAGTAGCCGAGTTCCTCGAGTGCGGGACCCAACAGCTCGGCCTGGTCCGCGCCCAATTCCAAGAGGAGGGCCCCGCCCGGGCGCAACCAGCGCGGGCTTTGGGTGATCACCGCTCGCAGCACCGCCGTCCCGTCAACGCCGCCGTCATAGGCGAGCGTCGACTCATGGACCAAGGTGTCGCGCGCCAAGAGCGCGAGTGCGTCGCTCGGCACGTAGGGCACGACGCCCACCACCACGTCGGTCGTGCCTGCGAGTGCGGATGGGAGCGCGTGAACAGGTCGCCGACGTAGGCCTCCACGCCGTTGGCCACGGCGTTGGCCACGGCGGCCTCGTCGAGGTCACTCCCGAGGACCCGGGCGGCGCGGCGCTGCGCCATCAAGACGGCGGCGATGGCACCGCACCCGGTGCACAGGTCGATGGCGGTGCCGCTGGGTGCGAGGCGGGTCACCGCCCGCTGCGCCAAGGGTTCACTCTGCCAGCGTGGCACATAGACGCCGGGTGCAATGCTCAGCGTGAGGCCGCAAAAGGTGACGCGACCGAGGATCCAGGCCAACGGTTCGCCGGCCAGGCGTCGCTCGACCATGCGCTCGAGCTGCGCCGCGTCACCGTTCGCCGCGTCGAGAAGCTCGCGGGCTTCGTCGTTCGCCGCCACGAAACCCGAGCGCGCCAAGAGCTCGGTCAACTCGGCGAGCGGGTGCGGACCCAACGTCGCCACTAGATCAAGTCGGCCAGGCCCTCCCAGCCGTGGGGCGGTGGTGCGAGATTCCAGAACTGCTCGGGCACGTGGGCATCGAGGCGCGCGCTCAATGCGTGTTCGTTCTCGAGGGGGGCGATCTGGCTGGTGTAACACCAGATGGCCTTGCGCTTGCGCTCCTCGTCGATCTCGTGGGGGACGATGGAGGGGGTGGGCCAGGGTTGTGCGCGCAAGAGCTTGGCCACCCGCCAGGCCAAGAGACCCGGGATGTGCTTATAACCGTGGTCCTCGTAACAGAACCAGGCCCGGTCCGGATCGCCCGAACGGGCCAGCAGCGACGCGTCGTGCACCATCACGTGATCGGGGTTGCCGAGCCCCATGGGGAAGAACACCGCACTCGGGTCAATTTCACGAATGGCGGCGGCCAGGGTCGGCGCCACCTCGTCGGGGGTGGGCCGGTCTTTGGGCGCCAGGTACTGATGGTCGGGGAAGTCGAGCCAGCGATACTCCGACCCGAGCACCTCCATGGCGGCCAGGTCCTCGAGCTGGCGGGCTGCCACCACGTCGTCACCCGGACCGAAACCACCGAGCGCGTCCCACTCCGAGGGCACCTCGGGATAGGCCTGGGGTTGCCCGGCCAAAACCGTAATGACCGTGGTGTCGTCGTAACTCGCCAGCAGATGGCCGGCCCCCATGGCGGCGTCGTCGAAATGGGGCGAGACCACGACGATGCGGGCGAACGTGGCGGGGTCGAATTCCCCCCAGGTGGCTGGGTCGAAGGACATGGCATCGATCATAGGGTGCCCTCGATCGCCTCCTTGGCGTCGTATTTGCGAAACAGCGGCATCAAGAACGCGATGATCCCCGCTCCGGCCACGCACGCGAGGCCGCCGGAGACCACCGAGAATTCAATGCTCGTGAGGGTGGCGACGGTGCCCGACTCCATGTCGCCGAGGCGCGGGCCGCCCTGGACGACCGCCATCTGGATGGACGACATGCGGCTGCGGAAGCGGTCGGGGATCGTCTCTTGCAAGATGGTCGAGCGCAGCACGGCCGAGACCACGTCGGCCCAACCCGCAATGGCCAAGAGTGCGAGGGCAATGGCGGTGGTGTCGACCAAACCGAACGCGGCGATGGCGGTGCCCCAGACCATGACGGCGAAGATCACGGCCCAGCCCTGGCGCCGGGTGGCGGCCACCCAACCGGTAGTCAATGCACCGATCAAGCGCCCCCGCCCCGGGGGCCGCGTAGAGGAGGCCGAGGGTGACGGTGCCCCCACCGAAGACGGATCCGGCCATGGCGGGGAAGAGGGCGCGGGGCATGCCGAACACCATGGCGTTGATGTCGACGATGTAGACACCCTGGAGGACCTGACGGCTCCGCAAGAACCGCAGTCCCTCCTTGGTCGACGCCCAGGCACTCTGCGTCCCGGCATGGACCGGGGGGATGGGCGCCATCATGAGGGTCGTGATCAGCGCCGCCACGAAGGTGGCGGCGTCGATGCCGTAGACGAGGGGGAGCCCAATGGTGAGCAAGAGCCCCGAGACCGCAGGCCCGACCACGGTGCCCACCTGCATGATGATCTGGGTGAAGGCGAACGCGGCGGAGATGTGGCGGGCCTCGACCAGGGCCGGCACCGACGCCGTGCGCGCAGTCGAGGCGAACCCGGCGAACCCCGCTCCGACCGCGCTGACGCACGTAGAGCACACGGGGGAGGGATGGGCGGCCAACGCGTTGGCGGCCAAGACGCCGCTGGTGAGCATCATGGCGAACGTCGTCCACGCCATGATCTTGCGGCGATCGACGGCATCGCCGACGGGCCCGGCCGCCAGGGACCCGATGATCAGCGGGATGAGTTGGGCCAGGCTGATGGCGCCGACCTGGAAGGACGAATGGGTCTGTTGGTACACCTGGTAGGGGATGGCGACGACGGTCAGTTGGGTCCCGAGGGTCGAGACCGAGCTGTCCGACGAAGAGCAGCCGGAAATCCCTGCTTTCGCGCAGCGGTGTGACGTCGACCAGGATCTTGCCCGGCATGGGATTGAACTTAGGTAGAGAGCTGGCGGCCGAGGTCGCGGACCGAGATGTCCCACGGCGCCGGCCAGTCCCTGCGTGCGCAACAACGCGTCGCTCCCTCCGTCGCAAAAGACGACCGAGCCGCAGAAAAAGCGCCCGTCGGGTCCGATGAGCAATTCGATGAGGGCGGCGATCTCTTCGGGTCGCCCGCCCCGCCCGATCGGGATCGGCAACATCTCGAGCAACGGACCGGTCTCGGGGTTGGCCCGCATCCCCGCCACCATTGGGGTCTCGATCATGCCCGGCGCCACCGCGTTGAGCCGCAGTCCCGACCCGCCCACGCCGGGCCCGTGGCGTTGGTGGCGGACCCAGTACGCGACAGCCAGTTTCGAGGCTGGGTAGGTCGCCATCGATCCAGCTTCGTCGGCCAAGGTGGCCGCACGTCCTTCATCGCCGGCCAGGCAGCGCTTCGACGACCGCCTCGGGTATGGCTGGTTGGACGGTGGTCGAGTTCGAGCTGATCGCCACGGCGGATCCACCGTCTGACGAGGAGTGGGCGCAGCCCGTCCAACAGGTCGACCGTCCCGAAGTAGTTGACCCGGGCCAGCAGCGACCCAGCACGTTCGGGCGACCCGGCGAGGCCCGGCACAGGTCACGATGCCGGCCAGCGAGCCCGCCAGTGTTCGGTGACGCCCGCGATGGCGTCGGCGCGTCCCGCCGGCGTGGCGAGATCCGCGATGACGTCGGCGTCGCGCAGATCCACGCCGACGACGCGGTAGCCCTCGGCCCCAGGCGCGTGGCCGTCGCCGCACCGATCCCCGAGGCGGCGCCGGTGATGGCGACGAAGGGCTCAGGCAGCTTGGCGCTCCTTCAAGATGGCCAGTGCCTTGTCGGCGTGACTGCTCATGGACACCTCGCTGTGGATGATGGCGAGGACGGTGCGATCGGTGTCGATCACAAAGGTGATGCGCTTGTTCGGCACCCAACTCGGTCCGCCGCGTTTGGCGCCCATTTGTGCGGCCACGACGAAGTCGGGGTCCGACAACAAGGTGAATCCGAGCGATTCCTTCTCGTCGAACTGCTTCTGCTTGTCGACCGAATCGGCGCTGATGCCGACCCGGCGGGCCCCGACCGCCGTGAACTCGGCGTCGAGGTCGCGGAACGAGCAACTCTCCTTGGTGCAGCCGTAGGTCATGGCCGCCGGATAGAAAAACAGCACGATCGGGCCGCCTTCGCCAGCAGTCCGCTCAAGGTCTGCGGCGTGCCGGTCTGGTCGGCCAGTTCGAAATCGGGGACCACGTCACCTGTGCGCATGACCCCAATGTAGGGGTTCTTGGCGCCCGACGGGCGCCTGGGCTCAGGGTTCGAAGCGAAAACCCACCCCACGGACGGTGACGAGGTGGCGGGGATTGGCCGGGTCGGGCTCGACTTTGCGGCGGAGGCGCTTGATGTGGGTGTCGAGGGTGCGCGGTGTCGGTGAGCTCTTGGTCCCACCACAACCGGTCGATGCACCACTCCCGGGTGACCACCTGGCCGCTGTGGGACATCAAGAGGGCCAAGAGGTCGAACTCCTTGCGCGAGAGGTCGACCGACACATCGTCGACCATCACCTCGCGCCGACCGGCATCGAGTCGCACGGGACCGACATGGAGCACCTCGTCGTGCTGTTCGGGGACCGCCGCGCCCCGACGCAGTACGGCCCGCATCCGGGCGACGAGCTCGCGCAGCCGAAAAGGCTTGGCCACATAATCGCTGGCCCCGAGCTCGAGGCCGAGCACGACGTCGACTTCTGAGGATCGGGCCGTCACCATGATGATGGGCACGGGCTTGAGCGCGCGCATCTGTTGGCACAGCTCGATGCCCGATTGGTCGGGCAGCATCACGTCGAGCAGAACGATGTCGGGGTGGATCCGGTGAAAGAGCCGGAGGGCCTCGTGTCCGTCACCGGCGATCTCGATGGCGAAGCCCTCCCGGGCCAGTCCCGAGGCCAACGCCTGGCGGTAGGACTCCTCGTCGTCGACCACCAAGACGAGCGGTCGGTTGTCCCGACTCTGGCCGTTGGCGGACGGCGGTTTGCCGGCATTGCGGTGAGTGCCACGGTGGGGAAGCTTCAGGCCGCGTCGGGGGCGACGGGGCAGTGGGGATGCGAGGGGCAGGCGACGTCGCTCGACTGGGGGGAGTATCGACCGGCGCCGCCTGGGCGCGCAGGGAGGCGAATACCTGCACGAACCGGGTGAACCGATTGGCGGCGACCGGACCGGGGAGATCGGGTCGGATCGCCACGACCTCGGCCAGATGGGTCTGGCCGCGTGGCGAGGGTCCCAGTCGGTCCTGGGATGGGTGCGAGTTCTTTGCCTCAGCCATCGGTTCCCACCGTAGGGAGCGCAAATGAACGCAGCGCGAAACGGTTGCTACCGGGAAGTGTCCCCCAGATGAACTCTTCGCCTTTGGGGGCGTTACGCTCCCTTCGACCACGCAGGAGGAAAGCAGAACGATGACTGAAGCAATGGGCCACGGGGTGAACCAGCGGCGCACCATCGAGATGACACCGGCCGAAATCGACGCGTTCCTCGCTGAGCGGCGGGCGATGTCGATGTGCTCGATCGCCCCCGACGGGTCGATCCATGCCGTGGCCATGTGGTACGGCTTCTTGGACGGGTGTGTGACGGTCGAGACCAAGGCCAAGTCGCAAAAAGTGCAGAACCTGCGGCGTGACCCGCGTCTGACCCTGCTCTTCGAGGCGGGCGACTACTACGAAGAGCTCCGGGGGGTCGAGTTGGTCGGCCAGGCGGAGATCGTGGAGGACCCCGACAAGCTCTGGACACTCGGGGTCTCGGTGTTCGAGCGTTACTACGCCCCCTACAGCGAAGAGCTCAAACCGTTCATCGAGACGATGCTGCACAAGCGGGTCGCCATCAAGTTGAACGTGGACACGCACCGTGAGCTGGGATCACCGCAAGCTCGGCCTGCCCTCGACCCGACCGGCCGAGTGAGATTTACCTTCGACCAACACGTCGGGGTCGCTCCCGAGGTGGCGATGTGCGCCTACGGCGAGCCGAGTTTCTACGAGACGCGTGACTCGCTCGAGCAGATCTCGGTCGTCGAGGTGCTCGACCACCAGGACAACGACACCTCGATCCTCATCGAGGTCCGGTTCAAGTTCACCGGTTCGGTGTCACCGGCGGTCAAGTCGGTGATCGATCCGGACAAACTGTCGTGGGTCACCCACACCGAAGTCCTGCTCGAGGAGCGGCGCACCAGGTTCACCGTGGTGCCCGACTACTACCCCGATCGGCTCACGAGCAGCGGTGAATACCGATTCGGTGACGGGAGCGGTCCCAATGCGGCGGTGGTCACCGTCGACGGCGACCTCGTCGTGCACGTCCCGATCGTCGGCCGGTCGGTGGAGAAGGCAATTGTGTCCGGACTGCGCTCCTACATCGCCACCGAGGTGGAGAGCCTTCCGGACTTCACGCCGCCAATTTCGAGCAGCTGGGCCATCCCGTCCTCGATGCCCGTGGTCAACACGTCGATGTCCTCGGTGGTGTCGTAGTCGCCGGTGATACCGAAGTTCACCTCCCCGTCGTAAGAGAAGATCGCAATGCCGATGCGCATCTGGCCCCCGAGGGGGACATAGGGGAAGGCGCGCACCATCTTGCGACCCGCCACATAGAGGGGGAACTGCGGCCCGGGCACATTGGTGGTGATGGTGTTGACGTTGCGCTGGGCGGCCCGGGTGGCGACGCGCATCCCGGCCGACAACAACATGGGTGGTGCGAACCCCGACAAGGAGGTGAGCGCCTCACCGGCCACGGCCTGTTTGGAATCCTTCACGCCCTCCATCTGGGCCGCAACCGCCGCCAACCGTTGTGCGGGGTCCTCGATGTTGACCGGGAGCTCGGCGAACATGGCCGAGACCCGGTTCTCCACGGTGCCGTCGCCCACCGCCTTGCCGCTCGTGTCTCTCGGGCGGATCGAGACCGGGACCAAGGTCCGCACCACGCGATCGATCGATTCGTGGCGTGACAGGAGCAGTTCTCGAAAGCCGTTGGTGATGGCGGCGAGGATGACGTCGTTGAAGGTGCCCCCGAGCGACGAGCGGACCGACTTGATGTCGTCCACCGAGGTCGAGGCCCAGGCGTAGCGGCGATGGGGGCCGATCGGGCCGTTGAGGCTCGAGAGCGGTGTCGGGCGCACCAACCCGGCCATGGCCACGAGGCCGTGGGTGACCTCGTTGGTGTAGCGCAACGCCCCACGGACCATGCGGGTCGAGGACCGGGCCGCGCGCAACTGCTCGTAGGGGCTGCGGACCAGTTCGACCAGGGCGCCGCCGGCCAACGTGGTGCCGGCGGGCAGGGGTGCGGGCATCCAAGCGAGTGGGGCCGGCGGCGTCGCGGTGGGGCTCGTGTCCATGATGACGGCCAACAGATCGGTGCCGGCGATGCCGTCGACCATGGCATGGTGGGTCTTGGACAACATCGCCCAGCGGCCATCGCTGAGGCCTTCGACCATCCAGATTTCCCACAACGGCTTGGAGCGGTCGAGCTGTTGGGACATGACCCGTCCAACCAGGTTGCGCAACTGCTCCTCGCTGCCCGGTGTCGGGAGCGCACTGTGGCGCAAGTGGTACTCGATGTTGAAGTGCGGATCGTCGACCCACACCGGCCGGCCCAGGTCGAAGGGGACGCGGCGCACGACCTGGCGATAGCGCGGGACCAACGAGAGTTTGGCCTCGACCATGGCGCGGACATCGGCGAATGGTGGAGGTGGACCGTCCAAGATGGCCACCGAGGCGATGTGCATGTGGCTGACATCGTCTTCGAGGTGCAGGAACGACGCGTCGAGCGGGCTGAGGCGATCAGTGCTCATGGCATCCTCCGGACAGATGGGTTCGCGCTGTGTCGGACGCTAACGCACTGCGGGGAGGAAATCCCGGGGGTCAGGTGACCGGAGGTCAGACGGCGGTTGCAGCGGCGCGGCGGATCGAACCGCTGAGGGCGGCGAAGATCGGATTCGACGCGGCGCGCCGGATGGTCTCGTCATAGGCGGCTTCGACGACACGCTGCGTGCGGTCCTCGGCCATGGCCCGCAGTCCCATGGCCCGCCGAGTGGCGGGGCCGGGCTCGAGCCGGATGACCAGGGTGCCGGCCGCCTCGAGCCGGGCCACCTCGCGGTCGAGTCGACGGTGGATCGACCAGCGCAAGAAGCCGTCGGCGCCGGCCGAATGTCCGTGGGATGCGGACATCGAGGAAATCACAATGGCGACGGTCAGTCCCGAGTGGCGCACCACGTCGGCGTTGGTCACCGAGTGGACACCGCCGTCGAAGTATTCCTTCCCCTCAATTTCGACGGGGCTGAAGTACCCCGGGATGGCGCATGACGCCAAGACCGCCGAGGCCAGCGTGGTGGCGGGCGATCCGTCCCTCCCAAAGACGACCCGTCC
The DNA here is from genome assembly GCA_963800725.1 of uncultured Acidimicrobiaceae bacterium. Classification (GTDB taxonomy): domain Bacteria; phylum Actinomycetota; class Acidimicrobiia; order Acidimicrobiales; family RAAP-2; genus Bog-473. The sequence goes on along the minus strand of CAWDCE010000017.1, from coordinate 572,637 downwards.
GCCGTCGGCCCGACGCGCCGCGCAGATCCAGAGCTGGTCCGGCCAACGGTCGCCGATCAGCGCATGGAGCCCCCGGGCCCGATGGCGGATGTCGACCGTGCCGCGGGGCAACAACGTGGCGGCGGCCACCTCGGGGCGAAAGGCCAGTGGTCTGCGAACCACTCGTTGCACGAGTGCGGCGGAAGGCGGTCGCCACGGGCGAAACAACGAAGCCATCGACGGGGCGGGAAGGGCTCCGTCGTCGGGCAGGATCTGCGCGAGCAACGCAGCGCCTTGCTCTGACGGTGGCGCACCGGTCGCCGAAGCAGCCAGATCAGTAGCCGACACACCGACGCGGAGCGCCGCACCGGTCACCGACCCCGCAGAGGTCCCGACGATCAGGTCGGAATCTCTCGCGTCCCATCCGGCCTCGACTTCGAGGCCGGCCAGCACCCCGGCCTGGTACGCCTGTCCGACCACACCGCCGGCGCCGAGCACAAGGCCAATGGTGGGCCGCTTCGGTGTGGCCGCTTCACTTAGGCCCACTTTCATCTCGCCTGTCTACCCCCGAAATTCGCCCGAGCAAGCACTCAGTACCTCTAAGAAGAGATCCCCCCGCCCGAGATACCTGACTCCTGGCACCGCCATTTCATCATAAGCCCAGCTCATAGCTCATTTGAGGGAGTCTTGGCCCTCTGCGGCGTGGCCGGCCCGGCTCGGTCGGTGCCCGGGCCGGGCGGTACCGTGGCCCGGTGTCCCGGCCGCGTCCGAAATGAGCGAACTCTTCGCGCTGTTGGCGGCCCTGGGCAACGCCTCAAATGTGGTGACCCAGCATCTCTCGAGTCGCAGCGCGCCCGAAGGGATGAAGGGAAGGCGCCTGGTCTTTTACCTGTTCAGCCAGCCAATGTGGCTCTTCGGTGCCGGCGCCCTCGTCGCCGCATTCGTCTTCCAGGCGTTGGCGCTGCACCTCGGGGCCCTCTCCATTGTCCAGCCGCTCTTGGTGGCCGAGTTGGTGTTTGCCCTCCTCATCCGTCGACTGTGGTTCCACCACCAGGTCACCGCCCTCGCCTGGTGGTCCGCCGTGATCACCTGTTCGGGCCTGGCCATCTTCATCGTCGCGTCCGAGCCCAATGGCGGACGCATGACGGCGAGTACCTCGCAGTGGCTGTCCTCGACGCTGGTGTTCGGTGGCATCGCCGCCGTGATGGTGGCGCTGGCGCGCCTCGGCTCCCCGAGTGCAAAGGCGGCGCTCTACGGAGCAGCGGCGGGCATCGTGTGGGCGCTCGAGGCCGGGTTCATCAAGTCGATGACCGACACGTTGGCCCAGTACGGCCTCTTTGCAATGTTCCTCCACTGGCCGGTCTACGCCGTGATCGCCGGCGGGATCGTCGGGAACTTATTGATGCAGGCGGCGCTGCACGCAGGCCCGCTCAACGTCTCTTCGCCAATCATGGTGGCTACCGATCCGATCGTGAGCGTCGCCCTCGGTGTCTGGCTCTTCGGCGAGCAGTTCACCGATGATCCACTGCGGATCGCGTTGAGCGCGGCGGGCTTCTGTGTCCTCGGGGTCGGCATCGTGATGATGACCAAGAACGCCCCGAGCGAGAACGCAATCGGTTCCCCGGTTGCTTAGCGGCCAATAGGTCCCCCGGTCGGGCCGTGCCCAGCCCGTCGGTACGCTCCGTGCACCATGTCGTCCCCCGCACGCCCATTTTCCCGCATCGCCTCCCTGCGCTGCGTCGTTGTCGCAACGGTCGTGAGCGTGCTCGCCGCCTTCGCGCCCGCGGCCGGCGCCGCGCCGTCGAGCGCGACACCGGGTGCGCCGGCGAAGTTCGCGCCGCTGCTCATCGAACCTGACCAGGGCTACGGCAGCGTCTATGCCTTCATTCTCGGGGCACGGCGGTCGGTGGACATGACCATGTACGAGCTCTCCGACCCCTCCGCCGAGGCCGATCTGGCCGCCGACGCCCACCGCGGGGTGACGGTGCGGGTAGTGCTCGACAAGGACTATGCCGGGGCGGTGGCCAATGCCGGGGCCTATTCCTTCCTCGGCGCCCACGGGGTGCAAGTGGCGTGGGCCTATCCGACGAGGATCGTGCATCAAAAGACCATCACCGTCGACGACGACGAGTCGTTGGTGATGACCGGCAACCTCACCGCCCGCTACTTCCCGACGACGCGTGACTTCGGGATCTTCGACACCGCGCCGGCCGACGTTTTGGCCATCGAGAGCGTCTTTGCGCAGGACTTTTCGGGGCACCGACCGGTTTCGGTCGGACAGAGTGCCGCGCTGGTGTGGAGTCCGGGTTCGGAGCTGACCTTGGTCGGACTCATCAACTCGGCGCATCGCACGCTCTACATCGAGAACGAGGAGATGGACTCGACCGCCGTCGAATCGGCCCTCCAAGCAGCGGCGCGCCGCGGCGTGAAGGTCGACGTCACCATGACCTACAGCCATCAGTGGAACGCGGCGTTGGCGTCGCTGAGGTCAGCGGGGGTCAAGGTGCACCTCTTCCACGGTGAACACCCGCTCTACATTCACGCCAAGGTGATCTCCCTCGACGCGGCCACCGCCGCCCGACGCGCCTTCGTCGGGTCCGAGAACTTTTCGACCAGCTCGATGAACTACAACCGCGAGCTCGGGCTGATCACCGCCAATCCGCAGATTCTGACGCCGCTCAATGCCGCGCTGACCTCGGACTTCACCCGGGCGTCGCCCAGTCCCTGAGGCGGCGCGGAGAGCGATACCCGGCGGGGTCGTCGTCGCTTTGGGTGTGTCACCATTGGTCCGGCACTTGGCTCGCGGCCGAGCAATCGAGGGATCTGTGGGACAGCTAGACGACAAGGTGGTGCTGGTCTCAGGTGCGAGTTCGGGCATCGGAGCGGCCACGGCGCTCCATCTCGTGCAGCTGGGCGCGTCGGTCGCCCTCGGGGACGTGGCCCTCGACGAGGTGCACACGCTCGCCGAGCGGATCAGCGCAAAAGGGGGTCAGGCCCTCGCCGGGCTCTGCGATGTGCGCAGCGAAGAATCGGTGGCGGAATTCGTCGAGTTGACGACCACGACCTTCGGGGGCGTCGACTGCCTCGACCACAACGCGGCGTGGTCGCACCCCCGGCTCGACACCGACGCCACCGACATCGATCTCGGTGTGTGGGAGCGCGTGATGCAGACCAACACCCGCGGGGCCCTCCTGCTCGCCCGCCAGGTCATCCCGAAGATGGTGGATCGGGGCGGCGGATCCATTGTCAACATCTCTTCGGGTACGAGCACCATTGGTGAATCGACCAGGGTGGCCTACGGGGTCTCAAAGGCAGCCATCAACCAGCTCACGCGCCACCTCGCCACCCGCTATGGCCGTGACGGCATCCGGGCCAATGCCATTGCGCCGGGGTTCATCCTCACCGAGACGGCCCAGAGCCAGGTGCCCGAGCACATCAAGGAACGATTGGCCGAGCACAATCCGAGCCGGCGGCTGGGTCGGCCCGAGGACATCGCAGCCGTGGTGGGCTTCTTGTGCAGCGACGCGTCCTCCTATGTCAACGGGCAGTTGATCCACGTCGACGGGGGTCATCAGATATCGGGGATCATGTGAGGAGCGGGTGGGCGAGACCATGAACGACACTGCGCCCGGTCGCGTGGCGCTGGTCACCGGTGCGAGCCGGGGCATCGGCAAATGTGGAGCGCTCGCCCTGGCCCGCCGGGGGTTCGACGTCGCCATCACGGCGCGGACGGTGCATGAAGGCGACGGGCGGGCCCATCCGTCGACCTCGTCGGCCCCAGCGGGCACCGTCGCCATTGCGGGGAGCCTCGAGACCACCGCGTCCGAGATCGAGGCGCTGGGCCGTTGCGCCCTGGTGGTCCAGATGGATCTCATGGATCGCCAGTCCATTCATCGCGTGGCCGACCAGGTCCTCGATCGCTGGGGACGCGTCGACGTCCTCTTCAACAACGCCATCTACCAAGGCCCCGGCACCATGGATCGGATCTTGGACCTGCCGATCGAGGCGGCGGAGCGGTGTCTGGTCGGTGACTACCTGCACCCGCTCCTGCTCATCCAACTGCTCTTGCCCCAGATGCTCGAGCGAGGCGAGGGTCGCTTGATCAACATGCTCTCAGAAGCCGCATTCACCACGCCGCCGGCACCGTCGGGCCAGGGCGGGTGGGGCGTCGCCTATGCCGCGGCCAAGGCGGCCTTTCATCGCGTCACCGACATGTGTCACGTGGAGTTCTTCGATGCGGGGATCTGGTCGTTCAGCATCGCCCCCGGGCTGACCCTCACCGAGTCCATGCGGGCCAGTGGAATGGACAAGGTCCTGGTCAACGCCGGCCACGCGCCCGCACCACCCGAGGTGGCGGGCGAAGTGGCCGGATGGCTCGCCGACGATCCCGACGCCGAACGCTTCGCCGGACAGATGGTTTCGTCGCGCCCGTTGTGCAAGGAGCTCGGGCTGGTGGCGGGGTGGCCGCCCGCCCAGGACAGGTGAATCACCAAGTGCTCGGGGGTGCGGCGCGCCGACGCCAGGCCCGGTGGCGACACCGTGGCGGGGTCGCGACCCACAGCCCGCGCCTCTTGGGTGAGCGGCGCGGTCCGGGTCCCCCTCGCACGCGTCTGCCCGCTCAGGCAGGCATTGCCGAGCGGAGGTGAATGGTGCGCAAAGTGGTCGCCTACGAGTTGTTGTCACTCGATGGGGTGGCAGAGGAGCCCGACGAGTTCATCACCGAGTGGGATGAGGCAATGGACGAGAACCTGGCCCGGGTGATTGGGACCCAAGACGCCGTGGTGCTCGGGCGCCGCACCTACGACGAGTGGGCCGAGTTCTGGCCGAACAGTGCGATCGAGCCGTTCGCCAGCTTCATCAACGGTGTGGAGAAATTCGTGGTGACCTCTTCGCAGCCCGAGGCGGCGTGGTCGCACACCACCGTCCTCAACGAGGGACCACTCGACCATCTCGCGGAGATGAAGCAACGTCGCGGTGCCGACATCGGTATCCACGGCAGCATCGCCCTCACCCAGTCGCTGCTCGCGAGTGGTCTGGTCGATGAACTGAGGCTCGTGATCGCCCCGTGCCTGCGAGGAGCGGGCCGCAAGCTCTTCGGTGCCACACCACGCCCTCTGAAGCTGACGCGCAACGTCAGCTCTCCGTCCGGGTCCCTACTCCTCGACTTCGAGATTACGACCTGAGGCCGGCGGGGGAAAAGCCCTGACGGCCAAGTCGGTGCCGTCAAGGGCAGAGCCGCCGCCCTACGATTATGCGCCGTGAGCTATGTCGTCGACTTCGTTCAGGTTTCGACCGTCGGCCTCGAGCCGTCCCCCGTGGCGGCTGCGCTGGCTGGGTTGCGGGCACACGAGGCTCGCTATTTCAAGAACAAGTACGACGTCGCCTTCACCACCGAACCGGCCGCCGGGGCCAAAAAGACCATCGACTGGGTGCATCGCATCCTCAAAGACGAACGCGACATCGTCATAGCGTCGCCTCCGCTTGAGGCGGCGAATCTCGAGGTTGCGCACATCCGGTGGCCCTACGTCTTCTACGAGAGTGGGCTCTCGATCAACGTCGCGTACCCACTCGACGACACCAAGAGGCGAGCGGTCGGATTCAAGCTCTCAGAGGGGATGGAGATCCCCGCCGAGCTTGATTCGTTCAAATTCGCCCGACAGAAGTCGAAGCTCGCCGGGACGATCCGTGGTTCGTACTTTGTCGTAAAGGGCGATTACTGAGTCCATCGAAGTGCGCGTGGCGCGCGAACCGCCCGCTCGGCTCAGCGGGCGCGGTGATCAAAAGTCCACCTCCCGCCCGGTCATATGGGCGATCACGCGGGCGTAGTCGATGAGGTGGCGGTCGCTGAGGAAGTGCTGGCGTACGTGGCGCCGGGCCCTTCGTCCCATCGATGCCATCTCTGCGGGATCGGCCAGCAGGGTCACCAGCGATTCGGCGAACGTGTCGAGGTCGCTCGGGTCCTGAAGCAGGATGCCCGCACCCGGGGGGATTTGGCCGACGATTCCGCCGACCGCGGATGCCAGGACGGGCCGCGATTTCCACATGGCCTCGGTCACGGTGAGGCCGAACCCCTCCTGCAGGCTCTTTTGCACCACGACGCTGGCATGGCGCTGGACCGCGTTCACCATGAGGGCGTTGGCCACGGGATCGGCCATTGGAAGGCGCACGAGGCGGATGGCCCGTTGGGCCCGGGTGGGGAGCGACGACCACAGGTCGATGCACTCGGCCAGGACCCCTTCGCCCTCGGGGTCGTCCTCCACGGCTTCGACGGCGGGGCCGACGAGGGCGAGGCGCAGGTCGTCGCGTCCGGCGACGTGGTCGGCGAAGCTCCGCATGACCCCTGCCATGTCCTTCAGGCGGTCCCAGCGCGACACCTGCACCACGAGGGTGTCGTCCTTTGCGAAAGGGCCGAGGGTGCCAACCACCGCCGGCGAATCGCTGTTGCCCGGACCCGAGATCAGGCCGATCCCCTCGAGAAGCGACTCGACGCGCGCCCGGGGCAGCGGACGGTTCTTGGCCGCAAGCGGATCGATGGAGGGCTCAATGATCCAAACGTCCTTCCCGGCCAGGATCGGCGGCACGTAGGCGGCGTGCGAGAAGATGAAGGTGTGGCACTCGGCCAGATGGGGCGCGAGGAAAGCCCATGCCTCCTCGGTGTGCGCATTGGCCCGGTCGGCCCCGATGTGGCAGCGCCACGCCACCCGCACCCCGTACTCGGTCAGGTGGCGCGCTAGACCTGCCGTCTGGGGGTCGTGCAGGAAGACGATGTCGCCGGGATGGATCCTGGCGTCCAACGCGTCGCAGTTGGCGCCAAGCACGTTCGAGTAGTGCGCGGCCTCTTTGGGCCCGAGATCGCCGGCATCACCTGCGGCCCCGTGCAGGCGATTGTGCAGGCGCTTGGTGATGCCAAAGAACTCGGCATCGGCGTCGATCACGATCCAGCGCGCGTTGGCACCGGCATCCCTGGCGTAGCTGCAGAGCAGGCCGACCATCTCGGCCACCCCGCCGCCGTGCGCGGTGGAGCTGATGTTCCACGCCGTAGCCCCGTCGAGCGAACTGATCGTGGCGCCGGCTGCCTCCTCGAGGGCGGCGAAGCGCTGCGGGCCGACGAGGCGGCCCAGCCGCGCAAGGGAATGCGCCGGCACCTCGACGTCGCGGAGTGCGGGCACGACGACATCATGATCCACCCGGGCGGCCCAGGCCCAATGGCGGCATCGTCGGAGAGCAAAAGCCGACGGCCGCCAGGCGCGTCCAAAGCGTGCCGGTGCCGGTGCCGCGGTGTGGTGAAGCTACCGGGACTTCGGCCGGAGCTGGCGATCTGATGAGAGCGGGCGACGAGAATCGAACTCGCGTTCTCAGCTTGGGAAGCTGATGTTCTGCCTCTGAACTACGCCCGCGAGCGTCAGTCACACTATCGTCTGTCCGGCATGTAAATCCCAGGTGGCGGGTATGAGTCCGGCCACCGTCCATTGCACTACGAGAACTCGTGAGGAGCGTCCGTGCTGATCAGGATCATCTTGGGCCTTGGCGTCACCGTGGTGTGCTTCGTCATCGCCGGTCGGAGGTTCGGTTGGCTGTCCCGGTTGATCCGCAGCGGTCAACCGGCACCCAAGCGCACGCGGGGGAGTCTCCGCCCCAAAGCTGAGGCCGAGGTCACCGAGGTAGCCGGGCAACGCAAGCTCTTGAAGTGGACCGTGCCGGGACTGGCCCACTTCTTTACGATGTGGGGCTTCACCGTCTTGTTGTTGACGATCATCGAGGCCTACGGGTCCCTGTTCGACCGGGACTTCCACATCCCCCTCATTGGGACTTGGGACTGGATCGGCTTCATCGAGGACTTCTTCGCCGTGGCCGTGCTGGTCGCCCTCGCCGTCTTCGCCATCATCCGGGTCAAGAACGCCCCGGCCAAGAAGCACCGCCAATCGCGCTTCTACGGGTCGCACACCGGGGCGGCCTGGCTGGTGCTCCTCATGATCGCCGGCGTGATCATCACCTTGATCATGTACCGCGCCGCCCAGATCAACACCGGGAACTTCCCCTACAACTGGGGCGCCTTTGCGTCGCACACGGTGGCGGACTGGCTGGCTCCCCTCGGCGAGGGCGTCAACAGCGTCATCGAGACCACCTTCTTGATCCTCAACATCGCCGTGATCACCGGGTTCTTGGTCTTCGTGTCGTATTCGAAGCACCTGCACATCTTCATGGCCCCCATCAATGTGGCCTTCTCACGGCGCCCCCGGGCTCTCGGAGCGCTCGACAAGACGCCCGACATGGACATGGAGAACATCGACGAGGACACCGTGTTCGGGGTCGGGGAAATCGGCCACTTCAGCTGGAAGCAGATGCTCGATTTCGCCACGTGCACCGAGTGCGGGCGCTGCCAGTCCGTCTGCCCGGCCTGGAACACCGAAAAGCCGCTATCACCGAAGCTCTTGATCATGAACCTGCGCGACAACATGTTCGCCTCGGCCACCCCGCTGCTCACCGGAGAGGGCGATTTCACCGCGCTGGTCCCCAATGTGATCGACCCCGACGTCTTGTGGTCGTGCACCACGTGCGGTGCCTGCGTGGAGGAGTGCCCGGTCGACATCGAACACATCGACGCCATCGTCGACATGCGCCGCTATCAGGTCCTCATGGAGTCCGAATTCCCCTCCGAAGCCGGCCTGATGCTGCGCAACGTCGAGAACCAGGGCGACCCGTGGGGCCTCGGGCAGGCCAAGCGGACCGAGTGGACCGAGACCCTCGACTTCGAGATCCCGGTGATCACCGGCACCATCCCCGACGACATCGAGTACCTCTACTGGGTCGGCTGCGCCGGCGCCCTCGACGAGCGCGCCCGCAAGGGCGTCCAGGCCACGGCGCGCATGCTGCACCGTGCCGGTGTCACGTTCGGGATCTTGGGACCCAAGGAATCGTGCACGGGCGACCCGGTGCGCCGACTCGGCAACGAGTACCTCTACCAGGAACAAGGGCGGATGAATATCGCCACCCTCGACGAGGCCGGGGCCACCAAGATCATCGCGAGCTGCCCCCACTGCTTCAACACCATCAAGAACGAATACCCCTCGCTCGGGGGCAGCTACGAGGTCATCCATCACGCCGAATTGCTCGAGCATCTGGTCAAGTCCGGCAAGCTCGTACCCGGGACCGGCTACAAGGGCAAGGTCACCTATCACGACCCGTGTTACCTCGGCCGCCACAACCGGGTCATCGAGGAACCGCGCACGGTGCTCAGCGCCATTCCGGGCGTCGAACAGGTCGAGATGCGGCGCTGCAAGGAGCGGGGCTTTTGCTGCGGAGCCGGCGGGGCGCGCATGTGGCTCGAGGAGAACATCGGCAAGCGGGTCAACATGGAACGCACCGAAGAGGCGCTCGGGACCGGAGCCGACGTCGTCTCGACCGCCTGCCCTTACTGCATGATCATGCTCGACGATGCCGTGCGGGCCCACGCCAAAGAGGATGACGTGCGGGTGATGGACCTCTCCCAGCTGGTCGAGGAATCACTGCGCAAAGCCGACCAGGTGGTCTAAGCCACCAGGCCGTAGGCCCGCTCGAAGTTCAGGGTCAGCACCAGTCGCTGATCATCGACCATGGCGGTGCGGAATTCGTCCCAGTTGGGGTGCTCCTCGCCCATCCCGGCCCGGTAGTAGGCGACCAAGCGGTTCACGGTGTCGTCGTGCGGGTCCGCGGCGACCGCGGAGAGGTCGGCGATCCCTTCGAGGACGACCCACTCGAAGAAGCTGTCGCCGTGGACGTAGAGCGACGCCCGCGGGTCGCGGCGCAGGTTGACCGTCTTGGCCCGGGTGTTGGTGATCGAGATGGTGGCGGCGTCGCTCGACTCCATGAAATAGAAGATGTTCGAGAGTTGCGGCCGGCCGTCGCTTTTGATGGTGACGAGTACCGCCTCGCGCCTGGTGCGGGCAAAGTCGATCGCCGCCTCGAGGTCCATCAGTCGACGTCGACGACCGAGACGTCAGCCGAACGATCGGCAATCACCATGTGCACCACCGCGGCGATGATCGCCCCGACCAGTGGGGCCACGATGAACAACCACAGCTGGCTCAGGTAGGAACCGCCGACCACCAGGGCCGGCCCGATGCTGCGGGCCGGGTTGACCGAGGTCCCCGTCAGCGGAATACCAATGAGGTGCACGACGACCAGCGCCATACCAATGGCCACGCCGGCTAGACCCTGGATGGCCGCCTTGTGGGTGGCGAAGAGGACGACGGACACGAAGACGAAGGTGATGACCACCTCGACCAAGAAGGCGCCCCCCTGGCTCAAGAGGAGATGGGAGTTCTTGCCGTAGCCGTCGGCACCGAGCCCTTGGATCTGCTTGTGGTAGCTCGGGATCTGCAACATGACGGCGAAGAGGAGGTAGGCGCCCCCAATGGCCCCGACCACCTGGGCCACCATGTAGGCCACCCCTTCGCCCAGCTTCATCCGACCCGAGGTGATGAAGCCCATCGTGACGGCGGGATTGACGTGACAGCCCGACACCGGGCCGATGGCGTAGACGAGCGCGATGAGGACCAAACCGAACGCCAGGGCCGTGGCGGCGACGCCTGCGGCATAGCTGAGCCCGAACAACTTGAAACCGAAAGACTCGGTCGCGGTCCCGACGGCGATGAACACCAAGATGCCGGTGCCCAAGAACTCGGCACCGAGCTTTCTATACAAGGACATTGCGACCTCCGGGGATTGGCGAGGAATACCGAACCCCGTGATTCTTCCATCGCACCCCGCCGAGGGCGCGGACCGTCGCGTGCTGGCCCTTAGTGGAAGGCCCGCTCGTCGGCTTCACGCAGTCGGGTCGCCATGGCGGCCAACATCTTGCGCGAGACGCGGGGACGGCGTCGAGCACGCCGTTGAACTGGCGCTGCCCGAGGATAAGGAGCGTCATCTCGGTGTCCGAGACCACAGTGGCCGAACGGGGCCGGCGATCGAGCAGTGCGAGTTCGCCGAAGTACTGCCCCGGGCCGAGGGTGGCGGTCTTGCGGTTGTTCTTCTTCACCGTGGCGGTGCCGTCGACGATCAGGAAGAATTCGACCGATCGTCCCCTGCTCGCACAGCACGCGACCCGGCGGCACCGTGGCCTCTTCGAGCGCTTTTCGAATGACGCGGAGGTCTTTGGCCGATGAGGTCGAGAACAGCCAGATCTTCGAGAGGTCGATGCCGTGGCCATCTGTAGTCATGGCGAGAGGCTACTCCCGCGCCTTGTTCACATGCTGGTAACACGCGCGTAGCCCCAGGGAAATCCCTACTGCCCATACTGACCCCGGCACAACGATGTCCGGGGACTTCCTGCTACTCGCCGAGCGGGTTGGAGGGTTAACCGGCAAACACCGTGAAAGGGGCACCGACTAGTGCTAGCAGCGGCAACATTCATCCCGTACCCGAGTTGGCTGAATTCGGGCGACAACACCTGGCAGCTGGTGGCGGCGACTTTGGTCGGCCTCATGAGCCTTCCGGGTATCGCGGTCCTCTACGGCGGACTTGTCCAGCGTAAGTGGGTGATCAACACCATGCTCATGGCCTTCGTCGGCTTCAGCACGGTGATCATCATCTGGGCGCTCTGGGCATACAACCTGGGATTTGGCCCGGCCAACGATTTGTTCGGGGCCCAAGGCACCGGTTGGTTCGCCAATATGTGGGGCCACTTCTACCCGATCACCAGTCACTTTGGTGAACAGAACCAGACAGTGTCGGGGGCGAATACGGCCATCGCCTTCCATTATCCGACAGCGACGTTCGCGTACTTCCAAGTGGTGTTCGCGGCCATCACCCCGCTCTTGTTCCTCGGCGGCATCATCGGCCGCATGAAGTTCAAGGCCTGGATGTTGTTCGTGCCGCTGTGGATCACCTTCGTCTACACGGTCAACGCCAAGCTCTTGTGGGGCGGCGGCTTCTTGGCCCAGCACGGCGCGGTCGACTACTCGGGTGGATACGTCATCCACCTGGCCGCCGGTGTCACCGCATTCGTCGCTGCGGCGATCGTCGGACCCCGCCTGGCCCGCGACCGCCTGCACGGGGTGCCCAACAACTTGATGATGGTGGCGGTCGGCGCAGGCATCTTGTGGCTGGGTTGGAACGGGTTCAACGGTGGTGACCCCTTCTACGCCGGGATCGACGCGGCCTCCGCCGTGCTCAACACAAACCTGGCGACGGCGGCGGCGCTCATGACCTGGGTGGCGTTCGACATGCTCTTCACCAAGTCGCATAAGGCGACGTTCTTGGGAGCTATCAACGGCATGATCTGCGGGTTGGTGGGGATCACCCCTTCGGCTGGCTGGGTCGACGGCTACGGCGCCCTGATCGTCGGCGTGGTCTGCTCGGGCGTTGTCTGGGTGGCGTGGAACTACCTCTCCAAGGTCCGGCCGTTCTCCAAGGTCGACGACGCCCTCGGTGTCGTCTATACCCACGGCATCGCCGGCTTGCTCGGTGGTCTCTTGGTCGGCCTGTTGGCCGACCCGGGGATGGTCGAATACATCGGCACCCACGGCACCCCGTCCTTCGTGGTCTCGGGCTGGTTCTACACCCACAGCTGGCACCAGTTCTGGGAGCAGTTCCTCGCCGCGGTGTGGATCATCATCTACACGGCGGTGGCGAGCACGATCTTGCTCTACATCACCAAGTTCATCTGCCGTGGCTTGCGGGAGAAGGACGAGGCGCTCGAGATCGGTGACGTCGCCATCCACGAAGAGGAGGCCTACCCACAAGAGACCTTCGCCGAGCGGGTGTCGGCCATGGCGAGCAGCGGAGCCGAGTAGCCCGTGGCGCACGACCGGTACCGTAAGCAAGAGATTTCAAATCAATCGCAACCGAAGGGAGCACGAGGGTGAAGCTCGTGGTAGCTGTCCTCAAGCCGTTCAAACTCGATGACGTCAAGGAGGTCCTGAAGAACATCGGGGTCCAGGGGATGACCCTGACCGAGTCTCAGGGGTTCGGACGCCAACGTGGCCACACCGAGGTCTACCGAGGTGCGGAGTACGAGGTGGACTTCGTCCCGAAGATCCGCATCGAGGTCCTGGTCGACGATGCGCAGGTCGAAGAGGTCGTCGACGCCATCGTGACCACCGCGGCCACCGGGAAGATCGGCGACGGGAAAGTCTGGGTCATCCCAGTCGAGACCGTGGTGCGGGTCCGCACCGGAGAACGCGGGGCCGAAGCCCTGTAGACGGATCGGCCGGGTCGGAGCGCGGCGAGGCGCTCCGACCCGCCGCCGTAACCGCTTGCCAGACTGGCTGGCTACCCTCCCCAGCTAGCCGGCCTGGCGAGCGACCGCACTGGCGGCGGCGGCAGCTGCTGCGGGGTCACCGAGGTAGGTGGCCGAGTGCACACTGAGATCCTCGCCGAGCAGGTACCGGAACGGGATGCCGGTCGGGATCTCGAGTCCGACGATGTCGGCATCGGCGATGCCCTCGATGTGCTTGCGCAACCCCCGGATGCTGTTGCCGTGGGCGACGACGAGGACCGCACTGGCGGTCTCGCTCGTCTGGCGCAGGTCGGGCACGATGGCTGACTCGAAGTAGGGCAGGACCCGGCGCACCACGTCCGCCAGGCACTCGGTCGTTGGGATGTCGGCCGGATCGAGGTCCCGATAGCGCGGGTCGTCCGCCACCGTATTGGGATTGTCCGCCCCGAGTTCGGGCGGCGGGGTGGCGTAGCTGCGGCGCCAAGCTGCCAGCAGTTCGTCACCGAATTGCTCTTTTACCTGGGCTTTGTTCTTCCCCTGCAAATCCCCGTAATGGCGCTCGTTGAGGCGCCAGTCCCGCCGCACCGGCAGCCACGAGCGCCCGGCCGCGGCCAGGGCGAGCTCGGCGGTGCGGATGGCCCGGGTGAGCACCGAGGTGTGCAAGATGCGCAGGTCCAGCCCGGGCTCGTGCGCCAAGAGCTCGCCGCCCGCTCTGGCCTCGGTCTCGCCCTTTTCGGTTAGGTCGACGTCGACCCACCCGGTGAAGAGGTTCTCGGCGTTCCATGTGGACTGTCCATGGCGCAACAGGATCAGATCGAGCACGCGTTCATGGTAGGCCTGCCACCCCGGCGGGCCGCCAGTCGGCTATAAACTCAGAAAACTTGATATTAGGGCACTCAAGTTTGTTATACTGTTCGCAAAGCACAACGACTGGAAGGACTGCAGATGGCTAAGGCCGTAGGAATCGACTTGGGAACCACCAACTCGGTGGTCAGCGTGATGGAGGCGGGTGAGCCCGTCGTTATCCCCAACGCCGAAGGTGGACGAACGACACCGTCGGTGGTCGGGTTCTCCAAGACCGGTGAGGTGCTGGTGGGCGAAGTCGCCAAGCGCCAGGCCATCACCAACCCCGACCGGACCATTCGATCCGTCAAGCGCCACATGGGCACCAACTGGAGCGTCGACATCGACGGGAAGAAGTACAACTCCCAGGAGATCTCGGCCCGAATCCTGGGCAAGCTCAAGCGCGACGCCGAGGCCTACCTCGGTGACACCGTGACCCAGGCGGTCATCACCGTGCCGGCGTACTTCGACGACGCGCAACGCACCGCGACCAAAGAGGCCGGCACCATCGTGGGCCTCGAGGTGCTCCGCATCATCAACGAGCCGACGTCAGCCGCACTGGCCTATGGGCTGGACAAGGAAGACTCCGACCGCACCGTCTTGGTCTTCGACCTCGGTGGCGGGACCTTCGACGTCTCGGTGCTCGAGATCGGCGAGGGCGTCTTCGAGGTCAAGTCGACGTCGGGGAACACCAAGCTCGGTGGCGATGACTGGGACGACAAGGTCATGGACTGGCTCGTCAAGTCCTTCAAAGACACCGAAGGTGTGGACCTGTCCACCGACAAGATGGCCCTGCAGCGCCTGAAGGAGGCCGCGGAAAAGGCCAAGATCGAGCTGTCGAGCGTGCAGGAGACCCAGATCAACCTGCCCTTCATCACCGCGACCAGTGAAGGTCCCAAGCACCTGGACCTCAAACTCACGCGGGCCAAGTTCAATGAGCTGACGGCCGACCTGGTCCAGGCCTGTGCGGGCCCCTTCGAAGAGGCCATCAAGGACGCCGGACTCAAGACCTCCGACATCGACCACGTAGTCATGGTGGGCGGTTCGACCCGTATCCCCGCCGTCCAAGAACTGGTGCAGTCGCTCTCGGGCAAGGAGCCCCACAAGGGGGTCAACCCCGACGAGGTCGTGGCCATTGGTGCCGCGGTCCAGGCCGGTGTGCTCAAGGGTGAGGTCAAAGACGTCCTCTTGCTCGACGTGACGCCGCTGTCGCTCGGCATCGAGACCAAGGGCGCGGTCATGCACCGCCTCATCGAGCGCAACACGACGATCCCGACGAAGCGTTCGGAGATCTTCACCACCGCCGAGGACAACCAGCCCTCCGTCGAGATCCACGTGCTCCAAGGTGAGCGCGAGATGGCGATGTACAACAAGACGCTGGGCAAGTTCCAGCTGGTCGACCTGCCGCCGGCGACACGCGGGGTCCCCCAGATCGAGGTCACCTTCGACATCGACGCTAACGGCATCGTGCACGTGTCGGCCACCGACAAGGGCACCGGCAAGGAGCAGTCGATGACGATCACCGGCCAGTCGTCACTGGCCAAGGACGACATCGAGCGGATGGTGCGCGACGCCGAAGCCCACGCGGAGGACGACAAGGCCCGCCGCGAGGAGGCCGAGGTACGCAACACTGCCGACACCCTCGTCTACCAGACCGAAAAGTTGCTCAAGGACCAGGGCGAGAAGTTCGAAGGCACCGAGAAGGACGACGTGGAGCACGCGCTCGCCGGGGTCAAAGATGCCCTGGCCGGCACCAA
Source organism: uncultured Acidimicrobiaceae bacterium (assembly GCA_963800725.1). Classification (GTDB taxonomy): domain Bacteria; phylum Actinomycetota; class Acidimicrobiia; order Acidimicrobiales; family RAAP-2; genus Bog-473. The sequence continues at coordinate 556,860 of CAWDCE010000017.1, read as the reverse complement.
CACCGAGGCCATCAAGGATGCCACCGAGAAGTTGGTCGGGGTCAGTCAAAGCTTCAGCCAGCGGCTCTACGAGCAGGCGTCCCAGGGCGACAACGCCGCGGGCGGCGCCGGACCCGGTGACGCCGGAGACGGAGCCGGTGCCGGCTCCGACGACGACGTGGTCGACGCCGAAATCGTCGACGAGCAATGAGCAGCTCCGACGAGGCCGTCCCCGAAGAGGAGGTCACGCCGGAAGCAGAGGCCGACGAGCAGTGGAGCGAGGCCGATGAGGCGCTGGTGAATGCGGCGGCGCAAGCCGCCGCATCACCCGAGCCCGAGCCGGACCCCCTCGCGGTGCTCGAGGCCGAGCGCGATGAGTACCTGCTCGCCCTCCAGCGCACGCAGGCCGACTTCGAGAACTACAGGAAGCGCATCCAGCGCATGCAAGACGAGCAGTCGGCTCGCGCCGCGGCGGAATTGGTGACCAAGCTCTTGACCGTGCTCGACACGCTCGACTTGGCCGAGGCCCATCAAAAGGACGCGGCCGAGGTCAGCGAGGACGCCAAGGCCCTGCGCGCAGCGCGTTCCATGCTGCTCGACACGCTGGCCAAGGAAGGACTTGAGCGGGTGGACGAGGCCGAAATTCCCTTCGACCCAGAAGTCCATGACGCCGTGGCGAAAGTTGAAGGGGACGGAACCGAGACCGTGATTGATGAAGTGCTGCGATCGGGCTATCGCTGGCGGGGCCGCGTGCTGCGCCCGGCGATGGTCCGCGTGCGGGGGTGACCTAGGGAGTGACCGCCCAACGCGAGTGGTTCGAGAAGGACTACTACAAGGTGCTCGGGGTCGTCTCTACGGCCACCGACAAGGAGATCACGCGCGCCTATCGAAAGCTGGCCAAGCAGTACCACCCTGACGCGAACCCCGGATCAGAGGACCGCTTCAAGGAGATCAGCGCGGCCTACGACGTGCTCGGTGACCCCGACAAGCGCAAGGAATACGACGAGGTTCGCCGCCTCGGCCCGATGGCCGGCGGCTTCGGTGGCGCGCCAGGGGGCGGCGGCGGGAACTTCCGCACCGCCGACATGGGCGACCTCGGGGACCTCTTCGGTGGGCTCTTCGGCAACCGGGGCGGGCGTGGGGCCACCCGTGGCCCCCAGCGCGGGGCCGACATGGAAGCGGCCCTGCACCTCTCCTTCGCCGATGCCGTCCACGGCGTGACCACCTCGGTCAACGTGCCCGAGGACGCGCGCTGTTCGAACTGCCACGGTTCGGGGGCGGCACCGGGGACCTCGACGCACACGTGCCCACGTTGTGGGGGAACCGGAAGCCTCAACGACAACCAGGGGTTGTTCTCACTCAGCACGGTATGCCCGGACTGTGTCGGACGCGGCACCCTCTTCGATACGCCCTGCCCGGTATGTCACGGGTCGGGTACCGAGCGCCGGGTGCGTTCGGTCAAGGTACGCATCCCCGCCGGGGTCGAGAACGGACAACGGATCCGCGTCAAGGGCCGCGGCGCCCCGGGCCAGGGCATGGCCCCCCCGGGCGACCTCTATGTCGTGGTGCACGTCGGCACACACCCGACCTTCGGCCGAACCGGTCGCAATCTGACCATCACGGTGCCGGTCACTTATCCCGAAGCGGTCCTCGGCACCACAATTACCGTGCCGACGCTCGACGGGAAGGTGACCCTCAAGGTGCCCCCGGGCACCCAGTCCGCAACGGTGCTGCGGGTGCGCGGCCGCGGTGTGCCGTCGGGCAACGGGCGCAACTCGTCGAAGCCCGGCGACCTGATGGTCAAGCTCGAGGTCGTCGTACCGACCGAATTGACCGATGCGCAGCGCGCCGCGGTTGAGTCACTGGCCGAAGTCAGCGACGAGGCACCGCGCGTCGCGGTGGAGGGCTGAGTGGCACCGCGTGAGCGAGACGCCAACCATGCGGTCTACGTCATCTCGGTGGCGGCCGAGCTGGCGGGTATGCACCCCCAGACGTTGCGTATCTACGAGCGCAAGGGCCTCTTGGACCCGTCGCGTACCAGTGGCGGGAGCCGGCGGTTCTCCGACACCGACCTGTCGCGCCTGCGCCACATTCAAGAGCTGACCGCGTCGGGGCTCAACCTCGAAGGCGTGCGCCGGGTCCTCGAGCTCGAAGCCGAGGTGCGCCGATTGCGCGAAGAAATCGACGAGGTCAAGCACCAAGCCAAAGCCGCGGTGGCCGCCACCCACCGCCACTACCGACGGGACCTGGTGCCGCTGCGCCAGACCCCTGTTCCCTACCAGAAGAGGTGAACCACCATCCCCATCGATCCTGAACGTTGGACCAATAACACCAAGGCGGCCTTCAGCGCCGCCACGGCCCACGCGGCGTCGGCCAACCATCCCGAGCTGACGCCCGCCCACCTGCTCGACGCGCTAGTTGCTGCAGACCGAGACCATGACGCGCCCGCTCTTGAGCGAAGTCGGCGTCGATCCCGATGACTTGAGCCGACGGGTCCACGAGCAGTTGGGCCGCCTCCCGCGCGCGCAAGGTGGGTCCGAGCCCGGTCTCTCGAGAGAGGCCAGGGCCGCCCTCGAATCGGCCGACGAACACCGGCGCGACCTCGGGGACGACTACGTCTCGGTCGAGCACCTCTTGTTGGCCCTGGCCTCAGAGATCGGAACCACCACCGAAGCCCTCCAGAGCGCGCTGCGCACCGTGCGGGGCAATCACCGCGTCACGACCCCGGACCCCGAGCAGACCTACCAGGCGTTGGCCAAGTACGGGCGTGACCTGACCGAGGCCGCCCGCCAGGGCAAACTCGATCCGGTCATCGGACGCGACGAGGAGATCCGACGGGTGATCCAGGTCTTGTCGCGCCGGCACCAAGAACAACCCGGTGCTCATTGGTGAACCTGGCGTCGGCAAGACCGCCATCGTCGAGGGCCTGGCCAATCGGATCATCGAAGGTGATGTCCCCGAAGGCCTCAAGGGCAAACGCGTCATCGCCCTCGACCTCGGCTCGATGGTGGCCGGCGCCAAGTACCGCGTGAATTCGAAGAGCGCCTCAAGGCGGTCCTCAAAGAGATCACCGACGCCGAGGGTGAGGTTGTGACCTTCATCGACGAGCTGCACACCATTGTTGGTGCGGGCGCGGCCGAAGGCGCCATGGACGCCGGTCAGATGATCAAGCCGATGCTGGCCCGGGGCGAGCTGCGGCTGATTGGTGCCACCACCCTCGACGAGTACCGCACCTCGATCGAAAAGGACGCCGCCCTCGAACGGCGCTTCCAGCCCGTCTTCGTCGGCGAACCCTCCGTCGAGGACACCATCGCGATCCTGCGTGGCCTGGCCGAGCGCTACGAGGTCCACCACGGCGTGCGCATCCAAGATGCCGCCCTGGTCGCCGCCGCCGTGCTCTCCGACCGCTACGTCACGGGACGGTTCCTCCCCGACAAGGCCATCGACCTGATCGACGAGGCCGCCTCGAAGCTGCGCATCGAGATCGATTCGCTCCCGACCGAACTCGATCAGGTGATCCGCCGGATCCGCCAGCTCGAAATCGAAAAGGTCGCACTCGAAAAGGAGAGTGACGCGGCCTCGGCCGAGCGGCTGGCGCGGCTCGAGAAGGAACTGGCGGAACTCGGCGAGCAACGCGACGCCATGTCCGCGCACTGGCAGCAGGAGAAGGCCTGCATCAACACCATCCAATTGCTCAAAGAAGAGCAGACGGCCCGTGGCGACGACGCCGTGCGGTTAGAACGCGAAGGCGACCTGGCCGGCGCATCGGCCATCCGCTACGGCGAGTTGCCCGACATCGAGCGCCGCATCGTCCAAGCCACCGAGGAGTTGTCCAAGCTGCAGTCGGCGACGCGCTTTTTGAAGGAGGAGGTCGACGACGAGGACATCGCCGAGGTGGTCAGTCGTTGGACCGGCGTGCCCGTCTCGCGCCTGCTCGAAGGCGAGATCGAGAAGTTGGTGCGCCTCGAAGCGACCTTGCACCAACGCGTCGTCGGCCAAGACGAAGCCGTGTCTGCAGTGTCCAACGCCATCCGGCGGAGCCGGGCCGGGCTGTCTGACCCGAATCGGCCGATCGGTTCGTTCTTGTTCCTCGGCCCGACCGGGGTGGGCAAGACCGAACTGGCCCGAGCGCTGGCCGAATTCCTCTTCGACGACGAGCGAGCCATCACCCGTATCGACATGAGCGAATACATGGAGAAGCACGCGGTGAGCCGGTTGGTCGGGGCACCGCCGGGATATGTCGGCTACGACGAAGGTGGACAACTCACCGAAGCGGTGCGCCGGCGTCCCTACGCCGTGGTACTGCTCGACGAGTTGGAAAAGGCCCACCCTGACGTTTTCAATATCTTGCTCCAGGTCCTCGAAGACGGACGACTCACCGACGGTCAGGGCCGCACGGTTGATTTCACCAACACCGTGCTCATCATGACCTCGAACCTGGCCGGCGAACCCGCGCAGTACTTCAAGCCCGAGTTCATCAACCGGATCGACGAGATCGTGCGCTTCCGCCCGCTGAGCCAAGCGGATCTGGCGGTCATCGTCGGGGTGCAGCTGGCCAAGCTGGCCGGGCGCCTCGCCGAGCGGCGATTGACGCTCGACGTGACCCCTGACGCGGAGCTGTGGTTGGCCCGGGCCGGCTACGACCCCGACTTCGGTGCCCGTCCACTGCGTCGAGTCCTGCAACGACTGATCGAGGACCCCCTGGCGCTCGCGCTCTTGGAGGGCCGCTACGTCGACGGCTCGATCGTTTCAGTCAAGGTGCAAGACGACCAGATCGTCCTGGCTTAGCTCGTCCGATCGCCCGGGGCCGGCCGGGTGCTCAAAGCGGCCCGAGGGTTTCGTCGAACACCGCGAGCATCGAGCGCCACGAGCGGCGTTCCGCCCGGGCGTTGTACTCGATGCCCGCCATGCCGGCGAGATCGGCGTGGGGATTGGTAAAGCTGTGCCCGACCCCGCCGTAGAGCTCCATGCGCCAGTCCGTGACCCCGGCCTCGCGGATCTCGGCTTCGAAAGCGGCCCGTTGATCTGGGGTGGCGAAGGGGTCGTCGGCTCCGCAGCACAACAAGACGCTTCCCTTGATGCGGCGCGAGGCCTCGGTGCGCGGTGCGGCGTCCGCGGGGTGAAAGCCCGGATGAAAGCCGACCACTGCCTTGACGTCCGCGCCGGTTCGCGCCAACTCCAACGACATGACCCCGCCGTAGCAGTAGCCAATGGCAGCGATGCGGTGGTGATCCGTGATGCGCTGCGCCAAGAGGACGTCGAGCCCGGCCCGTGCCAGCGCACCGGCGCGTGCGGGATCAGCCCGGAGCGCCCCGAGGCGCTCCATGACCGCATCCATCGCCAGCACCTCACCGCCGCCGTGATAATCGAGTGCGAAGGCCACGTAGCCGAGCGCGGCCAGATGTTCGGTGACCGCTTTGGCGTGACCGTCGAGCCCGGGTCCCTCGTGCGAGACCAACACTGCGGGGCGCAGCTTGGTCGTCAGATCGTCATAGGCCAGATGCCCGATCATGGTTGCACCCTCAAAGGAGTAGCTGACGTCCTCGATGTGCATGGTGCTTCCTTCCTCAGGGCCCCTGCCGTGACCGGGACCCGATCAGCGGGTCCGCACGTTTCGCACCGGGCGTCGTGGGTTCAATCTAGGCACCGCCCGAGAAAAGCGCCCGTGGGCCGTTGGCGGGTTTTCGACGGCCGTGGAGCGATGCCCGAGGGGATCCGACGCCGGCCGGTGATGGCGGCGCCCGCCCGTTCACCCGGGGTCGCCCGAGCGTTTCGATGCCGCGAACCCGGGGGGGTTACAATGTTGCGTAATCCGCCGATCGAACGGAGATGACTCGTGCCCGCAACCGTGGTGGTGGGGACCCAGTGGGGCGATGAGGGCAAGGGCAAGCTCACCGACCTCCTCGCTCGCGAGATGGATATGGTCGTGCGCTACCAGGGCGGCCACAATGCAGGACACCGGATCGTCGTCAACGACGAGGCCTTCGCTCTCCAACTGGTTCCGAGCGGCATTCTCTACGACCACATCACCCCGATGATCGGCAATGGCGTGGTCGTCGACCCCGCCGTTCTGCTCGCTGAACTCGACACGCTCCAGGCCAAAGGGGTCGACACCAGCCGGATGGTGGTCAGCGGCAATGCTCACCTGATCATGCCGTATCACCAAGAACTCGATCGGGTCACCGAACGCTTCTTGGGCAAGAACGCCCTGGGCACGACCAAGCGGGGCATCGGGCCCGCCTACGCCGACAAGGCCACCCGGGTCGGATTGCGGGTCCAGGACCTCTTCGACGCCAAGATCTTCCGCCAGAAGCTCGAGGTCGTGCTGAAAGAGAAGAACGCCATATTGGCCAAGGTCTACAACCGGTTGCCGCTGTCGGCCGAGGACATCGCGGACCGCTACCTGAACGAGTACGCCCCGCGGATAGAACCAATGGTGGGCGACACCGTCGGGCTCATCCACGACGCCCTCGACGCCGAGCGCAACGTGCTGCTCGAAGGGGCACAGGCCACCTTCTTGGATCTCGACCACGGCACGTACCCCTTCGTGACCTCATCGAATCCGGTAGCCGGTGGCGCCTGCACGGGTTCTGGGCTCGGGCCGCGTGACATCACCCGGGTCATCGGGATCGCCAAGGCCTATGTGACCCGGGTCGGCGCCGGTCCCTTCCCGACCGAGCAGGACAATGACATTGGTGACCTCTTGGTCGAGCGGGGCCATGAGTTTGGGACCAACACCGGGCGGCGGCGGCGCTGCGGGTGGTTCGATGCCGTGATGCTGCGCCAGGCCGTCCGCCTCAACTCGATGACCGAAGTGGCCCTGACCAAGCTCGATGTCCTCGACACCTTCGAGTCGGTCAAGGTGTGTGTCGCCTATGAAGCCGATGGCGTCCGCTACACCCACCTGCCCTACCACCAGTCGACCTTCCACAACGTGACGCCGATCTACGAGGAGCTCTCTGGGTGGAGCACCGACCTGACCGCAGCCACCGCGGTTGGCGACCTGCCCCGGGCGGCGTGCGACTACGTCGCGTTCTTGTCCGAGCAGATCGGCGTCCCCGTGCGACTCGTCGGGGTCGGCCCCGGTCGCGAACAGTTCGTGTCTTTCGCAACCGCGTGAAGGTCTGCGTCGTCGGCAGCGGGGCTCGAGAGCACGCGCTCGCCCATGTGCTGGCCAGAACGGCCGAGGTGGTGGTCACACCGGGCAATCCCGGCATGGCCGATCCGATTGTGACCACCGACGCTCCGGTCCAAGAGATCGAGGCCGACCTTGTCGTCATCGGTCCCGAGGCCCCGCTGGTCGAGGGCCTGGCCGACCGCTTGCGCGCCGACGGACGGGCCGTGATGGGGCCCGGCGCCGACGGGGCGTTGCTCGAGGGTTCCAAGGCCTTCATGAAGGAGATGCTGGCCACGGCGGGCGTGCCCACGGCGCGCTTCGCGGCCTTCGATGCGCTCCAGATCGACGACGCGCTGGCCTATCTCGAGTCCATGCCCGGGCCCTGGGTGGTCAAGACCGACGGCCTGGCTGCGGGCAAGGGCGTGCTCGTGACCCACAGCATCGAGGCGGCACGGGCCGACGTGAAAGCCAAACTCAGCGGATCGGCTTTCGGCGAGGCCGGTCGCAACATCGTGATCGAAGAGGGTCTCGACGGTGAGGAGTGTTCCCTCCTGGTCCTGTGCGACGGCACCAGTGCGGTGCCGCTCCTGCCCGCCCAGGATTTCAAGCGCATCGCTGACGGCGACACGGGGCCCAACACCGGGGGCATGGGCGCCTATTCGCCCATGGCGCACATCGATGCGCGACTGGTGGACCGTTTCATGGACGAAGCGGTCGAGCCGCTGATCGCGGCGTTGCGGGCCCGGGGGATCGACTACCGCGGCGTGCTCTACGCCGGCCTGATGGTCGGGCCCGACGGCACCAAGGTCCTCGAATACAACGTGCGCTTCGGTGATCCCGAAGCCCAAGTGGTGCTGCCCCTCTTGGCCAGCGACGCGGCCGAGCTGTTCATGGCGACAGCCACCGGACGCCTGAACGAGATTCCCGCACCGAAGTTCCTCGATGACTCGGCGGTCTGCGTCGTGCTGGCAAGTCCTGGGTATCCCGACGCCCCCCACACCGGGGACCCCATCGAGGGGCTCGACGCCTCGGGTCAATCGGTCGCCCAGGTGCCGGGCACGATGACGTTTCATGCGGGGACCCGGCGCCAGAGCCCGAACGGCCGCTTCCGCACCGCGGGCGGGCGCGTCCTGGCCGTGACCGCGGTTGCACCGACGATCGAGCGTGCCCGCGAGAATGCCTATGCCGCTGCTGCACCAATCCATTGGGACGGCTTCCAGATCCGTACCGACATCGCCGCTGACGCCGCCTTGGCCACCGAGGAGCCCGTGACATGATCCCCCGCTATTCACCCCCCGACATGGCCGAACTCTTCACCGACGCTGCCCGGTTCGGCCTCTGGCTCGAAGTGGAGCTCTTGGCCACCGAGGCACAGGCCGCCATCGGGGTCGTGCCTTCAGCCGACGCCGCCACCTGCCGGGCCAAGGCCCCGACGGTCGACGAGGTCTTCGTCGCCGACGTGCTCGCACGCGAGCAGATCACCGATCACGACGTGGCCGCGTTCGTCGACGTGGTCCAAGACCGCATCGGTGCCCCGGCCGGTTCGTACATCCACTTCGGGCTGACGTCGTCCGATGTGGTGGACACCGCTTTGTGCGCGACCTTGACCAAGGCCGCCGACCTGTTGCTGGCCGATATGGATGAGTTCATCTCGGTGCTGCGCTCCCGGGCCCTCGAACTGATGGAGGTGCCGGTCACCGGACGCACGCACGGCATGCACGCCGAGCCGACCACGTTCGGGGCGAAGTTCGCCCTCTGGACGCTGCAGGCGGATCGGGACCGCCGCCGCCTTCGTGCCGCGCGCGAGTCCATCGCCGTCGGCAAGCTCTCGGGGGCGGTTGGGACCTACTCGAACATCGATCCGGCCGTCGAAGCCGATGTGTGCGCCGCGCTCGGATTCGCGCGCGGTGCCCGCCACCCAGGTCATCGCCCGTGACCGTCACGCCGAGTACCTCTACGCCTGCGCCTCGATCGGTGCCACCGTCGAGCTGATGTGCACCGAGATCCGTCACCTGGCCCGCAGCGAGGTCGGTGAGGCCGAAGAGCCCTTCGGGGCCGGTCAAAAGGGCTCGTCGGCCATGCCACACAAGCGCAATCCGATTCTTTCCGAACGGCTCTGCGGGTTGGCCCGCCTCTTGCGTGGCTACCTCGGGGCCGGGCTCGAGGACGTGGCGTTGTGGCACGAACGGGATATCTCGCACAGCTCGGTCGAGCGCGTCGCTCTCCCCGACGCGTCGCTGCTCGCCGCGTACGTCTTGCGCAAGGCGACCGGATTGGCCCAAGGCCTCGTCATCAACGCCGAGCGGGCCAGGGAGAACCTGACCGACGGCAGCTTCGGCCTGGTCTTCAGCCAGTCGGTGCTGCTGGCGCTGGTTACCTCGGGGCTCACCCGTGACGCCGCCTACCGGATCGTCCAGCGCGACGCCCGGGAGGCCTGGGCGCAGCGCCGGCCGTTCCGCGACCTGTTGGCACAAGATCCCGACATGACGCTCACCGAGGCGCAACTCGACGAGGCCTTCGATCTCACCAAGAGCCTGCGCCACATGGACCGCTTCGTCGACGCATTGGAGGCAGTCGAATGACGTTCACCCTCGAGCGGATCCATTCGGGCAAGGTGCGCGATCTCTATGACGCCGGTGAGGAGAGGCTTTTGATGGTGGCGTCGGACCGGGTCAGCGCGTTTGACGTCATCATGGCCGAGCCCATTTCGAACAAGGGCCGCGTGCTCAGTGCCATGACGGTGTTTTGGTGCGAGGAGATGGCCGATGTCGTCCCCGGCACGCTGGTGACTGCTGACCCCCAGGTGATCGCGACCGCGTTGTCCGGGCAGCAACTGCCGCCCGAATGGGCCGGTCGGGCCCTGCTGGTCCGCCGGGCCGAGATGCTCCAACTCGAGTGCATCGTGCGCGGATACCTGGCCGGTCAGGCCCACGAGGAGTACGAGCGGTCCGGGACCGTCCACGGTACGGCGATGCCGGCGGGATTGAAGATGGCCGATCGACTGGACGAGCCGATCTTCACCCCCTCGACCAAGGCCGAAGAGGGTCACGATCTGAACATCAGCTTCGCTGAGGCGGAGAACCTGGTCGGGAGCGAGGCGGCGAGGGCGGCCCGGGACATCTGCCTCGAGCTCTATCGCAGGGCCGCGGCCCGTGCCGCCGACGTCGGGTTCATCTTGGCCGACACCAAGTTCGAGTTGGGGTACGTCGACGGCGTCCTGTCGCTATGTGACGAGGTGTGCACACCCGACAGCTCGCGCCTGTGGCCGGCCGATCAGGTCGTGCCCGGTCACACACCGCCGGCCTATGACAAACAGCCCTTGCGCGACTGGTTGGCCTCACAGCCCTGGAACCGCGTTGCCCCACCGCCACCGCTCCCCGACCATGTCACCTCCGCCCTGTCCAAGCGCTACGTCGAGGCCTACGAGCGAGTCACCGGGCGTTCCCTCGGCGACTGGTACGGTGCGACGTCATGAGGTTCGCGGCGCGGTCGAGGTGCAATTGCGGCCCGGGATCGCTGATCCCGAAGGGGCCACCATCGAGCGGGCGCTCCCGGCCCTCGGCTTCGACGGGGTGGCCCACGTGCGCGCCGGACGGTCCTTCAACTTCGAAGTCGACGCGCCCGACGAGGCGGCGGCACGCACCAAGGCCACCGAGCTCGCCGACCGCCTGCTGGCCAATCCGGTGATCGAGCAGAGCCACCTCGAACTCGAAGTGCTCGGGGCCTAGATGCCGACGAAGGTCGGGGTCGTGGTCTTTCCCGGCTCCAATTGCGAGCACGACGTCGTCCAAGCGGTGCAATGGCTCGGAGCGAGCGGCCAGTTGCTCTGGCACGGCGATTCGAGCGTCGGTGACGTCGACGCGGTCATATTGCCCGGTGGGTTCGCCCACGGCGACTACCTGCGCCCGGGTGCCCTCGCCCGCTTCTCTCCCATCATGGACGCGGTGCGCACCTTCGCCCAGTCGGGCGGACCGGTGGTCGGGATCTGCAATGGATTCCAGGTACTGACCGAGGCGGGACTGCTGCCCGGTGCGCTCCAGAAGAACACCCATCTTCGCTTCTTGTGCCAACCGACCCGGCTCGTCGTGACCTCAACCGCGTCGGTGCTGACGGGACTCGCCCAGGTGGGCGACGAGTTGGTCGTCCCGATCAACCACTTCTTGGGCAGCTATGTCTGCGACGACGAAACGCTGCGTCAGTTGCACGACGAAGGGCGGGTCGTGCTGCGCTACGTCGACAATCCCAATGGGTCGGTGGACGATATCGCCGGCATTGCCAATGCCGCGGGCAACGTCGTTGGCCTGATGCCCCATCCGGAGCGGGCGGCCCAAGCGCTCTTGGGATCTGACGACGGAGTGGTGCTGTTGCGCTCGCTTCTCGGTGCTGCGGGCAGGGTGGCGGCGGCCTGACTCAGCCCCGGGCCCGCGAGATGTTGGCGGCCTGGAGCACCGATGCACTGACCCCGGCGGCACGCCAGGTGCTGTAGTTGATGCCTTTGCGCTCTCCGTAGGCCTTGGCCACCTTGATGAACTGCTTTTCGAGGGCGGAGAGGTCCTTGACCTGATCGACCCGGGAGCGCTCCGCGGTCAGGTCGGTCCGTTCTTGGAGGAGGTTCAGTTTTGTCAACGTGTCCGCGGTGGCGAGCTGATTCTCGATGACGGCCAAGCGCTTGTCGATGGAGGCCGGGGTCCGCTTCCTGCCCCGCTTCGGCTTCGAGGTCTCGAGCGCTTCGAGGTAGTGACGCACTGAGGCACTTTCGGCGCGACCCCGGGCCAGTGCGGCCTTGTGGCCGCTGCTCATGGGTTTGCGAGGAGCCGGTGTCTTTGCTTTTGCCATGCCTACAGTGTGCCCCAATAGAGGACCCCGGTGTCACCGGTTTGTTCCAAATGTTTCCCGTGTCTTGGCCCAAAGCGGCGACTGCCATAGGCGAAAATGGCACCGGGCCTTTTCGGTCCTCTTTGTCACCCCTCTTGCGGGATATTTCGCCGCAGCCCCGGTTGGCGGGCGCTACCCTGCGGAGGCAATGCCCACCAAGGCCGCTCGTCTGACCGCCAAATCGCGACGCGGCGTCGCCGTCGTGCTCTTGGTGGCGGTCGGGGTGATCGCCTTGTACTGGCTGGCCTGGTTTACGCATCGGTCCTTGGTGGCGACCGAGACGTCACTGCCCTATATGCAGTTCGAAGACGCATTTCCCCTCGCCGACGCCTGGCTGGCAATTTCGATGACCGCGGCGGCCGTGTGCCTTCTGACCTCGCGCAAGGCGGCGGTGTTGTGGCTCCTGGCCGGCGGCGGTGCGGGTCTCTACCTGTTCGCCATGGACGTGCTCTACGACCTCGAACACGGGGTCTGGGGCAAAGGGGCGAACGGCATGGTCGAACTGGCCATCAATGTGGTCACCGTCGGGCTCTCGGTCTGGGTGCTGTGGTGGACGTGGTCCCACCTCGACGAATTGCTCGAACGATGAGTGAGTTTCGCTTCGACCCGGCCACCTATGCCGAGCTGATGGCGACCGAGGTGCCGCGCTACGACGAGCTCCATCGCGAAGTCGTGAATGCCACGACCGGGCTCGAGGTCACCACGGTGCTCGATCTGGGGACCGGGACCGGCGAAGCGCTGCTTGGTGTGCTGGCGCGCCACCCGGGGGCCGCCGCCCGGGGGATCGACGAGAACGACGCCATGATGGCGGTGGCGGCGGAGCGGCTGGCCGGGTACTCGGTCACCTTCGCCCGGGCGGACCTGCGCGCCCGTTGCCGGCGGGCCCGTTCGATCTGGTCATCTCGGTGCTCGCCGTCCACCATCTCGACGGCCCCGACAAGGCCACCTTGTTCGCGGGCATCGCCCGTGTCTTGGCCCCCGGCGGGCGCTTCGTGCTGGGTGACGTGGTCCAAGCGGTCGACGAGGGGCCCGGGGCTGGCGCCGTCGGTGACGACTACGACAAGCCCAGCACCGTGGTCCAACAGCTCGGGTGGCTCGAAGCGGCCGGCCTGGTGCCCGAATTGGTCTGGGCGGCCGACGATTTGGCCGTATTCAGCGCAGAGAGACCCCGCGAGCCCCACTAAGTTGGTAGGCATCGTGAGCCCTGACGCCGAGGAGCCGCTGCATCGGGCCCTTGGTCTGACCGATGACGAGTTCGCCGCCGTCGCCGACATCCTCGGCCGACCCCCCAATCACCTCGAGCTCGCCCTCTACGCCGTCATGTGGAGCGAGCACTGCTCGTACAAGTCCTCGCGCCTGCACTTGAAGCGCCTGCCGACGGAGGGACCCAAGGTGCTGGTCGGGCCGGGGGAGAACGCCGGCGTGATCGACGCGGGTGACGGGATCGCCATCGCCATCCGCATCGAGAGCCATAACCACCCTTCGGCCATCGAGCCGTACCAAGGGGCGGCGACCGGGGTCGGGGGGATCCTGCGTGACATCTTCACCATGGGGGCCCGTCCGCTCGCCGTCATGGATCCGCTCTTTTTCGGGAGCCCCGACGACGCCCGCCAACGCTGGCTCATCGAGGGTGTGGTGAGCGGCATCTCGGGCTACGGCAACTCGGTCGGGGTGCCGACCGTCGGCGGTGAGTTGACCTTCGACCCGTGTTACGCCCAGAACCCTTTGGTCAACGTGCTGTGTATGGGCGCGTTGCCGACCGATCGGCTCGTGCTCGGGATCGCCTCGGGCCCGGGCAATCTGGCCGTCCTCCTCGGCAGCAGCACCGGGCGTGACGGCATCGGGGGGGTCAGCGTGCTGGCCTCGGCCGGGTTCGCCGGCGACGACGCCATGGCCGATGACTCCAAGCGCCCGAGCGTCCAGGTGGGCGACCCGTTCGAGGAGAAGCGGCTGATCGAGGCCTGTCTCGAGCTCCTCGATGCAAAGCTCGTCGTTGGGATCCAGGACCTCGGCGGTGCCGGGCTGGCCTGCGCCACCAGCGAGACGGCCGGACGTGGGGGAGTCGGCATGGATGTCGACGTGTCCGCAGTGCCGCGTCGCGAGCCCGGCATGGAGCCGTGGGAAGTCATGACGAGCGAGAGCCAGGAGCGCATGCTGGCGATCGTCACGCCCGAGTCGTGGCCGGCCGTGGCCGAGGTGTGCGCCAAATGGGAGGTGCGCGCGGCGGTGGTCGGAAAGGTCACCGCACCCGACCCTGCGCACGGCGGGCGGCTGCGGATCCGCGACGGATTCGACGGCGAGATCCTCGCCGATGTGCCGGCGGCATCGTTGTCCGACGACGCACCGCTCTATGACCGGCCCCGGGTCGCCCCGGCTCCCGGCGTGGCCGAGGATCCCCCGACCATCGACGTTGCCGACGTCGAGGCGGATCTCTTGGCACTGATGCGCTCAGCGCGGTGGGTCTACGAGCAATACGACCACCAGCTCTTCTTGAACACCGTGGTCGGTCCCGGTGGCGACGCGGCGCTGTTGCGCCTGGCGGGTCCGGGCCTGCCCGTCTCTGAGCGCGGCGTGGCCCTGACCACCGATTCGAATCCCCGCTACTGCGCACTCGACCCGCGCGCCGGCACGGCGTTGACGTTGGCCGAAGGGGTGGCCAACCTCGCCTGTGTCGGGGCGACGCCGGTCGCGGTCGTGAATTGCTTGAACTTCGGCAATCCCGAGCATCCCGAAGTGATGTGGCAACTTTCTGAAGCGATCGACGGCATGCGCGATGCCTGTATGGCCCTCGAGCTCCCGGTCATCGGGGGCAATGTGTCCTTGTACAACGAGAGCGGTGGGGCCGACATCGACCCGACCGCGGTCCTCGGCACGCTCGGGCTGGTCGATGTCGTGCGCGCCGCCCCGCCCGGACTCGCACTGCGCGCCGGTGACACGTTGCTGCTCGTCGGTCCACGAGGGTCGGGTCCGGCCAAGCTCGAGGGCACCCGGTGGGCCACCGAGCGCCGCGGGCACCGATCGGGCACGTTGGCGGCACTGGACCTCGAGGTCCACCGCGACGTGTGTGCCTTCGTGGCCGCGCTGGTCGCAGCCGTGGTGGCCGGGGGCACCGAGACGCCTCTGGTCGGCGCCGTGCACGATGTGTCGGGAGGCGGCCTCGCGCTCGCCCTGGCCGAGATGGCGGTGGCGGGGGAAACCGGTTGCCATGTGGCGCTCGCTGAGCCCGCCGAACTCTTCGCAGAATCGCCGTCGCGTTTTGTGATCGCGACGCCGATGCCCGACGAATTGGCGGCCCGGGCGGCCGACCTCGGGATCGAGACCGCGGTCCTCGGTCGCTCCGGTGGGCCCAATTTCGTGATCGACGGCCTCGTCGACCTCCCGGTCGAACGCCTCGGTGACGCCTTCGAAGGCAACCTCGCCGCCCAGCTGGGGAGTGCATAATGCGCCGAATTTGTGCGAGAATCGACACACCGTGAAGGAAGCCTGCGGTGTGTTCGGTATCTATGCCCCTGGACGCAGGGTGGCCAACCTCACCTTTGACGGACTCTTCGCGCTCCAACATCGTGGCCAAGAATCGGCCGGGATGGCGGTCAGCGACGGGGACACCGTCATGGTCGTCAAAGACATGGGTCTCGTCGCGACCGTCTTCGACGAGCGCACGCTGTCGGGTCTGTCGGGCCACCTCGCCATTGGCCATACCCGCTATTCGACCCACGGCGGCTCGGATTGGGACGGGGCCCAACCCATCTACCGGCCGGTCGGCCGCGCCGGGTTCGCACTGGCGCACAACGGCAATCTGACCAACACGCAGGCCTTGGCCGAGAAGGTCGGGATGTTGCCCGGTGCCATCGCCACCGACAGCGACGTGGTGGCCGAGCTCTTGGCTCATGCCTTCCCCGAAACCGGCGACCTGGCCGAGCGCGCTCCAGGCCGTGCTGCCCATTGTCGAAGGCGCCTTCTCCTTCGTGCTGATGAACGCCCAGCGCCTCATTGGGGTACGCGACCCTTACGGCTTCCGGCCGTTGTGCCTCGGCCGTCTCGGTCCGCCCGATGCCCCCGAAGGCTGGGTGCTGGCGTCGGAGACCCCGGCCCTCAGCGTGATCGGGGCCACCTTCGTGCGCGAGATCGCGCCCGGGGAGTTGGTGGTCATCGACGGCGACGGCGTGCGCTCGTTGAGCGTGCCGTGGCTGAAAGAAGTGTCCCCGAGGCTCTGCATCTTCGAGTTCGCCTACATCGCCCGGCCCGACAGCCACCTCTACGGGCGCGAGGTCCACGAGACCCGCTGCCGCATGGGCGAGTTGCTGGCCGAGCAGGCGCCGGTGGAAGCCGACATGGTGATGGGCGTGCCCGAGTCGGGCGTCCCGGGCGCCGAAGGCTTTGCCCGGGCCAGTGGCATCCCCTATGGCGCGGGCCTGGTCAAGAACCGCTACATCGGTCGCTCGTTCATCGCGCCTGACCAGCAGGCTCGCGGGGACGCCGTGCGTCGCAAGCTCAACGCGTTGAGTGAGACCATCGCGGGCAAGCGCCTCGTCGTGGTCGACGACTCGATCGTGCGGGGCACCACACAGCGTTCGGTCGTGCGCATGTTGCGCGAGGCCGGGGCCACCGAGGTGCACCTGCGCATCTCCTCGCCGCCGTGGCGCTGGCCCTGCTTCTACGGCATCGACACGCCCAACGCCGAGGAGCTCATCGCGAACAACCACACCATCGATGAGATCCGTGACATCTTGGGTGCCGATTCGTTGGCCTACATCACCGTCGAGAACCTCAAAGCCGCCATCACCGTCGACGCCGGCTTCTGCGATGCCTGTTTCACCGGCGACTACCCGACGGCGGTGCCCCAGTCCACGCCCGTGACGCTGCACACCGGACGCGCCGGGGCGGAGGTGGGCGACGGTGAGGCAATGGTCTACCAGGCTGCCCTCCCCGGAGTCTGAGTGACCGCCGAGACAAGCGGGGCGGTCCCGGCCACCTACGCCGCCGCCGGGGTCGACATCAACGTGGGCGACACCGCGGTGGCGCGCCTTGAAGGTCTGGTGAACGGCATCGGTGGCTTCGGGGGCCGGTTCCCGCTCGACCTGTCCAAGGTGGCGAATCCGGTGCTGGTGGCCTCGACCGACGGGGTCGGGACCAAGCTCATGGTGGCCCAGGCGACCGGCCGCTACGACACCGTCGGGATCGATCTCGTCGCCATGTGCGTCGACGACCTGATCTGCGTCGGGGCCGAGCCGCTGTTCATGCTGGACTACATCGCGACCGGCAAGGTCGATCCCGATCAGATCGCCACTGTGGTCGGGGGCGTCGCGCACGGATGCAAGCTCGCCCGATGTGCACTCATTGGCGGCGAGACCGCCGAGCACCCCGACTCGATGCATCCCGACGATTTCGATATCGCGGGCTTTGCGGTCGGGGTGGTCGAGCGTGGCACCGAACTCGGGCCCGAGCGCGTCCATGACGCGGACACGATCATTGGCATCCCCTCGCCCGGGCTTCGTTCCAACGGCTACACCCTGGCCCGCCACGTCCTCTTGGAGCGTGCCGGCCGCCGGCTCGGCGACCCGGCGTGGGCCGGGGCCTCCCACTCCCTGGCCGATGAGTTGCTCCGGCCGTCGGTCATCTACGCACCGGCGGTCATGGCGGTGCGCGCCGCACTCGGCGCGCAACTGCACGCGGCCGCCCACATCACCGGCGGCGGGATCGTCGGCAACCTGCCCCGGGTCCTCCCCGCCGGCGTCGGCGCGGTGGTAGAGCGCGCCTCGTGGCGGGAGCCCGAGATTTTCGCCGAGATCCAGACGCTCGGTTCGGTCGAAGAAGCAGAGATGGACCGGGTGTTCAACCGCGGCGTGGGTATGGCCCTGGTGGTCGACCCCGAGTCAGCCGATGCCGCTCTCGAATCGCTGGCGGCCAGCGGCCAGCCTTCGGCGGTCATTGGTTCGGTCGCCGCCAAGGTGGCGGGGGTCGAGATCCGATGAGCGGCGCCGACCCGGTCGCGGAATTGCGCGAGCACCTGCTCAAGCACTCGGTCAAGCGGGGCGACTTCGTGCTGAAATCGGGCAGGCGGAGCAGCTGGTTCATCGATTCCAAGCAGACGGTGTGCCGCCCAGAAGCCATGGTGGCGGTGGCGGACGCGCTACTTGGGGTCGTCCCCGCCGAGGCCACCGCAATCGGGGGCCTGACCATGGGGGCCGATCCGGTGGCCTTTGTCACCGCCGGGGTGGCGGCAACCCGCGGCCGCATGCTCAAGGCCTTCAGCGTGCGCAAGGAGGCCAAGGACCACGGGGCGGGCGGCCGCATCGCCGGTGCGCTCGACCCGGGCGACCAGGTCGTGATCACCGAAGACACCGTCACCCGCGGCACCTCGTTGCTCGAGGCGGCCCACGCCGTTCAAGCGGCGGGAGCAGAGGTGATCTTGTTGGTCGCCGTGGTCGATCGCGGTGGCACCGCAGCCGCCATGGCTGCGGCCGAGGGGTTGGCGTTTCGCTCCATTCTCAGCGCCCCCGACCTCGGCTTCGACTACGAAGGGGCCTGATTCTCCTTCACCGCTGCGAACGCCTCGACGACGCTCGCCCGCCAGGCGGCCAGGTCGGGATCGTAGGCGGTGTCGGTCTTGCCGAGGCGCACCACCACCAGGTCGAGGGCCGGGCAGATGGTGATCGACTGGCCCTCGTAGCCGGCGGCGCGAAACGTCCCGAAGCGATCCCCCGCCACGCCCCACCAATGGGCGCCGTAGGGACCGTCGAGGGGGTCGACCGACTGGATGGTGCGGCCGTAGTCCACCCAACCCCGCGCGAAGAGCGCGGTGCCGTCCCACACCCCGTCACGCAGATACCAAAGGCCGAAGCGGGCGTAGTCGCGGGCGGTGGCGCGGACATACGACGAGGCCACCCAGGTCCCCGCCGCGTCGAATTGCATCTCCGCGCTCGTCATCCCGAGCGGTTCGAAGAGCCGCTGGTGCACGAACCGTTCGGTGGGCGCGCCCGGCCCGAGCACCCGCGACAGCACAGCCGAGATGATGTTCGAGGTGCCCGACGAGTAGTTGAACCGCTCCCCGGGATTGGCGGCGAGGGGGCGGTCGGCGGCGAAGTGGGCCATGTCGGCGGCACCGTCACCGAAGAGCATCTGGATCACGTCCGACGTGCGGTCGTCGAGGTAGTCCTCCGCGAAGTCGAGCCCGTCGCGCATGGCCAAGAGGTGCAACAAGGTGATGGCGTGACGCGGGTCGCTTTGGTCCGCCCACTCGGGCACGTCGGCCGGCGCGTCGAGGTCGAGCCGACCGTCGAGGACCAAGAGTCCAACGACTGCGTGCAGCATCGATTTGGCCATCGACCAGCTGAGCAGCTTGGTGTCGGCGTCGACCGGTTCGGGTGGGTGGGTGAACGAGGGGATCGCCCCTTGGTAGCGCTCGGCCACCAGTTGACCCCGGTGGATCACGACCACGGCGTAGGTGTGGGCCAGCGGGCCGTTGTCGTCGCAGATTTGATCGAGCAGCGGCTCGAGGTCGACCCCGATGGGGACCTCGGCGCGCGGCCAGCGGTTCGTCGGCCAGGGGACCCCGGGCCCTTGGGCGGGCAACGCGGTCAGCTCGGGTCCGGTGGGCATCGCAGGGTTCAAGTCCGGGTCCGGGCCAAGAGCCCATCGATGGTCACACCGTCGGGCAGTGCGATGTGCCCGGCGCCCGTCATGGCGCGAGCAATTGCTTCCCAGCCCGGTCCCTGCTGCACCAGCGCGGCGAGGTCGGCGGCGGCCTGATCGAGGCGACCGAGCGCGAGCAGGGCGGCGAGGTGGCTCAACCGCAGATTCCCGTCGGTGCCCAAGAGGTCGAGACCGGCCTCGGTGCTGGCCAAGGCCACCGCCGCGTCGCCCTGCAGCAGGGCCTCTTCAGCGATGTCGCACAGGTGGTAGGCCTCCGCGATCCGAACGAGCCGGGCCAGTTCTTCGAGGGGTTCGTCCGCGTGGTCGACGCGGACGTCGACCATGATCCCCTCCCACGGCGCATCATGGCGTTCCCCGTCGACCACGCGCAGCGCGGCGGACATCTGGCCCCGGGCGTCGCCCCCGGCGCCTTGGGCCGCCACCAGCGCGGCGACGAGGCGCGCGGCCAGCGTGCCGTGGTGCGCCTCGAACGCCTCGGCCATGGCCTCGCACACCCCGGGCCCCGCCATCATGTTGGCCTGGGTCGAAAAGCCTGGGCCGTGCACGTGGCCGACCGCATCGATGCAGGCCGCCCCGGTGAAGGCGGCGACGGCGCCGAGGGAATCGACCAACGCCACCTGGCGCACCTCGTGGTCGGGATCGGCGGCGCGCACGCGTTCGAGGGCGGCGCTGGCCCCGACGCCCGACGCCAAGAGCTCGAGGCAGCGGGGGCCGTAGCCCGGGTCGACCATGGATTGGGTGGCTACGGCACCGACGCCGGCGCGGGCCCACGGCAGCACCGAGCCGAGTGCGAAGTAGCAACTCTGGGCGGCGACCCCGAGCTCCGCGGTCACCGGGTCTCGAGCGACGATGGAGTAGGTCATCGCCGCCTCAATCCAAAGAGGCGAGGAAGCCAAGCAGCGCCGCGTTGGTCTGCGCCGGGTTCTCCTGTTGGACCCAGTGCCCGGCCCCCTCGATGGTCGTCATGCCCAAAAAGTCGGGAAGCTCGGCCTCCATCAGCGCACCCGCTCCGGGCATCATGGCCATGACCGGGTCGAGCGCACCGGTGAGAAATCCGGTCGGCATCGTGTAGACCGAGGGCTGAATTTCGTGGCTGCGGACCCAGTTCGCGTCCATGTTGCGGTAGAAGCTGATGGGGCCGAAGAAACCGCTCTTTTCGAATGCGGCGGCATAGACGTCGATGTCGGCTTCGGTGATCCAGTTCGGGAGCTCGTCGGGCGGGGGGGTCAAGATGTCGATGAACCCGGTGCCCTCGCGCGCGAAGTCCTGGAAGAGCCCGCCCCCTGAGCTCAGACCTTCGCCCGACGCCGAGTAGAGCATGGTGCGCAGGAAATGGCGCGGGTCCGCCTCGAGTTCGGCCTCGGGTGGCCCGACTTGTTGGAAGTAGATCATGTAGAAGAACTTGCCGGCGAAGATGGCCTCGAAGATCTCGAGGGGGGGCGCGGGCGACGACGAGTACGGCACGCTCATGTTGTAGATCGACGACACCCGATCTGGGTGGAGGCGACCCAACTCCCAGACCACCATCGATCCCCAGTCGTGCCCGGTGAAATGGGCCCGGGCCAACCCGTAATGGTCGAGCAGCCCGCACAGGTCCGCGGTCAGTTCGTCCGAGCCGTAGGCCGTCACCTCGCTCGGGGCCGAGCTTTCGCCGTAGCCGCGCAGGTCGGGGGCATAGACGCGGTACCCCGCGGCGGCGAGGGCATCGATCTGGTGCCGCCACGAGTACCACAACTCGGGAAATCCGTGGCACAGCACCACCGCTTTACCGTCGCTCGGACCCGCCACCGCGACGTGCAGCTCGATCCCGTTGGACGGGATCTGTTCATGGGTGACGATGCTCGGGTCAGACATTGGAGGCCTTGGCTGCTTTCTCTTCTTGGTGGGCTTGGATGGCGGACATCACGGCGTTGCCGGCGGCACCGATGAACTCGGGGCGGTTCTGCGCCGCCCAGTCCCGGCTGGCGACCAGGGTCTCGGTCGAGCCCTGGAACTTCGGTGCGACGTAGCGGGCGAAGAGCTCATAGGAGTGGGCGGTGGCTTGCGTGTCAGCCCACTCGTGGCCCATGAGCAGGTATGTCCCAAATCCCTGGGACTGGCGGCGGAGCCGCTCGACCTGCGCGATGGCGTCGTCGACCGTGCCAATGACCGCGAAGCCCGAGGCGTTGAGGGCGTCGACCAGGGAATCGAAGTTGGTGGTGTCGGGGGCCAAGGGCAGGGCGGCGACCCGGGCGAAGTAGTCGACCCATTCTTCGAGACCGAACGCCACGTCCTTGATGGCCTGTGCTTTGGTGTCGGCGAGGTGCATCGGGCCGACCAGGCGCCACTGCCCCCGGTCCACCGTGGTCCCGAACTCGGCCGAGCGTTCCTCCATGACGTCGAAGTGATGGGCCAACACGTCGAAGCCACCGGCCGAGGTGGCGCCGATCGACAAGAGGCCGCAGCCGAACTTGCCGGCCGCGCCGCGGCCCGGCCGGCGAGACCTGGGCGGCCACCGCGACGGGCGGGTGGGGGCGTTGGTAGGGGCGCAGTTGCAGTCGGGCCCCGACCAGGGTGAACCACTCGGTCTCCATGGTCACGGGTCCCTCGCCCTTGAGCAGGGCCAAGATGGCTTCGAGCGACTGTTCCATCATGTCGCGCTGCTTGGCCGGGTCGATGCCCATCATGAACGCGTCCGAGGGGAGGGCACCGGGGCCGACACCGATCATGAGCCGGCCCCGGGTCAGGTGATCGAGCAGGACCAGGCGGTCGGCCAGGATGAAGGGGTGGTGGTAGGGGAGGGAGGACACCCCGGTGCCGAGCCGGATGTGCCGGGTGCGCTGTGCGGCGGCGGCGATGAAGACCTCGGGTGACGCGATGATTTCGTAACCGGCGGAATGGTGTTCGCCGATCCACGCCTCGTCGAAGCCGAGGTCGTCGAGGAGCTCGATCAACGCCAGGTCGCGCTCGAGGGCCAGCGTCGGGTTCTGCCCGACCGGGTGGAACGGCGCCAAGAAGATGCCGAATTGCAGATGATCGGGTGCCGCGATGGTGCTCATTGGCGCGAAGCGTCCTCTCTCGGTGCGATGGCGTCGACGATGATCGATCGGGGGCGGGGGGTCGGGGTCACGGGCACACCAGGATCTTTCCGTGTTCGCCCGGCGAGGTCAGGGTGGCGAAGGCCTCGGGGGCCTGCGCCAGATCGACCCTCGAGGTGACGAGGCGATCGGCGCCGGGGACCCCGGTGGCGAGGCGCGCCAAGGTGGCGGCGAACTCGGCCGCGGTGTACCCGAACGAGAAGCGCAGCTCGATCTCTTTGACGACGGCGGCAAAGGGCTCGATCGAATCGGTGTGCATGCATACCCCGACCACCACGACGCGGCTGTGCGGCGGGGAGTCCGCGATGAGTGACTGCAACATTCCGGGGACACCGACACACTCGAAGATGAGCGCATCGTTCAGCGCCGTGCCGAGCATGGCGGCGCCGGCGCGTTCGGTCAATCCGGTCGGCACGCAGAAGTCGGCCCAGCGCGCGTGGGGCGACGTGGTGGCGGGGTCGATGACTTCGTCGGCCCCGAACACCTCGGCGAGCGCGCGCCGCGCCGGGGAGAAGTCGGCCGCCAGTACCGGGCCGTGCCCGCGGCCCTTGAGGGCGGCGATCACGGCCAGGCCGACGGGCCCGCAGCCGACGACCAGGCACGGTTGGCCGGAGGCGAGGCCCGACAGCCCAACGGCGTGTTCGCCGACCGCCAGCGGTTCGCTCAGCGCGGCGAGCGAGGAGTCGAGGGAGTCGGGGACGCGGAGCAACAGCCCCTCTTGGAGCACCATGGTCTCGGCCAGTGCGCCGGGGTAGGCGTTCGAGTACCCGATCTGTTCGACCCCGGCGCTCCCGAGGATGATCGGCACCGAGCACACCCGGGTCCCGACCGGCAGCGCCTCTGTGCAACCGGGGCCGTGTTCGACGATTTGCGCGCAGAACTCATGACCGAAGACGCAGTCGGCCGAGGGGTCGATATGGGGTGCACCGACAGAGTCCATCAGCGCGCTCGAAGTGGCCGAAATCGGCCAATGCGTGGAGGTCGGAGCCGCAGATGCCGGCGGCCAGGGGTTGGGCGAGCACGTGTCCGGGTCCGGGCGTCGGTGTCGCCACCTCCCCGACAACGAGGCTTGCACCCCTGGTCACGCAGGCTTGCATGTTCCTCCCCCGGTCGAACGAGTCCACGGTCGCTGCGGCGCGATCGCTCACGTCGCCGACCCGCCGAGTTTCACACACCGCGGCGAGGATCGCCCTTCGGCGGCCTAGCGATTTGTCGCCATTGCCAGAGCCGCCCGGTCACGCTCCGCGACGAAGCCCTCGACCGAATCGATCTTCACCGTGGTCTTGCGCGGGATTCCCTGCAGCACCAGGCACGAGACGAGCGCACAAGTGCCCATGAATATCCAGCCATGGACGAAATCGCCCATGGCAGCTGTGCCGCTGTTGGCACCCAAGAAGGCGACCAGGCACGCCACGCCGAGGGCGAGGCCGATCTGGCGGCACATGGCGTAGAGCGCGGTCCCGGTGGCGAAACGCTCCGCCGGCAACGGCGCGGTGGCCGCCCCACCGAGGGAGGGCAGCATGAGACCGACGCCGATGCCGGTGAGGATGGATCCGGGGAGGTAGGCGCCGACGTAGTCGACCGTCGTGCCGAGACGGGTGGCCCACCAAAAGGCACTGGCGGCGAAGATCAGACCGCCGACCGTGCCGACGGCGCGCTGGGAGAATCTCGCCCCGGCCAGGCCGCCGGGGAACGCGCACAGTCCGGCGAGCAGGGGTCCCGGGGCGATCATGAAGCCCGCACGCAGCACCGACTCGTGCCACACCCCCGTCAAGAAGAGCACCCCGCCGAGCACCATGGCACCGAAGCCGGCGAAGAAGATCAACGACGAAAGGTCGGCCAGGGCGACGCCCCGGT
The DNA here is from genome assembly GCA_963800725.1 of uncultured Acidimicrobiaceae bacterium. Classification (GTDB taxonomy): domain Bacteria; phylum Actinomycetota; class Acidimicrobiia; order Acidimicrobiales; family RAAP-2; genus Bog-473. The sequence goes on along the minus strand of CAWDCE010000017.1, from coordinate 532,302 downwards.
GGCGAATGACCGCGGGCTCGATGATGGGGTTGGGGTGCGACGCAGACCGCCACACCAGGCCGATCGACGAGGCCACGAAGATGGCCAGGGCGATCAGGATCGCCGCGCTGGTCCACCCCCAGTCGGTCCCCTTCACAATGGCCGCCACCAAGCTGGCCACCGCGAGCGACAACAGACCCGCCCCGAGCAGGTCGGCCTTATGGGCACTGGGGTCTTTGACCTCTTTGAGGACGGGGATGCCGACGATGAGGGCGGCCAGGGCGAAGGGGAGGTTGACCAAGAAGACCCAACGCCAGCTGGCTTCGACCAGGAGCCCGCCAATGGGGGGCCCGAGTGCGGCGGCGGCGCCGCCGACGGCCGACCACAGCCCAATGGCCGCGCCCTTGCGGCTGGGACCGAATGCTGGGAGGAGCAACCCGAGTGATGTCGGGAGCATCAAGGCGCCACCACTCGCCTGGAGGATCCGGGCGCCAACTAAGAGTCCGAGCGACGGGGCGATCGCACACAGGGCCGACGATGCGGTGAAGATCGCCAGTCCGATCAAAAAGGCGCGTTTGCGGCCGGCCCGGTCCGCCCAGCGGCCGGCGGGAACCAAGAGCGCAGCGAACACGATCGTGTAGGCGCTGAGAATCCATGACAACGAGCTCAGGTCTTCACCATGGAAGTTCGCCGAGATGCTCGGGAAGGCGATGTTGACGATGAACAGGTCCAACGAAGACAAGAACACCCCGGTCAGCACCACCAAAGCGGTCAACGTCGGGTGGGTCGATTCAGATGCTCCCTGCTGAAACTCACTCGGTTGTGTCATAAAACGCACTATAACGATGGAAGTTTCACTATGCAACGCAAATCGGCGAAAAGTCGGTTATGCTGGAGGCATGTTGAAGCGGGACTATCCGACGCAGTACTGCTCGGTGGCATCGACCCTCGAAATCATCGGGGAGCGGTGGACCATCTTGATCTTCCGCGATGTCTTCATGGGCATCCGGCGCTTCGACGAGATCCAACGTGACCTGGGGGTGGCCCGCAATATCCTCCAGGCACGGCTCGAGCGGCTCGTCGAGGCCGGGATTGTCCGCAAGCGCCCCTACCAAGAGCGTCCGTTGCGCCATGAGTACCGACTCACCGAAAAGGGGGCGGACCTGTGGCCGGTGCTGGTTTCGCTGCTCAAGTGGGGCGACAAGTACGTGATCGAGGGCGAGCGGCCCATGATCCTCCAGCACCGCGGCTGCGGTGCCGAGATCGATGACCGTCGTCGCTGCACGGGGTGCGGGGTCGATGTCGACGTGAACGAGGCCATCGCCATCCGCACCGGAGCGCGCCGACTGCCCGAAGAGAGCGTGGCCTCCGCCTGAGACCCGCGGCGGCGGTGAGTCCGTCGCCCGATGCCAGTAGGTTCGCGAACATGAGCGACGAGGTGGCCTGGCTGGACGCAACCGACCAAGCGGAGCTGGTGCGCAGCCGCCAGATGTCGCCGGTCGAACTCGTCGACGCAGCCATCGCGCGCATCGAGGGGCTCAACCCCGAGCTCAACGCCGTCATCCACCCCCTCTTCGAACGCGCCCGGGCCCAAGCGCAGGGCATCACGCCGGGTGACGCGCCCTTCTCGGGGGTGCCGTTTTTGTTGAAGGACCTCGGGGCAGAACTGGCGGGCACGCCGTTGTGCGAAGGCAGCGCGTTGGCGGGGGACTACCACTCAAAAATCGACCAGGAGTTGACCAAGCGCTTCATCCGGGCGGGTTTCGTGATCTGCGGCAAGACCAACACGCCCGAGTTCGGCATCTTGCCGACCACCGAGCCCGAGCGGTTCGGTGCATCGAAGAACCCGTGGAACCCGGCCCATTCGACCGGCGGTTCATCGGGCGGGTCCGCCGCCGCCGTCGCATCCGCCATGGTGCCGGTGGCCCATGCCAACGACGGTGGCGGATCCATCCGGATCCCGGCCTCGTGCTGCGGGCTGGTCGGGCTCAAGCCCACGAGGGCGCGGGTGTCGGGCGCGCCCCAATACGGCGACATGATGGGCGGGCTGGTGGTCGAGCACGTGGTGTCGCGTTCGGTGCGCGACTCAGCGGCGATACTCGACATGATTGCCGGACCGGTTCCGGGCGATCCCTACTGGGCTCCCCCGCTGCACGGCGTGTCGTTCGCCGCTGCCGCCACGACGGCCGCTTCGCCACTGCGGGTGGCCATGGTGGTCGACTCACCCACCGGGAGCGTCGTACATGGCGACTGCGTCGCTGCGGTCGAGGGTGCAGCTGCGCTGTGCGAGTCGATGGGCCACCACATCGAGGTGGCGACGTTCGAGATCGACGGCGACGATTTCACCGAGCACTTCGTCAACTTCTGGGCGGCCGGCAACGCGTGGGCTCTGTTGGACTGGGAGGAGCGGATCGGTCGGGCGGCCACCGAGGACGAACTCGAACCCTTGACGTGGTCGCTGGCCCAAATGGGGCGCACCATCACCGCCGATCGCTACCTCAAGTCCGCCCAGGCGTTGCAGAAGTACAGCCGCCAGGTCGCCGCATATTTTGAAGATTTCGACGTGCTGGTGACGCCGACACTGGCCGAGCCACCGGCTCCGCTCGGTACCTTCGACTCGCCCCCGGGCGAGCCGTTGGCCGGGTTGTTCCGAGCCGCCCAGTACGTGCCCTTCACCCCGTTGTTCAACGTGACCGGCCAGCCGGCCGTCTCGCTTCCGTTGCACTGGAACGGTGAGGGACTTCCCATTGGCGTGCAGTTCGTCGGACGCTTCGGTGACGAGGAGACCTTGCTCTCGCTTGCCGGCGCGCTCGAGATCGCCGCGCCATGGGCGGGCCGCCGTCCCGCCATCGGCGCGTAATCGCCCACTGAGCGCAGCGCTACAGAGCGTTTCTGCTGCTTGGTTTCGTGTCCGCACTTTCACGTAAAAAATGACGGCCACGCGCCGGCACTCGAGGATTTCTTCATAACGACCCAAGCGCAACCAAGATGCAACGGCACTGCACCTTGGGTCCGACAACATGACGTTCGTAACTTCACGACCTTCGGTTGTGGTCGTTCTGAGCGGTGCGACTACATCCGGAGGTCGTGGCCAATTCCGGACCACGTCACCACGCCATGTCGCCTTCGATCCGAGCGGATGCGAAACGACAAGTCCCGTTGTGGCCCAATGCATGTTGCATTAGCGTTCTGCCATGAACCTCAAGCGATCATTTCGAGCAGTTGCGATCAGTGCCAGCGCCCTCGTCGTGATCGCCACCGCCGCGACGTCGGCCGCCGCCCAGTCGACGCCGTCGAAATCCGCCCAAAAGGCCTTCACGACCGCGATCGACAAGAACGAGATCACCCAGATCCCCGACGCAGAGATCGCCAAGCTCGGTCTCGCCATCTGCTCGTTGCTCGGAAACGGCAAGAGCGTCGGCTTCGTCAACTCGACGCTGACGACACCGACGAGTTCGACATCGGACAACTCGTTCCCGCAGGACTTCGTGACCTTGATGCTGGTGAAGTCGGCCAAGTATCTGTGCCCGAGCGAAGTGGCCAAAGTGAACAAGTACACGAGTTCGCACAAGGCACCGAAACTGGTGGTGAACCAGACCCTGGCCGGGCTTCTCCCGCCCGAGTCTGACAACTGCTCGTCGTCCAAGACGGTTTCGAGCCCCTCGGGCCTGGTCGGACTGGTCGACGAGGAGAACTGCAGCCTGCCCAATCTCGGCAAGGACAGTTACGTCTACGGCTACATCTTCGACAACGCCAAGGACTACCAAGCCAGCCTGGCCACCTACAACGCCTTCAAGCAGATCGTGCCCACCACGCCCGGTGTCGGGTGCCCGACCAGCAATGACTCGGACAACGGATCGGTCGGGTGGAGCAACTCTGCGTTTCCCTCCCGACCTGACCAGGTCATCGAGTGCACCATGGAGGCCACGTCCTCGTCGGCGACGACCAACAACATCCCCGACTACGTCTGGACGGTTCCGAGCAAGTACGTGATTCTCAGCGCATTCGCGGCGCCGGGCACTTCGATGCAAACCCTCGATACCTGGTGGACCAACTACGCCAACACCTGATCGGCGCAGCCCGCACGGCCGCGCCGTGCCCTAAAGGTATTTTTTCGCAACCGTCGATGCTCTACCACTGTCCGCTTCGCTCCGGGTCCGTGGGAACAGGCGTTTCGTTTGGGACCCCACGGGCCCGGGCGGGACGGCACCGCTCGATGCGAACCACTAGGAAAGAGCGGGCGCCCCGTCGTTCACCAGCACACAGCGTGTGCCCGAGTAGATGGTCGGCATGCATTGGTTGCAGTGGATGCACAGCGATTGTGCGGTGGATCCCGCTTCCCAAGCCTTCGGGAGATCCGGCTCGCGCAACAGGGCGCGGGCCATGGCCACGAATGCGAACCCCTCGTTGAGGGCGGACTCGACGGTCTCGAGCTTGGTGATACCGCCCAAGAGGATGAGGGGTGTCGACAGGGCCGCGAGGAACTGGCGCGCGTACCCCAAGAAGAACGCCTCCTCGAAGGGGTAGGACCGCAGAAAGCGGCCGCCGACGAGTTTGAAGCCCAACCGCGCCGGCCCCGGCAACGTCGCGCCGAATTCCGCCAGCGGGGCCTCGCCCCGGAAGAGGTACATCGGATTGGACAATGAACTCCCACCCGTCAGCTCGATGGCATCGAGCACGCCGTCGGACTCGATGAGGGCGGCGACCTGGAGGCTGTCCTCGAGCCAAAGCCCTCCCCGCACCCCGTCGGCCATATTCACTTTGGCCGTGACGCTGGCGCGGTCGCCGACCGCCGTGCGCACGGCTTGGAGTACCGCCCGGGCGAAGCGGGCCCGGTTTTCCACGCTGCCGCCGTAGGAGTCGTCGCGGCGGTTCAGCTTCGGGCTCAAGAACGCGCTGAGGAGGTAGTTGTGTCCGACGTGGACCTCGATGGAGTCGAAGCCCGCGTCGACCGCAAACGCGGCGGCGCGGGCGTAGTCCTCGGTGATGCGCGAGATATCGGCTGGGGTCACGGCGCGCAGGCGTGTCCCGAGGGGGTCGACCCCCCAGACGGCGACAGCGCCGGGGCGCGATTCGAGCGGGCATTGGCGACGGGGCCGGCGTGGCCGATCTGGGCCGCGGCGGCGGCACCTTCTTGATGGACGGCATCGGTCAGACGGCGCAGGTCGTCGACCGAATCGGCGTTGAGGAGCACGCAATGGCGATCGGTGCGGCCTTCGGGTGACACCGCCAGATAGGCGACTGTCGACATGGCGGCGCCACCGCGGGCGATGGCGCGATGGACCTCGATGAGCGCATCGCTGACCCGGCCGCCGGGCATGACCCCTTCGAAGGTAGCCGCCTTGATGATCCGGTTGCGCAACGTCACCGGACCGAGCGCGGCCGGGGCGAAGACAGGGCGCGGTGGGTGAGCCGCCGCTTTGGGGGTGCGGGATTTGGTCGCCATAGGTCGCCTTACCTTGGCCTATCGCGCCCCGCCGTGCACGCCGAGTGCAGGTGGGGCACCGCTTCGTTGGGTGGGGTTGGCAGGGGGACAAAATACGACTAAACTGATCGGGTATAGCGAGTTAGCGCCATCGGACCCGCGATTTCTCACCGGATCGACGCCAGAGGAGCCCTGCGAAATGACCATCACCGAGGCACCACCGAGCATCGCTCGCTCGGGCTTTGCCCCGGGCGATGCCGCTCGACGTGGCCTAGCGCTGAGTCCGCTCGAGCTGCTCGAACGCGTGCGCGACGTACAGCGAGGAAATGCGCGACCTGCTCCCGCTGGCCGGTCCGGAGTTGACCCAACGCTCCTACGAACTCCTCGAGCTCACCGACGAGATCGAGATCTGGGCCATCCACTGGCCCAAGGACCGGGGCCTCGAATTGCACGACCACGGCGGCTCTTCGGGTGCCTTGTGGGTCATCAACGGGACCTTGCGCGAGCACTCGGTCAGCGCCAGCGGTGCGCTCACCAAGCGCAGCATCGACGTCGGGGCCGGGACCGCATTCGGTCCGGGCTACATCCACGACGTGGTCAACACCGATGACGTGCCGGCCACCAGCGTCCACATCTACTCTCCTCCCATGGCGTCGATGACCTTCTACCGCCAAGCGGGCACCTCGCTGGTAGTCGAGCGCGCCGAGTATCGAGCCGACCCGACCTGGGCGCCTTGAGCGGAGTCGACCGACTCCTCGGCAACGCCCGGCGGGGCCTTTGGAGGCCCGATGCCCGCCAGACCCAAGCCCTGGTGGACAGCGGCGCGCTCCTGGTCGACATACGTCCTGCGCACCAACGGGCCGAGTTCGGTGAGGTCCCCGGCGCCGTCATCATCGAACGCAACAACCTCGAATGGCGCCTCGACCCCTTCGGCACCCACCGCATCGCTGAAGCCGCCGACGCCGATCGGGTGGTGGTGGTGATGTGCCAGGAGGGCTACGCCTCGAGCCTGGCCGCCGCCAGCCTCATCGCGTTGGGTCGCCCCAACAGCTGCGACCTCGACGGAGGGTACGCGGCCTGGAAGGCCGCCGGTCTTCCCACCACCGGGGGAACCACAGGCTGAAGCACCGCGGCGCCGGCCACGGTTTCGCCGAATGGGTCGACGACGCGGCATTTGCCGTACCGCTGGAACAACTGGTGGTCGGGACCGGCGTCGATCCGGTGACCTCACGCTTTTCAGGCGCGCGCTCTACCAACTGAGCTACCCGACCGGGTAACCGGATCCGATCGCCCGTGGGCTCTCGAATCTGGCAGCGGACCTGACGGGATTTGAACCCGCGACCTCCGCCTTGACAGGGCGGCGTGCACTCCAGACTGCACCACAGGTCCGTAACGGCGTGAGCCGCGTTGCCGCGTGGTCGACAGAGGTCTCCCCCGTGAGCAGCCCTTCACACTAGCCGACCATGACCGGAGGCCTTCCGGCGGCAATGACCTGGTCTTGGGGCTAGGGCATGGCGGCCCGCAGGGCCGCGATGCCGTCGCAGAAGGTGGCGTAGCGCTCGGGTGCGAGAGCACTCTCGATGCCTGCCGCGCAGCGTTGATCGGTGATGTCCTCGGCCGCCTGGTGCTTGTCCGCGATGGCCGTACAGTTCGCAAAGGGTTCGGTCCACCCGAAGAACTTGGCCTGGCCCTCTCCTTCATTGGTCAGGATCGCTTCGAGGGGCGAGAGGCCGACGGCGGTGGTCGCCACCAAATGCACGCACCCGCGCCATTCGCGGAGGATCTGCATGAGTTGGGCGGCCCGCCCGGCCGGGTGCTCGTCTCTCGCTGCATCCCGCCAGCCGACGAACAGCGGTAGCGCGGATCCCTCGAGCGTGTCGACGGTCGATTCGACGACGGCGACGATGTCGTCCAACCCCGCCACGTTGTCCAGGTACTTCCTGCCCCAGCGCCCCGTGGCCTCGGCCATGCGCACCGCGGCCGCCGGTGCGCCGGCCACCGCGGCACCCTCGTTGTACATGGCGGCCACGATGGTGGGCTCGAACCACCCCATGGCCGAGGTGACCACATCGGCCCCGACGTCACCGAGCATGCCGCCCCGCCCCGCGAAGTAGAAGGCGAAGGGATTCGACCAGCCCCACTCGGCGGCCCACGCAAAGACGTCGCTGCTGAGGTAGATCGCGGTACCGAGATCGTGAATCGGCTCGGACGTCGCCTTGACGACCCCAAGTGCCCCGTCGTCTGTCGTCTTGCTCATCGTTCCTCCTCTGGCGCCACACATTTGCGCGGCGCCGGTGATGCCGGGCCCCGATTCTGCGCCCACGGCGCAGTGGTGTCCAGCGCCCGACCGCGCTCAGCCCGGCAGGCGCCGCCAAACGAACTGGGGCAGGAGGCGGAATATGGCGAAGATGAAGCGCAGTGGACCCGGGGCCCAGATGATGGTCTGCCCGTGGTCCATGCCACTGATCACCGCGTCCGCCACGGCGCCGCGGTTGGTCGAGAACGGGGCCGCCGGCAGGCCGGCGGTCATCTTGGTCTTGACGAATCCGGGGCGGACCACGAAGACATCGACCCCGGTGCCCCGGGCGGCTTCTGAGAGCCCGACGGCGTACGCGTCGAGCCCCGCCTTGGCCGATCCGTAGACGTAGTTGGCCCGGCGCACCCGCACGCCGGCCACCGAGGACAGCACGACGATCTGCCCCTGTCCTTGTTGGCGAAGCTTGTCGAATGAACCGGCGAGGGCCGCCGCCGGCCACACGGTTGTCGCAGTCAAGACGTTGGCCGTCGTGTTGGCGTCGACTTCGTCTTTGGCCTGTTCCCCAAGTACCCCGACCGCCATGAGCACGAGGTCAACGTCGCCGTTGGCCGCCGTGAAGCAGCGTTCGACCACGGCCGCCGCATCGCTGGCATCGAGCGCGTCGAAGCGCACCTCGCTCACGTCGGTGGCCCCGGCCACCTTGGCCTCTTCGGCCGCGTCGTGCAGGGCGTCGGCGTCGCGGCCGGCGAGCACGATGGTGGTGCACCCGAGCGGGACGAGTCGCTCCACAATGGCCCGGGCGATGTCCGACGTGCCGCCGAACACGACGGCTGATTGGGGATGACCGAATGCGTCACGCATGCGGGGTGGTCCTTTCCCTAGAGGGCGAGTCGGCGCGACAAGTCGGACTGGAGTACCCCGTCGGGGTCGATCCGCTTGCGCACCGAAGAGAGGTCGGCGATGCGAGGGTACATGTGGTGCAGTCGCCTCGGCGGTACCCGCGAGTCCTTGGCCAGGTACACCCGACCGCCGGCGGCATCGACCAGCTCATCGAGGGACTCGACCAACCCGGGCAAGGACGCGGCGCCGACCGGAAAATCGAGGCACAGGGTCCACCCCGCCATGGGGAAAGACAACAGGCCGCGATTGGCGGGGCCGAATCGCTTGAGCACCGACACAAACGACGGGGCGCGTGCCGCGCCGACCAGCTCGATGGCTTCGCGGACCACGTCCCCGCGGTCATCGGCGACGGCGAACTGGTATTGAAGGAATCCATTCGGGCCGTAGAGGAGGTTCCACCCCGAGACGCCATCGAGCGGGTGGAAGTAGGTGCCGACGTCTTGGAGCTCGTCATAGCGCTCCTTGGGCGCCTTGCGGAACCACAGTTCGTTGAAGGCAGACACGCTGGCGTAATTCGGCCAGTCCCCTGGGTCCGGGTCGGGGAATGGCAATTCTCGCTCGGCGCAACTCGCGGAAACGCTTGTGCCGCGAGCCACCTTCGACCCGCTCACGTGTGGCGTGCTCGCCGCGTAGAAAGGATGGAGCGCCCCTGTCGTTTCCCGACGGAATTGCAGTCGACCCAGGCCACCGAGTAGTGGTGCTCTTGGTCCGTCCTCGCCATCTCGGCCATCAGTTCATCCAGATCGGCGAATCGCCGCGTGTCGACACTGATCCACGACGTCTCGACCCGAAGGAGGCGCAACGTCGCTTGGATCACGACCCCGGTCAGGCCCATGCCGCCCGCGGTGGCCCAGAAGAGCTCGGGATCGTTGGCGGGGGTGACGTGATGGGTGCCGGTCGGGGTCACCAGCGTCATGGCGGTGACGTGGTTGGCGAAGCTCCCGTCGCGGTGGTGATTCTTTCCGTGGATATCCGAAGCGATGGCGCCACCGATGGTGACGTTGCGCGTCCCGGGGGTCACCGGGACGAACCAACCCTTGGGCATCACCTCGCGCAACAGCGTCGTCGATGCTCACCCCGGCCTCAACCGTGATGAGTCCGGTCGCCGGATCGACCTCGCCCATGCGGTTCATTTGGGTCATGTCGAGCACGAGTCCGCCGGAGCGCTGTGCCGGGTCCCCGTAACTGCGCCCGAGTCCCCGGGGAATCACCCCGCGCCGGTTGGCCCGGGCGAAGAGCTTTGCGATGTCCTCTGCGCCACGGGGGACCGCTATGTCGCAGATCGAGGTCGGCGTGCGCCCCCAACCCGACAGCGCCCGACGCTCGAGGACAATCGGCAGGTCCGCGAGCGGTTCGTCCACGAGAACAACGCTACCTGGGCGAGTCGCCCACCTCTTCTCCGCCTGGCGTGGCCGTCGGCGCAGAGCCACCGCACGTGCGACAGCGTCACTTGGGGGCGAGAGACCGAACCGAGCGCGATGGATATTTTCTGGCAAATCGGCCGATTCTTGCTTGCATTTTGTGGCTTTTTTCCTTACAATGACGACTGCTAACTCCCCTTTGATAAATCGTCAAAGAAACAGCGGTGGAGAAGCTGAAACCGCTGGTAGGGATGTTGTAGCGGGTCGAAATTACGGATATATTCCCCGGAATGTTCGGGGATATTTGCGCGCCGGCAATACGCGCGCTCCCGAGCCGGACGCCACGCACCTTTCGCAGCGACGCGGGATCGACGATGAGCGGCCCGACGACGGGCAAGGACCCGGTGCTGCGGGCCGAGCAGGCGTACCTCGACCGAGCCCATGGGGCACTGGCGGCCATGTACCGCCGGGCCAGCGCCCTCCTCGAAGACTTGCGCGGCGGGACAACCGGACCTCGACTACCAGGCCGCGCTCATGCACCGCATCAGCGTCCTTGGCCAAAGTGCCCGCCCCCTCTTGTTCGGGCGCATCGACGAACGCGCCGGTCCGTCATGGCATATCGGGCGCCGTCATGTCGAAGATGCCGAAGGCGATCCGGTGGTGGTCGACTGGCGTGCCCCGGTCGCCGTCCCCTTCTACCAAGCTCGCATCGACGATCCCCAGGGTCTGGCGTTGCGGCGCCAGGTGATGGTGGAGCGGACCACGGTGATCTCGGTGGCCGACGACCTGTTCGAGCAGCACGGCGGCGACGCGGCTTCAACCAGGTTGCGCGGTGGGGATGCGCTGCTCGCCGAGCTCGAGCGGGCCCGCACCGGCGAGATGCTCGACATTGTCGCCACCATCCAGGCCGAGCAGGACGACATCATCCGGGCACCCCTCGATCTGACGCTGGCCGTGCAAGGGGGTCCGGGTACCGGCAAGACGGCGGTCGGGCTGCACCGGGCGGCCTACCTGCTCTACAACCACCCGGCGTTGGCCAACGACGGTGTCTTGGTGCTCGGCCCGAGTCGGGCGTTCTTGCGGTACATCGCCCAGGTGCTGCCGTCGCTCGGGGAGGAAGCGGTCCTCCAGACCACGGTGAGCGACATCGCACCCAAAGCCAAGGTCCAAACGGTGGACCCACCCGAGGTGCGCACCCTCAAGGGCGACCCCCGCATGGCCGAGGTGGTGGCACGCGCCCTGCACCTGCGGCGTCAAAGGGTCACCGAAGCGGTGACGGTGCGGGCCCGCTCGGCCCGCGCCACCTTCGAACCCGACGAGATCAACGCACTGAGTGAACGCATTGCGTCGGGCTCGGCTCCCTACAAGGCGGGCCGCACGGCCTTGCGGGCTCGCCTGGTCAGCCTGGCGCGCCACAAGGTCAGAGTGACCGGAAGCCTCGATGCCGATCAGCCCTGGTACGAGCGCGAGTTGACGACTTCAACCGGGTTCGGCGAGTTGCTCGACCACCTCTGGCCGTCGGTGTCACCCGCCGCGCTCGTCGGCGAGCTCCTGGGTGAGGTCGAAGTGCTGCGTGCCAGCGCATCGGGGGTCTTCGAGGAATCCGAGTGGCGCCGCTTGGTGCGCGCCCGGGCCAAGGGCGGGGCCACGGCGTCGTGGGCCATCGACGACCTGGCCCTCCTCGACGAGGCGGCATTCTTGATCAACGGGAGGACCCGCACCTACGGGCACGTCGTGGTCGATGAGGCCCAAGACCTGACCCCGATGCAGTTTCGGATGGTGGCCCGACGCGCCCCGAGTGGGTCGGTCACCATTCTCGGTGACCTGGCTCAGGCCAGCGGCGCCTGGAACTACGCCAGTTGGGACGAGATCGTGGTACATCTTGGCGGGTCGGCGCCCGAGCGGCGCGACGAACTCACGCTCGGCTACCGAGCTCCGGGGCGGGTACTCGATCTCGCCGCCAAGCTCTTGGTGGCGGCCGCCCCGAGCGTCACCCCGACGCGTTCGATCAGACCCGGGACGCGGCCGCCGAGAATGTATCGGTGTCGCGGCCGAACAGTTGTTGGGGGAGAGCGTGCGCGAGGCGCTTTCGTTGGCCGACGAGGGCTTGTTGGTGGGTCTGGTCGTGCCGCACGAGCATCTCGGCGCCGTCACCACATTGGCCAAGCGTCACCCACAGATGGGAACCCTCGAGCGCGACGCAATGGACAAGTCGGTCACCGTTGTCTCGGCCGCTGGTGTCAAGGGCCTCGAATTCGATGCGGTGGTCGTCGTCGAGCCGGCCGCAATCGCCGGCGACGATGCCCGTGGCCTGCGGCTGCTCTACGTCGCGATGACCCGACCGATCCAGCACCTGAGTCTGGTGCACGCACAGCCGCTTCCCGCGCTCTTGACGTCCTAACCGACGCACCGCCATGTCGGCGGCCCATCCGTCGTCGGCGAGATGCGGTGTCTTACGATGCATCATCGGTCCACCACCGATGAATCTCATCCACTTCGGGGGATGCGACCTGCCCACCTCGTCGATCACCATGTCCAAGAGGAGCATCGAGATCGAACGTGAGTCGAACCTGACGGAAAGGTGTGGCCGATGACCAGCGCAACGACCGCACCGATGTGGCGGACGGTGGTGTGTCGCTAACCACGGCGACGAAGGCCGGGGCGGCGACCTCGAAGTCCCACCGGCGCGGGCCCATCGACCCGCGCCTGGTGCACTATGCGCACGGGACCAGGCGCTACCTGGTCCTGACCGTCGCCTTGGGCGGTTGCACCGCCATCTTGGTGGTGGCCCAAGCGTGGTTCTTGGCCACGGCGGTCTCGGGCGCGTTCATCGACCACAAGGCATTGAGCCAGCTCAAGGTGCCGGTTGTCCTCCTGTTTGCGGCCGTCCTCGGCCGTGCGCTGGTCGGTTGGATTTCCGAGCGCATGGCCGACCGTGCGTCCGCGTCGGCCAAGTCCGACCTGCGCCAGGCGTTGGTGGATCGGGTGGCCGCCCTCGGACCGTCCGGCCTCGACGGCCAGGCGGCCGGGGGCCTGGCCGTGCTCGCGACCGGCGGCATCGACGCGCTCGACTCGTATTTCTCGCGGTATTTGCCCCAGGTATTCCTGGCGGTGATCGTGCCGATCACCGTGATCGTGGTCGCCCTGGGTGCCGACTGGATCTCCGCGGTCATCATCGCCGTCACGGTGCCGCTGATCCCGATCTTCATGGGCCTGGTCGGCCAGAGCACCAAGGAGAAGATGGGCCGTCAGGCCGCCATGCTGGCGCGACTGGCCGGTCACTTCCTCGACGTAGTGGCCGGACTGCCCACGCTCAAGGTCTTCGGGCGGGCCAAGGCCCAGGCGCAGGCCATTGGCGACATCACCGATCAATACCGCCTGGCCACCATGGACACGCTCAAGGTGGCCTTCTTGTCCTCACTCATCTTGGAACTGCTGGCCACCATCTCGGTCGCCCTGGTCGCGGTGGCCGTCGGGCTGCGGTTGCTCGGGGGTCACCTGGGTTTTTCCACCGCCTTGTTCGTCCTGATCCTGGCCCCCGAGGCCTACCTGCCGCTCCGACTCTTGGGCACCAACTTCCACGCCAGCGCCGAGGGGATGAAGGCGGCCGAGGACGTCTTTAGCGTCCTGGACCACCCGGTGCCCGAGCGTGGCACGGGCACCGAGCTCCCCGACGTGGCCCACTGCGCCCTCGAGATCGAGGGTCTCGAGGTGATCTATCCCGGACGCGATGCGGCGGCCCTGCGCATCGGCTTCGCTGACCATCGCCCCGGGCGAAACCACCGCGATCGTCGGACCGAGTGGGTGCGGCAAGTCGACCCTGTTGGGGGTACTCCTCGCAATGACTTCGCCGACGGCGGGCTCGGTACGCGTGGGCGACGTGAAACTTTCGGACATCGATCCCGATGTGTGGCGCACCCAGGTGTCATGGGTGCCGCAGCGACCGCACCTCTTTGCCCGCACCATTGCGGAGAACGTGCGGTTGAGCCGGCCCGATGCCAGCGACGCCGAAGTCCGCCGCGCCATCACCAGGGTCGGCCTCGACGATGCCGTGGACCGCCTGCCCCAGGGACTGGCGACCGTGCTCGGTACGGGGGGTGCGGGACTCTCCACCGGCGAGCGCCAACGCGTGGCGCTGGCCCGGGCGTTTCTGCGCGACGCGCCCATCGTGCTCCTCGACGAGCCGACCGCCAACCTCGACGGCCAGAGCGAAGAGGCGATCTTGAACTGCGTGCGCGCTCTCTTCGGTGAGCGAACGGTGATCATGGCGGCACACCGACCGTCGCTCGTGGCTTTGGCACAACACGTCGTGAACCTCGAGGACGACCTGGAGCGGTTGGCATGACCGACCACGACGACGCTCGAGCAAGCGCCGGTGGCGACGCAGCGGGCGTCGCTGTCGCGCACGTTCGGGGTCGCCAAACCGAGCGCACGACGCATCGCGCTGGCGTGCGCGCTCGGTGCCGGCGCCATCGCGGCGGACATCGGGCTCATGGGTTGCGCGGCCTGGTTGATCTCGCGAGCGGCGGAGCACCCGAACGAGTCGGTGCTCGCCATCGCCATCGTCGGGGTCCAGTTTTTCGGACTCTCGCGGGGGTTCTTGCGCTACGAGGAGCGGCTGGTCGGCCACGACGCCGCCTTTCGGGTGCTGGCCAGTCTGCGGGTGCGCGTCTACCGGCGACTCGAGCGCATCGCGCCCGGTGGTCTTCCGGCCTTTGGTCGAGGTGATCTGTTGGCCCGCATGGTGCGCGACGTCGACTCGCTCCAAGACGTCATTCTCCGGGTCATCCCACCGTTTTCAATTGCCCTCGTGGTGGGCATCGCCACGGTGGCCATCATGTGGTGGATGCTGCCCGCCGCGGGGTTGGTGTTGGCGGTCGCGCTGATCATTGCGGCCACCGTGGTGCCATGGCTGACCGGCAAGCTGGCGGAGCGACGTGAGGCACGGCTCACCGAGACCCGCGGCGCACTGAGCGTCGCCGTGGTCGACCTCATCGAAGGGGCGCCCGAGTTGGTGGCCTTCGGGGCGACGCCGGCCCAACTCGAACTGGTCCGCGGCCACGATGCCGAGCTGACCGAGATCGCGGCGGCATCGGCGGGGACGGCGGGTATCGGGCTCGCCCTCACCACGGGTCTGGCCGGACTCGCGGCGTGGGGATGTCTGGTGGTCGGGGTGCCGGCCGTGCATTCGGGAGCCATGAGCGGGGTCCTGCTCGCCGTCATCGTCCTCATCCCGCTCGCCGCGTTCGAGATCGTCGTCGGCCTGCCGGTCGCCACCCAAGCCCTCGGCACGGTGCGCCAAGCAGCCGCCCGCCTCTTCGCGATCACCGACGCCGCACTTCCGGCGGCGGAACCCGCTGAGCCAATGGCGCTTCCGAGCGGTCCTGCAAACGTCACGCTCCGCTCGGTCTGGGCGAGTTACCCCGGCGCAACGGCCTCGGCGTTGCGCGGCGTCGACTTGGCGCTTTCGCCGGGACGCCGGGTGGCGGTGGTCGGGCCGAGCGGATCGGGCAAGTCCACGCTCGCCGCTGTGCTTTTGCGCTTCGTGGAGATCGATTCGGGTGAGTGCACCTTGGGTGCGGTCCCCTTTGCCCGATTTGATTCCGACGAGCTGCGCACCGTCATTGGTCTGGTCGGTCCCGACGCGCACCTCTTTGAGACCACCATCGCGGAGAATCTGCGCATCGGGCGTCGGGGGGCCAGCGACGGTGAGCTCGACGATGTGCTCGAGAGCGTCGGGCTCGGGCCATTCGTCCGCGCCCTGCCCCTCGGCCTCGAGACCGAGGTGGGCCGCTTCGGTTCCCGCCTCTCGGGTGGGCAACGCCAGCGGCTGGCCGTGGCCCGGGCGCTGCTGGCCGATTTCCCCGTGCTGGTGCTCGACGAACCGGCCGAGCATCTCGATCCCGATGCCGCCGCCGCACTGAGCACCGACCTCTTGGCCGTCACCGCAGGGCGATCGACCCTCTTCATCACCCACCGCGTGTCGGGTCTCGAGGCGGTCGACGAGATCCTCGTGATGGAACACGGCCGGGTGGCCGAGCGCGGCACCCACCACGCCCTCTTGGCCAGCGGTGGCCGCTATTCGAAGTTGTGGTGGGAGGAGTTCAGGGTGGACACGATGACCGAAGACCAGTCGGGTCGCCAAGATCCCCGGGCAGCGATGTCCGCGAATCTGACGGCACCGTCGCACAACCGAGGAGAGACCCAATGAGTACCGATCTGGCCCGCTGGCAGTTCGCCACGACGAGCATCTATCACTTTCTCTTCGTGCCCGTCACGATTGGTCTGGCCTTCTTGGTGGCGCTCCTCCAGACCAGCTATTACCGGAATCAGAATCCGACCTTCAAACGGTTGACCAAGTTCTTCGGGACACTGCTCTTGATCAACGTGGCGGTCGGGGTCGTCACCGGTCTGGTCCAAGAGTTCGAATTCGGCATGAACTGGTCCACCTACGCCCAATATGTCGGCAACATCTTCGGGGGCCCGTTGGCGATGGAGGGGTTGGCCGCGTTCTTCTTGGAGTCGACCTTCCTCGGGATCTGGATCTTCGGGTGGGACCGGCTCTCGAAGAAGCTGCACCTGGCCTGCATCTGGATCGTGGCGGGGGCCACCATGCTCTCGGCCATGTTCATCATGGCGGCCAACTCGTGGATGCAGCATCCGGTCGGCTACAAGCTCGATTCCAAGGGCGATCCGCAGCTGAACAACATCTGGGCCCTGTTCACCAATCCGGTCTTCCTCTGGGGCTACACCCACGTCCTCTTGGCATCCTTGGTCACCGGATCGATCGTCATGCTCGCCTTCTCCGCCTGGCACCTCAAGCGCAAGAACTCGGTCGAGGCCTTCCGCCGCACGGCGATCATCGCCTTGGTCGTGCTGCTCCCCGCCATCATGTTGAACCTGTTCGTGGGCAGCGAGCTCGGCGTGCAAGAAGGCAAGTACCAACCAATGAAGATCGCCGCCGCCGAAGCGTTGTGGAACACCTGCGACTCACACTGCCCGTTCTCGCTCTTCCAAATTGGTGGCGGCCCCAACGATGAGACGCCCACTCAGATCCTCGAGGTCCCCGACCTGCTTTCCATCTTGGCCACCAACCACGTGGACGGTGAGGTGCAGGGCATGAACCAACTCCAGGCGCAATATGTCAAGGAGTATGGCCCGGGCAACTACATTCCCAACGTCTTCATCCAGTACTGGTCCATGCGGGTCATGGCGTACCTCGGGGCGGCCGTGTTGTTGTTTGCCCTGTGGGGCGCGTGGCTGCTGCGCCGAAAGAAGTTGGACGGGGCCAAATGGTTCCTGCGGGTGGCCCCGTGGGTGGCCGTCGTGCCCTTCATCATGAACACGGCCGGCTGGCTCTTGACCGAGAGCGGTCGCCAACCGTGGATCGTCCAGGGCCTCCTCAAAACCGCCAACGCGGCGTCGCCGTCGGTGACGACCACCGACATCATCATCAGCCTCACGGCGTTCGTGCTCATCTACATCGGCCTCGGTGTGGCCGACGTCTTCTTGATGCTGCGCTACGGCCGGCGCGATCTCGAACCCGCTGCCGGGCAAGAAGGTGGTCCACCACCGTCCCCACCGGGCGGCGCACCCCCCGGCGGCGGCGGCGTTGACACCTCGGACGAACCGGCACGCGAGCGCGTTCCGGCCCTTGTGTACTAGGAGGCTGGCATGCATCTGAACAACCTGTGGTTCTTTATCATCGCGGTCTTGTGGGTCGGCTTTTTCGTCTTGGAGGGCTTCGACTTCGGCGTAGGGATGCTGCATTCATTCGTCGCGCGCGACGACGTCGAACGGCGCATCGCCATCAACTCGATCGGCCCGTTCTGGGACGGCAACGAGGTGTGGCTGATCGTGGCCGGCGCGGCCATGTTCGCTGCGTTCCCGGCGTGGTACGCGTCCATGTTCTCGACCTTCTATCTGGTGCTGTTGGTGGTGTTGCTCGCCCTGATGCTGCGCGGCGTGTCATTCGAGTACCACCGAAAGGTCGACGACCCGAAATGGCAGAGCCTGTGGCGCTGGTCATTGACTATTGGAAGCTTGTTGATCCCGCTCCTGCTCGGCACGGGATTTGGCGACCTGCTCCACGGGCTGCCCCTCAACAAGGACCACGTCTACACCGGCACCTTTTGGCAACTCCTCCAGCCCTTTGCGCTCTATACCGGGCTCACCGTCACGGTCATCTGCCTCTTGTTGGGTTCGGCGTTCCTCACCCTCAAGACCACCGGTGACCTCCACGACCGCGTGGCGCGCTTGAGCGGTCGGCTCGGATGGGTGGCCGCCGTCTTCACGATCGGTTTCGTGATCTGGAGTCACGCGACCTTGGGGGGCGGGTTCGTCCCCAATCCCCTCGACGCGCTGGCCATTGTGGCCGTGATCGCCGCGGCCTGGTCCGCCGAGGCCGGGCACCAGGGCTGGGCCTTCGCCGCCGGATCGGTGGGCATGGCCAGCGTGATCGGGTCACTCTTCTTCGACCTGGCGCCGAGGGTGATGGTTTCGTCCACCAGTTCGGCCTACAACCTGACGATCTCCAACTCGGCGTCGGGGTCCTATTCTCTCCAGGTGATGACCGTCGTGGCTGCGATCTTCTTTCCGCTCGTCCTGCTTTATCAGGGCTGGAACTTCCACGTGTTCCGGGCCCGCCTGGTCGCTCCGGCCGCACCGAGCGCGCCGAATGAGGCGGCGAGCGATCAGACGGCGGCCCCGATCGAGACCTGACTTTGGACTCGGTCAGCCGCGCTCGGGGTTGGGGCACCCGAACGAGAGGTCATCGGTGTTCGGACTACGCCACCGCACCACATCGTCGGGCCGCAGTGGTTGTACTGGGTCGGCGACGTGACTGAGCCACGGCACCGGGTCGTCATCATCGGCGGTGGATTCGGTGGTCTCCCCGCCACGCGCCTCCTCGGTGGAAAAGACGTCGAGGTGACCCTGATCGACCGGCGGAACCACCATCTCTTCCAGCCGCTGCTCTATCAGGTGGCGACCGGGATGCTCTCGCCCGGACAGATCGCCCCGGCCCTGCGCCATGTCGTGCGCAAAGCAAAGAATGTGTCGGTGCACTTGGCCGAGGTGACCGGGATCGACCTCGAGAAGCGAGTGGTGCACGCCGTCTACGCCGGCGCCTTCGCCATCGAATACCCCTACGACAGCCTCATTGTGGCGGCGGGAGCCAGCCAGTCCTACTTCGGCAACGAGCAGTTCGCGCTCTTCGCCCCGGGCATGAAGACCCTCGACGACGCACTCGAGCTTCGCCGCCGCATACTCGGGGCCTTCGAGATGGCCGAAATGACCAGCGATCCGACCGAGAAGGAACACTGGCTGACGTTCGTGATCGTCGGCGCGGGACCGACGGGGGTCGAGCTGGCGGGCCAGATTCGCGAACTGGCGACCCGCAGCCTGCGCGGTGAGTTCGGTACGTTCGACGCGTCGTCGAGCCGGGTGATCCTGGTCGACGGCGGGACCAAGCCGCTCGCCACGTTCGGTGACCAGCTCTCGACCAAGGCGGCCCAGACCCTCTCGCACCTCGGCATCGAGTTGTTGATGGAGTCAAAGGTGGTCGGTGTGGACGCGTCGGGAGTCGACATCGCGGGTCAAGACGCCACATCGAGGATCGAGGCGCACACCACCATCTGGGCCGCGGGCGTCGCGGCCTCGCCACTGGCCGCCCTATTGGCGCAAGGCTCGGGCGCAGAGGTCGACCGGGCCGGCCGGATCAAGGTGTTGGCGGACCTGACGCTGCCCGGGCACCCCGAAGTCTTCGCGGTGGGCGACATGACCAGCCTCGACAACTTGCCCGGCGTGGCCGAAGTCGCCATGCAGGGGAGCTTGCACGCGGCCAATACGGTGCTGCGTCGCCTGAAGGGCAAGGACACCAAGGAGTTCGTCTACCGCGATCTCGGGAGCGTGGCGACCATCGGGCGGTTCCGGGCCATCGTCAGCGTCAAGGGCATCAAGTTGAGTGGGCTGGCCGGATGGTTTGTGTGGATGTTCGTCCACCTGGCCTTCTTGAGCGGGTTCGGGAACCGATTGACCACGATGATGCGCTGGCTCAGATCGATGATCGGGCGGAGTCGGGTCGAGCGCGAGTTCAACGTGGCGCACACCGGGGGCGACCTCAGCCTGCCCGCCCAGGTGCTCGATGTGGTCGAGCCGAGCCCCTTTCCCGTCTACGAGGTGGCTGAACCGCCCGCCGCAGGCGAACCGCCGTCGAAGCACGGGGCATAGGTCCCCGGGCATACTGGCGCCATAGAAAAAGGGGAGACACCGATATGCCACCGCAATCTCCACCCCCGAGGGGCCGCTTCACCATCGTGTATCTGATCCACGAGTCCTTCCGACGCGACCTCGGCCGACTGCACAACACGGTGACCGAGCCGGGCGTCGATCAGGCACGGGCCCGGGAGTTAAGCGCCCA
This sequence comes from uncultured Acidimicrobiaceae bacterium, assembly GCA_963800725.1. Lineage (GTDB taxonomy): Bacteria > Actinomycetota > Acidimicrobiia > Acidimicrobiales > RAAP-2 > Bog-473. Next base: position 511,960 of record CAWDCE010000017.1, on the reverse strand, counting down.
CTGGGATTTCGTGGCCGAGCAGTTGCACCATCACCACACCGTCGAGGATGCGTCGTTGTGGCCGCTGGTTCGGCCCAAACTTGCCGGCCAAGATGATCAGCTGGCGATCCTCGACAAGATGGAAGCCCAGCACCACGAGCTCGAGCCCAAGTGCGATGCCATCACCGAAGGGTTTTCACGATTTGTGGCTGGGCCAACGCCAGCGGGGGGTGCGGATCTCGCCGATCGGATCAAGGCCGCCAACGATGTGCTCGATGCCCACTTGAGCGATGAGGAAGTCGAGTGCTTCCCGGTCATCGACCAGGCCTTGAGCGAAGAGGAGTTCGCATCGTTCGGGAAGGCGACCGCCAAAGCCATCGGCATGAAGGGTTCGGCCAAAATTCTTCCCGTGGATCTTCGATGGTGCGAACCCCGTTGAGCGCACGGCGGTCCTTTCGATGCCGCCTCCTCCGGTGCGGATCCTCTCCAAGTACGTGTGGGAGCCGCGTTACAAGCGAGAGACGGCGACGCTCTGGGCGTAGCGCCCATTTGCGGCCCGCCCCCCGTCCTCGGGGGGTGCGGCCTTGCCTTTCCCTGGTCGCGGCGCCGCCCACGTCGACGCCCGCGGGGTGCGTGCGGGGCACCCGGGCTCCTCTCCGCCGGTCATTGGCAAGCTGTCTTGGGTTGACACTGGCGATCCGGCCAGGAGGGCGGGGCGCTTTCGCCTGGTCACCGGGTCTTTACAAGAGAACCTATGAGTGATAGATTATCTATTAGTGATAGTTTCAACCGACGCAGCCAAAGCAACAGCGCCTGAGCCACCGGTCGATCTTCGGGGGCGCCGGCGCGAAGCCAAGCTTTCGCAGATCCTGACCCAGGCCTGGCTTCTGGCCGAGCGTGATGGGCTGGCCGCTATTTCGCTGCGGGACTTGGCCGAGGCCGTTGAACTCCGCCAGCCGTCGCTTTACGCCTACTTCGACTCCAAAGCGGGCCTCTACGACCTGATGTTCGGTGACGGGAACCGCCAGCTGCTGGCCTTGGTGGCCACGCAAACCTTGACGGGCGATCCCCGTGAGGACCTGATCGAGTTCGTGCGCCTCCTGGTCGGATTCTCGGCGGCCAACGTGGTGCGCCATCAACTCTTGTTCCAACGCACCATCCCCGGCTTCGAGCCCTCACCTCGGACCTACGCGCTCGCCCTCGAGTTCATCGAGGTGGCGCGCGAGCGGCTGCGGGCTGCCGGCGTGGACGACCCGGCCGACCTCGACGTGTTCAGTGCGCTCGTGTCGGGCCTGGCCCATCAGCAGGTGGCCAACGATCCCGGCGGCGATCGCTGGGTCCGCCTGGCGGCTCGATCGGTGGACATGTTCTTGACCGAAATTGACCAACGCAACTCAAGTGACGACAAGGGGACGAAGCAATGACCCAGCCAACGATGCAAGAGGCCACATCGGTGCCGAGGATCACCCACCGCGAGGCGATGGAGATCGCCACCGTCGAGAACGAACGGTTCGGTGACCTTTTGAAGTCTTTGGCGCCCGACGACTGGTCGAAGCCGACCGATTGTGCGTTGTGGGAGGTGCGGTCAGTCGCGGCGCACGTGATTGGTTCGGCGGCCGGGCAGGCGTCGGTCCGCGAATTTCGTGCGCCAAGCCAGAGGGGGCCGCCCACTGCGGGTCGAAATCGGTGGTGCGTACTGGTGGGACGGAATGAACGAGCTCCAGGTGCGCGAGCGGGCCGGGTTGAGCACCGATGACCTCATCGCCGAATGGGACTCGATATCACGCAAGGCGGTGCAGGCCCGCCAAAAGCTGCCCCGGCCGATTGCGTCGCTGCCCCTGATCAAGTTCCCCGACCCGATCGGGCGTCAACGCGTCGCCTACCTCTTCGACGTCGGCTTCACCCGAGACACGTGGATGCATCGCATCGATTTGGCCCGCGCCACCTCACGGGCACTCGATCTGCGTCCCGAACACGACGGTCGGATCGTGGCCGACATCGTGGCCGAGTGGGCCGGCATCCACCAAGAACCCTTCACCCTGATGCTCGAGGGCCCCGCCGGTGGACATTTCGGTGCCGGAGTGGGGGGCGAGCACGTGCGAATGGACGCCATTGAGTTCTGTCGGATCCTGGCCGAGCGCGGTCACGGCACCGGCATCCTGCGTCACCAACTTCCCCTCTGAACACCACTCACCAAGGAGCACGCCATGGAGACACGCACAAGTGAGATCGCCGACAACATCTTTCAGATCTCGACCCTGATCCCCGACGTCGGGCCGACCGGCTTGCGGTTCAATCAATACCTCATCGCCGACGAGGAGCCCCTTGTGTTCCACACCGGGCACCGTTCTTTGTTCCCCCTGGTCCAAGAAGCGATCGCCGCCATCACGCCCGTCGAATCGCTCCGTTGGATCACCTTCGGGCATGTCGAGGCCGATGAGTGCGGATCGATGAACGAGTTCTTGGGGGTGGCCCCCCAAGCCCAGGTCGCCCATGGTGCGCTCGGATGCATGGTGTCGCTGAACGACCTGGCCGACCGCCCCCCGGTCCCCCTCGCCGACGGTCAGGTGATCGAACTCGGCGCGCACCGGATCCGTCATATCGACACGCCCCACGTGCCCCACGGCTGGGAGGCCCGGGTGCTCTTCGAAGAGGTGACCGGCACCTTGTTGTGTGGTGACCTGTTCACCCAACTCGGCGACACCGAGCCCGTGACGAGCGACGACATCGTCGGACCGTCTGGTTTCGCCGAGGACCTCTTCGGGGCCACATGCCTGACCCCGACCACGGCGTCAACGATCCGAAAGCTCGGTGAGCTCGGGCCCTCGACGCTGGCGGTGATGCATGGCGCGTGTTTCAGCGGCGACGCCAAGGGGGCGCTGTCGGCCCTGGCCGACGACTACCAATCCCGGTTGCTGGCCGCCGACGCGTAGGCGCCGCCATCACCGGCGTGCGGCCGCGGCAGCGTCGCGGGCCCGGCGGCTACAAAGTTCACGCTCTTGGGCGTTGTGGGTCTGCGAAGCCGCCCGTTCGAACTCGACCGAGGCTTCGGCGGGACGATTCAGCTTGACCAACAGATCGCCGCGCACACTGGCCAGGAGGGAGTAGCCGTCCAACGCACCGGTCGCCGTGATCCGCTCCACCAGATCGAGGGCCGGCGCGGGGCCGAACGCCATGGAGACCGCGACCGCCCGGTTGAGCTCGACCACCGGTGAGGGTGCCGCGCGGGCCAGCTCGGAGTAGAGCTCGACGAGACCGATCCAGTCGGTGTCCTCGGCGCGGGCGCGCCCGGGCGTGGCAGGCGGCGATCGCCGCCTGCAGGGCGTAGGGGCCCTCGGCGCCGCCGAGCCGCCGGGCCGTCTCGAGCGCGGCCAGCCCGCGTGCGATCAGCAGCTGATCCCACTTGCTGCGGTCCTGATCGCTCAATAAGACGACACGCCCGCTCGCATCGGTGCGGGCGCGGATCCGAGACGACTGCAACTCCATCAGGGCGACCAGCCCGTGGACCTCGGATTCGTCGGGAGTCAAGTGGGCCAGCACCCGCCCGAGGCGAAGACGCGTCCTCGCAGAGTGCCGGACGGGTCCAGTCGTCCCCGCTGGTCGCCGTGTAGCCCTCGTTGAAGATGAGGTAGATCACCTCGAGGACCGAGCCCAGTCGTGCCGCACGATCCGCGCCGGTGGGCACCTCGAAGGGGACATTCGCCTTGGCGATGGAACGCTTGGCTCGAACGATGCGCTGGGCGATGGTCGCCTCTGACACCAGATAGGCCCGGGCGATCTCGGCGGTGCTGAGGCCCCCGATGAGGCGCAGCGTCAACGCAACCCTCGACTCGACCGAGAGGACGGGGTGGCAGGCGGTGAAGATCAGGCGCAGGAGATCGTCGTCTATCTCTTGGGGATCCGGATCGTCGCGGTCCGCCCGATCGAGTTCGAGTTCGCGTCCGATCTGGGCGTACTTGGTCGCCAGGCGTTCATTGCGCCGGAAGGAATCGATGGCCCGCCGCTTGGCCACGGCCATGAGCCACGCCCCGGGGTTCCTCGGCACGCCGTCTTCGGGCCATTGCTCGAGCCGCGGCGACCAGGGCATCTTGGGCCAGTTCTTCAGCCAGAGCGACATCGCCACTCAAGCGCGTCAGTCCGGCGATGAGCCGGCCATATTCCATGCGGAACACCGCCTCGATGGCCGTATGCGAATCCTCCGACGTCACGACCACCGATCCCATCACCTGGGCGACGCTCGAGCAAGGCGTTGGCGCGGCCGGGCCGGGGCGATCCCGGCCACCCCGGGAGGTCGCCCGAGCGCGACCCGGTCCAACCACGGCGCACCGCGTCGGGTTTCGTACACTGAAGGCGTGGCGCAACCGTCCGACGATTTCACACCGACGATCATCTCGAAGTCCCGCTACGAGAAGGAACTGGCCCGTCTCCAGACCGAGTTGGTCCGGATGCAAGAGTGGGTGATCCATCAGAACCTGGCGGTGATGATCATCTTCGAGGGTCGCGACACCGCGGGCAAGGGCGGCACGATCAAGCGCATCATGGAGCGCCTCAACGCGCGCTATTGCCGGGTGGTCGCCCTCGGGACCCCGACCGAACGCGAGCGCAGCCAGTGGTACTTCCAGCGTTACATCACCCACCTCCCCGCCGCCGGCGAGATCGTGCTTTTCGACCGCAGTTGGTACAACCGGGCCGGCGTCGAGCACGTCATGGGGTTCTGTAGCGAAGAGGAATATCGCGAGTTCTTTCGCACGTGCCCCCAGATCGAACGGGCGCTGGTACGTTCGGGGATCATCTTGATCAAGTACTGGCTCTCGCTCAGCGACGAGGAGCAGGAGCGCCGCTTCACCGATCGATTGCACAACCCGGGGAAGCGTTGGAAACTCAGTCCAATGGACCTCGAGGCGCGAGCACGCTGGGTCGATTACGCGGAGGCCAAAGACGAGATGTTCAACTACACCGATATCAAGGAGGCCCCGTGGCACGTGGTCGACGCCGACGACAAGAAGGCGGCGCGCCTCAACATCATCAGCCATCTCCTCGAAACCGTGGCCTACGAATCGGTGCCCCACGAGCCGGTGTCATTGCCGCCGCGCCAGCAGCGCGCCTACGAGCGACCGCCCATCGAAAATCAGGTCTGGGTGCCCAAACGCTACGTGGTGAAGTGACACCCACGGATCACTGAGGGCGCAATGCGCAAATTCATCATCATGGGCATCCAGGGGAGCGGGAAGGGCACCCAGGCCAAGCTCATGGCTCACGACCTGAGCCTCGAGCACATCAGTGTCGGCGATATCTTCCGCTGGAACGTGCAACATCACACCAAGCTCGGTGCCCAGGTGAGGCGCATCATGTCGAGTGGCCATCTGGTCGACGACGACCTGGTCGAAGCGGTGGTCCGCGCCCGATTGGCGGACCACGACTGGAACTACGGGTTCATCATCGACGGCTTCCCGCGCAACGCCCGGCAAGCGGAGTTCTTCTTGGAGCGCTACGACATCGACGGCGTGATCAACCTCGAGATGCCTGACCAAGAGGTCCACCGCCGCGTGCTGGCGCGACGCTGTGCGCGCAGTGCGCCATGGACTACAACCTGATCGCGCATCGCCCGAAGGTGGACGGGGTCTGCGACGTGTGCGGGGGCACGCTGGTGCCCCGCGACGACGACACCCCCGAGGCACTGGCGGTGCGCATCGCGGACTACCACGAGCAGACCAAACCGCTCATCACGCTCTTGCAGCGCAAGGAATACGTGGCGACCATCGACGCCACCGCGTCGGTCACCGAGGTGCAGGCGGCGATCCGCCGGCGCTTCGACCTCCCCGAACTCCCGGCCGACTGATCTCGGGGGCGACGCTGACGAACATCGAGCGTCAGCGCCGCCACGCCCGGGTCCGCTCGAACCGCCGGTCCGGTCAGATCTGCGTTTCGCCGCCACTCGGCGCCGGTTCGCCGCCACGCCCGGGGAGCGCGTCGAGAGCTTCTGAGGTGCCTCGGGGTCGAGATGAGGCGGTTGCGGCCGCCGGCTTGGGGCGGTTGAGCACGATCTGGATCGAGGTCACGACGAGCACCATCAAGGTGATGATCCGCTCGCTTTTGCCGAGCTCGCCGAAGAGGGCATAGATCTGGATGCCCGCGGCCAGGGCCTGGGCCACGAGAAGCAGCGCGACCGCCCGCAGACCGGTCACCGCGACCTCGTCCTCACTTTGCTTCTCCGACGTCACCCAGGCGGCGCACGCGATCAACACTGCGCCGAGGGTCCAAACGAACTGGTAGTGCCCGCTGTTTGCGGTTCCCCGGGCTTCTTGGACCGCGAAGGCCGCGTCGCCAATGGTGGTGGCGAGCACGCCCAGGCCAATCAGGATCCACATCCGATCAGGTCGCCACCCCAAGAGCCCGTAGACCCCGAGCACCGCCCCGATCAAGAGGACGTCGAGCACCGGGTAGCTGAAATCGATGACAGTGGCCAGCGGTCCTTGTGCGGCGTCGTGGGCCGCGGGCTGAATGATGAGGGCGAAGCCGGCGGCGAGCACCAAGAGGGTCACGGCCAGGCCGTCCATCCAGCGGTGCAGTTCGAAGTGCACCCGATGCACCCTGATCAAAAGGGTGATGCCGAGCGCCATCAACGGGTACCAGGCCAACCACAAGACGTCGGCGAACGTGGGGTAGGGCGGGTTCGCCACGCCGTCGTAGACGATGGTCCACGCGATGGTGCCAATGCTCCACAAGAGCATGGCGAACCCGAAGGCGAGCCACGCCTTCCTCGTGGTTGGTTCGTAGACGGCACGCCCGAGGACCAAGAGACCGGCGCCGAGGATCACGATGTTGTGGATCCAGTTCTCATAGATGGTGCTCGGCCCCCCGATGCCGATGACCTCGTTGACGGCTTCGATGACGGTCAGGGCGAGCAGTGCACCAATGACGTATTTCAGCCATGCAGGTCGTGTGTAGAGCTCGCCCTCGCTGTCCACACCGTGAACCGCGGCGGGCTCGATGGGCGCGCTCGCCGCCGGGCTCATGGCCCGGTCAATCGCGCCATGTGCAACCGGGCGCGCCGGGGATCGCACCAGGCCGCGCCGGGCGCGGCACCTCGCTCATCTTGATGCTCTTCTAAGCGCGCCGGCACCGCTTCATGATGCCAAGCACGGCGCACGGTGTCATCCTGGTGAATGCTTCGTCGGTGCGGACCGCAGGCCTACCCCGATTGGGTGGTGTGCTTTCGACCGATTCGAGGTGTAACGAGTACGTGGCTCAGACCTGGGCGGCGATCTGCTGGTTGATCCGCGCCCGCTGCTTGGCCATCAGCTCCTCCGCCCGTGGCGGTGGCGCGGTGAGCTTGGCGTTATCCGGCGGAAGGGAACCGTGCGCCAGCTCGTCGCACACGGTGTGGAACATGGCCTGGTCGGTGGTCGTGATCGATCCCGGAGGCAGGGCATCGGGACCCGAGAACGGGTTCAGCGCTTTGGAGAGGGTCGGTGGCTCGGCGAATGGCGGCCGTTTTGCGGAAAGATCGAAGAAGTCCAACATGTTGTGCGCATTGGCGTCGCGATAGGTCATCGCGGGGAGATTCCACTTGGTTTCCACCAACTTCAATACGGACGTGTGATCGAAGGTCTGGTGGGAGACGTAGTCCTTCTTGGCCCACGCAGCCACCACGCAGCACGGTACGCGGAAACCCGTGTAGTCGTAGGCGCCCGCAACGTCGTCCGGCCCGAGTTCGGGTGCCACGTTGTCGGGTTTGACGGCGGGTTGGGGGGGCACGTGGTCATACCAGCCGCCGTGCTCGTCGTAAATCCAGATGAGCGCCGTCTTCTCCCACGCCGGCCCGTGCATCACGGCATCGATGACGAGTGCGGCGAAGCCCTCGCCGACACTGATATCGCCGTCTTCTTCGGAGAAATCCGAATACGGGTCGACCAGGCTGAAGGCAGGCAGGCTCCCTGATGCCGCATCGGAGAAGAACTCGGCCATATGGACCACTTTGGCCCGGTTGTTCAACAGCACCGGCTCGAACAGGGCGCAGGTCGGGACGTCGGGGTAGTAGTTCTTCCAGCTGATGCCGTGCTGGTTGAGCCGGTCGAAGATCGTCCCGTTCGGGGCATTCGTGGTCGAGATGCCCGTGACATCGGTGCTGATGTCGCCGAGGGCGGTACCGGCCATGAGGAAGCGCCGGTTCGGGTACGTCTGGGCCATGACGGAGGAGAAGTACCGATCGCCAATAGGAAATTGGCGGGCCATCGAATGGTAGAAGGGCAGGTCGTCGTCGTCCCAGTAGCCCATGGCTGCGCCACTGCATCCCTTGACGAAGCCCATGTTGGTCCCGTTGTCCCAACAGATGTGTGAGGCATTCCAGGACTGGGTGATGCCCGAGTCGGTCTCGCCGCAGGTGTTCGGGTTGTGGAAGGACCGCACGTAACCACCGGCGGGGTCCGGGTTGTAGTTGACGGGCCGGCCATCGGTCCCGATGGTCAGGCCGTCGCCGCGACCGAGGGTCCCGAGATGGTCATCGAAGGAATGGTTCTCCATCATCAGCACCACGATGTGCTCGATCCGCGGCAGCGTGTCGGTTCCTTCGGGGAGGTGGGGGAACGGGCGTGACCCTGGTGCCAAGAGGGCGCCATTGGGTCCGAGGCCCCTGGCGCGTGCGGTCGCGGCGTAGGCATCGGTTCCCACGGCGTCGCTCACACCGGCCGCGGCCAATCCCGTGGCCATCGTGGCGCCGAGGAACGAGCGTCGGGAGAAGCGCTGAGTCATGAACACCTTTGCGGCACCGAGTCATCAGCCACCGATCGGACGCTAACAGCGCCAAGCCGGACTGTCACCAATGATCGGGTGACGTCCGCCCCGCACGCGACACCACTACGAGCTGCGGAGCGATGGCAGCGTTTCGATGACCGTACCCAGATTGGGGGTTGCCTTCACTTAGGATCACCTCGTGGAGGCGTTGCTGGCAAGCGTTTTGCCGCTCGCCCTGGGTGCAGCCGTCAGCCCAACCCTGTTCGCACTCGAGCTGTTGGTGCTGGCGGGGCGACGCCACCGGTTCAGCCGCGGGTGGGCCGTGGCTGCAGGCGCCTTCGCAATGTTGTTGGTCTACGCCGTTCTCGGCCTGACGGTGTTCAATCACTTGACGAAGCGCCATGGCCACTCGCCCACCGACGCGGCCATTGACCTCGGAGCCGCACTTCTTCTCGTGCTCTTGGCGCTCAGGTCGCTGCATCATCGCCCGACCGCAGCCGAAGGCCATCATGCGCGCACCAGCGAACGGATCGCCGAGGCGTCAACGCTCTCCTTCTTCGGAATTGGCGCCGGCGCCATGTTGGTGAATTTCTCCACCGTCGTCCTCTTCTTCGCCGCCCTTCATGAGATTGCCCATTCAGCCGTGCAAAGTTCGGGAAAACTCGTGGTGGGAATCCTGCTCGCGATCATCGTGCTGCTGCCGGTCCTCATCCCCTTGTTACTGGCGAGCGCGCTCGGCGGTCGAGCGGACGCGGTCCTCAGCCGGGTCAACCTTTTTGTTTCGCGGCATTCAAGAGCGATCACGGCCGGGGTTGAACTGCTCTTCGCTGCCCTCTTGATCTGGAAGGGCATCGGCGCACTCGTCTAGCGCCCCGGTGCGGCGTCACGCCCCTTCGGACTCGAGTACCGGCGCCCACCCATCAGCATGTCCCGCCGCAGCATCGGTGTCCCCGACGGGCTCACCACGCGTATTGGTCGCCCGCACCGCAATGACTGCCGCACCCGCCAAGAAGAGACTGCTGGCGAGAAGCGCCCGATGAAATCCTTGGGTCAGGGCCAAGGGAGCGCCCACATGACTTGCCAAGAGTTGGTTTGTCCGGTTGGTGGCAATCGAAGAGAACACCGCGAGGCCGAGAGCCGCGCCGAACCACTGCGATGTGTTGACCAGTCCCGCAGCGAGACCCGCCTTGTCCGGCGGCACACCGGCATTGGCTGCGGTGGTGACTCCTGTGAACACCGCGCCGAGTCCAACCGACATGATCATCAGCCCGGGAAGCAGATTCGAGATATAGGTGCCATGCACGGGGATGCGGGAAAGCCAATAGACCCCAGAAGCCGCAATGAGCGTGCCGCCGACGATGATCGGCCTCGTGCCGACACGCTCGAACAGCTTCGAGGAGATCCCGGCTGAAGCAGCCACCCCGAGTGTCACGGGAATGTACGAGACCCCCGCGCGAATGGGTGAGAAGTGAAGGACATTTTGCATATAGAGCGTCACGAAGAAGAACATCGAATAAAAGCCGGCCATCGAGATCACTTGTGTCGCGTCTGCGGCGCCGAGACCTTTGATGCGGAATATGGAGAGCGGCAGCAGCGGCCTCGGATGCCTCTGCTCGTTGACCAAGAAGGCGATCAGCAGCACGGCTGATCCAGCAAGCCCGCCAACGGTGGACACACTCCTCCAACCAACCGCCGGGACCCGAATGAGGGTATAGATCAAGAGGAGCATGGCAGCGGTCACCGACGCAGCACCGAGCGCATCGAAGTGGGAGAACGAGGCGGTGCGCCTCTCGCCCGTGACGATGGTGAAGGAAGAAACCAGGAGAATGGCGCAGAGCGGCAAGTTGACGAAGAGCACCCATCTCCAACCGAACTCTTGAGCCAGAACTCCACCGAGGAGGACCCCAACCGCCGAGGCAATTCCCGCCACGGCACCCCAGACACCGAGCGCTTTGAGCCGGTCGGTTCCCTCGCTGAAGGTTGTGGTGAGAATGGAAAGCGCCGCGGGCAGCATCAGCGCCGCACCAAACCCCTGCGCGAGCCGGGCGCCGATCAACACCGCTGAGTTGGGGGCAAGACCGCCGGTCAGTGACGACAGGGCGAAGATGGCGATTCCACCAGTCAGGACCCGGCGCCGGCCGAGCAGGTCGGCGGCACGGCCGCCAAGGAGAAGAAAGCCGCCGTAGGTCAAAAGGTAGGCGCTCAGGACCCACTGAAGGTTCTGCACCGAAAAGTGCAGGTCGTGCCGGATGGAGGGGAGGGCCACGTTGACGATCGATGCATCGACGAAATCGAGGAAGGCGACGGCGCACACGAAGAGCAAGGTGAGTTTGCCGCGGCGTGTCGCAAGTACGGACACCTCGGGATCGATTGCGGTCATGGTGGTGGCTCCTCTTGAGAAGTTAGTTGACTAACTGACTATAGGCAGAATCGCCACCGCTGTCTAGACTGAAAGTGAGATGACTGACTTAGAAGCGAGCAAAGCCGGAGAGGCGGTCGAACAGGCGGGTGGCAAGCGGGATCGATTGATCGCCGCGGCGTGCGACCTGCTGTACCGACAGGGCGTCGAAACGACGACGCTCGCCGATATCGCCGGGTTGGCCGAGGTGCCGCTCGGGAACGTCTACTACTACTTCAAGACCAAAGACGAAATTATCGACGCCGTTGTCCAATCCCACCTGGGCACTATCCATGCGACCCTGGCATCAATCCAAGCGGATCACCGCACCCCGAAGGGCCGTCTCAAGGCCCTCGTGAAGGCCCTCGCCGGAGAGCGGGACACGATCGCTCAGTACGGCTGCCCCCAGGGTTCTCTCTGCTCCGAGCTCAACAAGCGCGGCGCGGCCAATGACCGTCTCACCGCGGATCTCATCCGCGTGCCGCTCGCGTGGGTCGAAGAGCAATTCCGGCTCATGGGGCACCGGGACGCCTACGAGTTGGCGGTGACACTCATGGCGACCTACGAGGGCGCGGCGCTCTTGAGCAATACGCTCGGTGATGCCAGCCTGATGGTCAACGAGAGCCGACGGCTCAACCGCTGGATTGATTCGCTGGCGCCGCGCAGTACAAAGTCGCTTGGGTGATTCAACGCGCCGGTGCGTTCAGCTGAACGCGCCTCGTGTGACCAACGCAATGCAAGCTCGTTGATCTGGCCGCTTCGTCAGGATGCAGCGAAGCAGAAAGCCAAATTTAGGTCGGCAACGAGCTGAAGAATGGGAACACTGCCCGTGCACCACGATCGATGCGCGAGGCGATCGATCAGTGCGAACCGTCCTGCGAGTTGATCTGCTGTTGCGTCACACGCGGTGCGAGCATGGTGTGTGACTGGTAGGCCGGGCCACCGGTCGCGAGGTTGGTCGGTGAGATGTAGCCAATGATCGGGTACCCGTCATCGGTCGAGGTTGCCGGATTGAAGTATCCAGAATCCGACACGGCGTCGATGGCCCCGTTTGGACCAACGGAATTCCCGTTGATCGTGTCGATCAGGCCCCCGCTCACTCCGCTCACGATGGCCACGTGCGCTCCATAGCCACCTCCGCCGGTCGTTCCCCAGACCACTGCATCACCCGGCAGGGGATTGTCGGTCGCGCCCGGGAGCCATGTGTTCGAAGCCACGCCCCAGTTCACGAATGTGTAGCTCCACCCGGTGATACCGGCCGTGTTGATGCCCACGCCGTACCAGACCCACTCGGCGAAGTCGGAGCACCACGCCTCTGAGCTGGTCCCAGGCGCGCAGCCACTCGGACTCCCGCGGCCGAAGAACGCCGTGTACGGGTTGCAGCCGCTATTGGGGGGTGTCTCAATAACTGCGGCGCCGTACTGGTCCTGGCTGGCGGCGCGCTGGACGAGACCGGAAACGAAGGTAAAGCCGTAATCTGACGACCACCACGTGCCGGAACTGCCGTAGAGGACCAGGTTGCCGTCATTCTGCATCGACAGTTGTTTCGCCTGCGTTTGCCAGGTGCCGGTGGACCACAGGGCCCCGCCCGATCCCCACTCCACCACGTTGCCATCGGTCTGCATCGCCAGCGCGCTGCCTGATGTGCCGTAGGTCCACGCCGACCAGATGGCACCGCCAGGCGAGTACACCACGAAGTTGCCGTCGGATTGCAAGATGGCCCGGAAGTCGCCATTGGGGGAGATCAACGGATAATTCCTCGGCAAGCTCGCGCCCGACACCAAGATGTTGTGCATACCGAACATGGAAGACCACAAGGGTCCCTGTGCGGAGTACAGCACCAGGTTGCCGTCATTTTGCATCGCCAATTCAGCTGCGCCTGTTTGCCAGGTACCGGTCGACCACAAGGCCCCACCCGTTCCGTAGAGCACGAGGTTGCCGTCGGTCTGCATCGCGAGGTAGCGACCGGTCGTCCCGTAGGTCTGGGTCGACCAGATGGCGCCCGATGGCCCCCACACCACGAAATTGCCGTCGGTCTGCAAGACGGCCTGGTATTGGCCATTGGGGGAGGTCAACGTCCCACCGACAGTGAGCGCGCTCCCCGCTCCGAGCGTGGACACGGGGGCCGCACCCGCGGGACGAGCCACAAGCGGCGGTCCCAGGAGAACCAGAACAAAGACCGCCGCTGCGACGGTGGCCACAGTGGCCCAACGCCATTGGTTCATCCGGCAAGCATATTGCGGTAGGTGAGGGTTCGATCACTGGCCGTCTGGTTGCACGGTCCGGGCCAGTAATTCGCCGATGCGCTGGCGATTCGGTCTCGGTCCTGAGCGATCCTCTTGAAATTCGCTAGAAACAGGGGTGTACGCCGAAGAAGATGGAGCAATGGGTGGACACAGGGTCGAAAAACAGCTGCACAGCGCTCGAACGCCACATCGCAGAACGGTTTCAAGGTCGGCGCTCCGGCCTCAAGGGATAAGGCCGACCAGCACACCAAACGGGGTGCTATTCGAACACAGCGAAATCACAAACGGGCCAAGGCACAGCGCTGGCGCATGACCTGAGCAATCTGTATTCGTAGAGATCCGGAATTCGCTATTGGCATGAAGCCATTTGGGGAGGAACGCGCCTTCAGATCGCCTTTAAACGCACGGCCAATTCCTCATGGCGCCGTACCATCAGACTGTTCCTCCACACCGGCGGGCGATCAGGGTCAAGCGAGATTTGGCTGGTTCCGGCGAGCAGCACACTGAGCACAGTGTTGGCTTCCACTCGCGCGAGCGGGGCACCCACGCAGTGATGGATACCACGGCCGAACGCCACATGCCGGCGTGGCACGTCCCGCGTCAGATCGATGTCTTCTGGATGGTCAAACGTTGCCGGATCACGGTTAGCGGCACCCCAAAGCAGGAGAACGGTGGCTTCGGCGGGTATATCGACGCCGCCGAGCGTCGTGGCCTCGGGCACGAATCGCATGTGATTGCGAAATGGAGGTTCCAGACGCAGGGCTTCCTCCACAAATTGCGGGATCATCTCGGGGTTCTGTCGAAGGTGATCCTGAATGTCCTCATGTTCGGCCAAGATACGCACGGCGTTTCCCAACAGACTTGCCGTGGACTCGCCGCCGGCACTCAACAGGACATGGAGGATGACAACGGCTTCAAACTCAGAGAACACGCCCTCGTGAACACCGCGGGCGACGGCTCCAAGGAGATCGTCTGCCGGATCACCCATGGCAGCGGCGAGCTGGTCGCCCACCCATGCATGGATTTGATCGCTGCGGCCAAGCAAGGCCATGAGCTCAGCATGAGTGAGGGTTGCGTCCAGCACGGCGGTCGATTCAAACGCTGCGCTCAGAAGTTGATCCAGGTCACTCTCGTAGAATCCGATCAGCTGGCTGATCATCGTGATGGGCACGACGTTACCAATGGCCTCCATGAAGTCCACTGAACGCTGGCCAAGGGCTTGATGCACGCACGCTTCGGCGATATCGACGATGGCCGGTGCCAGAGCGGCCATGCGCTTGGCCACAAGCTCAGGAAACACCGTGCTCCGGTGCAAGGCGTGCACTGGCGGATCGACCGTGGCGAGCGCCTGAACTGCGGCATCGCCGAAAGAGAACCGACGGGGCAATCCCACCTCATCTCGGTAGAGGAGGCAGTTGAGCTTGGATGAGAAGTCCTCCACCCGGCCGGCAGCTTCGGTGAGGAGATCGAAGGAGGCCACCGTAAAGATGTCAGTGCCTGGAACCCCCCAGACGGGAGCGTCAGACCGAAGCGCCTCGTAGAAGCGATAGGGCTCGGCCAGTACGGCGGGGTCGAGAAGGGAGGTTCCAGAGAGTGCCACTGCCATGCGCATAAGTGTGGCATGACCCCATCTGGTCAGGCTCGGCCGACACGACGTGTACCGCCGAACGTCGTCACACCGAATGAAATCGTAGGTCGGCTCTTGAGAACAGCCCGGGTCGAATGGAAAAACCACTGGACCGCCAAACGGGGAACAGGCCAAAATGCACCCCCAACGGGATTCGAACCCGTGTTACCACCTTGAAAGGGTGGCGTCCTAGGCCACTGGACGATGGGGGCAGGTCGGGTCGACCGGAGTACGGATTCTCCGGCGACGAGACGAAAGGGAAATCTTATCGGGCGCTGATCGGGACGCCGGCGGGCTGTATCTCGACCTCGCTCGGTGCCGCTGCAACTTCACGTGGATGGAACGTGAGCGCCAAGAAACATTGCACCGCCCCGATGACCAGGACGGTGGCGCCGAGGAGGTGCACCTCGACCAGCAGGGCGGGCAAATGGGTGAAGTACTGGGTATAGCCGACCGCAGCCTGGGCCACCATCACGCCGATGAGGATCCGACTGGCCCGGCGGACCCGTTCGGGTACGTCGGCCACATGGAGGGCGACCACCAGCCCGATCGTGATTCCGATCAAGAGCACGGCGAGGCTCGAGTGGAGCTCTGCCATGTCGCGCAGGGCGATGGGAATGCGCTTGGCCACCTGCTGGCCCGAGGCATCGCCCGCGTGCGGACCGGATCCGGTCGTCGCTGTCCCGGCCGCGATGACCAAGGTCAAGAGTGCGAGCAACGCGTAATAGAGGCGCAAGAGTGGCCGAGGGACGAGCAGGCGACCCGAGCCCGCCCGGTAGTCCAACCGGTCACGGTGGACCAGGACCACCGCGTCGACCAGGAGCGCCATGGTGGCGATGAAATGCACCATGACCAGGTACGGATTGAGCTTGGTGTAGACGACGATCCCCCCGAGGACGGCCTGGGACAAAACGCCTGCGACCAGACCACCGCTGAGGTAGACGAGGTCTCTGCGTCGCGGTGCGCGAAAGATGCTGCCGAGGAACGATGCCGCGACCGCAATGGTCAGGACCACGGTGATCAAGCGGTTACCGAACTCCACCAGGCCGTGGAACTGGAGGGCCGGGGTCAGGTGCCCGACCGAACATTCGGGCCAGTCACTGCACCCGAGACCAGACCCGGTGAGGCGGACCGCCCCGCCGGTGACCACGATGAGGGCGACCAGGGCCAGGGCCAGGACGTTCAGGCGGTGGCTCTGGTCTGGGGAGATGGAAAAACGCCGGCGGGTCGACACTCGGGCCCAGCGTACTGGGGTCCCCCGCTTGGTCACGAGCGTGTACCCGGTCCTAGGCTGGTCGAAATGTCCTCCCAAGCCACTGCCCTCGTGGGTGAGCGCACGGGATGGTCCACCATTGGTGCCTATGTTGCGCTGACCAAGCCGCGCATCATCGAGTTGCTCTTGATCACGACGCTGCCCACCATGGTGGTGGCCCAACGGGGTCTGCCGCCGCTGTGGCTGATGGCGGCCACCTTGCTCGGCGGTGCCCTGGCCGCCGGCGGGGCCAATGCCATCAACATGGTGGTCGACCGCGACATCGACAAGTTGATGAAGCGGACCAAGAAGCGGCCCTTGGTCACCGGGGCCATGACCCCGAGGGCGGCCCTCATCTTCGCCATCACCCTCGAAGTGGCCGCCTTCGTCGAGTTGTGGCTGGTGGTGAACCTGTTGTCCGCCGCGTTGGCGGTCTCGGCCACCTTGTTCTACGTCTTTGTCTACACGTTGTGGCTCAAGCGCCGTTCCTCGCAGAACATCGTGATTGGGGGGGCCGCCGGGGCGGTCCCGGTCCTGGTCGGTTGGGCCGCCGTCACCAATTCGCTGTCCTGGGCCCCCGTCGTGCTCTTCGCCATCATCTTCATCTGGACGCCCCCGCACTTTTGGGCCCTGGCCGTGCGCTACAAAGACGACTACGCCGCGGCCGATGTCCCGATGCTCCCTGTCGTTGCCTCCATGCGCCGGACCACCACCGAGATCGTGGCCTACACCGTGGCGTTGGTGGCCACCTCGCTTCTCTTCGGCCCGGTGGCCCATCTGGGCCTGATCTACCTGATCGCCGCCGCCGCCCTCGGGGCCGGGTTCTTGTTCATGACCACCAGGCTGTGGCACCTGGCCCGGGCCGACCGGGCCACCGGGCGCGAAGCCATGCGGGTCTTTAGCTACTCGATCACCTACCTCACCGTGCTCTTCGTCGCCATGGCCGGCGACGTCTTGATCGCCAACCACCTGCATTGAGTACCGAAGGACCGAACGTCGCCGAACCTCGTCCCGAGGCCGCCGGACCCAGGAAGCCGCGCAAGAGCTTTCTGCTGGTCGGCGTGGTACTCGCTGTGGCCCTCGGGGTCGGCCTGTTCACTTCTGTTGGCACCAAGTCGCCCCAAGCATCGGGAGGACAACCTCACCAGGGCGGCCACCTCCCGGGATTCGGTGGCACCAACCTCAACGGAACCGGCCGGGTGAGTGTGCCGGCCAACGGCCTCGGGCACGGCACACCCGGGGTCCTCCTTTTCTTCGGCGACTGGTGCACCGAGTGCCACCAAGAACTGCCCCCGCTGGCGGCGACAGTGCACACCCAGCAGACGACCGGCAACGCACTGGCGAAGATCAAGGTCGTCGGCATCGACAGCGAGGACTCCGTCGCCAACGCGAAGGCCTTCATCAAATCCAGTGGCGTGACCTTCCCGGTTGCCTACGACCCGAACCTGTTGATTACCAGCGGGATCTTCTACTTCCGGGGCGATCCCTACGCCGTGTTCGTCAATGCCAACGGCACGATCAATCGGATCGTCGATGGGGCCCAACTCGACCCGTCGTCGTTCACCGCCGACGAAAAAGCACTCATTCCCAACGGAAAGTGAACGCGGCGGCGAGCGGTGCGGCGATGGCCCACACGCTCAACACCACCCAGCTGAGCGCCGGCACCGCCACGCCGAGTCCGAGCGAGGCGTGCAGGGCCGCCGAGAGCGCATCGGGGGGCAAGAGTTTGGCCAACGACTCGAGGCCGCCCGGGAGTTTGGCGATCGGGATGATCATGCCGCCGAGCAGCAAGAAGACGAGGTAGAGGCCATTGGCCGCGGCCAGGTTCACTTCGGCCTTGAGGATGCCCGCCATGAACAGCCCGATGCCCGCGAAGCCAATGGTGGCGAGCAGGACGACACCGACGGCGCTGATCAGACACGAACCGCTGCCGCCGGGGTTCCAACCGAGCCCGAGCCCGACGGGGATCAAGATGGCCGCCTGGATGAGTTCGACCACCAAGATCATGATGATCTTGGCTCCGAGGAGCCGGGGCCGACCGAGCGGCGTCGAACCGAGTCGCTTCAACACGCCGTAGCCGCGTTCGAAACCAGTGGCGATGCCGAGCGACACCATCGCGGTGGACATGACGGCGAGCGCAAGGATGCCCGGCACGAAGAAGTCGACCGATTTGTGCGTCGGCGTCGACACCACGTCGACGGTGGAGAAGAAGATCAAGAAGAGGACCGGAATGCCGACGGTCAACAACAGGGTCTCTCCCCGTCGCAGCGTCATGTAGACCTCGGCTTTGGTCTCCGCGAGCAGTGCTTTCATTCTCGACCCCGACGGCGCCGACCACGCCGATGTGGACCCTCGGTCGAGTCGTCGGGCGCAGTGCTTGACGTTGTCTGCTCGAGGGCCGCGGCACCGACGGTGTCGAAGTAGACGTCTTCGAGGGTTCGCCCGGTCACCATGTCGGTGAGCGTGGTGTCGCGCGCCGCCAGCCAAGTGGCGAGCGTGGCGGTGGCGGCCGGACCCGAGGCCCCTTCGATCCGGTAGCGGCCCGGAGTCAATTCGCTCACCCGCACGTGTGGCCCGAGCGCGGCGGCCAACGAGGCCGTATCGAGGCCGGCCTCGGCCCCAAAACTCATCGCATCGGAACCCGCGCCGCTCGACAGCTCGCTCGGTGTCCCTTCGAGCACGACCCGACCCGCCGAGACAATCACGATGCGGTCCGCCAGCTTCTCGGCCTCGATCAGCTCGTGCGTGGTGAGGACAACGCACACGCCCTGGGTGCGCAGGTCGGCCACGACGGATCGAATGGCCAGGCGCCCTTCGGGGTCGACGCCGGCGGTCGGTTCGTCGAGGAAGGCCACCCGGGGTCGACCGATGAGGGCGAGGGCCAGGGAGAGTCGCTGCTGCTCTCCGCCCGAGAGGTGGCGCCACGGCGTGGCGGCCACCGAGCGCAGGGCGACCAGCTCCAAGAGTTCGTCGGTGCCGAGGGGGGCGGGGTAGTACCGGGCGAAGAGATCGAGCACCGAGCGCGGCCCGAGCATCGGGTAGACGCCACCGCGTTGGAGCATGACGCCCATCAGTTCGGTGAGCTGGCGGTGATCGGCGATGGGATCGAGCCCGAGGATCGAGATGCGGCCGCCCGAGGGGCGTCGGTAGCCCTCCATGGACTCGATCGTCGAGGTCTTTCCCGCACCATTGGGGCCGAGCACCACGAGGACTTCTCCCGCTTCGGCCGAGAGGCTCAAGCCGTCGACGGCGGTGATTTCGCCCGCCGAGCCGTAGCGCACCGTCAGTTCGCTGACGTCGACGGCGCTCAAGGTCGGAGGCCTGTGGTTC
The DNA here is from genome assembly GCA_963800725.1 of uncultured Acidimicrobiaceae bacterium. GTDB lineage: Bacteria > Actinomycetota > Acidimicrobiia > Acidimicrobiales > RAAP-2 > Bog-473. Next base: position 492,395 of record CAWDCE010000017.1, on the reverse strand, counting down.
GGACTCGTCGTTGCTCACGCAGCATCACAGGAGTATGGCCCAGGCTGGACACCACTATTGGGGGCCCTCCAGCGGCCCGGACACGAGCGCGACGCGGGCGCAACTGCGCCGCGGGCTACTTCTTGTGCTTCTTCTTCGATTTCTTGGACAGCTTCTTCAAGGACTTCGCCATGTCGTCGAGCTGGTCCCGCAGTGCCGCAACCTCGGCTGCGAGGTCGATCCGGTCATTGGCGTGGCGAGCGAGATCGAGCTGATCGACGTGATCGCTCAGTTCGTCGAGCGCGCCGGCCACGAGTTTGATGGCCTGGGCGCAGCGCACGGCCAGACGGGCTGTGGTCAAGGTGGCGTCTTCTTGACCGACCTCGTCGACGGTCTTGTCGATCAGATCGTCGATTTGTTCGAGGAGCGTCATGTCCGCAGCGTAGGTCGTGGTTCCCCGCCCGCCAACGGCGTCGAGGCGGCGTTCAGCCCTCGAGGGCGACCCGGTCCTTGTGGTCACCGTGTCGCACCGGGGGGCGAAGGACAAAGAGGCGACCGAGTTCGTCATGCCCCCGAGCGCGGTCAGCCGAAAGAGCCGCGCCGCTCGCCGAGGTGGGTGGTGCCGGGAAGCGGCCGGCACCGAGGATCGCGCACGGTTGCCCGGCGTCATCACATTCGGCCGTTGCCGCGTTCAGCGGTGTGGTCACGCGAGGCCAGACGTCACCGAACAAATTGGGAGAGGAATCCGGCTCGCCGTTCGTGTGCCGTTCCGCGCTGCTGGGGGACTGCACGAGGTGACGCCGGGGGCACTGGAGGGCCAATCGGTAGGCGAGCACCTGGGGAGCCTCGATCACATAGGGACGAAGCTTGGTCAAAAATTCGCCCGTAATTCGGGCAAAGGAAGTTGTGCCACCGAGGCCGGCTGCGCCGGGAACCGCGTTCGCGGAGTCGGGCCCCAGTAGTCGAGATCTGTTCTGCTCACGGATCCCAGTGTGAAGTAACAAGGGTGTCGACCCGTCGCCAACGGGTTGCAATTGAGTGGTTTGCTCACCGAAACCGAGCAGCGTCGCTCGCCGGCCCGATCGGCATCGGGTGATCGTGGCGCGGCGTTTGAGAATGGGCGAGGTCGGCGCCGTGTATCTCGGGGTCGGCCGGCGCAGGCTACTTTGAGCAGGCATGATCGATATTCGTCTTCTCCGCGACGCTCCCGATGCGGTCAAGGCCGCGTTGGCCCGTCGCGGGGTCGACGAAGCGGAGGTCGACCAGGTCATCGAGGCCGATATCGCGCACCGGGCCCGCCTGTCGCGTGCCGAGTCCATCAGGGCAGAGGTCAAGGCATTGAGCCGCGAGGTCGGCGCCGCCAAGAAGGCCGGAGACGAAGAGCGCGCAGCGCGGACTCAGCGAACAGAGCCGCCAGCTCGGCGAGGACGAACGTGCTGCGGCGGCGCAAGCCGACATCGAAGGGGAGAAGGTCAGAGACGGGCTGCTCAACCTTCCGAACATTCCCGACGATGACGCACCGACCGGATCGGGCGAAGCCGACAACGTCGAGATCCGTCGTTGGTGGCCGGGCATTGACGTTGGGGTGCCCCAACCCATCAGGGCGCAGGACCAACAGGTTCCGCACTGGGAGATTGGTGCCGCGCTGCAGCTTCTCGACATGGAACGCGGCGCCCGCCTTTCGGGCTCGATGTTCCCGCTCTACCGGGGTGCGGGGGCACGCCTGCTCCGGGCGCTGACGGCGTTTGCCCTTGATCGCCACACCCCGACCTACGAGGAGATCCGCCCACCGACGGTCGTGTTGACCGAGACCATGGTGTCGACCGGCCATCTCCCGAAGTTTGCCGATGACGCCTACCACCTCGAGCGAGACGATCTGTGGGCCATCCCGACCGCCGAGGTCCCGCTCACCTCGATGCATCGTGGCGAGATCCTCGATGAAGCCGTCCTGCCGTTGCGCTTTACGGCAGCGACCCAGTGCTATCGCCGGGAAGCCGGATCGGCCGGTCGCGACACAGCGCGGCCTCTTGCGGGTCCATGAGTTCGAGAAGGTCGAACTCTTCGCGTACACCACCCCCGACCAGGCGCTGGCCGCCCAAGCCGACATCCTCATGCGGGCCGAATCCATGCTCCAAGAACTCGGGCTCTGCTACCGCGTGCTCGATCTGTGCACGGGGGATCTCGGGGGGTCCTCGGCTCGGACATTCGACCTTGAGGTGTACTCGTCGGGGGTCGACCAATGGCTCGAGGTCAGTTCGGTGAGCTGGTTCCGCGACTACCAGGCACGCCGGGCCCAGGTCCGTTATCGCCCAAGTGGTGGCGGATCGCCCCAGTTGGTCCACACCGTCAACGGCTCCGCGCTGGCATGGGCGCGGATCTGGGCGGCACTGATCGAGAACAACCGCCAGCACGACGGCACCGTGATGCTGCCCGATTGCCTCGCTCCCTATGTCGGTGGCGACCTCTTGATCAAGGCACCATGAGAGGATCGATCAGGAATTGATCGCCCAGCGCAGCGACGCCAGGCGTTCCCGGTCCAACGAGTAGTAGACCCACTTGCCCCGCCGCTCACCGTGGACCAATCCGGCCCGGGTCAAGATCTTGAGGTGGTGTGAGACCGTCGGTTGGCTTTTGCCCAGTGGGGCGACGAATTCGCAGACGCACACCTCACCGTCGGCGGTGGCCGCCAGAATGCTCAGCACCTGAAGCCGGACGGGGTCCGCCGAGCGCGCTGAATGCTGCGGCCAGTTCGACCGCCTCGAGGCCGCTGAGCGGCGAGGAGAGGACAGAGGGACAGCAAGGCGCGGCAGCTGACACCGCTACACGCTGACCGGCGATCGTCGCGGTGGTCTCTACCATTGTGCGCCTCCCATTGACAGGTGTCGATACATTGATCATACTCGATGCATCGACACCTGTGAATATAAAGGATGGTTCCCATGTCGCGTGTGCAATTGGCCCTCAATGTCGAGAACATTGACGAGGCCGTCGAGTTCTACTCGCGGCTTTTTGGGACTGGGCCCGCCAAGATGCGGCCCGGGTATGCCAACTTCGCCGTTGACGACCCGCCGCTCAAACTGGTGCTGATCGAGGGTGACCCGGACCGCTCCGGCACGATCAACCATCTCGGGGTGGAGGTGGGGTCCCCGGCGGAAGTGACATCGGCGGGCACGCGTCTGGCGGACAGCGGCCTGGTGACCGCGTCCGAAGAGGACGTGACCTGTTGCTTCGCCCGCCAAGACAAGGTCTGGGCGACCTCGCCCGACGGGGTGCCCTGGGAGTTCTATACCGTGCTGGCCGACGCCGATTCCATGGGGGCGGACACGGTTGTCACGGGGGCGAGCCAACAAACCTGCTGCGCTACGGTCGCTGACCGCACGGAGGGTCTTGGGGTTGCGAATCGCGGCGCTGCGGCATGTTGTTGAACGAGATTCGTCCCGCGGCGTCGCTCCATGGGTGACGCCGCTCTTTGGCGCCGCTTGCTCGCCGAGGGATTGGGTTGTGTGTTCCTCGGGGCCATCGTGGTCGGGTCGGGTATCGCCGCCCAACAACTCTCGCCGGGGAACACCGGACTCGAACTCTTGGAGAACGCTGTCGCGACCGCCGCCGGACTCTACGCCATCATCTTGATGTTCGGCGGCGTGTCCGGCGCGCACTTCAATCCCGTGGTGTCGTTCGTCGACGCGGCGTTCGGGGGACTCAAATGGCGCGATGCCGCGGCCTACCTCCCGGTCCAGGTGGCCGGTTGCGTGGTCGGTGTGATGTTGGCCAACGTCATGTTCGCTCTGCCGGTGGTGAATCTGTCGACCAAGCATCGCGCCAGCGGGCCGCACTTCGTCTCCGAGATCGTGGCCACGTTGGGGTTGATCCTGGTGATCTTCGCCCTGGCGCGCACCAAACGGACGCAAATGGCTCCCGGAGCGGTGGCCACGTATATCGGGGCCGCCTATTTCTTTACGAGTTCGACCAGCTTCGCCAACCCGGCCATTGCGGTGGGTCGGATGTTTTCCGACACCTTCGCCGGGATCGCTCCTTCGTCGGTGCCGGTCTTCGTCGCCGCCGAGGTGATCGGCGGCGTGGTGGCCATCGGCACGATCGCGGTCCTCTATCCGCGACTGACCCACGAAGAAGCGGCTGACATCATCGTGGCGCATCACGACATCGACGGCGAGGAAACCGTGTCCGACGACGCCGCGGTGTCACCGAGCGTCGCACGGTCGGGGGAGCACCGTGGAACCTAAACCGGTGGTGTTGTTCTTGTGCATCCATAATGCGGGCCGGAGCCTGGCGGCCAAGGTGCTCCTCGAGCACTCCGCCGCGGTCGCATTCGAGTCGAGTCCGCCGGATCTGAACCGGGGGACCAATTGAACGCGGCGGTGGTCGAGCTGCTCACTGAACGTGGTCTGGATACAAGCCGTAAGTTTCCGCGCCCGCTCACGGACGCATTGGGCAGAGAAGCCGACGTCATAGTGACCATGGGGTGTGGCGAGAGCTGCGCGTACTACCCGGCCAAGCGGTACCTCGATTGGCAACTCGATGATCCGGCCGGCCTGCCCGTCGAGCAGGTTCGCCCCATCGTCGATGAAATCGATCGCCGGGTGCGCTCGCTCTGCGACGAACTGCTCGGTGCCGATTCGACCGGGTGAGCGAGCCGGTCGAGGCCTAAGAACTCGACCGCGGCGAAGCGGTAGCCGACCCCGCGCACGGTGGTGATCAGCACCGGCACCGAGGGGTCCGCCTCGATGCGTGACCGTAAACGCTTGATGTGCACGTCGAGGGTCTTGGTATCCCCGATGTAGTCGGTGCCCCAGACCCGGTCGATCAGCACGTCGCGGGTGAGGACCCGGCCGGCGTTCTCGACCAGGAGGCGCAGCAACTCGAATTCTTTTCGGCGCAGGTGGACCTCGTCGCCGCGCACGAAGACCCGGCGCTGGTCGAAATCGACTTTCACGTCGCTCGACTCCCACACGCCTTCGGTTTCCGGATCGAGGGCGTTCACGTGCTCGTTGGCATCGAGCCCACCGGGGGCACGCCGCAACACCGCCCGCATGCGCGCCACCAACTCTCGCAGTCGGTAGGGCTTGGTCACGTAGTCGTCCGCACCGACCTCGAGGGCGACCACGGTGTCGATCTCGGTGCCTTTGGCGGTCACCATGATGATGGGGACGTGCGAACGGGTCCGGATGGTGCGGCACACGTCGATTCCCGACATCTTGGGCAGCATGAGGTCGAGCAGCAAGATGTCGGGGTCAGTCTCGTCGAAGAGGCGGAGCGCCTCGGCGCCGTCTCGGGCGACGGTGACCCGGAAGCCCTCGTTGGTCAGACCGATCATGAGCGCTTCGATGAATGACTCCTCGTCCTCGGCCAAGAGGACCTTGACCGGGCCGTCACTACTCGTGGTGCACGCCGGCGCTTTCTTTGACTTGCCCGACTTGCTCATACGACGCGCTCAGCTTGGACCGGCAGGACCAGGCTGAAGGTCGAGCCCTCACCTTCGCGGACTCGACGTCCACCCAGCCTTGGTGGTTATTGGCGACGTGGCGCACGATGGAGAGCCCGAGCCCGGTGCCACCGGTGTCGCGGCTGCGGCCGTGATCGACGCGGTAGAAGCGCTCGAAGATGCGGTCGAGGTCGCGAGCGGGGATACCGATCCCATGGTCTTGGACCGAGAGGCGCACCGTGTCACGGTCCTCGGTGCGCCAATCAGGCCGGTTCGCCGCCTCTTCGCCCCCCTCGGTGCCCGTCGAGTCCGAATCCGTCGCACTCGGGGCGGTCGAACTCGTCGCGACGTCGGAGAATGTCGTCTCGGGTACTGAGCTGGGCGCCGATTCGACGCGGCCGAGGACTCCTCGTCGTAGAGCGACGGTGGCGCGGTTGGCTCTGGGCTGAGTCGCTTGTCTCGGTGATGGAGTCCGCCGTGGGTTCGGCCGATGTCACGATGGGCGTCGAACCGGTGGTGAACGAAGCGGTCGACTCTTCGCTCGCCCGGCGCACCGTGCCCGACACCACCACTTTGGAGTGGTCGTAGGAGTAGGTGATGGCGTTCTCGAGCAAGGCGTGCATGGCCGAGACGAGCTGGCGGCGCTCGCCGAGGACGGCGACCGGCGGGGAGGGTTCATGGAGCACGATCTCGATGCCGCGTTGGTCGGCGGTGGCCCGCACACGCTCGATGGCGTCGGCCATGACCAAGTTGACCAGCACCGGCTCGCGCGGGGGTGCCTCTTCGGATTCGATCCGAGAGAGGTCCAAGAGGTCGTCGATGATCCGGCTGACCCGGAAGGCTTCATTGTGGATGCGTCCGGCCAGTCGTTGCGCCACCTCGACATCGGGTTCGCTGACCAGGGTCTCGGCCAAGAGACCCAGCGCACCCATTGGGGTCTTGAGTTCGTGGCTGACATTGGCCACGAAATCGCGTCGAATCTCTTCGAGCCGGCGGCGTTCGGAGATGTCCTCGATGAGGGCGATCACCCCGAGGGGCCGGCGGCCGTCGTCGATCTGGCGGGCCCGGACCTGGAGGGTGCGCCGGGGCGGTCCGTAGAGGTCGAGGGTCCGCTCGGCCGTACCCTCGTGCCAGGCGTCTTGGAGGAGTTCGGTCACCGCCTGCGCGGCCAGCACGTCGCCGTGGCGGCTCACCATGAGGGCATTGGCCCGTCCGTTGCGGTAGATCACCGTGCCGTTTTCGTCGCACAGGACGACGCCTTGGGACAGCGTGTCCAAGGAGCGTCGAAGCCGGATGGCGTCCGAACTCGATTCGGTGACCGCCTGGGCCGCGCCGCTGGTCACCTGCTCGAGATAGGCCAGCGAGGTCTCGATATTCGATTCGTCTTCGGGAGGATCGAGTCCGAGGCGTGATCCGAGGGCGGTCAAGCGCTGGGAGATGGCCCGGCGGCCGGATCGGCGGCCGACGGCGCGGGCGATGATGATGCAGAGCACCACGAAGATCACCGCCGCGGCGATGTAGATGACCTCTTGAGCCGTGGTCAGCCTGATCACGTTCTCGCTCCCGAACACGCTCCCAATATGACAGGCGGGGCCGGGGTGCGCTGAACACGGGGTCAGAGGGCAATTTCCCGCCTCGATTCGCCCCGCCAAAAGAGTGGCGAAAAACACCGCGAACCCATGACCGTTCCTTGGGGTAGCGGTGGTCCACCGGAACTCCCGGCGAGACCCTGAGGTGGTGGAGGGTGTCGATGGTCTGGTGGCTTGCTGGGGTGACGTTGAACCCGACGATGAGTGATCTTCCGGGGGGTGGGACACTCCAGGGCCTGGTCGACGGCCTCGGGGCCTGGGCCCTCATCGCCGCCCTGGTCGGCTTGGTATTGGGCGCCGCCGCCTGGTCGCTCGGCGTGCACTCACAGAACTTCCAACAGTCGATGGTCGGTCGCCACGCGGTATTGGTCTCGGGACTCGCGGCACTCTTGATCGGCGCGGCGCCCTACATCATCACGTTCTTCTTCAATGCCGGCAACACCCTGCACTGAGGCACAACGACCATGCTCGCTTCACTCATGTCGGCCGCAGCGCTGCGGGGAATCGCACTCGGGGCCACTGCACCGACGTCCCCGAGTGCCCGAGCACCGGGTGCCCGGGCCTCGAAGCACTCAACCCGGTTTGCCAGGTCGGTGGGGTCGTGGGATCGGTGGCGAGCAGCGGCGTCGACGCGGTCTTCAACGGACTCACGCAGTGGGTGGCGAGCGGGGCCGAATGGCTTCTGGCCCAGATCGGCAATGTGCTGGCCGCGACGACCAGCATCGACATCGGGGCCAGCTGGTTCCACACCCACTACGTCGAAATGGGTGCCCTGGCCGGTGTGGTGGTGCTCCCGCTCTTGTTGATCTCGACCATGCAGGCGATCTACCGCCAGAGTCCGGGGCAACTGGTCAAGGCCTTCTTCGTGCAGTTGCCGCTCGCCATGTTGCTCGGGGTCGTGGCGATCCAGATCGTGATCGTGTGCTTGTCGGTGACCGACGCTTTGTGCACCACGGTCGCCGGCGGTGACAGCTCGGACGTCGCGAAACTCCTTACGGGGGTGTCTGACGGCTTGGCCGGCGCAGTTGGCGATCCGACCATGGCCACGTTCGTGTTGTTGTTGGTCGGCCTGGTGGTGGCGGCTTCGGCGTTCGTGTTGTGGCTTGAGCTCTTGGTGCGGGCGGCCGCCGTCTACGTCGCGGTCTTGTTCCTCCCCCTGGCTCTGGCCACCTTGGTGTGGCCCACGGATCTCGCACTGGTGCCGTCGGCTGGTCGAGACACTGACCGCGTTGATCCTTTCGAAGTTCGTGATCGTGGCCACCTTGAGCTTGGCCGCGTCGGCGATTTCGTCGGGAACCGCCGGGAACGGTGACGCCGGTGCCGGATTCGCATCGGTGCTCGCCGGCGGTGCACTGCTCCTCTTATCGACCTTCGTCCCCTTCGCCATCCTGCGTCTCATCCCGATGGTCGAGGCGGGGGCGATCAGCCATCTCGAAGGCGCCCGACAACGTGCGCTGGGCCCGGTGTCGGCGGTGCCCAAGACCGCCGCGTCGTTCGCCCTCAAATCCGGACTCGATGCGCACCGCGAAGCCAAAGGAGCCGCGGCCGTGATGGCGTCGAGCGGCCCCCCGGGGACCGGTGGCGGGTCGGCGATCGGGGGTGGGAAGGGCGATGCGCCGGGAGGTGAGGCCACGGCGGAGAACGGGGGAAACGTCCCGACACCGAGCGGGGAGATGTCTGGTCTTCCCCTGGCCAACGGGGCGGACCCGGGCCACCTCGAGCTCCCCGCCTACGTGCCGCACGAGATCCCGGCGGCGCCGCTCCACCCGGCGCCCGGGGACCAACGCAATCCGGCGACGGGCGACACGTCGGGCGACGCCCTTTCCGACGGCCCGCTCGGCCCGCTCAAACCGACCGGCCCGCGCAACTTCGACGGTCTCCAACACGCGGTGGGCCGTGACCGGGTGGGACCGGTGTTGACCTATCTGCCACGCGCCCCGTTGCCCGAACTGGCGCCGCCGCCCAGGGGCGACGATGAGGGGTGATCGTGCCCGTTATCGGTTCGGTCCGCGCGAGCGGCCCGGCGTGCTCGCCGGGTGGCGGGCCGGCCAGATCCTGACGGTCGCAATGGGTCTGGTGGTCGGGGTCGTACTCCTGCGATCCGAACCCAACGCCGCCGGGGTCGCCTTGGCCGTGGTGGTGCTGGTCCTGTGCGCGGCATTGGCCACGTGGCCGTTGTCGGGTCGAACCGGCGAGCAGTGGACCCCGGTGATCGTGCGTTGGGGGGTCCGTCGCGTCGGCGGCAAAGGGCCCCACCGCGGTCGGCGCCGGATGGACTCGCTGGCGGGACTTCGACTGCTGAGTTCGGGGCATCGGGACATGGGTGTGGTCCACGACGTGCGGGCCCGGACCTTGACGGCGGCCCTCTCACTGCGGGGCCAGTCGTTCGCGCTCTTGGGCCCCGACGATCAGGACCGACGGGTCGCCGGATGGTCGGCCGTGCTCGCCGCGCTGGCCCGCGAGGGCTCACCGGTGCGCCGGGTGCAGTGGCTGGCCGCGTCCTTTCCAGACGCAGGCCGCGGCGCCCGCCACTACCTCGACGAGCGGGGACAGGCGAACCCCGCGTCGCCCTGCCACGCTTCGTACGCGTCGCTGCTCGGCGACATCGATGTGGATGCGAGCACGCACGATGTTTCCTTGACGCTCCAAGTGCGCGTGGGCAAGTCGGTTGAGGCGGGCTGCGTCATATTGGAACGCGAGGTCGCCCAGATGGCCCGGCAACTCGTCGATGCCGACATCGGCGTCAATGCGGTGCTCACCGCCGACGCGGTGGCGGGCCTCTTGGTCCGGACTTTCGAACCCCAGGCGCCACCAGACGAGATGGCCCAATGGCGCAACCATATGGACGGGGCGGAGCGTTCGCCGGGTTTAGCCCAAGGCGATCCCTGGCCGATGGCGATGTGCGAAGAGTGGTCGACCCATCGGGTCGATGGCATGGTCCACACCACCTTTTGGGTGGCCGAGTGGCCCCGCACCGAAGTGCATAGTGATTTCTTGGCACCCCTCCTTCTGTCATCGGTGCGGGCCACGCTGTCCATGGTGATGGAACCACTCGGATCTGATCGGGCCATCCGCAAGGTCGAGGCGTCACGCACGGCCGACATTGCCGATGCGGAACTGCGCCGGCGCAGCGGTTTCGTCTCCACGGCGCGCCACGCCCGCGAGAGCGAGGTCCTGGCCCGTCGCGAAGGCGAGTTGGCCGACGGCCACGCGTCCTTCCGCTACGCCGGCTTCGTCACCGTCTCCGCGCAAGATGACGTGGAGCTCGCGGTGGCGTGCGATGCCATCCAGCACGCCGCGGGGCAGTCACGTTTGGTCCTTCGGCGCCTCTACGGCGATCAGGCCGGCGGCTATACGGCAACGCTTCCTCTCGGTCGAGGTCTCGAATAGCGCGACTATTCGCTGGGCGCACCTTCGATGATGGCGCACAGTGCCTGTAAGTTGCCCCGCCACAACAAGGTGAGCACCGGGCGAGCTAACCGTGCCCCCATCGATCCGGCGAGCCACCACGGGAATGTCAGGTCTTCACGCCACTCGAGCACCGTGCTCGACTCCGCACCGTCCTTGAGCACGAACTCTCCGGTACCGCTGACCGCGCCACGGTGATGGACCGCCATTCGGCGACCGGGCTCCCACGCGGTGATCGTCATTCGATCGGTGAGTCGGATCGGGCCGACCTTGGTGTCACATTCGAATTCGGTGCCCACCCCGCGCCGCTGGTCCCCGTTGAAACGGATCTCGGTTGCGTCGCGCATCGCAATTTCACGTGGTGGGCGATCTCGGCCAGCTCGCCCCAGACCACCTCCCTCGGTCGGGCGATCGGCGTTGCCACCACCAGCGGCGGGGGCGTCACCAGGATGCTCGATCGTCGAGCGCGGGCCACCGCCGTGCCGCGGGCAGCGCCATACGCGGCCAAGGCGCGCCGCCGGGCGATGGCGTGGTCGACGATGGGGGGTGGGTAACCGGCGGCATGGAGGCGCACCGAATCGGGAGCGGCCCACGGCTCGTGGATCCACCGCTCGGGGAGTTGGGCCAATTCGGGTACGAAGCGGCGAATGTAGGCACCTTGTGCGTCGAACTTCTTTGACTGCAAGGTCGGGTTGAAGACGCGGAAATATGGCGTGGCATCGGGTCCCGTCCCCGCCACCCACTGCCAATTCCCGACATTTTGCGCCACGTCGCCATCGACGAGCTGGCGGCGGAACCAACGTTCACCGATGCGCCAATCGACCAAGAGGTCCTTGACCAGGAACGACGCTGCGATCATCCGCACCCGGTTGTGCATGAAACCGGTCGACTCCAGTTGACGCATGCCGGCATCGACGATCGGGTAGCCGGTCCTGCCAGCTTTCCAGGCCGCAATCTCGGTGGGATCGTTCTCCCACACGATGGCGTCGAGCTCGCGACGCCAGGCGTGGGCCACGGATTCGGGTTTTTCGACCATGAGGTGGGCGAACCAGTCACGCCAGGCCAGCTGCCGCACGAAGGCGGCGCGGCTCTCGCTGGCGGTACCGATGGTGTCGATGATCTTTCGGGGGGAGAGGACGCCGAAATGCAGATCACTTGAGAGTTCGGAGGTGCCCTCGACTGCGGGCAGGTCTCGGGTGCGCCCATAGGCGTCGACGCGATCGGCGAAGGCCGCGAGCCGACCTGCGCCAGCACGTTCACCTCCCGCGTGAAATGGGGCCGAATCGAGATGCGGAATCCCTTCGCCCGGATCGCTGTCGATCCGGGTCGCCCGTGGTCGGGGTCCCGACGCCAACGGCAAGGCCGTCCACGATGCGAAGAACGGTGAGAAGATCAGCGAGGTCGTGCCCTTGGCGGTGCGGACATGGCCCGGCGGGTGGACGTAGTTGCCCCACCACACCTCGAGCTTTGCCCCGAGCGCGCGCTCGACCGCAGCGTCGCGCCGCCGTGCAAAGGGGGTGACGTCGCCGTTGACGGTGACGACCGTTGCGCCAACTTCGGCGGCCACCGCGGGCACCACCTCATGCGCCGTGCCGCGGCGAACCAGTAGGCGACCACCAAGTCGCCCGAGCGCGGCGTCGAGGGCGGCCAGATGGGCGAAGAGTTGGGTACGCCGCACCGGACCGGCGGCGGCGACGAGGGTCGGCTCCATGACGAACAGCGCGGTCAGTGAATCTGCCCGTGTGGCCGCCGCCCAGGCGGGATTGTCCGCGAGACGCAGGTCCCGGCGGAACCACGCCAGCGCATGGGTGCTCATCGCTGAAGACCGGCGCGTGCCGCCGAGTCGACGAAGCCGGCGGCGGCCGAACGAATGGGGTGACCCGAGCGTTCAGGCGACATGGGGAGGGCGGGTGCCCCGGCTCGGTCACGCCACGCGTTCGACCGCCTCGACCGCGGCCAGTGGTTCGATTCCAGTGAAGACGTCGGCACCCAGTGCCTTGGCGTGCCCTTCGCCATCAATGGCACCCCCGCCGACCAGGACGGTGGCACCGGGGACACGTCGATGCACCGCTGCTGCCCGCGGCGGTGATCTCGGCATCGAATCCGGCGGTTGTCGAGACAATGCCGACCGAGATGAGCCGCTGACTCGCTTCGGCGGCGTCGGCGACCGATTCGGCCGGCGTATTGGCACCGAGCTCGGACACCTCGAAGCCCCGCCAGCGCAACAGGTCGGCGGTCATGGCGACGGGCAGGGTGTGTAGATCACCCGAAGGCGCGGCCAGCACCACGGTGCCCCGGGACTTGCCCCGACGACCGAACTGGAGCCCGAGGCGACCGACCAGACGCTGTGCGACCGCCGTCGCCCGGTGCTCGTCGGCGATGGTGATCTCACCTGTTGCCCATCGCGCGCCGACGGAGCGCATGGCCGGGACGATCAGTTCGACCAGGACACCCTGGGGATCGAGGTTCTGGCTGAGCGCACTCTCGATCAGCCACCACGCCCCTGCACTGTCGCCGGCCAGCAGGCGCCGCTCGAGCGCACTCGGGTCGACGCTCGGTCCTTTGGCGCCCTCGTGGCAGCGTCTTCGACCGATTCGCCTGGGTCAATTTTGCCACGTCACTTTCGAGCACGCGCCACTGCGACCCCTCACGAGTGGCCGGAAGCCGGCCGGTTCGCACGTAGCGGTAGACGGTCATGTAATGCACCTTGAGCTGGGACGCAGCCTGGTGCAGCGTCAATTGTCGAGGGGCGACCGCCATTTCACTTGTTTAGCACTAAAGTAGAGTTTTAACGGCGCAACGACAGGAGCGACATGGTTGAGGTCGAACGGTCACATCCCGGTGCAGCTGAGCCAGCGCCGTCGGGATGGCGGAACGGGACGCGCAGGTCGACTTGGCGATGAGGCCCGACGGATCGGGACACGATCGTCCGGCAATGGCTGTTGTCGGTTCGGGGGTGGCCGGCCTCACGGCGGCCTATGTGCTCTCGCGCAAGTATGACGTGACGCTCTTCGAGGCCGACGACCGTCTCGGTGGCCACGTCCATACCCACGACGTGGTCGCCCCCGACGTCGGGTCCTTGGCCGTCGATTCAGGCTTCATCGTCCACAATGAGAAGACCTACCCGCTCCTCGTTCGCCTGTTCGGCGAGCTCGGGGTGCAGACCCAGCCGACGACCATGAGCTTGTCGGTCCGCTGCGAGGGCTGCGGCCTCGAATATGCCGGCGCCCGGGGGCTCGGAGGCCTCTTTGCCCAGGGCAGATCCATGCGCAGTCCCGCGTTCTTCAACATGTTGCGCGAAGTGCGGGTCTTTCACCGGCGCGCCCATGAGGTCCTCGATGGTGGTGAGGACGAATTGACGTACGGAGAGTTCCTGGCGTCGCGGGGATTCTCTCCCTATTTCATCAATCACTTCGCGGTACCAATCGTCTCGTGCGTGTGGTCGTCCTCGTCGGAGTCAGCCCTGCGTTTTCCGGCCCGCTACCTCTTCACCTTCTTGGAGAATCACGGGATGTTGACGGTCAACGGCTCGCCAACCTGGCGCACCGTCGTCGGTGGTTCGCGCACCTATGTCGACCGGGTGGCCAAGGAACTGCATTCGGTGGCCAGTTCGACCCCGGTCCGCACCATCTCGCGCTACCACGACAGGGTGGAGATTCGCGACGACTTCGACCAGGTCAGCAGCTTCGAAGGCGTGGTCGTCGCCACCCATGCCGACACCGCATTGCAGCTGTTGGATCGACCCACCGACGCGGAGCGTGCTGTCCTCGGCGCGTTTTCGTATTCGACGTCAGATACGTGGCTCCACACCGATGCGCGGATGCTCCCGAGAGCGCGTCGGGCGCAGGCGTCGTGGAACTATCTACTGCCGGCTTGCCGGAGCACCACCGACGCGGTGTTCGTGTCCTACGACATGAATCGACTCCAGGCTCTCGAATCGAGCACCCGTCACATCGTGACCCTCAATGCCACCGACCGGATCGATCCCGACCGGGTGCTCGCACGGATGCGGTATCAACATCCCCTCTACACCCACACATCCATTGATGCCCAAGGTCGCCTCGGTGAGCTCAATCGTGGCAACACGGCCTTTGCCGGTGCCTATCACGGGTGGGGATTCCACGAAGACGGCTGCCGATCGGGGGTCGAGGCGGCCGCTGCGTTCGGGGTGGCGTGGTGAGCACCGCAATGGTGGTCCCGTCGCTCTACAGCTGCGAGGTCACCCACGTACGGCGCTCGCCGATCCTCAATCGTTTCAACTACAAGGCGTCGTACTGGCTCGTCGACTTCGATCAACTGCCCCATCCGGGTGGACTGCTCGGTCGGATCAGTCGGCTCAGTGCCGACGACCATCTCGACATGCGCTCCGTGGCCTCGAAGGCCGGTATCGCCGCCGAGCGCATCTACATGCTCGCAGCGGCGCGTACGTTGGGCTACGTCTTCAACCCCATCTCGATCTTTTGGTGCTTCGACGCTGCGGGAAACCAGACCGGCACCCTGGCCGAGGTCCACAACACCTATGGCGGCCGGCACGCCTATGTACTCGACGCCGAGCGTGGGTCATGGTCCGCCGTGGAAAAAGCAATGTATGTGTCGCCGTTCTACCCCGTCGATGGCCGCTACCTGATCAAAGCGGACGCGCCGAGCAACTCGGTGTCGGTGACCGTGCGGCTCGAGCGAGACGGCGACGAGCCATTCGTGGCGACCCTTCGAGGGAGGCGTCGCAACCCGACAATTGTTAACGTCATGGCCGGGGCCCTTCGGTACCCCGCACTCCGCACGAGTGCCCGGATTCGATGGCAGGCCCTGCGCCTCTGGTGGCGTGGCCTGACGGTACAACCACGATGAGTTCGACCACAGATCCCCAGACCAAGAGTTCTTCCCCCGAGCGGGTGGATGGCAATTGGCTGAGCCTGGTGGCCCCGCGCCCCGCGCCGGTGCGCGCCGCAATAAGCGCGCACCTTGATCCGCCGAGCCGTGACACAGGCCGGCGTGCGCCTCGAGATGCCCGACGGTTCCTTTTGGGGTGCCGAGTCCGGCCCGCGTCTGGTGGTGGCGGACCCGGACGCCTTCTTCACCCGCCTCGGACGCGACGGCAAGATCGGTTTCGGTGAGGCGTACATGGCGGGGGACTGGGACGCCCCCGATTTGGTCGCCCTCCTCGAAGAGATGGCGCGTCACACGACGTCATTGATTCCGGCCCGCCTCCAAGGGCTGCGGCGCTGGTACGAGCCGCGCCGGCCAAAAAGTGAGGACAACGACCACCACGGGGCGCGGCGCAACATCGAACGCCATTACGACCTCTCCAACGAGTTGTACGCCCTGTTCTTGGACGAGACCATGACTTACTCGTCCGCCTTGTTCGACGCCAACGACGGCGACCTTGCCCGGGCCCAGGTTCGCAAGATCGAGCGCCTCCTCGATTCCACCGGGGTCGGTGCGGGTTCGCACGTCCTCGAGATCGGGACCGGATGGGGGGAGTTGGCCCTTCGGGCGGCCCGCCGCGGCGCGACCGTCACCACCGTGACCCTGTCGAATGCCCAGGCCGAGCTCGCCCGCGCCCGGGTCGCCGAGGCCGGGCTCGAGCGCGTCGGTCGATGTCCGGGTGCAGGACTACCGCGATGTCCGTGGAACCTACGACGCCATCGTCAGCGTCGAGATGATCGAGGCGGTCGGGGAAGCCTGGTGGCCCGTCTACTTCCGCGTGCTCGACGACCGGCTGGCCCCGGGGGGTCGGGTCGGACTGCAGGCGATCTTGATGGGTCACGATCGCTTCTTGGTCACCAAGAGCGCATGGACGTGGGTCCACAAGTACATCTTCCCCGGCGGGCTCGTCCCTTCCGAAGAAGCGATCCGCCAGACCCTCGACTCCCACACCTCGCTGCACATCACGGATCGCTTCAGCTTCGGCGACAGCTATGCGCGGACACTCGCGAAATGGCGAAGTCGGTTCGCGCACAACGCCGAATCCGTCGAGCAACTCGGATTCGACCAGACATTTCGTCGCATGTGGAACTTCTACCTCGCCTACAGCGAGGCGGGATTTCGGAGCGGGTACCTCGATGTGGCGCAGCTCATCTTGACCAAGGGACGAGGCGCGGGCTTCGGCGTAAATGACCACGAACTGAGGTCAGCCGACCGTTCCATGAGGTGATCGGTCGAAGTCCACGGGTTCCGGCCCATCAGGTGACCACGCGCAATCTCGGCGCGGCATATCCGTTCATTGCCGAGGCCGGGCTCGGCCAGCGCGGCATCGTGATCGGGGACGATCTTCTGGGAGGGTCATTCGTCTTCGACCCCTTCGAGCTCTACGCCCAAGGGGTGGTGTCCAATCCGAACATGGTGGTTTTCGGCCAGATCGGCCGGGGCAAGAGCGCCTTCGTCAAGACGTTCCTCTGGCGACAGGCGGTCTTCGGTCGCCGGGCCTGGGTGGTCGACCCCAAGGGCGAATATTCCGACCTGGCGGCGGCCTGGGGCGTGGCACCGGTGGCCCTACGGCCCGGCGGCGCGATCAGGCTCAATCCCCTCGATCCCGGGCCCGAACGAAGCGGCGCCCCCGATGCGTCTGGGAGCACCACCCGCCGCCAGACCGAGCTGTTGTCGTCATTGGCCGGCGCCTGTCTCGGGCGCACCCTGGTGCCCAGAGAGCGTGCCGCCTTGAGCGTCGCGCTCGAAACCACCGTCGCCGACACGCAGGTCCCGACGGTCCCCGCTGTCGTCGAAGCGCTGCTCGCGCCCTCCCTCGCTGGTGCCCAATCGCTGCGCACCGAGCGGCGCGACCTGCTCGAAGACGGCCGCGATGTCGCACTCGAACTGCGCCGGCTGGTGCACGGGGATCTGTGCGGGATGTTCGACGGCGCGACCACGCCCGGACTCGACCTGTCCGCCCCACTGGTCGTCCTCGACCTCTCCGCCCTCTATGCGTCGTCCGCGCTCGGGGTACTCATGGCCTGTGCGACGGCCTGGCTGCAGGCCCACCTGGCCCAGATGGCGACCAGCAGCGGCGCAGGGTGCCAGACATTCGTGGTCATCGACGAGGCCTGGGCGTTGCTCTCCAACCTCGGGGTCGCCCGTTGGCTCCAGTCGTCGTGGAAGCTGTCTCGGGCTTTCGGGGTCTCTAATGTGGCCGTCTTGCACCGGGTGTCGGACCTGCGCTCGGTCGGGGCGTCGGACTCCGAGCAGGTCGCGCTCGCCCAGGGGCTGCTGGCTGACTCTGAGACCCGGGTGGTCTATGCACAGTCCCCCGGAGAGTTGGCCGAGGCCGCGGCACTGTTGTGCCTGTCCGCGACCGAATCTGAACTGCTGCCGCAATTGCGACGCGGGGTCGCACTGTGGAAGGTCGGCCAGCGGTCATTCCTGGTGCAACACCGGCTCAGTGCGATGGAGCGGCGAATGGTGGACACCGACGGCGCCATGATCACGCCCTCCTCATGAACGCGCTGCTGGTGCTCGTGGTGCCCCTCGCCGTCGGCGGCGTCGCCGCTCAGCGCATCCTCGTGGCGCGCCGACACCCACAAAGGGCATGGCGCCGGCCGCCAGGCGCGTGGGGCCCGTTGGGCCCGCCATCGCGATCTGGCCCCACTGTTGTTGGCCCCCGGTGCGCCGCATCCGGGCCGACTCGCACTGGGCGATACCGTCGGCCTTCACCCCCAGGCTCGTGTCGTAGCCGAATCGGCGCAGTCGCTGGTGATCGTCGGTCCGACCCAGAGCGGCAAGACCACCACGTTGGCCGTGCCCGCCATCTTGGCGTGGGACGGGCCGGTGCTGGCGGCCAGTGTCAAGGGTGACCTGCTGCGCGACACCGCCGCGTCGAGGGCTCGTTGCGGCCGAATCTGGTGCATCGATCCCACGGGCTCGACCGGGGTGGAAACCAGCGAATGGTCGCCCGTTGGCGCATGCGTCGACTGGATCGGTGCCCGCCGGATGGCGAGCGACCTGGCTGATTCCGCCAAGGCCGACGGCATCGGGGCGGACGGTGAGTTCTGGTACGCCACGGCGGCGAAACTCTTGGCACCGCTGCTCTTCGCCGCAGCCGCCAGCCATCGATCAATGGCCGACGTGGTGCGTTGGGTCGACACCCAAGAGGTCGGAGAGGTCGCAGACATCTTGGACGGGTGCGGGGTCACCGAAGCCCAGGTGTCGGCCCGGGCGTCGTGGTGTCGAGATGAGCGGACGAGGAGTTCGATCTACACGACCGCAGAAACGATCCTCGAACCGTTCGTGGTGTCGGCCCGGCCGCAACACAGCGGCGGCCGTTTCGAGCCGCCCGAGTTGTTCGGGGGCCGCCACACGCTCTACCTGTGTGCACCCGCCTACGACCAGCGACGCTTACGGGGTTTCTTCACCGCCCTCACCCAACAGGTGCTCAACTGCGCCTTCGCCCGATCCATCCGTGCCGGCTCGCCGCTTCATCCACCATTGCTTGTCGTGCTCGACGAGGCCGCCCACATCGCACCGCTCGGCGAACTCGACGGCTTGGCCGCAACGTGTGCGTCGCACGGGATCCAGTTGGTCACCGTCTGGCAGGACCTGGCCCAGGTGCGTGCCCGCTACGGCGCGAGAGCGCCCACGGTGCTCAACAATCACCGGGCCAAGTTGTTCTTGCCCGGCATTGCCGACCCCGACACCTTGGACTACGCCAGCCGGCTCATCGGCGACGAGGAGACCGCGGTGCCCCAGATCACCCGGGACCACAAGGGCGGCCGGTCGACGACCACGATGCGCAGCCCGCGGCGCTTGTTGGCTCCCGAAGACCTGCGCTGCCTGCGCCGGGGTGAAGCGGTACTCGTCTATGGCGCACTGCCGCCGGCCCGGGTGAAGCTGCGACCCTGGTGGGAGGGCGAGCGGCCGGGCCGCCTGACCCGTTGGAAGCCCTTGGGCATGGCGAGAAAGGCGCAGTGAGGGTGCCCGCCCGGTTACTCGGCGTCTTCTTGGTCGACCTCTCGGATATATCCGACCAACTCGTGGGCGCTCGGCGAGACGACCCAAGCCGTGAGGTCCACGGTGAACTCGGACGTCGCCCCGCTTTCGTCGAGTTCGTGCGGTTGCGCGGCCATGAAGCGTCCGTCGACGTATTTCACCTCGGTGAGCACCTCGGCGTAGGGCAACGACGAGGCGGCGGGGGAACCGAAGCCGAACACACGCTCAGAGCCGAGCACCGCGTTTGCCGCGGCCCGCCCGGTGAGCAGGCGACGGTAGTCGTTGCGCTCGAGCTCGCCGGCGTAGGCCTCGAGGACGTGCATCATGGCGTCCATCTCGGCGTCGCCGAAAGGGTGGAAGACGTTCGGGGTCGGGAGGTCACCCCATACGCCCCACATCCACCACCGCACGTCACCCGCCAGCGCGACCACGGCGCGCTGGACGCCCCGTCCGACGACCTCGTGGGCGTGATGGACGTCATGCGGCGACGGCGACACCACGATCGAAGCGTCGTGGTCGCAGACAATTTCGCGCGATTTCTGTCGCCACCCGGTCGGTGGCCAACGCCAGATCGTCGCCGATGGAGATATTCAGTGGTGGGTCCAAGAAGATCGGCTCGAAGCCGGCCGCCGCGCCGCATCTTCGGATTCGGCGCGCCGGCGTGACCATTGTTTGGGGAAACCGAGGCTGGCAATCACACTCACCACCCGCCATGCCCCGGTCGCGCGCAGATGCATGAGTGCCCCGGGGCAGCCCACGGCCTCGTCGTCTGGGTGGGGCGCCACATGGACAACGGTCGGAGTCATTGCGTCGCGAGGATAGGCCCGCCCGCCGCGTCACGGCGCCGAACAAAGGTGCACGCGGAACGGTCCGCTGCCTGACTCGGTCGGGGACGGTCACGGCGGGGCGCACCCGAGGCGTAAGTCGGGGTGAGCTGCCTACTCCGTCGTGCGCCGCTTGAAGAGATAGGAAGCGAGGGGAGCGGCGACCGCCAAGATGGCGACGGACCAGATCAGTGCCGCTTCGATCGGATGCTGCATCGGCCAGACGTGGGATCGACGCCGCGGGGTTGGGGTTCCCGAACAGGACCCGGGCCGCCGAGGTACCGCGCTGACGGGATTCCAGTCCGCCGCTGCCTGCAGCCAGCCCGGCATCTGATTGGTCGGTACCAAAGCGTTGGAGATGAAGGCCAGCGGAAAGAGTGCGATGAAGCCGATGGATGCGGCGGATTCCGCGCTCTTGGTGGTCAGCCCGACACAGGCAGCCACCCACGAGAGGCAGTAGCTGAAGAACAGGGCGAGCGCGAAACCGGCGAGGACCTCGGGGAACGAGTTGGTGGCCGCCAACCAATGGCCGAGCCGGTGAGGGCCACGATGGTCACACAGAGCGTGGCCGACATCACGTCGGCGACGGAGCGGCCGACGAGCACCGCTGCCCGCCACATCGGCAGGGTGCGGAAGCGCTCGATCACCCCCTCGTGAAGATCGGTGCTCAGGCCCACTGCGGTCCCCATCGTCGAGGTGGTCAGGTTCAAGGTCAGCAGGCCGGCCAGGGCGAAGTCCTTGTAGGTCCCGTCGGGGATCGGGATACCCGACCCGAAGACGAAGATGAAGAGGAGGGTGAAGAGCACCGGTTGGATGGTGACGTCGGAGAGCTGCATTGGTTCGCGCCGTATATGGACCAGGTTGCGCTTGGTCAGCGCCCACACGTCGCTGATGTGCCCACGGATCCGCGGGGCCACGCCCCTGGGCACCGACGCACACCGTCGGTGTGGGGAGCGGTGGTGATGCTCATCGCGTGACTCCTTGAGTTCGGGATCGCCGGTTGTGCCGTCGTCGATCGGTTGGCCGGTGAGGGAGAAGAACACGTCATCGAGCGACGGACGTCGCACTTCGATGTTGTCGACCAGGACGCCGGCCTGATCGAGGGCACGCACCACCGAGGTGGCCAGCCCCGATGCGTTGTCGACGGGGGCGTCGAGATGGCGACCGTCATCGCTCGCCCGCGACAGTCCCGGCCACCAATGGCGCGAGGGCCGACACGGCGTCCGGGTCGGGACTCCCGGGTCACCGACAGGCGTGCGCCCTTGCTCGCGTCTTTCAACTCGAGCGGCGTGCCTTGGGCGATCACCCGCCAGTGGTCGATCACCACGATTTGGTCGGCCAGTGTGTCGGCTTCGTCGAGGTACTGCGTCGTCAAGAGCAACGTGACGCCTTCGCCCACCAACTCGCGGATCACGTCCCACATGCGCAACCGGCTTGTCGGGTCGAGTCCGGTCGTGGGTTCGTCCAAGAACAAGACCTCGGGTAGCACGTCATCATCGAGGCGGCCAGGTCGAGCCGGCGACGCATGCCGCCTGAATAGCCCTTCATCACACGGTCGGCGGCGTCGGTCGATCGAAGTGCTCGAGCAGTTCGGCGGCCCGGTGCTTGGACTCGCTGCGCCCCATGCGGCTCAGCTCTCCAATGAGGGCCAGGTTCTGGCGGCCGGTCAAGACTTCGTCGAGCGTGGCATCTTGGGCGGCGACCCCGATGTGGCGCCGCACCTCGGCCGCCTCGCTCACCACGTCGTAGCCGGCGACCGTGCCCCGGCCGGCGTCGGGGGCGGCCAGCGTGGTCAGGATTCGCACCGCCGTGGTTTTTCCGGCCCCATTTGTTCCGAGCAGGCCCAAGATCTTGCCCGCAGGCACGCAGAAATCGACGCCCGAGAGGGCCTGGGTCTCCCCGTAACGCTTGGTCAGGCCCTGGGCCTCGATCATCAGTTCAGGTGCCATGGTTTCCTTACCGGTCGGCTAGTAGCTTCTCTGCGTGGCCCATGGTAGGGACACACTTACCGGTCGTCAAGTAGACTAGGTAACGTGACGCAAACCGTGCCTGAGAGTTCCAAAACGGCGAGCGTGGTCGCTGCGGACGGGGCCGAGCAGTCCCCTGAGATCACCACGCGAGATCGCATCTTGGACGTCGCCCTCGATCTGTTCATCGAGAAGGGCTATGACGAAGACCTCGCTCGCGAGATCGCGGAGCAGCTGGGCTTTACCAAGGCCGCGCTGTACTACCACTTCGCCTCAAAAGAGGACATCTTGATGGCGCTGCACATGCGGCTGCACGAATTGGCCGCGACGCCCTGGGCAAGGTCGGCGACGATCCCGTCACCCTCTCGCAGTGGCGGGACCTCCTCGACGACGTGATCGAACAGATGTTGACGCACCGCAAGATCTTTCTCCTCCATGAGCGCAACCAAGCGGCTCTCGAGGTCCTCCACAAGCAGGAACACCACGCCGACCATGACGATCTCTTGGACCATTCCGGCGCATACTCGGGGATCGGCGGGTGTCCTTGGATGATCGGTTCAAGATGTCCTCCGCGTTCGGTGCGGTGTTCGGTGGCATCTTCTTCGCCGGCGACTCCTTTGCCGACGTCCCCTCCGACGAGATGGGCCGCAAACTTCGCGCCACCGCCCACAGTTTGCTGACCTGATCGAAAAGGGCCGCCCACGTCGGGCCTTTGCCCGCCCGAGTCGCCACGGTACAGTTCGTCCGTGCCCGCCGACGCCGCCCAAAACGCCCCCGATCACCCGTTCACCTTGGCTATCGACGTGGGGGGCACCGGGCTCAAGGCCTCGGTGCTGAGCAAGGACGGCGCCATGGTGGCCGACCGGGTCAAGGTCGCCACCACCTACCCCATGCCCCCCGATGGGGACAACGGTCTGGTGGCGGCGCTGACCGCGCTGGTCGAGCCACTGCCCAAGGCCGATCGGGCGGCGTGCGGATTTCCCGGGATGGTGCGCAGTGGCCATGTACTCAGTGCGCCGCACTTCGTGACCACCAAGGGCCCGGGCACGGCCATCGACCACCACCTGGTCAAGGCGTGGTCCAACTTCGATCTGGCCGCCGCGTTGACCGAGAGCCTCGGGATGGCGACCAAGGTGGCCAACGATGCCGACGTGCAGGGGGCGGCCGTCGTTGCGGGGAAGGGACTCGAACTGGTCATCACGTTGGGGACCGGGTTCGGCACCGCGCTCTTCATGGACGGCAACTTGTTGCCCCACATCGAGTTGGCCCACCACCCGTTCCGAAAGGATGAGACCTACAACGAGCAGCTGGGCGAGCGGGCCCGCAAGCACGTCAGTGACAAGCGCTGGAATCATCGGGTGCGCGAAGCCATTGCGTGCCTCGACCATCTCTTCTTCTTCGACCACCTCTACATCGGTGGCGGCAACGCGCGCCGCATCGATCGCGACGAGCTCGGTTCGGTCCTCGAACGCATCACCATTGTCGACAACTCCGCCGGGATCCTCGGCGGCATCAAACTGTGGGAAGGGGTGCACCTGGGCGTCTAGCCCGGGTCCAGATCTATGACGGATTCGCCGCCACGCATCACCATCGTCGGGGGAGGCAGTACCCACTGGACGCCGACCTTGTTGGTCGATTTCGCCAACACCGAGGCCCTCCACGACGCCGAGGTCACGCTCTACGACATCAACGCCGCCTCGCTCCCCCAGATGGTCGAACTGGGCGCCCACATCGCACGATCGAGGAAGATCGATCTTTCGACGACGGCGGCCACCGAACTCGGAGCGGCACTCGAAGGGGCCGAGTTCGTCCTGACCACGCTGTCGGTCGGCGGTTTCGCCTCCATGGTCCACGACATCGAGATCCCGGCCCGCTACGGGCTGCGTCAACCGGTCGGCGACAGCGTCGGGGCGGGCGGGATCATGCGGGCGTTGCGCAGCATCCCGGTCATGGTCGACATCGCGAAGGCGACGCAAACCATGCACCCGATGCCCTGGTACTGAACGTGTCCAACCCGCTCACTACCTTGTGCCGGGCCATGAACAAAGAGACGTCCATCACCACCGTCGGGCTCTGCAACGAAACGGTCGGATTCCAGTTCGCCATGAGTCTCATCTTCGATTGCGCCATGCACGAGGTGAAACTCACCTTGGCCGGCGTCAACCACCTGCCCTTGATCACCAGTTTCAAAATTGGGGATGATGACGGGTTCACGCTCTTGCGCGACTTTCTTGACGAGCCCGGGGAGCGGGCCAACGAGCCCATCTGGATGGACCCACCCCCCGCCAACAGCCACTGGCACAAATATTCGGACGGTGAGAAGTGGACCAAGTCCGACGTGGCGGCGAATCAGGCCGTGAAGTTCGAACTCTTCGAGCGTTTCGGTGTCCTGCCCGGCGCGTCCGACACCCATGTCGTCGAGTTCTTCCCGGGATTCGTCACCCCGGAAACCGACTTCGGTCGGACATGGGGTGTCCATCACTACGGCATCGCGGGTCATAAGGCCGACAAGGACGAGGACGACGCATCGGTGGGCCGGCTCATGGGTAGTGACGAGATCCCGGCCTGGGGTTCGGGAGAGTTGGTAGCCGACCTGATCGCTGCGGTGGTCTCGGGCCACGAGCGGGCGCTTCCCATGAACCTGCCCAATACCGGTCAGGTCACGACCCTGCCCCAAGGTGCGGTCACCGAGTGCATGGGCATCGCCGACGCCAAGGGCGTCCACGCGAGAGACGAGGTGGCGGTGCCGTCAATCCTCGGGGAGTACCTGCGACGCATTGCGGCCTCTCAGGAACTCACCGTGGACGCCGCATTGCGCGGCGACCGCACGACCGTGCTCGAAGCAATGCTGGCCGATCAGATGGTGGGGCGCCTCGACTACCACCAGGTGGTGGCCATGACGGATGAACTCTTGGCCGCCACCGCGGCGTGGCTGCCCCAGTTCTCAGCCGGCCCATGACGACCGCACCGACCGCACAGAGCCCGTTGGCCTGGGATCCCCTCGACGAGAAGTACAAGGCGGATCCGCACTCGATCTGGCGCCGGCTGCGCGACGAGGCTCCGCTCTATTACAACCCCGAGCTCGATTTCTACGCGCTGAGCCGCTTCGCCGACACCGACGCGGCGCACCGTGACGCCAAGACGTTCAGTTCGGCGCATGGCACCGTGCTCGAGATGATGACGCCCGACCTCATGGGGGGCGAGCTCATGATCTTCTTGGATCCCCCCGACCACACCCGACTGCGGCGGTTGGTGTCCAAGGCCTTTACGCCCCGGCGCATCGCCGTACTCGAGGATGAGATCCGCTCCCTGTGCGCATCGCTCCTCGATCCGCACATCGGTTCGAGTGGCTTCGACTACGTGGCGGACTTCGGCGCCCGGGTCCCCGCCACCGTCATCGCCGCCCTGCTCGGCGTGCCGCCCGATGACCGCGATGAGATGCGCGAGCTGATCGACGCCACGTTCCACCTGCATCCAGAAACCGGGATGATCAACGAGGTGTCGGTCCAGGCCATGACCCAACTCCATGCCTATGTCGAGGTGCAGCTCAAAGAGCGTCAAAGGACGCCCCGCCACGACATGTTCACCGACCTCTTGCAGGGCGAGATTGTCGACGAGGACGGGCAGACCCGCCGCTTGACCCTCGAAGAGGCCGCCATGTTCTCCCTCCTCTTGGCCAGTGCGGGCACCGAGACCGTCGCCCGCCTCATTGGATGGGCCGGCGTGGTGCTGGCGGACTATCCGAAGCAGCGGGCCGAACTGGCCGCCGACCATTCGCTGATCCCCAACGCCATCGAGGAACTCTTGCGTTTCGAGGCGCCGTCACCGGTGCAGGGGCGCTGGACGACGGCCGACACGCAATTCCACGGCCAGGTGGTCCCCGCCAATTCGAAGCTGCTCTTGATCGACGGCTCCGCCGGGCGCGACGAGCGGGCCTACCCCGACGCCGATCGCTTCGACATTCACCGAGTCATGGATCATCACCTGTCGTTCGGGTACGGGGTGCATTTCTGCCTGGGCGCCGCCTTGGCCCGGCTCGAAGGCCGGGTCGCCCTCGAAGAGACCCTGGCCCGGTTCGCGACGTGGGACGTCGATTGGGACGGCGCCGTGCCGCTGCACACCAGCACGGTCCGGGGCTACACCAAGTTGCCCATCACCTTCTGAGCGCCCTAGCGCAAGATGTTGACGGCCCGGGCGATGACGAGTCCCAAGATGGCCAGTGAAGCGATGGACTGGATGGCCATGGCGAGTTTTGCCCAATGCCGCAGCGGCATGACGTCGGTCGGGCTGAAGGCCAGCGAATTGGTCGTCGACAGGTAGAGATAGTCGAAGAAGGTCGGGCGCCAGTCGGCGTCGGCGAGGTGGGGGCTCAGGTCCTGGGGAAACGCCAGATCGGGGAATTTTCCGGGCGTGACGACGCGCGCTTCGGGCCCGCCGCCGTCGAACTCCCAGAACAAGAAGGTGAACGCAATGATGACGTCGGCGAACACCGCTCCCCCGTCGAGCAGAAGGCGGGCGTGGCCGAGTCGGTCTCGGCGCCGCCCTCGAGGAGGTCGGCGACCAGGTGGACCGTGAGCCCGGCCGCTCCGGCGACGAGGATGACGACGAGGCCGATCGAGATGATCCGCACCACAGCTGAGCGTCGGTCGATGCGCCCGGGTCGGCCACACACACCGCAATCAGCAGGAGGCCCTCGAGCGCGGGAAAGAACCGATGGGGAAAGAGGCTCAACCGGTTCGGCAGGAAGAATGGCAACACCATGGCGACGAGCAGCGTGATGGCCATCGGCCACCGCTTCTCTCCTTGGACGGGTCGTTCTTCGTTCGTGATGCACGAGATGGTAGGGGAGGGAGCGCCGAGCGACGGTGGTGCGACCCGCTCGAGGTTTGGCCTTCGACGGCTCGGCCCCCCAAATCTGAGCGTGACGGTGCCCGT
Organism: uncultured Acidimicrobiaceae bacterium; assembly: GCA_963800725.1. Taxonomy (GTDB): domain Bacteria; phylum Actinomycetota; class Acidimicrobiia; order Acidimicrobiales; family RAAP-2; genus Bog-473. The sequence goes on along the minus strand of CAWDCE010000017.1, from coordinate 465,334 downwards.
CCGGCGGGCGATCACACGTCTCCTCGGGCTCGATGGGCACTCCTAGGGTGACCTCGATGCGCCGCTTCGCCGGTGCATCGATATCCCGATCTCAACCGTCGAGATCTGTGTGCTGAGCCGCCGGAGCAACGCCCGTAGCGTTGCCGACGACGGCGAGCGCGGCGTCATGCTCGCGCCAAGGTCCGTATGGCCCGCTCGTGCTGACGTGATTATGCGCTGAATCCAGATCCGAATGTGCGACTGGCCGGGCCCAGGTCGATCACAGAAAAGTGAGACTGACCTGCACCTTCGGAAATAGGCAATCCTCGCTATGCTGCCCAACCGGTCATGGCCTCGAGTGATTCCCCAATGGTGCACACCTATGGTCGCCGCCAGGTCTCGGGCCGTTGGCTTGACGCGGCGGTATGGGTCATCCTCGCCGCCGTCGCCTATGTCCCGTCGTTTCTAACCCAGCCGGGCAAGACGCGGCCGACACCAAGCAGTACCTCTACCTCGACCCGGGCCGCTTGATCCAGAGCACGATCTCGATGTGGAACCCCGACGTCGGGGCGGGGACGGTGACCCATCAAGAACATCGGGTTCTTGTTCCCGATGGGCCCGTACTACTGGTTGGTCCAACGCCATCGGGTATCCCCATCTGGATCGGCCAGCGCTTCTGGATGGGCACGTTGTTCTTCGCCGCGGGTACCGGCGTGTGGGTCTGTGCCGACTCCTCGGGATCTCGCGGACAGGACGGGTGGCCGCCGCACTGGCCTACATGCTCACGCCGTTCGTCATCGATTACATCGCCCGGATCTCCGCCATCGTCATGCCGTGGGCCGCCCTCGGTTGGATGGATGGCGTTGACCATCCTCGCGGTGCGCAAGGGCGGGTGGCGCTACCCCGCCCTCTTCGCTTTTTGGTCATCGCATTGGTCGGTGGGGTCAATGCCACCTCCATCCTTTTGGTCGGCCTCGCCCCGCTGATGTGGGTCCTCTTCGCGGTCTTCGTGTACCAAGGAGTCGACCGGTCAGGGAGGCGTGGGGAAGGCCGTGCTGCGCATCGGGCTCCTCTCGCTCGGGGTCCTCGCTGTGGTGGATGGCGGGGCTGTGGGCCGAAGGCACGTACGGCATCAATATTCTTGAAGTACACCGAGACGCTGCCGACGGTTTCGATCACGTCGCTGGCGTCCGAGGTGCTGCGCGGACTCGGGTACTGGTACTTCTACGGGCAGGACAAGCTTCGAGCCGTGGACCTTGGCATCCCAAGGGGTACACGCAGTGGCCGTGGCTCATCGGCGTGAGCTTCGCCGTGCCGACCCTATGTTTCTTTGATTGGCGGTCCTGGCCCGTTGGCGCTACCGGGCTCTTCGCGGTCCGCCCTTGATCGTCGTCGGGGTCGTCGCCGCCATCGGCACGTATCCCTATACCGGGCCGACCCCCCTTCGGCAACGTCATCAAGACGGCGGGATCGGATTCGACCATCGGGCTCGCCATGCGTTCTAGCAATCGGATCGTGCCGATCGTCATTCTCGGGCTCGCCCTCTTCTCGGTGCGGGGATCTCCGCCCTGAGCCGACCCGCATCCGCTGGGCTCGGCCTCGGCCAGCACTCGGAGCTCAGCGTCATCTTGATCGCGGCCAATCTGCCACCGTTGTGGAACGGCACGCTGGTGGCTTCGAATCTCGACCGCCCCTCCGCCATCCCGAGCTACATCACCGACGCCGCCAAGTACCTGAACGACCAGAGTCACCAGCACCCGGGTGCTCGAGATCCCCGGACAGGACTTCTCCTATTACCCGCTGGGGCGTAGACGGCCGATCCCGTGTGGCCGGGTCTGATGACCCGCTCCTACCTCACACGCGCTGCGGTGCCCCCAAGGGCGAGGCCGGCACCGGTCAACCTCCTCCAGGCCATCGACGAATCCATCCAAGACGGGGTGTTCGTGCCGACGACGCTGGCCCCGATCTCCCGGCTGCTTCTCGGCGGGGGACATCCTCTACGAGTCAGACGTGCAGTACGAGCGCTTCAACACCGCGCGGCCCCAGCCGCTGTGGCTCCAACTGCTCTAACACCCCGGCCTTGACCCCCCCGGACCTTCGGCAAGCCCACGTTGTATTCGCCCATCAAGTACCCCCTCAACGATGAGACCCAACTCGCCATCCCGACGGGCGCTGCGATCCCGCCGCCGGTCGCTGTGTTCGGGGTACCCGGGGCGCAGCCCATTGTCCGCACCGAGACCCCCAAGGCGCCGCTGGTGGTCGATGGGGACGGCCAAGGCGTGGTCAACGCCACGGCGGCCGGACTGCTCGCCAACAATCCGACGATCTTCTACGCGGCCAGTGCGGCCGGGAAGCCGGCGGTCACCAAGAGCCAACTGGCCCAAGGCGCGGTACTGGTGCTGACCGACACCAACGCCAAGCAGCTCTCGACCTGGGGCACGGTCGTCGACAACTACGGCTACGTCGAGCCAGCGAAGGAGACTCCGCTCGTTGCCAACCCCTCAGAAGTGGCGCTGCCGGTCGTCCCCGGTGCCGGCACCGACACCCAAACGGTGGCGCTGGTCAGCCAGGTCGCCTCGGTGCGCGCCACCGCGTACGGCAACCCCATCACCAACACCCCCGAGAACCAGCCGTTCAACGCAGTTGACGGGAACGTCGACACGGCCTGGACCGAAGGGGCGTTCAGCCCGGCCATCAACGAGAGCCTCCAGATTGCCCTGACCCATCGGGTCACGACCAACCACATCACCTTGCTCCAGCCCCAAAAGGGTTCCTTCAACCGCCACGTCAGCGAGGTGACGCTCACCTTCGACGGCAAGAATCCCGTGACGGTGCCACTCGGTGCGGCCCAAGCGACACCCCCGGGCCAGGTCGTGACCTTCCCGACGAGGAGCTTCCGCACCCTCACCGTCACCGTCGACGCCACCAGCTCGGGGACGCTCAAGACCTACGACGGGCAGAGCGCCGTCGGGTTCGCCGAGGTCACCATTCCCGGCGTGCCGCCGGCGACCGAAACACTGCGCCTGCCGACCGATCTGCTGAAGAGGACCGGCGCGGCATCGACCGCACATCAGCTCGACATCCTCCTCAACCGCGACCGCGCCCAGGATGTGCCTCCCCGCACCGATCCCGAGTTGACGATCAATCGACAGTTCACCCTGCCGGCCGCGCGCACCTTTTCGATCGGCGGGCTGGCCCGCATCTCGACGCTGGATACCGACCAGGTCATCAACACCCTGCTCGGCCGCACCTCGCTCGCCACAGACCAGAACGAGGCCACCGTCGTCGATACGAGCTCGTCGGGGCGGCTCCCCGGTGATCTCGGCGCCTCGGCCGCCGCGGCCGACGACGGGAATCCGACGACTTCATGGATGCCTGGCCTCGGGCCCCAAAAAGGTGTGTGGATCGACTACGCACTGAGTAAAGCGGTGACGTTCGACCACCTCAACCTGACGGTGGTGGCCGACGGGCGCCACTCCATCCCGACCAGCATCACCATCTCGACGTCGTCGGGGAGCCGTACGGTCGCGCTCCCGAAGATCGACGTCGGTCACGGTCGTCCCCAGGGTTCGGTCACGTCGGTCCCGGTGTCCTTCCCCGCCCTCACCGGCACCGACGTACGTGTCACCGTGAATACGGTCGACCCGGTGCACCTTCTCGACTACATCTCCGACGGGCAGAACACAGAGCCGGTCGGCATCGCCGAAGTGGGCATCCCCGGTGTCGCAACCGAAAGCACCCCGACAGACATCCCGACGACCTGCCAGCCCAACTTGCTCGAGGTCGACGGGAAACCGATCGACATCGAGATCAGCGGAACCGCCTCCACAGCGTTGAGCAACGGTGGGCTGACGATCACCGGTTGCGGCAACTCGGCCAACGGCATTGTCTTGAGCTCGGGGACCCACATAGTGACGACCTCGCCCTACACGACGGCCGGGTTGAACGTGGACTCACTCCTCATGGCGTCGGCCGCCGGAGGCACAGCACTCGGGCTGACGTCGAGCGGTCAGGTTCCCCCAGAGGCCGTTCCGGTCGATGGCTCGCCTTCGGTCAAAGTACTCAGCTCGAATCGCTCGGGCATGAAGGTCTCGGTCAATGGAGCTGCCAAGGGATTCTGGTTGGTCCTCGGCGAGAGTCAGAGCAGAGGATGGGTGGCTTCCATCGAGTCGGGCGCTTCGCTGGGTGCTTCGCAGCTCATCGATGGCTACGCCAACGGTTGGTACGTCCCGGCTGCGAGCGCCAAGGCGGGCATGATCGTCGACATCGAATGGCAGCCCCAGCGGGTCATCGATGCGGCAATCTTGGCCTCGACCGGCGCGTTGGTAATTGTCCTGGGACTGATCCTCATCCCGCCGGGATTCATCTCCGACCGCCTCGCCCGTCGTCGTGCTCGACACGCGCGCCGCACCCGGCGCCGGGCCACCGACCGCAGTGGTGGCGGTGGGGATAGCGCACTTGGGACAACTGTGGGGACAGTGAAGATGTCGACGACCGACCACGAGATCGCACCGGTTGACCCGGATGTGCGTCCTCGACTTTCGGTCCCCCTCACGAGCGGTGGGCGCAAGCCGTCGTGGGCGTGGGCCATTGGTGTGGCAGTGCTCGGGGGCCTCTTCGCCTCACTGATTGTGGCGCCGCTGGCCGGATTGGCCATCGCCCTCGTCTTGTTACTCGGATTGTTGGTGGACCGCAGTCGGATCGTCATCGTGGTGAGTGCGGTCGGATTCATCGCAGTCACCGGACTCGTGATGGTGGTGGGTCAGATCAACAACGCTTACGTCCCCGATGTCAACTGGCCAGCTCACTTCCCATTGGCCAACAGCTTGGCGTGGTTCGGTATCTGCCTCTTGGCCGCGGACGCCGTCATCGTGGCGGTACGCCGCCGCTCCTCGTCGCGACCAGACCCCGATGGCGATCCGCCATCGGAGGCGGAACCTGATGGTGATGGGGCGAGAGCCGATGCCCCTTTGCTCGCCCGGCCCCCTGCCCACGCATCGGTTGATGTCGATCAATTCGACGAGCCCTGACCAGCCTTCGAATACCACCTCATGGTGGCCTTCGCCCGCCTGCTGTGAGGTGTCTGACCTGCGGGGGAGGGGTGTCCCCTTCCTCGTCTAAGGTTGCGATGTTGTTGATGACCAAATCGTCGGCTCGGGGATCTCTCTGAAGGCGGTTCGGCAGCCACCAACGCCCTGCAGGATCAAAAGTCCTGGAGACATGCCAAACCAGCGCTCGTAGCTCAACGGACTAGAGCATCTGACTACGGATCAGAAGGTTGGGGGTTCGAATCCCTCCGAGCGCGCTCACTGACCTTGACCATTAAAGCCGGCCTGTATTCGTGGAGATCCGGCGAGGAAGCCGAACGTGACGGTCCCATATCGTGCGCGACTTTACGCCCTTGTCCTGATCCGGACGGTTGGATTCGAGGTTCTCTCGAGCACACCGTTCGAGGCGTACCTGGCTGAAAGCGCGATGAAGGGGAACGATGTCGCCACACAGTGATTGCCACGCCGATTCGTGAATCCCGGTTCCTCGACTTGTAGGAGCCGCCAAATCCGGCGGGCGTGAGAAGTGGGACGACTTCAGTTCTTCTTGTGATTCGAGTGGTTGGAATGCTTGGGGGCGGCGAAGGTGATCGGAACTGCTGTTCCGTCCGCGGTGGTGTCGCCTACGCCGATCACGCATGTCAGGTGACCCTTGGTCCCGCAGACACCGTCACCGACGACCCCGGTCACCAACTTGATCTTGGTGGAGAACGTTCCAGCCTGAGTCACGGTCACCGTCTGGACCGACCCGATGTTGCAGTGCCCCGTGTCGGAGGCGTTCAGCGCTCCCGTCACGGCCGAGGTGCACTGGGCCATGTAGTACGTGACGACCGCGCCGCCGGTGGAATAGGGGAAACCCGAACCCGTCACGGTGACCGTCTGGCCCTTGACCAGGCCGGTGTCGGGCGTCACGGTCATCGAATACCCGGGGTTTGCTCCAGCGGGAACTCCGACCCCGAGCAAGGACAGAACGATTACCCCACCGAGCAGCATTGGGACAGTGAGTTGGCGTCGCATCATCGTGACCTCCCGAAGAACGTGGTCCGCTGTTGAATTCCTTACACTCTACTCAGTTGACCCCTGGGGCGCTTGATCAATCGCATGTCGGTTGCCCCGGGCTCGCGAACGTCGGCCAAGATGCCAACACTTCGGGAGGTCGATGACGCTGGGCATTCCGACGAGGCAGTACCGCGATGAGTGCTCGGGCTGATGAGCGACGTGATCGCCCACGTCCACATCGACGAGGCACCGCGACGTAATTGCTGCAGCGACGAACGGTTGCTGGCGGCCCTGCGACCCAACGACCTGCGTCTTCGGGGGTTTCCAGAGCACGCGAGGCGAAAGTGGACTGGATGGCGGGAGTGGGATATCCGATTCGATCCGCACTCGCTACACCGGGGATTCGTTCGGGGCCATCGCTGTCAAGTGACCCGGTATGTCGGCGTGGCCAAGCGTCGAGGTGCCCCCGCACTCGGTCAGATGACCCTTCGCTTCGGGTGCGAACGGGTGGAGCCTGCGGATCTTCGCCGGCTGACATGGCCCAAGTTCCCTGCTCCACGAGGCAATAGAGGAAACTGATTTGTGATCCCCCGACGGCATCTGGATTTCCTCAGTCGCCCGATTGACCTCGACGAATCCGAAAAGGGACTCCGACGCCCGTGGTCCTCGGGCGCCTTCCTTCACCCGAGGTCGGAGCCGAATGACTCGTAGGGTCGGCCTTGGCGTTGCGCGAGTTCGCGGCCCGCGTTGCGTTGGAATTCACTGATGCCCATTGGCTCCCAGGGGTTGACGGATCCGGCCGCTATGGCTTCGGGCGATTTTTCGACCACACCGAAGCGCCGCCGGGCCTCGGTCACCGAGAGCTCGGCGATCGTGAACCAGTCGAGGTGAAGAAAATCGATGCTGTCGAGCTCGAGGACCGAATCACGGCACAGCGCGCCGCGCCGCAAAGCATCGGCCAATCGCACCGCGACTCCGGCGTGTGCCGAAAGATGTCCCGGGCTCGCTTCAAAGAGCCCGGCGCCAGTTCGCAGGTAGCCCGTTTCGAACAGTGAGACCACCATGGCCAATAACGAGAACGCCCGCATGTCGTCGTTGGCCCGCGCGATGAATGCGAAGACCTCGAGTTCAGACTCGACCGTCGTGCCGTAATCGGCGAGGACATGCACCCAGTCGTGCTGGGCGAGCAGGGGTGGGGCCGAGCCCGCAAGGCCCGGGAAAACGAAACCGCGTGCCTGATAGAGCCTGAATACCCCTTGACCGAGCGAGCCGTCGGGCAGCTGTCCGAGAGCGGACCATCGTTTTGCGAGCTCGAGATCATCGACCGCCAGGTCCCACGCGGAAGCGAGTTCTTTGGAGGTGTGGAGCTCGCTCGCCGCGTCCGGGCGCCAAACTGCGGTGTAGCCGTTGCGCTCGAAATCGAAGGCGGCGAGTCCGAGTGACCCCGAGGCGAATCTGCGGGCGACCCCGATCAGGGACTCGTCCACGCTCAGTTCCCGGGCGCAGGCGCCCACCTTGTCGACCACGAATTCGGGCAGCGGGCGCAGCACCAACGCACCCAGCAGCATGATCTGCACGATGCGGGTCCGAAAGGCCAGGTTTCTCCGTCCGAGCACTTCAGCCAACCCTTCGGCGTTCAACGGCTCGAAGGACTCCAAGGAGACGGTGTGGCCGGTCATCGCCCGAAAGACCGACTCGAGAAGAATGCGTTGGAGGTCGGTCAGCCCCTCGGCCGGCGAAACCGCAGAAGCGACGCCACGTGCGGTGGCATCAACTTCTTCAATTCGGGGTGGGACGAGGTCAACGCCGGAGGGGGGTGGGATCGCAACGGGCGTCATGGTCGATCCCCTACTCCATCCGCCCGACCGCAGCGGGCGCAGGTCCTGAGACGGTGGCGACGGCAGTGGGTCTCGGCTGGTCTCGATTCTTGGAGATCCCAATCGTGTGGCAATTCACGGATCTCCGATCTGTGCGTGCCGAAGTGATGCTCGAGTGTGGTGACTCAACCGCCGGCTGGGTTGGTCGCAACGACCACCCGTTCCCCCGACGTGGCGCCGAGATCGCCAGTCGAAGCTGGGAGTGCCACGTCGACCTCGACGCCGAGGGTCGGGACGATCCGGTTGAGCCACGATGGCATCCACCAGTTGGCATCGCCCAGCAACTCCATGACGGCGGGGACCAGCACCATGCGAACCAAGGTGGCGTCGATCAAGATGGCCGCGGCGAGCCCCAGACCGAAGACCTTGAGCACGTGGAGCGGGTCACCAATGACGAACGAACCGAACACGCAGATCATGATGGCGGCGGCTGCGGTGATCACCCGTGCCGTCTTGGCCAGGCCGTCGGCGACCGCCATCGAGTTGTCGCCGCTCAGGCGCCATTCCTCTCGGATGCGCGAGAGGAGGAACACCTCGTAGTCCATGGACAGCCCGAACAAGATGGTGAACATCATGAGGGGAATCCACGGATCGATGGGGCTGGTGGCACCGATCCCGATCACTCCGCCCAGCCATCCCCATTGGAACACCGCCACGATGACGCCATAGGCGGCGCCCACCGACAAAAGATTGACCACGACGGCCTTGATCGGTATGGCAATGGAGCGGAACACGGCCATCAAGAGCAAGAAGGAGAGCAGCAGGACCACGGCGATGACCCACGCCAGGCGGGTGGTCAGGTACGCCGAGGCATCGACCGATCCAGCAGTTTCCCCGCCGACGTAGGCCACCACGCCGGTCCCCGACGTGGCCTTCGGGATGACGTCTTGGCGAAGTTCGTGGACGATGGCCTCGGTCTTGGCCGATTGCGGCGACGTGGTCGGATACGCCACGAAGACGGCGTCGCGTCCGGACGCCGAGAATTGCGGCGGTGTGGCGTACGCGACGCCCGGCGTGGCCGCCACCTTGGCTTGTAGGGAGTCGACGGTGGCCTTGTGGCCTTCGGGCACCGAGGCCGCCACGATGAGCGGGCCGTTGAATCCCGGACCGAACCCCGTCGCCAACGCGTCAAAGGCCTGGCGGGTCGTGGTGTTGGGCGGGTCGTTGCCGGCGTCGGTAAAGGCGAGCCGCATGGAAAAGAAGGGCAGGGCGAGAGCGATCAGGCAGAGCAGGGCGCCGGCGCCCGCCACGACCGGGTGGCGTTGGACCGTTCGACTCCACCGATACCAAAAGCCGCGCTTGGACGGCTCGGCGGCGTTTTGGAGCAGTCCGGGGACGTGCAGTTTGTCGATGGCCAGACCCGAGAAGCCGAGCATGGCCGGCAGCAGCGTGATGGCGGCCAGCATCACCAGCACCACCGCAGCTATGGCGCCAACGGCCAGGCCCCGCATGAAGGGGAGTTGCAGTATGAACAGCCCGAGGAGGGAGAGGATCACCGTGGTGCCGGCGAAGACCACCGACCTCCCCGACGTGGCCAGCGAGACCGCGGTGGCCTGGCGGGGGTCACGTCCTTCGGCCAGCCCCTGTCGGTAACGGGTGACGATGAACAGCGCGTAGTCGATGCCGACCCCGAGTCCGATCATGGCCATCATCTCGGGGGCGAAGGTCGGCGTGGTGATCACGTGGGACAACAGGTCGAGAACGGCGAAGGCGATGGCGATGCCGAACAGCGCGGTGATGATCGGCAGACCCATCGCCACCACCGAGCCGAACGCCAGCAACATGATGATGATGGCGGCCAGGATGCCGATCCCCTCGCTCGGGCCCGGCTTGGCTCCGGCCACCAGGCTGATGGCCTGACCACCGAGGGCCACGTGGTACCCCGGGGCGGCGAAGGACTGCGCCGTCGAGACGACGTGCTTGATGGCATTTTGGGGAAGGTTGCCGGCTTGTTGGTCGAAGACCACCTGGACATACGCGATGTGCCCATCGCGGAGATCTGATGGGCACCGCCAGGCGAGAACGGACTGATCACCTGGGACACATGCGCGAGCGGCGTGAGGGCGTCCACCAATTTGGCGGTCTGTTCTTTGACCGAGGTGGCGGTGATCGGACCGCTCGAGGTGATGACCACCTGGGCCGGGCTGCCCTTTTGATCAGGGAAGGCCTTGCTCAGGATCTGCTGCACCGGTTGGGCACCACCGGTGAGGTTGTTGGAGAAGTTGCTGCCGGCCACCTGGGCGGCGAAGTTCGAACCGACCAGGACGACCAGCCACAGCACGAGGACCCACCAGCGGTGGTCGTGGCACCAACCGGCGATACGGGCCAGCGCACTCTCCTCGGCCGGCGTCGATCGCCGCCGAACCGACTCGGAGACTTCGTCAAGTTGTGGGTCTGCCGTCTTCAACTGAACTCCTCGGTTATCCGCGGAGACTAATGGGCGGGATTTTGGGGCGGGTCCGACTTGTCGCAGGGCCTGAGCGACCGCCGATCCGCAGCCCGGTAAGCGTAATGGATCGCGCTCGCGGGGACGAAGTTTTGTCCCGCTCGTCTCCAGGTGATGTCCTTCGACTTCGTTGAGTCGACGCTGCGGACGCCGCGCCGGATTGGCCAGAAGATGCTTCGCGAAATGGTGGACGCAGCGCTGACCGAGGCACCGGGCCGATGGACCGGCCCCACCACGACGAGCCGTCGGGGCCGATGCCAGCGGGCCAAAGCTGAGGTGTGCCCGGGCCCCCGGCGTCGTTGACTCGCCTGAATGGGACGGCGCGGCTCCGCTTCGTCGGATTCAGGGATGTCACGGCACTTGCGATTTACTTGATCGAGGAACGCCAACCGATCGTGGCGCCGGCGCATTGACGTCATCCCTCATGGCGAGTTGTCACCAGGCGGATCAATCATCGCCAGATTCGGCCTCGAGCCCGAAACGCACGGTAAGTCCGTCCAAGATGGTGGTGATTCCTTCACGGAAACGGAGTTGCACGTCATCGAGTCGAGTCCGAGGCCCGAACGCCACAAGATGGGGAAATGCAGCGAGCTCGCTGCCGTCGACCTGCGAACGTTCTCGTCCCGCATGCTCTTCGGCAAATGAGTCGTTCCAGCGCGCATGCGCCTCGGCCTCGACCACTCCGAGCGTGTAGTGCAGCAGAAGAAAGTAGGCGTCACCAATGGCCGACTGCGGAATACCCGCTTCGGAGAGCAGAGCAAAGGAGGCATCGGCGATCCGCAAGGCGTGGTTGCCGATCTCCCACCGTGCCCCAAGTACGACCGGCACGAGTGCCGGCCGAGCGGCGAGCGCCGAACGAGACCCCTCGAGAAGGGCGAAGAGGCGCTCGCGCCACGTGCCCGAATCGGGGACTTCGACCGAGGCGATGGTCTCATCGAGAATCAGCGCCAAGAGTTGGTCCTTGTCACGTACATGCCAATAGAGGGTCGAAGGGCCGGTGGAAAGGCTGGCCGCGAGGCGCCGCATTGACAGTCCCTCCACCCCCTCGTTGTCCATGAGCTCAATGGCCGCTGCGACCACATCGTCACGACTCAGCGTCACTCGCCCTTTGGCCCGGTGGGCCTGAGAGGACCCGCCACGTTTGGGGGAGCTCGCCGGAGCATTATCGAATGGTGATCTTGACACTCGAACAGTGTACCAGTACATTGCGCGGATGAGGCGTGGAATCTCCGTCGCACTGGTCGTTTCGGCCGTCCTGCTCGGCGTGTGCGGAATCGCCACCGCGACGACGCGCCCAGGCTCCTCGACCAAACGAGTCCTCCAAGTCGGCACTTGGGAGGGCCGCTCGGGCCGGTTCACTTCGATCCAGTCGGCCGTCAATGCGGCGAAACCCGGGGACACGATCCTGATCGCGCCGGGCGATTACCACGAGAGCCCACGTGCCGCAGACGGGGTGCGCATCACGACACCTGATCTGCTCATTCGCGGTCTCTCTCGTCGCGGTGTCGTGGTTGACGGGACCCGCCCTGGTGCCCCCCAATCCTGTGACCCCGACGCCTCCTGGCAGAACTTCGGGCCCCATGACGCCGGGCGCGACGGAATCGTCATCTCAGGCGTGGACAACGTGCGCATCGAGAATTTGACGGTCTGCAACTTCGTCGGAGGTGATCGGGGCCGCGAGGTGGCAGTCGACGGAGGCTACGGCACCGGATCGCTCGGAGTCGGGGCCTATGAGGTGGCGAACGTCACGACGACCTCGACGTATGTGAGCTCCGATCCAACCCAGCTGGCGAACTACGGGATCTTCGTGTCCGATGTGAAAGGGCCCGGCCGCGTCCTGAACAGCTTCGCATCCAACATGGCAAATTCAGGATTGCATATTGGCGCTTGCGCTGATTGTGACAGCACCTTTGATGGCGACACCGCTGAGCACAATGTGATCGGATTCACGGCAATCAACGCCGGCGGTCGGCTGGTCATCGAACATTCGACCATTGACGACAACGCCGCAGGCGTCGACCTCTCCTCCGAGCAAGACGAGAGTGCACCTCCCCCCCAAGACGGTGCATGTCCGTCGGGAAAGCGCGGGCCGGTACCGAGCCATCGGCGTTCGTGCACCGCGGTCTTGGAGCAATTACGTCTCGAACAACAATGACCAGGGCGTGCCAGGTGTGAGCGATCAGAAGGAGGTAGAGCATTTTGTGGGAGCCGGCATCTCCATTGCTGGTGGCCGAAACGACGTCGTCGCTCGAAACACCGTCACCGAACAAGGCTCCTACGGAATCATTGTGACGATCTATCCGTGGACCGGACCGCCCGCGGTGGAGGCCGATCGGTGCCAAGGCGGTTCGAATTTGATTCCGGGGAGTCTGTGCCTTTTCAATGCGTACGGAAACGTGGTGACGGACAACTCCCTCGGAGACAACGGCACCTTTGCGAATCCCACAAACGGGGACCTCGCCGAAGGGACCATTGCCCATTCACCTGGCAACTGTTTCACGGGGAATGTGTCAACGTCGGGACCTCCCTCAACTTCGCCCGACGACCTTCAACAACAAGAAGTGCCTGTCCGGCCAGCAGCGGAGGGGCGATCTTCGGACCCTTGGGAATCCAAGTTGCTTGCGCAACCCAGGCGCTCGGGCCGTGCTCGGACGGCACCGCATCTTCGGTCCTTGGCCAAATCCGCGCCCTCGCCAAGGCCCTCAAGGGGGACCTGGCGCAACTTGAGAACCCCGACCTCAGCCAAATGAAGGCCAGCTACCCCGCCCCGAGCGCGCCCAGTGCGGATCTTCCCGACCCACAGCCGCCGATGAATCAACCGTGCGCGGGGTACGCAAGAACTCGTGGTGTCCATAGCCGCGGCCTCGTGTGGGGCCCGAGTCGTGGCTTCGTCCTCGGATCGGGCAGCGACACGAATGCCGGCGTTCCAACCGGGCGCACGACCACCGGGAGGAGGATCGATGCAGGTGAGGTCAATGCCGCACGTCGTGAGCACCCAGGCGGTGATGGAATTCGAGTTCCACATCTCACCGCCCCCCAGTTCGTCTCGACCCCAGGTCACCGTCGGCACCGACGACAGCGTGTCGACGATTCTCCTGCACTGATTCGGGTCATTAGTCACACGGATCGGGCTGGCAACGGCCAGGGCGAGGTCCGAAATGGTGCCGTTCCTCCAGCACCGGACCTCGTATCTGAACAAGCGGAATCGATCGGCTCCTCTGAGGCCGACCGGACCTTGGGCAACGACACCGCGCTCTTCGCCGTTTGCGTCGGGGACCGGAGCCTGCTCGATGGTGTAGCGGCCTTCAGGCAGAGCGACGACGAGCGCCGAATGATAGAGATCGCAGGTTGGCCGATGCTGCACCTTCGCGGTGAGCCACTCGAAGAGTTTTCCGCTCAATCGGACAACGCGCGCACCGGCACCAAGGGGGATCCAGTAGAGATCCGCGGTGCCACCAGTGGTCATGTTCGGCCTGGCTCAGGTGCCGACTCACCGCGGCGTGACTGGCGGCGATCGATGGTCGCCAACACGACGATGAGAATGCCGATTGCGCCCACCGCCGTCTGCAACCCCGGCGAGGTAACGACCCACGCTGCCTCGAGGGTGACCCATGCAACGAGACCTGCGCCGACGCACAGGTGAGCGAAGGGCGACGATTGACCGTCTATCGATGGTGGCGGCGATGGCCAGCATCGGACACAGACCGACAAAGAAGAGGAGGGCCAGTCCAGGCCACATCCAGGTATGGAACCAGGTCCCGTGAAGATATTCGAGTGACATGACCGAGGTCGGGTGGGTGACCATGTAGATGCCGCCACCCAGCCCGCAGAGGCAAACGAAGCCCTCGGGGCCACGATCCAGCGCTCGGTGGTCCGTAGTGGTCGCCGCCCCGCCGATGAGCCAGTCGCGGGCTTGCCTCGTGGAGTTCCGGTGGTCGTTTCGGTGCAACTCACTCTCAACGCCATGCTCGGCTCCAATTGTTCGCGACGTCGACGATCCGACCGCTACTTGCTTCGAGATGCCAGCTCCGCCATTCGCACAGAGGCGAGCTTGCTGCCCCACGCGCGTGCTCGATCGAGTTCACCTGCGAGCAGGCTGGAGTGGCGGTCAACCAAGAAGCTCTCGGGTGGCGCCAAGAGGGTGACGCCGTGGCCTTTCAAGGACTTCGCAATCCCCCGTGACGCCTGTCCGGTCAACACCGGTGACCCCTTGACCCTGGTATCGAACGCGGCACCCAACACCTCGAGGTGGCCCAGCGAGCCCAACCACTCCCGAACCCCCGTGTCTGTGGCCGCATCTGTCTCGAGCGACAGGTCGTTGCCCGGCTTTTCGACGTAATCAGGGGCGCCCTCGCGGGTGGCGGGGCGCGGCATCCCATGGGCATGTGTCGGCGCACCGACGACCAGGAGATCCGCTGTCCCAAGTTGTGACGTGTCAACTGCAGACGCTTTCGTCACCACGACATCGAAGTCCTGTTGCAGCCCTTGCGCGATGGCGTCGCCAATCTGCCTGGTGCAACCAAACATCGACTCGTAGACAATTACAGCGAGCATGCCAACCTCCGTTGACGATCCATCTGCAGCTTCACATGACGCGTCGGCGGCCCGCTAGGGAAGAAGGTCCCAATCTCGAGTGGTCCCGATGCCACGCGGCGAAGTGTCAGGCGTCGGCTGCCCCAGTCAAGAAGAATTCTGCATTGTCGTTTTCAATCTGACCGATCGAGATCCTGATTCCCGACGCTGGCGAATCAAATCCCCGGTCGGTCGCCTCTGCTGCTTGGGGCGTTGGGCGCTCAGATCGCACACTGTCCTGCAGTCGTGGTGGTCGGAGGTGAAGCCCCGTGAAGCAAGGGGCGGAGCCCCTGGGTGGCGAGCGGGGCGATCAAGAGACCTCGCGTGAAGCGAAGGCTGCCAGCGGAGGGCGCACTCGCGCCGTTGGTCCCCGGGGCGTCGCAGTGAATAGCGTCGGAGCCCCCATAGCGGACCTGCTGGTGCCCATCGACGCAGTCCGCATCCTGCGCCGTTTGACACGGGAGGTAAAGCGTCCATCCGAGGTCGGGGCCCGAGATGGATGCTGCCGCGTGCGTGTCGTAGGTCCAACCTCGCGCCGTCGCCAGTTGCGACAACATTGTGTTGAAGGCCTTGTCGCCGTTGTAGCCGTGCTGCACCCCGTTCGAGAATCCTTCGGGCACGTCGGGGTTCCTGGCCGGTGTGGCCGAGAGGAAGATCCGGGCACCCCGCTTCGCGGCATAGGTTCCCATGGCACTCAGGGCGTCGCGGTAGCGGGCCACGATGTCCGCCAATGCGTAGGCCGAGGCGGGTTCGCGTCACAGGCGTTGGCGGACAGCCCTGGGTTACCGGTGAAGGCGAGCACCACCGTCTTGGGGCGCTCCGAATCGACCGACGCCTTGAAGGACAGAAGACTTGGCGCCGGAGGTCGGCGACGAGCGGTACCCCGCCCACAGGTCGCAGGCGCTGGCTCCCACTCCGGCGAGCACGACCGTCCGGGCATCCGGTGGCGTGTATCCCCTCAGGTCGGAGGCCGCCGCCGCCACCAAAGAGTCGCCGACCACGAGGACCGATGCAGGCCCTTTGGAGTCAGCTGTGCCCGTGCCGCAGGCGGCGGCGGTGATGGCGACCAGGGCAAACGAGAGCGCCACGAGTCCGCGACGCTCCCCCGAACCCTGGCGCGAGCTAGCGCCGACCACAGGTCGAGCGGACCCGAGTGTCCAGTGGTCGACTTCTGGCTGACTGCGTCGTTGGTGTACACCCCGGAGGACCCATGGATGACATGGTGGGCCCGGATCCACGAAGCGGCCTAGGGCCAAAGGTCACTCAAGCGTCGCAGTCGCCTGCTCGGGGGAAGCGAATCCATGGTGGCCCAGGTGTACTAACGAAGCGGCATATACATCGGCTGAGCCGACGTCGGTAGCTTGGTTGACGGTCTGCGCAGAACGGCTTGTTTGCTCAGATCTCCGCGAATGCCGGCCGCGAACTCGACGAGCCGGCCGGACTGCTCATGTGGGAACGATCCCCGCCGTGACGCGAGAGGGTAGGACGGCCGTCGGGGGTCGTCGGAGGTTGATCCAAAGACGGCGTCGATCCCCAAAGACGCGTCCAGCACCAATCGAGTGCGGCCGCTGCGCCGATCACCAGCGCGACGATGCCGTCAATGCGATATCGGAAGGACGGGGTGAAGATCATGCCGTTGGCCGTGCCCAGCACCACCATCATCACCAAGGGCCATATGGCGAAACGCCGTCGTCGCAACCGCCATATCCCGAATATCCCGAGCGGCAACAGGATCCAGGTGCCGACGGCTTGTACATAGGCGGTCCACGACGGGTAGTCGAGCCCGGTCTCTCGTTGCGCCACCAAACTTGGATGGAGGAGCGACCACTCCCACAGGGCCCGCAGTGGCAGCACCAGGACCAATCTGGACAGGTGGGATCGGGCATAGTCGATGGCGTCCCTGCGCTGGATCGTGTCCATCTCGGCCTCGTTGTTTCGCTGCGCCGGCGTCGCCTTGACGACCGGTGGCAGAGGGACCTGGTAGCCGAAATTCGGACCCGGGTAGTAGGTCGAGGGATTGTTCGAGGAGTTCAAGGTCTGTCCGAGGTTCGTGGTCAGGACGACATGCCCGTCAAAGCGCGAGGACGTGTACGCGAGCCATGGGGTCAAGATGGCTCCGCATATCGCTGCGGCGAGCAAAGTCGGTGCAGCGATTCCGAGCCACGCCTTCGGCGGGTGGTGGCGCAAATGATGCACGGTCAGGCCGATCAAGAGCAGGGCCGCAAAGGACAGCGATTCGCTGCTGGCCAGCACCAAGAGACCAATGAGCATGCCGAAACCGAGGCCCCTTCGCCAGGTCCACCCCGAGAGTCCGTCGTAAGCGACGCTGAGAACGCTGAGCGTCAACAACGCGGTCAGCGTGTCGTCGCTCACCAACCCGCTGGCCATCCACAGGTCCGGCGTCACGACCGCGATGGCGGCCGCGAGGAGGCCCACCCGGTCCCCACCGAACTTTCGGCCCACGAAACCGAACACCACGACCGTCGTGGTGCCGACGAGGGCGCTGAACAACCGAAGGTGGTCGTCGCCGTGGGGCCAGATCCACGCCAGGGGGGCCACGACGATTGCCCCGAGGGGAGCATGAAGTGCCGAGGGGTAGCCGTCATAGGGATTGGTGAAGGCCACCGAGGTGAAGAGGCGGCGCGCCTGGGTCACGAACCAGAACTCATCGGTGAGAAAGTGAATGGGAGCTTCGAACTGGATGAACAAGACGTGCCACGCCAGGCCCACTGCGGTGATGAGCGTCAAGTAGCTGCCGAATGTGCGGTTCGGTCGATTGAGGCCCGACGGCTTGGTCAGTGGCGCGTCGTGCATCTGGAGAGTCTTACCGCTCCACCGGCGATGACCAAGGGATCGTCGGTGGAGCCGACCTCAGGGGTGTTCGCCCAAGAGCTTGCGTCGGCGCTCCGACAACGCACAGGTTTCTCGGTGAGTGCCCACACGTGGTCCGCACACCCACACGGGAGTTCGAGGAGCTCGCGGGCGCGGTGCTCTATGAGTACCAGCCCAGCACGTCGACCACGACATCGATGGTGCCGGCGTGGTTGAAGATCGTCACCTTCCCGGCCGAGTTCAACGTGGCCACCACCATGTTGGGCCGAACTTCTCCAGCACCGAGGTTGAGGTCAGAGGACCCCGGAGGGGTCGCTCCGGGAAAGACGCTGAGGTACGTGCCCTGGCTGGGCGTGACACCGGTGAGGTTGAGGACGACGGCGCTGGCCCCTGACGGCACGTCGGCGAGGCCCGAGACATTGAGCACCAGCGACCCGCTCGGGCCGATCGGCTTGCCCGAGCACTGGTTGAGCGCACTCGATGCCCTCGTGTCACAGATGCGCACGGGCGCGCCCTCGGCGGTGAAGATGGAGCCCGAGCTCCCGGCGCCGGTGTAGTAGCCCGAGACGTCGACCACGACGTCCGCGCCCGCCGAACTGAAGACGGTGATGTCGCCGAGGTTCCCCCCGGTGCTCGAGAGCGGCACGATGACCCGGTTGGCCGCCACCTGGCCGGCGACGTAGTTCACGTTCGAGGCGGTCGGTCGCTGCGCATCTTCGGGATAGACGGTCAGGTAGCCGGCTGAGGCGGGGTTCACGACGGTCACGTTGAACACCGCCGCGGTGGCCGAAGCGGGGATGGTGCTGGCCCCGCTGACCTGGACGTTCTGCGTCTGGCCGGCCCCGAGCGTCTTGCCTGAGTTCCCGTTCCCGTTGCACTGGTTGTACGGGAAGGTGTTCAGACCCGAGACGTTGCCCGCCCGGGTGTCGCAGATCCGGGCGGGCGCGGCCAGCGGGACGTAGAGCCCCGCGCCGGCGCCGCCCGATGCGCTCGGTGCGGTATAGCCCTCCACGTCGACGACCAGGTCCGTCTGCGTCGAGGCAAAGAACGAGACGTCACCCGAGGTCCCGAGCCCGACTTCGACCAAGTTGGGCACCACCTGGCCGGCCACGAAATTCAAGTTCGAGGCGGTGGGCTGCGAAGCCCCGGTCGGATAGGCGGTAAGGAAGCCTGGACCGATCGGATTGACCACGGTGGCGTTGAGGACGACGGCGGTGGCGTCGGCCGGGACACCGAAGGCCCCGGCCACATTGAGGGTCAACGTCCCGCCCGACAAGATGGTGTTCCCCGAATTGAAGATCCCATTGCACTGGGCGGAACTGCCACTCAAGTTCGAGGGGTTCCCCGCCCTGGTGTCGCAGATGCGGATTGGAGTGAGGGGACTGTAGGGGCCAGAGGGGATGGCGAGGGTTGTGGTGCCGGTCGAGGCGGCGAAGGTCGCGTCACCCGAATATGTCGCCACCACCGTGTCGGCCGCGGCCGGTGCCGCGCTCGACGTGCACGAGGCGGTGCCCGCCGACAGCGTCGCCGAGCACATGGTGGCCGAATCGATACTGAAGGTCACCGATCCGCTCGGCGTGCCGCCACCGGACTTGGGTGCAACCGTGGCCGAGTAGGTGACCGAAGATCCCAATGTCGTCGAGGTCGGATTCACCGCGGCGACGGTGGTCGATCCGGCTTTGACCTGAAACGTGAGGGCCTTGGTCGCGGTCTCACCTTGTGCATCGGTGACCTCGAAGGTCACGGTCTGGGTCGACGTCGCGGTAGCTGTTCCGGTGATCGCACCCGTCGACGCATTGAGGGAGAGGGGGCTCGGGAGCGAGCCCGCGGCGATCGACCAGGTATAGGCGCCCGTACCCGAGGTCGCACTCAGCGTGGCCGAGTACGGGGTGCCGACGCCTGCCGCCGGCAACGACGTGGTCGAGATGGACGGGATGGAGGCGGTGGGCAGGGAAACCGAGGCGATGAACATCTCACGCCCGCACGCTCCGCCGTAGCTGGTACATCCGGCCGGTGCCCATGTCTGGTACGACATCCACCAGTGCCCCGTGGCGTCGTTGAACACCATGCCGCCACCGGTGCCTCCGGCCCCGCTCAAGATGGGGTCGGTCGGTTCGTTCAGGTCACAACCGCCGTTGGGTCCCGCACAGACCACGTACCCGGTCGGGTAGTAACTCGACAGATAGTCGCCGCCGGAGAAGAAGAGGTAGTACGCACCGGCGTCGTAGACCATGGACGGGTCGTCGGTCGTCGTCTGCCAGCCGTAGTTGCCCGAGTGGATGGTGAAGATCGCGGTCGGCGATCCGGCGAGGGACGTCCCGTTGGCCGCCAGCGGCTGGGACCATACCTGTGAGGCGGCGCTCGACGATCCGTCGTTGCTCTTCCAGATGAGGTAGGGCGCGCCGGTGGCCGGGTCGACGAAGGGCTGCGGATCGATCGAGCCGCCGAGCCACGTCTGGCAGACCAATGGACCGCCTGAAGTATCTGAATACGGCCCGGTCACGCTCGAGGCGGTGGCCACGCTGATGCAGTAGGTGTTGGTGTAGATGTCGACGGCGTCGTAGAACATGATCCACTGGTTGTCGTAGTGGTACACCCCGGGCGAGGTGGTGGTCTCGGGTCGCATCCAGGCTGCCGGCGGTTGGGTGTAGGGGATCAGGGGAAATGCACCCCCGAGTTCGGTCCATCCGGTCGCCGGTGAGGCGTTGGTGTTCTCCGCGATCCCGATCTGGTTGCCCCAGGTGGTCCCGCTGGTGAACGCGTAGAACGTCGAGCCGACCCGGACGATGTCGGGGTCGGGGGCGTCGGGGGCGATGGCCGGAGCACCGGCGGGCGTCACGGTCGGGGTGGCCACGGCGGCGGCCGGGAGCGGTGTCAACGCGGGGATCAAGACCCCGCTCAACACCAGGCTCATGCCAGCAATGACAACGAGTGCGAACCGGTTCCGCCGCATGTGGTGCCCCTCCTGCCTCACTCCGGAGACACACCATATTGCAACCCGCGTGCCCCGGTCATCCGGTTCATTCGGTTTACCCCTATGGAAAAGGCTCTGGAGCCATGGTCCCCGGGTCAACGGCAGCCGGTTCGCTCCGATGAGGGGGCGTCAAGCGAACCGATTCGCTAGGCGGGTGGCTCCTTCAACCAACGCGGTGGGCGGGCGGGTATTCGAGCCAACGTCGACGCCGTGTCACCGAAACGGGAGGAGCCGTCGCGCCAGTCGAGATAGGCCGCAGTGACCTCGTCCTTCGTTCTCGCCACGAAGTTCCACCACATCAACACCTCCTCGCCGAACGGCACGCCACCGATCAAGATGGCCCGGGCCGGGGCGTCGAGGGTGAGCGACAGGTCGCTGCGACCGGGGCCGAGATAGGCCAGGTGCCCCGGGCCGACGCGCGCACCGTCGATCCGGAGTTCTCCCTCAAGGACCACGAGCCCGTGTTCGTAGGTGGGGCGGAGTGGCAAGAGGGCGGTGCCCGCCCTCAGGTCGAGGTCGACCCCGACATGGTCGCTGTCGCGTCGGGCGGGTGAGGTGGCGTCACCGAGCGCCCCGACCAAAACGGTGGCGGTGCCGTTGGCCAACTCGTGGCGCGGGAGTGTCGCGTGATGCTCGAATGCCGCGGCCCGGTTTCTGGTCGTTTCTGGCTGGGCGACCCACAGCTGCACACCGTGATGGTTGCCGTGGAAGGTACCCGTCGATTCCTCGGAATGCGAGACGCCGCGCCCGGCGGTCATCAAGTTGAGTTGCCCCGGTGTGATCAACTGTTCGGATCCGAGAGAATCGCGGTGCACGAGCTCGCCCGAGACCAGCCACGTCACTGTCTGCAAACCCATGTGCGGGTGCGGTCCGATGTCGATCCCGTGGTCCTCGGTGACTGTCGTCGGGCCCATGTGGTCCAAGAAGCACCACGCACCGATGGTCCGCCTCGATCGTCTCGGCAGGGCGCGGCGCACCGGGAGGCCGGCCACGTCGGCGAGGTGACTCTCGGTGATCTCGAGCTTTGGGGTTGGCGGGGAAGCTGGCACCGGGGTCGCCACGTCGTCACCGATGTCAGAGTCGGTGACCGGTCCGCTCATGGATAGAGGGCGGGCCTAACCCGGACCGTCGATGCCCACCGGTGGGAGATCTTCGATCTGTTGTTTGGTCAGGCTGAGGCGGATGCCGTCATCGATCCCGGTCACCGCACTGATCGGAATCGCCACTTCCTTCTTGCCCCACAGATGACCTTCTTGGAGGAGCACGTGGGTGACGTGGTGGTTGTGGGGTGCGATGACCAGACCCTGGACTTGACCGATCTCGCCGTCGAGCGCGTGGACCTGATCGCCGCGTCGCACCGCGACCTCGCCGAGTGGGAGGGTGTCAGTGGTGATGGCCGGGGTCGTGTTGCCCGGACCGATGATGTCCCGGTTGGCGTAGTAGGGCATCGACATGGTCTGGTCGGCGAGATAGTTCCCATAGCCCGATCCGGGCAGGAGCTGGATCTGCTCGGCGATTTCCAGCTTCTCGAATTCGGCCAGGGTGCAGCGCAGCTGTAGTGCTTCGTCGGTGCCACCCGCCACCAGATCGAGCGGTACGAGGTGACCCAGACCGGCGCGGTGCTTGGGTTCGACCACGATGTGGGTCAACGTCTGGGCCACCGGGTTGATCACGACCTTGATCAGGGTCCCGCATGGCCCGTCGGCGCAGGAGACCTCGGCCCCGATGGTGAACTCTGTTGTCTCTGGCATCAGTACCTTCCTTTGGTGGACCCGATCCTACGTGGGCGAGTCACCGTGACGCTCCCGGGGCCGGGCCGTTGAACGGTCGTGGGCTGGGCGGGTCAGGCGAGTTCGGCCGACGGCGTCGCATCAGCGGTGGCGTCGGAAGTCCCTCCGCCGTGGTCCTCTTCCGGCGGTGATTCTTGGAGTCCACGCTCGAGCCCGATCAGCGCCACGACGGCGGCCAGGGCCATGATGGCGCACATCACGTAGAGGACCGTTTCGATGGCATGGGCGAAGTCCACCCGGAAATACATGGGGATGTGGGCGGTCGACATCCCTCCTTGGGACTGCGAGACCTTCGCCGCCACCCCCGACGCGTTGGGCACGCCGAGCTTGGTCAGCGACGTCGTCAGTTCCGATCGCTGCACCGTGAGGAGAATCGTCCCCAAAATGGCGAGTCCGAGGCTGGCGCCATAGTTACGGATGGTCTGGGTGATACCGGTGGCTTCGCCGTAGGTCAGCGTCGACGCCCGGTTCACCGCGTCGGTATTGGCCGGTCCGAGCATCATGCCCATTCCCGCCCCGGCCACGACGATCCACCACCGCTGGTCGTCGAAGCTCAACGTCGTCACCTTCGAGGCCCACAAACCGAAACCGACGGCGGCGATGATGCACCCGACCACCACCGCCCGTTTCGCCCCCTCGCGATCGAGGATCCGTCCACCGATCTGTGCGGCCACCGCGAAGCCGATGAAGAAGTACAAGAGAAAGATCCCGGCTTCGTCGGCCTTGTCATTCAGCGAGATCTGCGCATACTCGCTGGCGAAGAAGAAGACCGGGATGAAGGTCATCATGGCGATCAGCAGCACGAGGTTCTCGACGGAGAAGGCCCGGTTCTTGAAGATGTTGACCTGGATCAGTGGGATCTCGGTCTTCTTTTCCACCAGGACGAATACGATGATGAGGACCAGCCCACCGAGGATGCAGGCCCAGGTACCCGGATTGGACCACCCCCACTCGATCGACTGCTGGAAACCGAAGACGCTGAGCCCGATCCCGAGCCCAATGAGCACCGCTCCCCGGTAGTCGATCGGTGCGCGCTTGAACGCCGTCTTGGGCTTGGAGATGGCGATCAGGACCAGGGCGATGATGGCGACGGGGATGTTGACCCAAAAGATCGCTCGCCAGGTCCACTGGGTGAGATAGCCACCGAGGATCGGGCCGATGGCGGTGAGGCCTCCCGCGATGCCGAAGAAGATGGCCAGTGCCTTGCCACGCTCGCGCAGCGGGAATGTCTGGACGACGATGGCCAGCGCGGCGGGGAACATCATGGCCCCACCAGCTCCTTGAATGACCCGGAATCCGACGATCCAGGCTTCCGCCGCGCTGCCTTTTGGGGTCAGCCCGCACATGGTCGAGGCGCCGGCGAACACCACGACACCGATCACGCACATCTTGCGGTGGCCGAAGATGTCAGACAGGCGACCGCCGAGGGCGAAGAGCGCAGCCAGTGCCAAGAGGTAGGCGTTGACTACCCACTGGACCCCGGTGGACGTGAGATCGAGCTCATGCTGGATGTTCGGGACCGCGATCGAGACGATGGTCTGATCAATGAACGTCATCGAGACGGCGAAGATCATCGCCGCCAAGATCAAGTTGCGGCTCTGTCCGCCGCCTTGGGCCATAGACCACCTCCGGTTTGACAACAAGCTAGCGCCCGGTTGCGGGACCCTCTCGCTATATGGAGGTGCGCACGGGCATCACGGCAGTGTCGATTTGCTCCGACGTCCAAGCTCGCGACCCAGCCATGCACTGCCTTTGACCAAGGCTTTCGGGGGTGCGCCCTCGACGACCTGACGGGCGATGTCGGCGACACTCGAGGACGCGAGGGTGTCCCGCCAGGCCGCCTCGGCCTGCCACATCGCCGATGCGATGCCGCACACCGGCGGGTAGGCCCGCACCGCCACCGCGCTCGGGCCACGCCGGCGGATCTCGGTGCAGCGGAATGCCGGTTCGGTGCCCTCGATGGCTTCGACGATGTCGAGCAGCGAGATTTCCTCCGCACTTCGGGCCAAGCGGTAGCCGCCGTGACGCCCCGGTGTCGAGTGCACGATGCCCGAACGGGTCAGCGCCTGGAGCGACTTGGCGAGGTAAGGGGTCCCGATCCCGTGATATTCAGCCAGCTTGGCCGCGGGAAGCGTGGCCCCGTCTGGGACAACGGCGAGCAGGACGCAGCAATGTGCGGCCCACTCCACCCCTTCGCTGATTCGCATATCTGGAGTTTAAGTGTCTGAGTATGTGGCAAAGTAATACATGGATAGTCAATATCCGAGTTATAGGGAGGTCGAAATGAGGATTGCCATTGCGGGTGGGACCGGGGTCGTCGGGCGCTACACCACCGAGGCGGTCATCGCCGCCGGCCACGAGGCCATCGTGCTCGCCCGCTCTCAGGGCGTGGACCTGCGTCGCGACGATGGAATCCAAAGTGCACTCGAGGGCACCGACGCGATCATCGATGTCACCAATGCGCAGTCGATGGGGAAGGATTCGGCCACGGCGTTCTTCACCGACGTCACCACCCGATTGCAAACGGTCGGTGCCGCCCAGGGCGCCGCTCGACTCGGTGACCCTCTCGATCGTCGGCATCGATCAAGTGGGCGGTTTCGGTTACTACCAGGCCAAGTTGGCCCAAGAAGCAGTGGCGCGGCGGGGGCCCCTGCCCGTCACCATCGTCCGGGCGACCCAGTTCCATGAATTTGCCGCTCAGATCCTGGCGCGCTCACGGTTTGGTCCGTTGGCCGCTTTGCCGGCGATGCGCGTCCAACCGGTGGCGGCACGCCGCGTCGGTGAGTTCTTGGCGCACTGCGCTATTGAGCCGTCGGACGACGACCTCCACGAGATTGCCGGACCCAAGATCGAAGGCCTGACAGATATGGCGCGGCGGTTCCTGGTGGTGCGGGGACAGCGTTGCGTGGTGGTGCCACTGCGGGTGCCCGGAGCGGCCGGACGGGCCATGCGCACCGGCAAGTTGCTCGCATCGCCGTCGGCGACCATTCTCGGTACCGATTACGCCAACTGGCTCGAGGGCGCGGACGCGCTGGCGATGTAGGCGGTGATGTAAACCCCGACGCCAGAACGCCGCATTGGCGCCACGCCGTCTGCGCCCGGCGACGGCGGCCACCCACGCAGTGCGATGGCGTGCCGGGCGCGCCCTTGCGCCGTTTCCGGGGCGGGTGTTGCGGGTATAGCAACCACAGACGAGTTGGCCTCCCAATGGGGCAGCGGTCGTTGGCCCGACCGGCGCGATTGGCAATGGCGAGGGCGAGTGAGACAGGAGATCGTGATGTTTGATCCACGAGCGACATTGAGAGTGGTGCGCGACAGCACCCGGCACGCCCGCAGGTCCGGCGCCCGGCTGATCTTTTCGGGAATTGGCTTCTCATTGGCCTATTTCTTGGATCCCGACCACGGGCCTGCCCGCCGTCAACATGCGTTGGAGTTCATCAGCCGCGCCCGTCAGGTCATGGCGAGCGCAAAGTGGGTCGATGAGAATGCGGCGCTCACCCATCCCGAAGTGCCGGCACCAAGTGCGTCTGCAGAGGGCGGGTACGTGGCGAACGACGCCCTGAGAATCGCCCGCTAACTCGGCCCTGCTGGCCCGATGCGCGTCGCCAGTGCGATGGGCGCATCGTCGGGTGCGCCGTGGGCAATATGGGCGAGCGCCTCGACGCCATCGACGAGGGCGCGGTCCCGGCCTGACGAACGCCGCATCGGCATCGACAGCCCACACCGGCGTTCCTTGCGGCAAGCAACCTTGATTGACGATCTCTTGCGCCAGGTGGCGCGCCCCGTCGAGGCGGTAGCCGCACGGCGCCACCACAATGATGTCGGGACGTGCTGATTCGAGGTCGAGCCAGCTGATCTGCTTCGAGCGCGCACCGCTGCGGCCGAGTACGGACTCCGCCCCAGCGGCCTCCACCATGTCGGGTACCCAATGGCCCGAGGAGAACGGTGGATCGGTCCATTCGAGCACCGCCATTCTCGGGCGGGGCAGTTGGTTCACCGCGGTGGCGACAGAGTCGAGTCGAGCTTGCAGAGCTCCGATGAGTGCCTCGGCACGCTCGAGGTGACCGGTGGCACGGCCGACGACCGCAATCTGCTCGAGCACGGCGGCGAGGGACATCGGGTCGAGGGTGAGGACGGCCGCGTGACAGCCGAGGTACTCGAGGGCTTGATCAACTTCGCTGATGTCGACCGCGCACACCGCGCAGAGGTCCTGGGTGACCACGAGGTCGGGATCGAGCGCCCGGAGTGCACCGGCGTCGAGCGTGTAGAGGTCTTCCCCGGCCGCCAGACGCGAGCGCACCGCGGCGTCGATCTCGCCCGGAGTGAGACCCGCCGGCAAGGTCGTGTTCGAGACGATCTGTCGCTGGCGCGCCTCGAGGGGAAAGTCACATTCGAAAGTGACGCCGACGACGTCTGCGCCGGCACCCACGGCGAAGAGGATCTCCGTCGCTGAGGGCAGGAGGGAGACGATACGCACAAAGCGACGCTAGCAATGCGAAAGCGGGGGACGATCTCGTGGACCTGTCTATGGCAATGACTGGCACGACGCGCTGCAAATTGATCCAATGTCACCACAATGACCATGCCCGCGGACCCAATGGAGCAGCTCAAGAGCCGAAGCTACGTCATGTTGCTCATCTTGGCGGCGGCGGTGGGGGCGCCGGTCGCCGTGCTGTCGTACTTCTTTCTCTGGCTGGTGTCGTATCTCCAGAAGCTCCTCTTTACCCAACTCCCGCTCGATATGGGATTCAAAGGTGAGCCGGTGTGGTGGCCGCTTCCCCTCTTGATCATCGCCGGGGTATTGGTGTCATGTGCCATCACCTTCCTCCCCGGAACGGGCGGACACGAGCCGGCCGACGGTTTCAAGTTCGGCGGAGGCGCGCCGAGCGCAATCGAACTCCCCGGGGTGGTATTGGCCGCGCTGGCCACACTGGCCCTCGGGGTCGTGCTCGGTCCCGAAGCGCCCCTCATCGCCATCGGCGGTGGGCTCGGTGTCTTGTCGGTGCGCCTGGCCAAGAAGGACGCACCGCCCACGACCGCGGTCGTGATGGCAGCTGCAGGAAGTTTCGCCGCCGTCAGCACGCTTTTCGGCTCGCCGATCCTCGGTGCCTTCTTGCTCATGGAGGCGTCGGGTCTCGGCGGACCGGTACTCGGCCTCGTCCTCATGCCCGGACTCTTGTCGGCGGGCATCGGCTTCTTGATCTTCACGGGACTCAACACGTGGACCGGACTCGGTGCGTTCTCGTTGGCCATTCCCAACCTCCCTCCCTTCCACACCCCCGACATCGCCGAATTCGGTTGGGCCTTTGTGATCGGAATCGGCGCGGCGGCACTCGGTGTCGCGGTGCGGCAGGGGGCGTTGTTCATGCGCGACCGGTCCAAAGGCAAGATCCTCATCACCACGCCGATCGCCGGCGCCGTGGTCGCCCTCATCGCCATGTCCTTCGAGGGTCTCACCGGACGGGGGAGTTCATTCGTCCTCTTCTCCGGTCAGTCGATGCTGCCCACCCTGGTCGACAACGCCGCGGGCTGGACCGCGGGGGCCTTGGCCCTCTTGGTCCTGGCCAAGTCGCTGGCCTATTCGGTGTCCCTCAGCAGCTTCCGGGGTGGTCCGGTGTTCCCCTCCCTCTTCATTGGCTCGGCCGGGGGCATGCTGCTCTCGCACGCGGCGGGGTTGCCGTTGGTGCCTGCCGTCGGCATGGGCATCGGCGCCATGTGCGTGACCATGCTCAAACTTCCCCTCACCTCGGTGCTGCTCGGGAGCTTGTTAGTGGCGAAGGACGGCTATGCAGCGATGCCCCTGGTCATTGTGGCGGTCGCGGTGGCCTATGTGGTGTCCGCCCGGCTGACCCCGACCCCCAAGCCGGTCGACGCCGACGCCGTGCCCAGCGCTCCGGTGGCCGCACCCGCCACCTAGGCGCGACCCTCCTCGGTGCGAGGTGCGCCCGATGCAATGGCCAGTTCGGTCGCCCCGGGGCCGGTCATCGGACAGCAGAAGGGCACCTCGGTGCGAATGGCGGGCCGCTTGGGCGAGCGGATCGTGACATAGGAGACCAGGCCCCCCAGTGCGCACAGTCCGGCGCAGATCAACATGGCGTTGCGAAAGCCCGACGCTTCGCTCAACGACGTCTTGCCGACCGCAGCAGCGGAGATGCCGGCGAGCGTCGGGATGACGGCCACCGCGATGAGTGCGCCGATCCGGGCCACGTCGTTGTTGACCGCCGATGCGACCCCGGCGCGTTCGGGCGGGACCGAACTGAGCGCGGTGGTGGTGAGCGCGGGGACGGTGAGCACCATGCCGAGACCAAAGACGACGGCGCCGGGCAAGACGCCGGCCACGTAGCTGGTCCCCGGTTCGATCCGCACGAACAGCGCCATGCCCACCGCAGCTAACAGCGGGCCGAGCGTCATGGGCAGGCGCGGCCCGATCCGGTCGGCCAACTTCCCCGATGTCGACGAGAGGGAGAGCAGGATCAAGGTGAGCGGCATGAGCGAGATCCCCGCTTCGAGCGGGGAATAGCCCAACACGTCTTGGAGCTGGAGCACGAGAAGGAAAGTCACAGCGCCCAATGCCGCGTAGATGGCGAAGGTGGCGCCGTTGGCCCCGACGAACTGGCGCGATCGGAACAGACCGAGCGGCAGCACCGGGTCGCTGTGGCGGGCCTCATTGACAAAGAAGGCGATGAGGAACACCACGCCGATGGTGAAGGACGCGAGGATCGATCTCGAGGTCCAGCCCGCAGCTGGCCCTTCGATAAGGGCGTAGGTGATGCCGCCGAACCCGACCGCCGCGAGTCCCGGTCCGCGCAGGTCGAGCGGACCCGTCGAACCCACTTGTCGCGATTCGGGGACGTGACGCACGACGACGGCGACGGTCACCGCCGCAATGGGCACGTTGATGAAGAAGACCAGTCGCCACGACACCCATTGCACCAGGACCCCGCCGAGGAGTGGACCGACGGCCCCGAACACCCCCCCGAACCCCGACCAGGCCCCGATGGCCCGGCCGCGCTCGTCGGGACGGAAGCTGGCCTCGATGATGGCGAGGCTCCCCGGAGTCAACAGCGCCCCACCGATCCCCTGAGCGGCCCGCGCCACGATGAGCCAGCGGGCGGAAGGGGCAATGCCGCACACCATCGACGCTGCGGTGAACCAGATCAGCCCGATCAAGAACACCCGGCGACGACCGAGGCGATCACCGAGCGCCCCGCCGAGGAGAAGGAAGGCCGACAGGGTCAGGGTGTACGCGGTGACGGTCCACTGCAACTGGGCCAGTCCGACCCCGAAGTCCTGCCCGATACGCGGCAGCGCGACGTTGACGGCCGTGGCATCGAGGAAGACCACCCCCGAACCGAGCACCATGGCGAACAGGACCCATTTCCCCCGTGTGCTGGAGAAACTGAGCCCACCATTCGGAAGATCGAGAGCCGCCACCTGCCTCCTCAAACTCGCCGCTCACACTGCTTCACCCCGGTATAGCCCCTGGTCCGGCCGGTGAGGCGCCCCCCCGCCGATTCCCCGGCCCGATAACGTGACCCCGATGTGGCCCGACACGCATGCGGTTCCCTCGGGTCACGGGGCCACGATCGCCCCAACTGCCCACCGGGCCAGCGCCCACCAGTGCGATCCGAACCGGTGAGCTGAGGCCGTCAGCTGATGAACAGCATCTACGACCAGGCCACCGGGCCCGAACCCGAACCGCCCGCGGCCGACCGCGCCGAGGCGACTGAGGACAGCGCGGCGGCAACCGGGGCGGACACCGGGGCGGACACCGCCACGGACACGGCTGCGGGCACGGCTGCGGACACGGCCGGGCGCGACAAGTGGTGGTGGGTCCCCGGGGCCAGCACCGTCGTGGTGATCCTCGGGGTCATCGTGGTCACGCTGTGGCAGCTCCACCCGAGCCTCTTGTTCACCAATACGACGACCACCGGGGGCGACACCGGTGCCCACGTCGCCCTCCCGGCCTATCTCGAGACACTCCTCAAGCACGGGCACATCGCCGGGTGGGACCCGAGTTGGTACGACGGGTACTCGCTCTACACCTTCTACTTCGCCATCCCTGACCTCTTCGCGGCGGTCGCCGGGTGGATCATCCCCTACAACATCGCCTTCAAGCTGATCACGGTCCTCGGGTCGGTCCTCCTCCCGATCTGTGCCTGGGCCTGCGGGCGGCTCTTCCGGTTGCGCCCGCCGATCCCCGCCATCCTCGCCGCCCTCACCCTGCCCTTCCTCTTTGATTACACCTACACCATCTACGGCGGGAACCTGTTCTCGACCCTGGCCGGCGAGTACGCCTATTCCTTCAGCCTCTCGATGGCCCTGTTGTTCCTCGGACTGTTCTCTCGAGTGGTGCGGGGGGGAACGTGCCGGGGCTGGGCCGCCATTGTCTTGGCGCTGTGCGTGTTGTCGCACATCATCCCGGGCATGCTGGCCCTGGCCGGAGCGGCCATCTTGGTGGTCGTCGAACTCTTACCGACCTCATGGCGCTTCAGCGACGCCGAGATCAAGCCGTTTTGGGACTGGGACCCCGTCGAGGCGACCCGGGATCGCTGGGGCATGTTGTGGCGCGCCGGATCGACGGTCGCCATTGGACTCTTGCTCTCGGGTTGGTGGTTGGTGCCGTTCGGGCTCAGCCAGTCCTATGCGACGTCGATGGGGTACACCAACGTCACCACCTATCTCGGGCTGTTCCTGCCCGAGGCCGACGCGTGGGCCCTCGTCATCGCCTTCATCGCGGTCGTCCTCACCATCGTCCTCAAGAGCCGCTTCGGGCTCGTCTTTAGCGTGCTCGGTTTTGCGGCCGCCCTCGGGTTGCGTTTCGACCCCCAGGGCAAGCTCTACAACGTCCGGTTGCTGCCGCTGTGGTTCATCTGCGTCTACCTGATGGCGGGCTGGGCCATCGGGGTCGGCGTCATTGTGGTGGCGCGCTGGTGGCGGCGCTCGGAAAAGACGCGGTGGCAAGCCGCACAATTCCGCCAGGCCGCCTCCGGCGTCGCCGGACCCGAACTCGACGAGGACCCCGATGCCGCCGTACCCGGTCCGCTGCCCGCCGGCTCGCACCGGGCCCCACCGGGCTGGCGCTGGTCACCCGGTGCCGCCTTCGGTTCCCTCATCGCGTTCATCGCGATCCTCGCCATCGTGGTGCCCCCGTTCATCTTCCCGGCGGGCGATCTCCCCGTCACCGTCGGCGCCAACATGGTCAAGAACTGGTCGAGCTACAACTACAGCGGCTACCAGCGCCTGCCCTCCTATGACGAGTACCACGCCGTCATCAACACGATGGCCGAGGTGGGCAAGGACCATGGATGCGGCCGGGCCATGTGGGAGTACAACGCCGATGAGAATCGATTCGGCACCCCCGAATCGCTGATGCTGCTGCCGTATTGGACCAAGGGGTGCATCGATTCGATGGAAGGGCTCTTGTTCGAGTCGTCGGCGACCACGCCCTATCACTTCGTCAATCAGGCCGAGCTCTCGGCCGTCCCTTCGGACCCCGACGCGACCATCACCAAGTACTACGGGCCGCTCGACGTCACGCTCGGGGTCAAGCACCTCCAGCTCCTCGGGGTCAAGTACTTCATGGCCGAGAGCGCCCAGGTAGAGGCGCAGGCCAACGCCGACCCGGACCTCAAACTCATCGCCACCAGCGGTCCGTGGGCCAACGGCGCGGCAAAAGACCACCTGGAACGTCTACGAGGTCAAGGACGCGCCGCTCGTCCAACCGCTGGCCAACGAGCCGGTCGTCGTCAAGGGCATCAAGGCAACGCCGTCGAGTTGGCTCTTCCCCTCGCTCAACTGGTACGCGGACCCCGAGAAGTGGAAGGTGGAACTGGCCCAGAGCGGACCGAGCTCGTGGCCCCGTGCGGCCATCGGGGCGGCCCACCCCGAGGTCAAGGCCGTGCCCAAGACCACGGTGTCGAACACCGAGATCACCAATAACTCGGTGAGTTTCGACGTGTCGCACATCGGTACCCCGGTGCTGGTCAAGATCTCGTACTTCCCCAACTGGCAGGCGACGGGGGCCAACGGCCCATGGCGGGTGACCCCCAATCTCATGGTGGTGGTCCCGACCGCACATCACGTGACGCTCACTTACGGGACGACCGCGGTCAATGTGCTGGGCGATGCCGCGACCGTCGTCGGCGTGATCGCCCTCATCGCCCTGGTCGGTTGGCCCAAACTCCGGGCCCGCTCACGCCGCCGAGGCGACGCCGAACCCGCCTGATCTGCGAGCGGGCCGATCAGCGCAGCCGCGCCGCGAGCGTGCCGAGGATCAGCTTCGCGATGAGCCGGTAGCCGGGCGTGCGCGGGTGGATGTTGCCCTGCGTGCAGTACCAGGTGTATTTGCAGACATCGGCCACCGCGACCGGGATCCGTCCGTAGGGCCGAACCGTCGTGGTCCGGTAGATCGGCGCGTAGGCCCCACTCGCCGCGGTGACGTCGACGAAGGTGGCCCCGTTGTCGTCATAGGCCCGCTTGAGTGCGGGATTGACCGCCAGCTTGAAGGCGGCGCTCGAGAGCGCGGCCATTGGTTTGGAAGTCGGGTGGTGGACCCAGGCGCCCAACAAGATATTGGGGTAGGTCAGCCCGACGATCGGGACGTTGTGTCCCGCGGCGGCGTGCAACGACCGGACAAGTGTGGTGACGCCGTCGGCCACATCTGGAATGGCCCGGGTGAGGCACGTCAGCGAATTGGCGGCCGCACCGCAGTCGGCCAGGTTGTTCCCCCCGACCGAGATGGTGATCATCGCGATGTGGCCGCGGTGCGCGTCGATGAACCTCGTCGCCGCGGTCGCTTGGGAGACCGATCGGTACGAAATGCCGCCGAGGGCGGGCTGGCGACATCCCCGTGCGGTGAGCAACGAGCCAATGGTGGCCCCGCCGCAGCCGAAGTTGGCCAGGATGACGGGGTGGCCACGCTGGCGTTCGGCTGCGGTGACGAAGTGCGTGTAGCCGAGGCGCAGCGAGACCGACGGATCGGGTTGGTAGCCAATGGCGTACGAATCGCCGAGTGAGACGTAGTAGCTGGCGGCCGCGGTGGTGCTGGGCGCACTTTGTGCGCCGGCGGGGCTGGGCACCGCGGTGGCCATGCCGGCGAGGACGGCGACGGCCACCGACGTCAAGAGGGCTCTGGTACGCATTTGGCAGTCTTGGTCCCGTCCATTGGTCAGCAATCGGGTGCAGGGAGCGGCTCAGGCTAGGCGCACGACGGCGAGATTCGGTCGCGGGCTTCGTGCTCAAGAAGGCCCAACCGGGTGGGGGAAATCCGTTTCGTGACCGGTCGCCCCGCCACATCATCCCTGGTCACAAGGTCAGATAAGACAAAGAAGACGGTGAGTGTCTAATCTGTAGCTAATGCCAGTTGCCGTGCAGCCGCGCCCCACGAATGACGCGGTGGTGCCCGATCCCATCCCCTACGGGGGCACCGAAGAGCGGATTCTCAGCGCCACCCTCGGGCTCTTGGCTCGACGCGGTGTCAAGCGCCTCGGCATGCAAGAGGTCAGCGAGGCGGCCGGGGTTTCACGCGGCACGCTCTACCGCTATTTCCCCAACAAGGATCGCCTGCTCGACGCGGTTGCCGCCTACGACGAGGAGCGCTTCACCTTGGGTCTGGCCGAAGCGCTTGCGCCGGTGGTCGATCCGGCGGAGAGGATCCAGGCGCTCGTCGCCTTCGCGTTCGACTACATCCGGCTCCACCCGGCCCGTTCCTTGTTCTCTTCGGAGCCCGAGTTCGTCCTCGGGTACCTCTTCGCCCATCTCCCGAAGCTGCGCGACGTCCTGCTCGCGCAACTCGGTGATGCCTTCGACTCGGTCAGAGCGGTGGCATCGGGCAAGTTGAGCCGCGGCCAGCTGGCCGACGTCATCGTGCGGCTGTTCGTTTCGAGTTTGATCATGCCTGAGCCCGACGACCGGGCCCTGGTGCAGTCCATCAACGCCATGCTCTCGGCGTCTTAGGGGGGAGTGGGAGCACAGCGCAGTTCACAGTCTTGGAGGGGATGGCCCATGGGGCCATGACAGGAGGAGATCAGATGGAAGAGGTAATCGAAGCGACCACCGAGGTGCAGACGGGTGATCCATACAGCGCCATGGACCCAGAAATGGCGGCCCATCCTCAGCCGGTCTTCAAGGCTCTGCGCGAAGAGTGTCCGGTCATGTCGGTCGAGGGCACCGGTGTGCTCTTGACCCGAAAGACGGAGATCGACGAGGCGTTGCGCCATCCGGACATCTTCTCGTCAAACATGGACGCGGTCGATCTCAAGAATGTCCGGCCGATGATCCCGCTTCAGATCGATCCACCCGAACACAAGAAGTACCGCAAGCTCTTGGATCCGATCTTCGCCCCACGTCGCATGGCCCTGCTCGACGAGTCGGTAACCCAGATCGTGAACAACCTCATCGACAACTTCATCGACAAGGGTGAGATCGATTTCGCTAAGGGATTCTCGGTACCGTTTCCCTCAGAGGTGTTCTTGACGCTGCTTGGGCTGCCCTTTACCGAGCTCGATCGCTTCTTGAAGATGAAGGACGGGATCATCCGGCCCAACCACGTGGTCGGGGAGCCCTATGGGAGCCCGGCCGCCAGCGACTACCAACAAAAGGTGGCCGATTCGGTTTACGAGTACTTCAACGAGGTGCTCGACGAACGCGAAGCGAAGCGAGAGGACGACCTGCTCTCGCACTTCCTCGATGCCGAGGTCGAAGGGGTGAAGCTCACCCGAAATGACATCTTGGACATCTGCTTCTTGTTCCTGATCGCCGGGCTCGACACCGTGACCGCCACGCTGGATTGCATGTTCTCGTTCTTGGCCCAGAACCCGTCGCACCGTCGCCAGCTGGTCGATGACCCGTCGATGATTCCTTCGGCCGTCGAAGAGATGCTGCGGTGGGAGACCCCGGTCATGGGCGTGGTGCGGGCCTCGGTGAAAGACACCGAGCTCGACGGCTGCCCGATCAAGGCGGGCGAGCAGGTCATGATCATGCTCGGTGCGGCCAACACCGACGAGGCCGAGTTCGAAGACGCGGACACGGTGCGCTTTGACCGCGAGAACAACCGTCACATCGCGTTCGGTGGCGGCATCCACCGGTGCCTCGGGTCCCACCTGGCCCGGCTCGAGTTGCGGGTGGCGCTGCGTGAATGGCACCGCAGGATCCCCGAGTACTCGGTCAAGCCCGGGCACACGCTCGTCTACACCGGCGGGATCCGCTCTATCGACTATTTCCCGATGCAGCTCGGACCTGCGCAGGGCTGAGCGCCAGGCCCTACCGGTCGACTTCGCGCTCAGAGCGTTGCGCGAGTGCGGCCATCTGCTGGGCGGTGGGGGGCACGAGCGGATCGAAGGCGAGCGCGCCGTCGTCGCCGACGTGGTCGGTCCAGCGGCCCTGGTTGAAATAGCGCTGCTGATGGCGTCCGGTCGGGTCGGGGTACCACCCGGGCGGGGCGACATCGGCCCCGCCACTGAATCCGACGGCGGCTTCGTCGTGGCGCCGCATTCTCGCCTCCCGGCTGAGTTCGGTCAGGCGTTCGACCAGCAGGTCGGCTTCGGCGACCGATCGATCGCGGAATTCGACGCGCACTCGACGGCCGGCCACGTCGACGTGGACCGAGGCCAGCCCGAGCGCCCGCTGCAGCGGACCCTGGACGCGCCGGATGCTCTGTGACTTCTCCAACGGTGCCCAGGTCGTCACCTTGCGCAGTCGACCGGTCACCGACATGGCGTGTGCCTCGTCGTAGCCGGCGGCCAAGAAGTGATAGCTCAGCGGCGCCTTGATCATGGCGGCGCGCGGTGGTCGTGAAACCGGGGCGCGGGGCTGGCCAGGACGCGGTTGACGATGTGCCAGGCATCTTGATGGCTCCCGACGGGAAGGAGGGCCTTGCGGGCCATCTGGGACCCTTCCCCCCGCTGGTTGCGGCTTCCGGCCCCCGCCACATCGACTTCGACCCGGCACCAGCCGAGCGGGCGCCACAGCATCGGTTCGATCCGGCGCACGGCTTGGACCCGACCGAGCGGGACGGTCTCTGAGACCGTCTGCATCAGGCCCCGGCTCACCCGGATGCCCTCTGGGACCTCGGTCGCCTCGAAGTGGTAGCCACCGGCCAGGCGCCGCCACAGGGCCGATCCGATCGAGACCAGGTAGATCAACGATGCACCGGCGATCGCTGCCGTCCGCTTGGTCGCGAAGGCGTCGAGGCCCAAGAGGAACACCAACGCCACCAACAAGAACACGGTGAGGCCCGACAGCGCGATCGAACCGGCCAGGCGACCCGTGCCGACCACGGCCATGTGCTGCTCGGGGCGCGCCTCGGGGCCGCTCTGTTCGACCCGGTGCCCGGCGAGGAGGAGGTCGCGCAGCTCGAAGGCCGCCCCTTCTGAGAGGTAGGCCAGCTTGCCGTCGGTCGAGCCAGACCCGGCCAGGCGCACCCGAAGCTCGGAGAGGCCGAGGATGCGGGCGAAGAGGGGGCGCACGACATCGACCGCCTGGATCCGGGCGAGGGGGAGGCGGCGCGAGTCGTGGCGGATCAGACCGGTCTCGATACGCAGCGTCTCGCCGTCGAACGACCAGCGTGTGACGAACCAGTGCACGATGCCCAGTAGCGAAGCAATGACCGCGAAGGCGATCAGGTAGTCGTGGGCCACCGCGGCGTTGCGCCCGCGGTCGTCGGGCGAGAGCACGATGGAGACGACAATGACCGGGACGATGCGCCCGATGCGCGCCACCGGCGAGAGCGGATGGAGCCGCCGCCACCCGGCCCCGGGGGCGCCCCCGTTGGTCAAAGCCCGGCTGCTTTGGCTTCGCCCAACTCGGTGAGGCGGTCGCGCAGCCTGGCTGCCTCTTCGTGACGCAATCCGGGAATCCGGGCGCGACTGGCGGCGGCTGCGGTATGCAGCTTGACCGTCGAGAGCGCGAACATGCGCTCGAAGGGTCCGGCCGTGAGTTCGACGAATTGCATGCGGCCGTAGGGGACGACCGACATCCGCTGGATCAACACCCCGCGGGCGACGACGAGATCCTCGTAGCGTTCTTGGTACCGCCACGCCCGGAAGCGTCGGTGGACGAACAAGGCCAACAGGGCCCCCAAGGCCAGGACCACGACCAGGCTCACCGCCCCCGCGGTCACGCCGTGCTTGATGCGGAAGCTGAGCGCGACCAAAAACGCCAGCGGCACCGTGATCACCGCCACCTCGATCTGGCGCAGGCGCAACAGGCGCGGCGAGGGGGTGTGCCAGGTGAGATCGGCACCCTCGGCGCTCTGCGGGGCCGTCGAATGTTCGGTCATGGCCCCCATTGTGGCCCTTGTGGTACCCGCCCTTGCGCCACTGAGCGCCACCGCGGTGGCGAGGCCCGCCCGGTTCGACACTCCGAACCGCCGCACCGCGGTGGACCTAAGGTGGCCACCATGTCGAAAAGTGCGTCACGCCAGCTGGCGGCGGTCATCGAACCAATCGCCGGCCAGGTGTATTTCGCGCCGCCCTGCCATCGCAATTACGAGGCACTGGGCTTCGCTCCGAGTCCCCTCACCATGAGCAACGGTGTGGCCGCCCCCGACGCCGCCGCCTATTTCACCAGCCGCGGTTCGGTGATGGGGCAGGTGTCGGGCGAGCTTGTCGCGGCTGCGTTCGCGGTCTTCAATCCCGACCTGGTGATTCCCTCGGTCACCTACGGATGGACGCTGTGCGACGCCGCCACGATCTGTGCGGCCCGCACCGACGGCGCCATCGAGCACCTGGGCCAACTCTTGGGTGCGCACCCCGAGGGCTTATCGCGCGCCACCGCCCTCTTGGCCCGCGCCACCGAGAATCTCGGTACCGAGGGTCGACCGCTCTACGCGGGGCTCTTGAGTCTCGGGCTCCCGAACGATCCGCTTGGTGACCTGTGGCGCCTGGCCGATCTGTTG
Source organism: uncultured Acidimicrobiaceae bacterium (assembly GCA_963800725.1). Lineage (GTDB taxonomy): Bacteria > Actinomycetota > Acidimicrobiia > Acidimicrobiales > RAAP-2 > Bog-473. The sequence goes on along the minus strand of CAWDCE010000017.1, from coordinate 426,919 downwards.
CGCGAATACCGGGGTGATTCGCACATTGCGGCTTGGGTGGCGGCCGGGCTCAGCGGGCCCGAGATCGGGCTGTTGTCCGAGCTCTATTGGGGGCTCCCGATGCGCAGCTATGTCCGGACCCGGGCCTGGAACGACGAACAGCTCGATGCGGCCCACGAGCAACTGTTCAGCGCGGGATTGATCTCAGAGGATGCCTTCAGCGCGTCGGGCCGCGCCCTGCGCGAATCGATCGAGTCAGCCACCGACCACCAGTGTTCAGTGATCGTGGACGCTTTGGGAGACGACCTCGACGAGCTGGTGGCCCTGCTGGCGCCGTGGGCCGAGACGATCAAGGAGAAGAAGGGCTATCCGCCCAAAGGGCCACACGATCTGGCCCGACACCGCGAGTAAGCGGCGTTGCTCACCCGAAGCGGGCCTCGTTTCGATCCAACCAATCAGAAAGGCCTTCGGCGTCGCCCGCCGAGATCTCCTGATCAGTTCGGGTGAGGTAGACGAGGGCGGCCCCGTGTGAGACGGTGACCGAGAGCTCGACCTCCCCACCTCCCCCCGAACACCACGACGGTGCCCCGCCGGGCGAGGTCGACTGTTCTAACGTCCAGCCCGGGCGCGACCCGAGCAACGCGCTGACCTGATCCCACAAATCGTCGTCCGACGGTGCCATCAACACTCCTCTGCTTTCGCGGTCATTGGTCGCCTGGTGTGGCGCACACGCAAGTGGTCCCGGGTGCGACCGCGTTCAATAGAGCGGTGACCAGCTGGCCGAGCGCAGGATCCGGCTCTCCCAGCGGTCGCGCACCTCGAGCGCATCGTGCATCCAGGTTCCCGGCGCGGTGGCCGAGGCGGGCAGGTCCTGGGCCAAGAGATAGATGAGGGCCTTGTGGTTGACGATCCGTTGCCACAGAATCACCTCGGTCGTCTTGTGGGAGCCGAACACCGGTTGATAGGCGGCTTCGAGTTCGATGATGCTGCGGCCCTTCTCCTTGCTCGAAGCGAGCGTGGTGTCATAGAGCGTCCCGGCTTTTTGCAGGTACGCGCTGAGGCCCCCCGGATAGGGCCAGGCCGTGTCCTCCATGAACAGCGTCGGATTGTGTTCCTCAGCGGTGCTCGGGACGCTCGCCAGGTCGATGTCTTGGCGCGGCGACCATGGAACGGGGGTCACGATCTTCGACGTGCACTCGTGGCGCATGGCGTCCACCCGGCTGGACCACTCGTTGAGGTCGCCGTGCATGATCCGATCGGCCAGCTTCGACCAGGCCGCGGCGTCACGGCATCCGGTGATGGTGACCACCGTGTACGCGGCGCCACTCCCGTGGGCGAGGCGCAAGTACCACAGCAATCGGGCGTCGTTGCCTTGACCGAGGATCGGGAGATACTCGTCGCGGTACGCGGCGTCGAACGCATCTTCTTGTGTGCCGACCACCTTGTGAACCTCGTGCAACAACAGCATGTGGTGCTCCCCTCCTCGGTGGTCAGTGCGTGGTGGCGATGCCGCCGTCGACCGGAATCACGGCACCGGTGAGGTAGGCCCCGGCCCGGCTGGCCAGAAAAATCGCCGTGCCCGCCATGTCGTCGGGTCGCCCGATCCGCTTGAGCGGTGCGGACGCCGCGATCTGGGTCCCAAATGCCTCGAGTGTCGCCGCCATCATCTTGGACTCAAAGGGTCCGGGCGCAATGGCATTGACGGTGATGGTCGGGGCCAGGCGTTTGGCCAGGTGCCGGGTCAACTGGTGCACCGCTGCCTTGGATGCCGAATACGAATAGGTCTCGAGGGTCGGGACCTGGATGCCGTCGATCGAGCCGATGTTGATGACCCGGGCCGGGGCGTCTTGGGTTCCGGCGGCTTCGAGGAGCGGTACCAAGAACTTGGTGAGGTGGAAGACACCTTTGACGTTGAGGGCGAGCACCTTGTCGAAGGCCGCCTCGTCGAACTCGGCCAACGGCGCCCCCCAGGTCGCTCCCGCGTTGTTGACCAAGATGTCGAGGGAAGCCACCCGCGCCGCCATCTCGTCGGCCAGACGGCGGCATTCGGCCTCACTCGACAGGTCGGCGGGAATCCCGATGCAGGTGCCCAGGGCCGAGAGTTCGTCCGCCACCGCCGCGCAGGCGTCGGCCTTGCGCGACGAGATATACACCACCGCTCCGGCCTCGACGAAGCCCCGGGCGATCATCTTGCCGATGCCGCGCGTGCCGCCGGTGACCAGTGCGGTCTTGCCGGCGATGGAGAAGAGATCCTGAGCGCTCATGGCGTCATTGTGGCCCGGACCCGCACACGGCGCCCATCGCGGTCACGGTGCCGCCAGTGCGAGGGCGCTGTGCAGCATGACTTTGGCACCGATCCGAAGCGACTCGTCCTCGACGAAAAACGACGGGCTGTGGTGCATGCCGCTCGTACCGTCGGCGCTGGCACCCCCGACGAAGAAGTAGCAGCCCGGGATGTGGGCGAGGAACTCGCTCACATCGTCGCTCGGGCCCGAGGGCGGGAGACCGAAGACGGCGGCCGCCCCGAGCGTGTCTTGAGCCGCCGCTTCGACCACGTTGGTCACTGACGCGTCGTTGACCACCGCCGCGGTGCGCTCGGGGACCTCGAGCTTCACGGTGACGCCATGGGCGTCCCCGACCCCGGCGCACAGTGTGTCGAGCCGCTCGAACGCTTCGATGCGTTGTCCGGGGGTGAACGTGCGCAACGTGCCCGAGACCGTGGCCGTGGTCGGCACCACGTTGACGGCGGTGCCCGCTTCGAGCATGCCCACGCTGCAGATGCAGGAGGCACCTTCATAGGTCAGGCCGTCCGCCACGGCCCCGAGGCGCGAGACGAGCTCGGCTGCGGCCAGGATCACATGCCCTTTGTCCGTGGGCATGGCACCGTGGCCGCCCGGACCCGACAAGGTGATGCGCAGCGCGTGGGCTTCGGACATCGAGATTCCCGGACGCAGCGCCACCATGCCGGTCGGGATCGCCGAGGTCACGTGGAAACCGACCATGCGAGCCTCGCCGATGAGGTCGAGCGCACCACCGGCGATCATGGTGGTGGCGCCGCACAGGGCCTCTTCGGCCGGTTGGAACAAGAAGATGAACCGGCCGACAAGTTCGTCGCGCCGCGGCGCCGAGCGCGCTGGCCACGCCGAGCAGGGAGGCCACGTGGACATCGTGCCCGCAGGCATGCATGACCCCGGCCACATGCGAGGGATAGGGCTTCGCTTCATCCTCGTGGATGGGCAACGCGTCAATGTCGGCCCGCAGCACCACGGTGCGACCCGGACGCGCGCCCTCGAGGACGAACATGCCTCCGGTTTCACAGACCCGGTCGAGCTCGGTGGTGTCGAGGCCCGCCATGTGGTGACGGATGAGGTCGGTGGTGGCGTGTTCGGCGAAGGAGAGCTCGGGGAGTTGATGGACGGCCCGGCGGCGGTCCACCATGTCGTCGAAGAGCGCATCGATGGTGGCGGAGTCCGGTCGGTGAGCAGCCATACCCCGACCCGCTTCAGCGGCTGAGGAGGTCGCGGGCGATATGGGTGACCTGGATCTCGTCGGTCCCGGCGTAGATCTGGAACACCTTGGCGTCACGGGCCAGTTGCTCCACCCGGAACTCGGACATGTACCCGTTGCCGCCGAAGAGCTGCACCGCCTCCATCGCGACCTCGGTCGCGGCCCCGGCGGAGTAGAGCTTCATGGCCGAAGCCTCGGCCAGGGTGAGGCTCTTGCCGCGCTCGGACATCTCGATGTGGCGGAACACCAGGTTCTCCACGTTGAGGCGGGCGATCTCCATGCGGGCCAGCTTGAGCTGGATGAGCTGGAATTCGGAGATCGGCCGCTCCCACAACAAGCGGTCCTTGGCGTATTGGACCGAGAGTTTCAGGCATTCTTCGATCAAGCCGAGCGACATGGCGGCCACGCCGGCCCGCTCGGTCACGAAGTTGCCCTTGGCGCTCTCGCGGCCCTCGTTGGCGCCGCGGCCGCCTTCGGATTCACCGAGGAGACGGTCCTTGGCCACCACCACGTCGCTCAAGAAGAGCTCGCCCGTCGGCGAGGAGTGCAGCCCCATCTTGCGGAACGGCTTGGATTGTTCGAGCCCGGGCATGCCCTTATCGAGGATGAAGGTCAGGACCGGCCGGTCACGCATTGCCGTGTCGCTCCCGTCGTCGAGCTTGGCGTAAAAGACGATGGTGTCGGCGTAGGGGCCGTTGGTGATGAAGGTCTTGCTGCCGTTCAAGATGTAGGTGTCGCCGTCGCGGCGCGCCGTTGCGACCATGCCCCCGAGCGCATCAGATCCCGAATTCGGTTCGGTGATCGCCCAGGCGCCGATCTTGTCGAGGGTCAAGAGGTCGAGACCGAAGCGCTCCATCTGTGCGGGTGTCCCCTGCTTCATGATGGTGCCGGCGGCCAGCCCGGTGCTGACCCCGAGCGCGGTGACGATCCCGGGACAGTAATGGCACAGCTCGATGATGGGGATGAGCGTCATGGCGGCATTGGATCCGCCCTCGGTGCGCTCGCCCTTGGGCGCCCCTGCCACCTTGCGTTCGAGTTGTCGCTTGAAGTGACTCGCGGGCCACGACGTCGAGGCCGAACGTCGCGTAGAGCTTGCGGATCACCGCGTAGGGCGGGGTGTCACCGTGTTCGAGTTCGTCGATGTTCGGCTTGATCTCTTCTTCGATGAAACGGCGGACGGCATCGCGAATCGCCTGTTGCTCTTCGGACCATTCGAACATGGTCAACCTCCCTGGGCGTCGGTGACGACCCTACCGGGTTGGTTCAGGCGTCGGCTATCCGGTACAAGGTGTTGCCGTCGGTGTGCACCACCAGGTCTTCGACCCGTTGGTGCTCGATCACCGAGGTCTCCTCATAGGTGAAGGCACCGTCCTCGCTCAGGTCGATGGCCACCTCGTAGTGGACGCAGCGGGCCTGGCGCGCCAAGAACTCGTTCGAGAGGATCCCATAGGTCTCCGAGCCAATATCGGAGGCCAAGGTAAAGGTGGTGGCATCGGCGTCGACCCTGCCGCCTGCGATGAGAGCCGAGCCGCGCGGGATCAAGAAGCACCGCATCACCTGGCCGTCGGTCGCATCCCAGAGCCAGTAGCCCACCTCGGTGTGGAAGGGGTTCTCCTCGGCGCCGCGCCACGCCGCCATGCGGTAGTCGAGGCCATAGAGCGTCTGGGTCCCGTTCTCGACCGGGCCGAACGGCTTGAACTCGGTGTGCTCGCGGTACGGGGTGAGCGCGATCTCGCCCTTTTCGTTGGAGAAGGCCACGTCGCCACCCTTGTCGCCCTCCCAGATGCCGGCCAGTCGGGCCAGAGGCCCCCATTCGGTGCCTGCGCTCACACGTCCTCCTTGGATTAACCGCGCCGTCCCTCGGCGTGGCGCTGTGTACGGGTGACGATAATGCGGCTGGCCACCAAGAGGAGCAGGACGATGACCACCAAGATCAAGGCGGCGTCGTAGGCGAGGTAATGCGCGCTCGTCTGGGCCGAGTTGTAGAAGGTGAACACCGGATAGGTCAGGTAGGGAAACTGGGCCCCGGCCCCGACAATGGCATGGGGCAGCTTGTCGGAGAAACCGGCCGTGTAGAGCAAAGGCGCGGTTTCGCCGCAGGCGATGGCGAGGGCGAGCAGAAGGCCGGTCACGATGCCCGGAAAGGCACTCTTGAGCACGACGTGGCGAAGCGAATACCCCATCGACATGCCGAGCGCGTCGGCTCCCTCTCGATACCCCGTCGGCACCTGGCGCAGCGAGTTCTCGGTGGTCTTCGCGATATAGGGCACGACCATGATGGACAAGATGACCAGGGCGGGGAGGAGTGAGAGGCCCCAGTGCAGCCCAATGACCAGGGCGACGTAGCCGACGTAGCCCAAGACATTGACGGGAACCCCGAGAGGATGTCGGACGCGAGTCGCAGGACCCCGCTCGCTCCCCGGCCGCGCCTGTTGGCCTTGGCCAGCTCTGACAGGTGGATCCCCGCCAGCACACCGACAGTGCCGGCCATGATCAAGACGCCCAACATCAAGATGAGCGTCCCGAGGATCTGGTCGCGCAGACCTCCGGTCTGCCCCTTGAGAGGCTCGGTCAGGACGCTCCATTGCCAATGCGGCACGGCGTGCGCGATCACCGAGATCAACAGCCAGGCGGCCGGGACGATGATGAGCGCGAGGGCAAGATAGGTCCCGACCAAGAAGGCGATCCCCGATAGACGCCGTCGACGGGTGTTGGGTAATCCAGCAGTAGCCATGCGTGCTCCTCAGGCACCGCGCCCGACGGGGGCGCCGTTGCGGGACGATCGGTTGATGATGACCCGGGCCACCATGTTGACGCCGACCGAGATGACCGCGAGCACGAGGCCCAACTCGGCCAGGGTGGCCACCACGAATCCGGTGCCGTCGGTCTGGGCGCCGTCGAGTTGGCTCAAGATGGTGGCGGCGATCGTGGTGAAAGGCGAGTAGATGTTCGGGGCGATGTGCAGGACCGAGCCACCAATCAAGACCATGGCGATCGTCTCACCGAGTGCTCGCCCGAGTCCGAGGACCGTGGCGCCGATGATGCCCGAGCGGACCCAGGGCAAGGTGACCTTGCGGGCCACCTCCCAATCGGTCATCCCGAGCGCGGCCCCGCCTTCTTTTGGAAGGTCGGGGACCTGCATGAACAGGTCCCGGGTCGTCGACGCGATGATCGGCACGATCATCATGCCCAACACGATGCCTGCGGTGAGCAGACCTTCTCCGGTGCCGACCGGGTTGCGAAAGTACCGCAGCACTGGGACGTCGGGGGCGTGGTCAGCAATGATCGGGTAGACGTTTTTGGCCAAGAACGGACCGAGCGCCAAGAGACCCCATAGGCCGATCACGACACTCGGGATGCCGGCCAATATCTCGATGGCGAATCCCAAGGGCCGGGTGATCCACCTCGGAAGGCGTTCGGTCAGAGCGAAGGCGGCGCCGACCGAGATGGGCAGTGCGAAAATCAAGGCGATCGCCGACGACTGGATGGTGCCGAGGATGATGGGCCAGGCCCCGAACTCCGACCCACCCGGGTGGGCGACGCCGTCGGTGTGGACGGTGGCTCCGTAGGCGCTGCCGTAGTTCCACTTGGACCCGGTGAGGAATCCCCACCCGTTGACTTTGATGGCTGGGTATGCCTTGACGGCCAACACGGCGACCGTAAAGACAAGGGCGCCCAACGGCAAGATCACCGCAACCCGGGCACTCCAGCGCCATACCTGCTCTTCGCTGGCCCGGGCGGCATTGGCCACCCGCCGGGTCACTGGGACCGAACGAATGGGCTGCCCGGGCGGCACGACGGGGATGTTCCCCGCCGTGCCGCCGGTGGCAGTCACTTACTTAATGGAGAGGATCTGCTTCAGCGAGCCCGCGTAGATGGCCGGCGGGAGTGGCTGGAAGTTGACTTGGTTGAGGTAAGTCGCCGCGTTGCCGTCCTTGGCGTTGATGGCCCATTCGAGGACCGAGCGGATGGCCGTGGCCGTGCTCGAACTCGACTGGGTCTTCTCAACGATGGCGTACTCGTAGTTCACGATCGGGTACCCGCTCTGGGCCGGACCGTAGATCAGCGAGATGGTGCCGTTGGGAGGCGTCTTCTTGATGAAGGCGGCTGCTTCTGCAGCGATGGAGGCGGACGTCGGGGCAATGAACGACCCCTTGGCGTTTTGCAGCTGCGCGTAGCCGAGGCCGGCCTGGAGCGCCTGGGTCTGGTAGCTGATACCGACGTAGGCGATGCAGCCCGGTGTGGCCTTGCAGCCCGTCACCATGCCCGAGTTACCGGTTTCACCAAGTGCGCCTGGGGCGTTGGGCCACTGCACCGTGGTGTTGTACGCGACGGTCGCGCCCCAACCCGACGGGTCGGCCTTCGACAAGAACTGGGTGAACAAGAACGTGTCACCACTGCTGTCGGCCCGGTGCAGCGTCACGATGGGCAGGTTCGGCAACGTCGTCCCTGAGTTGAGCGACGTGATCGCCGAGTTGTTCCAGTTCGTGATCTTGCCCTCGTAGATCTCCGAAATTACCTTGCCGCTGAGTTTGAGGTGCGTGAGGACCCCGGGAATGTTGTAGGTCACGAGCTGTGAGGAGATGGCGAGCGGGATGTTCATCAATCCCGGGCTCGCCTGCACGTTGCTTGGCGCGAGGTACGCGTCGGACACGCCGATGTCGGCCGTACCGTTGGTCGCGTCGGAGATTCCGGTTCCCGAACCCGTCCCGGCCGTTTGGATGGTGACGCCGGGGTAGGTCTGGTTGTAGCCCGGCACCCACAGGTTCCACAGCGGGTAGAGCAGGGTGCTCCCGGTCTCGGTCAGCGAGGCGGTCGGGGGCTTTTCGACCCCCGAGGCCGGGACCTTCGGGGCCTTGGTGGCCGCAGATGCGGACGTGGCCAAGACGGCCGAACTCAACGCCAGGCCCAGGGCGCTGGCGACGATAATTCCTTTTCTGAGGCGCGATGCTCCCAGCAATCGATTCACAGCATTTCTCCTTATTGTTGGCTACGGGTAAAGAGTTGGTCGGGTGACACGCACCACGACGAGGGTGGACTCGGGCGAGCGAGTCAGCCCATACGACCGTTGACGTACCTGTCGGTGTCGGCTTCCTTAGGTGAAGAGAACAGCGCTTCGGTCGGGCCGTGCTCGACGAGGCGACCTTGGTAGAAGAACATCGTGTTGTGCGACACACGCATCGCTTGGCCGAGATTGTGGGTCACGACGATCAGGGTGAGTGCGGGCGCCAACTCTCTGAGCAATGCCTCGATCGACTCGGTCGAGAGTGGGTCGAGCGACGAGGTGGGCTCGTCGAGCAGCAGCACCTCGGGACCGACCGCTAGGGCTCGGGCGAGGCAGAGCAGTTGTTGTTGACCACCAGAGAGGCGGAACGGCGAGTCGTTGAGGCGGTCTTTGACGGCATCCCACAATCCGACTTCAGTCAGCCGCCGCTCGGCCACGATGTCGAGCTGCTTGCCTTTGGCGATCCGATGGGCCTTGACGCCGGCCACCACGTTGTCGCGGATGGACATCGGGAATGGGTTCGGACGTTGGAAGAGCATGCCGACGCGACGCCGGAGGGTGAGGAGGTCCACCGAAGGTGCCCACAGGCTGACGTCGTCGAGGGTCACGTCGCCGGCGCGCTCGAAGCCGGGCACGCGGTCGTTCATCCGGTTGAGGGTGCGCAAGAACGTGGACTTGCCCGATCCGGTTGGTCCGATCAGGGCGGTGATCGAGCCCCGGGAGAGCGAGACGTTGACGTCGTGCATCACGGTGCGCCCGCTGAATCCGAGCGTCAGCCCGGTCGAGTGCATCACGTGGGGCGGCCGGGCGGCGTCGGGGTCGAGTGCTTGGAGGGCGGCTTCGATTTCCGGGCTCGCCGGCTTGGTCAGTTCGCTGACCTCCCGCTGCATTGGAGTGAACTCGGGTCCAGGCACGTAAGGGACCGTAACGAAGCGAAGTGAACTCCCCGTAACGCCAAAGAAATCTCAAGGTGAACAGTTAGGGATTTCTCGCCCCCTGAAATTGCCGGTTTGGGGCCCTTTGGTCACCCCGTGGCGTCGAGGGACGCCTGATGGGAAGCGGCGACGGCGGTGACGATGCGGGGCGCGATGGTGGCGATGCCGACGCAAAGGATCCAGCCCGGCAGGCAGAAGTAAATGGTCACGGAATCGGCAAAGAACGCACTGATTCCCGCGGCGAGGCTGAAAGCCCATGTCCCAATCAGGCACAGCCACCATTGGCCGACGAGGGACCGGTTGGGATTGCCCGGCTCGAGGAGGTCGCGGATGGCCTGATAGGGCATCCACAGTTGCACGATGGGCACGAACCAACTGCCGATACCCCATCCCGGCGAATGGACGGCTGGACGACCGAGGGCCCGGGCGGTCACGGCGGCGCGGTACTGCCAGATGCAGGCGATGATGACGGCGGCGAGCGTGGCGAGGGTGATGAGCCCGCCAATCGTTCGCACCGCCCCACTGAGTTCGAGCTGAAGGTGGGGGTTGGGCAGCGTCTTGCCGTTTTGGGCCGCTTGAATTTGTTGGTGGTACTCGTGACCGAACTTCTTGAGCTGGGCTCGACTGCTCCAGGTGACCACCAGATCCCAAGCGAAGTACAGGGCCGGGATGGCGACGGCGAAGCGCGCCAAGTTGACCATGCGGAGTTCGTCGGCGACCAGGGTCGGCGTATGGCCCGGTGGTGGCGCGCTGGGCCAGGCTGCGACGTACGGCGGCGGTCCCGGTGCCGCACCGCCGCTCGGCGCACCGAGCGCGGGACTCCTCACCGGGGGGCTCGGTGGCGGGGTGGGCAGCACGACACCCTCGGTCCACGAGTAGCCGTCCCACCATCGCTTGCCCGGGCCACCGGCGGGGTCGGGATACCAGTCCGGAGGTGCTCCGGGGTAGCCACCCGTCTCTTCGCTCATCTCAACATTCTCTCAGCTCGAACGGTCCGCCAGCGTCAAATTGACAATCTCGGCGATCGCCGCCAACCCGGCGATGTGGTCGTCCACCCCGGCGCATCCGGCCCTCATGGTGTTGACCGAAAGGTAGCTCGCGCCGGCGTCTCTCCAGCGCTGCGCATGCAGGGCGATGCGGTCGAGGTCGTGCGAGGCATAGTCCAGCCGGCCCTCGAACGCGATGTCCGCGGGATCGCGTCCGGCCTCGCGCGCCGATTGGGCGATGATCTCGAGGGCCTCGCCCAGCCCGCCACCGGGGCGCACCATTGGGAACCAACCGTCGGCGAGGCGGCCCACCCGCCGCAGCGCCGCCGGGGCGTGACCGCCGATCCAGATCGGGATCTTGCGCTCCGGGCGCGGGGCCAGTCCGGCCGCGGTGATGTGGTGGTGCGGTGTGTCGATGGTCACGCTCTCTTCGCTCCAGAGTCTGCGCAACACGGTGATCTGTTCTTCGAGGCGATCGGCCCGGGTGCCAAAGTCGTACCCGACCGCGTCATATTCGACCTTGTTCCACCCAATACCGAGGCCGAGTCGGAACCGCCCACCGCACAGCATGTCGAGTTCGGCGACCTGTTTGGCCAGGAGGGCCGTCTGGCGTTGCGGTCCGATCAGGATGGATGTGGCAAAGCCGAGATTCGTGAACGCGGCGAAATAAGAGAAGAGGACCAGGGGTTCGTGGAACGTGTTGTGGATGTCGTAGGGCCCCCCGAGGTCGCCGAGCACCGAGGTGTCGCCGCCGAGCACATGGTCGTAGGCCGCAATGTGCGAATAGCCGAGATCCGAAACGGCCTGGCCGTAGGCCCGCACGGCACCGAGATCTCCGCCCATCTCCGTCTGAGGGAACACTGCTCCGAGTTGCATCGTGTCAGTCTGCCCCGGTTCGAACCGGCACGGTCGCGTTAGCGTGACTGGGGTGAAGGTACGAATATTCGTTGAGCCCCAACAAGGTGCAAGTTACGACGACCTCTTGGCGGTGGCCAAGGCCACCGAGGCCGGTGGTTTCGACGCGCTGTTCCGGTCCGATCACTATCTGACCATGGGCGGCGAAGGTTTGCCCGGTCCGACCGACGCCTGGGTCACCTTGGGGGCATTGGCCCGCGAGACGAGCCGCATCCGGCTCGGCACCTTGGTCACCTCGGCCACCTTTCGGCTGCCCGGCGTCCTGGCCATATCGGTGGCCCAGGTCGACGCCATGAGCGGGGGCCGGGTCGAACTCGGGCTCGGTGCGGGTTGGTACGGCGCTGAGCACTCGGCCTACGGCATTGCGTTCCCGGATCTCGGCGAGCGTTTCGAGCGCCTCGAAGAGCAGCTGGCGATCGTGACGGGCCTTTGGGGGACCAAGCGCGGTGACCTCTTTTCATTCGACGGAAACCACTACCAACTTGTGGACAGTCCCGCCCTGCCCAAGCCGGTCCAGGCGCCTCACCCGCCGATCATCGTCGGTGGGCACGGCCCGAACCGCACCCCGAGACTCGCCGCCACCTACGCCGACGAGTTCAATCTGGCCTTCTCTTCCCTCGAGGTCACCGAGAACCAATTCGCCAACGTGCGGGCGGCGTGCGAGGCCGCTGACCGAGATCCAGGCACGCTGGCGTTCTCCGCCGCCCAGGTCGTGTGCTGCGGCACCAATGAGGCCGAAGTCACCCGTCGCGCCGCCGCCATCGGGCGGGCCCCCGAAGAATTGCGAGCCAACGGCGCCGCCGGCACGCCTGAAGAAGTCATCGATCGTTTGCGGACTTTCGCCAAGATCGGAGCGGGCACCGTCTACCTCCAGGTGCTCGACCTGAGCGATCTCGATCACCTCGCGCTCTTGAGCGAAGCGGTCCTGCCGCACCTTGGCGGGGAATAGGAACTCTCGCCGCGACGGGCTGGCGAGCGACCGGGAGAGGACATCATGAGCGTCACGAGCCGGGGTGCATTTTCCCCATCGCCAACCCCACCGAGCAAGGGTCCCGAGTCGTCGAGCGCCCTCGATACTGCCGGTCTCGATGCCGCCGTGGGGGCGGTGGCCAGTCACGCCCAGACGTGGGCCGCGACCCGGCCGGGCGAGCGGGCCGACCTCCTTGATCGGGTCCTCGTCGATACGTTGACTGCCGAGGATGAATGGCTGGCGGCCGCCTGCGCCGCCAAGGGTTTGGCTCCGGGATCAAATCAGGCCGGCGAAGAGCTGTTCGCTGGTCTCGGGACCTTCGTACGCATGGCCCGCCTCTATCGCGACTCGCTACGCGACATCGAGCGTCTGGGGCGTCCGAGATACGCCGGACCGGTCCGTAGCGCTGACGACGGGCGGCTCGTGGTGCGGGTGTTTCCCGATTCCCCTTTCGACCGGGTCGCCTTCCCCCAGACCACGGCGGAGGTCTGGATGCAACCCGGAGTGACGCGCCAGAGCCTCGATTCGGGACAGGCCGCGGCCTATGCGGATCCAGAGTCTCACGCCGGCGTGTCGCTGGTCTTGGCTGCGGGGAACGTGGCGTCCCTCGGTCCGAGGGACGCGCTGTACAAGCTCTTCGTTCAAGGTCGCGTGGTGGTAATGAAGGCAAATCCGGTCAACGACTACCTGGTGCCACATTGGCATCGCGCGCTCCATGCCCTGGTGGAGGCCGGGGTGCTGCGGATCGTGACCGGCGGGGCGGATGCCGGTCACTACTTGGCGACGCACGAGCGGATCGATGATGTCCACATCACCGGGTCGGACAAGACCTACGACGCCATCGTGTTCGGTTCGGGCGCAGAGGGTGCAGCCCGCAAGGCGAACGATCAACCCGTCCTCGACAAGCCGGTGACCGCTGAGCTGGGCAATGTCTCGCCGATCATCATCGTGCCGGGCAAGTGGTCCGCGGCCGAGTTGCTCTATCAGGCCGAACATGTCGCAACGATGCTGGTGAACAACGCGGGCTTCAACTGCCTCGCAGCCCGGGTCGTGGTGACCTGGGCCACGTGGGACCAGCGCGACGCGTTCTTGGGGGCATTGACGCAGGCCCTGGCGAGCATCACGACCCGACGCGCGTACTATCCGGGCGCCGTCGATCGACGAGATGCGTTTGTGGCGGCCCATCCAGAGGCCGAAGAGCTGGGGCACGGGCCGCCCGACGCGATGCCGTGGACCTTCATTGCGGGGGTGGCGGCCGGTTCGATCAACGACATCTGCTTCACTACCGAGTCGTTCTGCGGACAGTACGCGGAGACGGCCCTGCCGGCGTCGTCGGTCGCCGACTTCATCGATGCCGCCACTGCATTTTGCAACGACGTCATCTGGGGCACCCTGTCGGCCACGATTTTGGTGCACCCGACGTCACTTCGCGATAGCTCAGTCAGCCACGCGGTCGAGCGCGCCGTGGCCGAACTTCGCTACGGGGCCATTGGGGTCAATGTCTGGCACACGCTGGCCTTCGCAATCGGCACCACCACTTGGGGGGCCTATCCCGGTCATCCGCGCACCGACATTGGTTCGGGGGTGGGCGTGGTCGCCAACGCATGCATGTTCGCCGAGCCCCAGAAGTCGGTGGTGCGTGGCCCGTTCCGGGCACGCCCCAAACCCCCCTGGTTCGCCACCGCATCTGGGCAGTACGACGTGATGCGCCGCTTTGTCGCCTTCGAGGCTGACCCGAGTGCCGCCAAGATCCCCGGCCTCTTGGTTTCGGTCCTGCGTCCTTGAACAGGCCAGACGACGAGCCGATCCAATCTCGCCGCTAGCTCGACGTCTTCGTCCGCACGACCGGGAGGGTGAGGCGGGCCAAGGTGTTGGCACCGGCCGCGATGCAATGCTCTGCGTCTGGACAATCGAGGGCGGTCAAGGTGAGGGGCGTGTAGGCGGTCGGTGATCGGGTGAACACCGAGCCTGCGGTGACCGATTCCGCGACGGCGCCGGTGGCGACGGCGGGCGTCCCGGTCCATTTTGTCCCCACCATGGCGCAGGTCTTCGGCGTCGGGCAGGCCAACGCGAAGACGTCGTCGACCGGAGGCGTCGAGGGTGCGGCGGTCCATGTGTGGCCACCATCGACACTGCGCAGCACGAGACCCTTGGCGGGGACCACGTCGCTAAAGGTGCTCGACGTCGTGCCGCCGGCCAGGCAGGTGGTCGAGCTCAAGCACGCCACGCTCTGCAAGAGCCCGACGCCGGTCGGGACCGACGCCGGCGACCACGTTGCCCCGCCGTCGGTGCTGATGGCGATCGCGCCCTGCCCGTGCCCTGACGAGGTCGGGGTGTATCCCGCCACCAGACACGTGGCGCCGGGCAGGCAGGTGAGGGTGAGCGCACCGCTGAATCCGGCGGGGAGAGCCCCTTGGCGGGTCCAGGTCGCTCCACCGTCGGCGGTGAGTGTCGACCAGAGCGACGTACCGTCACTGGCCACCGCAGTGCAGGCGGTGGCCGAGGTGCAGTTCACCGCGTTGATGGCGATGGCACCGGCGGGGTCGGTGGCACTCGACCAGGTCGCCCCGCGGTCAACGGTCGTCAGCACCACGCCGGTACTCGGGCCGGCCACCGACGAGCCAACGGCCATGCAGAATTTCAAGCTCGGGCACGACACCCCAGTCAGCGCGGGCGCCGGTGAGACGGTCGTTGATTGCGCCGACCAGGTGACACCGCCGTTCTTGGTCGCAGCGATGACCGTGACGGGGGTTGGGGGGTGACCGGCGGTAGTCGTTGTCGTCGCGGCATTGGGCCCAGGTACCCCGACCGCCCAACAGCGCGACACGCTGGCGCACGACACCGCGCTCAGTTGCCCGGTCCCCGCCGGAGCCGGCTGACCGATCGCCACATCGGACCCGGTGGGTTGTCCAATCACCGGTGGCGTCTTGGCCGCGGTGCCGTGGCTGGTCGCCGCACAAGAAGTGCTGGTCACAGCTACGAGGAAAAGGAGGGCGGCGAACCGCCCCGCACGGGCGCGACCGGTCGATGGGAAGGACAACGTCGAGCGCAAGGACACCGCGGGAGGACAATAGTGGTGCCGACGGCGTCACCAGGTGGACTCTTGGCTACCCTCGCCCCTGTGG
The DNA here is from genome assembly GCA_963800725.1 of uncultured Acidimicrobiaceae bacterium. Lineage (GTDB taxonomy): Bacteria > Actinomycetota > Acidimicrobiia > Acidimicrobiales > RAAP-2 > Bog-473. Next base: position 411,497 of record CAWDCE010000017.1, on the reverse strand, counting down.
ACTGGGTCGATCTCGTGCTGATAGGCCTCATGCTCCTCGCGGCGGTCCACGGCCTGCGGTTGGGCGCGTTGGTCCAGCTCCTCACATTTGGCGGCTTTTGGCTCGGGATGGTGCTGGGCACCTTCATCTTCGTGCCGATCTTCTCGTTCATGCACAACGAGACCGCCCGGGGGATCGTGACCCTGGCTGCGGTCCTGATGGCAGCCACCGCCCTCGGCTTGGCCGGACGGGTGCTCGGGGGCTGGAGCAATGTCTCGTTGCGACGCCATCATCTCGGCAGCATCGATTCGGTTTTCGGGGTCCTGGTGGCCGTCGTCGCCGTGCTCCTTTCGGCGTGGCTGGTGGCGAGTGTGATCTCTTCACCCTCGAGCCGCTACACCTGGCTGAGCTCGGCCGTGGCGCGTTCGGACATCTTGCGGTCTATCGACAAGGCCCTCCCCCAGGTGCCCTCGGTATTTGGGGATCTGCAGAACTTCTTGAACACCCAGGGCTTCCCCCAGGTTTTCTCCACCCTCATTCCGCCCACCACGTCGTCGGTGCCCAAGCCGACCGACGCGCAGACCCAGGCATTGGCCAACCCGGCCCTGGCCTCGACGGTCAAGGTCATCGGCACCGCCTGCGGTAATGAACAGGAGGGATCGGGATTCGTGGTCGGGCCGGGCATGGTCGCCACCAACGCGCATGTCGTCGCGGGCGAATCGAATCCCGAAGTCATGGTCGGTGGCATTCCCTACGACGCCACGGCCGTCTTGTTCGACCCTTCGTTCGACTTGGCGATCTTGCGCACCAAGGCACCGCTCGGTCCCGTGCTCTCAATCAGTCCCAACCTGGCCGATCGCGGCACACAGGCCGCGATCCTTGGTTATCCCGAGGACGGACCGCTCACGGTCGACCCGGCCGGGGTCACGGCGGAGATCACCGCCATCGGGCGCGACATCTATAACAGCGGGCAGGTGACACGCGGCGTCTATTCCCTCGACGCCAATGTGCGTCCGGGGAACTCGGGCGGCCCACTGATGGGGGCAGGCGGCCAGGTGATCGGCGTCGTCTTTTCACGTTCGACCGAGTACAGCACGGTCGGCTACGCCCTCACCTCACCCGGGGTGCTCGAACGGGTGCAACAGGCCGATCATCGCTTCGCCGCGGTCAGTACCGGACGCTGTACCCAGGGATAGGCCGGCCTCATTGCCTTGAGCGGGCCACAATGTTGGTATGACACTGCCCCTTGAGGACTATGCCGTCATCGGCGACCTGCACACGGCCGCCATCGTCGGCACCGATGGCTCGATCGACTGGCTCTGTTTGCCGCACTTCGACTCGCCGGCCTGCTTCGCGCGCATCTTGGGCGACACCACTCACGGGTTCTGGCAACTCGCACCGACCGGCGGGCCCGCAGCGATCACCGGACAGCGACGTCGGTACCGCGAAAACTCCCTCGTGCTCGAGACCGAGTTCGACACCGAGACCGGCTCGGTCCGCATCACCGATTGCATGCCGATCCGAGATTCTCACCCCCACGTGGTCCGACTGGTCGAAGGGCTCTCGGGCACCGTCGACATGCACATGGATCTGGCGGTGCGCTTCGATTACGGCGACGTGCTGCCGTGGGTGACCTCGTCGGACGGACTGGTCCGCCTCACGGCCGGGCCCGACGCCGTCGTGTTGTGGCACCACGTCGACCCGGTCGGCCACGACCTGCACACCGTGGCCGACTTCACGGTGCACAAAGGCGAGCGCTATCCGTTCACCTATGTGTGGTTCCCCTCGCACGAAGAGCCGCCCCCGCCGCTCGACGCGTATTACGCCATAGGGCTGACCGACGTCTTTTGGCAGAACTGGGCCTCCCGGTGCACCTACGAGGGACCGTGGCGCGCCGAGGTCGTGCGTTCGTTGATCACGCTCAAGGCCCTCACCTACGAACCAACCGGCGGCATCGTGGCCGCCGCCACCACCTCCCTCCCCGAGACCCTCGGTGGCAACCGCAACTGGGACTACCGCTATTGCTGGTTGCGCGACGCCACCTTGACCCTCGAGGCACTCATGCGAGGCGGGTATTTCGAAGAGGCCATGGCATGGCGTGACTGGTTGTTGCGGGCCGTGGCCGGTGACGTGTCGCGCCTCCAGATCATGTACGGGCCGGCCGGCGAGCGACGTCTCGAAGAATGGGAGGCGTCATGGCTTCCGGGTTATGAGGGCGCGGCCCCGGTGCGCATTGGAAACGCGGCGTCGGGGCAATACCAACTCGACGTCTACGGCGAGGTCATGTCGGCGCTGTACGCCTCGGCGCATGAGACGGGGGTGAACAGCCACGCCGCCTGGGCGTTGCAGCGCCAGCTGATCGATTTCATCTCGACCGGATGGAAGGAGCCCGACGACGGGATCTGGGAGGTCCGTGGGCCCCGGCGGCACTTCACCCACTCCAAGGTCATGGCCTGGGTGGCCGTCGACCGGGCCGTGCGTACCCTTGAGGAATGGCCCGATCTCGGTGGGCCGCTCGAGGACTGGCGCCAACTCCGGCACGAGATCTTCACCGAGGTGTGCGAGAAGGGTTACAACGAGACGGTCGGATCGTTCACGCAGTCCTATGACTCAGAGCAGCTCGACGCCAGCGTCCTCATGATCCCCCTGGTCGGGTTCTTACCCCCGACGGACGAACGAGTCATCTCGACCGTCGAAACCATCGAAAAGACCCTGGTCGACGATGGATTCGTCTTGCGCTACCGCACCGCCGACGATGGCGCGGTCGACGGACTCACCGGGCGCGAGGGCGCCTTCTTGGCCTGCTCGTTCTGGCTGGTCGACTGTTTGCACATGATTGGGCGGGTCCAAGACGCAAAGGCGCTGTTCGAGCGGCTGCTCGAACTGCGCAATGATCTGGGGCTCCTCTCCGAAGAGTTCGACCCGGTGGCCAAGCGTCTGGTCGGGAACTTCCCCCAGGCGTTCTCCCACGTCTCGCTGGTCAACTCGGCCTGCCGCTTGACCGGGCACGACAAGTTGGCGACTCGCGAGGACAAAGGTGCCCGGCGTATCGTCGACACGTTGCTGCCACGATTGCCCGAGATGTCGGCCGCGGTGCGCAAGATGGGCGTCAGCGGAATCGGTGGAAGAAGAGATCGAAACTGAAGCGACAAGGAGATTGCCAATGCAAGCACTGACGGTGGTGCCACTCAAGGCGGGATCAGCGGAACTCTCAGAGGTCGACGAACCACCAGAAAGTGACGGCCCGATCCTCGTCGAGACGCTGGCGGTCGGAATCTGCGGCACCGACATCGAGATCCTCTCGGGCGGCTACGGCTGGGCTCCCCCGGGTCGTGAGCGCCTGGTCCTCGGTCACGAGTCGCTCGGGCGCGTCCTCGAGGCACCGGCCGGTGCACCGGTGGCCAAGGGGGATCTCGTCGTCGGCGTCGTGCGGCGGCCGGACCCCGTGCCGTGCGCCAACTGCGCGGTTTTGGAGTGGGACTACTGCCGCAACGGCCAGTACACCGAACGGGGCATCAAAGAACACGACGGGTACCTCTCGGAGCGCTACCGCATCACCCCCGATTTCGTGGTCAAGGTCGACTCTTCGCTCGGGATCCTCGGCGTCTTGCTCGAGCCGACCAGTGTGGTCGCCAAGGCCTGGGAAGAGGTCGACCGGATCGGCGGGCGGGCCCACTGGGACCCCAAGTCGGTATTGGTGACCGGAGCCGGCCCGATCGGCCTGCTGGCCGCCATGATCGGGGTCCAGCGTGGCCTCGATGTGCATGTCCTCGATCAGATGACGAGTGGGGTCAAGCCCGACTTGGTGCGCGATCTCGGTGCCACCTACCACTCGGGCAAGGTGACCGACATCAGCCCCGCCCCCGACGTGATCATCGAGTGCACCGGCGTGTCGTCATTAGTGGTCGACGCGATGTCCCACGTCGGGATCGGCGGAGTCGTTTGCCTGACCGGGGTCTCGACCGGCGGCCACTCGATTTCGGTCGACGAGGGATCGCTCAACCGGAGCATGGTGCTCGAGAACGTCGCCGTCGTGGGCTCGGTCAACGCCAACATGCGCCACTATGAGGCCGGCGCCAGCGCGCTGGCCGCAGCGGAGCGTTCCTGGCTCGAGCGGGTGGTCAGTCGCCGGGTGCCGTTGGCGCAATGGCAAGAGGCGCTCGATCGCCAGGCCGACGACGTCAAGGTCATCGTCGAGGTCAACCCTGCGTGAGCGGGAATCACCCGCACCCCCACCCCCACCCTCACGGGGGCGGCGATCAACCCGTCGAGGTGCCGACACCCACACAGATCGCCCCCGGGGTGCTCGAGATCGACACGTTGCTCGGGGGTTGGCACCGCGTCACGGCGGGCTACTTGATCGAGGGGTCCGCCCCCGTCCTCATCGAGACCGGCAGTCAGTCCTCGGTCCCGGTGCTCTTGGCCGCCCTCGGACAGATCGGGGTCGGGCCCGAAGAGCTCGCGGGGGTCGCGCTCACCCACATCCACCTCGATCACGCCGGGGGAGTGGGCGATGTGGCCAGGGCCTTTCCACACGCCAAGGTCTACGTGCACGAAAAAGGGGCCCGGCACTTGGCGGACCCGACCCGATTGATCGATTCGGCTTCACGGGTCTACGGCCCGTTGCTCGACTCGCTCTACGGCCGCCTCGACCCGACGCCGCCTGAGCGCCTCCATGTGCTGGCCGACGGTGAGGAAATCGTCGTCGGTCCCGACCGGGTGCTCGTCGCGATCGATTCACCGGGGCACGCCAAGCATCACGTCGGGTTGCACGATTCGCTGAGCGGCGTCATCTTCGCCGGTGACGCGGTCGGGGTGAAGCTTCCCGATGGGGGCGTATTGCGGCCCGCGACACCGCCGCCCGACTTCGACTTGGATCTCGCCCTCGAGTCGCTGGCGAAATTCGCAGCTCGCCGGCCGTCAGGGATCGCGCTCGCCCACTACGGGCTCTTGGCTGATCCCGACGACCTCTTGGCCGAGGCCGACGCCACACTGCGTCAGTGGGCCGAGACCGCCGAGGCGGCTTATCGGTCCGGCACCGACATTGCAGAAGCACTTTCGGAGCGCTTTGACTCCACGCTCGCGGGAGTCGACCCCGCCCATCTCGAAAAACTCGAGATCATGAACGGTGTCCATTCCAACGCAGCGGGGTTCCGCCGCTGGCTCCAAGGCCGTGACGCCAAGGGCTGAGGTTCAGTCCACCACCATCTGCGAGCGCAATTCCTCTTGGCGGACCTCGAAGTCGTCCAACGAGATCCGGCCATCGGCGAGATCTTCATGGAGTGCGGCGAATTGCTCCAAGAGGCGGGTCTGGTCGACCACTTCACCATTTCGGCCGTCGTCGCTCTCGAGAACTCCGGCTGCCTTGTCCTCGCGGCGGGACTGGCGGTCGTCCATCTTTGCCCGGGCCCGGTCCTTCTTGGCCTGATCGCGCTGCAGTTTCCCAAATGTCGATCGTGCGCGTGCCATTGTCCACTCCTTTCCGGTCGATCCAACGACCAGGTGCTGCCGGCCGAGCACTTGCTCAGCCCCAAAATCATCCGCCGGGGATGCGATGGGTCTTTTTCAACCCAATGGCGGAGGGAGTGGGATTCGAACCCACGGTACCCATGAGGCACAACGGTTTTCGAGACCGTCCGATTCGGCCACTCTCGCATCCCTCCAGAGGGGATCCTAGTCGCTCGGGTTTCCACCATCTGAGTGGCCGTGGACCGATTATGACCGTTTCAGCGCGAAGAAGGAGGTCAAGAGGGTGGCGCACGCCTCGCCCCGGACGCCGCCGAGCACCGGCACCTCGTGGTTGAGCCGAGGGTCCTGGCACAAGTTGTAGAGGGTCCCGCACGCTCCGGCGCGGGGGTCCGCGGCCCCAAAGACCAGGCGCCCGATCCGCGCCGCCACCAGTGCCCCGGCGCACATCGGGCACGGCTCGAGGGTGACGACGAGGGACACATCGCTCAGCCGCCAACTCCCGATTCGGCTGGCCGCATCGCGTAAGGCCAAAATCTCGGCGTGGGCTGTCGGATCCCCGCTCAGGTGCCGTTCGTTATGGCGCGACGCAATCACCTGGCCTCCAACGACGGCTACCGCACCGACGGGCACGTCGTCATGGGCGAGCGCGGCCCGCGCCTCGGCCAAGGCCAGGACCATGGCGGCATCGTCGCTCAGCGCGACTGCGGGCGCCGACTCGGTGGTCACGGCCCGACGGGCAGGCCGAGATGGGCCCGCAACTCATTGGCGGCCGCATTCACGGCGGCCACGTTGGCCTCGTAGCTGGTCAACCAGGGGCCAATGGCGGTGGCGGGGACCGAGTGGAGCGAGTCGATGTGCACGATCGTCTCGTAGAGCGTCGCACTGAGCGCGGTGTCGGCCGGCTTGAGACTGGCGGGCCAGCGGATATAGGAGAGGTTGCGATCGAACTGGGCCAGGGCGATGGCATCGGGGGTGACCAAGGGGACCACCTGCTCGGGCGTGGCTGACGCACCCAACTGGCCGAGACCCTTTTCGGCGGCCACGTTGGCGGTGTCGGCCGGCTTGGAGATCGAAGCGAAGCGCTCGGCGATGGGCACGAGGGCGGCACGGTGGCGCACAGCCGCCGTCGCCGTGGCGCTGCGCTGGTGCGACGTCGGCCCGAACTGGGTGAGCCCGACGACCACGAGAGCGACGACCGCCAACGCCAAGAAGGCAACGCACCACGAGAGGGCGCTCCAATGGCGCGGGGCGGACGGGTGGGACCGGCGGACCGCGGGTTGACCCTTGGGGGGCGTCGGCGCGTGTTGGGGTTCGAAAGGGGGTGGCGCACTGTCTTGGGCGGCCTCGCTCAATAAGACGAATTCGTCGCCGAACACTCTTTGACCGACCTCATAGGGCGGGACCGGGGGAGGCGGCGGCGGGTCCGGGGGGAGGTACTCGACCTCGGCCGCTTGGCTGTTGGCCCGCCAGTCCCACGAGCGGATCATCTCGCTGAGCTCGTTCATCCGACGTTCGAGCGAGTCGTTCTGTTGTTGCGCCAACTCGGCGATGGTGGGCCCGTCCGCCGATATGAGGTCGCTACGGTGCGCTTGGTTGTCGGCGAGCTCGGCGGCGTCGACCATCGTGTGATCCATGGGTCCCCTTGTCACGTTGCCCGCTTAGTCTGCCCGAGATTGCCGGGTGCGTCGCGCGCCGTGCGACGGTCGTGTGAACCACCGTGACGGACCGGTCGGGATCACCACGCAGTTCAACGGTCGCGTACCGGGTGTTCATAAATCCCATGTGCTGTCACCGGCAGTTTGCGCAACGTTCGTGTTGGTGTCACGTCCCAGGAATGGCCATGGATGACGCCGAGAAATCGACCATACGCCCAGGAAATTGCCCATCGTCGTGTTGGTACACTCCGGGCCATGCGGCGGATCGACGTGGATGCGATCGAGTCCCCGCTCCGCCTCGAGGCCTCGACGTCCGGCTTGGCGGATCGCGTGCCGTTGGTCTCGGCCCGCAGTCTGGTGTCCAAGGGCCAGCGCAATCTCATCATCGTCGTGGCGCTCGCGATCGTCGTCGGACTGATCATCGATGTGCGGCTGACCCTGAGCGTGATCATCGGGATCCTCACAGCCGTGTACATCATCGCCGTGATCTACCGTGCCTATCTTTTCTTGCGCTCGACCCGACCCGACGTGGTCGAGGCGGTCTCCGACGAAGAGGCATTGGCCGTCGCCGACGAGGACCTGCCCTACTACTCGGTCCTCATCCCCGCGTACCGCGAGGCGTCGGTCATCAACAATCTGGTCGAACACATCGCCCGGCTCGATTACCCCGCCAGCCGGCTCGAGGTCCTGTTGTTGGTCGAAGAGGACGACGAAGAGACATTGGCGGCACTGGTCGACGCCGACCCCGGACCCCAGTTCGAACTGGTGGTCATCCCCGCCGCCGAACCCAGGACGAAGCCCAAGGCCCTCAATTACGGACTCACGTACGCAAGGGGCGAGTTGGTCGCGGTCTACGACGCCGAAGACCACCCCGAGCCCCTCCAGTTGCGCCGGGCCGTGGTCGCCATGGGGCGTTACGGCCCCGAGGTGGCTTGCCTTCAGGCGAAGCTGTCCTATTCGAATGCCCCCCAGAACCTCATCACCAAGTGGTTCACCATCGAATACGCCATGTGGTTCTCCTTCTTCTTGCCCGGGTTGGCCTCGATGGATGCCCCGATTCCCCTCGGTGGGACCTCCAACCACTTCCGCCGGTTGACGCTGCGTTCGCTCGGTGGATGGGATCCCTACAACGTCACCGAGGACTGTGACCTCGGGATGCGGATGTACCGCGAGGGCTACTCGATCAAGGTGCTCGAATCGACGACCCTCGAAGAGGCCAACAGCGACTTCGTCAACTGGGTCAAGCAACGATCGCGCTGGTACAAGGGGTACCTCCAGACCTTCTTGATCCACCTGCGGTCCCCGCGCGAGCTGCGTCGGGAGATGGGTGGGGCCGGGATGACCCACCTGTGCATCTTCGTTGGGGGGACGCCGCTGCTCGCCATGTTGAACCCGGTCTTTTGGACGTTGACGATCCTGTGGTTCGTCTTCCATCCCGCCTTCATCGAGGAGATCTTCCCGGCACCGATCTATTACGTCAGTCTGATCTCGTGGGCATTCGGGAATTTCCTCTTCTATTACCTCACCTTGCTCAGCGCGCGTTCGACCAAAAAGGACTTCCTCTTGATGAGCGCCCTTTTGGTGCCGTTGTACTGGGTCATGATGTCGATCGCCGCCCTCAAGGCGGCCTGGCAGCTGGTGGTATCACCGTCGTTCTGGGAAAAGACGGCGCACGGGCTCGGGCCGGACGAGGCGCCTGCGGAGGCGGCCGAACCCCTGGCCACCGCCCCGCTGATCCCGCTCGCGGCACTGATTTCGCGGGTTCGCACCCCGCGCGCAGCCATGGGCGACATTCCGGCGACGGCCAGGTTATTTCTGAGTGTCATTGGGGAATTTGGCTTGTGAATCCTCGAGCGAACTAGCCACAATCGGCAGTGATGAGCCAGACCCTTCCTCTGATCGAGGCGACCCCGCCCGAGGACGATCTCTCGCTCGGCGCGGCGCAGTTCTCCGGCTCGGACCACGGGGTCACCGGAGCGGTCGATGCACCGATCATCACAGGCGCATTCACTTCGAGGGAAGAGCGCGAATCCCGGCGCAGCACCGTCGTCGATCTGGCGATTCCGGTCTATAACGAAGCGGACGTTCTCCCCCAGAGCATCGGTCGTCTGCGCGACTACCTCGACAACCACTTCCCTTTCGCGACCGAGATCGTCATTGTCGACAACGCCAGCACCGATCAGACCTGGGAGGTGGCGCAGCACCTGGCGTCCACCGTGCCCGGCGTGTCCGCACTGGCGTTGAAGCAAAAAGGAAAGGGTCGGGCGGTGCGGGCGGCGTGGTCGCAGAGCACTGCGGAGATCGTGGCCTACATGGACGTGGACCTCTCCACCGATCTCGGGGCGTTCCTGCCGCTGATTGCGCCGCTCCTCTCCCGCCATAGCGAGGTCGCCATCGGGAGCAGATTCGCCCCGGGCGCACATGTCTTGCGCGGGGCGAGGCGCGAGGTCGTGTCCCGCGGTTACAACTCGTTGCTCCGGATCGTGCTCGGGAGCGGATTCTCCGACGCCACCTGCGGGTTCAAGGCGGCGCGCCGGGAGGCCATTGTGGACCTGCTGCCGCTCGTGGACGACGAACACTGGTTTTTCGACACCGAATTGCTGGTGGTCGCCGAGCGCAACGGATGCCGCATCCACGAGGTGCCGGTCGACTGGATCGACGACGCTGACTCGAGGGTCAACGTCAAGAGCGTGGCGAGTGAGGATCTGGCGGGGATCGCCCGACTCGTACGTAATCGGGCCAAGGGCAACGAGGTGGTGGTGCCGTCGGCCCACCGCACCCACCGACTCCATCTCGGACAACGCACCCGCTACTGCGGTGTGGGGATCCTCAGCACGCTCGCGTATCTCATCTTGTTCTTTTCGCTGCGTGACGTCTGGGGGGCTTACGCCGCCAACGTGACCGCATTGGCGCTGACCACCATCGCCAATACCATCGCCCACGCCCGGTTCACCTTTGGCCAAGAGAGTGGCATGGGACTGCGTCAAGCGACCCAGGCCGGGTGCGCGGCGTTCGTCGCCGCAGTCATCGTCACGACCTTGGCCCTCGGTGTCGAGGCGTGGGTGGGAACCACGTCGGTGTCGGCCGAGACCCTCGCCATATTGGCCGGGGTCGTCGTGTCGGTCTTCGTGCGCCTGGTGCTGCTGCGCTCATCGGCCTATCGCGCCTATACCCACTCGCAGCGCCAGCGCGAACCCGCCTGAGTCCGCTTCTCAGGCGACCGGGCGACGCACGACGGTGAGGCCCCGGATACCGAAGGGCAACCGGATCCGCGCGTCGAGCAGCTTTCCTTCGAGCGCGCAGGCCACCCCAAAGACGCCCGACACCTGGGTGGTCTCGTAGTCGCGCTGCACCCGATCGGCCAGCGCGTCACCACGGAGTCCGTCAAAGCGCAATCGATTGCGTTTCTTGACCGCCCAGAATGCCGGGAAGACCACTGAGCCGAGGTGAGAGTCGGCCTCGACATCGAGGCCGACCTCGGTCGCCTTTCGTGCCATCTCGCCCCTGGCATAGCGCCGTTCGTGATGCAAGAACCGGTCGTAGTAGTCGTAGAGGTTCGGAGCCGTTGGCACCACCAAGACAGCTGGGGCACCCGGGCGAAGCACCCGAGCGATCTCCTCCAGTGCCACGACGTCGTCGGCGACATGTTCGAGCAGGTTCACGCTGACGATGGCGTCCGCACTGCCATCGGGAAGGGGGAGGTGACAGGCGTCGGCTTGTGCAACGAGAGCATTTGGGACATTCGATCGTGCTTTGCGGAGTCCCGACGCAATGAAGTCAAGTCCGATCAGTCGGGCGTCGGGACAGCGCGCTCGCAGGTCGGCCAACAGATACCCCGTCGAGCAGCCGATCTCGACCACCGTGGCCGTCGGGGCCAGCGGGTCGAGGTGGGAGAGCACCTGTCCCCTGGTGAGGACCTCAATGGGGTGGTCGCGGGTGGATTCTTCGTGGAACTCCTCGAGGTCTTCGGACCAATTGCGCGATGGCCCTGGCGGGGGATCGACGGCGGTCAGCGATCCCGTGGCGAGGTGGTCGTGAGTTCCCGTCACGTCGCCTCAGCCGGCCGGATTGTTGGTATGCGCGGTCACGTGGAACAACCGGAACTCGGGGCAGACGGTGCGGGCCGGGATCTCCATGACCTGCTTGGTAAACCCAGCGCCGTTCTTCCACAAGGTGGGGTATTGGATATTGGTGGCGCTCACCGGCGTCGTGGCCGGGTTGGCTTCGAGGATGTAGCGGACACCGAAGGCCAGCGGGTCATAGAGGATTTTTTGGAAGTCCCGGTCGTTCGGAATGACGAATACTTTGGGTTGGCTGATGGTCGTGATGATGTTCGGGGCACACGACGTGAAGTTGTCGAAGACGATTGATCCGTTGTGCAGGTGCAGGCGGGACAGGTCGTTCGAATCGGTGAGAATTGTGCTGTACGCGTTGCGGTAGGACTTGTCGGTCTGGCTGAGATGTGAATCGAAGATCGGTGCCAAGAGCGCAGACTCCTCGGGCGCGGTGTTGGCGTTGAACATGGCGGCACCGGTGGTCACGAAGGCGGGCACCAACAAGACCAGAGCCAGCACGACCCCGAGCGTCGCCGCCACGGCCCGGCGATGCCGTCCTCGATCGGGTGTCGTCGCGTCGGCGGAGGCATGGTGCAGCGCGGGTGGGGTATACAGCGCGGCGACCAGGCTGGCGACCAAGAGGACCTCGAGGGGAACCACGGTGATGTAGTAGCGGTAGAAGTCCTCAATGCTGTTGTGCAGGTAGGCCAAGGCATCGAAGGCCAAGGCACCGCCGATTACTCCGATGGGTCCGAGGATCCGGGCGTCACGGCGCCGGAGGGCGACGATGACGGCGGCAATGACGATCACGATGAGCAGCGGCGCCAACGACGCGATGGCGTGGATCTCGTAGGTCACCCGTGCCCCGAGGTGCTTATGGGTCAAGAAGGCCTCTTGGGAGGAGTTCCCGTAGATGGAGGAGAACTGCGGGAAGAACTCGCCGACGATCACGAAGCTCGTGATGGCCCACCCGGCGGCGGCGACCAGGAAGGGCAAGAAGAAGATGCAGCCGTCGTGCACGGCAATGGTGAGGCGCGAACCCGCTGAGACCAGTGTGCGGCGGTACGAAATGATGACGACGCAGACCCCTCCCGCCACCGCCGCCCCGGCCGCCTCGTTGCGCGTGAGATAACAGAATCCAAGAGCGATGCCGGCGTAAGCGAGTGACTTGATGTTCTCGTGGCGAATCCACTGGAGGAGGTACCGCGTCGATGCGACCAGGGTGAAGAGGTAGAGGCCTTCGCTCATGCCGTTGGCGGCGTAGTAGAAGATCATCGGCGAGAGAGCGAACAGCGCGGTCAGGACCAGCCGGGGCACCCGCGGTACGCCCCATTCGCGGATCGCACAACGCAGCTGGTGGACCGCACCCACGGTGCCGATCACGCTGACGAAGACTCCGGCCATGTCGCGGTGCGAGAGCGCCGGCCACAGATGGTTGCCGATGAGGAAGACCATGTCGGCCACTGATTGCAACGGCTCCCAGACAAACCCGATGGCGGCGAGATGGGGATCCCGCGAGTACAAGACGTAGAAGCCATTGGCCATGCGGGCCACGGCGTCCTGGCTGAAACTGCCATAGCGGAACGTCAGCAGGCAACCGGCGGTCAAATAGAGCGCGAAGGTGATGACGGCCACCACGCCGCCCTCGCACCAGAGTCGTCGCCCAACAGAGCGCAAGATTCGGGACCAGCGCCCGTGACCGGGTGTGGGGTTCGACGCCGCTCGCGAGTGGTGCGACGGGACGGTTTCGGTGGGGTCTTCAACCGTCAGCGTCATGGTCGCTCAAATGGGGTCAAGGTCGAGCGTGATTGAGATCTTCCCCGCAGTGCCAACTTCCGCAATCGCCATGATCTCCTCGCCGACCGCTACGGGTAGTTGAACGTGAACGTCGTGGTGGCACAGTCGCCGGGCGTGTGCGTCACCACGAAGTACTGATCGGGCGAGGCACTGCTGGGCCAGACGGAGAGGGACGCCTCCGAGGAGAGGCAGGCGGTCGACGGGTCATTGGTCGCAAATCCGAGCAGTTGACCGATCGAGGTCGAGATGGGCAGGGACGGCTGTTGTGGGGCCGGGGTGAGCGTGACCGATTGTCCGAGCCAGGTACCCGTGTAATCGAACGAGCGGGGACCCGTTGTGGTGGTGGTCGATGGCGGGGTGGACGACGTGGTGGTTGATTGGGGGACGGTGGTCGTCGTGGCCGTCGGTGGTGCGACACTCACCGGGGTCGGTGGACTGGTGGCCCCCGACGGGGTGGTCGATGTCGGCCCGGCCAGTCCGTCTCGCGCGGGCGGGGCGGAGCCGAGGAGTGCCGGCAACAGGTTGGGGTCGTTGTCGTCCATGCCGAGAGCCCAGATGCCGACGCCCGCAAGGTTGTTCGTGTCGGCGAGCTGGGCGGCGTCATAGAGCGAGGTCGGATCTTCGAAGAACGTCTCGTGCCACTGATTGCCGACCTGGTACGACGTCCATGCCGTATGGGTCGTGGCGTCCCAATAGACCTTGTGCCCGCTCGCCATGACCTGGCCGTAGGTGACGTCGGTCGCGGGCCCGGTGGCTTGAGCGGTCAGCGTGCCGTCACTCGTCGGCCAATCGACGCCGAAGTAGGGGAGCCCCAATATGACCTTGGACGCGGGAACCACGGCGTCGTACTGGTCGATGGTGGCCGTGTCGCTGAACATGCCGCTGGTCAGTGGGGAAACGGGAGACTGGCTGGCGGCCAGGTTCAGGCCGTATTCCATGACGAAGAACCCGTCGACCGCCGGCGCAAGGGCGGCAATGTTGTAGAAGCCGCCGGTGTCTCCGGCCGAACTCGCGTAGGTGTCCATCGTCACCTGGTAGTGCGGATTGGCCGCGTGGAGCGCGGCGGAGACCTGGGTGACCAAGTGGGTGAGGCCGACCTGATCGGCGCTGCCGTCGCCCTCGAAATCGAGGTTTACCCCGTCGAGATTCTTGGCCTCGATGGCGCTGAGGAGGGCACTTGACAGCGTGGCGGGCGCAGTCGGTGACGACGTCAGTTGGTCCAGCGAATGTTGGTCGAAGCAGTTGACCGTGAGCACGACTCGGTCCCCGGCCCCGTGGGCCCGTGTGATGAGGTCGGACAGGTTCTGGCTCGCGTAGCCGTCCCATCCCGGGCCGCTCTTGTCCAACGTCCCATCTGCGTTGACATCGATACTGAAATAGGCCAGCGTCGAGATGTCATTGACGTTGAAACCCGAACTTTGGGCAAGGGTCCAATACGGCGCGAAGCCGAAGACCTCGTGGGGCTTCAATGGTGGTTCATTGGCGGTGCTCGGTCGCGCCGGGGCCGGTGTGGTCGTTGCCGGCAGGAGTTTGACGACCGGACTCGCGCCACGCAGGGACACGGATGCGCCGTTGATCGATTGCGCGTTTCCTCTGCTTTGACTCTGGCCGTAGGCGGCCTTGGTCGGGCCACCGAGGTTCCCGACGAGGCCGAGGGTGGCGCCGAGGGTGGCCAGGATCAAGCAGGTGGCAAGCAGGATCCGGCGGCCTCCGGCGGTCTGGAGTCTCGGCACCGCCTCTTGTGCCGCCGTGCTGCAGCGCCGCGCCAGGAGGATCATGGCCGCCACGCCACGTTGCGCCAGCGCTCGAGCGGACACGACGGGCGACCACAAAGATGAACGAGTGGAGGCAGTTGCGTCGCCGTGGTCTCGCCCGCCTTCGCGGGGTCCATGGGCAGCGAGCAAGATCGCCCGCCCAATTGCCTGTTCGACGCTGGCGCCCTCGGTGATGGCTGCGCTCACCGCAGTCCAATCGAGTTCGGGTATGCCGGCGGACCCTGGTGCCTCTTGGGGGTGGTGGGCCGCGTAATCGGCGATGAACTGTGCGGCCAGCGCGAATGACGCTTCCTCGAAGCCGTCCGGTGCGTCCGAGGACACGCCTGGCGTATCGATCTCGCCCATCAGATGGCGACCGGTAACAAAGGTACGCGTGCCGGCGCGTGTCGGTGCTGAGTCACCGAAACCCTGATCTCGAGATGGGTCGGAACTTTCTTAGCGACCCCGGCGCAGCAATTGGCGCTCACCGTGAAGGGAATAGCTGGGGACATTTTCGACCTTGTCGGAATCTCGACCACGTCGGACGGCGTGGTGTGATGGTGCAGAAATCGATTACGGCGTGCCGGCTGCCCGTTGCGCAGATGGAGCCGAACGGATCTCATCTGTGGCGGGGGAGGGACCAAGCATTGTGTTCAAGGTGCTGAGTTCTTCGACCAACTTCTCGTTGATGCTCGAGAATCCAACGATGGCGTCTTGGAGTTCGCTCGCTTTTTCGGTCGGGAAGCGTGATTGGTTCTTTGCTTCCTCGCGAATGGCCTCGGCCTCTTCGTGGGCTTCTCGGACCATCTGCGCTGCCTTGTTCTCGGCTTCAGCAAGAATTTCGTGGATCTGTCCCTCGAGCTTGTTCAGGGCGGCCTCGGTGAACTTTTGGGCTTCGACGAAGAGCCGACCGATCTCGAGTTCGGTCGTGCGCACGGCGGAAACCTGGTTCATCTGCTCGTTGGCCCGATCGAGGCGGTTCTGGAGTTCTTCGATCGCGCTGGTGACGTACTCGATCTCATCGCTCGCCGACTTGACCGCGGCGGATTCCGCGTCCACACCGTGGGGGACGCTGTGGGGATCAGTCGGGCGATCTGTCGATGAGTTGGGTTGCTTCACGCCCGAGAAGACGTCCTCGCTGATGTCCGCGTAGGCGGCGCTGCTCGTCATGACGAGTCGTTCTTACCAGCGCTTCGGGGTCATCACAAAGGGGATTGCACAAGATTCGCTTGGCGTTCACCTTGCGGCAAGACGGGCAACCTGGACGTCACCGGATCCGACGACCCACAGCGGAGGAGGTGGGATTTGAACCCACGGTTGCTTTCACAACACACGATTTCCAATCGTGCCGATTCGGCCGCTCTCGCACTCCTCCGAGAATGCAGCCTGGTCAGGCTAGCCGGGCTGGCCCCGGGTCCTGGGCCAGCTAGTTTGGTGATCTGCACCGCGCCGAGGTTGGGTGCGGTGGCCGGGTCCTGCGCAACGGCCGCTCGTGAATCGAGTCAGGGTCGGAAGGCAGCAGCTCTCAGCGGGTATGGCCGGGTGCCGTAGCCAACCTGGCCACCGCACCGAGCCTCGGCGCCGCTGTCAGAGGGCACCGGTAGGCTCGACCCTCATGGCTGACGTCCCCTTTGTCTCGCTCTACCGGCGCTTTCGACCGGGACGATTCGATGAGTTGCGCGGGCAGGACCACGTGGTCCGGGCCCTGCGCAGCGCCGTGCGTGATGACCGGGTGTCGCACGCGTATCTCTTCAGTGGTCCCCGGGGCACGGGAAAGACGTCTTCGGCGCGCATCTTGGCCAAGGCCCTCAACTGCGCAGCGCCGGTCGAAGGCGAACCGTGTGGTGAGTGCACCTCGTGCGTCGAGATCACGCAGGGAACGTCGCTCGACGTCCATGAGTTGGATGCGGCCTCGAACAACGGGGTCGACGCCATGCGCGACCTGGTCGCGCATGCGGCTCTCGGGACCCCGGGACGCTGGAAGGTCTACATCGTCGACGAAGTCCACATGCTGTCCAATGCCGCCGCCAACGCCCTCCTCAAGACATTGGAGGAACCACCTAGCCATGTGGTCTTCGTGCTGGCCACCACCGACCCGCAGAAGGTTCCCCCGACCATCCGGAGCCGGACCCAACACCTTGAGTTCCGCCTCCTCGCCGCCGACACCCTTCATGACCTCTTGGCCTCGGTCAACGCGCAGGCGGGATTGGACATGGACGAGGAATCGGTGCAGGCGGCGGTGCGCCGAGGCCGAGGGTCGGCGCGTGACGCGCTGTCGGCGCTGGACCAGGTGGCCGCGTCGGGCACCGCTGATGCGGCACGCCCCGATCTCGACACCGTCCTCGAGGCCATCGCCGCCAGTGACGCGCCGACCGTGTTGGTCACCGTGAGTGAGCTGCTGGCCCGGGGTTGGGGTCCCCAGCAATTGGCCACCGAGCTGGTGGATGATCTCCGTCAAGCGTTCTTGGCCACCCTGGCTCCGCAACTCTGCGCGGTCTCAGGTCCCGAGCGAAGCCGGTTCAGCGCGCTGGCCGAGACAATGGGTCTCGCCCGACTCGTTCGGGCCATGGAGCTCCTCGGGCACGCGCTGGTCGACATGCGCGATGCGCCGGACGCACAAGTTGTCCTCGAGATTGCCCTGGTGCGCACGTCGCGCCCCGACCTCGACTCAGGTGTCGACGCCCTGAGTGAGCGTGTGGCGGCACTCGAGCGGATGGTGGCATCGGGTTCGTTGCCCGAACGCGCCCCGGCCCCGCGCCCCCGCTCACCCAGGCCGCGCCGCCCGCTGGCGCGCCAGAGGTTGAGGTCGGTCGTCGCCCCTCCGTCGGAGCGGTGCTTCGCCAAAAAGGCGCCACCGTCGCACCGGAGCCCGAACCAGCCACAATCGCTGCGCCGCCACAAGCGCGCCCCGTCGAGGCCCCCGCATCATCGCCGTCGGTTGCGGCCCTGCCCGTTGACCGCGACAGCCTGTCTCAGGCGTGGGGCGACTCGATTCTCCGCACGCTTCCCGCCCGGGTCAAGGCTGTCTACAGCGCCGGGCGCTTCGTCGACGTGGACGACAAGGGTGCCCACTACGCCCTACCCAATGCCGCCCACCGTGATCATTGTGTCGAGTTGGCACCCCAGGTCGAGGCTGCGTTGAGTAAGCATTTTGGAACACCGATCCATCTGGTTCTCGTGGTCGACCAGGGCTCGACGGAGGTGGCCCTCCCCAAAGCCCCGGCCTCGAACAGCCCGTCGGGGCAGTCCGAATCGATAGAAGTCGACGAGATCGACTTTGACGACGTCCGGATGGCCACCGCGACCGACGTTGACGAAGCATCCGCGGCCGAAGCCAGACTGCTCGAGGCATTTCCCGGCGCCGCCGAGGTGGCGGAGTAGATGTTCACCGGACCGCTGCGTGCGCTGATCGACGAGCTTGGCCGGCTCCCTGGAATCGGTCCGAAATCGGCCCAACGCATTGCCTTTCACATCTTGAAGGTCCCCGCAGAAGATGCCCACCGGCTCTCCGATGCGATCGTCGCGGTCAAAGAGCGCACCACTTTGTGCGAGCGTTGCTTCAATGTGGCCGAAGGTGGTGCGCTCTGCGCCATCTGCAGCGACGATCAGCGCGATGGCACGATCCTGTGTGTGGTCGAAGATCCCCGCGACATTGTCGCGGTCGAGCGCACCGCGCAGTTTGCGGGCCGGTATCACGTGTTGGGTGGAGCGCTGAATCCGCTCGAAGGAGTAGGTCCCGAGCAGTTGAAGGTTCGCGAGCTCCTGGCCCGTATCGATGATGGAGTGGTCAAAGAGGTCATCGTTTGCACGAACCCCAATCTTGAGGGTGAGGCGACGGCAATGTACGTGTCGCGCCTACTCACGCCGCTTGGCGTGGTGGTGTCCAAGCTGGCCAGTGGCCTGCCGGTGGGGGGCGATCTCGAGTACGCCGACGAGCTCACCTTGGGTCGCGCCCTCGAAGGTCGCCGGACCATTGAAGCCTGAGATGGACGTCGGGGCACCCCGCTCGCACTGACCGCAGTTTGCCTGGTGTTCACGAGTTGACGACGACGGTTTACCTGGCGGAGGAACGAAGTAACCCAACCGCCCCAACCGGGGCCACGTGCCTTGACGTCATGGCAAATCGCGGTCACCTTAAGTGCATGTCACCACCTGATGACCTCACCGCGCCCCGACGAGGTCACGCGGCAGCCAGCGGGGCCATCGATGACGTCCCGCCACAAGCGAGCGACCACCTGCCGTCACCCGGGGAGCTGCACATCGCTGAGAAGCGGACCTGGAAGACCTGGCAACTCGTCATCGCGGTGGTGCTGGCCGCAGTGGTCGGGATGGCGCTCAACTACCACACCGTCGGCAGCTCCCAGGCATCGACGTCACGCGCGTACACGTTGCCGCCGCCGTCCGGGTCCAGCGCATCGACGACCACGACAACGCCCGGTGCCGCGGGATCGAGCCCCAAGGGCACGGCGACGACCACGACCACGCCCGGCGCCGTCACCACCACGACCGCGGCGACCTCGGGCACCACCACACCTGCGGCCGCGGGACCGGCCCGGGTCTTGTTGGCCTCGCCACAGCAGACAGGGAACTGGACGAGTACCGCCTTCACCACCACGGCGGCCAACTGGAACATCGGGTGGGCCTTCCGCTGCACCCCGCCGCCGGCCGGTGGTCCCTCGTTCCAGATCTTCGTCGCCCCGGTAGGGGGCAAGCCTGCCGCGACGCCGGCGGTGACTCAAACTGGCGCGTCCGGCCAATCAGTCACCCCACAGTCGACGCTCGGGGCGCAGACATTGATGGTCGAGACGTCAGCGAGCTGCACCTGGATCGTCAAGGTCACCGGCTCGTAGGACTGAAGCCCCCATAGCCCAAGGGTCGCCTCAGTTGACGTCGGGCGATACCTGGGGCTTTGGGGTGAGCTGGGCCAGTTTGTCATCGAGCTCGGAGAAGAAGTCGTAGTTGCGCTTGCCCTGACGGACGGGCCCGCCACCCGTCATTGCCACCTTGCGGAAATCCGATGGTTCGGCGCAATCGAAGGGGCGTGGTTCTTCGACGAGACGAAGCGTGGGGACGATGCCGATGTCGATCAGCCTGGATTCGAGTTCGGGCTCCGCACCCTTCGCGACGCCTGCGTCGACTCGCCGAGCTCCGAACGCATGTCACGCACACGTTGCGCCAACAGTGACTCGCCATGAGCGAGTCGACCGAGAAGGTCGGTGATCTCTGTCGAGGAGTACTTCGGGTTGTGCGAGCGCCATGGCCGCCGATGGTAGCCCGACGAGTATCCAGCGTCCGCTATCGGGCCGATCCATCCGCGCCAGAACCCGCCGGAACCCGGGACGACGGACGGCTCACGACGCAGCCATGGCGCAGCAGCGCCCGGTCCAAAAATTCGGGTGCATGGTAGGAGGTCTTCGACCGCCGCGCAACTCGGTAACGCCCATTGTGACAGCACGGAAAACGACATCCGACGGCGAGATGTTTTCTCTGTGTCACAAGGGAATTTGGCTTGAGGTACGGCACCCCATATGTCAGAACAGACCTGCTGAGTCATTCCCCCTCGAAGCCATTACGTCATCGCAAAGGAGCAAATTTCATGTCGATTCGACACGTCGCCAGGAAGGTGGTCATTTCAGCCGCCGCAGTGGCGGCGGCTGGGACCTTCACCGTTGTATCGCTCGCCTCTCCGGCCGGCGCCACCGGTCCGACCAACGGCAGCACCGTCGCGTACCGCAGCCACCCCAGTCGGCACGGTCGCCAACGGACCGTTCTCGAGCGGACCAGAACATCAACGTCGTCGTTCCGGCCGGCAGCCTCTTCAGCCCGAACACCTTGAACATCAACGTCGTCGAGTGCGCGGCCCCCGGTGGCGTGATCCCGACCGACCCGAGCGCGTGCGACGGCAACACGATCAACGGCCCGACGCTCAAGCCCAACGCCGACGGGTCGATCAACTTCCAGACCTACACCGGCTCGCTCTACGAGATCTTGGCGCTCCCTGACGCCAACCTCGGCGAGACCACCGGCCCGACGTGCGACCTGGCCCACGCCTGCGTGCTCTACATCGGCCAGAACCAGAGCGACTTCACGCAACCCCACGTGTGGTCCCAGGTCTTCTCGGTGAAGCCGAACGCCACCGACTCGGGCGCCAACTCCCGGCGACGGAACCCCTGAGGTACCGATGGCCATCATGCTCCCGATCGCGGCCATTGGCCTCATTGGTGGCGCAACCCTCATCCACCGCCGTCGGAGCAACGCCAAGGCCAAGGCGTAACTGAGGTGGTCGTCGCCGGCTCCCGGCCGGTGATGACCGACTGCCATTCCCTCACAGCATCGCTTTTGGCATCACAAAAACTCAATGCAGCACCTCACTCAAAAAGGAGTAGCGCGAAAAATGCACAAACAAAAGCTGCGCAAGCGCCTGGCGCAAGCAGCAGGACTGGGCACGGTGGCTCTGACCGCATCGCTGTTGGTCGGCGCCGGTGTCGCCACCGCCGCCCCACCGGACCCTCAAGGTGGAGCGACACCCGTCGCCCCGCACTTCTACAACGGAAACGTGGAATCCATCCGTGACTCGGGCTCGGACACCACGTTCTTCATGATGCAGAAGTTGGGCGACCTCTTCACCGGGGCCGGCCTCTACGGCTGCGTCTTGAACTCGAGCGCCGGCCAGGCCCTCTTCAACACCTCGGACCCGGCGTCGGCCACCACCAACCTGAGCTACTTCTGTGCTTCGGGACAGAACGTGGCGACCACCGACACCAGCTGACAACTGGGATCGCACCGAGGTCAGCGAAGGCGTGGACAACGTTGGATCCGGTGCGGGGCAAGGCCAGCTGTGCGGCAGCCAGACCACCCCGCTGCCGGTGGACTTCTCTCGTTCGTCCAAGCCGGCCAGCTCGTGTGCCACCCTGGCGCAGACCGGCTACGCCAAGGACGGCGTGCCGATCATTGACTACCCGGTCAACCCGTCGGTGTACGGCACCTCGACCAACGCGGCGTACTCCTCCATCAACGGAGGCGTCATTGGCCCGGTGGCGAGCGGCTGGTTGCCTGGTGACGCGCCCGGGGGTCCGTACTCGGGTACCGCGCTCGACCAACATCTCCAACGCGGACAACGGGGGCGGCGCCAACAGCACCGCCTACCGCCTGTGGTGCGCATCGAACTCCACCCGGATCACCGACTGGGGCCAGCTGACCAACCTCGGCCCGGCGCTGCAGGTGCAAGGCGTCTCGACCACGTCTGGTTCGCCCACCATCACGCTGAGCTCGGCTCGTTCCCGAGCACCGTTGGGAGTGGCGACGCGGTCAGCGGTACCGGCATTCCGTCAGGCACCACGGTGTCGTCGGTCTCGGGTTCGAGTGCCACGCTGTCGGCGAACGCCACGGCGACGGGCACGGCAACGCTCGACGATCACCACGGCGAGCAACCTGGCCGTCGGTCAGGGCCTGGCGGTCGGTGTGCCGATCCGCCTCGTCGGCGTCAACACGGCCTCTGGGACCGAGTCCACCTTCGCCAGCTACGCGGACAGCGGTGCTGGGTCGTCGGTGGGTGCACCGCCAACATGAACCCGAACGCGGCGAACGACCCGAACTCGGCGACGGCTCCGTCCCCGAACTCGGCGCACATCGCCCTCGAGAACAACTCGGACCAGCTCGACCAGTTCGCGGCGCAGGACTTCCCTTCGCCCGACTATGTCGACCAGGCCATCGAGGTTGCGACCTCGCTGTACATCGAGTCCAACGGCGTGTTCAACACCAACCCCTACGCAGCAGCGGCCGACCATCAACGGCACGTCGTACTCGGGGAACAAGGTGCAGGAGAACGGCTTCGCCACGTCGACGGGGTTGCTCTCGAACAACTCCTACCCGACGGCTCGGACCCTGTTCAACATCTACCGGACCGACACGGTGCGGGCGTCGACCGGTGGATTCTTGAACTGGCTCTGCGACAGCAACGTCAACTTCACCAAGGGGTTGGACAACACCACCGGGAAGAACTTCGACACCGAAGTCGGAACGGCCATCTGACCACCTTCGGGTTCCCACGATTGACTGACGCCACCGCGGCGCCGGCGAACGGGACACCGGCGGACGGGATCGCCGCACCGAACAACTCGTGCGCCGCCAGCCTCCCGGTGACGACGACGTCGGGCTCAAAACACGATCACGCTGACGGCCGGGGGCAACTTCCCGCCCGACATCGTGAACGGCGGCGGCCTGGCCAACGCGGGAACGTCGGGGTGACCGACGCCAACCTGCCGGCCGGGACCACGGTGGTGTCGGGAGCAGGAACGAGCACGCTGACGCTGAGCAATGCGGCCACGGCATCGGGAACGAGTGTGGCGACGGCATTCTCCGGAGTGCCAGCGGTCACCTCGGTCGCCAGTCCGCAAACCTGAGCAAAGCGGGCACGCGGACCCCAGGAGTCCGCATGCCAGGTGCATGGCCCGGCCCGGGGATCGACGAGCAATCGTCGGCCCCGGGCCTCGGGCGTCCAAGGGATGGTCGAAGTGTTGAGAAGAAGTTCCAGAAATCGAGAGGTACATAGGTGGAGGCAAGGGTGACTCACCCGCTGAATCTGGCATCACGGGCAACACGAAGGTCTCCATGGTTTCTCCTACAGGTCGGTGGGCTCCGTGCTCGCCTTTGTCGCGGTCATCACCATTGGTTTCACCCTGGTGGCGGGCGCCGACCTGACCAGTGGCACCACCGTCGCCACCGCAGCGACCCCGGTCGGGACGGTGGCGACGGGCCCATTCTCGAGCGGACAGAACATCAACGTCGTCGTCCCGGCGAACACTCTCTTCAGCCCGAATACCAACATCAACATCGTCGAGTGTGAGGCGCCCTAGGGCGTCGTGCCCACCGACCCCAGTGCCTGCGACGGCAACACCATCAACGGGCCGACCCTCAAACCTGCCGCCGACGGATCGATCAATTATCAAACCGCCACCAGTTCTCTCTACCCGATCTTCGCCCTCCCCGACCCCAACCTCGCCGAGACGAGCGGCCCCAAGTGCGATGCGACCGACGCCTGCGTCTTGTACATCGGCGACGACCAACTCGACTTCACCCAACCCCATGTGTGGTCGCAAGCCTTTTACGTCACCCCCAATGCCACCGACAGTGGCGCCAATCCGGGCGACGGGACCGCACCGGCCGCGGCGACCACGCCGTCAGCTGGCGCCTCGACGGTGGTGGCGTCGCCGACCACCGCGACGGCCGATGGTGCGGACAGCTCACTGATCACCGTGACCCTGCTGTCGAGCGGCAATCTCCCCGTCGCCAACAAGACCGTGACCTTGAGCCAGGGTTCGGGGCATTCGACCGTGGTGCCGGCGGCAACGCCCAATGTGACCGACGCCAACGGCAAGGCCACCTTCACGGTGACCGACTCGGCCGCGGAGCCAGTCACCTACACCGCCACCGACACGACCGACACCGTGACAGTCACCCAGACCGCCACGGTGACCTTCGCTGCCCCGGTCGTGACCGATGCCCATTCCTCGGTGGTGGCCAATCCAACCTCGGTGGCGACCGGGGCAAGTTCGCCCTCCACCATCACGGTGACGCTGCGAGACCAGGCGGCCAATCCCGAACCATTGGCCAACAAGGCCGTCACGCTGGCGGGCACGGGAAGCGCCACCATCGTTCCCGCGGCCACTCCGAATCTGACCAACGCCAGCGGTGTCGCCACGTTCAGCGTCACCGACAACGTGGCGGAGTCAGCCACCTTTACGGCCACCGACGTCACCGACGGCTTGGTGCTCTCATCCAAAGCCACCGTGACATTCGGGACCTTGGTGGTCTCGAGCACCCAATCGAGCGTGGTGGCGCCGTCTCCGGCGCCGACCGGGCTTGTCGGGACGTCAGCGGTCGTCACCCTTAAGACATCGCTCGGTGATCCCGTTGCCAACAAGTTGGTGTCATTGGCGGCGTCGTCGACGAACGCGACCGTCGGCGCGCCCGAGCTGACCGACGCCAACGGAAAGGCGACCTTCTCGGTCACCGACACCCAAGCCGAGTCGGTCACCTTGACCGCCACCGACTCGACCGACTCGCTGGTGCTCGGCCAAAAGCCCGTGGTGAGCTTTCAGGCGTCGACCCCGTCGGCCGCGACGTCGACCATCAGCCCCGCCACCGCCACCTCACCGGCCGACGGGCAGACCGAGACCTTGATCACCGTGGTGATCAAGGACCAGTTCGGTAACCCCCAATCCGCCAAGACCATCCAAGTGACCGCCAGCCCCACCGGGACCGTTGCGGTGCATCCGATCGCCGTGGGAAGTTCGCAACCCGGGGTGACCGATGCCACCGGGACAGCGCAGTTCGAGGCGACTGATACCGCGGCCGAGTCGGTGACCTTTACCGCAACCGACGTGACCGACAGCTTTGCCATATCCGGCAGCACGGTGATCACCTACAGCGCCGGTGTGGGTGATCCCACGCAATCAACCGTGACCGCGACCCCCGCCAATCCACCCGCTGACGGTACGACGGCTTCGGCCATCACGGTCACCGTCAAGGACCATTTCGGCAATCCGGTGGGGGCCAAGACGGTCACATTGGCGGCCGAGAATGGCAGTTCGACAATCACGACCGTCAACGGGGTCACCAACGCCAGCGGGCAAGCAACGTTCTCGGCCACTGATGCCAAAGCTGAGGTCGTCACCTATGACGCTACCGACGTGACCGACGGCGTCGCGCTGACCAGCCACGGCGTCGTGACCTTTGGCAGTCCACCCGCCCCCCCACCGGTTCCTGCAGACTCCTCGGTGGTCGCCAGCCCAACGACTGCGCCGGCCGACGGGACGACGACCGCCGCCATCACCGTCAACCTGTTCGACGGCGACGGCGATCCGGTGGCGGGCAAGGTCGTGACCCTCGCGGCATCCGGCGGGAGTTCGAAGATCACGACGGTGAGCGGCACCTCGGACACCAAGGGAAGCGCGACCTTCACGGTGAGCGACGGTACCGCCGAATCCGTCACCTACACCGCGACCGACACCACGGACAACGTGGTGCTGACCGGTGTCACCGCAGTGGTGTCGTTCACCGCGGTGACCACGACAACGACCACCACACCGACCTCGACATCGACGGACGCGGGGTCGTCGGGTTCGGACGGTTCGCTCGCATCGAGCGGCGGTTCGACCTCGGGAAGCTCATCGAGCGGCGGTGGATCATCGCTCGCCTTCACCGGAGTCCCAGCGTTCCTTCCGTGGTTGGTCGGCATCGGGCTTTTGTTCATCGGCATCGGCTCCCTCGGACGCCGATTGGTCAAGAGGAGGACAGCATGAAGCGGCGGAGTAAGTTTGGGATCGCCATCCTTTCGGCGAGTGGCGCCATCGGGATGATGGTCGCGCCAGCCGGCGCGGCAAGTCCGCC
The DNA here is from genome assembly GCA_963800725.1 of uncultured Acidimicrobiaceae bacterium. Taxonomy (GTDB): domain Bacteria; phylum Actinomycetota; class Acidimicrobiia; order Acidimicrobiales; family RAAP-2; genus Bog-473. Next base: position 385,397 of record CAWDCE010000017.1, on the reverse strand, counting down.
ATCGATCACGATCACCGCGGGTCCGTATCACAACGGCCAACTGATCAATCTTTCGGTGGGGCCGAATCACTACTTCGCGCCGTACTCGCGGGTCAACGTCATTGAATGTGCCGATCCACACGGATCCACCAAGAACCTGCCGACGAGCGACGCCGTGTGTGATGGGAACACGATCCAGGGCAACACCATCTTGGTCAAGAAGAACGGGAGCTTTTCCGAACACGGCTACCAGTTGTTCGCCCTGCCGAACACCAAGACGTTGGGCGAGGAAGCAGGCGATCAGCCGGTCTGCAACGCCAAACACCCGTGTGTCTTGTACGTCGGCCAGGACCAGAACCACTTCACTGCACCCAAGGTGTTCTCGGGGCCGATCACGATCAGTGGGTCGGGCTCCTCATCATGACCCAAGGGCACCGAGCCCTCCCGCGCGCTGGACGTATCGCTCTGGTCGGCTGCTGTCTGACGATCGCCGCGGCCGTGGCCGAGGAGATCGCGCTCCCTGCCGGCGCGGCCGGCCCGACCTTGACCATTGCTCCTGGAGGGGCGCTCCATGACGGCGAATCGATCAGCGTGAGTGTCGGGCCCAACAGCGTGTTCACCCCGCATTCGCACGTCAACATCTTGGAATGTGCCGACCCCGGGGGCACCGCGGCGCATCTGCCCACCGACGAGAGCACCTGCGACGGCAACAGCATCGAGTCGAACACCATCTTGGTGGGCGCCGATGGCAGTTTCTCTGAGACTTCCTACACCATCTATGCCCTCCCGAGCTCGACGCTGGGCGAACAGTCGAACGATCAGCCCGTCTGCAATGCCACTAACGACTGTGTGTTGTACATCGGACAAGACCAAGGTGATTTCACCGCACCGAAGATCTTCTCGGCTCCCTTCGCCGTAGCGCCCGGGACCGTCCCGGCCAACTCGACCACGGCGACCACCGCCCCGGGTGCGGGCACCTCTGGGGCGAGTCAATCGACACCGGGCACGACCGCCTCGAACTCGTCCCCGAGCGCAGCAGGGGCATCGAGCGCGACCGGGACGATCTCGAGCGGCTCCCTCGCCAGCACCGGCGTACCCAATCAAATTCCGTGGACCGTGGCCATCGGCACGTTCTTCGTGGTCATCGGCAGCATTGGCCGTCGCCTCGCACCGAGGTTCGCCCGATGACGATGCTGGCTCGTCCGCTCGACCCGGGAGACTCCCCGGCCCACCACGACACCCCACTCTCGCTTTTGACCAAACCCTCCAAGGCGGACCGGCGTTTCAACGGGATCCTGGCCGGGAGCAGTGGCCTCGTCCTGCTCATCCTCGTGGCGATGGTGGTGTTCCTCTGCTACTACGGCTACGCCGCGTTCAAGTCGGCCGGGTTCGGGCTCATCACCGATCTGAGCTGGTCACCGCTCAACGGACACTTCGGGATGCTGCCCCTGCTGTTTGGCTCGATCGCCATTGCGCTGCTCGGCGTGGCCATCGCCACCCCGGTTTCGCTGGCGACTGCCCTGATGATCAACGAGTATGCGCCACTGCGGCTGAAGTCGATCTTGACCGGTGTGGTCGATCTGCTCGCGACGATTCCGAGCATCGTGTACGGCTTTTGGGGCCTCCTCTTGGTATCGAACCTCCAGGCGGCGCCGGCCAAGTGGATGAGCGATCACCTCGGTTTCATCCCGATCCTGCGCACCCCGAGCCCTGATCAGTTCGTGAAGTCGATCTTCGCCTGCGGCCTGATCTGTGCGGTCACCATCATCCCCATCATCACCTCCATCAGCCGAGAGGTGATGGCCCAAGCTCCTCGGGACGTGTGCGAGGCAGCCCTCGGTCTCGGTGGGACCCGATGGGGCATGGTGACCGAGGTCATCTTGCCGTTCTCCCGCAACGGCATCCTGGGTGCGGTGCTGCTGGGCGTCGGCCGTGGCCTCGGCGAAACGATGATTGTGGTACTCGTCCTCTCCCAGGGGCACCAGCTCACCTCGGCCTTGCTCGGACCGGGCGGACTGGGATCGATCGCGGCCGAGATCACCGAGAACTTCGTGGCGTCGCCGCAAATCGTGAAAAGCGCCCTCATCTTGCTCGGCCTGGTCCTCTTCGCCACGACCTTGACCATCAATATCATCGCCCGGCTCATCGTGCAGCGCTCGAGTGGGGGTGGGCAATGACCCAGACGCTCGAGCGGCCCGAGGTGCATATCGCTCCTGAACCTCCGACGCGTGATCGTCCTCGCCGGCGGCGCAGGATCGCCGCGCCCATGGTGGTCGAAATGGTCGGGCTCGGTCGCCGCGGCCGTGGCCACCGTGTGGCTGGTCTTCAAGGTGACCGGCATTTCGGGGGCCCTGGGCTTCGCCATCTGTGCACTGGCCGCGTTCTTCTTGATCTTCGGCCTCCTCAGCTGGCGTCTCCATGGCCTCTTGGTGATGAAGGACCGCCTGGCGACCAACGCCATCTGGATCGGCGCGTGCTCGCGCTCATCCCGCTGGTGGCGGTGATTGCCTATGTGATCATCAGGGGGTTTTGGGTTGCGTTCGACGATTTCCCCCACTTTTGGGTGGCGGACTTCGCCCATGGCACCGCCACGTCTCCGGTCACCGCGGTCGGGGCCGGTGCCGCCATAGTTGGCACCATCGAACAGGTCGGGATGGCCACCTTGTTCACCGTGCCCCTCGGGGTCCTGACGGCGACTTACCTCGTCAACAATCGTGGGCTGTTCGCCCGGGTCGTGAGCAACGTCGTCGACGCCATGACGGGTTCTCCCGCCATCATCGCCGGACTCTTCATCTACCTGCTGTGGGTCCAGCCGCAGAAAGAGAATGGGCAGACCGGTTTCGCCGCCGCGCTGGCCTTGTCGGTGATGATGCTGCCCATCGTCACCCGGGCCGCGGCAAGAGGTGATCACCATCGTGCCTGGGTCGCTCAAGGAAGCCGCCTTCGCACTCGGCTCGCCTCAATGGCGTCAGACGCTGCGTGTCACCTTGCCAACGGCACGAATCGGACTGGTCACCGCGGTCATCCTCGGCATCGCCCGCGTGGCCGGAGAGACCGCACCCGTGCTTTTCACCGCCGGGGGGAATGCCCGTTACAACTTCAACCCCTTCAGCGGCAAGCAAGATGACCTCCCGCTGCGCATCTACGAAATGATCTTCCAACCGGGCTTGGCCTCGACGCAAGAGGCGTGGGGCGTCTCCTTCGTCCTCGTCGTCGTCGTGTTGATCCTCTTCGTCACCGCCCGCATCATCGGCGCGAAGAGTCCGGGCAAGACCAGAGTCCCCTGGCACATCTTGCGTGGGACCAAACGGGTGGTCGAGGAATGACCACCCCACCGCTTTCGCCAACTTCAAAGAGAAATGAGGAGCTGTCGCTCATGAGATTCATCCGACCGATCCGCAGTTTTGTCGCCCGGCGCGGAGCAGGGCACGCATTGGCGTTCTCGCCTCGGGTCTCACCATGATCGTCGTGGCGGTATCGGCGACACCAGTCGCCGCTGCTCCGACACCCGCATCGCAGCCGGTGACCGCGACCACTTCTCCTTCGACCCCAAGCGCGTCTTCGACGACGACCGTGCCGTCAGGTTCAGCGGCGACGACCAAGACGACCATCGCGCCGACCGTCCGGTCGTCGAGCACCCGGGCGCTGCTCGGGGTCGGGGCGACCATCAATGGAACCGGTTCGTCGTTCGCGGCACCGGCGATGTCGTCGTGGGTGAATGACGTGAGCCAGGCGCCCTACAGCTTGAACGTCGGCTACGCCAGCTCCAATTCGGGAATGGGACGATTCGAGTTCACCGGCCAAACGGTGGACTACGCCGTGAGTGACATTGGTTATGTCGGCAACACCGACACCACACCACCGAGCTTCCCTTTCAACTTCATCCCGATCACCGCCGGTGGCATCGCCTTCATGTACCACATCCCCGGGCTGAACAAGCCCCTCCAACTCACCAGTTACACCGCGTGCGCCATCTTGACCGGGGGTATCAAGAACTGGGACGACCCGCAGTTGGCGGCGAGCAACCCAGGGGCGACGCTTCCGAACCTGCCGGTAGTTCCGGTCACCGAGAGTGACTCGGCGGGGACGAACTACGTGCTCGAAGAGTGGTGCATCGATGAGCAGCCGGCGCTGTGGGCCGCATTCGTGCACCAGCAAGAAACCCAATCGGGTGGACCCAACGACGGGGTGTCCCTCTCTGCGACCTCCCCGAACTCGAACTGGCCCGGCATCCAAGGTGGGCTCGACGACTCGAACACGACTGCGGTTGCCGGTGACGTCGCGACCAATGCCGGCGCGATGGGGCCGGTGCAGGTGAAGTACGCCAACGACGAACCGGGCTTTAGCGGGAGCAATCCGGCCGAGGGGGTCGCCCTCGTGCAGAACGCGAGCGGGCAGTTCACGTCGCCGACGCCCGTCGACGTCTCGTCTGCGTTGGCCTATGCCACCCAGCAGGCCAACGGGACGCACATATTGAACTTCAACGGTGTCGGACCCCATGTGTACAACCCTTCGACCTACAGCTACCTCTTGACACCGACCACCGGGTGGTCGGCCGCCAAGGGCACCACCATGAGCAACTTCGTCAACTTCGTGCTGACACTCGGCCAACAGGCCGCCCCTTCTTTCGGCTACGCCAGCCTCGGTCTCTCGCTGGAGCAATACGGCATCAACGCGGTGACCTCGAATGTGCCCGGTTCGGTGGCCCCGACCGCCGCGGAGAAGGCGGCCTATGCATGCGGCGACTTGACCCCGTCCGAGGTGGCGGCCGGTCAGACGACCCCGACCTGCGGCATCGTGAATCAGACCGCGGCGCCACCCAAACCCAACTCAGGAACGGCAACCGGAGCGAGTTCGTCGGGCGGCTCTTCAACGGCCGGTGGCGGCGGATCGGGCACGGGGGCTGACCCGGGGGTGTCGCTGTCGGGGGCGACCGGTCTTCCGAACACCGGAGGAAACCCGCTGCCACTGACCATCCTCGGTGCCGCACTGGTCACCCTCGGGTTTATAGGACGCCGCCTCTACCTGTGGAAGCGCAGCGAGGCCCGCCAATGAGTTCGCCCGGACCCCTGCAGGAGGACCGCGCTCGCCATGGTGGCAATCGTGAGCGTCTCGGCCGTCGCCTTGATCGGCCCCCGAGGCCAGTCCGCGCATGCGGCGATCCCCGCCGACACGGTGCTCGGTGAGGGCGGTGGGGCCATGGTCCCGGTCATGGACAAGTTGCTCCAAGACGACGGAGCGAACCTGACGCCGGAATTCGGGTCGTACACCGACGTCAACAATGATGCCGCCATTGCGGACTTCGTGGGCACGGCGCCCAACACGTTCAACGCGGACTTCGCGGTCACCGAGCGACCCTTGACCGCGGCCGAGGCAGCCAAGGCCAAGGCCAATGGCCGTTCCTTCGCCTACGTGCCCTTCGCCGCGTCACCACTCGCCATCGTCACCTTGGTCCCCGACGCCAGCTACCAGGGCACCACGACCATCAACTCGAACCAGTACTGCCAACACATCCCGCTCACCTTGACGGAAGTTGCGCAGATCTTCGGATTCGACGCCACCGACCCGCTGCAGAGTTGGGGCGACCCACGCATTCAGTGTTCGACGCCGGGCACGACAGCCGACGCCACGCCCATCTCGTTGTGGGCCAATGACGATCCGACAATGGAGAACTCCGTTCTCATGTCCTACCTCGACAGCACCACGGCATCGAAGGCCCTGTTCCAGGCTGGCCTCGACAATGCGCAAAAGGGGTCCAACGCGCTCACGACCGATGTGACGCCGAGCGAGCTGTGGCCCTATGCGAAGCCTTCCATTCCCGGCGGTGACCAGAACCTCATCGGCAAGGTGATCGCGATCAACCCACAGACCAATGCGCCGAGCACCGAGGCCTCCCTCCTGACGCTCGGTGCGGCCTTACCGGTGGCCTCGGTATGGACCGGCGATCCCCTGAGCGGCGTGGTGTGGAACCTTCCCACCGCGGCGATCCAGAATGCCCAAGGTTCCTTTGTGGCACCGTCGGCGACGTCTGGCGCAGCCACTGAAGGCGAGGCCACCTTGGCCGCCACGGCCGACCCGACGACCAACAATCTGGTCACCTTCAACGCCAGCGCGTCGGACGCCACGGCCTACAACTCCTCGTTAATGATGCAGAGTTATCTGGTGGTGCCCCTCAACGGGCTCGCAGGCGCCAAGGCCACAGCACTGGCCCAGTTCATCCGCTACGCGGTCGGCACGAAGGGTCAGGCGGACATCGCCTCACTCGGAGGAGCACCGGCGACCAAGGCCATGGCAAGCGCCGACCTCGCGGTGGCCCAGCAGCTTGACCAAGAGGCCGCTTCAGATCCGACCACCACGACGACGACGACCACGACGACCCCGGGTGGTTCATCGGGGGGGAGTTCGACATCGGGAGGGGGCGCCTCGAGTTCGGGGGACGGCAGCGCTTCGTCAGGCAGCAGCCTGGCGTTCACCGGGGCCAACCCGCTTCCCCTCTTCGTCTCGGGACTGGCGTTGCTGGCAATCGGTGAAACGTCGCGGCGCCTGATCAGGCGTAGGGCGGCCCGCCGATGACGACCGGACTGTCTTCGAGGAAGGGACAACGGCCATGTGGATGACCAAGGCGGTGCGGTGATGACGCAGATCGCACCGAGCCCACCGACCATCGAGACCGACAGCGCACCGGATCGAAGCCGAACGAGCCCCGCGTCGCTGCAGGCGACCAATGTCAGCGCCTGGTTCGGGTCGAACAAGGTGCTCGAGCGGGTGACGCTGGCCATGGAGCCCCGCAAGGTCACCGCCCTCATCGGTCCATCGGGTTGCGGAAAATCGACCTTCTTGCGGATCCTCAACCGCATGCATGAACTTGTTCCGAGTGCCGCGTCTGTCCGGGTCAGTCCACCTGGACGACGTCGACGTCTATGGCCCGGCATTGCGCGTCACTGAGACGCGCCTGCGCATTGGGATGGTGTTCCAACGGCCCAATCCGTTTCCGTCCATGACCATCGCCCAAAATGTCCTCTCAGGGCTTCGTCTCTCGGGCACCAAGGTGGCCAATCCCGACGCCCTGGTGCGCGAATGCCTCGAGCGCGCCGGCCTATGGCGCGAGACCCGCAATCGTCTCAACGAATCGGGAGCCGCGCTCTCGGGTGGACAGCTACAGCGGCTGTGTATCGCACGCTCTCTGGCGGTTCGGCCCCGCGTCTTGTTGATGGATGAGCCGTGCTCGGCGCTCGACCCGATCTCGACCAGCGTCATTGAGGGGACCATCAAGGAACTCTGCGACGAAATCACGATCGTCATCGTGACGCACAACATGCAACAAGCCCAACGCGTATCGCGACAATTCCGCGCTCTTCCTGGTCGACGGCGAGGGGATGCCCGGACATATCGTCGAAGCCGGTCCAACCGAGCGGATGTTTAACGACCCGATCGACCCCCGCACGTCGGACTACGTCCATGGAGTCTTTGGATGACCCGGACCATCACAGGCACAGTCCCGCCATGGTGAGAGATCCGACCGAGACTGCTCGAGGCCGTCGCCGATGAGCCAACATGCCGCCGCCCGCCCGGTTGGCGTCAGGACTGCTCTGGCCAGAACCCGTGCGTCGGCGCAAGCACGCTGGCTCGACGCATCGCCGAGGACCCGGACAACCATCCAGATGGTGGTGCTGATCGGTGTCGTCGTCGTTGCCTACAACTACTCGCTGACGACGCTCTGGCAGCTGGCGGGTCTCGACACCCCGCTTGCGTACGTGAGTCTCGTACCACTGATCTCACTCGCGCTGGCCGCCGTCCATGCCCGCCCCATCAAGCCCGAGCCCGAGATCCATGACCGCCAGACCGACTACATCGTCGGTGTCCCTCTGATGGCCGCGGCGCTCTTCGTCAATTACCTTCTCCCCTTCAAGCTGTCGGCGCTCTTTTGGGTGTGGCGCATCGACCTGTTGACCCTGCCCTTCTTCGTGGCCGGTGCGGTTGCGGTCATTTTCGGGTTGCGGGTGCTGTGGCGCCAGAAGCTGGCCATTGCCTTTTTGTTCTTGGCCTGGCCCTACCCCTACACCTCGGTGCTGCTCCGGCTCCTCAACGGGTTCACATCGGCCACCTTGTTCGGCATCGCCCACATCTTGAAGGTGGTCCACGTCGCCAAGCCCGTGCCGAGCCTCGACAACCAGGTCTATTCGATCGTGTACCACGGCCACCCGTTCACCCTCAGCGTCGTCTCGGCCTGTTCGGGGGTTTCGAGTGTGGTCGGGTTCCTCTTGGTCGGTGCCGCCTTCGGGGCCATTGTTCGTGGCCCGCTGCTGACCAAGTGCCTCTGGCTTTTCGGGGGGATGTGTTTGTTGTGGATCATCAACCTCGGGCGAATCACCTTCATCTTCTGGGCCGGGCACCACTTCGGCGAGAAGATCGCCATCAATGTGCTGCACCCGTTCATTGGGCTGGTGACCTTCTCCATCGGCGTGTGCGTGATGATCTTGTGCATCAAGCCGCTCGGCATGCGCATCGGCATCGGTGAGCCGGTGGCGACACCGTCACCGCGCCCGGTGGCTTCGACACCTGGTCCCGAGCCCGGCGCTCCCAAGCGGCCGCCCGCCGTGCCCAAGGTCTACGTCGCCGTCGCCGTCGTCCTCACGCTCGGCATCGTGCTTGGCGCGAGCAATTTGGGGTTGCGCAGCTACAACCTTGTGGCCAACGTCGCCGGGGAGTCCAAGCTGGTCTCCTATATCAACGACCCGGTGACCCCGGTCGGTTGGCAGGGCCGCTACCAGACGACGTTCGCGTGGGCCAAGCCACTTTTTGGGGATCTCTCGACCTGGAACCGCTACACGCTCTATCCACGGACGGGGGGTGACCTCCATGCGACCACCGAGGTGGTGGCCGATGTCATCAACACGCCGGACCTCCAGTCGTTTTCCGCCTTCGGGATCGAGCAGTGCTACGCGTTCCACGGGTATTCCCTGGCCAATGTCTCCCAAGTGAGCCTCGGTGGCGGGGTCACGGGCCAGGCGCTGGCGTACACGTCGCAGAAGTACGGGAGTTGGTCCATCGTCTATTGGATCCTGCCGGTGCGATCTGAATCGAGCACCGTCTATGAGCGGATCGTCCTCTATGTCCAGAACCAACGAGGACTGATCGCTCCGGCAACCGAAGACAGCCAGGCCAGGATCCGCAGTCTGGCCGGGAGTCTCAGCGCATCGAATCCGAAGGAACTGACCTTGCTCGAGAATCAGAATTTCCTCATTGCCTACGCGCGCGAGATGATCCATCGCCAGGCGACCCACAGCGCGGGCGTGCTGGCCCGACAATCCGTTTGAGTGTCAGGCTGAGACCGCTCGCTATGTCGATCACCCACAACGAGGGACGCACCTTCGAGGGCTTGTCCTTGGACGAACTCGAAGAGTCGTTGCGCATCGCCCCCGCCGACCTTCCCCGCGAGTTCATCGAGTACCTCGTCGCCCACGGCCGAGCAACCGGCGACGCTGGCGCAAGCCTCGGCGAGCTCGGACTCGATTGGGAGGCCATCAGGCGCGTGGGCGAAGGAGCTTCATCGCCGGAACGAGCCGTAGGTTCGATGATTGCGGCTGCCTACGCAGCTGTGCGGGACCGCGCCGGTGGAGTCGATTTCCCCCCCGGCGCGACCAGGGGCCAGGCACCACCGGCCGCGCCCGAGCGACCAGCCGTCGCCAGTCCATCCGCCCCGCCCACGGCGCCGAGCAGCGAAACGCTCACCTTGGTGCCTCCACCGCCCCGGCCTCACGTCGAGGATCAGGCTCCACCCACCACCTCGGTGACCGCCCCAGCGGGGCCGGCGGTCACGCAACCGCCCACCCCGATGCCCCCGCCCCCCCGACCATGGGCCGCGCCGCCGACCGAACAGACGCAGACCGTGGCGGACCCGACGGCCGCCACCAACACCGGCCTGCTCGCCCCGCCCCTTCCGGCACCCACCGTCATCGACGAGCCACCCAGAGATGTCGCCGACGCCGACGACCTGACGCCGACCAAGACCAGGCATTCCCGGCTCGGGCATCCACGCCTGTGGACGGTGTCGACCTGGGTTCGCAACATCGGGGCAATCATGATCCTCTTCGTGGCGTGGCAACTCTGGGGCACCGCCATCGCGCAGCACCACGAGCAGGACAGCCTCCGTCATCAATTCCAGACCGCGGTGGCGAGCCACCACCACGTGGCCACGTCCAAAGCCGGACCGGTCCTCGTCGCCGCGACAGCGAAACTTCCCCAACCGGCGGAGGGGACGGTGATTGCCCGGATCCAGATCCCAAAGATCGGGGTGGACCAGTACGTGGTGATGGGCACAGCGGAGAGCGACCTCGACAAAGGCCCGGGGCACTACATCGGGACCGCATTGCCCGGACAAGCGGGCAACGTCGCCATTGCCGGGCACCGCACGACCCAAGGTGCGCCGTTCAATCGCCTGGGTGACCTGGCCAAGTCGGACAAGATCATCTTGACGACGACGTCGGGCGAGGTGCTGACCTACGTCGTCTCAGGGACTCCGGTGGCCGTGTCGCCGAGCGATGTTGCCGTACTCAATGACTACGGGGACAACCGGGTGACGTTGACCACCTGCAACCCCGAGTATTCGGCCACGCAACGACTGATCGTGGTGGGCGAGCTCCAACGCCAGGCGGCGCAACCGGTGACCAAGGCGAAGCCCGTGGCGTACCACATCGTCAATCCAGCGACCGCGAGCTGGAACTGGTCCATCTTCCCGGGCGTCCTCTTGATCGTCGGTCTCTTGGTGCTCTTGGGGATCTTCAACCGCCGGCTCGCCGCATGGTACGGACGCTTCGGCAAGTGGCTCATCCTCGTCCCGGTGTGGGCGGCCGGCCTCTACCTGCTCTTCGGGGCCCTGACGAGCTTCTTCCCACCCTCGATCTGAAGTGAAGGCAACGGCGAGCGCGCCATCGTGACCGGGTGATACCCGGAGTCATTCTCAAGGATTGCTCTGATCAAAGGCATCCCATGCACCACGCGTCGCCTTCTCTTCATCGAATCCCGCTTGACGTTCGGCGTCGTCAGCCCTGCGCAGATCGCTGCCGTCGCCGGGCGCGGGATCGTCCCCGAGGCGCACGGGCGTGACCCTGAACGGCTCGTCGGGGGCGGGATCGTTCCCTTCAACGGCGCCGTCGCGCACCAAGTGGGTGGGTTTGCCCGCCGAAAGCCACCGGGCGTCGTGCAATCCGTAGGGATCGGTGAACCAGCCTTCGAGGGAGCCGTCGATGTCCATCATTTCGCAACCTTTCGACTCGACAATGATTGTTTGCCCAACGCCGCTTCACGTATTTGCTTTGGTATCGCTGAAACATGACGCCCGATATTTGTCCATATGACGATCAGAATTCCCAAGTAAATGGTACTGCAAATTAGATCAAATATCTCCCTGGATATCGCCTATTTATTGCGGGGCAACCCGACATGTCCGTCGTGGCACGTGTCGCCGCACGGGCGAAGTTGGTTGGAGCGGGCTGCGGCGCAGCCGTCGTGGATCCGTGGTGGTGATCATGAGTGGCGCAACACTCCTGTTCGGACTCGACGAGGCATTACGCATCGCGAGGATGCAGTTCCACCGGCGAGTCTCGTAATCACCAAATCCGGGGCCGAGGTGCGGGTGCGTTAGTGCCTCCCCGTAATACCGGTGCGCCACAAAGTTGGTGATCAGTTGGTGAACGAAAGGTGACACACCGGTGACGGCCCGAATCGACGACGGATCGATTTCCCGCACGACGTTCGGTGTTCGACATGTGGGCGGTTCAAATTTCGTGCCGACCTACCCTCAGTTGTCGATCTGCACCGAGTTTACGTACCATCCGGCGGGGATATTTGTGAGCTGGAGCTGGTAGAGCGGATCGGTCGGGTCACTACCGCCGGGTGGTCCGTAGGCGCACACGATCGGCGGATTCGAGTTGCATCCACGCGAGTTCACCAGACCACTCGTATAGGGCGCGGCGAAGAGAGTCGTCACTGCGGCAGCGGTGGCGACCGAGAACGCCTGCGGGCGGTTCCCCGTGGCCCAACTGTTGATCAGCGCGTCTGCGGCGGCTTGCGCACTCGGTTGGGGCGCGACGGGAAGGGCGAGTGTGGTTGTGGTGGTGGCCACAGGATGCGTGGTGGTGGTTGTCGGCGCCGACGTAGGTGTTTTGGAACAACCGGCCGCCAGCACGCCGGTGACACCGATCGCAATCATCACCCGCACGATTCGTGTGGTCGACATCATCGTGGCCCATCTTGGCATCCGGCGCACGGAGCGCCAAGTCGGTGCATCATCGGACCTTTTTCGCTAATCAGCGCGGACAGACGGCGCCGGTATTTGCCTTAAGCAGACCCAGGCGAGGTGCCAATAGACAATGGCGTATTGGCGTGCTTACTCGACGCCATTGTGATTCTTCGGTCGCTTCTCGGACCCCACTTCGCCGGGCACCGTCGCTTGATCGGGGACGATGTTGGTCCCCTCGTAGACTGGGGGCCATGCGAATCGCCATAGTTGGAGCAACCGGTCAGGTCGGAATGGTCCTGCGCTCGATCCTGGTCGAGCGCAGATTCCCGGTCGACGAGATGCGCTACCTGGCTTCGGCCCGCTCGGCCGGTTCGACCCTCCCGTTCGGTGACCACGACATTGTGGTTGAAGACGCCGAGACCGCAGATTTGTCCGGTATCGATCTGGCGCTGTGTTCGGCGCCGGCGTCGGTGTCCAAGGTGCTCGCCCCCCGCCTGGCAGCCGCCGGTGCGATCGTCATCGACAATTCCTCCGCATGGCGCATGGATCCCGACGTCCCGCTGGTCGTGCCAGAGGCCAATGTCGATGCGCTGTCATCGATCCCCAAAGGGATTGTCGCCAACCCGAACTGCACGACGATGGTGGCCATACCGGTCTTCAAGCCGCTGCACGACGCGGCGGGACTCAACCGGCTCGTCGTCTCGACGTATCAGGCCGTTTCGGGTGGCGGGATTGAGGCGGTGCGCGAACTGAGCGAGCAGTTGGCCAAGACCGTTGACCGGGCTGCGGATCTGACGTTTGACGGTGGCGCCGTGGACTTCCCGCAGCCGAGCGTCTACGACGTGCCGATTGCCCACAACGTGATCCCACTGCAGTTCCGCGTCGTCGACGACGGGTCGTTCGAGACGGACGAGGAGCAGAAGTACTGCAACGAGAGCCGCAAGATCCTCGGGCTTCCCAACCTGGCCGTCACATGTACTTGCGTGCGGGTCCCGGTATTCACGGGCCATTCAGCGGCAATCGTGGCAGAGTTCGACCGTGAGCTCTCCGTTGAGCGAGCGACCGAGATTCTCGAGGCTGCACCTGGTGTCGTGGTGACCGACCTCCCGACCCCCCTCATGGCGGCTGGAGGGGATGTGGCCTACGTCGGACGACTGCGTCGCGCCCAGGGCGCACCGAATGCGTTGGCCTTTTTCGTGGCCGGCGACAATCTGCGCAAAGGGGCCGCGCTCAATGTGGTCCAGATCGCCGAAGTCCTGGCGGCCAAGAAGAGCTAGTCGCTCAATCCGCCCCTGACGATCCAGGCTCGGGACCCCCGATGACCAGGGCCGTCATCCTTCGGGCGAGGTTCACCGCATGGTCGCCGAAGCGCTCGTAGAAGCGGGCCACCATCGCCAGCTCAATGGCCACCGGGAGCGGCATCGTGCCGGCCACCAGTTCGGCGGTCAGGGTCACGTGGAGATCATCGAGCTCGTCGTCGAGGTCGTCCACCTGGTTGGCCGCAGATGCCGAGCGTTCGGCGAACGCATCCGCGGTGCTGCGCCAGATGGTGGTGGCCACTTCTCCCATCCGCTCCACCAGGCCACGGCTGCGAGCGGACATCTCGGCCCCGAGCCCGCGGGCGGCCCGCCGCGCGATGTGCTCGGCCAGATCCCCGTTGCGCTCCATGTCAGGCAGCATGCGCAAGATGGCGACGAGCTCTCGCCGCTCGTCGGCCGACGTCTCGCCGTAGACGAGCTGATGCTGCACTGACTGCGAGATCTCGCTGATGATGCGGTCGACCACCTCGTCGCGCTGGACAAGGATCTTGGCCGCTTCGCGATCTCCCGCCAACAGGGCATGGGTCGCCCCGGCGATGCCCTCACCGACGAGCGCGAAGACCTGAGCGAAGAGGCGGTCGATCTCGTGGGGTTCGGGGATGGTCGGCCACAGCGGCTGCTCCATCACCAAGGGGCCCGAGACGGCAGGGGGATCCAGCTCCTCGTCGCTGCTCCAAATGTGCCGGGTGGCGCCACCGATACGAAAAGGCATCGAGTGTCACGCTACCGGCTCAGATCGGGACGGTCTCCCCGAGGTGGCGCCTGCACCACGCTCGCGATACAACCCCCCGTTACCCTGGGCGCGTGATCGTCGGAGCCGTGATTGGCCTGCTTGTGGGCCTGGCCGTGGGTCTGGCCGTCCATGGAGCCGAGCGAGGCCGCCTCAAGGCCGAGCGCCGTGGCGCAGATGCCCGAGCGGCCGATATGCGCACGGAGAATCTCCGTCTGTCCGCGCGACTCGATGCGGTGAGCGCCCAGGCCGCCGACGCCGAGAAAGCGCGAGCAATCCTGGCGTCCGAATGCGACTTGATGCGTCGTGCCGACGGAGCTCTGCGCCAACGCGCCGAGTCAGAGCAACGACAACTGGTCGCCACCTTCGCCGAACTGTCCGCCCAGGCGCTGGCGAAGAACAACGAGCAGTTCTTGGCCTTGGCCGAGACGAAATTGAGCCAGGCCCAGACCGCGGCGCAGGGCGAGCTGGCTCAGCGCCAACAGGCCATCGCTCAGTTGCTCGGTCCGCTGAGCGAGACGCTGGCCCGCTACGAGGCAGGACTGCAAAAAATCGAGGTGGAGCGCAAGGGTGCGTACGAAGGACTGAGTGAAAAGGTGGCGCAGCTCACCTTGGGTAACGAGCAGCTGCAAAAGGAGACTCGGAACCTGGTGACGGCGTTGCGGTCACCGCAGACCCGTGGTCGGTGGGGAGAGATTCAGCTCCGTCGAGTGGTCGAGATGGCCGGGATGCTCGAGCACTGCGACTTCGACGAACAGGTGTCGACCGTTGCCGAAGCGGGGAGGTTGCGGCCCGACATGATTGTCCACCTCCCCGGTGGCGGCGAGATCGTGGTTGATGCCAAGGTCCCCCTCGACGCGTTCTTGAAGCTCATCGACGCTGACGACGATGAACAACGGCGGATCCATCAGGTGGCCCATGCCAGGCAGCTACGGACCCACGTCGACCAGCTCTCCAAGAAGGAGTATTGGAAGCAATTTGGTCAGGCTCCCCAACAGGTGGTTGCCTTCATCCCCGGCGACCAGCTGCTCGCGGCCGCCTATGAGTTTGACCCCACCCTCCAAGAACACGCCATGGCCAACAATGTGCTGTTGGCGACACCGACACTGTTGATCGCCGTATTGCGTGCCGCCGCCTTCGGATGGCGACAAGAGACACTGGCGCATAACGCCCGCAAGGTCCAAGAACTTGGCGTCGAGCTCTACGACCGCCTGCGAGTGATGACCACCCATCTCCAGACGCTGCAGCGCAGTCTCACCTCGAGCGTGACGGCCTACAACCGCGCCATCGGGTCCCTCGAATCACGCGTATTGGTCACCGCACGGCAATTCCCCGACCTCGGCGTGGTTGGACACGAGGCGGAGGGTTTCGCCGATCTCGCCCCGATCGAGGTGGCGCCGCGCTTCGTGCAGGCAGCGGAACGGGAGATCGACGCGGGTGAGCGGATGGACGACGACGGCCATTCGGCCGAATTCACTGATCGTCGGGCATGATCCACCTTTACCGCAGCGGCCAAGCCGATCGCTTGGCGGCCCGTTTGGCCGAGATGTTGTGCGCCGCGCCGCTCGATCCGATGCAGGTGGAGTGGATTGGCGTGCCGGCCGAGGGCATGCGCCGGTGGTTGCTGCTGGAATTGGCTCGACATCTCGGGGCCAGTGCCGAGGGAACGGGCGATGGCGTCGCCACCAACATCGAACTCCCTTTTCCGGCATCGCTGCGCGTGAAGGTCCTCGACGCGGGGCGCGACGACGAGCAATCGGATCCGTGGGAACTCGAGCGACTGGCGTGGGGCGTGCTCGAGGTCACCGCGGCCAATGCCGGCGACCCGGCGCTCACTTCGTTCAACGCCTTGGTGCCGGGCGCCTCGCGCTATGGCAAGGCCCGTCGGGTAGCTGACCTATTCGACCGCTACCACGTGCACCGCCCCCAGATGATCCGCCGTTGGGTCAACGGTGACGATGTTGATGCGAGCGGCCGGAGGATCGCCTCGCATCATCAATGGCAACCGCACTTGTGGCGGTTGGTCAACCAGCACCTCGACGAGGACGCCCCGCCGGTGCGATTGGACGCGCAGCTCGAAGTTGCTCCGCGACGCCGCGGTCGAGGTGGCGTTGCCCCCCCGCATCAGCCTCTTCGGTCTCACCTCGGTCCCGGGGGGTCAGACGTTCCTCGAAATCTGCCAGGCCCTGTCGCTCGAACGAGATGTGCACCTCTTTCTTCTCGAACCAACCCACTTCGAGCACGATGAACTTGTCTCCCTCTCACCCCGAGGCGGCCAATCCGGCCAGCGATTCCGTGCGGACGACACCTCGACAACACTGGCCCGACATCCCTTGTTGGTGTCATGGGGTCGCCCGCAACGAGAGGGCGCACTGCTGCTCGCTGACGCATGGGGCACCGAAGGGGTTCGCAACGAAGCCGTGGCGAGCCCAATCACCGAGCTGCCCCCGACGAGCCTCCTGTCGACCCTGCATCACGACATCCGCGGCAATTGCGTCCCGACGGCATCCCTGCGATTCGACGCCACAGACCGCTCCGTAGCGTTCCATGCCTGCCATGGCGACACCCGTCAGGTCGAGGTGCTGCGTGACAGCATCCTTCATCTGCTCAGCGGTGCCGGATCGGATCTGACTGAGGACGACATCTTGGTCGTGTGCCCAGCGCTCGACCGTTTCGCTCCGCTGGTGGAGGCGGTATTCGGTCCGTCAGCCGAGATGACGTCACCGGGTCCGAACGAGCATCTCGTTTCGCCGCGACTGCGGTACCGCATCGCTGACCGGTCGGTGCGCGATGCAAATCCCGTTCTCAACGCCATGGCTGCCCTGATCGATCTCTTGGACGGGCGCTTCGACGCCACGTCGGTGATCGACTTCGTCACCCTGGCGCCGGTGCGCCGGCGCTTCGATTTCGACGACGACGATCTCGCCGTCATCAGCGAGTGGGTGCAACGGTCCGAAATTCGGTGGGGACTCACCCCCGAGCATCGGACGGGATTCGATGTTCCGGCGTCGGTGGTGACCAACACCTGGCAAGCGGGATTGGACCGGCTCATTCTCGGTTCGGCCATCTTCGACGATGACCAGGGTCTGGCCGTCGGCGACGTCGCCGTCGTCGGGGTCGAGGGCAACGAGGTTGAGACCCTTGGCCGCACCGCCGACCTTCTCTCCCGCCTCGAGGGCCTGGTCGAAACGTTTGCCGCAGCGCACCCGATCGGCGAATGGATCACCCTACTGCGCACATGCGCAGCGGAGCTGTTCGACGTCCCGGTGGAGCTCACGTGGCAGAGTCAGGCGCTCAGTCGTGTGCTGGCCGACGTCGCGCAGAGCGCGACGAGCGCCGCGGGCACCTGTGACGTCGCCCTCGATCTCGCCGACGTGCGTCGGGTCTTTGGGGAACAGCTACGGTCCGCGCCAGGGCGTCCCGACTTCTTTCGTGGCGGCATCACCGTCACCTCAATGAAGCCACTGCGGGGAATTCCCTATCGGGTGGTCTGCGTCCTCGGCGCCGACGAGCCCGCCTTCGGTGCCGGCAGCGCCGACGGGGACGACCTCACCCTGGCGGCCCCGATGGTCGGAGATCCTGATCCGCGCGCCGAGGATCGCCAAGCCCTCCTCGAAGCGTTGATGGCGGCACGCGACCACTTCATTGTGGTGCGCCTAGGCCACGATGTGCGGACCAACCAAGCGGTGAAGCCAGCCGTGATCCTCGAAGAACTCCGTGACGCCGTCGTGGCCTCGGTGCACCCCGACGACCGGTCGGCACTCGGGCGGTGCCTCGAGACCACGCACCCGCGCCGAAGTTTCGACGAGCGCTCCTTCATCAAGGTGGGCGGACAGTCGAACGCTCCGTGGGGATTCTCCGAGATGGACAAGACGGGTGCGCTGGCTCGCCGGGAACGACTCGACACGGTGCCACCGTTTCTCGAGCGCCCGCTCGACGACCGTCACGACGACGTCATCGAGCTGACCTCACTGCAAGGTTTCCTCAAGCATCCCGTGACGTGGTTCATGAGCGAGCGCCTCGAAGCCCGTCTCCCCCGTGCCGAGGAAGCTCGTCGGACCCAACTCCCGGTGGTGCGCACCGCACTCGAGAATTGGAAACTCGGTGACAGCCTGCTGTCGGCCCGACTCAGCGGCCGCTCCAACGACGCGTGGGCCCGGGTCGAGCGGGCCCGCGGCACCCTTCCGCCGGCGGCCTTGGGCGACGCGCTCGTTGATGACCTTTCCCACATGGTCGACCCGGTGGTCGAAGCGGCGAGGTCGATCGGCTTTGATCCATCCGAGGGCGACGACGTGGCCATCGACCTCGTGCTCGACGATGGCACCCGGATCATCGGGACTCTGCGCACCGCTCTGGCGCCACCTCAGGCCGGACTGGCCGCGGTCTTCTATTCGGCCTATCGCGCCGACCACGAACTGGCCGCCTGGTTGGATTTGATGGCACTGGTCGCTGCGGCTCCTTCGACGCCTTGGCGGTCCTTTGTCGTCAACCGCTCGAGTGGTGCGTCCAAGAGGGCCGATGTGCATGCCATCGTGCCCCGCGAGACGGCGAGGCTGGTCGCGAGTTGGCGATGACGGCGCTCTCGGTGGTGGCGGACTCTTACCGCAGAGGCATGACCGAGCCGTTGCCGTTCTTCCCTTCGCTCTCGCGTCAGGTCTACGACCAGCAGCCGGCCGCGCAAGAGTGGTTGGGCGCCCGGCGCTCGTGTGAGGAGAATCGTCCGGCCACGGAATTCGCCTTTGGGCACCTGGACTTCGACGGACTCATGGGCCTGGCGGCGCGGACCGACGACCCGCCCGGACCCGGTGGCCGGGTCGAGCGCTTTGCCCGGTACCTCTTTGCAGCCGTAGATGCATCTGTCGATATCGGGCCGCGACAAGACGGTGTACAAGGCCCATGAGTGTCCCCGAGGTCGCCACCTATCGCCTCGATGAGGTCCGGCCCCGTGGCCGACTGGCCATCGAGGCCAGCGCGGGGACCGGCAAGACCTTCACCTTGGTCACCCTGGCGGTGCGGGCCATCGCAGAAGACGGCGTCCCGGCGTCACAACTCCTCGTCGTGACGTTCACCCGAGCCGCCACCAGCGAGCTCCGCTCGCGATTGCGCGAACGCCTCGTCGACGTGGCGGCGGCCATGGCCGGCGATCCGAGTGTCGATCCGCTCGCGTTGTACCTCGCCTCGTCCGAGCGCGCACTTCGGCGGGAACGAATCAACCGAGCGTTGAGCGAGTTCGACACCGCCACCATTACCACGATCCACGGCTTCGCGACCCAGGTCCTCGGAACGCTCGGTGCAACCTCGGGCACTGATCCCGACGCCCGGCTGGTGGATAACTCGGCTGAACTCCTCGACGACGCGTGCGCCGATGTGCTGGCTCGGGCCGCCGCGCTCGGCGTCGCCCACCACGAGCTTCCGACCTTCGACCAACTCCGATCCGCCACGCGCACGGCGATGGCGGCTCCCGACACCGCTTTGGTCCCGGCGAGCGATGACCGCGATATCCCCGCCGAATTCACGGTGCGGACACGGCTCGTCGAAGAGGCCAGGCGGGTCATTGCCCGACGCCGCCAACGCGCCGGGACGATGAGCTTCGACGATCTGTTGACCCAATTTGCGCGAGGCGCTGCGCGGCCCGAACGGGCCCGGGACACTCACCATGATCCGCGAACGCTTCACGGTGGCGCTGATCGATGAGTTTCAAGACACCGATCCGGTGCAGTGGGAGATCTTCGAGAGATTGTTCGGCGACGATGTCTCCTCGACGTCACTCGTGTTGGTGGGCGATCCCAAACAGGCGATCTTTTCGTTTCGCGGGGCCAACGTGCACACCTTTCTCGATGCGGTGGCGTCACCGGGTACGACCCAGCGCGGCTGCGGGTCAACTGGAGATCCAATGGCGCCGTGCTTCGCGCACTCGAGGTTCTGCTCGGCGGAACGACCCTGGGGGACGACGCCATCGCCTTCGATCCGGTCAAACCGGCTCCGGCGAACGCCGCCAAGCGTCTGACCTCGCTCGATGGCGCCGAGCTCCCTGCGCTCTCGCTCCGCCTGGCCCTCGACGCTTCCCTGAAGCGAAACGAAAAGCGCAAGCCGTATGCCATTTCGGCCGAGGAGGGTCGTCGGGCGGTCTACCTCGATCTGGTGGCCCAGGTGCGTGACCTCCTCGACGGCGCAGTCCTGCCCCCCGATGACCACCACCGCGATGAACGGCGCGTACAGCCATCGGACATCGCGGTGTTGGTGCGAACCGGGGCGCAAGCCGAGGAGGTCCAGCGGGCTCTCAGTGCCCAAGGTGTCCCGGCGGTCCTGGCGCGCGGCACCAGCGTGCTGGCCTCGCCCGCGGCACGGCAATGGAGGATCCTGCTCAACGCGCTCGAGCGTCCGTCGGATCCGGGTCGGGCCCGCGGATTCGCACTGTCATGGTTCGGCGGTTGGGAACCCGATCGCCTCGACCTCGAAGGTGAAGATGATCTGGCCGGTCTCCAGATGCAGCTCGGGGAGTGGGCCGAGGCGCTCGAGAACCATGGCGTGGCCCGATTCGTCCAACGCGTCTTCGTCGATTCAGACGTCGTGGCGCGAGTCCTGCGTCGACCCGACGGCGACCGTCATGTCACCGACCTCCAACACATCGGCGAGCTCTTCGGCACCGCGGCCCGCGGGCAGACCGCCAGCGTTGGTGGGCTGCTCGCGACCTTGGCGACCGAACCGAGCGCGGGGGGCGACACCGAAGTGGACGCCGACCTGACCGCACGGCGGACTGAATCAGAAGCAGAAGCGGTTCAGGTCATGACGGTGTGGGTCGCGAAGGGCCTGGAGTTTCCGATCGTCTGCGTGCCGACCATGTTCTCCAAGGTCACCCACGACGTCGTCTTCCAAGATCACGAGACCAAGGCGCGCACGTTCGACGTCACCGGCGGCGAGAAATGGCCGAATGCCGCGGCGGCCAAGGCCCGCACGGATCAGGCGGCGAGAGAGTCGCTCGGTGAGAACTTCCGGCTTCTCTACGTGGCCCTGACCCGGGCACAGCATCAGACGATTCTGTGGTGGACCAGGATCCCCGACGCGGACAAGTCCGCACTGGCCCGTGTGCTGTTCGCGCGGACTGACGGCATCATCGATCCGGAGCGCTACCGCAGTCCAGGCAAGCTCGCGCTTCCAGACGATGCCGAGGCGGCGGCCCTTCTTCGGCCCCTCGTGGATCGATCGGATGGATCGATCAAGCTCGAGATGCACGGAATGCGCGACGCTCCCGCGACGCGGTGGTCCGGCACGGCTTTTGGATCCAAGGCGGACCCACTCGAGGTGGCCACTCTCGACCGTCTTCCCGATCGCTCCGCGCACCGATGGTCCTTCACGTCGATCACCCGGTTGGCCGACATGGCCGACTTCGATCCCGGTGATACGTCGTTGGCCGACCGGGGGGCGGCCGATGAGCCGGCCTCGGGGGCACCGCTTCTTGGGGATCGAAGCAGCGACGACGGCGTTCGATTGGCCACCGTGGCCCCGACCCCGCCGTTCGCGCTCTTGCCGGCCGGAGCGGCCTTCGGCACGTTGGTCCATGCGGTCCTCGAACAGGTGGACTTCTCCAGCGAGCAACTATTCGGTGACCTCGAGCGGGTCGTTGATCGCCAACTCGAGCGCACGCCCTTTGATCTCGATCGCACCAGCGGGCCGTCCCGCTCGCCTGCGACGGGACCGAGCCGCTTGGTCGACGGGTTGGCCGCGGTCGTCGCCACACCGCTGGGCGCATCACTCGGTGCAATGCGCTTGCGTGACCTGTCGATGCACGATCGGCTGAACGAACTCAGCTTCGAGCTTCACCTCGGGGCCGATGGTCGCCGCCCGAGCGTGCGCGACATCGGCCGCCTGGTCGTGGCCCATCTGGGGGCCGACGATCCGTTCGCACCATGGGCGGCGGAATTGGCCGACGGTGTGGTCGATGTGGCCTTGGCCGGTCACCTCACGGGATCGATCGACATGGTGATGCGGATTGGTGAGGCGAATCATCGCTACGTGGTGGTCGACTACAAGACCAATCGATTGGGTGAGGCCACGCAACGGTCCGACCCCGCCGCCTATGGGCAGGCGTCGATGTCCGCGGCCATGGTGCATCACCACTACCCGCTCCAAGCGCTGCTGTATTCGGTGGCCCTGCACCGCTACCTGCGCGGGCGGCTCGATGACTACGACCCGGACCGCCATCTCGGCGGTGCGGCCTATCTCTTTGCCCGCGGCATGACGGGACCAGATGTGCCATTCGAAGGGGCCCACCCCAACGGGGTGGTCCATTGGCGAATCCCCCCAGCCCTCATCGACGCCCTGAGCGACCTCTTGGCTGCAACCAAGCGCGCCGAAACCGCGCTATGAGCCCGCAGCTGCCGAGCGTGCCGGCCAATGTGGCGTCCCTCGGGCCGTTTGTTCGCGCCGGGGTGTTCGGTCCGGCCGAACTCCAGCTGGCCGCGACCGTCGACCGGCTCTGCGGCCCGCTGGACCCCTTGGTGGTCCTCGCGGTGGCGGTGGCTGCCCGGGGTCCCCGCCTGGGCCACGTCTGCGTCGACCTACGCGAGGTGGAGCGGCTCATCGTCGAAGCCACCGAGGACCGGGCCGACCTCGAATGGCCCACCGCGGAGCAGTGGGTGGGCGCGTTGGTCGCGAGTCCTTGCGTCGCCACGCCACCCGACGCCTTGGCCGAGCCGTTTCGACCCCTTGTCCTCGACGGGCCCCGCATCTACCTCCAACGCTTCTGGGAGTACGAAACCTCGGTCGCGGCACAGTTGATCCGCCGGTCGCTCACCCCGGGTCGAGCCCCCGAGAGTGCCGATGCGCTCACCGACCTCGAGGCCACGCTCGACACGGTCTTTGGCGTCGAATCGGCTACGGGGGTTGACCGGCAACGCCAAGCGGCCCGGGTGGCGATGCACAACCAGGTATCGGTGATCGCCGGGGGACCGGGCACGGGAAAAACCAGGACCATCGCCCGACTCTTGGTCGTGGCCGAAGCCCTCGCCTTCGGTCGCGGCGCCAACGTCGACATTGCGTTGGCGGCACCGACCGGGAAGGCCGCGGCGAGAATGACCGAGGCGGTCGCCGGCGAACTGCGTGCCGCGGTCCACGACGGCGTCTTGTCGAGCGGGCAGGCCGGCGCGCTGGCCGGGATCGACGCCATGACGCTGCACCGCCTGCTCGGATGGGCCCCTGGAACATCCTTTCGCCATCACCGTGACCGTCCATTGCCGCACGACGTGGTGGTGCTCGACGAAACCTCGATGGTGCCATTGCAGCTGATGGCGCGGCTCTTGGACGCCCTCAAGCCAACCGCGCGGCTCGTCTTGGTGGGCGACCCGTTCCAACTGGCCAGTGTGGAAGCGGGATCCGTCCTCGAAGATGTCGTGGGTCCAGCCCTGGTCGCCCCTTCGAACGCCTCCGCCGACGCACCCCTTTCGGGCCGCATCACCGTCCTCGACCGGATGCATCGATTTGCCGCGGACTCACCCATTGCCGCCCTCGCCGGCGCGGTCCGACAAGGTGACGTGGACACCGCCCTCGGTCTCCTTGCTTCGGGCGCCGACACGGTGCAGTGGATCCGACCCGACGACCGCGAGGCGTTACGCGTCCTTCGTCAAGGTGTGATCGATGCCGCCGTCGACGTGGTCGGTGCCGCCGAGGACGGTGATGCGGTGCGGGGGCTGGCCGCGGCCAAGCGCGTCAAGGTGCTGGCGGCCACGCGTCGCGGTGAACTCGGGCTCTACGACTGGAACGACCGAATTGAGTCAGCGGTGGCTGCCTCGGTGGCGAGATTCGACCGCTCGTCGTCCTTCTATGTGGGCCGGCCGATCATCGTGAGCGCCAACGACTACCTCAACGATGTGCTCAACGGCGACGTCGGCCTGGTTGTGCGCCGTGACACTCAGGCCAGCGTGGCCCTGGTGGACGGGGGCGAAGTCCGGTACCTCGCACCGTCTCGGTTGGATCGAGTCGAGACATGGTGGGCTATGACGATCCACAAGAGCCAGGGTTCTGAATTCGCCCACGCCGTGGTCTCACTGCCGAATCGACCCTCCCCGGTCCTCTCGCGAGCTGCTTTACACGGCGGTGACCAGGGCCCAAGATCGCCTGAGCATCGTGTCGAGCAAGGACACGTTGGTCGCGGCCATCGCGCACCCCGTGGCTCGGGCCTCGGGCCTCGCTGAGCGACTCTGGCGCACGGGCGACATGGGTGACGCCTGAACATCGCGGCGGGTCGGCAGTAGCGTGGTGCGGCGATGTTGCCGCTGACCACCCGTCGTCGCGCCCGACGGCGGACCCTCGGGCGGCGCACGATCGTCCTCGGCGTCGCCGTCTTGGTCACTGTGCTCGTCGTCGGCGGGCTCTTGGAGGTCTCGCGGAACTCGGGCACCTATAGCGCCCAGATGAACCGCACCTTCGGCGCCCAGGTCACCGTGCTCGCCGACTCCTCCAACGCCACGGCTGCCTCGGTGCGCAGCCTCATGGACCACATGGCGTCGCAGTCTCGACAGCAACTCCAAGCCGAGTTGGACAACGCGGTCGATCAAACCAGCCAACAACAGAGCCAGGCCACCATGTTGCTTCCTGCCCCTCCCGGTGCCATCGGGCGGAATTTCTCCGCGGCCTTTTCCGATCGTGCCCAGGCGGTGAGCGAGCTGCGCTCGGCGGTGGACGGCCTGCTCGGGCTCCACCCCCTGGCGGTAGCCGGCTCGCCGGTCGCCTCGTCTGGCGCGGCGGCGACCCCGACCCTGTTGTCCTCGACCGCCACCACCAATCAGATCGCGGCGGCGGGTGCCCTCTTGACCCACGCTGATCGGGCTTATGGCGCCATGCGAAAGGAGTTGGCGGCGGCGAGGGGGCACACCCGCGTTCCCGCATCGGTGTGGGTCACGCGGCCCCAAAGCTGGCAGCTCGGGGCCGTTGCCACCCAGATCGACCAGCTGACCACGTCGGCGTCGCTGGCGGCTGCCCCCGACCTCATGGTGACGGCGATCCGCTTGTCGCCACCGGCGCTGCCGCAGCCCAGCGGGGTCGTGACCCCGGGTGTGTCGACCCTGTCGCCCACCAATCTCATTGTCGTCAGCGTGGTCATGGCCAACCACGGGACGGTCGACGAGCCGGCGGCGACCGTGCACATCAGCCTGGTGACCCAGGCCACCGGGCAGACCGTGGCGGTCACACGCCACGCGGCACTGGCGTCGCTCGGGTCCGTCACCGTGCCGCCCGCGCTCTTCGTGGTCAAGCCGGGCCAGACCTATGGCCTCCATGTGACCCTCGACGTCCCCGCCCTGCAGACCTCGACGACCGACACCGCGTTTTCACAGCTCCTCATCGTCGCTCCGGCCACCCCCACCACGACGGTTGCGAAGTGAACGAACCGGGTCGCGAAGGTGGCGTCTCGACCGGGGTCGGCTTCGGGCCATAGGATCGGCTGGCAAACCACACAGAAGGAATTGGAGGGGTCGCCCCCGTGGCCGAGAGCATCACCATCACCGACAACAGGAATGGCGAGACGTTGGAAATCCCGCTCGTCAACGGCGGAGTGTCGGCCAGCGAGTGGTCGAAACTCCTTCCGGGCATCTGGTTCTTCGATCCAGCGTTCATGTCCACCGCCGCGTGCGAGAGTGCGATCACCTACCTCGACGGCGAAGCCGGCGTGCTGCGCTACCGCGGCTACCCGATCGAGCAGCTGGCGGAGAGCTCGACCTATCTCGAGGTGGCCTACCTCCTCTTGAATGGGGAGTTGCCGAGCACCGACGAGTTCGAGGTCTGGCGCAACGAGATCACCAATCACACCTTCATCCATGAGAACGTGCGCAAGCGCTTCTTGGAGGGCTTCCACTACGACGCGCATCCAATGGGCATGTTGGTGTCGGCGGTGGCGGCACTCTCGACCTTCTACCTCGACGCCAAGGACATCTTCGACCCTGATTCGCGCAACAAGCAGATCATCCGCTTGATCGCCAAGATGCCCACCTTGGCCGCGGCTGCGCACCGCTTCAGTGTCGGGATGCCCTTCGTCTACCCCGACAATTCATTGGACTTCCCGGGCAACTTCCTCTCCATGCTCTGGAAGGTCGCCGAACCGCGCTACGAGGCGGACCCGATCCTGGCCCGGGCGCTCGACGTGTTGTTCATCCTGCACGCGGACCACGAGCAGAACTGCTCGACCACCGCCATGCGCGTGGTCGGCTCGTCGCACTCGGACCCCTATTCGGCCACCGCCGCCGCGGCCGCCGCGCTCTACGGACCCCGCCACGGTGGCGCCAACGAAGCGGTCATCCGCATGCTGACCGAAATCGGCAGCATCGACAACGTCCCGGCCTTCATTGAATCGGTCAAGTCGGGTCACGGCGCGGCAACGGCTCCAAGGCTTCGGTCACCGGGTCTACAAGAGCTACGACCCGAGAGCCAAGATCATCAAGCGGGTGGCCGACGAGGTATTCACCGTCACGGGCAAGAATCCGCTACTCGATATCGCGCTCAAACTCGAGGAGATCGCACTCAGCGACGAGTACTTCACCTCGCGCAAGCTCTACCCCAATGTGGACTTCTACTCGGGACTCATCTATCAGGCGATGGGATTCCCAATGGAGATGTTCCCCGTCCTCTTCGCCATTCCGCGCACCGCCGGTTGGCTGGCCCATTGGCAAGAGATGTTGGATCAGGACTCCAAGATCGCCCGGCCCCGTCAGCTCTACATCGGGGCCGACGCGGCGACTACACCCCGATCGAGTTGCGCTAGTCCTCGAGCTCGAGCCGGGCCAGGCCTTCTTGGACCAGCGACACGCACAGCTGGCCGGCCCGGTCGAAGAGAAAGCCCCGCGCCAGGCCGCGCCCTTGTGCGGCCACCGGTGAGTCGGTGTCGTAGAGGAGCCACTCGTCGGCCCGAAACGGCCGGTGGAACCACATGCAGTGGTCGAGGCTCGCCCCCATGAAGTTGACGTCGTCCCAGCGAACGTCATGGGGGGCCAAGATCGTGTCGAACAAGGACATATCCGAGGCGTAGGCCGCCACGCAGGCGTGGAGGAGCGGGTCGTCGGGGAGGGTGCCGTCCGCTCTGATCCACAGGCGCTGATACGGCTCGGCCTTGCCCTTTTTGTGCCAGGGGAGGTCCCCAATGTGGCGTTGGTCGATCGGATGGGGCCGTTCGAACCACTCGGCCAGTTCCTCCTTCCACGGTTCGAGTCGCTCGAAGAGCGGGGCCAGGGATTCGGGGTCGGGGACCTCGGGCATCTCGAATTGGTGATCGAGGCCCACCTCATGATCGTGGAACGAGGCGGACATATTGAAGATGGCCCGGCCGTGTTGGATGGCGACGACCCGACGGGTCGTGAACGACCGCCCGTCGCGGATGCGGTCCACCTCGTAGAGGATGGGCACGGTCGGATCGCCCGGCCGGAGGAAATACGAGTGCAATGAATGGACGCGCCCGTGATCGACCGTCCGCCCGGCGGCCATGAGGGCCTGGCCGGCGACCTGGCCCCCGAAGACGCGCTGGCGCTCCTCGTGGGGCTGGATGCCCCGGAAGATGTTCACCTCGATGGGTTCGAGATCCAACAGATTGACGAGGAACTCGAGTGAGGCGCTCATGGGACCATGATCGCAGGCGAGACACGACGGCGAGTCATGCACCTCGGGCGTGATCCAACTACCCTGCGCCCCCATGGCCCTTCCACCTGACCACTCGGGCGCGAAGCGCCTCACCTTTCCCGACGGCTTCACCTGGGGGGTGGCGACGGCGGCCCATCAGATCGAGGGGGGCAACGTCAACAACGACTGGTGGGCCTGGGAGCACAATCCCGAGTCGGGGACCGTGGCGTCAAGTGGCGATGCCTGCGACTCGTTCCACCGTTGGCGCGAGGACGTCGACCTGGTCGGCGACCTCGGGCTCGGGGCGTACCGGTTCTCGCTCGAATGGAGTCGGATCGAACCGGCCGAGGGCGAATTCTCCATGGCTGCCCTCGAGCACTACCGCCGGATCTGTGCGGCCTGTCACGGCCGTGGCATCGTGCCCGTGGTCACCTTCCACCACTTCACGACGCCGTTGTGGCTCGCCGCGCGGCGGGTGGGAAGCGCCCGAAGCACCTGAACGTTTCGCCCGCTTCGTCGAACGCACCGCGGCGCACCTCGGCGACCTCATCGGCTGGGCCTGCACGATCAACGAACCCAATGTGGTCGGGGTCATGGGGTACTTCCAAGGGCAGTACCCCCCCGGGGTCAAGGACGACTTCTACCGCTTCGGTGCCGTCAACGAGGCCATGGTGCGCGCCCATCGTCTCGCGGTCGACGTGCTGCGCTCGGGCCCGGGGGACTTCCCGGTCGGGGTGACCGTCTCGATGGCCGAGATCACGGCCGACGAAGGGGGAGAGTCGCTGCGCGACGCCGCCGAGGAGGTGCTCGAGAACACCTTCTTGCGGGCCACCGAAGGTGACGACTTCGTCGGGGTCCAGTGCTACACGCGGATGCATTTCGGGCCCGAGGGCCAGGCGCCCAACGATCCGAGCGTGCCGGTGACCCAGATGGACGATGAGCGCTGGCCCCAAGCCGTCGAATATTGCGTCGCCCGGGCCGCCGCCGTCAGTGGACGCCCCGTCGTCGTCACCGAAAACGGCATCGCCACGGCCGATGACACCGACCGGATCGCCTTTTTGTCCGAGGCCATCACCAGTGCGCACCGGTGCATCGAAGCCGGCATTGACCTGCGGGGATACTTTGTGTGGAGCCTCTTGGACAACTTCGAATGGCATCTCGGTTACGGGCCCCAATTCGGCCTGGTGTCGGTGGCGGCGGACACCTTCGAGCGCCGGCCCAAACCCAGCGCGTTCTGGTTCGGTGAAGTGGCCAGAGCCAACGCCTTGTCCCCCGTGCGCCCCTAAGGGTGTGCAGTAGAAACAGGGGACAGCGGGCTAATGTGACAGCGTGCTTCGACGGATCCGTGCGGTGTACGCCTGGCTCCACACTCACGAGGGGCGCAAGATCTTCCGCTACACCATGGTGTCGGTCATCTCGACCGTCGTCTCGCTCTCGGTCATCGCCATCGTCTTCGGCGTGTTGCACTGGGGTGAGATCGAAGCGACGGTCTTCGGGAACGCCGTCGCCACCATCCCGTCGTATTGGCTGAACCGCAAGTGGGCGTGGGGCAAGCACGGACGCTCGCACTTCTTGAAGGAGATCGTCCCATTCTGGACGATGTCGGCCCTCGGGATCGTGTTCTCCATCATCGGTGCGGCGGTGGCCCGCCACATCGGCCGCGAACACCACCTGACCCACCTGCAACTGACCATCGTGGTCGAGCTGGCCAACATCATTTCGTTCGGACTCTTCTGGGTCCTCAAGCTGTTGGTGTTCAACAAGATGTTCAAGGTCGAGCTGGCCGAGTTCGACGAGCATCTCACCACCGAAGAGGCCGTCGAGGAGACCGCCACGCACTGAGCGGTGCGGGGCGTGCGGGGTTCAGTCCCTGAAGTTGTTGAACTGCAGGGGGATACCGAAGTCCTTCTCCTTGCACGCGGCAATGACCGCTTGGAGGTCGTCCCGCTTCTTTGCGGTGACCCGGAGCTGATCGCCCTGGGTCTGTGAGGACACGCCCTTGAGCCCGAGCTCCTTGATGAACTTGTTCAGTTGCTTCGCGTGATCTTGGGAGATGCCGGCGCGAATGGCGATCTTCTGTCGGGCCGTGCCCTTGTGGGCCTCTTCGATCTTGGCGTCCTCGAAGGCCTTGAGCGAGACCTGGCGCTTGACCAACTTCTCGTCGAGCACCTGGTGCAGGGCCCGCAGCCGGTCCTCGGTCGATGAGGCGAGCACCAGTTCGGCGTCGCTCAACTCGATGGTCGAATCGGTGTTCTTGAAGTCGAATCGGGTGGCGGCCTCTCGGTTGGCCTGGTCGACCGCATTGCGGACTTCTTGCATGTCGACTTCGGAGACAATGTCGAAGGTAGGCATCCTTTGAGCGTACCGGTCGGCGCTGGCCGACCAGGGGTCTCGGCTCGGGCTAACCTCGCCCGCTGCGGGTCGGTGTCCGAGTGGCCAAAGGAAACAGGCTGTAAACCTGTCGGTTAACGCCTACGGAGGTTCGAATCCTCCCCGGCCCACGCAGAGGTGAGGCGCTCTTTGGGCGCCTCACCCATACTGGTGCTGGCGGCCCCGATGTCGTTACAATGACGTTTCGGATTGGTTGCGGGCGCCCTGGCGCCGGCACGTGCCATCTCCGCCCGCCGGATATCGGACCGGCGCCTTGCGGCCAACAAAAAGCGAGACAGACAGCCAAGTGGACGTACGAGCAGGCGCAACTGCAGCCGCAGTCATCGACGGGGTGCAATCGCGTCGGCGCGCCTCGGCATGGTGGCCGACGGCGTGCGCCTGCGGGTGGCCCCGAGGCTCGCCCTCTCAGAACGGGTCGAGGCAACGAGCGGTTCAGGCGACGACTGGTCGTTCCTGCGCCGGGCCGGACTGCTCGGCTTCATCGCCATCCTCTCTGTCTGCATCGGGGCCTCTTTGCCCGGGTCGCCCTTCAAGCTCGAGATGTCGGGCACGTGGTTATTCGGTGAGCCATCGGTCGCCAATCCCACCCAGACCGTGCTGCTTTTGCCGGGGATGGTGGCGGTCTACGGGGGGATGTTGCTCTTCGTGCGGGTCTGGTTCGGCCTGGTGCAGACGCTGCGGCGTCGCCCCGGTGCCCCGGTGCGCACGCTGGCGTGGATGCTCGCGGCGTGGATCACCCCGCTGTTGGTGGTCGCCCCGCTCTTCAGCCGCGACGTGTTCTCGTACGTGGCCCAGGGCGAGATGATGAGCCACCACATCAACCCGTATCTCTACGGGCCCGGCACCATTGGCTCGGGGCAGTTCGTGAACCCGGTCGACGGGCTCTGGAAGAACACCCCGGCCCCCTACGGCCCGCTGTTCTTGATGATCGACGGGTGGTTCGCCTCGGCCAGTGGCCACAACGCCGTGATTACCGTTTTGTTCTTGCGGCTGCTCTCGGTGATCGGCGTCGGGCTCATTGCCTATTGCATCCCCAAGCTGGCCAAGGCTTACGGCCGCGACCCCGGCTCGGCCTTCGTCCTCGCTGTCTTGAACCCCTTGACCCTCTTGGCCCTCATTGGCGGGGTGCACAACGACGCCATCATGGTGGGCCTGTTGGTGGCGGGGGTGACGGCGGCCAAGACCAAGCACCCGGTGTGGGGGGTGATCTTGTGCACCATGGCCGCCGCCATCAAGGTGCCGGCCGCCATGGGGATCATCTACGTCGCTTGGAACTGGGCCGGACCCGGCGTGTCGCTGCGCGAGCGCATCGCACCGATGATCAAGGCCGCGTTGATCGCCTTCTTCGTGATGGCGGCCTTCTCGATGGTGTCGGGCCTCGGGTGGGGCTGGATCGCCAACCTCGGCACCCCGGGCACGGTGCGGTCGTGGATGGCCCCGGCCACCGCCGTCGGGCTGGTGATCAGCGGCGCCCTCCATGTGGTGGGGGTCGGGGTCGGCCTCGGTGGCGTCTTGACGGTGACCCGCATGCTCGGGCTCTTGGCGGCCGCCGGCGTGGCGGTCTATTGCCTGCGCAACAGCGAGCGGCTCGGCGCGTTGAACGCGCTCGGCATCTCGATGCTGATGTTCGTCCTCCTCGGCCCGGTGGTCCAGCCCTGGTACCTGACCTGGGGGATCATCTTGATGGCCCCGGTGGTGACCGGGCGGATGCTGACCTTGGTGCTCGGGCTGTCGATGGTGGCCCCGTTCATCGGGCTGACCGGTGGGGCGTCGTTGCTCCACCAACTGGTGCTCACCAACCCGCTGTCGATGGTGGCGGCCGTCGTCGTGCTCTGGGGCATCATGATGCTCCCGCTCGGCGAGTGGACCACGTCGTGGCGGACGATCGACACCTCGAGGCGCCCCGAGTCGATCGGTGCTTCCCCAGGCCCGGCGTTCGAGGGCTGAGCGACCTACAAGCTGAGCGACCTACAAGAGGCGCTGCAACTCGACCACGTCGAGCCACTGGCGGTGCTTGCGCCCCACTTCTCGCTCCACCCCGACCAGCTCGAAACCGAGGGCGCGGTGCAGGCCGATCGAGGTCTCGTTGTGCCCGGCGATGCGGGCGATCAGCGAGTGGAACCCGTGCTGGCGGGCCAAGGTGATCAGTTCGTCGAGCAGGAGTCGACCAATGCCCTCACCGCGGTGGGCCCGGTCCACATAGACCGAGTTCTCCGCCGTGGCGGCGTAGCCCGAACGCTCCCGGAAGGGCGAGAGGGAACCGAATCCGCACACGATCTCCCCGTCGGCCCCGCGGTGGCCTCGCGCCAAGGCGGGATCCTCGACCGCCACGATGACCGGATGGACCCCGTTGTGCTCGCTCAGCCAGGCCATCTGTTCTGCCGCCGTGCGTGGCACCATGTCGAAGGTATTGGTGCTCTCGAGCACCTCGACGTTGTAGATCGCCCTGATGGCCTCGGCATCGGCGGGGGCGGCCAGTCTGGTGTGCACGGCCGGATCGTAACCTCGCGGGCTCGGCCAGCCGGGGCCGTAGGCGTCGGGTGGCGCCCAATGGCTATCATTGACGGTTCGCGGTGCAAGCGCCGCGGCGCCCCCTTAGCTCAGTCGGTAGAGCACAGCCATGGTAAGGCTGGTGTCGTCAGTTCAATTCTGACAGGGGGCTCGCCCTTGGCGGCGTAGCTCAGTTGGTCAGAGCACACGGCTCATAATCGTGTTGTCGCGGGTTCGAGTCCCGCCGCCGCTACGAGAATCGGGGCGGCCGTTTCCGGCCGCGACATAGGAAGGATCGAAAATGGCGAAGAACGAGAAGAGGGTGCAGGTCACGCTGGCGTGCGAGGTGTGCAAGCGCCGGAACTACATCACCACCAAGAACAAGCTGAACGACCGCGAGCGGATCGAAATGAAGAAGTTCTGCCGCTGGGATCGCCAGCACACGCTGCACAAGGAGACCCGCTAAGCGCCTCGTTGGCGCCCAGTGCTAGTCTTGCTGGCCGTTCCCCAGGTCAGGGGGGCGAACCTTCCGCCACCGATTCTGATGGCTTCCCACCGAGGGCAGTAGCTCAACTGGAAGAGCACCGGTCTCCAAAACCGGCGGTTGGGGGTTCGAGTCCCTCCTGCCCTGCTCGAATCTCACAGACGATTTCCCAACAAGTAGTGACCGACGATCAATGAGGCACATCTCGTGAACCGCGAAACCAAGCGCATGATGCAGCGTCAGGGCCAGGTGGAGGCCGATGGCTCCCCCGCGGCCCGCAAGGCGCCGGCGGGAAAGGGTGCGGCGCGGACCCCGGGATCCAAGGGTGCATCCGGCCGCAAGCGGACCTCGCCGTTGCAGTTCACCCGAGAAGTCCGAGACGAGATGCGGCTGGTCCAGTGGCCTTCGCGCTCCGAGCTCGTCAACTACACCTCGGTGGTCCTGACCACCTTGGTCATCATGATCTCACTCATCTTCGTTCTCAACTTGGCCTTCGGGAAGCTCATCACGCTTCTCTTTACGAAGTAGCCCGGTGAGCGAGATGACCGACATTGACGCGGAGGATGTACCAGTGACCAGCGAAGAGATCGCTCCGGACGCGAGCGAGCCTGCGGAGCCGGACCTGGTGCTCGACGCCACGGCCGAGCCCGCAGCCGAGAGCGAATTGGGTGGATGGGGCGAGGACGAAGAGGAGATCGTCCCGGTCGAATCCCCCTACGACCGCCCCGGGCGTTGGTACGTGGTGCACACCTACTCGGGCTACGAGAACAAGGTGCGCTCGAACATGGGCAACGTCGTGGCCTCGCGCGGGATCGAGGACCGGGTCTTCGAGGTCGTCATCCCAATGGAAGACGTCGTCGAGTTCAAGGGCGGCAAGAAGGTCACGGTGCAAAAGAAGGTCTTTCCGGGCTATCTCCTGGTGCGCTGTGACCTCGACGACGACACCTGGGGCGCGATCCGCAACACCCCGGGCGTGACGGGATTCGTCGGTCCGGGCACCAAGCCCACCCCCCTCTCACGCCGTGAGGTCGAGAACATCCTCCAGGTCAAGGTCGGAGGGCGCCGAAGCCACCACCAAGCGCAGCCGGCCCCGTCTCGAGTACGAGGTCGACGAGACGGTGCGGGTCAAAGAGGGTCCATTCGCGGACTTCTCGGGCCAGATCGCGGAGATCAACGAAGACCAGCTCAAGTTGAAGGTGCTGGTGAACATCTTCGGCCGAGAGACGCCGGTCGAACTCGAATTCAGTCAAGTCGCCAAGCTGTAGGCAAGGCAACCGAAGAAGAAGAAGGAGACGACACACGATGGCACCCAAGAAGCGGGTCCTCGCCGTGGTGAAGATCCAGCTCGAGGCCGGGTCGGCCACCCCCGCCCCCCCGGTCGGCACGGCGCTCGGACCACATGGCGTACAAACCATGGAGTTCTGCAAGCAGTACAACGCGGCCACCGAGTCCCAGCGCGGCTCGGTCATCCCCGTCGACATCACGATCTACGAGGACCGCACCTTCAGCTTCGTGCTCAAGACGTCGCCGACACCGGTGCTGCTCCGCCAGGCCGCCGGCCTGAGCAAGGGTGCCGCGACCGTGGGGCGTGAGCAGGTGGGCTCGATCACCGACGCCCAGCTGGTCGAGATCGCCAACGCCAAGATGAAGGACCTCAACACCAACGATCTCGAGGCCGCCAAGAAGCAGGTGGCCGGCACGGCGCGATCCATGGGGATCAAAGTCGCCGGCTGAGCGACCCGCACTTAGGCAAAGAGGAGATACGACGATGGCCCAGCATGGGAAGAAATACCGCGACGCCTTGACCAAGGTCGACCGCGAGGCGCTCTATGGCGTCGGCGAGGCCGTCGACCTGATCAAGAGCCTGGCCCGCACCACCTTCGACGAGACGGTCGAACTCGCCTTTCGCCTCGGCGTCGACCCGAGGAAGGCCGACCAGATCGTCCGCGGGACGCTGTCGTTGCCCTCGGGCACCGGTCGCACCGAGCGCGTGGCCGTCTTTGCGGCCGGCGAGCAGGCCGCTGAGGCCAGGGCCGCCGGTGCCGACGAGGTCGGGGCCGATGATCTGGTGGCCCGGGTCAACGGCGGATTCTTGGACTTCGACGTGGCCATCGCCACTCCGGACCTGATGGGTCAGGTCGGAACGCTCGGCCGAGTCCTCGGGCCCCGCGGCCTCATGCCGAACCCGAAGACCGGAACTGTCACCATGGAAGTGGGCAAGGCGGTCACCGAGTTCAAAGGTGGCCGGGTCGAATACCGCACCGACAAGGTGGGCAACGTCCACATCCGCATCGGCAAGGCCTCCTTCACCCGCGAGCAGCTGGTGGCCAACGTGCACGCGGTCGTCGAAGAGATCCAGCGCGCCAAGCCGGCCTCGGCCAAGGGCCGCTACATGTTGTCGGTGACCATCTCGACGTCCATGAGCCCCGGGGTCCACATCGACCCCGCCCGGGCCCGCCTGGTCGACGAGGATCTGGCCGCCACCGCCTAGCGGTCGAACACCGCCCGAGCGCCGTACTACGCTCTGGCGCACAGCTCAGCCGCCCGAGGGCGGCGAAGCACTGAAGAAAAGACGCCATAGACCTCCGGTGCACCATCTGGTGCGTAAGTGGCCCGAAAGGGTCCGCCTGACGAGGCGACACTGCGAGCATCGGCCGAGTGGTCGTTGAGCGTTCGTCGCACATCGGAGATCCTGACCCGTCGCCGGGCGGTTGATCCCGGTGGAGGACACGAACGCTCATGCCGAACGCAGCAAGGATCCACAAGACCGAAGTGATCGAACGGGTACAGGCGCGCATCAACGACGCCTCGGCCTCGATCGTCACCGAGTACCGCGGTTTGAGCGTGGCCGAGCTCGCCGAACTGCGCGACGCCCTCGCAGCCGTCGGTGGCGACTACAAGATTTTCAAGAACACCCTGGTCAAGCGGGCCATCGACGGTGGCGAATACCAGCCGCTCTCCGAATACTTGAGCGGCCCGACCGCCCTGACCTTCGTCCAGGGCGACGTCAGCGCAGTGGCCAAGGCGCTGCGTGACTTCGCCAAGGCCAACCCGTTGTTGGTGATCAAGGGGGACTGGCCGACGGGTCGCTGCTCTCGGCGTCGGATCTCGAAGCGCTCGCCGACCTGCCGCCGCGCGACGTCCTGCTGGCCCGCTTCGCCGGGGCCCTGGCCGCGCCGATGCAACAGTTGGCCGGCCTGCTCGAGGCGCTCCCGCGCAACTTGGCCTACGGCATCTCGGCCCTGATCGACCAGCGCACGGCGGACGGCGAAGTCGCCGAAGCGCCACAAGCCGCGACGACCGAGACGACCGCCGAGACGCCCGCCGAGCCCAGCGACGAGGCCGCCACCCCCGACGCCGACGCTGCGCCCCAAACCGAGGCGGCTGCGAGCGACGAGGTGCAGGCAGCCGTCCCCGGCGCAGGAAGCACCCGAAGTCGAGGCGCCCGGCGAAACAGCCGGTGAACCAGCGGCGTCCGAGTAGCAACAGATCAGTCGAACAGACAAGACCGAAGGAAAGAAAGGAAGGCCATTCAAATGGCAGAGACCCTGACGAAGGAGCAGATCCTCGATGGGATCGCCGAGCTCTCGGTGATCCAACTGAGCGAGCTGTTGAAGGATTTTGAGGAGCGTTTCGGCGTGACGGCGGCCGCCCCGGTGGCGGTTGCAGCAGCGGCTCCGGCCGGTGGTGGTGGCGGCGACGCCGCGGCCGAAGAGGAGAAGTCCGAATTCGACGTCATCCTGACCGACGCCGGCGACAAGAAGATCCAGGTGATCAAGGAAGTCCGGGCCCTCACGAGCCTCGGGCTGAAGGAAGCCAAGGACCTGGTCGAGAGTGCCCCCAAGCCGGTGCTCGAGAAGGCGAACAAGGACGATGCGAACAAGGCCAAAGAGGCCCTCGAGGCCGCTGGGGCCACCGTCGAAGTCAAGTAGTTCTCCGGCTCGAGACCGGGCTCGCCCCCGGTTCTCGGGCCGGGATCCTTGACGTCGGGGGAGGGCGCTCCTAGCCTGGCGCCGTCCTGCGGGCCTCGGCCCGTCCGGCTTTCGCGGCCTAGGGGTTGTGTTCAGGCACGCCCATGGTTAAGATGCAGGGTTGCCGTGCGCCCTTGTGTTCGTTGTCCCCGTAATTCCGCGGGGTCAGCACGCGCCCCGGCAGTCCACCGACCCTGATCAGGTCCCAACCGACCCACCCCTCTAGCCGAGCAATACCGCACCCGCCCGCCGCAATCTCCTGGGAGGAGTTGACCGTTGTCCTCACGGTCCCGCAGTCCCGAACGTGTTTCATTCGCCAATATCAATGAGGCTTTGCAGCTTCCAGATCTGATCGCCATCCAGCGCGATTCGTTCCAGTGGTTCCTCGACAAGGGGCTGGCTGAGGCGTACCACGACATCAGCCCCATTGAAGACTTCACCGGCCAGCTGAGTCTCGAGCTCGAGTTCGACCCGACGGACCCCGACCTGCGCCCACCGCCGAAATTCTCGGTCGAGGAGTGCAAGGAAAAGGACATGACCTACGCCGCGCCGGTCTTCGTGCGGGCGCGCTTCCTCAACGCCACGACCGGTGAGATCAAAGAGCAGACGGTCTTCATGGGCGATTTCCCGATGATGACGGACCGTGGGACCTTCATCGTCAATGGCACCGAGCGCGTTGTCGTCAGCCAGCTCGTCCGCTCGCCGGGCGTGATCTTCCAGCCCGGACGCGACGCCAAGACCGTCTTCACCGGGACCATCCACCCCTACCGAGGTGAGTGGATCGAGCTCGACATCGAAGCCAAGCCGGGCAAGGACGTCACCGCCGGGTGCCGCGTGGCCCGCAAGCGCCGTTTGTCGCTCTTCGTGCTGCTGCGCGCCCTCGGCTACGGCGACGAGGCCTTCTTGGACCGCTTCGTGCGCCACTTCGATTTCCTCGAAGGGCAGTGGGAGAAGGAGCGCAACCTCGCCCCTACCCGTGAAGAGGCGCTGCTCGAGATCTACAAGCGGGCCCGTCCGGGCGAGCCGTTGTCCGCCGAGGCCGCCCGTGTCTACTTCGAGAACGCCTTCTTCAACCCCAAGCGCTATGACCTGACCCGGGTCGGCCGCTACAAGTTGAACCGCAAACTCGGACCCGAAATCGACCGCCTGTCGGATCTTTTCGGTATCGACATCGAAAAGCCCGCCCCCAACCAGAGCGTGCTCAGCCCGTCGGAGATCCTGGCGTCGGCCACCTACATGCTCCACCTCGCCCTGCACATGGCCGACGGCGAGTCGACCTACCGCATCGACGACCAGGACCACTTCGCCAACCGTCGGATCCGCTCGGTCGGGGAACTGATCCAGAACCAGGTCCGGGTCGGGCTGTCTCGCATGGAGCGGGTCGTGCGCGAGCGCATGACCACCCAAGACGTCGAGGCCATCACGCCCCAGACCCTGATCAACATCCGCCCGGTCGTGGCCGCGGTCAAGGAGTTCTTCGGGACCAGCCAGCTCAGCCAGTTCATGGACCAGAACAACCCGCTGTCGGGTCTGGCCCACAAGCGGCGCCTGTCCGCTCTCGGACCTGGTGGCCTCTCGCGTGAGCGCGCCGGGTTCGAGGTGCGAGACGTCCACACGTCGCACTACGGCCGCATGTGCCCGATCGAGACGCCCGAAGGCCCGAACATCGGTCTGATCGGTGCGCTCGCCACCTACGCCAGGGTCAACGAGTACGGCTTCATCGAGACCCCGTACCGCACCGTCGTCAACGGCAAGGTGACCGAAGAGGTCAGCTACCTCGCCGCCGACGAAGAAGAAGAGCACGTCATCGCCCAGGCCAACGCCGCGGTCGACGACAAGGGCAACCTGAGCGAGGACCGTGTGCTGGTCCGCCGTGGCCCCCAGGGCACCGGCGTGCGCATGGGCGCGGTCAACACCTCGTACGGCACGACCAGTGAGATCGACTACGTCCCCCCATCAGAGGTCGACCTGATGGACGTGTCCCCGAAGCAGATCGTGTCGGTCTCGACCGCACTGATCCCCTTCGTCGAGCACGACGACGCCAACCGTGCCCTCATGGGCGCCAACATGCAGAAGCAGGCGGTGCCCCTGGTGGTACCCGAAGCTCCCTACATCGGCACTGGGGTCGAAGCGCGCGCCGCGCGCGACGCCGGCGACGTCTTGTTGGCCGAGGGCGAGGGAACGGTCACCGAGATCAGCGGCGACACCGTGACCATTGAGTACCGGGCCGGACAAAAGGACCGCCTCGGCACCCCACTCGGTCGCAAGGCCTACCGCCTCTCCAAGTTCCGCCGCTCCAACCAGAACACGTGCATCAACCACCGCACCCTGGTCGAAGAGGGACAAAAGGTCGTCGCCGGCGATCTCATCGCGGACGGCCCCTCCACCCACAACGGCGAGCTGGCGCTCGGCAAGAACCTGCTTGTCGCCTTCATGCCGTGGGAGGGCTACAACTACGAGGACGCCATCATCTTGTCCGAGCGCCTCGTGCGCGACGACGTGCTGACTTCGATCCACATCGAAGAGCACGAGGTCGACGCCCGCGACACCAAGCTCGGGGCCGAGGAGATCACCCGGGACATCCCGAACCTCTCAGAAGAGATCCTGGCCGACCTCGACGACCGCGGCATCATCCGCGTCGGCGCCGAAGTCGCCCCGGGCGACGTCCTCGTCGGCAAGGTGACCCCAAAGGGTGAGACCGAGCAGACGCCCGAAGAGCGCCTGCTGCGCGCCATCTTCGGTGAAAAGGCCCGCGAGGTCCGCGACACGAGCCTCAAGGTGCCCCACGGTGAATACGGCAAGGTCATCGACGTCCGCGTCTTCTCCCGCGAGGAGTCACACGAGCTGCCGCCGGGCGTCAACCAGCTGGTGCGGGTCTACGTGGCCCAAAAGCGCAAGATCTCAGAAGGCGACAAGTTGGCCGGACGTCACGGCAACAAGGGCGTCATCTCCAAGATCCTCCCGGTTGAGGACATGCCGTACCTCTCCGACGGCACGCCGGTCGACATCATCTTGAACCCCCTCGGCGTGCCGAGCCGGATGAACGTCGGCCAGGTGCTCGAGTCGCACCTCGGCTACGCCGCCCGCCACGGGTGGGAAGGCACGGTCGTCAACGACGAAGTGGGCACGAGTGCGAAGGGAGACGGAGCCGCCCGCAAGACGCGGCCGCGCACCCAGCCGGCCTCGTGGGTCGCGACCCCAGTCTTCGACGGCGCCCACTGGGACGAGATCGACGACGCCGGTCGGCACCCGACCATCCAGCGGATCTTCGAGACGCTGAACTCGGACTCGGCCAACGGCGACGTCCAGATGCAAAACGACGGGAAGGTCAAGCTCTACAACGGGCGGACCGGCGAGGTCTACGACAACCCGATCTCGGTCGGCTACGTCTACATCTTGAAGCTGGCCCACCTGGTCGACGACAAGATCCATGCCCGTTCCACCGGCCCGTACTCGATGATCACCCAGCAGCCGCTCGGTGGGAAGGCCCAGTTCGGTGGCCAGCGCTTCGGTGAGATGGAGGTGTGGGCACTCGAGGCATTCGGTGCGGCCTACGCCCTCCAAGAACTCTTGACCATCAAGTCCGACGACGTGCTCGGCCGGGTCAAGGTCTACGAGGCCATCGTCAAGGGGGAGAACATCCCCGAACCGGGCATCCCTGAGAGCTTCAAGGTGCTCATCAAGGAAATGCAGTCGCTGTGCCTCGATGTTGAGGTCCTGGCCGTTGACGGCCGTGAAATTGAAATGCACGAACTCGACGAGGACGTGTTCCGTACGGCAGAAGAACTCGGCATCGACATCAGTCGCAACGAGCGAGGTTCTGACGAAGAGGATGAGCGGCGTGCCGCAGAGAGGAGCTTCTCCTAATGGCTCTCGACGTGAATACCTTCGATCAGCTTCGTATCGGACTGGCTACCGGTGATTCCATCCGCGGTTGGTCCAACGGCGAGGTCAAAAAGCCCGAGACCATCAACTACCGCACGCTTCGCCCAGAAAAGGACGGACTCTTCTGCGAGAAGATCTTCGGTCCGACCAAGGACTGGGAGTGCTACTGCGGCAAGTACAAGCGGGTGCGCTTCAAGGGCATCATCTGCGAGCGCTGCGGCGTCGAAGTCACGCGTTCGAAGGTCCGCCGTGACCGCATGGGCCACATCGAGCTGGCGGCCCCGGTGGTGCACATCTGGTACCTGCGTGGGACCCGCAGCTGGCTGGCCTACCTCCTCATGGGCACCGAGCCCCGCGAGGAGCTCAAGGCAAAGCAGCTCGAAAAGGTCATCTACTTCGCGGCCAACCTGGTCACCTGGGTGGACGACGAGAAGCGCCACCAGGACCTGCCGACCCTCGAGGCCGAGATGGCCGAAGAGATCGCCGACATCGAGAAGCGCCGTGACCTCGACATCGACCGCCGTTTCAAGGCCCTCGAAGAAGAGCTCAAGCAACTCGAGTCCGACAAGGCCCGTGACGCCGAGATCAAGGCACGCCAGCGCGCCGTCGAAAAAGAAATCGCGTCGGTCCGCGAGCGGGCCCAAGACGACGCGGAGATCGCCCAGCGCTCCCTCGACGAATTCCGCAACCTCCACGGCCGCAAGATCATCGAAGACGAGATGCTCTGGCGTGAACTGCGCCTGCGCTACGACGAGTACTTCGAGGGCGGCATGGGCGCCGAGTACATCTTGAAGCTCATCGACCGCATCGACCTCGATGCCGAAGAGATCAAGCTGCGCGACATGATCGACGCCAAGGACGGTCGTCGTCCGCTGTCGGCCCAGCGCCGTCAAAAGACGATCAAGCGCCTCAAGATCGTCACGGCCTTCAACCGGCGCGACGACCACGGCCGCCGGATCAACGACCCGCGGGCGATGATCCTCGAAGCCGTCCCGGTCATCCCGCCGGACCTGCGGCCAATGGTCCAGCTCGACGGTGGCCGATTCGCCACCTCGGACCTCAACGACCTCTACCGCCGTGTCATCAACCGCAACAACCGGCTGAAGCGCCTGCTCGACCTCGGCGCGCCCGAGATCATCATCAACAACGAGAAGCGGATGCTCCAAGAGGCCGTCGATGCCCTCTTCGACAACGGACGGCGTGGCCGTCCGGTCACCGGTCCGGGCAACCGGCCCCTCAAGTCCCTCTCGGACATGTTGAAGGGCAAGCAAGGCCGGTTCCGCCAGAACCTCTTGGGCAAGCGGGTCGACTACTCGGGTCGTTCGGTCATCGTGATCGGCCCGAATCTCAAGCTCCACCAGTGCGGCCTGCCCAAGCTGATGGCGCTCGAGCTGTTCAAGCCCTTCGTCATGAAGCGGCTCGTCGACGCCGAGCTGGCCCAGAACATCAAGTCGGCCAAGCGCATGGTCGAGCGCCGTCGCCCCCAGGTGTGGGACGTCCTCGAAGGCGTGATCCGCGAGCACCCGGTCTTCTTGAACCGTGCGCCGACCCTGCACCGTCTCGGTATCCAGGCTTTCGAGCCGGTGCTCGTCGAAGGCAAGGCCATCCAGGTCCACCCCTTGGTCTGCACCGCCTTCAACGCCGACTTCGACGGTGACCAGATGGCGGTCCACCTCCCGCTGTCGGCCGAGGCCCAGGCCGAGGCCCGGGTGCTCATGCTCTCGGCCAACAACATCTTGTCGCCGGCCACCGGCCGCCCGATCACCGTGCCGACCCAGGACATGGTGTTCGGTGCCTACTACCTGACCTTCTTGGTCGAAGGTGGCACGGGCGGGGGACGCACATTCCGCCACCTCCACGAGATCGAAGCGGCCTTCGACGCCGGCGACCTGGACCTCCAGGTCCCCATCGTGTTGCGCCCCTCGCCCGACTCGAGCCTGGCCGGACGCCTGGCCGCGGCCGGGGTCGAGCCAGAGAACGGCGAGCCCGCTGACCTTCAGCACCACCGCCGGGCCGTGTCTTCTTCAACGAGGCGCTGCCCGTGGGCTTCGCCTACGTCAACGAGGTGGTCGGCAAGAAGCACATCCCCATCGGGACCATCGTCGAGGAGCTGGCGGCGAACTACCCCAAGTACGTGGTGGCCGCCAGCCTGGACCGGATCAAGGCCCTCGGGTTCCGCTTCGTGGCCCAGTCGGGGTTGACGATCTCGATCAACGACGTGCAGACGCCGCCGGACAAGCAGGCCATCTTGGACCGCTACGAGAAGGAAGCGGAGAAGGCC
Source organism: uncultured Acidimicrobiaceae bacterium (assembly GCA_963800725.1). GTDB lineage: Bacteria > Actinomycetota > Acidimicrobiia > Acidimicrobiales > RAAP-2 > Bog-473. The sequence goes on along the minus strand of CAWDCE010000017.1, from coordinate 342,027 downwards.
GAGACCCAGTTCAAGCGCGGCATCATCACCGACGACGAGCGTCGTCAAAAGGAAATCGAGATCTGGACGTCGGCCAACTCCGAAGTGGGGCGGGCCATGGAGTCCCAGCTCGCCACGATCGCCTTCAACCCGCTCGACATGATGGTGGACTCGGGCGCCCGAGGGAACAGCCAGCAGATCCGCCAGATCGCCGGCATGAAGGGATTGGTCTCCAATCCCCGAGGCGAGATGATCCCCCGCCCGATCAAGTCCTCCTTCCGTGAGGGCCTCTCGGTGCTCGAGTACTTCATCTCCACCCACGGCGCCCGCAAGGGCCTGGCCGACACCGCGCTGCGCACCGCCGACTCGGGCTACCTGACCCGTCGACTGGTCGACGTCGCACAGGAGCTGATCATCCGTATCGACGACTGCGGCTCGACGCGCGGCATCTGGATCGAAGGGGTCTCCCCCGACGGCCCGGGGCACCGCAACTACCTCGAGACCCGGGCCTTTGGCCGCCTCTTGACCGAGCACGGTCACGCTGTCGGACGGGACGACCTCGGTCGGCACGCTTGCTCGACGACGTCAACATCGCCCAGATGCGCGACGACGCCGCCGTCGATCGCATCCGGACCCGCTCGGTGCTGACCTGCGAGTCGCCCCACGGCGTGTGCGCGGCCTGTTACGGGCTGTCGCTGGCCACGGGCATCATGATCGAGCTCGGCGAGGCGGTCGGGGTCATCGCGGCCCAGTCGATCGGCGAGCCGGGCACCCAGCTGACCATGCGGACCTTCCACACCGGCGGTGTGGTCGGCGAGGACATCACCCACGGCCTGCCCCGAGTGGTCGAGCTCTTCGAGGCCCGTACCCCCAAGGGTGCCGCGGTGCTCGCCCACCACTCGGGCGTGGTCCGGATCAACGACGACGAGACGGGCCGCCGCATCACGGTGGTGGCCGACGACGGCAGGAGGACTCCACGCTGGTGGCCTCGCGGGCCCACCTCGAGGTCGCCGACGGCCAAGAGGTCTCCGCCGGTGACGCGCTGGTCGAAGGGCCCAAGGACCCCAAGGAACTCCTCGAGGTCAAGGGCATCCGCGAGACCCAGCAGTACCTGGTCGAAGAGGTCCAGAAGGTCTACCGGGACCAGGGTGTGTCGATCCACGACAAGCACATCGAGCTGATCGTGCGCCAGATGCTGCGCCGGGTGCTGGTCGCCGAGCCGGGCGATGCGCCGTTCCTGCCCGGCGAGCGCGTCGACAACCAGATCTACGCCGAGGTCAACCGGACGCTGGTCGAGGACGGCAAGACGCCCGCCGAGGGCCGTCCCGAGCTCATGGGCATCACCAAGGCGTCGCTGGCCACCGAGAGCTGGCTCTCGGCCGCCTCCTTCCAGGAGACGACCCGGGTGCTGACCGAGGCCGCCATCGAGGGCAAGAGCGACCAGCTCTTCGGGCTCAAGGAGAACATCATCATCGGCAAGCTGATCCCGGCCGGCTCGGGCATGGAGCACTACCGCCACATCCGGCTCGAGATGCCCGACGCCGAGGCCATGCCGTTCTGGGCCGTGGGCGTCAGGCGAGTCGGACACCGAGGACCTGGCCGATGGCTGCGGGACATGAGGGTGAGGGTGATCAGCGACGATCCCTTCGACTCCGTCCATCGACGCCAGCTGGCTGGGTGCGACCCCGACCGCCGAAGATGCCTACGGGAACCCGATCGTCGACGGCGGCTGGCCCCGGAGGAGCCGACACGGTGCGGCGGAGGCGGGGGCCTAAGCTCTCTCCGTTCACGCGGGCACGGCGAAGTGGCCAGCTCACAGGGAGGCGGTCCGTTGGCGATCACCGCGGAGCGGTTGCTCGATCAGGGGCGCGTCACCGAGCCGGCTCGGGGGGCCGCCCGGATCGGGCAACTACCGCCTGTCGCACCTGCGCGCCCTCGAGGCCCAGGCGATCCACATCTTCCGGGAGGTGGCGGCCGAGTTCGAGCGTCCCGTGCTGCTTGTTCTCGGGCGGCAAGGACTCCATCGTCATGCTGCATGTGGCCAAGAAGGCCTTCTGGCCGGCGCCGGTGCCGTTCCCGGTGATGCACGTCGACACCGGGCGCAACTTCGCCGAGGTGCTCGAATTCCGCGACCGGCACGCCGCCGCGGCTCGGGGTCGGGCTGGTCGTGGCCAGGGTGCAAGACGACATCGACGCCGGGCGCACGGTGGAGGACTCGCCGGCGCCACCCGCAACCGCCTGCAGACCCCACCCTGCTCCGGGCCATCTCCGAGGGCCGTCACGACGCCGTCTTCGGCGGAGCCCGGCGGGACGAGGAGAAGGCCCGGGCCAAGGAGCGGATCTTCAGCTTCCGTGACGAGTTCGGCCAGTGGGACCCGAAGAACCAACGCCCAGAGCTGTGGAACCTCTACAACGCCCGGCACCACAAGGGTGAGCACATCCGGGTCTTCCCGCTCTCCAACTGGACCGAGCTCGACGTCTGGCAGTACATCCGCGACGAGGAGATCGACGTGCCCTCCATCTACTACGCCCACCGCCGCCAGGTGTTCCGGCGCGACGGCATGCTGATGGCCGTCACCGAGCACCTGGCCCCAGACGCGCGGCGAGGCCCACGTTCGAGGCGCTGGTGCGCTTCCGCACGGTCGGCGACGCCGACTGCACCGGCTGCGTCGAGTCCAGCGCCACGACGATCGACCTGGTCATCACCGAGGTGGCGGGCACCCGCCTGACGGAGCGGGGCGCCACCCGGGCCGACGACCGGATCTCGGAGGCCGGCATGGAGGACCGCAAGCGGGAGGGGTACTTCTGATGGCCGAGCTCCTGCGCCTGGCCACGGCCGGGCTCGGTCGACGACGGCAAGTCGACCCTGATCGGCCGGCTCCTCTACGACGCCAAGGCGATCTTCGAGGACCAGCTCGAGGCGATCCGCCGCACCAGCGAGCAGCGGGGCAACCCGAGACCGACCTGGCGCTCCTCACCGACGGGCTGCGTGCCGAGCGCGAGCAGGGCATCACCATCGACGTGGCCTACCGGTACTTCGCCACGCCCAAGCGCAAGTTCATCATCGCCGACACCCCCGGCCACACCGAGTACACCCGCAACATGGTGACGGGTGCGTCGAGCGCTCACCTGTCCCTCATCCTGATCGATGCCCGCAAGGGCGTGATCGAGCAGACCCGCCGGCACGCCTTCTTGTCCTCCATGCTGGGCATCCCGCACATGGTGGTGTGCGTCAACAAGATGGACCTCGTCGACTGGGGCCAGGACCGCTTCGAGCGCGATCAAGTCCGACTTCATGGAGTTCGCCGCCCGCCTCAACGTGCACGACATCACGTTCATCCCGATCTCGGCGCTGCAAGGGCGACAACGTCGTCCACCGCTCCGAGCACATGTGGTGGTACGACGGGTCGCCCGCTGCTCAACCACCTCGAATCGGTCTACATCGGCAGCGACGAGAACTTCATCGACCCCCGCTTCCCGGTGCAGTACGTCATCCGCAGCCAGACACCCGAGAACCCCGACTTCCGGGGCTACGCCGGCACGGTGGCCAGCGGGGTGCTCCGCCCGGGCGACGAGCTCCTCGTGCTGCCGTCCGGGACCACGTCGCGGATCGCCTCCATCGTGACCGCCGACGGCGAGGTGGCCGAGGCCTTCCCGCCCATGGCGGTCGTCATCACGCTGGCCGACGACATCGCGATCTCGCGGGGCGACGTGCTGTGCCGCCCCAACAACCGGCCCACGCTGACCTCGGACATCGAGGCCACGGTCTGCTGGATGGACGAGCGCTCACCGCTCACCGTGGGCCGCAGCTACCTGGTCAAGCACAGCACCCGCACGGTGCGCGCCACGGCCCAGTCGCTGCAGTACCGGCTCGACATCAACGGCCTGCACCGCGACGAGGCAGCGGACTGCGCTGGGCCTCAACGAGATCGGCCGCGTCACGCCTCCGCTCCACCGAGCCCCTCCTGGTCGACGACTACACGCACGAACCGCACGACCGGCAGCTTCATCCTCATCGACCCCTCGACCAACGCCACGGTCGGGCGCCGGGGTGATCCGGGTGATCGCCACCGCGCATGCCAGCCCCAACGTGGTGCGTCACGGGCGGCAGCCTGACGACGGAGCGAGCGCTTCGCGGCCCTGGGACTCGGCGGGGCGGCACCGTCCTGTTCACGGGGCTGTCGGGATCGGGCAAGTCCACGCTGGCGGCCGCCGTGGAGGAGGCGCTCGTCAACCGCGGCCGTCCCGCCTTCATGCTCGACGGCGACAACCTGCGCCACGGGCTCAACGGCGACCTCGGGTTCTCCGACCGCGACCGCACCGAGAACGTGCGCCGGGCGGGCGAGGTGGCCCGCATGTTCGCCGAGTCGGGCCGGTCGGCCCTCATTGCGCTCATCAGCCCCTTCGCGGCGGACCGCCACCTCATCCGCACGCTCCACACAGAGGCGGGCCTGCCCTTCATCGAGGTCTTCGTGGACACCCCGCTCGAGGAGTGCGAGCGCCGCGACCCCAAGGGCCTCTACGCCGGGCCCGGGCCGGGCCAGCTGCCCGGGTTCACCGGCATCGACTCCACTACGAGGTGCCCGAGGGGGCCGAGTTGGTCCTGTCCCCTTCGTCGGGGACTATTGCCGAACAGGCCGGCCAGGTCATCTCCCTCGTGATGGGTCGCGTCGCTCTAGAACAGCGCTGCGTCCGTGCGGTGCCCATGGAGCCCCAACCGCAGCGAAGTGGTCGCGGCTCACACTTTCGGCCCGAGTCGCTTCTTGGCCATGGCGGGCGTCTCGTGAACGATCGTGGCAATCCGCCCAGACCGTCAGTCTGACGGGCGCACCGTCCCCCTGCCAAAAGGTGCTGTTCAGCGCACCCAATCTCGTCGAACAGGGGCGACAACGAATCGGGACACTCGGCGACTGCTCCTACGCTGCACCCGATCCCAAGGCCTCGGTGATGTCGTTGATCGCAGTCAGCTCGGCCTCGCTCTCGTCTTGACCGTTTCCTCCGGTGCGCCGCCGCAACCTTGTGCGACAGCGTGACAATGAATCGCCGGTATTCATCGACCTCTGCGGGAGTGGCCTTGTTTCTAAGCAGGGCCACCGAATCACGCAGGTGGTGGAGTCCGTTGTCTTTGAGCTCTTCGGGAGAGTGATAGTGGGTGTGATCGCGGTCGGTTTTGCCGTGATGATCTCATCGAGAAGCTGGCTCTTCCCGTGCTCTTGGCGGGCATCGACGTAGGCCCTGGCCATGGCGAAGGTCTCACGAAACGAGCCGCCCCGTTGGGCGGTCCCGTCACCATCATCCGACGCTCGGCGGCGCCTCCGAGGATCAGTCGCCATTCTTCGTCCGTAAAGTCAGTCTTCGAGGTCATCGCCAGTCTCCGATCTGTAGCAACCCGTTTTTCCTTCTCGACGCACCGTAGCGCCGGTTCGCAAGGTGCTCGTGACCCGCTATCTGCGCGATGCCATCGTCTTCGCGTGAATGGGGAACCTCGCGTGTCGTGGCCAGAACCGCCGGCCGAATCACATACCGACGTCCGCTGTTGGGCGCGCTGTCCAAGCGGGTCAACACCAAATGGCATCGAACTGACGCTCGAAGATGAAGGCGCCACGATTTGCCCACGTTCTCTATATTTCCGTCCGGACTCGGGGCGACCTCTCGGGTGGAGCGCTTCGGTTCCTCTTAGGCCCAACCCCCGGCATAGGCCACAAATTGCCCGGTGGTGAAGCCGCTCGTCCCATCGATGAAGGGCAGGCAAAAGGCGGCGAACTCTTCCATGGTGCCGAGCCGGCGCATGGGGACCAGCGCCTCGACTTTCTGTCGCAGACAAAGCGTCCGTCACACGGTTGGCCTTGAGGAACTCGGGAAAGTCCATGAAGTTCGTGCCGACCACGTTGACCTGCACCCCGGTGCGGGCCACTTCGAGCGCGACGTTCTTGGCCAGCATGGTGGCGCCGGCGCGAGCCGCCGAATACAGCGGCGCACCCGGGGTCGGTCGTACCGCCGAGGCGCTGGTGATCAAGAGCATCTGGCCATGACCCTGGGCGACCATGGCGGGCACCACCGCGTGGAGGAGGTGATAGGGCGCAACGAGGCAACCTTGGTAGACCGCGTCGAGTTCCCCGGCGGTCGAGTCCATGAACTTGCCCACGACGACCCGTCCCGAACCCCCGACCGCGGCGTCGAGGCGACCGAAGCGCTCAATGGCGGCGTCGACCAGACGCGAGGCTCGAGGGTCGGGTCGGCGAGGTCCCCCACGTTGTGCACCGCAACCACGGTCGACCCGGTTGCACCGAGTTCGCGGACGAGGGCGGGTTCGGGATCGCCGAGCACGAGATCGTGGCCGCGTGCGGCGAGCAGTCGGGCGACGGTCGTGGTCCGACGTAGTGCTTGGCGTCGCTGACCAGCGCGAACTCTCGGTGTCGTTGTTTCGGCCATGGGTCCCTCCTTGGCCACAGCGTGCCACGGGGCCCGACGCCGTGCCCCGCAGCGGCCGTCCTCTCGGGCCCAGGATCGTCGTGGCCGGTGCGTGGGGGAAGCGGCGCTACTCCTGCACCGAGTTCGATCAAGGTGCCGAATGACGTCTTTGGATGCACGAAGGCAACCGTGGTGCCACGCGATCCCGGGCCGTGGGGCCTCGTCGATGACCCGACCTCCCGAATCCTTGACCGATTGCAGTGCCGCCGCACAGTCCTCCACTGCGATAGCCAACGTGGTGGAGCCCTTCTCCCTTGTTGGCGAGGTACTTGGCGACCGGGGAGTCGTCGCGGGTCGGGGTGAGCAACTGGATGTAGGAATCGGCGACCGCCAAAAGCGCTTCTTCGACTCCGTCGGACTCCACGTGCTCGCGGCGATTGACGGTGGCACCGAAGACCTCTTGGTACCACGCGATGGCGGCGTCGAGGTCGTTGACCGCAATGGCCACGTGGTCGATCTCGCTCAACATGGTTCCGTCATTCATACGCCGTGCCTCCGAAACAAAGTGATGCGCTCTTCGCCGACCCGTTGGCGCATGGCCACGTCGTCGATGCCCAGACCCTCTTGCGGCGCCAGGCACAACACACCGATCTTTCCCTCATGCAGGTTGTGGTGGACCTGGTAGGCGGCCTCACCGACATCGTCGAGTGAGTACACCGCCGACAGCGGCGGGAGCACCTTGCCGTCGCATATCAGCTGGTTGGCGTCCCAGGCCTCGCGGTAGTTGGCGAAGTGCGATCCCTTGATGGTCTTGAGCTTCATCCACAGGTGCCGGTTGTCGTACTCGATCATGTAGCCCGACGTGGCGGCGCAGGTGACGACGGTGCCCCCGCGTTCGGCGGCGAAGACCGAGGCACCCATGGTGGAGCGACCCGGATGCTCGAACACGATCTCGGGCTTGCTGCCCACGAGGCCGCGCATGTCCGCCGAATCCGCGCCATTCCGCCTCGTCCTGGGTATGTTCGTCCTTCCAGAACTTGTAGTTGGCGGCGCGCCGGTCGATGACGGCTTCGACCCCGAGATCGTGGAGCAGCGCGACTTTCTCCGGGGACGAGACCACCCCGATCGGAGTCCCCCCGCCGTTGAGGACGTGCTGGACCGCGAAACTCCCCGAGGCCGCCGCTCGCCCCCCACACCAACACCTTGTCGCCCTGGGTCATGCGCGCCCCGTTGGGTGAGACCAACATGCGGTAGGCGGTCGAATTGCACAACGCGTTGACCGCGGCCTCTTCCCAGCCCAGATGGGCCGGCTTGGGCATCAGCTGGTTGGCCTTGACCACGGTGATGTCGGCCAGGCCACCGAAGTTCGACTGAAGCCCCAGATGCGCTGATTGGCGGCCAGCATGGAATCGTCGTGCGCCGAAGGATCCTGGTCGTCGACGTAGTTGCAATGGACCGTGACCTTGTCGCCGACCTTCCAGTTGCGCACGGCCGAGCCGCAGCGCAACACGATGCCGGCGGCGTCGGAGCCGACCACGTGGTAATCGAGGGCGTGGCGGGCGGCCCAGGGTCCCTCTTTGGCCAGTCGGTCCAAGAACCCGAACGTCGCGAGGGGCTCGAAGATCGAGGTCCACACGGTATTGAAGTTGATCGACGACGCCATGACGGCCACGAAGGCCTCATCGGGGGCCAGTTCGGGCAGGGCCACGTCTTCGACGTGCAGGGACTTGCGGGGATCCTTCTCCGACGACTCCAACCCCTCGAACATGTCGATCTCCGAACGGCGCACGAGGGCGCCCCGGTAGGAATCGGCATGGGCAGCGTGGCCAGTTCGTCGGCCCGGCGCACCCGCCAGTGCTGCACTCAAGATGTCGCTCATGGCCATGACGATAGTTGGCCCATAAGATGGAGTTTCCTACCGGCAACTTGACCGGTAGAGACTCGGAGGTTGAGGTCATGGCTGAGGCCGTCATCGTCGCAGGAGCACGCACCCCCATTGGCAAGCTCTCAGGAGCATTCGCGGGCTTTAGTGCCATGGACCTGGGCGGATTCGCCATCGCCGAAGCGCTGTCGGCGGGCGGGCGTCTCGCCCGAGGACGTCGACTACGTCCTCATGGGCCAGGTGCTCCAGGCCGGCGCCGGTCAGATCACGGCCCGCCAGGCCGCGTTCAAGGGCGGGATCCCACTGTCGGTCCCGGCCAACACCATCAACAAGGTCTGCCTGTCGGGTCTCAACACCATCTACCTGGCCGACCAGATGATCCGGGCCGGCGACGCCGAGATCGTGGTCGCCGGTGGCATGGACTCGATGACCCAGGCGCCCTACCTGTTGCCGGGCGCCCGGGCCGGTTACCGCATTGGCGACGCGACCTTGGTGGACTCGATGATGTTCGACGGTTTGACCGACGCCTTCGACCACATTGCCATGGGGCTCTCCACCGAGCGCTACAACGAAAAGGTCGGCATCTCTCGTGAGCGCCAGGACGCGTTCGCCGCCGCCAGTCACGAGAAGGCGGCGGCCGCCATCAAAGACGGGCGACTGGCCGAAGAGATCGTCGGCGTCGAGGTGCCCCAGCGCAAGGGCGACCCGTTGCTGATCGACACCGACGAGGGGGTGCGTCCCGAGACGACGGCCGAATCGCTCGGCAAGCTCCGTCCCGCCTTCGACAAGAACGGCACCATCACCGCCGGCAACGCCTCGCAGATCTCCGACGGTGGTGCAGCGGTGGTCGTCATGTCCGCCGCCAAGGCCGCCGCGCTCGGTGTGACCCCCGCTCGGTCGCCTCGTCGGTTACGGCATGGTGGCCGGCCCCGACACCTCGCTGTTGACCCAGCCGTCGCGCGCCATTGCCAAGGCGGCCACCAAGGCCGGGGTCGCACTCGACGCCATCGACCTCTTCGAGATCAACGAGGCCTTCGCCGCGGTCGGGCTCGCCTCGGCCGATGAACTCGGCATCGATGAAGCCAAGATCAACGTGAACGGCGGGGCGATCGCCCTCGGGCACCCGGTCGGCATGTCGGGCACGCGTGGCGCTCGACCGCACTGCTCGAGTTGCGTCGGCGTGGTGCCTCGACCGCCGCGGTGGCGTTGTGCGGTGGCGGTGGCCAGGGCGACGCGGCCATCCTCGCTGCGGGCGGCTGAGCCCGCTTAGCCGAACGGCGGGATGTAGATCCCGGCCAGGCGTGCCGTGCGCGGCGCGCAGGTCGCTCCAGTGCTCGATACCGAAGCGGTAGATCCCGAGCGCACACGTCGGGAAACCGTGGCGGGCCACGGCGTCGCGCCCTTCTTGTCCGATGAGGAGATGAGGGCGATGGCCAGGGAATGTGCCGTCGGGTTGTGCCCGACCACCATCACCGAGGTGACGGCATCGTCGAGGGTGGCGAGGTGGGCGAGCACCTCTTCGGGCTCGGCCCCGTAGAAGTCCGGGACGAGCACGCGGGTCGGGGCGTCGCTGACGTGGGCCAGCGCGAGCTCGGCGGTGGCCGCGGTGCGGGCGGCCGGGGAGACCAGGGCGACCTCGGGGAAGGGGACCTTGCCACCGGCGAACCGGCTCGGTTCGTTGGCGAACAACTCGCCGATCGCCGTGGCGTCGCGGCGCCCACCGCGGGCGAGCACGCGGTCGAAATCGGTGCCGCCGTCGGGCGGGTCGGTGACGGTCTTCGCGTGGCGCAGCAGCCAGAGATACCGGCGCTTCGTCGCCATCAGTCGAGGGCGAAGGCGGCGTGCAGGCTGCGCACGGCGCGTTCGACGTCTTCGGTGCGCACGATGCACGAGGTGCGGATGGGCGACGTCGAGATCATGTCGATGTTGATCTTCTCGTTGGCCAACGTCTCGAACATGGTGGCGGCGATGCCGGGGTGCGACTTCATCCCGACCCCAATGAGCGAGACCCTCGAGACGTCGCGGTCCGACGTGACCCCGGTCGCCCCCAACTCGTCGCTGTGGGACTGGGCGGTCTCGACCGAGGCCACGAGGTCGGTCTCTGGGACCGTAAAGGAAATGTCGGTGGTCCCATGTACCGAGGTGTTCTGCACGATCATGTCGACATTGATCGATCGCTCGGCCAGCGCCCGGAAGAGTTGGGCCGCGATGCCGGGCTGATCGGGGACGCCACTGACGGTCACCTTTGCTTCTGAGGTGTCGTGGCTGACCGCGGTGACGACGGCTTCTTCCATGTCTGCATCCTCCTCGACCACCCAGGTCCCAGGTTCCCAGGTGAAGCTGGACCGCACGTGGAGCGGCACATTGTGATTGCGGGCGAACTCCACCGAACGAAGATTGAGCACCCGGCCGCCGGTGGCGGCGATCTCGAGCATCTCGTCGAAAGAGATCCGGTTGATCCGGTGCGCAGACGTGACCACCCGCGGATCGGCGGTGAAGACCCCGGTCACGTCCGTGTAGATCTCACAGGCGTCGGCCTCGAGCACCGCGGCCAGTGCCACCGCCGTGGTGTCTGACCCACCGCGCCCGAGCGTCGTGACGTCACGGTTGGTCCCGACCCCTTGGAACCCGGCCACCACCGGGGTCACGCCGGCGGCCAGGGCCTCTCGGAGCCGGTCGGGCCGGATCTCGAGGATCTTCGCCCGGGTGTGGTCGTTGTCGGTGATGATGCCGGCCTGGCTGCCGGTAAAGGAGGTCGCCGAGACGCCGAGACCGGCCAGTGCCATGCACAGGCGGGGGCGGTGATGCGCTCGCCGGCGCTGACGAGCATGTCGTACTCGCGGGGCGGTTGTTTCGGTGCTGACCGAATCGGCCAGGCGGATGAGGTCGTCGGTGGTCTTGCCCATGGCGCTGACCACCGCCACCACGTCGTGCCCCTCGCGCCGGGTCCGGGCGATGTGATCGGCCACGGCCCGGATGCGGTCGGCGTCCCCGACCGACGTCCCGCCAAATTTTTGGACGAGCAACGACATGCCCCAGACGCTAATGGGCCGCAGCGCCCCGCTCGGGACGTGGCATTTTGGGACCTGATCCAAACGGCCGTCGGGGGCAAGATAGGGTCTCGGGCCATGCCAAGCGAGAAAAGAGCACGCCAGCGGGCGGGCCGGGAGGCCCGTTTGGCCGCCGAAGCCAAATCGACCAAGCGCCGCAAGACGATCCGAAACGTCGTCATCGTGGTCGTTATCGCCGCGGTCGTCATCGGCATCGTGGCCCTGACGTCGAACAACTCCAAAAAGACGTCGAACGCCGCCAAGCAGACCACCACCACGACCACGGCGTCGAACACACGACGACCGCCGGGGTCACCTCGGCCGACAAGGCGGCCCAGGCCAGCGCCAACGCCAAGGCAGTGGCGGCGGGGTGCCCGGCCAGTACGGCCACGACGGTGAACACCCAGCAGTACGCGTCGGCGCCACCAATGACCATCGACACCACCAAGAACTACAGCGCCACGGTGGTGACCACGGCGGGCACGTTCACCATCGACCTCGACGCCAAGACCGCCCCGATCACGGTGAACAACTTCGTGTTCTTGGCCAACAAGGGCTACTACCACTGCGTGATCTTCCACCGGGTCAAGCCGGGCTTCGTCGACCAGACCGGCGACCCGACCGGGACCGGCCGCGGGGGCCCGGGTTACACCATCACCGACGAGAACCCGCCCAAGGCGTCGAACCCGGCGGACCAGTACCCGCTTGGTTCGGTGGCCATGGCGAACACCGGATCGCCCAACTCGGGTGGAGCCAATTCTTCATCGTCACCGGCCCAGAAGGTGAGTCCTTGGCCAACTCCTACGCGCTGTTCGGCACGGTCACCTCGGGCCTCGACGTCGTCCAGACCATTGGCGCCCAGGGGTCCGCGGCCGGAGTACCGCCCGACGTCACCCAGCGCATCCTCTCAGTCACCATCCACGAGTCGTAAAGGACCACATCACCATGGCCATACCCGAGGCACCCGCGGCAGACGGATCGAGCCCCCAACAGCGCAAGTTCGATCAAGAGCCACCAATGGTGATCGATCCGTCGAAGCGCTACACGGCGACCATGGTCACCTCCCACGGCACGATGGTCATCGCCCTCGACCCCTTGGCCGCACCCAAAACGGTCAACAGCTTCGTCTTCTTGGCCCGCTACCACTACTACGACGGGATCATCTTCCACCGCATCATCCCGGGCTTCGTGCTCCAAGGCGGTGACCCGACCGGGACCGGCAGCGGGGGACCGGGCTACAAATTCGCCGACGAGCTCCCGGCACCGGGGAAGTACCAGATCGGGTCCTTGGCCATGGCCAACGCCGGCCCCAACACCAACGGGAGTCAGTTCTTCGTCATCAGCGGCCCCGACGGCGCCGCGCTGCCCCCGCTCTATTCGCTGTTCGGTTCGGTCGTGACCGGCGGCGACGTCGTGGCCACGATCAACGACCTCGGCACCCGCTCGGGTACCCCCAAAGAACCCGTGATCATCGAGTCGGTGACGATCACCGAGTCCGACTAAGCCGACAGCGCCTCGAGCCCGTCCATGCGACGGCCGTCGAGGAAGACGGCCGGCTCGGCCGCTCCCTCGTAACTCCACGTGCCCTCGGCCGAACGGATCAGCGCGCTGCGCAGCGGGATCCCGACCACGGCCAGGCCGGCCGGGGCGAGGGCGACGGTGCGTTCGAGCTTCTGTCCATGCGCGTCGACGTGCTCGTCGCCGAGCTGGGGGACGACCGCCAGTTGATCGATCAGCCCGAGACCGACCGTCAGACGCGCCGCCGCGGGGGTCAACCATCGGGTCGGTCAGCACGACCGCGCCCGCCCCAGATCCGGCCACGACGCAGCCCTGCGTCCAGGCGTCGCGCAAGGCCTCGAAGGTCGCCGAACCCTTCAAGACCGATTTGAGGTGCAAGGGCGAGCCGCCGGCGAGGTAGACGAAGCGGGCGGCCCGCACCACCGCCGCCATCCCGGCGTCTTCGGCCGACGCCCGGTCCAAGACCATGAGCCCTTCGACCGCCGCCCCGAGTTCTTCGAACCAGTTCGCCGCCTCGAGCACCACGCGCTCGGGATGTTGATAGGCCGCAGCCGTCGGGAGCACCACCACGTCGACCCGCCCGAGGCCTCGAGCAGTCGGGCGTCGAACGTGCAGCCCGGGGTCCATTCGCTTCCCCCGACCAAAGCCAGCACACCGTTGTTGTCCATGCTGCACTCTTGCATGTGCCTGCACCCGTTCGTGGCGTGGGCCGCCCTCGACCGGGGTGGTTACCGCCCAGTAAGCTCTCGCCCCATGTCAATCGCACGGGTGGGAATCGTTGGGTCCGGGATCATGGGGTCGGGCATCGCCGAAGTGGCGGCCGCGGCCGGGTACGACGTCGTGCTGCGCAGCCGCAGCCAAGCGTCGGCCGACGCCATGATGGCGGGCCTCAAGAAGTCACTGGCCAAACAGGTCGAAAAGGAGAAGCGCACCGCGGCACAAGCCGACGAGATCGCGGCCCGGGTGTCGGCGACCACCGACCTCGGGGCCTTCGGCGACGTGGATCTGGTGATCGAGTCGGTCGTCGAAGACCTCGCCATCAAAAAGTCGCTCTTCGGCGAGCTCGACGAGATCTGCAAGCCCGGGACGATCATCGCCACCAACACCTCGACGCTGCCGGTGGTCGAGATGGCGATGGCGACCTCGCGGCCCGAAATGGTGGTCGGTATCCACTTCTTCAATCCCGCCCCCGCCATGGCCCTGGTCGAGGTGGTGCGGCCCATCACCGCGGATGACGCCACGGTGAGCGCAGGCCACGCACTTCGCCGCCGCGTGCGGCAAGGATCCCGTCGAGGTCAAGGACCAGGCCGGATTCATCGTCAACGCGCTGCTCTTCCCCTACTTGAACAACGCGGTGCGGCTCCTCGAGGGCGCAGTGGCGACCAAGGAGGGCATCGATGCCGCCATGAAGGGGGGGTGCGGATTCCCCATGGGACCCTTCGCCCTCTTGGATCTGGTCGGGCTCGACACCTCGTTGGCCATTCTCGACGCGCTCTATGACGAGTTCCGTGACCCGAACTACGCCGCGGTGCCGCTCTTGCGTCGGATGGTGACCTCGGGCCAGCTGGGCCGAAAGACCAAGCGCGGCTTCTACGATTACCACCGCTGATCGGCCTCGTCGCCCGCTCCGCACGAAGACGAGGGTGATCCGCGACGGCAATACTGACGCGAGGAGGTGGTCGTCATGAGTCAAGACACGCCACGCGACGCCCCTTGGGTGATGCGCACCTATTCGGGGCATTCAACCGCCAAGGCGTCCAACGCCCTCTACCGGACCAACCTGGCCAAGGGGCAGACCGGGCTGTCGATCGCGTTCGACCTGCCGACCCAGACCGGCTACGACCCCGACTCACCTGAAGCTGCCGGCGAGGTGGGCAAGGTCGGGGTGCCGGTGGCCCATCTCGGCCACATGGGCGAGCTCTTCGCCGAGATCCCCGTCGCCGAGATGAACACCTCGATGACGATCAACGCCCCGGCGGCCTGGCTCCTCGGGCTCTATGTCGCCCACGCGCAGGATCAGGGCGTGGACCCTCGGCTGCTCGCCGGCACGACGCAGAACGACATCATCAAGGAGTACCTCAGCCGCGGCACCTTCATCTTCCCGCCCGAGCCGAGCCTGCGCCTGACCGTCGACACCATTGCGTACACGGTGCGCCACGTGCCCAAGTGGAATCCGATCAACGTGTGCAGCTATCACCTCCAAGAGGCCGGCGCGACCCCGACCCAGGAGATCGCGTACGCCTTGGCCACGGCCATTGGGGTCCTCGACGGCGTGTCGGAGTCGGGCAAGATTGCCCCGAGCGAACTTCCCGCCGTGGTCGGGCGCATCAGTTTCTTCGTGAACTCGGGCGTGCGATTCGTCGAAGAGACCTCCAAGATGCGGGCCTTCACCGCCATGTGGGACCGCATCTGCGCGGAGCGCTACGGCGTGACGGATCCCAAACTCCGGCGTTTCCGCTACGGCGTCCAGGTCAACTCGCTCGGCCTCACCGAACAACAGCCCGAGAACAACGTGCCGCGCATCGTGCTCGAGATGCTCGGGGTGACGTTGTCCAAGGACGCCCGGGCCCGCGCCATCCAGCTCCCGGCCTGGAACGAGGCGCTCGGCCTGCCCCGCCCATGGGACCAGCAATGGTCACTGCGCATGCAGCAGATCTTGGCCTTTGAGTCAGACCTGCTCGAGTACGGCGACATCTTCGAGGGCTCGACGGTCATTGCGCGCGAAGACCAACGAGTTGATCGAGTCGGCCACGGCCGAGTTGGCCGACGTCGAGGCGCTCGGTGGGGCCTTCGAGGCCATCGACGAGCTCAAGATGCGACTGGTCCGCAGCCAGTCAGAACGGGTCCGGCGCATCGAGACCGGAGAGCAGCGGGTCATCGGGGTCAACGCCTTCACCGAGACCGCGGACTCCCCGCTGACGGGCGACGACGAACTCGAATCGATCATGAAGGTCGACCCCAAACTCGAAGCGGAGCTCGCCGACGAGGTGGCCCACTGGCGCACACGGCGCGACCAAGGGGCCGTGCGCGACGGCGCTCGACGCGTTGCGGCGGGTGTGCGAGGACGACGGGCCGGGCGCCAACATCATGGAGGCCACCATTGCGCTGGCCCACGCCGGGGGGACGACCGGTGAGTGGGCGGGCGCGCTGCGCCAGGTCTTCGGCGAATTCCGGGCGCCGACGGGGATCGCGGGAGCGGTCGGGCACCGCGGCGACGACCTGGCCCCGATCGTCGCGCGCGGACCCGGTCGCTGGCGGATCGCACCGGCGGGCCGCCGCGCCTCTTGGTGGCCAAGCCCGGCCTCGACGGCCACTCCAACGGCGCCGAGCAGATTGCGGTTGCGGCCCGAGACGCCGGCTTCGAGGTCATCTACCAAGGCATCCGGCTGACCCCGGCCCAGATCGTGGCCGCGGCGCGTGACGAAGACGTCGACATCGTCGGGCTCTCGATCCTGTCGGGTTCGCACATGGAGTTGGTCCCCGACGTGGTCGACCGCCTGCGGGCGGCCGGCGTCGACGCGGCCGTGGTGGTCGGGGGGATCATCCCGCCCGATGATGCCGAGGTACTGCTCGGCAAGGGCGTGTCGTCGGTCTATACCCCGAAAGGACTTTCGCGTTCGCCGACATCATGTCGGATCTGGTGTCCCTCGCTGAGCGTCGAGCGCGGCGCCACTCACGCGTGAGGCGGGCCATCTCGCGCCAGGTGATCGGGACGGCCCCGAGGTCGATGGCCGCCTGGCGGTAGCTCTCGGGCAGGTCGTAGTGATTAAGCGCGCTCGAGCGCCGGTGGCGCTGGAAACCGCGGGCGGGGATGCCGAGCCGGGCGGCCAGGGCGTGCAGTTCCTCCTCGGTGTCGGCCAGGAGATGGGACCAGCGGTCCACCCGGGTACCGACCGTCGCCGTTTGGCGCCAGTCGTCGAGATAGACGGTCAGGAACGGCCCCAGGGTCGGTCGCGACGGATCGGTGTCGGCTTGTTCCACCAGCGACCGCTGAAGCGCCAGGTCTGGTGGACCGGATCCTGCTCGTCGGGCGATACCGGGCGGGGCCACACCAACTCGGCCGCCGCCGAGATGGCCGCGATGACGTCGGGATCGGGCTCGGGTTTGGCGGCCAGTGCCAGTTGGTCGGGATCGACGGTGCGTGCTCACAGCGGCACGTTGCCGTGCTTGCGCCGCGGCAGCTCCTCGCGCTTGGAGGCGAGGATCTCGAGGCTGCGGCAGATGACGGCCCGGGTGTCGGCCGGGGAGATGACGTCGTCGACGTAACCCCGCTCGGCGGCGATGTAGGGATTGGCGTAGCGCTCGGTGTAGTCCTCGATCAGCTCGGCGCGCCGGGCGGCGGGGTCGGCCGCTTCGGCCAGCTCGCGTCGGTAGACGATCTCGACGGCGCCGTTCGGGTCCCATCACGGCCAGTTCGGCCGAGGGCCAGGCGAAGGCGAGATCCGCACCGATCGATTTGGAGTTCATGACGACGTAGGCGCCGCCGTAGGCCTTGCGGGTGATGATCTGGATGCGCGGCACGGTGGATTCGCAATAGGCGTAGAGGAGCTTGGCGCCGTGGCGGATGATGCCCGCCGTACTCCTGGTCGGTCCCAGGCATGAACCCGGGCACGTCGACGAAGGTGAGCAAGGGGACGTTGAAGGCGTCGCAGGTGCGCACGAAGCGCGAGGCCTTCTCCGAAGAGTCGATGTCGAGCACGCCGGCGAGGACGGCCGGCTGGTTGCCGACGATGCCGACGACCCGTCCGTCCATGCGGGCGAAACCACAGGTGATCGACATGGCCCAGTGCCGATGGACCTCGAAGTACTCGCCGTCGTCGACGACGGCCGCGATGACCCGCTTCATGTCGTAGGGCTGGTTGGGCGACACCGGCATGATGTCGATGAGTTCTGGCACCTGGCGCTCGGGATCGTCCCCGGTCATCTTCGATCGGCGGCTCCTCGAGGTTGTTGGAGGGCAAGAACGAGAGGAGGTGGCGGACGTCGTCGAGGCAGGCCTTTTCGTCCGGGGACACGAAGGTCGCCACGCCCGACTTGGTGGCGTGGCTCATCGCTCCGCCGAGCTCTTCGAGAGTCACGTCCTCGCCGGTGACGGTCTTGACCACGTCGGGACCGGTGATGAACATGTGCGAGGTGCCTTGGACCATGAAGATGAAGTCGGTCATGGCCGGCGAGTAGACCGCCCCGCCGGCGCAGGGTCCGAGGATCACGCTGATCTGGGGGATGACGCCCGACGACGCCACGTTGCGGTGGAAGATTCCCGCCGTAAGAGTGCAAGGAGACGACCCCTTCTTGGATCCGCGCGCCCGCCCCGTCGTTGAGCCCGATCATCGGCACGCCGGTCGAGGCGGCCAGATCCATCACCTTGTGGATCTTCTCGGCGAACACCTCACCGAGCGCACCGCCGAACACGGTGAAGTCCTGGCTGAAGACGCAGACCCGGCGCCCGTCGATGGTGCCGAATCCGGTCACGACGCCGTCGGTATAGGGGCGGTTGTCCTCGAGGCCCATGCCGTGGGCCCGGTGCCGGGCCAGCATGTCGAGTTCTTGGAACGAGCCATCGTCGAGCAGGTAGTCGATGCGCTCGCGGGCGGTCATCTTGCCCTTGGCGTGGTGTCGCTCGACCGATTTCTCGCTCCCGGCGTGGAGCGCCTGCTCCTTGCGCTCGGCCAATTCGGCCAGGCGTTCCGTCATCGAATGTTCCATGATCGGCAGGCTAACGCTCCGGGACCGCCGGCCAGAAATGGACCCGGCTGGCCCAGTCCGAAGGGCGCTAGCCGGGCCGAGTCGCCGCCACCCGGCCCGCACCTCGGTCGTGGGTGCGCCCCGGGGGCGCACAAGTCCGAAAATTCGTGCCAGCGTCGCGACGCATTGGCCTCCCGCGATTGTCGAACCCCGAGGCAGGGGCTATCATCTTCTGTCTGCCATGTGAGGTTTCGGCCAACGCGGTCACCGCGTCGCACATGGAGTCACCATTTTTCAGTATCGAGAGGTAGCGCGTGCCCACAATCGCCCAGCTCGTCCGCAAGGGACGACAGGCCAAAGTGACCAAGACCAAGACCCCGGCCCTCAAGGGAGCCCCCCAGCGCCGGGGTGTGTGCACTCGCGTCTACACGACCACACCGAAAAAGCCGAACTCCGCCCTGCGCAAGGTGGCCCGTGTGCGGCTGAGCAGCGGCGTCGAGATCACGGCCTACATCCCCGGTGTCGGCCACAACCTCCAGGAGCACTCGATCGTCTTGGTCCGTGGCGGTCGTGTCAAAGACCTTCCCGGTGTGCGCTACAAGGTCATTCGCGGCGCCCTCGACACTTCGGGTGTCCGTGAGCGCAATCAAGCTCGCAGTCGCTACGGCGCAAAGAAGGAGTCCTAATGCCCCGTAATGGACCCGCCACCCGTCGTGAACTGGCCCCCGACCCCGTCTACCGGTCGGTGCTGGTGACCCAGGTCGTCAACAAAGTGCTGTCGCGGGGCAAGCGCACGCTGGCCGAGCGGATCGTCTACGGCGCCTTGGACCTGGTCCAAGAGCGCTCCGGCGGCGACCCCGTGGCCGCCCTCAAGCGGGCCGTCGAGAACACCCGCCCCGAGCTCGAGGTCAAGAGCCGCCGGGTCGGTGGGGCCACTTACCAAGTGCCCGTCGAGGTCCGTCCCCGTCGTGCCACCACCCTCGCCATCCGCTGGCTCACCACCTACTCCCGCCAGCGCCGGGAGAAGACGATGGCCGAGCGCCTGGCCGGCGAGATCCTCGACGCCTCGAACAACATCGGCGCAGCGGTCAAGCGCCGTGAGGACATGCACAAGATGGCAGAGTCCAACAAAGCATTCGCCCACTACCGCTGGTAGTGGATCTCCACTTCTTCATAAGGAACCCTCCGTACCATGGCTGACGCTCCGGCGACCCGCGACTTTCCCCTGGCCAAGACCCGAAACATCGGGATCATGGCGCACATTGACGCGGGCAAAACCACCACGACCGAGCGCATCCTCTATTACACCGGTCGCAACTACAAGATCGGTGAAGTGCACGAGGGTGCCGCCACCATGGACTGGATGGTCCAAGAGCAAGAGCGCGGCATCACCATCACCTCGGCCGCCACCACCTGCAGCTGGCGGGACAACTGGATCAACATCATCGACACCCCCGGCCACGTGGACTTCACGGTCGAGGTGGAGCGCTCACTTCGCGTTCTCGACGGTGCGGTGGCGGTCTTCGACGCCGTGGCCGGTGTCGAGCCCCAGACAGAGACCGTCTGGCGCCAGGCCAACAAGTACAACGTCCCGCGCATCTGCTTTGTGAACAAGATGGACCGCATTGGCGCGGACTTCGAGCGCACGGTCGAGATGATCCGGGACCGCCTCGACGCCGTGCCGGCGGTGACCCAGCTGCCCATCGGTGCCGAGTCCGAGTTCCAAGGCGTCGTCGACCTGCTCGAGCAGAAGGCTTTGGTGTGGAACGACGAGGAAAAGGGCGAGGAATGGGAAGTCAACGACATCCCCGACTCGATGGCGTCTGACGCCGAAGACGCCCGCCACCAGCTCATTGACGTGGTCTCGAACTTCGACGACGTCATCATGGAGAAGTACCTGGCCGAAGAGCCCATCACCGCCGATGACCTCCGCCGGGCCCTGCGCACCGCCACCCTGGCCGCCGAAGTGGTGCCGATTCTCTGCGGATCGGCTTTCAAGAACAAGGGCGTCCAGCCCATGCTCGACGCCGTCATCGACTACCTGCCGAGCCCCCTGGACCTGCCCCCAACCGAAGGCATCCGGCCCAACCACCCCGAAGACGTCGAGGTGCGCAAGGCCGACGACGCCGAGCCGTTCTCCGCCCTGGCCTTCAAGATCATGACCGACCCCTTCGTGGGCAAGCTGACCTACATCCGGGTCTACTCGGGCACCTTGACCAAGGGCTCCTCGGTCGCCAACTCGACCAAGGACAAGAAGGAGCGGGTCGGCCGCATCCTCCAGATGCACGCCAACCACCGCGAGGACAAAGAAGCCATCTTCGCCGGGGACATCATGGCGGTCGTCGGCATGAAGAACACGACCACCGGGGACACCTTGTGCGATCCGGCCCACCCGATCGTGCTCGAGGCCCTCGAGTTCCCCGAGCCGGTCATCCACGTGGCCGTCGAGCCAAAAACCAAGGCTGACCAGGACAAACTCTCCAAGGCGCTCTACTCGCTCAGTGAAGAGGACCCGACCTTTCGGGTGCGTTCGGACGAGGAGACCGGCCAGACGGTCATTTCGGGGATGGGCGAGCTGCACCTCGAGGTCCTCGTCGACCGGATGCTGCGTGAGTTCAGCGTGGACGCCAATGTCGGCAAGCCCCAGGTGGCCTACCGAGAGACGATCCGCAAGCCCGTCGAGAAGGTCGAAGAGAAGTACGTCCGCCAGACCGGTGGTAAGGGCCAGTACGGCCACGTGGTCATCGAGCGCGGAGCCGACCGGCCCCGGCGGTGGGTACGAGTTCATCGACAAGATCAGTGGTGGAGTGATCCCCAAGGAGTACATCCCCTCGGTCGACGCCGGTATCCAAGGTGCCCTCACCGGTGGTGTGCTCGCCGGCTACCCGACCGTCGACGTCCGGGTGACCTTGACCTACGGCTCCTATCACGACGTCGACTCGTCGGAGATGGCCTTCAAGATCGCCGGTTCATTGGCGATCAAAAAAGCCCTGCGGGCGGCGAGCCCGGTCCTCCTCGAGCCGGTAATGGCCGTGACCGTCACCACGCCTGACGACTACATGGGCGACGTCATTGGAGACCTTTCTTCCCGCCGCGGCAAGGTCGAGGGGATGGAGCAGCAGGGCAGCAGCCACGTGATCAATGCGCAGGTACCGCTGGCCGATATGTTCGGCTACGCTACTGACCTGCGTTCGCGCACCCAGGGTCGCGCCACGTACACCATGCAGTTCCATGCTTACAACGAGGTTCCCGAGTCGATCTCCAAGGAGATCATCGCCCGGACCCAAGGGGAGTAGCCGAAGCTCGGCGCTTCAGCAGCAGGTCGCACAAAAAGGAAAATGACAGCGGCGTGTAGGCGCCGCGGCGGGCCCGTCGGGTTCCGTCCGATATCAGGGAGTAGCTACGGCGATGGCCAAGCAGAAGTTCGAGCGCACAAAGCCTCACATCAATGTGGGAACGATGGGACACATCGACCACGGCAAGACCACGCTCACCGCGGCGATCACCAAGGTCCTGTCGGAAAAGAACCCCAACACCAACTTCACGGCCTTTGATCAGATCGACGCGGCTCCCGAAGAGAAGCAGCGCGGCATCACGATCACCATCGCCCACGTCGAGTACGAGACGGAGAACCGTCACTACGCCCACGTCGACATGCCGGGCCACGCCGACTACATCAAGAACATGATCACCGGTGCCGCCCAGATCGACGGCGCCATCTTGGTGGTCTCGGCCGCCGATGGCCCGATGCCCCAGACCCGTGAGCACGTGCTGCTCGCCCGTCAGGTCGGCGTCCCCTACATCGTCGTCGC
The DNA here is from genome assembly GCA_963800725.1 of uncultured Acidimicrobiaceae bacterium. Taxonomy (GTDB): domain Bacteria; phylum Actinomycetota; class Acidimicrobiia; order Acidimicrobiales; family RAAP-2; genus Bog-473. The sequence continues at coordinate 319,690 of CAWDCE010000017.1, read as the reverse complement.
GCTCAACAAGGCCGACATGGTGGACGACCCCGAGCTCATCGAACTGGTGGAGATGGAAGTCCGCGAGCTGTTGAACAACTACGACTTCCCCGGGGACGACACGCCGATCATCCAGGTCAGCGCCCTGAAAGCGCTCGAAGGCGACCCCGAGTGGAGCGCAAAGATCCTCGAGCTCATGGACGCGGTCGACACCTTCATCCCCGAGCCAGAGCGCGACGTGGACAAGCCCTTCTTGATGCCGATCGAGGACGTCATGTCCATCACCGGCCGTGGCACCGTGGTGACCGGCAAGGTCGAGCAGGGCATCGTCAAGGTCGGCGAGGAAGTCGAGATCGTCGGACTGCGCGACACCCAAAAGACGACCGTCACCGGCATCGAGATGTTCCGCAAGTTGCTCGACGAGGGCCGTGCGGGCGACAACGTCGGCGCGCTGTTGCGTGGGACCAAGAAGGAAGAGGTCGAGCGTGGCCAGGTGCTGTGCAAGCCCGGCTCGATCACCCCGCACACCAACTTCGAGGCCAACGTCTATGTGCTGAACAAGGAGGAGGGTGGCCGTCACAAGCCGTTCTTCACCAACTACCGCCCTCAGTTCTACTTCCGCACCACCGACGTGACCGGCACCATCACCCTCCCTGAAGGCACCGAAATGGTGATGCCGGGGGACAACACCGAGATGGTCGTCGAACTGGGCAAGCCCATTGCCATGACTGAAGGTCTGCGTTTCGCCATCCGTGAGGGTGGGCGCACCGTGGCTTCTGGTCGAGTGACCAAGATCCTCAAGTAGCCCCCCACCAGCGGAACGAGAGTAGAGACCATGGCCGACGGCCCAAAGCAGAAGATTCGCATCAGGCTCAAGGCGTATGACCATGAGATTCTCGATCAGTCGACGGAGAAGATCGTCCAGACCGTGCTGCGGACCCAGGCCAAGGTGCTCGGCCCGGTCCCGCTGCCGACCGATAAGCACCGCTACACGGTGATCCGGTCGCCGCACAAGTACAAGGACTCCCGCGAGCATTTCGAGATGCGGGTCCACAAGCGCCTGGTCGACATCGTCGAGCACACGCCCAAAACGGTCGATTCGCTCCAGCGGCTCGATCTTCCGGCGGGCGTCGATATCGAGATAAAGATTCAAACGGCGTAGTTCCAGGCATCGCGCCTGGCAGAGCAGCATGGCCTTGGTGTAACGTCGCCCGGGCCGATTTCGGCAATCCAGCGGTGCCTGAGGCACTGCTCTACGACAACAGAAGTGCGTGAAAGCCGGCCTGTGCCGGTACCTCACGCCAAACCATTCGAGCGCTCCGCTCGGGATTCCCGGGCGGAGCGTTGGCGTGCACACGGGGAAGCCGTGCGCAGGGAGATTTGACACGTGGCAAGCAAGGCGATCGTCGGCGAGAAGGTCGGCATGACCCAGGTCTGGGACGACCAGAACCGCGCCATACCGGTGACGGTTCTCAAAGTCGCGCCCGTGCGCGTGGTCCAGGTCAAGACCAAAGAGACCGATGGCTACGCCGCCCTCCAGGTGACCTGGGGATTCCGGCGTGCCAGCGCCCTGACCAAGGCCGAGAGCGGACACTTCGCCAAGGCGAGCGTCGAGCCCGGCAAGGGCCTCGTCGAGCTCCGGCTCGATGATGTCGCCGACTTCTCCGTCGGCCAGGAGCTGGCGGCAGATGTCTGGGCGGCCGGCGACCGGGTCGATGCCATTGCGGTGAGCAAGGGCAAGGGCTTCGCCGGCGGCATGAAGCGCCACAACTTCAAGGGACAGGGCGCCTCGCACGGTAACCACAAGAGTCACCGTGTTCCCGGCGCCATCGGGGCCTGCGCCACGCCTTCTCGGGTGTTCAAGGGAACCAAGATGGCCGGGCGCATGGGTGGCAAGCAGGTGACCGCCCTGAACCTCCAGGTCGTCTCGGCCGATCCCGACCGTCAGCTGGTGCTGGTCAAGGGGGCGGTTCCCGGGGGCCGTGGCACCGTGGTGGTGCTGCGGGACTCCGTCAAGGCCGTGACCCCACGTGGGGGTGCACGATGACCGTGACCGACGCCGTACTGCGCGGACCGATCAAGAAGGACCGTCCCGCACCCCTCAAGCGGACCGTGACGAAGCGGTCCATTGCCGGCAAGGATCTCGGCAAGGTCGACCTCGAGCCCACCATCTTTGGGATCGAGCCCAATCTGGCCGTGCTGCACCAGGTCGTGACGGCCCAGCTCGCCGCGGCGAGGTCGGGCACCCAGTCAACCAAGACCCGGGCCGAAGTCCGAGGCGGTGGGGCCAAGCCGTTCTCCCAAAAGGGCACCGGACGGGCCCGCCAGGGCTCCAGCCGTTCGCCCTCGATGAGCGGCGGTGGCGTGGCTCTCGGCCCCAAGCCCCGCAGCTACCGCCAGCACACCCCGAAGAAGATGATCCGCCTGGCGCTCCTTTCGGCCCTGAGCGACCGGGCCGCGCTCGATCGGATCGCTCTGGTCGACGCCTTCGACTGGGACGAGCCCAAGACCAAGGACGCCGTCGCCGCCCTCAAGAAGCTCAAGCTGGGCGGTCGGGTGCTGGTGGTGCTGGCCGACGAGGAGACAATCGCACAGCGCTCGTTCGCCAACCTGCCCCACGTGCAGACGGCTTCGTTCGGCGAACTCTGCGCACATGACGTGCTGCTGAGCGAGTGGGTCCTCTTTTCTGACCGCACGCTCCCCGGCTCGAGTGACACCTTCTCGACCGGACTGGCCGAGCTGGAAGACGACGACGCCATCGAGGTCACCGACACGACGCTCGAGGAGGCGAAGGGCGCCGATGACGCCACCGCTCAGGCCACCACGGATGAGACGAGTGACGACGAGGCCGAGGAGGGCCCCAACGATGCGTGACGCCATGGCAGTGCTGATCCGTCCGGTGGTTTCGGAGAAGAGCTACGCCCTGATGGACCAGAACGTCTACATCTTCATCGTCGACCCCGGCGCCACCAAGATCGACGTGCGTCACGCCGTCGAGCAGGCCTTCAGCGTCCGGGTGCTCAATGTGAACACCTTGAACCGCAAGGGCAAGTCGACCCGCAACCGCCGCACCAACATCAAGGGCCACCGCCCCAACACCAAGCGGGCCATCGTCACCATCCATCCCGACGACTCCATCGATCTGTTCGATCGTTGATCACAGGACCGCACTGATGCCACTTCGCTCACGTAAACCAACCAGCCCGGGTCGCCGCTTCCAGACGGTGTCGGACTTCTCCGAGATCACCCGCGATCGCCCCGAGAAGTCGCTGCTCGCCCCCAACCCGGGGTCCGGAGGCCGTAACAACCACGGCCGCAAGACCTCGCGCCACCGCGGCGGCGGTCACAAGCAGCAGTACCGGATCATTGACTTCCGCCGCAACAAAGACGGCGTGCCGGCCAAGGTCGCGACCATCGAGTACGACCCGAACCGCAACGCCCGCATCGCCCTGTTGCACTACGCCGACGGGGAGAAGCGCTACATCCTCGCTCCCGCCGGCGTCAAAGTTGGCGACAAGATCCAAAGCGGGCAAGGGGCCGACATCCGCCCCGGCAATGCACTGCCGCTGCGCTACATCCCGGTCGGCTCGACCGTGCACAACGTGGAGCTGCGTCCCGGCGGTGGCGGAAAGATGGCCCGCGGGGCGGGCATGAGCATCCAACTCGTGGCCAAAGAGGGCGTGTTCGCCACGCTGCGCCTGCCGTCGACCGAAATGCGACGGGTCTCGATCGACTGCCGGGCCACGCTCGGGGTCGTGGGCAACGCCGAGGCCGAGCTGATCAAGATCGGCAAGGCCGGTCGTAACCGCTGGAAGGGCAAGCGCCCCCAGACCCGTGGTGTGGCCATGAACCCGGTCGACCACCCGCTGGGCGGAGGCGAAGGCAAGTCCTCTGGTGGGCGTCACCCAGTCTCGCCGTGGGGCAAGCCCGAGGGCCGCACCCGCTCGCGCAACAAGAAGTCCGATTCGATGATCGTCCGCCGGCGCCGCACCCGCGGCGCGCGGCGATAGGCGAAGGGTTGTACACGTATGCCGCGTAGCTTGAAGAAGGGTCCATTCGTCGACGATCACCTGTTGAAGAAGGTCGACGTGCTCAACTCGAGTGGCGAGAAGAAGGTCATCAAGACCTGGTCTCGTCGTTCGACCATCATCCCCGACATGGTCGGGCACACCATTGCGGTGCACGACGGGCGACGTCACGTCCCCGTCTACGTCACCGAGTCAATGGTCGGGCACAAGCTCGGCGAGTTCGCACCCACGCGGACCTTCCGCTACCACGCCGGCCAGGAGCGGGGAGCGCGTCGCTGATGACCGCCACCAAGACCAACGAGCGTCCCGGTACCCGGGCGGTCCTGCGCCACAGCGGCATGTCCGCGTCCAAGGCCCGCCAGGTGTTGAACCTCATCCGGGGCCAAGACGTCGACCGGGCCGCCGAGATCCTGGTCGGGGTCGAGCGGGGTGCGGCCGAAGTCATCGGCAAGGTACTCAATTCGGCCGTGGCCAACGCGGCCCACAACGATCAGCTCAATCCCAACGACCTCTACGTCTCGGCGTGCTACGCCGACGAAGGGGCCACCGCCAAGCGCTGGCGCCCCCGGGCCCGCGGCCGCGCCACGCGCATCCGCAAGCGCACCTGCCACATCACCATCATCGTGAGCCGGCTCCCCGAAGCCCGCATCGAGCAACGGCGCAAGCGCAACGAAGCGGTCAGCGCCAATCGCTCTCGCCGCGTCGACGCCTCGCGGCGCCGGGCCGACCTCTCGGGTCGCCTTTCGCGTCGTCGCGCCGCCCAGGCCGAGGCGGCCGAGGCGGCCGAGAACGAGGAAGCGATCAACGATGCGGGTGACACCGAGCTCACCGACGGCGTGACGAATCCCGAGATCGAGACGAACGAAGACGTGGCGGCCGAGGTCAGTGCCGAAGCCGACGTCGTCGACGAGGCGAACAGTGAAGACGACACGGCCGAGGCAACCGCCGACGCCGACGAGAAGGGCGAGTAGATGGGCCAGAAGGTCAACCCCTACGGCTTCCGCCTCGGTATCACTACCGATTGGAAGTCCCGTTGGTTCGAAGAGCGCCACTACCGCGAGTTCGTGGTGGAGGACTGGAAGATCCGCGACTACCTGATGCGCCAGCTCGAAGCGGCGGCCGTCAGCCGTATCGAAGTGGAGCGCACGCGAGACCGCTTGCGCGTCGACATCCACACCGCCCGTCCGGGCATCGTGATCGGGCGCCGTGGCTCAGAAGCTGATCGCCTCAAGAAGCGCCTCGAGGAGATCACCGGCCTGCAGAACCGGATCCAGCTCAACATCCAAGAGATCAAGCAACCCGAGCTCGACGCCGCGCTCATCGCCCAAGGCATCTGTGACCAGCTGGTGCGCCGGGTGGCGTTCCGCCGGGCCATGAAGCGGGCCATCCAGACGGTGCAAAAGGCCGGGGCGCTCGGGATCAAGGTGCAGTGTTCGGGACGGCTCGGTGGTTCTGAGATGTCCCGCAAGGAGCAGTACCGCGAGGGGCGCGTGCCCCTGCACACGCTGCGCGCCGACATCGACTACGGCTTTCGTGAGGCCAAGACCACCTCTGGTCGCGTCGGCGTCAAGGTCTGGATCTACAAGGGCGACATCTTGCCGTACAAGGTGTCCATCGAAGACAAGATCACCCGGGAAGCGGCCATGGCGGTCGGCGAGACCTCAGGGCAGAGTGGACCTCGTCGACTGATCACCGCGGGTGGCGGTCGTCGCAAGGCCGACTTCGGTGCGCCCGGTGAGGACGCAGCCCCGACCCCGAACGGCACTGGTAGCGAAGAAGAGCTGGTTGAGGAGTTGGTACCTGATGCCGCCCCGGTCAGCGAGACCGACGCCGCGGTGCCGGCCGATGTCGATGACGACGCGGTTGACGCGCCAGTGGCCGACCTCTTGGCGGTCGCACCGGCGGTGCCCGATGACCTCGAGCGCCAGTTGGCCGAGGACGAGGAGATGGAGCGCCAGAATCGCCACGAGCACCACGAGGCCCCGCACTTCCGCAAGGAGTCGGACTGACCATGTTGATGCCCAAGAAAGTCAAGCACCGCAAGACGCAGCGAGGCCGTTTGCGTGGCCAGGCCAAGGGCGGCGCGGCCGTGTCGTTTGGTGACTTCGGTATCCAGGCCATGGAGCCCGGGTGGCTGACCGCTCGACAGATCGAAGCGGCCCGTATCGCGATGACCCGTCACGTCAAGCGTGGTGGGAAGGTCTGGATCCGGGTGTTCCCCGACAAGCCAGTGACCCAGAAGCCGGCCGAGACCCGTATGGGCTCGGGCAAGGGCAACCCCGAGCTGTGGGTCGCCGTCGTGCACCCGGGCCGGATCCTGTTCGAGCTGGCCGGCGTGGACGAAGAACTGGCGCGCGCCGCCATGGAGCGGGCCATCCAAAAGCTTCCCTTCAAGGCGCGCTTCGTCGTGCGTCCAGGGACCCACGGTCACGCTGAGGTGGCGATCTGATGGCGACCGCAGCTGACCTTGCGTTGCTCGACGCCGACGAACTGGCCGGCCGGCTCGGAGAGGGCCGACGCGAGCTGTTCAACCTTCGCTTCCAACTGGCCACCGGTCAGCTGGACAACCCTGCCGCGTATCGGGCAGGTCCGGCGCGATGTCGCGCGCATCCTGACGGTGCTGCGCGCCCGGGAGATTCTCGAGGCCGAAGGGAACTACGTCGCTGCCACGGCCGAAGAGCGCGAGGGCGCACTAGCCAAGCTCGCGGCCGAGGACGCGGCGATCGCCGAGCGGGCAGCGGCCCGGGCCCAAGAGGCCGAGGCCGTCCGTGACCTCGAGAACATCGCGATCGACGATGACGAACTGGTGGAGGAAGAGGCCTGATGGCCGAAGAGACCGAAGAGACCGAGTAAGAGACCGAAGCCGAGGCACCGGTGCAGGCGCCCGAGGCAGAGGCTGCCCCGACGCTCGCTCCTGAGCCGAGCGCGGCACCGAGTGCGGCCGTACCGCTCGGCGACGAATCGCGACCCAACCGTCGCAAGGTGCGCGAGGGCGTCGTCATCTCCGACGCCATGCAGTCGACCGTGGTGGTCGCGGTCGTCGAGCGCGTCCGCCACCCCCGCTACGGCAAGACCGTGCAGCGGACCAAGAAGCTCTACGTCCACGACGCCGAGGACACCGCGAAGGTGGGCGACCGGGTGCGCGTCCAAGAGACCCGCCCCTTGTCCAAGCTCAAGCGCTGGCGCCTGACCGAAGTGGTGGAGCGGGCCCGATGATCCAGCAAGAATCCCGGCTGCGCGTGGCCGACAATTCGGGCGCTCGTGAGGTGCTCTGCATCCGCGTGCTCGGAGGATCGCGCCGTCGCTACGCCAGTATCGGGGACGTCTTCGTGGCGACCGTCAAAGATGCCATCCCGGGCGCGGCGGTGAAGAAGGGCGACGTCGTCAAGTGCGTCGTGGTGCGCACCAAGAAGGAAAAGCGCCGCCCAGACGGCAGCTACATACGTTTTGACGAGAACGCGGCGGTGTTGATCAACGACCAGCAACAGCCGCGCGGCACGCGCATCTTCGGCCCGGTCGGCCGTGAGTTGCGCGACAAGCGGTTCATGAGGATCGTGTCGTTGGCTCCGGAGGTGTTGTAATGCGGATCCATAAGGGAGATCAGGTCATTGTCCGTTCGGGCAAGGACAAGGGCAAGAAGGCCGAAGTCATCCGCGCCTTCCCGGCGGAGTCGCGGGTGATCCTCGAAGGCGTCAACGTGGCCAAGCGCCACGCCAAGCCGACCCGGGCGACCCAACAAGGTGGCGTCATCGACAAGTTCATGCCGGTGCAGGTCTCAACGGTCGCGCTGCTCTGCAAGAGCTGCGACCAGCCGACCCGGGTGGGCATGAAGTTGAACAAGAACGGCGACAAGGTGCGGATCTGCCGCAAATGTGGGGCAGAACTGTGACCACCACCGCCACGACGCCGACGACCGGTGCCCCCGAGCGGCCGCGCCTCTATGACCGCTACATGTCTGAGATCCGGCTCAAGCTGCGTGAGGATTTGGGCCTCAGCAACATCATGGAGGTGCCGCGCCTCGAAAAGATCGTGATCAACATGGGCGTGGGCCGCGCCACCCAGCAGGCGTCGTTGATCGAAGGGGCCCAGCGGGACCTCGAGATCATCACTGGCCAAAAGCCGATCGTGACCAGGGCCAAGCAGTCCATCGCCGGCTTCAAGTTGCGCGAGGGTCAGGCCATCGGGGCCAAGGTCACCTTGCGCGGTGATTGGGCCTGGGAGTTCTTCGACCGGCTGTTGAGCCTGGCCATCCCTCGTATCCGTGACTTCCGCGGCCTCTCGCCCCGCTCGTTCGATGGGAAGGGCAACTACACGTTTGGGGTCACCGAGCAGCTCATCTTCCCCGAGATCGACTACGACAAGATCGACTCGGTCCGAGGCATGGACATCACGATCGTCACCACCGCACGCAACAACGAGGAAGGGCGGGCGCTCCTTGCGGCGTTCGGCTTCCCGTTCCGACAGGAGACTCGATAAGCATCATGGCGAAAAAGGCACTGATTGAGAAGCAGCAGCGGACCCCGAAGTTCAAAGTGCGGGGCTACACCCGCTGCCAGCGTTGTGGCCGACCCAAGGCCGTCTACCGCAAGTTCGGGCTCTGCCGCATCTGCCTGCGCGTCATGGTGCACGCGGGTGAGATCCCCGGCGTGACGAAGGCGAGTTGGTAGGCCAGCCATGACTATGACCGATCCCATCGCGGACATGTTGACCCGTATCCGCAATGCCAACTCCGCCATGTTCGACACCGTCAAGATGCCTGGTTCCAAGCTCAAGGAGTCCTTGGCCTCGATCCTCGAGCGCGAGGGATTCATCGCGGGCTACCACATGGAGCCCAACACCGAAAAGCCCGGCACCACGCTGGAGATCAGCCTCAAGTACTCGGCCGACCGCACACGCACCATTGCGGGCATCAAGCGGATATCCAAGCCCGGGCTGCGGATCTACGCCCGCGCCGATGGTATTCCCCGCGTGCTCGGCGGGATGGGTGTGGCCGTGGTCTCGACCAGTCACGGGCTGATGACCGATCGCGAAGCCAGGAAGCGTCATCTCGGCGGCGAGGTGCTCTGTCATGTCTGGTAACGCCGAGATGAGAATGCGGGGTGATGGCTGATGTCGCGTATTGGGCGTTCGCCGATTCCCGTTCCCGCCAATGTGACCGTGACCCTCGATGGGCCGAAAGTCAGCGTCAAGGGCCCCCAGGGCACCCTCGAACGCGCCCTGCCGGCGGGCATCACCGTGGTCCAAGAAGGCGACGAACTCGTGGTCAGCCGACCCGATGACGAGCGGCGCCATCGCGCCCTGCACGGATTGTCGCGTTCGCTGGTCGCCAACATGGTGGCCGGGGTCACCGAGGGATTTTCCAAAGAGCTCGAGATCGTCGGCGTCGGTTACCGTTGCACGGCCAAGGGGCCGACCGCACTCGAACTGGCGCTCGGCTTTTCGCACCCGGTCTTCGTCGATGCACCCGACGGCATCACATTCGAAGTCCCCTTGCCGACCCGCATCGTCGTCAAGGGCATGGACAAAGAGAAGGTCGGCCAGGTGGCCGCCGATATCCGCAAGCTCCGCAAGCCCGAGCCCTACAAGGGCAAGGGAGTGCGCTATGCCGGCGAGCGCGTGCTCCGCAAGGCCGGGAAGGCAGCGAAGTAATGGCACCAACACATGATCGAACCCGACTCCGGACGCGCCGTCATTCACGCGTGCGGGCCAAGGTGAGCGGCACCGCCCAGGTCCCGCGCCTGGCCGTGCACCGCTCGAACCGGCACATCTCGGCCCAGGTCATCGACGACACCACGGGCCGCACGCTGGCGGCCGCTTCGTCGGTCGAGCCCGATCTGCGTGCCTCGTTGGGCAAGAGTGGCGGCGGCAACGTGACGGGCGCAGCATCCGTCGGGCGTCTGCTCGGAACAAGGGCCAAAGCGGCCGGTATCACCAAAGTGGTCTTTGACCGTGGTGGATTCGTCTACCACGGGCGTGTCGCCGTCCTGGCTGATGCGGCACGGGCCGAGGGACTGGAGTTCTAAGCGTGGTTGACACACAGTACGAAGAGCGCACCATCAAGGTGAATCGCGTGGCCAAGGTCGTCAAAGGTGGACGTCGGTTCTCCTTCGCCGCCCTCATGGTGGTCGGCGACGGCAATGGAAAGGTCGGCCTCGGCTACGGAAAGGCCAAAGAGGCCGGTCTCGCCGTGCAAAAGGGCATCGAAGAGGCGCGCAAGAACCTCTTCGAGGTGCCGCTCGCCGGCTCCACCATCGTGCACCCGGTGATCGGGGAGAGCGGGGCTGGACGCGTGATGCTCAAGCCCGCCGCACCTGGTACCGGCGTCATCGCCGGTGGCGCGGCCCGGGCCATCCTCGAGATGGCCGGTATTCGCGACATCTTGGCCAAGTCACTCGGATCGTCCAACGGGATCAACGTGGCTCACGCCACCATCGCCGGGCTCAAGGCGCTTCGCCGACCCGACGAGGTTGCCGCCCTGCGGGGCAAAGGTGCCGACGAGGTCACGCCGGCCGGTGTGCTGCGCGCCTATCGCGAGCGCAAGCGCGAGACCGACCTGTTCGCCGGTGAGGTCCGCTGATTATGGCTGCGCAAGCGGAAAAGACCGCAACCAAGCACGACGGGCCACGCCTGGTCGTCACCCAGATCCGTTCGGCGATTGGGAGCAAGCCCAAGCACCGCGGGACCCTGCGCGCGCTCGGACTTCGTGGCATCGGGCAGAGCAATGACCTGCCCGATCGACCCGAGATCCGGGGCATGATCGCCCGCGTCCCCCATCTGATCAGTGTTGAGGAGGTGTCGGCATGAAGCTGCACGATCTGGCGCCCCCCAAGGGAGCCACCAAGCCCAAGCAACGCGTCGGTCGCGGGACCGGAGGAAAGGGCCACAAGACGGCTGGCCGTGGGACCAAGGGCCAGCACGCCCGTAACACCGTGCCGGCCGGTTTCGAGGGTGGCCAGCTTCCCTTGATGCAACGCATCCCCAAGCTCAAGGGCTTCAAAAACCCCTTCCGCGTCTCCTACACGCCGGTCAACATCGGCGTGTTGGCCGGTCTCGACGGCGACGAGTTCACTGTCGAATCCCTGGCAGAGGCCGGATTGTGCCGCCGCAAGGACCTGGTCAAGGTCCTCGGGCAGGGCTCGCTCTCGCGCCCGATCCGGGTCTCGGCCCACGCATTTTCCGCCTCAGCTGAATCGGCGATCACGTCGGCGGGCGGTAGCGTGGAGCGGGTGCCTCTTCCCTTCGGCCACGGGCGTCCTCCGGCATCGGGCAATGCCTTGATGAACCGGTAGTGACCGCACCCGGACGTAACTGAACGAAGAACGGCATGCTCTCTCGGCTCGCCAATATCTTCAGGGTTCCCGACCTTCGCAACAAGGTCATCTTCACCCTGGCCATCATTGCCCTCTACCAGATAGGGGCCAATGTCCCTGTGCCCGGTGTGAACTGGGGCCAGCTGCAGTCGCTCGAGAGTTCAGCGTCCGCATCGGGTGTACTCGGGTTCTTGAACCTCTTCAGTGGCGGCGCGCTCGTGCGCCTTGCCGTCTTTGGGCTCGGGGTCATGCCCTACATCACGAGCTCGATCATCATCCAGCTCCTTTCGACGGTGATCCCCAAACTCGAGGAATGGCGCGACCAGGGAGCGGTCGGGCAGAAGAAGATCACCCAGACGACGCGGTACCTCACCGTCGCCCTGGCCCTCATGCAGTCCTCTGGGTTGGTCTACGCCTTCCACGGGCATGACTCGGCCCTCTTGGGCACCAACATCGACCTGATCCCGAAGTTCAGCCTGCCGCTGGCCGCCTTCATGGTGCTCATCTTGACGGCCGGAACGGCGTTCGTGATGTGGTTGGCCGAGTTGATCACCCAGCGAGGCATCGGTCAGGGCATGTCGATCCTGATCTTCGCCAACGTGGTGGCGGCCATCCCGACGGGGTTCAAGGCCATCTACGAAGAGGGCGGAAGCTTCAAGTTCACCCTGATCCTGTTGGTCTCGCTCGGCTTGTTGGTCGTGATTGTCTTCTTCGACCAGGGGCAACGTCGAATACCCGTGACCTTCGCTCGGCGCGTGGTCGGGCGACGAATGTACGGCGGGAGCAGCACCTATATCCCCTTGAAGGTCAACCAGTCGGGCGTGATCCCGATCATCTTCGCGTCGTCGGTGCTCTACATCCCGGTGCTCTTGTCCAACGTGGTGCAGTGGAACTGGTTCCAGAACTTCGTGCGCAACTCCTTGACGCCGACCAGCTACTTCTACATTTTCGTGTACTTCGTGCTCATCTTCATGTTCACGTTCTTCTACGTCTACGTAGCCTTCGATCCCCACCAGCAGGCGGACCTCATCCGCAAGCAAGGTGGGTTCGTGCCCGGCATCCGGCCCGGGCCGCCGACCGAGCGCTACTTCGCCCATATCCTCAGTCGCATCACCGTGGTCGGCGCCATCTTCTTGGGATCGGTGGCTGTGGTGCCGTCGCTCTTGATGGCGCTCTGGCACATCAACCGCTTCCCCTTCTACGGGACGACCCTGCTGATCTCGGTCGGCGTCGCTCTCGAGACCATGCGCCAGATCGACAGCCAGCTGATGATGCGTAACTACGAGGGCTTCCTCAAGTAGGGGATCTGTGATCCCCGGGGTCAGGCTCGTAGTCCTCGGCAAACAGGGGGCCGGCAAGGGAACGCAGTGCGTTCGCCTTTCGCATCACTATGTGGTGCCGCACGTCTCGACGGGTGACATGCTGCGCGGCGAGGTCAAGTCCAAGACGCCGCTCGGGGTCCGGGCCCAGTCCCTTATGGACGAGGGCGAGCTCATCCCCGACGACATGGTGATGGAGATGGTCCAGGCCCGACTCACCGAGCGCGATACGAGGGGCGCGGGTTCATCCTCGACGGGTGTCCCCGCACCACCGGGCAGGCCGAATTGCTCGACGAGATCGTCTATCCCTTCGGCATGGACCTGGTTGTCGACCTCGTGGTGCCGACCCCGCTCGTCATGAAGCGCCTGGCGTCGCGCCGGGTCTGCGTGGACTGCGGTGCCAACTACTCGACCGCTGCCCCCCCAATGGTGAACTGGACCTGCGATGTGTGTGGTGGCGAGGTGGTCCAACGCGAGGACGACACCGAAGAGGCCATTCAGCGCCGGCTCGACCTCTACGAGGCGCAAACGGCCCCGCTGATTTCCTGGTACACCGAACGTGGACTCTTGGTCTCGATCAACGGGACCGGATCTCCCGACGCGGTGACGCGCCGGGTGGTCGGCGCCATCGATGACATGCGCCAGAAACGGAAGGAATAGCGGTGCGGCGAAACGACGAGGAACTGGCCAAGATGCGACGGGCCGGCAAGGTGGTGGCCGAGATGCACGAGGCCACCCGGGCTGCCGCGGCCCCCGGCGTGACGACCGCGGACCTCGACAAGGTGGCCCGCGAGGTCCTCGAGCGCCGGGGCGCCAAGTCGAATTTCCTTGGCTACCACGGGTTCCCGGCGGTGATCTGCACCTCGCCCAACGACATGATCGTGCACGGCATCCCCGGGGGCTACACGCTCAAAGAAGGCGACATCCTCTCCATCGACTGCGGGGCCATCATCGAGGGCTACCACGGCGACGCCGCCTTCACCATGGGCATTGGCGAGATTTCGCCCGAGGCACAAAAGCTCATCTCGGTCACCGAGCGCAGCCTGTTTGCCGGAATCGAGCAGCTCAAGGCCGGAAATGCGCTCCATGAGGTGGGCCGAGCCGTCCAAGAGGTGGCCGAGGCCGCCGGATTCAGCGTGGTCCGCGAGTACGTAGGGCACGCCATCGGGACCGCCATGCACGAGCAACCCCAGGTGCCGAACTATTGGCCCGGGCACAAGGGGCCGACCCTCAAGACCGGAATGGTCTTTGCCGTCGAGCCCATGGTCAATGCGGGCACGGCCGAGACACGCCAGCTCGACGACGGCTGGAGTGTCGTGACCGCCGACGGGCGGCTCTCGGCCCACTTCGAGCACACGATTGCCGTTACCCCGAACGGTCCGGAGGTCTTCACTCTGGCCTGAGAAGTCGCCCAAAGAGGGTCCATCCCAGATCCGGCTGGAAATTCCTGCTAGTTGGGGTAGAATATTCCGCTGGTCCTGGGCCAAGCCCTTTTTGGGGCTGCCTGTCGCCGGGCCACATCCGAGAATTGCCGATACGGCCACCGCGCCGCCGACGTGCTCGGGAGATCATCAGAAGCAACGATTGAGGAGAGTCACCTGCCCAAGCCCAAGGAAGACGCCATTGTGTTGGAAGGCACAGTGGTCGAGCCATTGCCCAACGCGATGTTCCGAGTTGAACTCGAGAACGGCCACAAAGTATTGGCGCACAGCTCGGGAAAGATGAGGATGCACCGCATCCGCATCCTTCCGGGGGACAAGGTGCAGGTGGAGATCACTCCGTACGACCTCAACCGGGGCCGTATTACCTATCGGTACAAGTAGCCAGAGGATAAGGACGCGACGTGAAAGTTCGGCCAAGCGTGAAGCCGATCTGTGAGAAGTGCAAGGTCATCCGACGCCACGGTGTGGTTCGGGTGATCTGTGACAACCCGCGCCACAAGCAGCGGCAGGGCTGAGAGAGGATCGAAGAATGGCCCGCATATCAGGAGTCGATATCCCCCGCGAAAAGCGGCTCGAGATCTCACTCACTTACATTTTCGGCATCGGCAGCACCCTTTCGACGCAGATCTGCCAGGCGGTGGACGTCAACCCGTCCACCCGCGTGCGTGATCTGACCGACGAGGAAGTGGCGCGCCTTCGCACCTACATCGACACCAACTTCCGGGTCGAAGGTGACCTGCGCCGTGACGTCTCCCAAGACATCAAGCGCAAGATGGAAATCAACTGCTATCAGGGGGTGCGGCACCGCAAGGGCCTGCCCGTGCACGGCCAGCGCACGCACACCAACGCCCGGACCCGCAAGGGCCCGAAGAAGACCGTGGCCGGGAAGAAAAAGGTGAAGAAGTAGATGGCAAAGCCCACCAAGCAAGCGCGTCGCCCCCGCAAGCGCGAGCGCAAGAACATCAGCTACGGCGTTGCACACATCAAGAGCTCGTTCAACAACACCATCGTCTCGATCGCGGACCCAGAAGGCAACGTGTTGGCGTGGGCCTCAGCCGGCAATGTCGGCTTCAAGGGTTCGCGCAAGTCCACCCCCTTCGCCGCCCAGTTGGCCGCAGAAGCCTGCGCCAAGCGGGCCATGGAGCACGGCGTACGCAAGGTCGATGTGCTCGTTCGCGGACCCGGCTCGGGCCGCGAGACCGCCATCCGCTCGCTCGCTGCGGTGGGCATCGAAGTGGTGGGCATCAAAGACGTCACCCCCATACCCCACAACGGCTGCCGCCCCAAGAAGCGGCGTCGGGTCTAAGAGGACACATCATGGCTAGATACACCGGACCCGTTTGCCGTCTCTGTCGGCGCGAGCGCACGAAGCTCTTCTTGAAGGGTGAGCGCTGCTATTCGCTCAAATGTCCCGTCTCCGAGGCGGTGACCGATCGTCACAGCCGCGCCTACCCGCCCGGCGAGCACGGTCGCGACCGCATGCGCCAGGGTTCTGAGTACTTGACCCAGCTCCGCGAGAAGCAGAAGGCCCGCCGCATTTACGGGCTCTTGGAGAAGCAGTTCCGCAACCTCTACGAGGAGTCGAGCCGTCAGCCCGGCATCACCGGTGAGAATCTGCTCCGCAACCTCGAGCTGCGTCTCGACAACGTCGTGTTCCGGGCCGGCTGGGGCGCGAGCCGCCGCCAGGCCCGCCAGTTCGTCCGCCACGGCCACGTCCTGGTGAACGGCTCTCGGGTCACGATCCCGAGCTATCGGGTCAGAAAGGGCGACCAGGTGACCCTGAAGGACGCCACCCGCCAGAACTTCTCGGTGCGACGCAACATGGACACCTTGGAGCGCACCACCCCGGCGTGGCTCGAGACCGGCGACGCCGGTTTCAGCGTGGCCGTATTGAATCCACCTTTGCGCGAGCACATCGATGAGCCTGTGCAAGAACAACTCATCGTCGAGCTCTACTCCAAGTAGGACCTCGGCCCCCGCCGTCCCCCGACCGACCACCCGCCCCCGCCTCAGGAGCCACCCACATGCTGATTATCCAACGACCGACAGTCGAAGCAGTCGACGAAGAGCAGAACAACCGCCAGCGCTTCGCCATCGGCCCGCTCGATCCGGGTTTTGGGACCACGCTCGGCAACTCATTGCGCCGGACACTGCTGTCCTCGATCCCCGGGGGTGCGGTGACGCAGCTTCGCTTTGACGAGGCCCTCCACGAATTCACCACCCTGCCGGGCGTCAAGGAGGATGTCACCGACATCATCTTGAACCTGAAAGACCTCTTGGTGAAGGTGGAGACCGACGAGCCGGTAACCCTGCGTCTCGACGTGCGGGGTCCCGCTGACGCCACCGCAGGCGACCTGCAGACGACGTCGGATGTCGAAATCCTCAATCCCGGACTGCACATCGCCTCGATCAACGCCAAGGGCCGCCTGGCCGTCGACGTGACCGTCGAGCGCGGGCGTGGCTACGTGTCGGCGGATAAGAACAAGCGCTCCTCGACCATCGGGGTCATCCCGATCGACTCCATCTTCTCCCCCGTCCACCGGGTCACCTTCGACATCGAGTCGGTCCGGGTGGAGCAGTCAACCAACTTCGACCGCCTGGTGCTCGACATCGAGACCGACGGCACCATCTCGCCGCGCGAGGCGCTGGCCTCGGCCGGCGACACGCTGCGCAACCTGGTGAGCTTGGTGGCTGACCTCGAAGACGCACCCCAGGGGCTCGAGCTCGGCGACACCGGGACCACGACGAGCGGTTCACCCGACCTTGATCTGCGGATCGAGGAGCTGGACCTCTCCGAGCGGCCCCGCAACTGCTTGAAGCGGGCCCAGATCAACACGATTGGCGAGCTGGTCGAGCGCACCATGGACGACCTCTTGGCCATCACCAACTTCGGACAGAAGTCAGCCGACGAAGTGGTGCAGCGGCTGGACGAGCGCGGTTTGTCGCTGCGCACCCGGGACTGATCGGCCATGCAAGGAACTCCGACTCGGGGCCGACGGATGGGTGGCACCGCCGCGCACCAAAAGGCCATGCTCGGCAACCTGGTCGCATCGCTGATCGCCGCTGAATCCTTGGTCACCACCGAGGCCAAGGCAAAGGCGCTGCGCCCGGTGGCCGAGAAGTGCGTGACCGCAGCCCGCAAGGGCGGCATCCACCAGCACCGGCGTGTCGTGGCCCTCATCAGGGACAAGGACATGGCGCACAAGCTCTTCGAGGAGATCGGACCCCGCTACGCGGAGCGTCCCGGTGGCTACACCCGCATCTTGAAGCTGGGCCCCCGCCCGGGCGACAACGCGCCGATGGCGCGCATCGAGTTCGTCTGAGGGTGGAGGAACCCGCCAACGCTGCCTGGCAGCGTTGGCAGCTCCTGGTCGCCTACGACGGCGCCGCATTCCGAGGTTTTGCGGATCAGCCCAACGTGGCGACCGTCGCGGGATCATTACGCCAGGCGCTCGGGCGCACCGCCCGACTCTCCGAGCCGCCCCAGTTGACTTGTGCGGGTCGCACCGACGCCGGGGTCCACGCCCGCGGCCAGGTGGTCCATGTCGACCTGCCGCCCATTCCCTTCGATGGCGACGGCCTCGCCCGCAACCTCAACCGGCAGCTGGCCCCGAAAATCGTCGTCCGGTCGGCGGCGGCCGTCGAGGACACCTTCGACGCCCGACGGTCGGCGACCGCTCGCACCTATCGCTATTTGGTGTGGAACTCCCCTCAGCCCGACCCGCTGCTGGCCCCGATCGCCTGGCACGTCCGTGACCCGTTGGACCTGCGGGCCATGAGCGCCGCGGCCGAGGTCGTGCTCGGGACCCATGACTTCCGCTCTTTTTGCCGCCGCAAGCCCGGCACGGACCCCGCAGAGCCGATTTTGCGCCGGGTGGTGCGGGCCACGTGGAGCGAGGAGGCCGATTCGGAGGTCCGGACCCTTGATGACGGGCACCTGCTGCGTTTCGAGATCGTGGCGAACTCGTTCTGCCATCAAATGGTCCGCTCCCTGGTCGGGAGCCTGGTCGAGGTCGGCCGGGGCCGGGGCAATGCGGCCACCGTGCTGGCGCGCCTGCGCATGGCGAACCGTCACCGTGCCCCAGATCCGGCCCCGGCGCAGGGCCTCTGCTTGATTTCGGTGGCCTACGGCTGAGGGCCGTGGCGCCGGGCGGCTTGCCCGAAGTGGATTTGCGCCCTATCCTGGTACGTCGGCTCTCGGGACCTCCGAGCGCCTGAGTACTTCCCCCGGGGAGCGTGCTCCCCGTACCACTCTGCAGCGAAAGATCGATCCCTTGCGCACATTCACTCCCAAAGTCACCGAGATCCAGCGGGCCTGGTACGTGGTCGACGCCGATGGTCTCGTGCTGGGTCGATTGGCATCAGAAGTTGCCCGCATACTGCGCGGCAAGCACCGCCCGTATTTCGCGCCGCACGTCGACACCGGTGACCACGTCATCGTGGTCAACGCCGACAAGGTGATCCTCACCTCGAACAAGGCCGGCGACAAGCTGGCCTACCGCCACAGCGGCTACCCGGGCGGTTTGTCGTCCACCACGTACGCAGAACTGTTGGAGAAGTCCCCCGACGAGATGATCCGTCGCTCGGTGCGCGGGATGCTCCCGAAGAACACGCTCGGGCGCCAGATGTTGAGCAAGCTCAACGTCTACGCCGGTCCGGACCACCCGCACGCAGCCCAGGTGCCAGAGGTTCTCGACCTGCCATCGGCCCGCCGGGCCAGCTGAAGATCGCACGCCAAGGAGCCCCACGATGCCCACACCTCTGACCCAATCGACCGGTCGCCGCAAGCAAGCGGTGGCCCGGGTGCGCTTCCGCCCCGGCGGCGGCGCCATCACGGTCAACAAGCAGCCGATCGAGTCGTACTTCACCTCGGCCACCCACCGCATGCTCTTGACCGAACCGCTGCGCCTCACCAACACGACCGAGTCTTACGACATCGATGCCACCATTGACGGTGGTGGCATCTCGGGCCAAGCCGGTGCCATGCGCCTCGGCATCGCCCGGAGCCTCATTGAGCTCGACCCCGAACATCGGGCGGCGCTCAAGCGTTCGGGGCTCCTCACCCCACGCCCGCGAGAAGGAATCGAAGAAGTACGGCCTGAAGAAGGCCCGCAAGGCGCCGCAGTACTCCAAGCGGTAAGGAAGAACGTGGCGCCGGCAAAGTTCGGCACCGACGGGGTCAGGGGTGTCGCCAACGAAGAGCTGACGGCAGAGCTCGCTCTGGCGCTCGGTCGGGCCACCGCTCGGGTACTGCCCTCGGTGTCCCTCGTGGTCGGTCGCGACACCCGCCGTTCGGGACCGCTCCTTCAAGCGGCGCTGTCCGCCGGCCTGGCCACCGAAGGCGCCGACGTCTTCGACGTCGGCGTCCTGCCCACCCCGGGCGTGGCCTATCTCGCCGAGCAGCGCCTCGTCCCCGGCGCGATGGTCTCGGCGTCGCACAATCCCTTCGGCGACAACGGGATCAAACTTTTCAGCGCGCTCGGGACCAAATTGCCGGTCGCGGTCGAGACCGAGGTCGAACAGGAATTGGCCTCGATCCTCTCTGACCCCGATCGCGCCCTCGACGGCCGACGGGTCGCGGGGTGGGGCGGATCATGACCGACACCGAGGGCATCGACCGCTACCGGGACCATCTCTTGGCGGTGACCGATGGTCGGAGCTTGGCCGGCCTGCGCATCGTGGTCGATTGCGCCAACGGTGCCGCCAGCGTGGTCGCCCCCGATGTCCTCTCGCGCCTCGGTGCTCGTGTGACCGCACTGCACCACGAACCCGACGGCATCAACATCAACGAGAAGTGCGGATCCACCGACCCCGCCGAACTGGCCCGCACCGTGACCGCGCACGGCGCGGATCTGGGCCTGGCCCTCGACGGGGACGCCGACCGGGTGATCGTGGTCGACCACAGCGGTGCGGTGGTCGACGGGGACGTGTTGTTGGCCCTCTTCGCGCTGGATCTGGCCGACGCGGGCAGTTGGCCGGCAACACCGTGGTCGTCACCGTCATGACCAACCTCGGCTTCCGATTGACCATGCAAGGACACGGCATCGGGGTCCGCGAGACCATGTTGGGGACCGCCACGTGCTGGCGGCCCTCGATGCCGACGGCTTCACCCTCGGTGGAGAGCAATCCGGGCACATCATCTTTCGGAGCCGCTCCACCACGGGGGACGGCACCATGACCGGCGTCGTGCTCGCCGATCTGATGCAACGAAGCGGGCGTTCGCTCGCTGAACTCGCGCACGGCTTGGTCGAGCGGGTGCCCCAGGTACTCTCAACGTCCCCATTCCCCAGCCGGGTCGCCTGAGCGAGTGCCAAGAAGTCTGGGACGAGGTGGCCAAGGCCCAAGGCGAGCTCGGGGACGACGGTCGTGTGTTGTTGCGGGCCAGTGGCACCGAACCGCTGGTGCGGGTGATGGTCGAGGCACGGGCCCAAGCCCAGGCCAACGCCGTGGCCGCGCAACTGGCCGGCGTCGTCGAATCTGCACTCGGCCAAGTCGGGGGCTGAGTACCCCGACGCTCCTCAGGTCATTTTGCCAACCTGAGCTGCCAGCGGGCCGTTTTCGGTCACTCCTTCGCTGGAGCTGGTGGAGCGCCAGTAGCCTGAAGCCCCATGTGCGGAATCATTGGCGTTACCGGCGACCCTGACGCCCTCCCCGTAATTTTGGGGGCATTGCACCAGTTGGAGTACCGCGGCTACGACTCCGCGGGCGTTGCCCTGGTGGTCGACGGATCGCTGTGGCGGGCCCGGGCCGCCGACGGCACGCATTCGGTGGCCGACCTGGCCACCTTGACCGCCGACGCCCCGACCGGCCACGGTGCCGCCATCGGGCACACCCGCTGGGCCACCCACGGGCACCCGACACCCGAAAACGCGCATCCCCACGTCGACTGCACCGGACGCCTCGCCATCATCCACAACGGGATTATCGAGAATCACGCTTCACTGCGATCCGAGTTGCTGGCCGCCGGCCACATCATGACGTCGGCCACCGACACCGAGGTGATGGCCCACCTCATCGAGAGCCACCTGGCCGAGGGGTTGGGCCTTGCCGAAGCCACCCGGGCCACGTTGCGTGCGGTACGCGGCGCCTTTTCCATTGCGGTGATCCACGCCGATGAACCAAATACCATCGTGGCGGCCCGACGTTCGACGCCGCTGGTGATCGGTTTGGAGGGCGATGTCGCATTCTTGGCCTCCGATGTGCCGGCGCTGCTCGGCCATACCCGCCAGCTCTTCGCGCTGGCCGACGACGAGTTGGCGATCCTGACCCCGGGCGCCATCGCGGTCACGACGCTCGTCGGCGACCCCGTCACGCCCGAGCAACTTTCCATCACCTGGGATCTCGAAGCCGCGCAGAAGGACGGCTACGAGGACTTCATGAGCAAGGAGATGCACGAACAGCCCCAAGCGGTGGCCAACACCTTGTTGGACCGCCGTGGCCCCTCGGGCGAACTCGTGCTCGACGAAATGCGCCTCGGTCCAGACGACCTCGCCCACATCGACAAGGTCTTCATCGTCGCCTGCGGCAGCAGTTACCACTCGGCCCTCGTCGCCAAGTACGCCATAGAGCAGTGGGTCAAACTCCCCACCGAAGTCGATATCGCAAGTGAGTTCCGCTACCGGGACCCGGTGCTCACGGAGCGTACCTTGTGCGTGGGCGTCTCACAGTCGGGGGAGACACTCGATACCTCTGAGGCCATGCGCGAGGCGTCGCGTTCTGGGGCCAAGGTGCTGGTGGTGTCGAACGTGGTCGATTCCTCCATGGCCCGGGCCGCCGACGGCGTGCTGTACACGAGGGCTGGACCCGAAGTCGGCGTCGCGTCGACCAAGTGCCATCTCGCCCAGATCGTCGCACTCGAGATTCTCGGTCTCACCTTGGCCCAGATCCACGGCACGCTCAGCTCGGCCGAGATCGCCGAAGTCCTCAACGCAATGGACGAACTGCCCTCGCTGATCACCACCGCGTTGCGAGGGTGGCCGATGTCGACGACGTGGCGGGCAAGCTCACCGATGCCCGGGACTTCTTCTTCCTCGGCCGCCACGTCGGTTTCCCCATGGCACTCGAGGGTGCCCTCAAACTCAAGGAACTGGCGTATCTGCGGGCCGAGGGCTATCCCGCCGGCGAGCTCAAGCACGGACCGATCGCCCTCATTGAGCCCGGGACGGTCGTGGTCGGCATTGCGACGCGGAACAAGTTGTCCGAGAAGCTCCTCTCGAACATCGCCGAGGTGCACAGTCGCGGGGCAACCGTCGTCTTGATCGCTGATGATGGCGATGAAGAGGTGGCCGCCGTCGCCGATCATGTCTTGTGGGTCCCAATGACCAACCCCTTGCTCTCGCCGGTGGTCGGGTCATCCCGCTCCAGCAGCTGGCGTACCGTTTGGCGACGCTGCATGGCCATGATGTCGACCGACCGCGCAATTTGGCCAAGACGGTGACCGTCGAATGATCTCGGGCGCTGTGACCGCCGCGGCACGAAACGGCGCCGACGAGGTTGCAGCCACAATGAGTGGAGCGAACGTCGTCGGCGTCGGGGTCGACGCCGTCGATGTGGACCGGTTTCGTCGCCTCTTGGATCGTCGCCCGGGTTTCGCTCGCCGTTACTTCACCGAGACCGAACGTGACGACGCCGCACGAGCTGAGGACCTCACCCAGAGCCTGGCCGCCCGTTTCGCCGCCAAAGAAGCGGTCATGAAGGCGCTCGGCATCGGCCTGGGTGGATTCGCCCTCACCGACGTCGAGGTGCGGCGGGCACGGGGGAAGGGGCCCGTGCCAACGTTCCCTCTATCGTGCTGCACGGCGGCGCCGCCGAAGCGGCGGCTGGCCGCGCCGCCGCGGTGTTCCACCTCTCGCTGACCCACACCGCCCATGTCGCCATCGCTTTTGTCGTTGCAGAGCGCACCTCGCCATGCAGCCCGTCCTGACCGTCGAAGAGATGCGCGCGGCCGACGCCGCTGCGCTCTCAGGGGTCTCGCACGAGACGCTGGTCGAGCGGGCCGGTACGGCGGTCGCCACGACTGCGCTCTCCATCCTCGGTGGCCCCTATGGTCGCCGGGTCATCGTGATCGCCGGCAAGGGTTCCAACAGCGCCGACGGCCGGGTCGCCGCGGCACATCTTCTCGCCCGAGGGGTACGCGTCGAGGTAATTGACGCCAAGACCGCGCCGGCGTTGCTCGGACCGGCTGATCTGGTGATCGACGGTGCCTACGGGACCGGGTTCCGCGGGACCTATGTGGCGCCGACCGTCGTGCCCGGCACACCGGTGCTGGCCATCGACCTCCCGTCGGGCCTGAACGCCGAGACCGGGGAGGGCTGTGACGGCGCGGTCACGGCTACCCATACGGTGACCTTTGCCGCCCTCAAGACCGGACTCTTGGAGGGCGACGGACCGAGGCTCGCCGGTCGCGTCACGGTCGCCGACATCGGCGTCGCCACCGGCACCGCCGCCGCGGCGCTGATTACCGACGACGACGTGTCCCACCTGGTGCCGCCACGCCCCCGCCAGTCGCACAAATGGACGACGGCGCTCGCCATTGCCGCGGGATCGGTCGGGATGGAGGGTTCGGCGGTGTTGGCCACCCGCGGCGCCATGGCGGCCGGCGCGGGGATGATCCGACTCGGGTCCCCCGGCAATCCCCAAGCGCCGTGGCCGGTCGAAGCGGTTCGCGTCTCGCTCGACGCCTCGGAGTGGGCCGGGAGTGTTTCTCGACGCCACCACCAAGTGTCGGGCCCTCGTCATTGGTCCGGGGTTGGGTACCGATGCTCGCACCCAAGAAGAGATCCGGGCCGTCGTCGCTGCGGCCAGTGTGCCTGTGGTGATCGACGCCGACGGGCTGAACGCACTGGGCGAGAGCAAGGCGGCGTTGGCCCTGCTGGGCGATCGGGTCGCACCTACGGTGCTCACGCCCCACGACGGCGAATACGCGCGCCCTGGCCGGGTCGCCACCCGGGCCCGACCGGCTCGCCGCGGCCCGCCGGCTCGCCGCGGCCTGTGGGGCCATCGTTTTGCTCAAGGGTCCCTTGACCGCGGTGGCGACCAACGACGGTGCCCCGACCGACGTCTTGCTGGCCGCCGCCGGAGTCCCGGCGCTGGCCACGGCGGGGACCGGCGACGTGTTGTCGGGGATCATCGGCGCGTTCTTGGCTCGCGGCATCGCAGCGCATGAGGCTGGCGCCCTCGCAGCGCACGTCCATGGGCGTGCCGCCGCACTCGGGACGCCCGAGGGCCTGACCGCCGGCCAGCTCCCCGATTTGGTGGCCGGCTATCTGAGCGATTGGAGCCGCGTTGGCTGACAGCGCATTTGCCCGTCTCAAGGCGGGGCTTTCGGGACCCACCCTCCCCAAGCCGACCAGAGCCCAGGCCGCCGAACAAGTGACCGAAGCCCAAGGTCGGTCCCGCCCGGCGTGGGCGGAGATCGATCTCGCCGCGGTTCGCCACAACGCCGTTGTGCTGTCCCAACTCGTCAAGCCGTCGCTGCTGGTGGCGGTGGTCAAGGCCAATGCCTACGGGCATGGCGCACCCGCCGTGGCCAAGGCCGCGCTCTCGGGCGGGGCGGCGGGGCTTGCGGTCGCCCTGGTCGACGAAGGGGTCGAACTTCGCCAACACGATGTGCTGGGTCCCATCTTGTTGCTGAGCGAGTGTGGCCCCGATGCGGTCGACACCGCGCTGTCGTACGGACTCACCCCGACGCTCTACAGCCGCGAGGGCATCGAACAGTTCGCCCGGGCGGCCCGGGATTTGGGTCAGCGCACTTCGGTTCATGTCAAGGTCGACACCGGGATGCACCGGGTCGGGGCCAATCCCGCCGCGGTGCGCGAGCTCATCGACATCATCGAAGCCGATCCGTTGTTGCGCCTCGAGGGTCTGTGGACCCATCTTGCCGTGGCTGACGGCGAGAGCGAAGAGGATCGGGCGTTCACGCGCAATCAGCTGGCCGCGTTCGACGCCACCGTGGCGCAACTCCACGACCAGGGCATCGACCCGGTGGTGCTGCACGCGGCCAACACGGCCGGGGCCATTGCCTATCCGAACGCCCGCTACGGACTCGTGCGCAGTGGGATCGGCCTCTATGGGTATCCACCCGGGCCCGCCGTGCGCGCCGCACTCGCCGCGGCTGCACCGACGGCTGTGCTCGAGCCGGTGCTCTCGCTCAAGGCCCAGGTCGTCTCGCTTCGCACGCTCGATGCCGGCGAGCGCCCCTCCTACGGGCGACGTCGTCCGCTCCCGGGACGCTCCGTGGTGGCGACGGTGCCCATTGGCTATGCCGACGGAGTGCCCCGGGCATTGTTCAACCAGGGTTACGGCGTGCTGATTCGGGGCAAGCGCCGCCCTTTGGCGGGTGTGGTCACCATGGATCAACTGGTGATCGACTGCGGGGACGACCCATCGGTCGAGATCGGCGACGAGGTGGTGCTGCTCGGTCGCCAGGGCGACGAGGTCATCACGGCCGAGGACTGGGCCACCATGCTCGGCACCATCAGCTATGAGGTGCTCTGCGCCATCGGGCCCCGGGTGCCCCGGCTCACCATCAACGGGCCTGAGCGTGACGGGCCCAACGTCTCGCCACCGAGCACCTGAGCACTTGTCGCCCACATGGTGGTGACCGGTACGCTCTGTGCGTGGCTGCGAGTGGTCGGACAACGCTCGAGCAATTGCGCACGAGTGCGCTGGCCTGCACCCGGTGCCCCCTGGCCGAGGGGCGCACCCAGGTCGTGTTCGGGGTCGGCAACGACCACGCCGACCTGATGTTTGTGGGTGAGGGTCCTGGTCGCGAAGAGGACCTGGCCGGTGAACCGTTCGTCGGGCGTTCGGGCAAGCTGCTCGATCGTTTGATGAAAGAGGAAATGGGTGTGGATCGCACGCAGTGCTACATCGCCAATGTCGTCAAGTGCCGACCGCCCAACAACCGCAATCCCGCACCGGCCGAGATCGCCGCGTGCCGGCCATATCTCGAAGAGCAGATCGCGCTGATCGCGCCCAAGGTCATCGTCACACTCGGCAACTTCGCTACCCAGCTCCTGCTCGACACCAATGACGGCATCCGTCGCCTGCGCGGCACGGCCTACCCCTACGCCGCGGCGCAGTTGGTGCCCACTTATCACCCGGCCTACGTGTTGCGG
The DNA here is from genome assembly GCA_963800725.1 of uncultured Acidimicrobiaceae bacterium. Taxonomy (GTDB): domain Bacteria; phylum Actinomycetota; class Acidimicrobiia; order Acidimicrobiales; family RAAP-2; genus Bog-473. The sequence goes on along the minus strand of CAWDCE010000017.1, from coordinate 293,493 downwards.
GCCGGTGGGGAGGCAATGGCTGAGATGCGCGCCGACTTCGTGCGGGCCAAGAAGCTGGTGGCCGAGGGCGCCCCATGACGTGGTCGTTGACGATCGAGGTGGACTCGGTGGCTGGGACCAAGGCGGTCGCCACCGCACTGGCGCGCACCGTTCGCTCCGGCGACACCATCCTTTTGATCGGTGACCTCGGGGCCGGCAAGACGGCATTCGCTCAGGGTTTCGCCGCGGGACTTGGAGTGCGCGGCCCGGTCACGAGCCCGACCTTCGCCTTGGTGCGCCAGTACGAATGCGGACCCGAGTGCCGCGTGGAGCTGTTGATCCATGCCGACGTCTACCGGACCGAGTCGCTCGACGAGGTGATCGATCTCGCCATCTCAGAACTGGTCGAAGAGCATGCGGTGGCGGTCATCGAATGGGGGACATGGCCGCCCCGGTGTTGGGTGACGACGTCCTCGAGGTGACGATCAAGGCAGGGGCGAACCCGAACGCCCGCACCATCGTCGTGGTCGGCAAGGGTGAATGGCACAAGCGCCGCAACGAGGTTAACGACGCGCTTGGTGTGCGAAGTGGGATCGCCTCGTGAACATCGTTGCCATCGAAACCGCCACCGAGACGGTCGGCGTCGCCGTGCGCACGAGCGCCGGCATCGAGGCCGCCTTCACCCTGGCCGGCCGTCGTCACCATGTCGAAGCGCTCATTCCCGCACTCGACCATCTGCTCGGTCAAGTCGGGCTCGCAGCCCACGAGGTCGATGCGTTGGCCGTGGACGTCGGACCCGGGCTCTTCACCGGCCTGCGGGTCGGCGTCGCCACCGCCAAGGGATTGGCCCAGGGCCTCGGACTCGGCATCGTCGAGCTCACCAGCCTCGGCGTCTTGACCCAAGCGGCGATCGACACCGGCCAGTCGGGTCATGTGCTCTCGGTGGTCGACGCCCGTCGCCACGAGGTTTTCGCCTCGCTCAGCGAGGTCCCCAACGCGGCGTCGGGGGCAACGGAGATCTTCGGTCCGAGTCTGTGGCACCCCGATGCACTGGCCGCCAAGCTGGCGCAGCTCGATGGCGTAGCGGTCATCGCGGTTGGTGACGGGGCACAGCGCTACGTCGACGAGTTGTGCTCCGTCGCAGGTGTCACCTGTGTCACCAATGCGTTGGCCGCTCCGCCGGTGGCGACCCTGCTCGACATGGCGGCTCGGTTGCTGGCCGAAGGTCATGCCCCTTCCGCACCGAGCGATGTTGTACCGCTCTACCTGCGCGAGGCCGACGCCACGGCCAACTTCACCCGGATCGATCGTCCGTCGGGGTCTTCGTCGGTGCCGGCTTGAGTATCGAGGCAATGAAGCTGCATATCGAGAAGCTCAAGCGACGCGACCTGCGCGAAGTCATGGCGATCGAGTCGACCGTCTTCCCCGAACCCTGGAGCGTGGCCGTCTCTCAATTCCGAACTCGCGCTCCGACACGGCCGGCTCTACCGGGCCGTGTGGGACGCGAAGTCGCTGGCTGGCTACATCGGATTCCTGATCGTCGATGAAGAGGCGCATATCACCACCATTGCCGTGGCGCCGGATTACCAGCGCCACGGGATCGCATCGATGCTGATCATCGACGGCATCCGCAGCCTCCTCGACAAGGGGGTCAAACACCTGTCGCTCGAGGTGGCCGCCAATAACGATGGGGCCCAGGCGCTCTACCGCCGTTTCGGCTTCATCCCCGTCGGGGTGCGCGAGAAGTACTACCCGGTCACCGGGGAGGACGCCATCGTGATGTGGGTCCACGACATCGACACGCCCGACTACGCGGCGCGGCTCGACCGGCTGAGTCGTCCACGCTCCGGAGAGGACACGCCCACGTAACGACGGCGCGGCTCGACCTCTTAGGGTGGCTGAGCGCGCAACGTCTCACCGGGCTCGAGCCACCGGCGCGCCGTTGAGCCCACACACACTCTCTACCCCGAATGGACGAACAACCAATGGAGTACATCGCACTCGGAACGCAAGGCCTCACGGTTTCCCGCCAAGGGCTGGGCTGCATGGGCATGTCGGATTTCTACGGCGCCACCGACGACACCGAATCTGCCGCCACCATCAATCGGGCGCTCGACCTCGGCCTCACCTTCTTCGACACGGCCGACATGTACGGGCCCTTCAAGAACGAGATCCTGGTCGCAAAGGCGCTCGGGAAACGACGCGACGAAGCGGTCATCGCCACCAAATTCGCCATCGTCCGTGATCCCGACGATCCGACCAAGCGGTCGATCAACGGACGGCCCGAGTACGTGAAGTCGGCCTGCGACGCGTCGCTCGCCCGACTCGGCACCGATCACATCGACCTTTATTACCAGCACCGGGTCGACCCCGACACGCCCATTGAAGAGACCGTCGGTGCGATGAGCGAGCTGGTGGCGGCCGGCAAGGTGCGCTACCTCGGGCTCTCAGAGGCCTCTCCCGCCACCATCCGACGGGCCCATGCGGTGCACCCCATCTCCGCCCTCCAGACCGAGTACTCGCTGTGGTCCCGCGACCCCGAATCCGAGATCATCCCGACGATCCGCGAACTCGGCATCGGCTTCGTGCCCTACAGCCCCCTCGGGCGCGGCTTCCTCACCGGCACCCTGCGGTCGATCGATGAACTCGATCAGGACGACTTCCGGCGTTACCAGCCACGATTCGCCGGCGACAACCTCGGCGCCAACATCGCCATCGTCGAGGTCATCGATGCATTGGCGCAGTCAAAGGGGGCGACCGCGGCGCAGATCGCCCTGGCCTGGGTCCACGCGCAAGGTAGTGATCTGGCCCCGATCCCCGGGACCAAGCGTCGCACCTACCTCGAAGAGAACCTCGGCGCACTGGAGATTTCGCTGAGCCGAGAAGACCTCGAGCAGTTGGACTCGATTGCCACACCGCACGGCGATCGCTACGCCGACATGTCGCCGCTCAACGGCTAACGGGCGCTGCGCTCGGCGAGTTCGAGCACCGACGCCGCGATGGTGGAAGTGGCGTCGGTGGCCGCAATCGCCGCCGCCAGGGACTCGGACCTGGCGCGATAGGTCGGGTCGGACAGCACCTGGCGCACCGCTCGGACCACCGCCCTGCCCGAAGGCCGGCCGGTCCGCAGGTCGATTCCCGCGCCCGACCAGGCGACCCGGGCGGCCACCTCGGGCTTGTCCTCGCTGTCGCCCGCCACGACCAAGGGCACGCCGTGGGCCAGGGCCTGCTGCACGCCCCCGTAGCCGCCGTTGGTGACCATCGCCGAGACATGGGGCAACAACAGGTCGTGGGGGATGAACCGCTCCACGAGGACATTGGCTGCACATGCGGCACGCACCGGCTCGGGATCGGGCCCACCGGTGGTCGCCACGACCAGCACGTCGTCCTGCGCCAGCGCATTGGCGGCGGGGATGAGCAGGCGACCGAGGTCGGCGTTGTCCAAGGTGCCTTGCGTCACGTGGACCACCGGCGCACCCGCGTCGAGCTCCCCCCACCACGCCGGCCGAGAGTCGCCCGAGCCGCTCGGCCGGGTGGGGGTCGCCACAATGGGTCCGACGAATCTGATGGATGCCGGGAGGTCCGAGCGCGGGTATTCGAACTCGGCCACGCAGGCTTGGAAGTAGGCGTCGACGACCTTGGGCACCAGATCGATGAAGTATCCCGAGAACGCCGGTGCGCCGCATTGGGCCAGGCAGCGCTGAGCCAGCCGCTGTATGTCGCGCATCACCACGTGTTCGCTGACCCAGTTCATGACCTCGTTGCGCAGCCGATACGGCGCACCCGACCCCGGGGCGTAGGCGGCCCCGAACGGGGCCGTGTCGCGGCTCGATTGCGCGAGCGGCATCACGCCGACCGTCGCCAGGGCGGGCCGCACCGATCGGGGACCCAGGGCGAGGGGCAGGGCGCCGAAGAACATGGTGTCGGTGACGATCACCTCGGCGTCGAAGTGCTCGAGGATGCGGACCAGGTCGACATACTGCCCGACGAGGGGGCCGATGAAGATGCGCCGCAGGTCGTCTTTGACCCCGCGTACGCCCCGGGCACCGCCGGACTCGCGATCGGGGTTGGCGACCATCAGGTCGTGTGCGTCGTACTCTGGGGCGAACACGCTGAACGCTGCGCCCGCTTCGAGCACGCGCTCGCGATAGTGCTCGGTCGTAAAGCACATGACGTCGTGACCACCCGCCACCAAGACGCGGGCCAGAGCGAGGAGTGGTGCGGTGTGGCCCTGCGCCGGAGTGCAGCAGAGCAAGAACCGCCGCCTGGTCACTGCGTAATGACCATGCCCGTCCACGGTGACATCACGAGATCGGATCCGACCACCGAGTCCTCGAGCGTCCGATCGGTACACAGGGCGACGGTGCCGGCGCACTGGTCGATGCCGAGCGGCCCTTCGGTCATGTTGAGCACCACCCGGGTACGCGCGCCGCGTGCGAAGGCCCACAGCCCGCTGGGCGAGGGCAGCGAAGTGTAGGAACCGACCGCGAGATCTTCATTGGCGCTTCGCAGCGCGATGGCCCGCCGGGTGAAAGCGAGCACCGAGTCGGGGTCGGCCTCTTGGTCGGCCACATTGCATCCGGCGAGGTCGCCCAGGGGTAGCCGGGGGTGACACCCGCCGGCGTGAAGCCGCCACCGGGCTCGTTGGCCCATTGCATCGGCGTACGTTCTGCGTCTCGACCCTTGTAATAGGGCCAAAAGCGGATCCCGACGCGGTCGCGGAGGTCGGACTGGGTGATCGGGCCGTCGGTGAGACCGATCTCGTCGCCTTGGTAGAGAAACGGCGTGCCGCGCAACGTCAGCAGGATCATCAGCGCACAGCGCACCTTTTTCAGATCGCCCTGAGCCCACCGCGTCGCCAGACGCGAGACGTCGTGATTCGAGCCCGTCCAGATGGGCCACGCACCGTTGGGGAGGAGCGTTTCGGTCTCTTCGACAACGCGGCGCATCGCATCGGCGTCGAGTTCCGAATTGATGAAGACGAAGTTGAATCCACCGTGGAGTTCGTTGTGACCGTTGCCGTAGAAGGCCATGAGCGTGTCGAGTTGTTCGACGTTGGTCTCACCGATCAGGAGCGGGGGCGTTTCGTAGCTGTCCGAAATGCTGCGCCAGTGCTGCAGGATCTCGTGGGCTTCGGGCCGGTCGGTGTTGTAGACGGCCCGTTGTCCCATGAGCTGTTGGTCGATCGGATCGTCCGTTGTCGCCGGGGGGTTGTCGCGCAGTTCGGCGTCTTTGATCATCATGTTGCACACATCGATCCGGAAACCCGAGACCCCGCGATCCCACCAGAAGCGGGCGATGTCATCGAAGGCACGGCGAACATCGTCGTTCCACCAGTTGAGATCGGGTTGCTCCGCTTCGAAATTGTGGAGGTAGTACTGGCCGCTCGTCTCGTCGAACTCCCAAGCCGAACCCCCGAAAATGCTCACCCAGTTGTTGGGCGGACCGCCGTCGGGCGAGGGGTCGGCCCAGACGTAGTAATCGCGATGGGTCGCGTCCACACCCGAAAGGGCGTCGATGAACCACCGATGCTGGTCGCTGGTGTGGTTGGGCACGAGGTCCAAGAGAATCCGGATACCGCGTCGACCCGCCTCGCGCACCAGCGTGTCGAGATCCTCGAGCGTCCCGAAATCGGGGTCGATGCCGCAGTAATCCGACACGTCGTAGCCCCAGTCACGGTCGGGCGACACCGTCACCGGACTCAGCCAAATGCCCACGATGCCCAACTCGCTCAGGTAGTCGAGCTTGGCGATGATGCCGCCCAGATCGCCCGCACCGTCGCCGTTCGAGTCGGCAAAGGATCGCGGATAGATCTGGTAGAAGACGCCGCCATGCCACCAGCGGTCGGGATCGGTGGCGGCCATCAGACCGACCCGAGCGCGGTCATGCCGCCGTCGACGACGAGGCTGGCGCCGGTCACGTAGGCAGCCTCGTCGGAGAGCAAGAACCGCACCACCGTCGCGATCTCTTGGGGTTGGGCCAGCCGACCGAGCGGCGTGCGGGCGATCAGGTTCTCCTTGGCACCGGGAATCTCGAGGAGCGGTGCGAGGAGCGGGGTATCGACGGTTCCCGGGCAGATGGCGTTGACGCGGATTCCGTCGGCACCGAGCAGTGTCGCGGCCGAGCGGGCGAGCCCGAGCAATCCGGCCTTCGATGCGCCATAGGCCGGGAGGAACGGATTGGCGACGAAGGCTTCGATGGAAGAGACGTAGACGATGGCCGAGCCCGGATTGGCCTCGATCAGCGAGGGGTGGAGTTCCCTGGTCAATATGGCCGCGGCCCGCAGATTGACGTCGAGGACCTCGTCCCACGATTCGTCGTCGATCATGGTGACGGGAACCGCGCCCAGATCCCGGCCGCGTGCACCAGCCCGCCGATGGTGCCGAGTTCAGAACGGGACTTCTTGATGGCGGCCTTGAGCGATTTGCTCTGGGTCACGTCGACCTTCAAACCGCTCGCCCGCACCCCGAACTCGTCGGTACAGCGTCGGGCCGCCGCTCGAGCTGCGGTCCCGTCGCGATCCCAAATGGCGACGGCGCGCCCGACTTCGGCCACGGCGAGCGCACTTGCCAAACCGATCCCCGAGCCCCCGCCGGTGATGACGACGGCGGTGGCGGGCGACGAGGCTCCGCCGACGTGGGTGCGCCGTCGCACCGCCCTTGGGGCCCGCCGGCTCGACGGAGTCGCGGTCGGGGTCCGGTTGCCCGAGCGTGGCGATGTCCGGGGTCCTTTGGCCACCCTGGGAGCGGTCGGGCTCGTTCTGCGTGGTGGCGCCATAGGTGGTTTCCTTCGCGATCTCGGGGTGCCCACTGGGGCCCGGTGTGCCAAGGGAGCGTACTGAGGACCGCGCCGCCCGCACATATTGAGCTGACCTCGGTGCAATTGCGTGCCGGGTTCGGAGGCAAGATTGGACCGGTCCGCCTGACTTTGACGATCTCTTTGTGCCTGCCCTTGCCCATTGCGCCGCGGCCCGCTATCTTTGGCACTCTCAACCCGAGAGTGCTAACGAGTGCCAAGGAGGCCCGTTCAGATGAAGCTTCACCCGCTCGAAGACCGGATCGTCGTCCGGCCCGGCGAGTCTGAAGAGACAACCGCGTCCGGTCTGGTGATCCCCGACACCGCCAAAGAGAAGCCCCAGCAGGGCGAAGTTCTCGCCGTCGGCCCGGGGCGCCGCTCCGAAGATTCCGGAGAACTGATTCCGACCGATGTCGCTGTTGGCGACACCGTGGTGTACTCCAAGTACGGAGGCACCGAGATCACCGTTGACGGTGAGGATCTCCTCATTCTCTCCAGCCGGGACGTGCTGGCCAAGCTGGCCTAGCCACCCGACTACGCCACGGAGCCCACGGGCTGCAATCGGCGTGTCACCCATATCCCTGAAGTAAGAGGACTCGAGAGGAGTTCGACACAGTCATGCCCAAGATTCTGAAATTCGACGAGGCCGCCCGCCGCGGTCTCGAGGCCGGTGTGAACAAGCTGGCCGACACCGTCAAGGTCACGCTCGGACCCAAAGGTCGCAATGTCGTGATCGAGAAGAAGTTCGGTGCCCCGACCATCACCAACGACGGTGTCTCCATCGCTCGAGAGGTCGAGCTGGAAGACGCCTTCGAGAACATGGGGGCCCAGCTGGTCAAAGAAGTGGCCACCAAGACCAACGACGTGGCCGGCGACGGCACCACGACCGCCACGGTGTTGGCGCAGTCCTTGATCTCAGAGGGCCTGCGCAACGTTGCGGCCGGGGCGAGTCCGACCGGACTCAAGCGGGGGATCGAAAAGGCGGTCAAGGTCGCCGTCGATTCACTGGCCAAGCAGTCCAAGGAAGTCGGTGGCAAGACCGAGATCGCCCAGGTGGCATCCATCTCGGCTGCCGACCCGGCCATTGGCGACGTGTTGGCCGAGGCCATCGACAAGGTGGGCAAGGACGGCACCGTCACCGTTGAAGAGTCGAACACCTTTGGGATCGAGCTCGAGCTCACGGAGGGAATGCAGTTCGACAAGGGCTTCTTGTCGCCCTACTTCGTGACCGACGCCGAGCGCCAAGAAGCGGTGATCGACGACCCCCTGATCCTCTTCTACAACGGCAAGGTCACCGCGGTCCACGACCTCGTTCCCGTCCTCGAGAAGGTCATGCAGGCCGGCAAGCCGCTGCTGATCATCGCCGAGGATGTCGAAGGAGAGGCGCTCGCGACCCTGGTCGTCAACAAGATCCGCGGCACCTTCACCTCGGTCGCCGTCAAGGCTCCTGGTTTCGGCGAGCGCCGCAAGGCCATGCTCCAGGACATGGCGGTCCTCACCGGTGGTCAAGTGATCAGCGAGGAGATCGGGCTCAAGCTCGACAGCGCCACCATTGACCTGCTGGGCACGGCCCGACGGATCATCGTGAACAAGGACGACACCACCATTGTCGAAGGCGGCGGGAGCGCCGAGGACGTCAAGGGACGGGTCGCCCAGATCAAGCGGGAGATCGAAGACACCGACTCGGACTGGGACCGCGAGAAGCTCCAAGAGCGCCTGGCCAAGTTGGCGGGCGGCGTGGCCGTCGTCAAGGTCGGCGCGGCCACCGAGGTCGAGCTCAAAGAGAAGAAGCACCGCATCGAGGACGCTTTGTCCGCCACCCGCGCTGCGGTGGAGGAGGGCATTGTGGCCGGCGGTGGGACCGCGCTGCTGCGCACCCGCAAGGATGTCGTCGCCCTGGCCGCCACCCTTGAGGGTGACGAGGCCACCGGTGCACGCATCGTGGCCCGTTCGCTCGAGGCTCCACTGCGCTGCATCGCCACCAACGCCGGGCTCGAGGGAGCCGTCCTCGTCTCCACCGTCGAAGCGGCCAAGGGCGCCGTTGGCCTCAACGCCGCCACGGGCGAGCTCGAAGACCTCGTCAAGGCCGGGATCATCGACCCCGCAAAGGTGACTCGCTCGGCGCTGCAGAACGCAGCGTCGATTGCGGCCCTCTTGCTCACCACCGAGGCGCTCGTGGCCGACAAGCCCGAGAAGGCCGGTGCCGGCGCTGACGCCGCAGCCGCCGCTGCCGCCATGGGTGGCATGGGCGGTATGGGTGGCATGGGCGGGATGATGTAACTGCCCCGTTCGCTTCGGCGATCGGTTATGAACACGCTGCTGTGGCCGGGTCTTTGGACCCGGCCACAGTGCATTTGTCGGAGCCGCGCGCTCGAACCCGTCGCGCTGCTGCGCCGGGGCATACAGCGCCGGCACGAGACATGGGCTTCGCGTGTGGGTGGGGTGGATGCGTGGCGCACGAGCCGCGGGCCGTAACGTAACCGGCGTGCCTCGCCCGGTCCCGCCGCAGATCATTCCCCGACCTGACAATTGGCGGGGCGGAGCACCCGCGCCGTGGGCGGGTCTGCCCGAGCACGCGTGACGCCGCATCGGACTTGACCGGGTGCGCCGGGCGCTCGCGGCCAGCGGGCAATCCGGTCCGTTGCCCAACGACATCGGGGAGGACCGCGTGCTCGGTCCATCCATGCTGGTCAACGAGACCAATGTGCCCGGCGTGCGTTTCATCAATGCGGCCGTGCTGGCCCTGCTGTTCGAAGAAGCACAGGAAGCTCGGCTCGTCTTTACGAGGCGATCAGCCTCGTTGCGGGCCCACCGTGGAGAGGTCAGCTTCGCCGGCGGGCGACTCGACGAGGGTGAGGACCCCGAGTCGGCGGCGCTTCGAGAAGCCTACGAAGAGATGGCGCTCGACCCCAAGCTCGTGTCGGTCGAGGGATGGATCCATCCGGTGCTGACCATGGTCTCGGGCTCGCTCATCATGCCGATCGTCGCTGCGGTCGAGCGTCGACCGCACCTTGTGGCGAGTCCGGCCGAAGTCGAGCGGGTCTTCGACGTCGCGCTCAGCGATCTGGCCGATCCCGAAGTGTTCCATGAGGAGCGTTGGCAGATTCCGGGCCGGGTGATCCCCGGCAGCCCCGACAATTCGTTCGCCGTCTGGTTCTTCGAGGTCGAAGGCGAGATGATCTGGGTGCCACCGCCCGCATGATCCACGAACTCCTCTGCGTGGTGCTTCTTGGCGATCAGGAGAACGACACGCTGAACGCGCCGAAGGCCCCGTAGGACACTTCGAGGCGGTCACCTGGGGCGATGGCGACCGGAGGGGTCAGCGAACCGGCGATGATCCGCTCGCCGACGCCAAGTGCCGCACCGTGGGTGGCCAGGAACGCACCGACGGTGGCCACCGTGCGTTCGGGTGCTTCTTCGAGGTTGCCTCGGGCGACGACCTCGCCGTTGCGTCTGACCTCGACGGCGAGCTCGCCCACCGAGGCGCCGGGCGCCTCGGGGCCGAACATGACCCCTCGATGGAAGATGTTGTGCTCGAGGATCGGTCCGATCCGTTCGAAAGGCAGGTCGAGGTCGACCAACTCGAGCGCAGGCCCGAGCCCGGCGATGCGGCCATCGTCGCCGATGCGGATCGCCACCTCGACCTCGGCCATTGGTTGGTGCCAACCGGCAATGGTCACCACTCGGTCGGGCTCGAGTGCGCGACGGTCGCTCAAATACCCGACGACCGGCCCGGTGATGCCGAAGTGCGCTTGGATCGCGGGGGCGTTCAGGCCGACCTTCCACCCAAGCGATTTCGCGCCGTCGTCGAGTTCGTGTTGGCGCTGAGCGAGAAGCCGCTGCATGGACGAGGCCACCTCTTGGTTCGGCTCGGTGGTGGCCATCGCGAGAGTCTCGCGCCCCCGAAGCGATCGGCGGGGGCCAACGCCCGAGGTCACCGAGTGGGGGTCCCAAGTGGCCCGGGGTCCCGCCTCGAGCGAGTAAAGTGGGGGATCGTCGGAGTGTCGGCCCGGCGTTCGCTATAGACATGCCGGTGTGGACGGTGAGCCGTACCGGCCCCACGAATGCCGGAGGGCGAACAAAAGTGGCTGAGATCGAGATCGGCATTTTCAAGTCCGGACGACAGGCCTACGGGTTTGACGACATTGCCATCGTCCCGAGTCGACGGACCCGGGATCCCGAAGACGTCGACATCTCCTGGCAGATCGACGCCTACCAGTTCGAGTTGCCCGTGCTCGGCTCCGCTATGGACGGCGTGATGAGCCCGACCACCGCCATCGAACTGGGCAAGCTGGGCGGCCTCGGTGTTTTGAACCTCGAGGGACTGTGGACCCGTTATGAGGATCCGACCAACCTCTTCGACGAGATCCGAGAGCTCGATGACGAGAAGGCCACGGCCCGCATGCAGCAGATGTACAGCGAGCCAATCATCCCCGAGCTGGTGACCGAGCGCATCCGCCAAATGAAGGACGCCGGCATCACCGTGGCCGCCTCGGTGACGCCACAACGCACGGAGCAACTCGCGGCAGCGTGCCTGGCCGCCGAGCTCGACATCTTGGTCATCCAGGGCACCGTGGTCTCAGCCGAACACGTCTCGAAGACATCGGAGCCGCTGAACCTCAAGCGCTTCATCCGTGAGTTCGAGATCCCGGTGATCGTCGGCGGATGCGCTTCCTACCAGGCGGGGCTCCACCTGATGCGCACCGGCGCAGTCGGGGTGCTGGTCGGAATCGGACCGGGCAACGTGTGCACCACCCGCGGGGTCCTCGGTCTGGGCGTCCCTCAAGCGACCGCCATTGCCGATGTGGCCGGCGCCCGGATGCGCCATCTCGACGAGACCGGTGTCTACGTGCATGTGATCGCCGACGGCGGCATGTCCAAGGGCGGCGATATCGCCAAGGCCATCGCGTGCGGTGCCGACGCCGTGATGCTCGGCTCTCCGCTCTCCTCCGCCTTCGAGGCACCGGCCCGGGGCTTCCACTGGGGCATGGCGACCTTCCACCCGACCTTGCCCAGGGGTGCCCGGGTTCGCACCTCGGTGCGGGGAAGTTTGCGCGAGATCCTCCTCGGACCGGCCCACGAGAATGACGGTCGCATGAACCTCTTCGGGGCGTTGCGCACCGCTATGGCGACCTGCGGCTACGAAACGGTGAAGGAATTCCAAAAGGCCGAAGTGATGGTTGCCCCGTCCCTGCAGACGGAAGGCAAGTTCTTCCAGCGGTCGCAGGGAGTGGGCATGGGTCATTGACCGACACCGTTCTGGTCGTTGATTTCGGGGCCCAGTACGCCCGGCTGATCGCACGCCGGGTCCGAGAGGCGCACGTCTACTCCGAAATCGTCGCTCCGAGCATCACGGTCGAGGAGATCAAGGCACGCCAACCCAAGGGCATCATCTTTTCCGGCGGACCAAAGTCGGTCTACGAGACACCTGCACCCTCGATCGATCCGGCCATCTATGACCTCGGCATTCCCATCCTCGGGCTCTGCTACGGCGCGCAACTCATCGCGCTCCAACTCGGTGGCACCGTCACCAAGACCGGCCGGGGCGAGTACGGCCGCACCGAGCTGACCTCGATCGCCCCCTCCCCGCTGTGTGTCGACTGGCCGGCCAAGTCGGGGGTCTGGATGAGTCACGGTGACGCCATCACCGAACCGCCGCCGGGCTTTGTCGCCACCGCATCGAGTCCCGACGCCCCGGTGGCCGCCATGCATGACCCCGATCGGGCCATCTTCGCCACGCAATTCCACCCAGAAGTGGTCCACACCGAGCGCGGGAGCGAGGTGTTCGAGCGCTTCTTGCTCGACGCCTGCGGGTGTCTGCCCTCGTGGACCCATGTCTCGATCATCGAGCAGCAGGTTGCGGCCGTCCGGGCCCAGGTCGGCCAACAAAAGGTGCTCTGCGCGCTCAGTGGCGGGGTCGACTCGGCCGTAGCCGCGGCACTGGTCCACAAGGCCATTGGCGATCAGCTTGTCTGTGTCTTCGTCGACACCGGCCTCATGCGCTCGGGCGAGGCCGATCAGGTCGAAGACACGTTCCGCCGCCAGTTCAAGATCGATCTCATCCACGTGAAGGCGGCCGATCGGTACTTCAGCGCATTGGCCGGGGTCACCGACCCCGAGCGCAAGCGCAAGATCATCGGCGAGCTGTTCATCCGCATCTTCGAAGAGGTGGCGCGCGATCTCGGGGCCGGGAGCGGGTCGGCCGACGACGACGCCAGCGTCCCGAAATTCCTGGTCCAAGGCACGTTGTACCCAGACGTCATCGAGTCCGGGAGCGATACCGCAGCAAACATCAAGTCGCACCACAACGTCGGCGGGCTGCCCGACGACCTCGCCTTCGATCTGGTCGAACCGCTGCGCTTGTTGTTCAAAGACGAGGTGCGCGCCGTCGGTGAAGAGCTGGGCCTGCCCCACGACATCGTCTGGCGCCAGCCGTTTCCCGGTCCCGGCCTGGGCGTTCGCATCATCGGTGAGGTCACGCCCGAGCGGGCGGAGATCTTGCGCAATGCCGACAGCGTGGTCATCGAGGAGATCCGACGAGCGGGTCTGTACCGCGAGCTTTGGCAGAGCTTTGCCGTCCTGCCCGCGGTGCGCACCGTCGGGGTCATGGGTGACGGGCGTACCTACGCGTATCCCATCATCATCCGGGCCGTGACCAGTGACGACGCCATGACGGCCGACTGGGCCCGCCTCCCGTACGACCTGATTGAACGCATCTCCTCGCGCATCATCAACGAGGTCGATGGCGTGAACCGGGTAGCACTCGACGTCACGTCGAAGCCCCCCGGCACCATTGAATGGGAGTGAAGGTGCCGGCGGCGAGTGACGCGCCCCAGCAATTGTTCGCGACCGAGTACCAGCGGGCGGCCTACGACGATCTCCCGTCGCCGGCGTCACTCGTCGACGATCTGACCCTGCCCCAACGTGCCGCCGTCGAGCATCGCGGCACGCCGCTGTTGGTGGTGGCCGGCGCCGGTTCGGGTAAGACCCGGGTGCTCACGCTGCCGCATCGCCCATCTTCTCGCCACCGGGGACGCGCCGCCGTGGGGCATCCTCGCCATCACCTTTACCAACAAGGCCGCTGGGGAGATGCGCGAACGGGTGGCCGCGCTGGTCGGCCCGCGGGCCGAAAAGATGTGGGTCTCGACCTTCCACTCGTCGTGCTTGCGCATCCTGCGGAGCCACGCCGACCGCCTCGGCTATCGCCCGAACTTCACCATCTACGACGACACCGACTCGCGTCGCCTCATCGAGATGATCGTGGCCGAGCTCGGCTTCGACACCAAGCGGCTGCCGCCCCGGGCCATTGCCGCGGTGATCAGCCAGGCCAAGGCCGACCTCGTCGATTTCGAGACGTTCGGCGAGCAGGCCCGAAATGAGCCGGATCCGTTCCGTCGACGCATCGCCGAGGTCTACGTGCTCTACCAGCAGCGCCTCTTGGCGGCCAACGCGATGGACTTCGATGATCTCTTGATGGTCACGGCCAATCTCTTGGCCGCCTGCGACGACGTGCGCACCTCGTATCAGGAGCGCTTCACCCACATCTTGGTCGACGAGTTCCAAGACACCAACCGGGCCCAGAACGAGATCGTCGAATTGCTGGGCCAAGCGCACGGCAACGTCTGTGTGGTCGGTGACTCGGACCAGTCGGTTTACAAATGGCGCGGCGCGGACATCCGCAACATCTTGGAGTTCGAGCGCGCCTTCCCCAACGCCACCACCATCTTGTTGGAGCAGAATTTCCGCTCCACCCAGACGATCTTGAGCGCGGCCAACGCGGTGATCTCGAACAACTTCGGGCGCACGCCCAAAGAACTCTTCACGGTGGGCGATGCCGGAGACCCGATCCTTCGTTATCGCGCCGAGGACGAGAGAGACGAGGCGTCGTGGGTCTCGGGCGAGATCCTCCGTCTGCACGCCGCCGAGTCGCTCAAGTGGGGCGACTTCGCCATCTTCTACCGGACCAACGCCCAGAGCCGGGCGCTCGAGGACTCATTCATCTTCACCGGGATCCCCTACAAGGTGGTCGGGGGAGCCAAGTTCTACGACCGCCGTGAGGTCAAGGACATCTTGGCCTATGTCCGGGTCTTGGCGAATCCCGACGATGAGGTCTCAGCCCGACGGATCGTCAACGTCCCCAAACGCGGCATCGGCGACACGTCGGTCGCCCGCCTGGCCGCGTGGGCCCGGGTCAACGGACTCTCCTTCGCAGACGCCATCGGGCGGGCCGAGGAGGCCGGATTGTCGGGCAAGGCGTTACGCGGCGCCGAGCAACTGCACAAGACTCTGGGCGAGCTCCGACCGCTCGTCGCCACCGTGAATCCGGCTGATTTCGTGCAATTGGTGGCCGACCGGTCCGGGTACATGGCCGAGCTGGTGGCCGAGCATTCCCACGAGGCCGACGGTCGGATCGAGAACATCGCCGAACTCGGCAGCGTCGCCGGGGAGTTCGACGACGTCGTCGGATTCCTCGAGACGGTGGCCCTGGTGGCCGATTCGGACGAGATCGACGGGGACGGGACGAGGGTGAGCCTCATGACCCTCCACACGGCCAAGGGCCTCGAATTCCCCGCCGTGTTCGTGGTGGGCCTCGAAGACGGGATCTTTCCGCACTTCCGCTCCTTGTCCGAGCCCGACGAACTCGAAGAGGAGCGCCGGCTCTTCTATGTCGGGATCACCCGGGCTCGGCGGCACCTGGCCATTTCCCACGCCTGGGTGCGGACGATCTGGGGACGCACCCAGCACAACATCCCGAGCCGGTTCCTGAGCGAAATCCCCTCTGAGCTGGTCAAAGACGTCGGCCTGGTCACCACGCGGTTTCGAGATGACGAGGGATCGAGCCGATCGGGCGCCATGAGCTTTTCGGCTCCCGAACCCCTGGCCCCGAGGCCGGCCGGCCCGAGGGCCAGCAGCGGGGCGGAGGATCTGGGCCTCGTGGCAGGGGATTACGTGGTCCACGACCACTGGGGCAGGGGCGTGGTCATCGACACCAAGGGAGAGGGGGCGAGGGCTCAGGCCACCGTCGATTTTTCCTCGGTCGGCAAGAAGAACCTGCTCCTTTCGGCCACGCCGCTGCACCGGGCATGACAACGCGGCGAGGCTCGGTCTGGCGCCACTGTGGGGGCGTCCGTATCATCGGGGCGTCATGAAGCGTCCCTACCGTGTGGTTGTCGCCAAACCAGGGCTCGATGGTCACGATCGGGGCGCCAAAGTCATCGCCAGAGCGCTGCGCGACAGCGGGTTCGAGGTGGTCTACACCGGGCTGCATCAGACGCCCGAACAGGTGGTCCAGGCCGTGGTCCAAGAAGACGCCGATGCGGTTGGACTCTCGCTCCTTTCTGGTGCGCACCTGACCTTGGTCCCCAAAGTGATCTCGCTGCTGGCCGACGAGGGTCGCGACGACGTGTTGGTCATCGTCGGGGGGATCATCCCCGAGGCCGACATCGCCACGCTCAAGGCGCAAGGCGTCGCAGCCGTGTTCACTCCGGGTTCCCCCCTCGATTCCATCGGCAAGTGGCTGGGCGAAGCTCTCGATGCGCGCGAGGAGGCGCTCGAAGTCTGACGCCGAGGGGTTGCGCCCGGCGCGTCCCACCCATTCCAGCCCATCCAACGCTTTCCCAACGCACGCGACACAAGGAGAAGAAACCGCAGTGGACCTCTACGAGTACCAGGGCAAGCAGTACTTCGCCCGCTTCGGCATCCCCACCTCCGCTGGCGGTGTGGCCGATACCGTCGATGAAGCCGTCGCCCAAGCTGACGATGCCGGTTACCCCGTCGTCGTCAAGGCCCAGGTCAAGGTGGGCGGTCGCGGCAAGGCCGGAGGCGTCAAGCTGGCCGACAATGCCGACGAGGTGCGCCTGCACGCCGGAAACATTCTTGGACTCGACATCAAGGGTCACGTGGTCAAGCGCCTGTGGGTCGAGCACGCGTCCGATATCGCCAAGGAGTACTACGCGAGCTTCACGCTCGACCGGCCCAACAAGACCCACCTCGGGATGTTGTCGGCTGAAGGAGGGGTCGAGATCGAAGAGGTCGCCGTCACCAACCCCGACGCCATCGCCATGCTGGCCATCGACCCCATCGCCGGCCTCGACGAGGCCACCGCACGCGAGTGGGTGGAGCGGGCGAACCTTGACCCCGAGGCCCGTGACCAGGCCGCAACCCTGCTGGTGCGCCTCTACCACTGCTACGTCGAGGGCGACTGCGACCTAGCCGAGATCAACCCGCTCATCTTGACCCCCGAGGGCAAGGTGCACGCCCTCGACGCCAAGGTGACTCTCGACGAGAACGCAAGCTATCGGCACCCCGAATGGGAGGAATACGCGGACGATTCGGACATCGATCCGCGGAGAAGATGGCCAAGGAGAAAGGTCTCAACTACATCGGGCTCTCGGGTTCGGTCGGGATCATCGCGAACGGGGCCGGGCTGGCGATGAGCACGCTCGACGTCGTGACCCAGGCCGGCGGCGAGGCCGCCAACTTCTTGGACATCGGGGGAGGCGCCAACGCCGACGTCATGGCCGCCGCCCTCGAGGTCATCAACCAGGATCCAGCGGTGCGGTCCATCTTCGTCAACATCTTCGGCGGGATCACCCGGGTCGACGAGGTGGCCAACGGCATCATCGAGGCGATGAAGCGGGTCAAGCTGAGCTCCCCGGTCGTCATGCGCCTCGACGGCACCAACGCCGCCGAGGGCCGAGCCCTCCTCGCTGACCATCTTTCCGATCGGCTGATCGCCGAGCCGACCATGCTCGAGGCCGCCCGACACGCCGTCGCGCGCTGGCCAAGGCCTGAGCCCAAGGAACCAAAGGACCCAACATGAGTATTTTCGTCGACGAGACCACCAAGGTCGTCATCCAGGGCATCGGCCCGACCAGCCAGGGCCTCTATCACGGCCTGCGGAACAAGGCCTACGGGACCTTGGTGGTTGGCGGCACCAACCCCAAGCGCGGGGGCGAGGTGATCGAGGGCATCGACGTGTATGCCTCGGTGGCCGAAGCCGTCAAGGAGACCGGGGCGACGGCGTCGTTCATCTCGGTCCCACCCCGCGGTGCGGCCGACGCCATCATCGAGGCGGCCGAGGCGGGCATCGCCTTCATTGTCTGCATCACCGAAGGCATCCCCGCGCAAGACGAGGCCCACGTGTACAACCGCCTCATTCAAGAGTTCCCCGACACCCGCCTACTCGGGCCGAACTGTCCTGGCATCATCTCGCCCGGCAAGTGCAACATTGGGATCACCTCGGGCGACATCGCACTGGCGGGGGGACCGGTCGGGATCGTGAGCCGTTCGGGCACCTTGACCTACCAGGCCCTCCATGAGCTCTCCGGGCAGGGCATTGGACAAACGACCTGCGTCGGGATCGGTGGCGATCCGGTTCCCGGTACCAACTTCATCGACTGTCTCGCCGCGTTCGAAGCCGACCCTGAGACCAAGGCCGTCATGATGATCGGCGAGATCGGCGGATCCGAAGAGGAGCGCGCGGCCGAGTTCATCGCGGAGTCCATGACCAAGCCGGTGGCCGTGTACATCGCCGGCGTCACCGCCCCTCCGGGGCGCAAGATGGGGCACGCCGGGGCCATCATCTCGGGTTCGCACGGCACGGCGCAGGCGAAGATGGACGCCCTTTCAGAGGCGGGGGTGCAGGTCGCCCAGAACCCGACCGAGTGCGGGGAGCGGATCGTCGACATCGTGCGGGGGCTCAGCCGAGTTCGCCGGGCATCGGGCCCCGTCCCGGGCCGGGCGATCAGTCGCGATTGGTAGCCTGAGCACCGTGCGGCTCGGCGTCTTGGTCTCGGGGAGCGGGACGATTCTCAGCGCCATGTTCGACGCTCGACTCCCGGTGACCACTGTGCTCTCCGACCGGCCATGCGCCGCGTTGGCGATGGCCACCGAGCAGGGCGCGGCGGTCGAACTGATCGATCGCCGCACCTATGGCGGGTTCGGGCCCGACTTTGACCGCGACGGCTTCAGCGCAACGGTGGCGGCCACGCTGGTGGCCCATCAACTGGACCTCGTTGCCATGGCGGGTTTCGGCACCGTGCTCGGCCAGAGCGTCCACGATGCGTTCCCCGATCGGATCCTCAACACCCACCCCGCCCTCCTGCCGGCCTTTCCCGGGTGGCACGGCGTGCGCGATGCGCTCAAGGCCGGGGTCGCCGAGACCGGGTGCACCGTCCATCTCGCCACCCTCGAAATGGATGCCGGACCGATCCTCGCCCAACAGCGGGTCCCCGTACTCGTGGACGACACTGAAGCGACGCTGCACGAACGGATCAAGGTGGCCGAGCGGACCCTCTATCCCGCCACCATTGCCTGGGCGCTCGCCGAGCTCGGGGCCCACAGATCAATCGCAGCAACCCCGCTGCGTATGAACGAGGAGATGACCACGTGAGAGCGCTGCTGTCGGTCTACGACAAAGAGGGGCTGGTCGACCTCGCCCAGGGTCTCTCGGACCTCGGGTGGGAGCTGGTGGCGAGCGGCAATACGTCGGCCACCCTCTCGGGTGCGGGCATCGAGCATCTGTCGGTGAGTGAGGTCACCGGCTCGCCCGAGATGCTCGGGGGCCGGGTCAAGACCCTGCACCCGAAAATCCACGGCGGGATCCTGGCCAACCGCGACGAGCCGAGCCACATGGCCGACCTCGAGGCCAACGGGATCTCGGGGATCGACCTCGTGGTGTCGAACCTCTACCCCTTCTCCTCGGATCCCTCCATCGAGTTGATCGACATCGGCGGCCCGACGATGGTGCGTGCCGCGGCCAAGAATCACGACCACGTCGGCATCGTGACCTCGCCGGGCGACTACCTGATCGTCCTCGCCGAATTGCGCGAGCGCGGCTCGCTGTCGCCGGCCACCCGCCGCCGGCTGGCCCGGGCGGCCTTCGCCCACACCGCGGCCTACGACGCGGCCATCGTGGCGTGGCTCGACGGCGGGGGACCGGGCGTCGTAGCGGGAACAGACCAAGACGAAGCGGCACTGGCCGAGGTGCTCCCCGAGACCCTCCACCTGACCTTGGAGCGCACCGCGGTGCTGCGCTATGGCGAGAACCCCCACCAGCGCGGCTCGCGGTACCGCAGCGTGGGGGTCACCAGTTGGTGGGACGAGATGGTCCAGCACGCGGGCCGCGAGCTCTCCTATCTCAATCTCTTCGACGGCGACGCGGCCTGGCGCCTGGTCCACGAACTCGCCGCCGATTCGGGCCGCCAGGCGGTTGCCATCATCAAGCACGCCAACCCGTGCGGGGCGGCGGTTGCCGACGATCTGGTCGCCGCCTACGAGCGGGCCCTCGAGTGCGACGTGCAGTCCGCGTTCGGTGGGGTGGTGGCCATCGGTGGTGCGGTGAGTGAACGGGTGGCCGAGGCCATCGCCGTGGGACCACAGGCCGATGTCATCATCGCTTCGTCCTACGAGCCGGCCGCTCTCGAGAAGCTGACCAGCCGCCGCAAGGCCACGCGCCTGTTGGCCGGGCCGGCCCCCGAACGAGCCACCCGCCAGCTCCGCAGCCTCGGTACGAGCGTCCTGGTCCAAGACGTCGACGACTATGTGACCCCTCGTGAAGCATGGCGGGTCGTGACACAGCGCCCCCCGAGCGAGGACGAGTGGCGCGACCTGGTGCTCGCCTGGCGGGTCGGCGGCCGCACGACCTCCAATGCCATCGCCATCGTCAACGCCGGCCAGGCCGTCGGCGTCGGTGCGGGTCAGCAGTCCCGGGTGGTGGCAGCGGAGATCGCGGTCGCCAAGGCCGGGGAGCGGGCCAAGGGCGGGGCCGGGTCGAGCGATGCCTTCTTCCCCTTCCCCGACGGGCTCTTGGTGCTGGCCAACGCCGGCGTCACCGCGGTGGTCCAACCCGGTGGATCGGTCAAAGACGATGAGGTGATCGCCGCCGCGGACGAGGCCGGGCTGGCCATGGTGGTCACCGGCGAACGCCACTTCCGCCACTGATGTCGGCCGTCATCTTGGATGGGGAAGCGGTCGCGGGCGGGTGCGGGCCGAAGTTGCCGACCGGGTGGCGCGACTGCGCGGCGAGGGGATCGGTGTCGGTCTCGGGACGGTACTCGTCGGTGACGACGCGCCGAGCGAGCGCTATGTGGCGATGAAGCATGCCGACTGCGCCGAAGTGGGCATGCGGTCGATCGGCGAACAGCTGCCGGCGTCGGCGACCCAAGAAGAGGTCGAGGCGGTCATCGCCCGTTTCAACGCCGACCCGCAGATCAATGCCTACTTGGTGCAGCTCCCCCTGCCCGATGGGCTCGACGAGGAGCGCGCCCTCATGGCGGTCGACCCCGCCAAGGACGTCGACGGGCTACACCCGGTCAATCTCGGGCGCCTCGTCATGGGGACGCCGGGGCCGCTGCCGTGCACGCCGGCCGGGATCCTCGAACTCCTCGCCGCCTTTGACGTGCCGGTCGAGGGCCGCCATGTCGTGATCATCGGGCGGGGCCTGACCATTGGCCGGCCGTTGTCCTTGTTGCTGGCCCTCAAACGACCCGGTGCCAACGCGGCGGTGACCGTCGTGCACACCGGCGTCGACGACATGGCGGCCATCGTGCGCACCGCAGACGTGGTGGTGGCCGCGGCCGGACGGGCCGGACTGGTCACGCCCGACATGATCAAGCCCGGAGCAGCGGTGGTCGGTGCCGGCACCAGCTGGGAGGGCCGAAAACTCTTGTCCGATGTCCACGAGGACGTGGCCGAGGTGGCCGGGTGGATCACGCCGCGCCTCGGGGGCGTGGGTCCAATGACCCGTGCCATGCTTTTGCGCAACGCCGTGCGGGCCGCCGAGTCGGCCCCATGACGCCTGTGCGACCGGTCAGTGAGGCCATGTGAGCGAGCTTGAGTACGCGGAGCGCCCGTGGGGCAACTACACCGTCATCGACGACGCCGCCCCCGACCACAAGGTCAAGCGCATCGTCGTGCACCCGGGCAAGCGCCTGAGCTACCAACTGCATCACAAGCGGGCAGAGCACTGGTTCATCATCTCGGGGACCCCAACGGTCACTCTCGACGGCGTCGTCCGCCGGCTCGTCCCCGGCCAGGCCATCGACATCCCACTTGAGAGCGCGCACCGCATCGCCAACGAAGGGAACACCGACGTGGTGTTCATCGAGGTCCAGCACGGGACGTACTTCGGCGAGGACGATATCGTCCGCCTCGAGGACGACTTCGGCCGGGCGGACACCGCGAGCATGTGATGACGAAGATCTCGGACCTGCTTGCTGCGGGCAAGACGTACTCGTTCGAGTTCTTCCCCCCGAAGAACGACGCCGAGCTCGCCCGACTGGCCCGCACCATCAGCGAGCTCCAGCCGCTCGAGCCGTCGTTCGTCTCGGTCACCTACCGAGGCGGTGCCGAATCCCGCCAGCGCACCTTCGATCTGGTCAGCGGCATGTTGCACACCACGTCGCTCAATCCAATGGCCCACCTGATCTGCGTGGCGCACAGCCGCCTCGAGCTGGCCGACATCTTGGTGTCGCTGCGCCAGGCGGGGGTCGAGAACCTGATGGCCTTGGGCGGAGATCCCCCGACGGACCCCGAGGCTGCCCAAGGTGAGCTCGCCTATGCCGCCGAACTGGTCGAACTCGCCCGGGCCATCGGGGGCTTCTCCATCGGCGTCGCGGCCCACCCGGCCGGGCACCCCGCTCAGAGAACCTACAGAGCGACCGGGACTATCTCGCCGCGAAGCTGGCCATGGCGGACTTCGGGGTGACCCAGTTCTTCTTCGAGGCAGCCGAGTACGCCCAACTCGTGGACGATCTCGCGCAACGAGGGGTGAACGTCCCGGTCCTACCGGGGATCCTGCCCGTGACCTCGCTTTCGACGATGGGGCGCCTGGCCAATATGGGGGCCGCCGCACCCATCTGGATGCAGGAGCGCCTGAGTTCGGCCGACGAGATCGGGGGAGCAGAGGCCGTCCGCAAGGTGGGCGTGGAGCTGGCCACCGAGCTGTGTGCCCGGCTCTTGGAGCTGGGCGTACCGGGCCTGCACTTTTATACGTTCAACACCTCGAGCGCGACCCGCGAGATCTACTCGGCGCTCGGGTTGGGTTCGGAATCTTCGCCAAAACCGAACTAGCCCATATGGGTCACCGAGCGGTGTGGGCTCGGTATCGAGCCTTCGATTTCGATTGCGCGCCGCTGCGGCATAACGTGGCGGCATGGCAACGAAATCCCCTGTCCACGTGACCGTGACCGGTGCTGCCGGCCAGATTGGTTACTCGCTCCTCTTCCGCATCGCCTCGGGGCAGCTGCTCGGGCCCGACCAGCCCATAGTGCTGCGACTCTTGGAGATCGAGCCGGCCCTCAAGGTCCTCGACGGGGTGGTCATGGAGATCGACGACGGCGCCTTCCCGCTCGTCCACGACATCGTGGCGACCTCTGACCTGAAAGCAGCCTTCGACGGCACGTCGTGGGCCCTGCTGGTCGGTTCGGTGCCCCGCAAGGCGGGCATGGAACGCGGCGACCTCTTGAGCGTCAACGGTGGGATCTTCAAGCCCCAGGGCCGGGCCATCGCCGAGAACGCCGCGTCCGACGTCCGGGTCCTCGTGGTCGGCAACCCCTGCAACACGAACTGCCTGATCGCCCGGTCCAACGCGCCCGAGGTGCCCGCCGACCGGTGGTTCGCCATGACCCGGCTCGACGAGAATCGAGCCAAGGCGCAGTTGGCCAAGAAGGCCGGAGTGCCGGTGGCTTCCGTGCGCAATCTCGCCATCTGGGGCAACCACTCGGCCACCCAGTTCCCCGACTTCGCCAACGCCACGATCGACGCCAAGCCGGTCACCGAGGTCATTTCCGACCACGAGTGGCTCCAGGGCGACTTCATCACCACGGTCCAAAAACGCGGGGCGGCCATCATCGACGCCCGGGGTCTGAGTTCGGCCGCTTCTGCCGCCTCGGCCGCCATCGACACGGTGGTTGGGCTGCGGACCAAGACCGAGCCGGGAGACTGTGTCTCGGTGGCGGTGGCCTCATCGGGCCAGTACGGGGCGCCCGAAGGCCTCCAGTTCGGTTTCCCGGTCCAAGCCGACGGCGAGGGCGGGTGGTCGGTCGTCGAGGGCTTCACCCACGATGCTTTCGCCGAGGAGAGGATCAAGACCACCACCGAGGAACTCTTGGGTGAGCGCAGCGATGTACAAGGGCTCGGCCTGATCGGCTGATCATCACGCACCGGCTCCCTGGGTCCGCCCCCTCGGTTTGTCACGAGCGTTCGCGTGCCTGAAATATCGGCGAAACACGGCCCTGGCAGGCTCTCTGTCGTGGGCGATCTCTTCGACGGCTACGGCGACGATGCACGCGGGCTGACCGAGGCCGCCTTCGACGAGATGGTCGGCCAGGGGCTGACCACGCGCTCGCCGTATGCGGGAGTGGCGTCGTCGCTCTCGGCAATGGGGCCCGACGACGTCTCGGCCCGTGCCACGAGGTTGGCCCGGGCCTTCATGGACCAGGGCGTGACCTTCGACCTCGACGGCGAGGAGCGCCCGTTCCCGCTCGATGTGGTGCCGAGGATCTTCACGGCCGCCGAGTGGTCCAAGGTGTCTGATGGCGTATCCCAGCGGGTACGGGCCCTCGAGGCGTTCTTGGCCGACGTCTACTCCACGGGCCGCATCGTGAGTGACGGGGTGATCCCCCACGAGGTGATCACCAGTTCCCCGGGCTTCGTGCGCGCCGCCCACGGGATCACGCCCAGCAACGGCGTGCGGATCCATGTGGCCGGCATCGACGTCATCCGGGACGAAGACGGTGAGTTCCGGGTCCTCGAGGACAACGTCCGCAGTCCCTCGGGGGTCAGCTACGTCCTGGCCAACCGCGCCGCCATGGCCCGCGTCCTGCCCGAGTTGTTCTGGGGCCAACCCATCGAGATGGTCACTGACTATCCGGCCCGCTTGATCCATGCGCTGCGCCGGGCGGCCCCGGCGGGGGTCCATGACCCAACGGTCGTGGTGCTGACCCCGGGCGTGCACAACTCGGCCTTCTACGAACACGCGCTCTTGGCCCGGCTCATGGGGGTGCACCTGGTGGAAGGGCGCGACCTGGTCTGCCACGGCACCGAGGTCTTCTTGCGCACCACCGAGGGCGAGGTCCCCGTCCACGTCATCTACCGGCGCATCGACGACGACTACCTCGATCCGCTGCAGTTCCGTCCCGAGTCCCTCGTCGGGTGCCCCGGCGTCGTCAACGCCGCCCGGGCCGGGCGGGTCACCATCACCAACGGGGTGGGCAACGGGGTGGCCGACGACAAGCTCGTCTATGCCTACGTCCCGGCCATGATCAAGTACTACCTGGGCGAAGACCCGGTGCTGCGCAATGTCGAGACCATGCACCTCCAAGACCACGGTGTGCGGGCCGGTGCACTCGCACGGCGCGACGAGCTGGTCTTCAAGAAGGTCGACGGCTCCGGCGGCAAGGGGCTGGTGATCGGTCCCGAAGCGACGGGCGCCGAGCTCGATGAGCTGGCCGAGGCGGTCGAGGCCGAGCCCCGGCACTGGATCGCCCAACGCGTGGTCGCCCTCTCGACCGCCCCGACCTGGGTCGACCAGACCATGGTGCGCCGCCACGTCGACCTGCGGCCCTTTGCGGTCAACGACGGCGAGAACGTCTGGGTGCTGCCCGGAGGGCTCTCGAGGGTCGCGCTCGGCGAGGGCGGGTTGGTGGTCAACTCGAGTCAGGGCGGCGGATCGAAGGACACCTGGGTCATTGGGGGCGGGCCGCCGGCCCCGATGCTGCCGCACCGCATCCCGGCCCCGGTGAGTGCGGGGCCCCCGATGGACGACGGCCCGCGC
Source organism: uncultured Acidimicrobiaceae bacterium (assembly GCA_963800725.1). Classification (GTDB taxonomy): domain Bacteria; phylum Actinomycetota; class Acidimicrobiia; order Acidimicrobiales; family RAAP-2; genus Bog-473. The sequence goes on along the minus strand of CAWDCE010000017.1, from coordinate 267,941 downwards.
GGCGACACGGAAAACGGTCGCCAACAACAACAACAGCAGCAATGACGCGCGCCTTGTTGAGCCGGGTGGCCGAGTCCATTTTCTGGGTCGGCCGCTACATCGAGCGGGCCGAAGGCACGGCGCGCATCCTCGACGTCTCGGTCTTCCAGGCGCTCGAACAAAGCGACGTCGAAGGCGCCCACGCCGCCCGGCGGCTCCTCGCCGTCATGGGACTGCCCGACGTCGAGAACGAGACGCTCTGGCAGGCCACGGAGCGACTGGCGACGGACCCCAAAAGCCGTTCGTCGATCGCGGGGGCTTTGGCGGCGGCCCGGGAGAACACCCGCGGTGTGCGCCATGTGGTCCCGGTCGAATTCTGGGAGCACATCAACGCCACATGGGCCGCATTGCCCCAGCAATGGCAGGCCACCCAACGGGTCGGGCCCGCCCCCTACCTCTCCTTCGTCAAGACCCAGGTGGCCGGCATGACCGGGCTCGCTGACACCATGATGAGCCGGGACCAGACCTGGCTCTTCTTCACACTCGGCCGATGCCTCGAGCGCACCGACGTGGTGGCCCGCCAGCTGGCCACGGTCGAGTTCGAAGAGGTCTTCGACAGCGGGCTGGTCATGTTGTTGCGATCGTGCGGCGGCTACGAGCCCTACCTGCGCCTGTCCCAAGGCGTGGTCGAGCCCGGCCGGGTTCTCGACTTCTTGCTGCGTGACCGCCTCTTCCCCAAATCCGCCTTCGCCTCCTTGACCTTGGCCGAAGAATGCCTGGACCAGATCAACGCCGGGCGCGACGGGGCCTGGGAGGATGCCAGAGGACTGGTCGGACTGGCCCGGGCCGAGCTCGAGTACTCGGCCCCCGCCACCCTGCCCCGGGGGCTCGAGACCCGCCTGGAGCGCCTCCAGGCGTCCATCTCGTCGGTCAGCGACGCCGTGACCCGTCGCTACTTCGCCCAGGACCTGCCGACGCAGTGGCGCCGGGGAGGGGCGGGGGGATGAACCGGGGCGACGGCTGGCGGCTGCGGGTGGTCCACGAGACCGAGTTCGACTACTCGGCCCCGGCGCGCGCCTCGTACAACGAGCTGCGATTGACCCCGCGCACCGAACGGCACCAGACCGCCCTCGAGACCAAGATCACGACGGTCCCCCCGGCGCCGCAGTACTCCTACGTCGACTACTGGGGGACCCAGGTCGTCGCCTTCAACATCGACCAGGGCCACGACACGTTGTCGGTGACCGGGCGCGCGCTCATCGATACCCAACGCGCCGAGGCGCCCGACGACGCCTCGTGGGCCGAGGTGGCCGACGCCGCGCTGACCATGGCCGACCACCTCGACCACAAGCTCTACACCGAGCCCGGTCCCGAGCTGGCCGAGCTGGCCGCCGGCCTGCGGACCTCGCGTCCCCTCGAGACCGCGGAGGCGATCATGGACGAGACGCACCGCGCCCTGCGCTATGTGCGCGGGGTGACGAGCGTGCACACCTCGGCCCACGAGGCCTTCGTGGACGGCGCGGGGGTATGCCAGGACTTCGCACACCTGGCCCTGGCCATGACCAAGTCGGTCGGCTTGCCGTCGCGTTACGTGTCGGGCTACTTCCACCCCGAGGTCAACGCCACCGTCGGCGAGGAGATCGCCGGCGAGAGCCACGCCTGGGTCGAGGTGTGGACCGGGAAATGGTGGGGTTTCGATCCGACCAACGACTGCGCGGTCGGGGAGCGCCACGTGGCCATCGGACGCGGACGCGACTACTCCGACGTCCCACCGGTCCGGGGGATCTATGCGGGCAACGCGGAGCACACCATGCGGGTGGGCGTGCGGATCACGAGGACCCAGTAGGCCGTGTTGGCCCGCATGCGCATCTGGCTCCCCGACGCGCCGGGCGTCCTCGGTCTGGTGGCGGCCGAAATCGGCGCCGTCGGTGGCAACGTGGTCGGCCTCGAGGTGCTCGAGCGTGGTTCGGGGGTGGCCATCGACGAGATCGTGGTCGAACTCACCGAGAGCCCCGGCGCCATTGACGCCGTCTGCCGTGGCATCAGGAACGTCCCGGGCGCCGGTGTCGAAGACGTCCGCCAGCTGGCCACCCTCGGAGAGGACCGCGAGGAGACCGTCTTGGGCGCGGCGACCGCGATCTTGGGGGCGGCCACGCCGACGGCGGCGCTCAACGCACTGTTGGGCCAGGTGCTCGTCCTGTTCGATCTGAGCTGGATGGCACTGGCCGAACTCGAGCGCGGAAATTCGTCGAGGTCTACGGCGACGTCCCTTCCGTCCAGTGGGTGGCGGCCTTCGCGCAAGGGTCGCGCAGTGGGGCGGACCCGGCCAACGACACCACCGGGTCAGGGGTCTTCACCGAAACCATCGCCGACACCGACTTCACGCTGTGCGGTGGGCGCACCGCCGCCATCCGGCGTCGCGAGCGCCACGAGATCGCCATGCTGACCGTGGTCACCGCCCGTTTCATCGACGCGCTGGGTGGCCGCACGCTCTCGCATTGAGCGAGTCGGCGCCTAAGGTCCAAGGATGTTGCGGATCGGGATTGTCGGGACCGGATTGATCGCGTGGGCCCATGGGCTCTCCTTGCGCGCCATGACGCGCGCCGGTGTCATCGATGCCGAAATCACCGCGGTCCACGATCCCAACGAAGAACGGGCGGCCGGATTCGCGGGCGTCATCGGCACCGAATCGGTCCGCCACCTCGACGAGGTCCTCGAGCGCTGTGATGCGGTGTGGGTCTGCACCCCAACCAGCGCGCACCGCTCGGTGGTCGATGCGGCGCTCTCGGCCGAGCGGGCGGTCTTTTGCGAGAAGCCACTGGCCACCGATCTCCTCGGTGCCCAAGGGTTGTGCGATGCCGCAGAGGCGGCCGTGGTCCCCGCCCAGGCGGGACTGGTGCTGCGCAGTGCGCCGGTGTTCGCGGCCTTGCGTGAGGTGGTGGGCTCCGAAGAGTTCGGCCGGCCCATGGCCGCGGTGTTCCGTGACGACCAGTATTTCCCCATCCAAGGCACCTACGGCTCGAGCTCGGCCTGGCGGGCCGATGTCGCGCAGGCCGGTGGAGGCTGCCTGATCGAACACTCCATCCACGACCTCGACATCTTGCGCTATTGCTTCGGCGAGGTCGCCTCGGTGACGGCGCTGACGGCCAACTTCGTGGGCCATGTCGGAATCGAAGACGTGGCCTCGGTGTCGATGGAGTTCGAGTCGGGACTGAGTACCCACCTCACCAGCGTGTGGCACAACATCTTGAGCCGCGGTTCGACCCGGCGCATCGAGGTGTTCTTCGAGCACGGCCTGGTCTGGTTGGACGACGAGTTCTGCGGGCCGCTGCACATTGAGACGAGCGACGGGTCCGAGGAGCGAGCCTGCCCGTCACCGGCGTGGGTCGACGCACTCGACTTCGGCAGCGACGAGGTGGGGCTCGCGGTGTCGCCCTACGTCGAGGAAAACCGGAACTTCGTCGACGCGGTCGTGGCCGGTCGACCTCCAGAACCCGGGCTGAACGAAGCACTCATCGCCCACCGCCTCGTCGACGCCGCCTACCGCTCCGCCGAGGCCGGAGGCGCCCCGGTGACGCTGTGGTGAGGCCCCGCGCCCGTTCGGGGCTCACTCGTCGCGGACTTCCCACACGCAGTAGTTCTGGTAGCGGTAGAGGATCTCGTAGCCGAGCCTTGCGTAGACCGGCTCGCCCATCTCCGACGCCTGGAGGGTGACGGCGGCCGCGCCGCGTGCTCGAAGGCCACATTGGTGATGGCCTGGGTGATCACCCGGCCGAGCCCGAGCCGGCGCGAGGCTTCGGCCGTGCCGACCCACTGCAGGCTGGCGATGCCGTGGCTCAGGTAGGTGAGGGCGGTGGCGAGGGGTTGATCGCCCGAGTAGGCGACGATCACCGACACGTCGTCGTCGTCCAAGAGCCGCTCGGGCTCGTCGAAGCTGTCGGGCAACACGTCGGTGGGCATGCCGTAGGTGGCGTAGGCGTCTGCGTTGACCGACTGGAAATCGAGGACCCCGCCAACTGTGGTGACCGGGCGCAGTTCAATCCCCTCTGGTGCGGTGACGCTCGGGAACGGGGCGTGGCAGATCATTTCGGGAAAGGGGTCGCCAAAGGGGGCGAATCCCAACCCCGCCGCCACCTCGGCGACGTCGTCGTCTTGGCCCGTGTCGCGCACCTTGATGGTGTAGCCGCGCCCGTGTCGGGCGAAGAATGCATTGGCCCGGGCGATGAATGCGCTCGCCGACACCGAGTCATCGGTGCGGAAGGCCCCGTTGCAGTTGACCGGGACCCACGAGCCACCGGCGAACGACAAGACGCCGCCCTCTTCTTCGAACGAGCCTCGCCGGCACCAACGAGTGGTCGCCCTCGAGTACGCGATCAGGTTGGCGTAGGCGAGTGCGGCGTCCTTGGCGCGCTCCGTCGGTGACGTGGGCATCGATTGGGTCATGCAAAATGATGCCGCACCCCCAGCGGCACTGCCGCAGGCGGTGCGCAAAGCGTCCCGATTGCAGGCGAACGGGGCGTCAAGCGAGGATGAATACCGGGTGTTGCTCGGCGATCGCTTCGAATTCGGCATCGCTCGATTCGGGTCCGACGCCGTCGAAGAACATGCCGACTTCGAACTTCCAGCGCTCGAGATAGGCCCGCAGTATCGCGGTGCGCTCGGCCACCGGTACCTCCACGGCGGTCCGCTCCAGGCGGCGGCGCCCGAGAATCAGGACCAGCTTGCCGTCCGCTGCCTTGACGTTGCGCACCCATTGGGTCTCACCCCGGGGGGCCACGAGGTATTGGCGGGCGTTGTACATCAGTGGGTTGACCGGAGTGCGGTAGACCTTGCCGCTGGTGCGGCCCACGTGTTCGAGGGTGCGAGAACCCCACACGCTGATGCCGAGGCGCATCAAGAGGTTCAAGAACGGGTTGGCGATGTGGCTCGTGAACCAGTCGGGCTGCTTGTAGTGGGGCTCGGTCGCGCCTTGAGTGCGACAAGCGGTCGAAAGTGTGTCGGTGGTCATTTGGTCCCTCCAGGGTTGAGGAGTCAGTAGCTCAGAACAATGATCATAAGAGAGAACACTGTTCTTGTCAAGTACTTGTGTTCTCATTGTGAAACGACCAGACTGACGCCATGTCAGCGCCGCGCACCGCCCGGGACCGGGTTCGAGACGAGGTCACCAAGGAGATCTTGGCGGTGGCCGCCGACCACCTGGCTCGAGAGGGGCAGCCGCCCTGTCGCTCCGCTCGATCGCCCGCGATCTCCAGATGGCCCCTTCGGCCCTCTATCGGTATTTCGACAGTCGTGACGCCTTGCTCAGCGCACTCATTCTCGGGGCCTACGAGTCCCTGGCCAAAGCGGCGCGCGGCGCCTCGGACGCCGCCCACGCGGCCGAGGCGGACGCACTGGCCCGCTGGACGGCGGTCCCGAACGCCATGCGCGGCGTGGGCGCTGGCCCATCCCCACGAATGGGGGCTCATCTTCGGTTCGCCGGTACCCGGCTATGAGGCACCCGAGGCCACCATCGCACCCTATGTGGCGCTGGCCCAGGCCCTGGTGCGGCCGATCATCGACGCCCACGATCTCGCCACGATCCCGACGGGTCGCCCGGATCGAACGGTGGTGACCACCGCGCTCGGTGCATCACTCCAACCGGTCACCGACGGGCTCTTGCCAGGATTCGCCCCGAGCGAGGTGGCGGCCGCCCTCTCGGCGTTCTGCGAGCTGATCGGGATCATCAGCCTCGAGGTCTTCGGCCACTGGCGTCGGACCGTACTCGCGCCCGAAGTCTTCTTCGCGGCGAGCGTCGAGTCGATGGCGCGCAACCTCGGCGTGTGCCCCTAGGGCACCCGCCCGCCGTGCTCGGTCCGCCGCCCGCTTAGGTGGAAACGGGGAGCCGCACGTCAACGCCGGCGTTCTGCAAGAAGAGAATCTTGCGGTCCAGTGCGTGTTGCCAATCGACCATGTCCTTGTCGAATTGGGCTCGATCGCCCTCTTCGCACGCATGCTCGAGCTCGTCGAACGCCAGATCTTCAGCGTCGAGAAGCGCTCGGTACTTCGAAAGGAAGTGGTCGTCGATCGGCTGGTGCACGTCGTCCTCCCTACTTCGGCCCGCTCGTTACGAGCCGGTGCCTAAGACGATATCCCCGCCGGGCGCATCGTGCCCAGCGTCTGTGTGACCAGGAGGTACGACCCCAAATGGGCTGACCTCTAGTCCGTCAGGTCCGCCAAAGTGGTGCCTAGTTCGCTGGCCGCGGCCTTGAGCACGTGTTGGGCGGCGACCAGGACCGCCAGTTCGCCCTTGACCCGGACCCGACCCTGCGCGAGGGCATCGGCGGGATCGAGGGCGCCGCAAGCGATGGCCCGGGCGTCCTCGTAGGCCAGCACCATCGTGACGTTGGTCTCGATCACCGCTTCAGGGTCGAGGACCATCGAGGCGGTGCCGTTTGCGACCGCCAGCACGGTGCGCACCTCACCCGTGGGGGCGTCGGTGACGACCTGGGCCACCGCGAAGGCACCATCGGCTGCGCTCAACGAGGCCCCACCGGCCTGCGTCACCGCGTCGGTGAGATCCAGGGCGCGCAACGCGTCGTCGAATTGGCGGACCCACTCGGGGGAGAGGTAGTCGGGCATGACATCGAACGGTTGGGCGGGGGCGGGGGTCAGCCCACCCACCTCAACCGGCGGCGGCCTCTTCGGCGGTCTTCTTGGTCCGCTTCAAGATCTTTCGGCCCAACCACGCCACCGGGTCGTAGTGGGCGTCGACCACGCGCTCTTTCATCGGGATGATGGCGTTGTCGGTGATCTTGATGTGCTCGGGGCACACCTCGGTGCAGCACTTGGTGATGTTGCACATCCCGAGGCCCGCCCCCTCGCGGCCAGTTCGCGCCGGTCGTTGGTGTCGAGCGGGTGCATCTCGAGCTCGGCGAAGCGGATGAAGAAGCGGGGCCCGGCGTATTTGGGCTTGTTCTCCTCGTGGTCGCGAATCACGTGGCAGACGTCTTGGCACATGAAGCACTCGATGCACTTGCGGAACTCCTGCCCGCGCTCCACATCGACCTGGGCCATGCGGTACCCGCCTTCGGGTTCGGGCCCGGGATGGAAGGCCGGCACCGTCTTGGCCACTTCGTAGTTGAAGCTCACGTCGGTGACGAGGTCACGGATGATCGGGAAGGTCTTCATCGGGGCGACGGTGACCACTGCGTCGGGCGGGAGCGTGTCCATGCGGGTCATGCACATCAAGCGAGGCTTGCCGTTGATCTCGGCGGAACACGAGCCGCACTTGCCCGCCTTGCAGTTCCAGCGGCAGGCGAGGTCGGGGGCATCGCCTGCTTGGATCCGGTGGATGACGTCGAGCACGACCTCGCCCTCGACCGCCGGCATGACGTAGTCGATGAACGCACCGCCGTCGGGGTCACCGCGCCAGATCCGCATGGTGACGTCATCGGCCGGTCCCGCCGATTCGGGTGTGGTCTCGGGATCGGTCCCGGCGACGTCTTCGGTGATGCTCATCAGTGTCCCTCCTCGAGGAGTTCACGCAGTTCTGCCGGCATTTCGGGCAGCGGTTCAGGATTCACGGAGATGGGGGCGAGGTAGCCGCGCGCATCGCTTTGACGTTGGACGAAATTGATCTTGCCGTACTCGGGATTGGGGCCGGGGAAGTCCTCCCTCGTGTGCCCACCGCGCGATTCCTTGCGGTTGAGCGCTCCCTGGGCGACTGCGATCGAGGTCGTGACCATCGACGGGAGGTCGGTGGCCAGGTTCCAGCCCGGGTTGTAGGCCCGTCCGCCGGCCACCGAGAGCTTCGAGACACGCTGCTTGTAGTCGTCGAGCTTGCCGAGGGCTTCTTCGAGCTCGGGTCCGGTGCGGATGATGCCGACCAGCGACTGCATTGTCTCTTGGAGCTCGTGTTGGATGTCGTAGGGATTGTCGCCCCCCTCGCAGGTGAACGGGGCGACGGCGGCGTCGATGACCGATTGGATCTCGGCGGCGTCCACGCTCGGGGTGCCGGTGCGTCCCTGCGCGTACTCGCGCGGCGCCGATCCCGGCCCGTCGTCCGAAGACCAAGAGGTCCGACAACGAGTTGCCGCCGAGGCGGTTGGAGCCGTGCATGCCACCGGCCACCTCACCGGCCGCGAACAGCCCGGGCACCGTCGCCGCCGCGGTGTCGGCATCGACCCGCACGCCGCCCATCATGTAGTGACACGTCGGTCCGACCTCCATGGGCCCGGCGGTGATGTCGACGCCGGCGAGCTCCATGAACTGGTGGTACATCGAGGGGAGCCGGCGGCGGATGTACTCGGCGCTGCGGCGGGAGGCAATGTCGAGGAACACACCACCGTGGGGGCTGCCCCGGCCGGCCTTGACCTCCGAGTTGATGGCCCGGGCCACTTCGTCACGTGGGAGCAGGTCCGGCGTCCGGCGGTTGTTGGCGTGGTCGTCGTACCAGGCGTCAGCCTCTTCTTCGGTCTCAGCGGTTTCGGCCCGGAACATGTCCGCCACGTAATTGAACATGAAGCGGGTGCCTTCTGAGTTGCGCAATACGCCGCCGTCGCCGCGGACCCCCTCGGTGACCAAGATGCCGCGCACGCTGAGCGGCCAGACCATCCCCGTCGGGTGGAACTGCACGCACTCCATGTCAATGACATCGGCCCCGGCCCAGATGGCCATGGCGTGCCCGTCGCCGACGGATTCCCATGAGTTCGACGTGTACTTCCAAGACTTGCCGATCGAGCCGGTGGCCAACACGAAGGCCTTGGCGGTGAAGGCCACCATTTCGCCGGTGGGGCGCATATAGCCGACCGCACCCGAGATCCGGCCTTCCGAGTCGGGCAGCAGCTTCAAGATCTTGCATTCCATGAAGACGTCGATCCCCATGGAGACGGACTTTTGTTGAAGGGTGCGGATGAGCTCGAGTCCGGTGCGGTCACCGACGTGGGCGAGACGGGCGAAACGGTGACCCCCGAAGTCACGCTGGAGGATGCGCCCGTCCTTGGTGCGGTCAAAGAGCGCACCCCACCGCTCGAGCTCGCGGCACTCGCTCGGGCGCCTCTTGCGCGTGCAACTGGGCCATGCGCCAGTTGTTGAGCATCTTGCCGCCGCGGATGGTGTCGCGGAAGTGGACCTGCCAGTTGTCCTCTGGGTAAACATTGCCCAGTGCGGCGGCGACGCCACCTTCGGCCATGACGGTGTGGGCTTTGCCGAGCAGTGACTTGCACACCAGTGCGGTGCGCAGTCCTTGCTCTTGGGCCTCGATGGCAGCGCGCAGTCCCGCCCCTCCGGCCCCGATCACGATGACGTCGTAGTCGTGGGTCTGATACTCGTCTTGGGCCATTTGCTCTGTGTCCTTCGGTTTCGTTCGACTCGGGGTGCGGCTGGGGGGTCTCTTGGGTCTCGGGCTTAGAAGTGAAAGCCGGGGTCGGTGATCGTCCCGCTCGCCACCAGTCGGACATAGAGATCGCAGATCGCCACACCGAACAAGCTGATCCACGCGAATCGCATGTGGTGCGCGTTGAGCGGGGACACGAAACGCCACATCTTGTGGCGGATCGGGTGCTTGGCGAATGACTTGACCGAACCGCCGCAGAAGTGACGACAGGCGTGACACGAGAGGCTGTAGAGCCACAAGAACACGGCGTTGGCGCACAGGACCGCGGTGCCCAGGCTGAAGCCCCACCCGTCGCCGAGACCCGGCTGACGGAAGGCCTCGATGGCGTCGATGGTCAAGATGACATTGAAGATGAGGAGGATCCAAAAGAAGTACCGGTGAATGTTCTGGAGGATCAGCGGGAACCGCGACTCACCGGTGTAGCTGCCATGCGCGTCGGCCACCGCGCAGGCCGGCGGTGACCACCAAAACGAGCGGTAGTAGGCCTTGCGGTAGTAGTAGCAGGTGAGGCGGAAGCCGAGCGGGAAGATCAGGATCAAGAGTGCGGGGGAGAGCGACCACCACTCCGCCACCACCCGCGGGTGGCTTCCCGCCACACAGCTGGCGGCGAGACAGGGTGAATAGAACGGGGACAACAGGTTGCGGTGCAAGGCGGCGCCGGCGAAGTAGTCCTTGTTGATGAAGGCGGCCCAGGTGGAATACACCACGAACGCGGTCAGGACGATCACCGTGATGACCGGTTCGACCCACCAACGGTCCTCCCGGAGTGTCGGCTTGTCCGGACCGCCTCTGGCCCCACCAATCGCAACCGGCGTCGGTGTGGGATTCTCCAATGTGGCTGTCACGCAATCCTCCTCAGTGCCCGCGCCGGGCGGGTCTTGGCGGGCCAATCATTCCATCCCCGACGCGACAGCATGCAACTCGGGCACATAGGCTTCGCCCATGGACGGCCCAGAGCACTACGACCCAACGACACTTCCGGGGCCAGGGACGCTGCGACCACCCGCCGATCTGCCCGCCACGCTCGGTGAGCTGCGGGCTTCGGGATGGGAATCGGTCTCGGTGGCCGAGGAAATGCGGCGGAATACCGCTACCCGGATTGCGCAAGGCGTGTCCCTCGCACCGGGCGTCCTCGGTTTCGAAGACACGGTCATCCCGCAGCTCGAGAACGCCATCTTGGCTGGTCACGACATCATCTTGCTCGGTGAACGGGGCCAGGCCAAGACCCGGGTCATCCGTTCCCTCGTGGCGTTGCTCGACGAGTGGCTCCCGATCGTGGCCGGATCCGAGATCAACGACGACCCCTACCACCCCGTCTCGCGCCTGGCGATCAACGCCGTGGCCGAGCACGGCGAGGACACCGCGATCACCTGGATCAACCGGGCCGACCGCTATGGCGAGAAATTGGCCACCCCCGACACCTCCATCGCCGACCTCATCGGTGAGGTCGACCCGATCAAAATCGCCGAGGGGCGCTACCTGAGTGATGAACTGGCGCTGCACTACGGCCTGATACCTCGGGTCAACCGGGGCATCTTCGCCATCAACGAGCTCCCCGACCTCTCAGAGCGCATCCAGGTCGGACTGCTCAACGTGCTCGAGGAGCGAGACGTGCAGATCCGTGGACACCGGATCCGCCTGCCGCTCGACATCACCCTTGTCGCGACAGCGAACCCCGAGGACTACACCAACCGGGGCCGGATCATCACCCCGCTCAAAGACCGCTTCGGGGCCCAGATTCGCACCCACTACCCCTACGAGACCATGACCGAGGTCAAGATCATGGAATCCGAGGCGGAGCTGCCGACGGCCGGCATCGCGGTGGTGGTACCCACCTACCTCAAAGAGGTCGTCGCCGAGATCTCCCAGCTGGCCCGGCGGTCCTCGCACCTCAACCAGCGCAGCGGCGTCTCGGTCCGGCTCTCCATTGCCAACTACGAGACCCTTGTCGCCAATGCGGTGCGCCGGGCGCTGCGCACCGGCGAGCCCGTCGCGGTGCCCCGCATCAGTGACCTGGCGTCGTTGGTGCCATCGACACAGGGCAAGATCGAGGTGGAGGCCATGGAGGAGGGCCACGAGGAAGAAGTGGTGGCCCAGCTGGTGGCGGCCGCCGTCCTCTCGGTCTTCCGCCGCCGGGTCACCCTTGAGGACCCCTCGGCCATCGTCGCCGCTTTCGGTGAGCAGGTGGTGGTGCACGCCGGAGACGACCTGCCCTCGGCCGCCTACCTGGCGGTGCTGGCCGACATCCCCGAGCTCGAGCCCCGACCCGGCCCTGGCCGGACCCGATGCCGTCGAATCGCCCGCCCTCATGGCGAGCGCACTGGAGTTCTTGTTGGAGGGACTACACCTGACCAAGCGGCTGAACAAGGACGCGTCGGGCGCCCGGGCCCTTTATCGGGGACGTAAGTAGGTCAAGGCGTGAGCGCCCGCTACGACTACTCCGAGTGGGACGGCACCCAGGAGTTCGTCGACCTCGATCCTGACGACCTCTTGGCCGGTCTGACCGAGGACCTCTTGGCGGGTGGCGATCTCGACGACGCGCTGCGCCGCCTCTTGCGTTCTGGAATGCGCACCGCTGACGGCGAGCAGATCCCCGGGCTGGTCGATCTCTTGAAGCAGCTGCGCCAGCGGCGGGCCGAGATGCTGGCCGAAGGCGATCCCGACGGGCGCATGGCCGAGCTTTCGGCCCAGTTGGACGAGATCGTCTCCGACGAGCGCGCCGCCATCGATGAGCTCGAAGACGAGGCCCGCACTTCGGGCGACGAGCGGCGGGCCGAGGTCACCGGTGACGTGGCCACCGAGCGCCGCATGGCCCTCGACCTCCAGCCCGGCGACCCCGGCGGGCGGATCCAGTCGCTTCAGCACTACGACTTCGTGTCGAGCGAGGCCCGGGAGCGTTTTGAAGAGCTGGTCGAAGAACTGCGCAAGGAGATGGCCGACACCTTTTTCGAGGGGGCATCCGATGCGTTGTCGTCGATGGGCCCCGAGCAGATGGCCCGCATGCGCGACGCCTATGACGCGCTCGAACCAGATGCTCGAACAGCGCGAGGCCGGGGAGGAGATCGACCCGAGTTTCGAGAATTTCATGGAGCGCTACGGCGACATGTTCCCTGGCGATCCCCAGAGCCTCGACGAGCTGCTCGAGCAGTTGGCCGAGCGCATGGCCGCGGCGCAAGCGGTGTGGAATTCAATGTCCCCCGAGCAGCAGGCCCAACTGCGCGGGCTCATGGAAGCGGTGATGGAGGACATGGATCTGCGGTGGCAGGTCGACCGACTGGCCCGCAACCTCCAGCTCGCCGCCCCCGAGGCCGGGTGGGGCCGTTCCTACGGCTTCGAAGGCCAAGGGCCAATGTCCATCTCACGGGCCACAGACCTGGCGTCGCAGCTGGGCCAGCTCGACTCCATCGAAGAGCTCTTGCAGTCGGCGTCCAACCCCGCCGCGCTGAGCGAAATCGATCTCGACCAGGTGCGGGCCCACATGGGCGAGGATGCGGCTCGCTCGCTCGATCGACTGGCCAACTTGACCAAGACGTTGGCGGACCAGGGATTGATCGAACAGCACGGTGGGCGCACCGAGCTCACCCCGCGGGGCGTCCGACGACTCGGGCAAAAGGCACTCAGCGATCTGTTCGGTCAGCTCAACAAGGACCGCATTGGCGACCACAGCGCGGTGTGGGTCGGCTCGGGACATGACCGCGAAGAGACGACCAAGACCTACGAGTACGGCGATCCGTTGAACCTGCATCTCTCGAGCACGGTCCACAACGCAGTGCGCCGCGGCGGTTCGGGTATCCCGGTCAAGCTGACCCCCGACGACTTCGAGGTGGTCGAAACCGAAGCCCTCGCCCGTTCTGCCACCGTGCTGCTCGTCGACCTGTCGATGTCGATGCCGATGCGGGACAACTTCGTGCCGGCCAAGCGGATGGCCATGGCGCTCGAGACCCTCATCTCGTCGCGTTTTCCGAGGGACTACCTCGGAATCGTTGGTTTCTCAGAAGTAGCCCGCGAGATCCGCCCCGACGAGCTGCCCACCGCCATGTGGGACTACGTCTATGGCACCAACCTCCAACACGCGCTCGCCCTCGCCCGCCGGATGTTGGCCCATCAGCATGGGACCAAGCAGATCATCGTCGTCACCGACGGCGAACCGACGGCCCACATCAATGACTACGGCGAGCCCGAGTTCAACTACCCGCCGCTGCCCGAGACGTTGCACCGGACGATGGCCGAGGTCATCCGCTGCACTCGTTCTGGCATCATCATCAACTGCTTCGCCCTCGATCTGGAGCGAACCCATTACCCCTTCGTCGAGCAGATCGCCCGGGTCAACGGGGGCCGGACCTTCTACACCACCCCCGATGCGCTGGGTGGATACGTCCTGGTGGACTTCCTCAAGCACCGCCGCGTGCTCCGCCCCGCCGGCTGATTCACGCACGCTTTGTGCGCCGATGTGGCGCAATTTCGGCACAGTTCGGGCCCACCAGGCACGAAAATCGCATTCTCCTCTTGCGTTTCGTGACATTGTGGTGAAAGATGACACCGTTGTAACTACATGAATGCCACTCAAGTGGCGAGGGGAGGCGAACCGATGGACATAGTTTCAACGCTCTACGGTCGCCAAGAGCGCAGCTGGCAGGTACAGGCGAACTGCATGGGCGTCGATCCCGATCTGTTCTTCCCAGAACGTGGGGCATCGACCCGTGAGGCAAAAGAGGTCTGTCGGGGCTGCGTCGTTCGCGAGGACTGTCTTGAATACGCCTTGGCCAACGGCGAGAAGTTCGGTATCTGGGGCGGGATGAGCGAACGGGAACGCCGGCGTCTGCGCCGGGCCCGCGCCCTGCAGCGCCGAGACGTCATCAGCGCCTCGTAGTCCCGACTTGAACTGGGGTGGTGTGCGCCCCTAGGTGGCCAGTCGCGCCTCGAGGGTCGCGCTGGCGCTCAGACCGAGTTCGCTCCAGCGGCGTCGCGGTATGCGCTTGAGAATCGCGTCGGGGATGAGGCCCACCAGCTCGGCCCCCTCCACTGCGCCGCCGTGGGTGGCGGCGAGCCCGGCCACTTGATCGAGGACCTGGGCCGGCCCGATGGTGGCCGGATCGATCAGGTTGCACGAGACGGCGGCTCGATCGCCGACCAGGATCGCCAAGGCCCGGACCCCGGGCCGCCTCATGGCCGGTGCCACATGGTTGGCCACCGCCAATGAGCTCACCCAGATGTTGTAGGCGATCAGGACCGAGCGGGCGCCCACCGCGCTCGCCCCGGCGGTCGGATGTGGTCGGTTCGGCCCGAAGTCCGGGGCCAGCGAGTCGAAGGCATGGCGTCTGACCTGGGGCAATGTGCGCTCATGGGCACCGGGGATCGGCCCGTAGATGAAGGCCGGCACGCCGAGCTCGGCGCCGAGCCACCGTGCGAAGTCGTTGCGGATCGCGACGACCCCCTCGAGGTCGGCGGGGGGAAGCTTGGCCGGGTCGTAGGGAACGAAGGGCACCACATCGAGGACGCCCATTCGAGGATGCGCCCCGCGGTGTCCGGTCAGTTCGAGGCGGGCCACCGAGGACTCGGCCAGGGCGCGTGCCGCATTGATGACCGCGTCGGCTTCGCCGGCCAAGGTGAAGACCGAACGATGGAAGTCGGGGTCGGTGTGGGTGTCGAGCAGCGTCGAGCCGGCGGCGGCTTTCAGTTCGGCCAGCAGTCTCTCGTCACGGCCTTCGCTGATGTTGACGACACATTCGATGATCACGAGGGACCACGGCCCCTGGATGCGTCGGGCCCGGCGGACTTAACCGACGCTGACAGCCGAAGCGACACGCCGGCGACGCAAGATGCGCCGACGCTCGCGCTCGGAGCATCCACCCCACACGCCGTGGTCAATGTGGTTCTCAAGCGCGTACTCGAGGCAGGCCGCGGCGACCGGGCACTCAGCGCAGATCCGCTGGGCCACTTGCACGCCCATCCCGTCACTGGGGAAGAACAGGTCGGGTGCAACTTCCTTGCACTTTCCCTGGGCCATCCAATTGGTATCCATCTCACATCTCCCTTTTCCTGCACCATTCTAAGGGAAAGGGGTGGTCAGACTAAAGATCTGGCCCATAGGAAGTTCGTAAGAAAATCCGAGCTCAGGCACGAAGTTTGGCGGGAGAACCGTCCAGAACGACCCATCCTCGTGCTCCGATACGCTGGCGGCCGTTCGCCGCTTCATTTGAGCCAGATCCAGGAGTCGCCATGTCCCCCGACGTCGAAGAAACAACCGTTGAGTCGGAGGAGCCCATCGAGCCGATCGGCCACGTCCGCGTGGTCTACCTCGGTCCCGTGGCGCCGCACTGGGACGTGGTGTCGGATTTCGGGCCGAGCGACGTCGTCGATTCATTCCGCGAGCGGGTGCTGGCTCGACTTGTCCTGCTCCCTCCACACGACCCGCAGTTCCGTCGCAACCGTGAGCGTGTCGTCCGCGACGCCGAGCGCGAGAACCTTTCGCTCGAGTGGGACCTGGGTTTCCCCGAAGACACCGCAGAGTAAGGGCGCTGCGGCCTCAGTCGAGGAGGCCGATGCGAGCCAACCACAGACCCGGGGCATCGACTTCAGCCGGAGTCGGCAGGTCCAACTCATCGGTCCACAACCGAGACAGTGCGTCGTCTCCGGCGCGCTCGATCACGCCATTGATGAACGCGGCGCCGCGGTCGACTTCACTTTGCCCCATGTCGAGTCCGAAGAGCCCGGTGAAGGCCTGCTCGCCCTTGGCGTCTTCGACCCGATAGCGGTACCACGCTTCGCTCAGGGCGGCCGGCGTCGAGGTGAGCGACGTGGCGATTGCTGCGGTCACGTGATCGACATAGGCCCCAATGGCCGTGGTGATCGCCGTCAGGGTGTTCGAGATGCTCCGCTGTTCGGGACTCACCAAATCGGCGAGGAGCGACTCAGGGTCAGACAGCACATTCTCGAGCGCATTGGGATCACCGAGTCCGTCCCCGAGTTGGTCCACGAAGGACCGTTGTGATGCGGCCGCGTGGGCGGCTGCATCACCCAAGAGACGAAGGAGCGCGGCGCGCACACCCGGTCGGGTGATGACCGCGTGCATCGTCAGTTCACGCACGCAGACCCAGAGCTGGACTTCTTGGAGCCCCAAGCTCCAGTCCTCGGCGAACTGGGCCACATTGGCGGGGACCACGACCAAGGAGGGCGACTCGGGCCACGGAGCGGGAGCGCGTACTGCCCGAAGGCCCGGCGGGCCAGGTGCCCCGCGGCCAGCCGAACTGCATACCCAAGAGGACCGGACCGAGCGTGACCGCGAACTGGCTCAAGAATCCACCGAGCCCGTCGGTCGGGTCATCGGGGTCGCTGATGTCCAAGGTGGCCGGATTGGGCGCAGCCGCCGCCATCTGTTGCTGGGCGTCGATCATCATCTGGAGCGTGGGGCGGTAGGCCTCGAGAATGCGGAACGAGCATTGCCCCGTACTCAAGGTCTCGAAGGTCACCTGCGACCCACCGGCCGAGAGGGCGATTCCAGTTGCGTCGGCCACGTGCAGCTCGGCCACCCGGCCGAGCTCTTCGAAGGTCATCCTGACCAGGGGATCGGCGTTTTGGTCGGTCTCGCCATCGGTGGCCACACTCAGGGCCAGCGTGCGGGCGGTCTCGAACCAGGTCTCCCCGCCTCCGAGCCCACCGGCGCCCGTGCTCGGGTTGAGGACCTTCATCAGGTCACCGAGTAACCGTCCCATTGGGTTGTTGGGGTCTCCCGAACCGAACATGCTCACGGTCTCATGCTACGGGGAGGCGCCGAGCGTCACGTCAACCACCTGGCTGGTTGACCCGTGCTGCACCGAGAGCGACACCGGGGTCGACGGCGGGAGGACATAGAGCCGACCCGCAGGTCCGCCATGGAGCGCACGGCGACCGAGTTGATCTCTGCGATCACGTCGCCCGGATCGAGATGACCGGTGGCGGGACTGGCGGGCGTCACCACGGCCACGTCGGCGCCCGCTTGGCCGGGCGCATCGGTGCCGCCGATCCCGAGCCACCCTTGGGTCACCTTTCCGCTCGAGCGAAGTTCGTCGGCCACGCCCACCACCAGTTCGGTGGGGAGAAAGGTGGGCACGGTCGCGCCGTTCGCCGGCGTCGCGTCATAGAAGATGCCCAGTACATTGCCGCCCGAGTCCAACAAGAGGTCACCGGACCCCGCCGCAACGCTGAGCGCAGACGACGTGATGCTGGGCATCCCCGCTGCCGACCCGCTCGCCACAGCGGCCCCGATGCCGGTAATGGTTCCCGGAGTGCAGCGCACCGTGACCGCCCCGTTGGCGGCGGTGGCCGTGGTGAGCGTGAAGTCGGGACTGCCGACCACCATCTTGTCGTCGTCGGAGAAGCGCGGGACCGGCACATCGTCGGGCACCGAGACCAGCGCGATATCGGAGCGGTGGTCGATCGCCACCACCGAGGCGGCGCGCATTTTGCCGTCCTGGCCCACCATGTCGATGCTCTCGAGCCCAGAAAGCTGATCGGCCGTGGTCGCCACCTGCCCTCCCTCGGCCACCGCCACACCCACCAGGTCGACGGGCCCATGACTCGTCATGGCCCGTAGCGCCACCATTGACGCGCCGGCGGCGTCGGCCACGACGGGGATGGCGGTGGTGGCACCCGCCAGCGTGGTGAGGGGGGCGTCGGAGGCCGCGTCGCCGGCCCCGGTGATGCTCGGGCTGGAGGGATCTCCCGCCAAGAGCACCCCGGTCCAGGCCGCCGCGGCCGCGGCCGCGATGGCGGCCACCGCCAACATGATCCGGGTTCGGTGATGACTCCTCGGGGCCAACTGGGGCGCTGACGCCGCGGCGCTGCGGGCCACCTCGCTCGGGTGGCGCCACAGGCGGTCGTCGGGATCAATCCACCCCCGTGGGGTGGGCTCGTCCGCATCTGCGCCCCCATCTTGGGGCTCATCAGGGGCGTCGCTCACGAGGTGAGGCTACGCGGAGATCGGGCCGAAATGCGGTCGCTCGCTCCGTGGGCCGTACCATGTGGCCCGATGTCGCACGACTTGGCCATTGATCTCGGGACGGCCAACACGCTCGTCTACGCGAAGGGCAAAGGGCTGGTTCTCAACGAACCGACCGTGGTCGCGCTCGACTCACGGACCCGCGAAGTGCTCGCCATCGGCACCGACGCCTGGCAGATGATCGGGCGCACCCCGGGCTACATCGTGGCCGAGCGCCCGCTGCGCGGCGGCGCCATCACCGACTTCGAGGTCACCGAGCGCATGCTGAGCGTGCTCTTGCACCGCGTCGGGATCAGTCGATTGAACCGACCCAAGGTGCTGATCTGTGTTCCCTCAGCCATCACCGCCGTCGAGCGACGTGCCGTCAAAGAGGCCACCCGGCGGGCCGGCGCCTCGGCCAGTTTCTTGATCGAGCAGCCCATGGCCGCGGCCATCGGCGCGGGATTGGCCATCCATGAGCCCGTCGGATCGATGGTCGTCGACATCGGCGGGGGCACATCGGAGACCACGGTGATCTCTTTGGGCGGCGTCGTGGCCGTCCGCGCCATTCGCTGTGGCGGATTCGACTTTGACGCCTCCATCCAGTCCTTCGTGCGCCACGAGCACGGGGTGGCCATCGGCGAGCGGACCGCCGAGGCGGTGAAGCACGCCATCGGGTCGGCCCACCCCTACCCGAACGAGCAGGTGGCCGAGATCAGGGGTCGAGAGATCGCGACCGGTCGCCCGAAAACCGTCGTGCTCGACGCCCGAGGCGGTCCGCAACGCCCTTGCCGAAAATGTCTCCCAAATCATCGAGGCCGCCGCCAGCTGCCTCGGCGACGCCCCGCCCGAGTTGGCCCAAGACATCATCTTCCAGGGCGTGCACCTCACCGGCGGCGGTGCCTTGCTCCGTGGGATGACCCAGCGCCTGGCGGACGCCACGTCGGTCCCGGTCCACCTGGTCGACACGCCGCTCGAGTGTGTCGTCCAAGGCGCGGGGCGGTGCCTCGAGTCGTTCGATCGCCTGAAGCGCCTCTTCGCCGACGACGATTGAGCGGCTCGGCCCGATCAGTCGTCGTCATTCTCGACGAGCTCGTCGGCCGCTTGGCGCACCTGCCAGTCCCGATCGGTGGCCGCCTGGCGCAGGGCCGGCTCGACCCGGGGATCGTCGAATCCGGCCAGGGCCACTGTCGCTCGACGGCGGATCGTCGCCTTGTCCCCCAAAGCGGCGAGGACGGTGGGCAATCCGGCCGGGTCGCCAATGGCGCCGAGTGCGGCCACGGCGGCCTCACGGCAGCGCACGTCGTCGTGAGTGCGGGCGACGGCGACGAGCGCGTCGACGGCGCGTGGTACCCGGCGTTCCGCCAAGAACCACACGGCCGCGACGACGACCAACGGGTCGGGGTCATCGAGCGAGTGGATCACGGCGTCAAAGAGGGCAGAACGCGAACCCGTCCCACGCACCTTGAGTGCGGCCTCGATGCCGGCACGGCGCACCGCGACCACGGGGTCACCGAGCAGTTGGGCGCATTGAGTTGCGCTCAGGTCGCCGATCCGGGCCAGGGCGCTCACGGCGGCCGCCCGGACCCCTGGGTCAGGGTCAATGAGCCCATGGCGGGCCACCGCGACGTCGCCGCCATGCCCCGCCACGATGACGCGGCACCGCGCGGCGGCGCGGCGTTCTGCGCCGGGTTCCATGGCAGGATCCTGCGTCACCGAATTGAGTATGACCGACCTTGAGACCACTGCCGCTGGGGAGGCTGGCGCCATTCCCCCTGACCCAGGTGCTGGCACGCCCGCGCGCCGACGCCGGCGCCGCTGGCCCGGGTGCTCTCGGTGGTGGCACTGGTGCTCGTCGCCGCCTGGACCGCGCTCGGTTTTTGGAACGTCAACTACTACGTGATCACTCCGGGAAACGCCACGCCCGTCGCCCCGTTCATTTCGGTGCCCCCGCACCTGAACCACCCGCTCACCGGCACGATCCTGCTGACCGATGTCTTCGTCGAGCCGCTCACCGCCCGCTCATACCTGGTCAACCGTTTCATCTCGTCGGATACCGACGTGGTCCCGATCGCCGAGATCCTCGGACCGACGACCCCGCCCGACCAGTTCGTCGCACAGGGCTACCTCGATATGGCCCAGGCCCAATCCGACGCCACCGCCGCCGCCTTGACCCACCTCGGCTACACCGTGAGTTCAACCAATGCCGGCGCCCTGGTCTACGGCATCGTCCCGGGCTCTCCGGCGGACAAGACGCTCAAGGTCGGACAGATCATCACCGCCGTGAACGAGAAGGCCATCTCGAGCGAGTGCGGCCTGGTCAACAGCCTCCAGGGCCTTGCGCCCGGTACCGTCGTCACGCTCAGCGTGGAGAAGTCGACCATCAGTGCCGATGGAGCCGTGCGGGGCGGCCCGATCGTCGCGGTGCACGTGACCTTGGCCAAGCCGCCGGCCGGCGAGGGTCCGTCGGGGTGCACCGCCAAGGCGGCCACCCCCACCGCGTTCTTGGGGATCCAGCCCGAAACCCAGGTGGACTGGACCTTCCCGATCGACGTCAAGGTGCACACCGCCGATATCGGGGGCCCTTCGGCCGGGCTCTCCATGACATTGGGCATCATCGACAAGCTCTCGGGGGGCAAGCTGACGGGCAATCGGGTGGTGGCGGCGACGGGAACCATCGACCCCTCGGGTGATGTCGGAGACGTGGGCGGAGTGGCCGAGAAGACCGTGGCGGTCGAGCGGGCCGGGGCCACGGTGTTCTTCGTCCCGCCCCAAGAACTCGCTGCCGCAAAGTCCAAGGCGACGCCACAGCTTCACGTCTACGCCGTCTCGAATGTCAACCAGGTCCTGCGGATCCTTGAGCGTCTGGGCGGCACAATGTCGGGGAGTCACGTTTCTGCGGAGGCGGCGCCGTAGTCTGGGCTCATGTCCGAAGGCCGACCATCCATTTCCTCGTCTCGCGTGGCCACCGGCGATGTCGCCCAACATTCGTTCACGGTCGTACGCCGCGGCTATGACACCGACGAGGTGCGGGCATATCTCCAGTCGGTCGCCCGCAACATCGACGCCATCGAACATCGAGAAGAGGAGCTTCGAGCCGCCATCGCCGAAGCCGAGGAGCGGGCGGCCCATCCGGTCATCGACGAAGCAACTCTGACGGCGTCGCTGGGCCAGCACAGCGCCCAGGTCCTTCGCCACGCGCACGAAGAGGCGGCGCGGATCGTCGCCCAGGCCCAGGAGAGCTCAGCGGCGTTGCTGCGTGACGCACAGAACGCCGCCAACGAGATTCAAGAGCAAAGCGAGATGCACGCGGCCGAACGGGTGGCCGAGACAGAGCTCATGGTGGCGACCGCCGAGGAGGAGGCGCGAGTCGAGGCGACGCGGATCCATGCCGACGCCGTGGCTGAAGCTGACGAGATGATCGCCCGCGCCAAGGACGAGGGCCGGGCGTTGCTCGAACAGGTCCAAGTGGCCCGCAAGCGTGTCCTGGCCGACATGGCCACACGGCGCCGGGCACTATCGATCCAAATCGAACAGCTGCGTGCGGCCCGTGACGAGATGGCCGCATCGATTCACGGTGTGCGTGATTCAGTCGACGGAATCTTGAGTGACCTCCAACGCAGTGACGATGATGCACGTTCCGCCGCCGCGGCGGCTGCCGACGGGGCGGCGAATTCGCACAAGTGATGACGGCCCCATCGACTTCGAGGTGGGCGACCTTGGTGCACCGGGGGAGGCCACCACCTCCGTCGCTGCGTCAGATGCCGATGATCCGACCGAGGCCCGGGTCGCACCGCACGACGGAGCGCCCGCATCGTCAGGGATCGGCGAATCGACTGTCGTGGTCGAGGCGCCAACGAACATTGAGGCACAGGCCGCAGCGCCTGAGGCGCCGACCCAAGAGACGTCAGTCGTCCCACCAGATCCGGGGTCCGCCAACAACGGGCCTCACGAGGTGGTCCCCGCCGGGGACGCGCCTTCCGTGGACGAGCTCTTTGCCCGAATCAGGGCCGGGACCGACACCGCGCCCGGCACCGCAGCGCCACCCCCGAGGGGGCTGAGGGCACCGATGTTGCGGCCGAAGATGCGGGACCGCCCAATCCCGACCAGGAAATCATCGACAAGCGCAATGAGCTGCTGGCACCGATCACCTTGCAACTCTCACGGCACATCAAACGCGCCCTGGGTGATGATCAGAACCGGTTGCTTGACGTACTGCGAAGTACACCCACCACCAACGGGGACGCATTGCTCGGGACCGAAGACGATCACCTGGCGTTCTTCACCTCGGCGGCGTTGGGACATTTGAGCGACGCGGTCACCGCCGGTGCGAAGTTTGCGGGCGGCAAGGTCAACAAGGGTCCATCTGAAGCCGCCGCCGCGCTAGCCGCCAACGTGTTGGCCCGCAACGTGGTGACCATGTTGCGCCGGCGCATCGAGGCAACCGACTCGGGCGAAGATGTCAGTGCACACGTTGGTGCTGCGTTTCGCGAGTGGCGCGGCGAGAGGATCGAGCGCCTGGTCGGCGACTGTGCGGTGCAGTCGTTCTCCGCCGGGGTGCTTGCTGGTGCCACCAAAAAGGGCACGGTGCGCTGGATACTGACCTCAACCGATGGCTGTTCTGACTGCGATGACAACCGCTGGCGGGGCCGGTGTCGGTGGCTGAAGGCTTCCCGACCGGTCATCCCGCTCCACCCGCGCATGCGGGCTGTCGGTGCCTCATCACGCCGGCGCCGGCGTGAACTGGCATTATTCGTTGAAACGCTGAGAGCGGGTCGCCGTTGCGGCGGACGCGACTGACGTTAGGCTCCCTTCGTGCGCACCCCAGACAACCTTGCTTACGCCCGGCCGCCCCACCCACGGAGGCGTCTGCGTCGTTGGCTCATTGGGATTGCCATTGTCATCGTCGTTCTCATTGCTTCACTGAGTTCGCTCGATCACATCTACACCGACAGCCTGTGGTTCTCCTCGGTCGATCTCCATAACGTCTTCTCGACGTTGCTGTGGATCAAGATCGGGCTGTTTGGCTCCTTCGGGGCCATCTTCTTCGTCGTGTTGTGGGTCAATCTCGTGGTCTGTGATCGCCTTTCCGACGAGTTGGCGTCGGTCACCCACGAAGACGAGGTGGTGCGCCGCTACCAGCAGATCGTGCGGCCATATTCGGGACGGGTCTACATCGTCTTGGCCTTCATCCTGGCGCTGATCGCCGCGTCAGGCACGATCGGCGAGTGGCAGAACTGGATCCTTTTCCGCCACGGCGGCAATTTCGCGGCCACCGACCCTCAGTTCCACAAGAACGTCGGTTTCTATGTCTTCAAACTGCCGTTCTTGACCTTCGTTGTCGATTGGACGCTCGCCATCTTGATCGTGACGCTGGTCGTGTGCGTCATCTTCCATTACCTCAACGGTGGAATCCGCCCCCAACGCGGCGTCCCGCGGGTCAGCCCGGCGGTCAAGGCACATCTCTCGGTGTTGCTGGCACTCATTGCGTTGACCAAGGCCGCGGGGTATGTGCTGCAGCGCTGGTCGATGGTCAATGCTCAAGACGGATACGTGAACGGAGCGGGCTATACGGACGTACATGCCCGCCTTCCGGCGCAAGCACTGCTCATCATCATCTCGATTTTCGCCGCGGCCATCTTGTTGTTCAACATCCGACGACAAGGCTGGACATTGCCGATCTTGGCCGTCGGCATTTGGGCCTTCGTGGCGCTGGTGGTCGGGGTCATCTATCCGACCCTGCTCCAAGCACTCAAGGTCAATCCGGCCCAAAGTGCGCTCGAGGCGCCCTATATCCAGCGCAATATCAACGCCACCCGGGCCGCGTACAACCTCAACGACGTGCAGACCAAGAATTTCGCCGCTTCGACCAGCGTCACGGCGCAGCAGGTCTTCCAATCCAGCTCCACGTTGAACAACATCAGGCTCTGGGACCCCGACAACTCGATCTCGTTGCAGACGGTGCAGCGCAACCAGGACATCACCTCGTATTACACATTCCAACAGCTCGGCGTTGACCGATACACGGTGGACGGGCAACTGACCCCGGTGCTCATCGGGGTCCGAAAGATCGACGACTCGGGACTGCCGTCGGCCACGTGGACCAACACCCATCTCGTCTACACCCACGGCAACGGTGCCGTGGTGGACCTCGCCAATCAGACTCAGGCCAACGGTGGCCCCGTCTACGGCATCAGCGAGATTCCACCGAGTTCGGTCAAGGGCCTGCCCAAGATCTCTCAACCCGGTGTGTACTTCGCCATCGGCGACAGCGGGTACGTCGTGGCCAATACCAAGCAGCTCGAAGTGGACTATCAAGCGGGCAGTAGCGGCAGTGTCGAGAGCCACTACAAGGGAACGGGCGGTGTCCAGCTGTCCTCGTTGCTCAAGCGGGCGGCGTTCGCCTTCCGGCTCGGGGACTTCAACCTCTTGATCTCCGACCAGATCACGACCAAGTCGCGCCTCATGTTCGTCCGGGACCCGGTGCAGATGGCCGAGAAAGCCGCGCCCTTCTTGTCCTTCGACCACGACCCGTATGCGGTGGTCAACAACGGGCATATCGACTGGGTGCTCGACGGCTACACGACCACCAATGAGTACCCGTATTCACAGAACGCCGACACCCAGCAGGTGGCAGTCGGGAGTAATTTGCCGAGCAGCTACAACTACGTGCGCAACTCGGTCAAGGTGGTCATCGACGCGTACTCGGGAAAGATGACCTTCTACAACGCCGATCCGAATGACCCGATCCTCAAAGCCTACGAGGCGGCGTTCCCCAACATGTTCACGCCGCTGTCGAAGATGAGTCCCGTCCTCCAGGCGCACCTGCGCTACCCCGAGGACATCTTTTCGATCCAGTCCGCCGTCTACGGGCGCTACCACCTGATCACGCCGACGGCGTTCTATAACGACAACGGGGCCTGGCAGCTGTCTCCGACCGCTGGCGCGGGTCCGCAGTCCCAGGCATTGTCGGTGGTCAACACCTACAACTCCCAAGGCCAGTTGGTCTCGACCAATCCGGCGCGCATGTCGCCCCTCTATCAAGTCGAGGCATTTCCGGGTTCGCAGTCCCAGGCGTTCACGATCACCGACGCCTTCGTCCCCGCCACCCAGAGCAATTCCTCCGCGGCGGGGAACTTGAACCTCAGAGCCTTCATGATGGGCAACTCTGATCCGGGCCGCTACGGCAAGCTCACCGTCTACGAGACGCCGCAGGGCACCACCGGACCCGCCAACGCTGATTCCTATATCCAGTCAAACAGCACGGTGAGCAAGGACATCACGTTGTTGGACCAAAAGGGCTCCGAGGTCTTGCTGGGCAACACGTTGATGGTGCCTATCGGCAACGCCATGGTGTACCTCAGACCGCTGTACGTGGCCAGTTCCACCAACCCCCTCCCACAGCTGACCTACGTCATCGGCGTGGTCGGCCAACGCGTGGTCATCGACTCCTCGTTGGCCCAAACCCTGACCGACGTCCTCCAGACCACGGTCCAGACCCAGTCGGGAACAGGGAACGCGGCTGCGGGCGGCGGCGGGGGGACGACCACCGCCCCTGGCACCTTGCCCGCCCAGGTCCAGCAGTTACTGGACTCGGCGCAGAACTACTACCAGCTGGCTCTCGCGGCCCTCAAGGCCGGCGACCTCGGCTCCTACGCCACCAACGTGGCGGCAATGGAGCAGCAGATCGCCCAGGCCGAGCAGGCGTTGAAGTCAGCTACCCCCGCGACCCCGGCCACGACCACCACAACCACGACTGCGCCGCCCAAGGCCAAAAAGGCCAAGGCCTCAACGCCCTCGTCGACGAGCACCGAGCCCAAATCGTCGACGACGTCGACCACCCTGGCGGCTGCCGCCGGCCCGTAAGCGAGTGCGAGTGCGGCGTGAGATGCTGGTCCGGGACGTGCGCAACGAGAGGATGAGCTGATGGGACTGCTGGACAAGGTGAAGGCACAAGCGACGGCGGCAACCGAAATGGCCAAGGACGCTGCGCAAAAGGGCCAGACCAAGCTCGAAGAGGTCCAATCCAAGAAGGCGGCCGACGCGGCCCTCAAGGACCTCGGTGCGGCCTTCTACGCGACCAAGACCGGGAGAACCACCCCGACGACCGAGGCGGACATCGACCGCCTCATCGCGACGCTCGGCGCGTACGAGAGCGAGCATGGTCCATTGACCCTGACCCCCGAGTCGACCGCCGGGGCCCCGACGGTTTCTCCTGATGGCCCACCAATGGCCACCGGTGCAACAACCCCACCGCCCCCGCCTCCGGCCGCCGCAGATCCGACGTCGCCACCACCGCCACCACCCACTGCGCAGACGCTGTAGCGGGGGACGCCGTGGGCGGGGTATTGCCTGCCGTGTACAATGTCACTCTTCGCCGCGGGGTGGAGCAGTCTGGTAGCTCGTCGGGCTCATAACCCGAAGGTCGTGGGTTCAAATCCCACCCCCGCCACTATTGAAACGATGGTTGGCACGCTTCGCACTTGCGGCACAGGCGCGGCCAGGGAACTGGAATTGGTCCGCTAATGCGCGAGTCGTGGGATGCTCATTCCGACGATCCGCTCGCACAGGTCAGGTAACGCTGTGCGAGGTCGGGGCTTTGGGCACCGAAGGCGCCAAGTTCAGCGTCGAAGACGGCCTGTAGGAGTTCAGGGTGCTCGACTCCGGGTGCGCAAACGACCTCGCCGAGTTCAAGGCCCCGCAAGCTCGCGGTGACCACATCCCCGGCCGACATGCGCGGGACTGCGCTCAGGTCCATTCCCTGACGGGAATGAAATTCGGTGGCCACGATGCCCGGGCAGACAACTTGGACCGTGATGCCGTCGGATACGAGTTCGGCGTGGAGCTGCTGGGTCCAGGCGATCGAGTGGGCAAGCGTTCCGGCATATAGGACCCATATGGATGGGGACACCGGATGAGCACCAACAAAGAAATCATCGAAAACGCGTATGCGAGCTTCGCAACGGGCGATATACCGGCCGCTTTGGGCGCCATGGCCGACGGCATCGTGTGGACCGAGGCCGACGGATTTCCACTCGCTGGCGCCTACGTCGGACCTCAGGCAGTGCTCGAAGGGGTATTCATGCGACTCGGGGATATCGGCGATGACTTTGCGGTGATGCCCGAGCAGTTCGTCGCCGACGGTGACACGGTCGTGGCAATCGGGAACTACCGATGGAAGCACAAGAGCTCGGGAGAAGCGGCCGTGGTCAAGATGGTCCACGTGTGGACCATGGACAGCGGCAAAGCCGCTGCATTCCAGCAACACGTCGACACCCTCAAGGTTCGTGAACTGAGCTGACCTACTGCGCCCGCAAATCGGGGGGCGCCTCGGCCTGCGCTGAATCAACTTCCCCAAGTGACCACTCGTCTTCCGTTGGGGGTGACACTCCGACAGCTGACCCCGGCCTGATTCGTAACGCATGTGTTACGGTAGCCTCGTTGTTACCAATGAAATTGAGTTGGGGCGCCGATGCGGTACTACGAAGCGAGTTCGACGATTGCTGCGAGCCCCGAGGCCGTCTGGTCCGTGTTGAGCGACGGCGCAAGTTGGCCGGCTTGGGACTCTGGCGTCGAGGCGGTTGAGGGACGGATTGAGCTGGGGGGCACCCTCACGATTCGGAGCGAGGCGGCACCGGGTCGCACCTTCCCGGTCAAAGTGACGTCGTTCGACCGGGCGACCCGGATGCAGTTCAGTGGCGGCATGCCGCTGGGCTTGTTCCGAGGGGTTCGGACCTACTCGTTGAGTGTGGACCCAGATGGTGCCACCGCTTTTGCAATGCGCGAGGAGTACACCGGGCCGCTCGTCCCGCTGATCTGGCGGTCAATGCCCGACTTGAGCCCTTCGTTCGACAATTTCGCGATGGGACTCAAGTCGTGTGTCGAGTCGGGCGCGTAGCGCGATGGTCCAAGCAGGTCTCTCCGGCGATCCTTTCGAAGCGTTGGGTGATCCCAATCGCCGAGAGATCCTGCGGCTTCTCAGTCATGGCGACAAGCCGGTGCAAGAGATCGCCGACGCAATGTCCATCAGTCGGCCCGCCGTTTCGCGTCACCTTCGCCTGTTGAAAGACGCCGGGATGGTGGCTGAGCAGGCCCAGGGGACCCGCCGGATCTATCACCTGCGTGACCAGGGAATGCAGGCGGTCAAGTCCTATCTCGAAGGCATCTGGGGCGAAGCCACGGTGCGGTTTCAATTGCTCGGCCGAGAACACCGATGAGAATCCGGCACAATGATCGCCCCCATCGCAATGTCCTTCGACGTTGCCTGTTCGGCTGAGCACGCGTTCAGAACGTGGACTTCGCAGATCAACACGTGGTGGCCCACCGACCACACCGTGAGCGGACAGTCCGGCCTCACCGTCGTCCTCGAAAGCGGCGTTGGAGGGCGGATTTACGAGCGGACGCCAGAGGATGTCGAGCATGACTGGGGGGAGGTGACCGTTTGGGACCCACCGACGCGCCTCGCCTATCTCTGGCATCTCCGTCAAGACCGAGAGGACGCCACCGAAGTCGAGATTCATTTCCTCGCCCAGAGTGCCACCACGACCCGAATCGAGATCGAGCATCGCGGATGGGAACGCCTCGGGGCCGCGAGCAACGAACGGCGTGCGCAGAATCGCGGCGGCTGGGAGTCGCTGCTGCCCCACTTTCAGTCAGCGATCGAAAGGGCCGAACTCTGATGGCGCAAGGAACCCAAAGCGATCCGTGGGTACTCAAGACGCCGCCGGGCAGCTCGCAATACTCGATGCACAAAGACGAGGAGGCAGATCCCCCGTCCCTGGTCTGCCGGGTCGGTTCCACCACGCTCAAATATCAACTTCGCGCCATAGAGGATCTGCATACCTGGTTGGTCGAACAGGGCGACTGGGTCGTGCTTGGCGCCGCTGATGAGAAGAAGCCTGCAGCTGGGGGCACCGTCGAAGCATGGGGCCGATCGCCGGACAATCCGGTTGGTGGTTGGTACGGACTGCGCAAGGGCTATCGCGGCCGGTTCGCAATGTATCTCCCGCCACTGCTCGAGGCACTCGGGTTGGCTGAGCTCACTCACGAACCACGCAATAACAAGATGCGGGCGAGGTGAGTCCGTCAGTGCTCGACGCAGGCGTCGCGAGACCCAATCCGCAATAACGAAGAGAGATGGAGACAATCATGACGGCGATCAAGGTAGTCCGGTACACGACACGCCCAGAGAGTGCCGATGAGAACGAGCGGCTGATCCGAAACGTATTTGCCGAACTCGAGTCGCGGGACCCCGGCGGGCTGCGCTACGCCGCGTACCGCCTCGAAGACGGGGTCAGCTTCCTCCATGTGGCCGAGCTCGATGGTGAGGAAAACCCGTTGGCGATATCGGTCGCATTCAAGGAGTTTCAATCCGGCATCCAAGATCGTTGCGTCGAAGGTCCGCTGCCGACTGACGCAACCGTCGTAGGAAACTACAAGTTGCTACCCGAGTGAACGGCTGCTGATCGGGACGTTGCCTGTGGACGGCTTCTCCATGGCGGCAACGTAGCGAGTTATCGCGGCGAAAACCGTCAGACGTGCGGACGATCCGCCCCAAGGACCCAATCGCCCAATCGATGAATGGCGGGATCGGGGGGGCATGATTCGTCCGTTTTCCCCCTGAGTGGCCTCAAACTGCTTGCTTCAGCTGGTCCGTTCCTTCCCGGGTCGCCTCTCGGAGTCTCCCGGCGGTCGATGAAGGCGGGTTTCAGGAGGATGATGCCCACTCGATCTTGCTGATCGGCGGCGGTATATTCGCTGGTAGACCGTGGTCAGCGGGGTGCGGCTGAGGAAATGATTCAGGGCATCTCGACGTTGTACGTCGTGTACGACGAGCGCCGCAAGCAGCGGTGAAGGAGCTGACGTGACAGAGCGTTACGCAAAGAATCCAGAAGCGATCTCCAGGCTGAACCCGAGGCAATACGAGGTCACGCAAAAAAGCGCGACCGAACCAGCATTCGACAATGAATTCTGGGACAAGAAAGAGGCCGGGATCTACGTGGACATCGTCTCGGGTGAGCCCCTGTTCGCCTCGACCGAGAAGTTCGATAGTGGATGTGGTTGGCCGAGTTTTACGGTGCCGCTCGGGAAGGATCATGTCGTGGAGATCGCGGACATGAGTCATGGAATGATTCGCACAGAGGTTCGATCGGCCCATGGCGACTCGCACCTCGGGCATGTCTTCAATGATGGGCCCCCCGAAGCGGGCGGGCTGCGCTATTGCATCAATTCGGCCGCGCTGAGGTTTGTTCCCTTCGAAGACCTCGAGGCCGAGGGGTACGGGGAATTCACCAAGCTTTTTGAGAGTGATCCAAGGGGAAAGGAAGTGGTGCAATGAGCGGCACAACCGAAAAGGCGGTTCTCGCCGGAGGGTGTTTTTGGGGCATGCAGGATCTCATCCGCAAGCGTCCGGGTGTATTGTCCACCCGGGTCGGTTACAGCGGTGGCGACGTACCCAATGCCACGTATCGCCATCACGGGACGCATGCCGAAGCGATCGAGATCATCTTCGATCCCGAAGTGACCTCGTATAGGGCCCTGCTTGAGTTCTTCTTCCAGGTCCATGACCCAACGACGCTCAATCGCCAGGGCAATGACCGGGGGATGAGCTACCGCTCCGCCATCTTCTACGTGGACGATGAACAACGTCGAGTGGCCGAAGACACCATTGCCGATGTCGAAGCGTCGGGACTGTGGCCCGGAAAGGTCGTCACCGAAGTCACGCCTGCGGGACCATTTTGGGAGGCCGAACCTGAACACCAGGACTATCTCGAGCGCTACCCGAACGGGTACACCTGCCACTTCCCCCGACCCGGTTGGGTTCTGCCACACCGGACTGACGCCGTCGCCTGATTCGCGGGCGCCGACACGGCGCGGTCGGTACTTGCGCCAGAACTGTCGATGACGGGAATGGCTGGCGAAACGGTCTGGTGGGATCGACCCCCTGGATCGCTTCGGGACGTTCGATCTCGTTTTGGCACCTCATCAGTCAGGTCGGATTGGTCCTGGCCTTCGCCGCTTCGCCGCTTCGCCGCTTCGCTGCCGAGAGGCCGTTTGGCCACCGGGCCGAGCGGGGTCGTCGAGCAGGCGGGATGACCCAAAGGTGGTGCCCAGGTTGCGGTCACGTGGGCAGGGGTGGTGTTCTTGGTGGTGTGCGGGGTCGATCCCCGTGCCTGGCCAACTTGAGGCGGAGCACCGGTGACTGAATCGACGATCATTTACACCCATACCGACGAGGCCCCGGCACTCGCCACCTATTCGTTCCTGCCGATTATCCAGGCATTCGCCTCCACGGCCGGGGTGAACGTGGAATCGCGGGATATCTCGCTGGCCGGGCGCATCATCGCCAGCTTCTCGGACTACCTCGAAGCCGAACAACGCATCGGTGACGCGCTCGGCGAGCTCGGCGAGCTCGCCGAGACCCCCGAAGCCAACATCATCAAACTCCCCAACGTCTCGGCTTCGTCGCCGCAGCTGAAAACGGCGGTCGCCGAACTGCAGGGGCATGGCTATGCGCTGCCGGACTATCCCGACGATCCGAGGACTGACGCCGAACGGGCCGTGCGGGCCCGCTACGACAAGGTCATGGGCAGCGCGGTCAACCCGGTCTTGCGCCAAGGCAACTCCGATCGTCGCGCGCCCGCGTCGGTCAAGCATTACGCCCAGACCCACCCGCACCGGATGGGGGCATGGTCACCTGAGTCGCGGACCAACGTGGCCCACATGGTCGCCGGCGACTTCCGCACCAGCGAGCGCTCAGCGGTGATCGCGCAAGCCGACACCTTGCGAATCGAGCTCGTCGGTGGTGACGGCAGCACCGTGGTGTTGCGAGAGGCGGTCCCGGTGCTCTCGGGAGAGGTCGTCGACGCCGCCGTGATGCACATCACCGCCCTTCGAGCATTTTTCGTGGACCAGATCGCCCGGGCGAAGTCCGATGACATCTTGTTCTCGGTCCATCTGAAAGCCACGATGATGAAGATTTCCGACCCGATCATCTTCGGGCACGCCGTGCGGGCGTTCTTCCCGAAGACTTTCGACCGCTACGGCGAGGTACTGATGGCGGCCGGACTCAACCCCAACAACGGTCTCGGGTCGATCTTCGATGGGCTGGGCTCGCTGCCCCACGGCGAGGAGATCAGGGCGAGCTTCGACGCCGAACTGGCCGAAGGCCCGGCGCTGGCCATGGTCGATTCGGACCGTGGCATTACCAATTTGCATGTCCCGAGCGATGTCATCGTGGACGCCTCGATGCCCGCGATGATCAGGACTTCGGGAAAGATGTGGGGTCCCGACGGAAAGGAAGCCGACACGCTCGCCGTCATCCCCGACAGCAGTTATGCCGGCGTCTATCAGATTGTCATCGAGGACTGCCGCAAGAACGGCGCCTTTGATCCGGCCACCATGGGTTCAGTGTCCAATGTCGGTTTGATGGCACAGGCCGCTGAGGAGTACGGGAGCCACGACAAGACCTTTGAAATCCCGACCGACGGCACTGTCGTGGTGGTCGACTCCTCGGGCCATGTGGTGCTCGAACAGCCCGTCGCCACTGGCGACGTATTCCGCATGTGCCAGACCAAGGACATCCCGATTCGCAACTGGGTCAAGCTCGCGGTGACCAGGGCCCGGGCGACCGGCGATCCGGCCATCTTCTGGCTCGACGCCGATCGCGCTCACGACGCCAAGCTGATCGAAAAGGTCCGCACCTACCTTCTTGAGCACGAGACCGAGGGGTTGCGCATCGAGATCATGACGCCTGAGCAAGCCACGGCGTTGTCTCTCGAGCGCATCCGCCGGGGCGAGAACACCATCTCGGTGACCGGGAACGTTTTGCGCGACTACCTGACGGACCTATTCCCGATTCTCGAGTTGGGCACCAGTGCGAAGATGCTCTCGGTGGTCCCGCTGATCAACGGTGGGGGTCTCTTTGAGACCGGCGCCGGCGGTTCGGCCCCCAAACATGTCCAGCAACTGCTCAAAGAGAACTACCTGCGCTGGGACAGTTTGGGCGAGTACCTGGCGTTGGCGGTGAGCTTCGAGCATTTCGCCCAGCACAACGGCAACCCGAGGGCCCAGGTGCTGGCCGACACGTTGGATCGAGCGACCGGGACATTCCTCGACCGAGACAAGTCCCCGACGCGCCGCGTGGGGGGTATCGACGATCGGGGCAGCCACTTCTACCTGGCGCTCTATTGGGCGCAGGAATTGGCTGCGCAGACCGACGACGCCGCATTGGCCGAGTCGTTCACCGGCCTGGCTGAGGCACTTGCGACGCAAGAGCAGGTAATTGTGGACGAGCTGATCGCGGTGCAGGGCGCACCTGTCGACATCGGTGGGTACTACCAGCCCGACCCCGAGTTGGCATCTGCGGTGATGCGGCCGTCCAAGACATTCAACGACGCCATCGACCAGTTGTCCTAGACCGCCCGCCGGCGTCGCGTGACAATCGATCGCGCCAATCGCTCTGGTGAGGGTCAACGGAGGTGTCGTCGAGCTCGCCGGTGGGTGCGCACGACCCTGTCCCGATTGAACCGAAGTCGCCACTACTCACTCCCCGTCAATCGATGCGAACGTCTTCGCTGACACCGCATTCGCCGAGCCCGCTGGCGAGGGAGTCAGCAGCTCGCTTCGGCTGCGGGTCCCGACGCCGTCGCCGGGTGATAGTTCAGCGACGTCACTTTGGCCTGCACGCCGCCCGCCGAGTAAATGCGAATCTCAACCTGGTCGTTGGGGGGCGGAGGGATCGGCACGATCTTGAACAAGGCTGAACCCGACGTGGTCGGGCGGGGGAACTGTGTAGGGGCGACAAAGGGCACCAAGATGTGTTTACGCGTGCCGGTGGCCGACACGATACGACGGGCGAGCAGTACGTTGCGGTCGTTGTCCCAGACCTCGACCGATAACGGACCATGGGACGTCAAGGTCACTTCAGCGTTGTACCGCCCGGCTGCCTCGCGGGCATAGTCGCCATAGACCACGTAGCCCTGATGACCGTCTGCCACCATTCCCCAGGCCGCCGCGGGACCTGTGGTGATGGCGTGGCCGGCGTTGCTCTGAAGGGCCCAGGCCGGTTGGGCGGTGCACTGCGAAAGGTTGGCCACCTTGGTCCGAGGGGGCGGGCTCCACTTGAGCACCCAAGCGCCTCCCCCTGACGCCACCAGGCGTCCGCCCATGTGCGCAACGCTGGCGAGCTCGGCCAATTCGTCGGTGAGCGGTTTGGTCTCGATGCCTTGGGCCGGGGTGACCACGAAGTACACCGGTTTGGCGGTGACCGGCACCCCGGGATTGATTGTGGACATGGCCGTCCGGCCGGACAACGCACCCTCCACGCCGTGCGATGCGACGATCTGTGCCGACGCCGGAATGGACGCGGTGCCCCTCGAGATAGTGGCGGCGGCCTGGGGCGATGTGCGGAGCCATTGGCTCGAGGTGCGCGGGAACCAGACGAGGAACCAACCGAGCGTGCTGAGGGCCAGGACGATTGCGACGACGGTGGCGACGAGGGGTCGCCAGCGAGCCATCTTGGCCAAGACCATCACTGTGCCCAGACTCACGAAGCAGTACATCGGGAAGTTCTGAGCAGCGGTGACGGAGAACGCCGGCCGAAGGTTGTTCTCCAAGATGATGATGATCGGTACGCCGAAACCCCACGCCGAAAAGATTCCGATCCCCCCGGCCGGGGCGAGGTTGGCATAGACGTTCAACTTGTTGGGCCACAGGTCGTGAAAGAACCGTCGTGGGGCGCGAAATGGCGCCGAAAGCAGGCTTGAGACCCCTTTGACGCCACTCGAACTCCGGTGTCCCGAAAACGTTCCTGCTCCTGAGTGCGTCGACGACGAATAGATCGTCAGCCCCGAGCCGGCGTTGGCCCCGATCAGCGTGACGATGCCGGTGAAGACCGCGCCGATCCCAATGCAGATCAAGCCGTTGCGGCGCCAGGGTTTTCCGGCGAGCACGGCGGAGATTCCGACGCCTGCGATATAGGTCGAGCTGACGTCGCCACACGCCAACGTGAAGGCGACCCAGACCCAGGCTCGATTTCGATGATCCGCGAGATCGAAGGCAGCCAACATGGCGAAGCAAGCACCGAGCACTTCGGCGTGGAAATCAAATGATGCAGCCCAGTACATCCAAGGGTTGGCCACCATAAAGAAGAGACCGAGTGCCGCGAGCTGCCAGGCACCGCGGCCCCGCCGCTCCGCCGCCACTTCGCATATCCATATGAATGCCACCGCCTCGGCGGTCACGATGGCGGCATCTTGGATCCACAACAAGAAGAGTCCGCTGTGCCACAGCCACCACAGGGGCGCTAAGAGCCAGATGATGAGTTCGGCGTGGCTACGGAGGAATTCATGACCGCCCCAGACCGAGACGACCGGATTCAGATTGCCGTGGGCAATGAGGTACCAGGCTTGGTGATACCCAGCGAAGTCCGAACCGACGGCGAAGCGGTGGTAGAGGACCGAACTCCAGATGAGAAGGCCGATGCCTTGAAGGGCAAGTATCCCGAATCCGATGTGCCGGAATGTGGCGAGTGCACCAAGGTCCGGAGTTTTCGAGTGACCACCCGGCACAATCGGTGCCTCAGATGCAGCGTCAACGATGGAATCAGGAGTCGACGACGTCCGTTCCTCCACGATGCCGGACACGGCCCGATGGTAGTCCCGCTGGCTTTGCTCCCGACTGCATCCTGTGGCGATTCCCAAGGGCGCCGATGTTCATTCCTCGGTGGGAGGTTCGAGGTCCTGGTGGCGGCGATGCGTCGGGTCGGCACCGAGCACGACATAGTGTTCCACCGCGGCATTCGCCTCGCCCGTAAAGCACAGACGACCTTGGTGAAAGACCAGCACACGGTCGCAGAAGTCGCGCACCTGGTCGAGGTCGTGCGATGCCATGACAATCGTGCATCCGTCGTGACGTAGTTCGGTGATGCGATCCAGGCACTTCTGCTGGAACGCTTCGTCACCGACGGAGAGCACCTCGTCGACCAACAAGACGTCGGCGTGAACGTGCACAACGACCGAGAATGCGATCCGCAGCCCCATGCCGGCTGAATACACCGAGAGCGGTTGGCTCAACACTGATTCCGCCAATCCGCTGAACTCAGCGATCGAGTCATAGTGCTTGCGGACCTCGGCTCGGGTCATGCCGAGGAGCACGCCACCAAGCATGATGTTTTCGCGTCCGGTGAGATCGCGGTTGACCCCCGCCGTGAGGTCGATGAGCGACCCGATGCGCCCGGTCACGGTGCATTCGCCCCGGCTGGGCTTGATGACGCCGGCCAGCGTGCGCAGCAGCGTGGTCTTGCCCGAACCGTTGTGCCCGATAAGACCCACCGTCTCTCCCGATTCGGCGTCGAAGCTCACGTCTTGGAGGGCCCACTTGACGTCGGTGACACGACGACGATTGCCATGAGCTGAGCGCGGTCGGAACTCTTGCCAGACGCCGTCGAGGTGCACGCGCCGCACAATCACACCTCGCGTGGGAGTCGGTCGTCGAAGCGATGGAAGGTGAAGAGTGCGAGGCAGAAGATGGCAACGCAGATGATGAGGCCGAGCACCATCGTGTGGGTCGGGGGAAGGTCCTGGTAGGCGAGTATGTTCCGGAATTCGCTCACCAAGATGTTGGCCGGATCGATGTAGCGCAACGGCTTGAGTTCGCTGGCCTGATTCTGCACGTAAACGATCGGAATCAAGAAGAACCAGATGGTCAACAGATTGGCCAAGAGGCGCCGCAGATCACGGTTGTAGACATCGATCAGGGACAGGAACATCCCGAGAGTCGAGACCAGTAAGTAGAGGCAGACCACCGGGACGATGAGCGTGGGCAGGACCACCACATTGAGTTTGCCGATGCAGGCCAGCACCACAATGAAGCCTGCCAACGTCACCAAGAAGTACAGCGACATCGCGGTGACCGACGCCAGCGGGAGGAGTTGGTACCGAAACGCCGAGCGGCGGATCAACTCGGCGTCGAAGGAAATGCTGGTGATGGTGTCGGGGAGCGTCTGGGCCAAAAACGTCCAGGGCAATAGGCCAGCGAACAGGTAAATGGGGTAGTCGACGGCGTTGACCTTGAGGACGCGGTGAAAGACGAAGATGTAGAGCGCGAAGAGGAAAAGCGGTGCGATGGCAGGCCAAGCCAATCCGAACCAGCTGCGCTTGGAGAAGAGGCGGAGCTTTCGTTCGATCAGCGTGAGGAAGAGGTCCTGCGAGGGGATCCAGGCTCCCGAGTGCTGCCGGGCGCTCATAGAGGCTGGGACGGCGCGAGCCCTGGCTCGGTACCTATGTCCCGCCAACTCGATGCGGGGGTTTGGTGTCTCCGCACCATGCCTCGCACCGCGCCTCGCACCACGCCGACTCCGTAGCAAGCGTGCACCGTGAGCGTGAGGGCGGCTCCGAGGATCGTCACTTTCATCCCACGAATCAGGCGGCGGTCGGCCATGCCGAGCGCTACCGCGGTTCCGGCCGCCAGGAGACCCATTGCATACACCCCGGCGGTGATGAGGTACCACGGCGACCACATGACGGCCACGACTGGAAGCGAAACGAGCCAAACCACCAACGCCACCGGTAGGAGATACGGGAGCCGAGTCGACGCAGGATGGCGGGCGATGACTTGGCCCCGGCCTCGACCGTATTTCTCCATTTGTTTGGCGAATCCTCCGTAGGTGGCGCGACGCTCGTGGTATACGACGAGTTGGGGGTCGTAGCGCATCGCCACCTCCCGCACGGCCAATTCGTGCAGTACGGCATTCTCTTCGCCACCCGAGAACGACGGCGGGAATGACCGCATGATGTCGCGCCGGATCGACAAGTTGCACAACGTAAAGAAACGCTCGTCCGCGGCGCCGGGGGCATGTCGGCCATAGCGTCGGCGTACCGGTCCGGTTGCCAGGGCTGAGCCGAGGATTGCCCCTTGGATGATCTGGAAAAGCGAGCTCCCTGGCGGTGTCAGGTTTGGTCCACCGAAAACGCCAGTCCCTGGATAGTCGGCTGCCGCTTGGGCCACGCGGGCGAGCAGGTCGGGACTAAACGTGACGTCGTCGTCCAAAAAGACGAGGAGCTCACCCCTCGCACGTTCGATCAGGAAGTTTCTCGCCCCTCCGGGGTAAGCCTTTTCCACCAGACCGACGGTGGCGTCGGGAAAATGCGCACGAACGATTGGCGCGGCTGTCGCGTCGCCTTGACAGCACACAAGGAGCTCGAATGGCGGGGGATTCGACTGGGCACCGAGTGTTGCGAGGCAGAGATCGAGGAGGAGGGGACGCCCACGCGGTCGTAATGCAGACGCTGAGTTTGGGCTGAACGTCAGATTCGGAGCGCTTACCCGGCGTGTCCGATCCCAGGTGCGCACCGCCAAGTGCAGGATCAGCGTCGGGTGTGTTTTCGGCCATAGGTGTTGGTCTGAGACACTACCGATTCTTGGACCATTTGCCGTGTTTGGTTGGCTGAACGATTCCCGGAGAAATCGCTGCATAGAGCGCCGATAGCATCGCCGGCGTGGACGCGGCACCGGAAGTAACCGTGGTGGTGCCGGCCTACCGTGCCGCGGGCCACCTGGGGCAGTGTGTCAAGAGTCTGTGCGCGCAGGCGAGCGATTTCGGCTTCGAGATCATCGCGGTGGTGAGCGGTGACGATGGGGACGATCTCTCCTATGCCGACGAACTCGCCCCCGATCCGCGGTTTTCGGTGATTATGCATCGACCGCGGCTCAGCGCGGCGCAAGGCCGCAACCTCGGCGTCACCTACGCCCGCGGGCAGACCCTTGTCTTCACCGATGCCGACGTGATTGCCGAG
The DNA here is from genome assembly GCA_963800725.1 of uncultured Acidimicrobiaceae bacterium. GTDB lineage: Bacteria > Actinomycetota > Acidimicrobiia > Acidimicrobiales > RAAP-2 > Bog-473. The sequence continues at coordinate 228,838 of CAWDCE010000017.1, read as the reverse complement.
CCGGATTGGCTCTCGTCCCTCGTGGCGGCGAGCGCCGGCCAACGGTGCGTCGCCGGCGCCATTGTCAACGGCACTCCGAAGTCGTGGGCCGGCACCACCGAGTATCTGGTGGAGTTCTTGGACCTGCACCCGGGTCGACCGCCCTCGACGATCTGGCATGGCGCCACCGCCAACCTCGCGGTTCCGAAGTCCCTCTGGGACATGTACGGCCCCTTTGTCGACGCCTCGGCCTCCATCAAGGAGGTCGGCTCGGCCGACACGACCTTTACGCTCAAAGCTGCCGCCGACGGGCTCCTCGTGTTCTGCCCTGATGCCCGGATCGTGCACATGAACCGGACCGACATCAAAGCCGTCATGGCGCACCAGGTCGAGTTGGGCCGCTGTGCCGCAGTCCTCGCTCGAAGAAGCCCGACCTTCCCCCACCGCGACCTGGTGGGCCGGTCATGGGCCGCCCCGCTTGTGGTCGGTGCGCGGTGGGTCTCTCTGTGGCGCCGGCTGTTGACCTGGCGCATCAGTCTCGGGCGTCGGGCACTGGTGCTGACGCCCTATGTGGTCGCGGCGCTTTCGGCGTGGGGAAAGGGTCTCTATCAAGGGAATCGAGCCGCGACGAAGTAGTGGGGGCGCGGTCCACGGCGCCCGACCGCGCACCGATACGATCACATGTGTGGAGACCTGGGGTCGCCAGGTGTTCACCGTCGCTGATCGACTGAGACGCGTGGTCAAGGACGTACGTTGGAATCCGCCATGGTCACGAGTCGAAGCCAACCCGGCGAAGGCAGAACCCCTAAAAGCGCCGATCTACGCCGTGATCGGCACTTACAACGAAGGCGACGTGATCGAAGCATCGGTTCGCAATGCGTTCGTGCAGGGGGCCGAACGGGTCTACTTAGTTGACAACGCCAGCACCGATGACACGGTGAAACGCGGCTCGGCGTGGGCGCCGTATTGGCCGAGTCCTTCACGACGCAGAGTTTCGAGGAGTCGGTGCGTGCGCTCATCATGAATGCCGTTGTCTGGCGGGTGTCAGCGGCTGAAGCCACCGAGCACATCTGGTGGTGGTGGATCGATGCCGACGAGTTCTCCCATGGGCCTCAGAACGTGACGATTGGCGACTACCTCTCATCCCTCGACCGTCGCTTTCGAGTGGTTGGAGCAGACGTCTACCGGCATTTTCCTGACGCCAAACCCGAGTACCTCGCACCGTTTCATCCCCTTGAGTTTCAACCGATGTGCGAGTTGTTTCGACAGCCCTCGATGCCCAGGTGTCGGTTGTTGCACCACAAGCATCCACTCCAGCGGTTCGACCGGTCGGGACCATTCATCACCGTGTCACGGGGGTATCACACCTGTGAATCCAACGACCGACGCCAGCTGGTCGAGCCGGCCGTTGGCGTCGTGACCCACCATTTCCAGTTTCGCGAAGAGTCCATCACCCGTCGCCGGCTGACCGAGGTTTACGACCCCGCGTATGGTCGCGGCGAGACGCTGCAGAATTTCAAGAATTTTCGGAGGGCTCGGCCGCCTGAGAACGGCGGACGCGGTCTACAGCCAGCGCTGGGCCGAGGTCGACAACCAGCACTACATCGTCGGCGATGTGGGGGTGCACCTTCGTCCGTGGCGAGAGTTCTCGGGCTGGTCCGAGCCACTTCGCTGGTACAGCGAACGTGAACTGGCTGCGGCCATCGCTTCGCAGGCACGCTGAAAGGTGTATCACTCCGAGCACAGGCACGAAATCGCACTCAGGTGGTTCCCAGGATGCGTCTGACGTGGAGTTTTCTGGCGATCATCATTGTCTTGGCGTGGCAACCTGAGTATTATTCAGCGATCCGCAAGAACGGTGCAGCTGCGCCAAAGAGAAGATTGGGAACGTTCACTATGCGACGATTGGCTCGATTTGGTGGCGCAGTGGCAATCGCTGCTGTCGTAGCGCTCTCACTTCCCGGTGCAGCAGCCATGGCGGCGTCGCCAGGCGCAGGCGCCAGCGGTGGCGGTGGCGGCGGCGGAGGTGGCCTTCCCGCGTTCAACTCGACCACGTGCCCAACAATCACGGTTCCGGGCAGCGGTGGCGCGGCGACGTGCAATGGCGTGACGGTGACGATTCCCACTCAGACGACGCCCGGCACCTGTGCCCACATCAACATTGGAAGCACCGTGAACCCGGTTGGCGGGATCACGGTGCCCAACTCACCTTCGGGTTACGCACTGGCTTATGCCGTCACGGTGACCTTTACGTGCGCTGATACCGGAGCCAAGTACACGGGGACCTTTTCCCCACAGGCGACGGTGACGGTGACCAATGCCGCCGTTCAGCCGGGGCGGCCGATCTTTGAGTACTACGGCGGTGCCTGGTCGCAGGTGACCAACGCCACCGTGACCGCAGGCTCGGCGACTATGTCGGTGCCGGGCGACCCGCAGTTCGTCTTCTTCGTTCCAAGCATCTCGGGCGCCACCTTGGCGGTCACCGGGAAGCCGGTCGTCGGCGAGGGAATTGTCGCAGGGCTGCTGTTCGCACTTGGCGCACTTGGCATCTGGCGGGTCAGCCGCCGCCGTAGCCTCACCCGGGCCTAAACCTCCGAGGTGGCGCCTCGGTGATCGCATTACGACCGGGGCACCCACCGGCGTGCCGCGTGCTGCTGCGAAGAATCGATCACCGCGCCATCTGGCACGTAAAGCCGCACTTCGGGTCTTCGCTCGCCTAACTTGACGGCATCGATCCTCACCATGACCGTTGCGGCCTAAGAGGGCTCATCTTTGGATGGGCACCCATGCCGGTCGACTCGTCGAAGCGAGTCTTTGAAAGATCCGTTGTCGTCGAGACCTCGGAGTTGCACGGCAAGTGTGCAGCGCAATGGCGCGTGACGATGGATCCGGGGGGATGACCTGATGTTCGCACGCCTCACCCGATGGTGGTGGACCGTGGCTGGGATCGTGCTCATCATCTGGGCGCTGCAGATCTACCCGGCGGTGAATCAAGTTCCCGCGACTGCAGCGGCCGTCGTCATCTTCGGTCTCTGGGGTCTGGGCACGGTGCTGGCCAGCCTGACACCGGCACTGGTGGCCCGAGGCGACGAGGGGGAGTCTGCGGGTCTGGGGTCTGTACCGAGCACCCGATTCGGGCGCGCCTTGAGACGCTGGAGCCAGGTCGGGGGTGCCCCGTACTTTGCCGAGGTAATGGCCTGGGCCACCGCGGTGATGGTGGTCCTTGCCCTGTTCGTGTGGGCCTACACCCAGGTCCGCTTCAGTCCCGGCTACGGCACCGACGAGCTGGCATTCAACCAATACGCCGCCGTGTTGGCCAACCACGGGCTGAATCCGTACACCCACTCGATGGCGCCGTCGTTCGGGCTGTTCCGGGTCTCGCCCAATGGCTACACCTTCAATCTCAACGGCACCCCGGTGACCTCATTCTCCTACCCGTCGCTGTCGTTCCAGGTGTACCAACCGCTCCTCGCCCTCGGACTGACAGTCCAAACGGCCGTGATCGTGAATGTCGCTGCGTGGGCAACCGCGATCTTGTCCCTTTTCGCGTTGCTTCCTCGCTCAATCCGTCCCGCCGCACTGGTTGTCGGCAGTTTGAGTACCTATGTCGGATTTGCCGTCGGGGGAGTCACTGACGCCGTCTACGTCCCGTTGCTGATCTTCGCGGCATATCACTGGTATCGATTCTCGAGCCAGCGCGGCCCGTGTGCCTGGATCGGTCCGGTGCTCTTCGGCCTTGCCATGGCCATGAAGCAAACTCCATGGTTCATCCTGCCCTTCGTGCTGGCCGGCATCGCCGGTCAAGTGCGAATCGAACGTGGTCGATGGGGCATCGCGACCGCCAGTCGCTATTTGGGCATCGCCCTTCTCGCATTCTTGGTCCCCAACGCGATCTACATCATTCATTCACCGAGTGCGTGGCTGTCGGGCGTGCTGACACCGTTTTCGTCCCACACGGTTCCGGCCGGTCAAGGGCTCGTCGGTTTGACGTTGTTCTTGCGGTTGGGTGGAGGCTCGCTCACCGCCTACACCGCGACCGCAGCAGTGACCTTCGTCGTGTTGTGGTTGATCTATGTCACGTCGTTTCCCCGGTTACGGACCTGGACGTTCGTGGTTCCCGCCCTGGCCCTCTTCTTTGCCACCCGGTCATTTTCGAGCTACCTGGTCATTCTCCTGCCGCTTGGTCTCCTGGCCGCGGCGACCGATGATGATGTCGGGATCAGCGAGCTGACCGTCGATGAATCGGCTGCGGTGGAACCGGGTGGAGCTCGGGTAGTGGTCCGGAGCCAGCGACGTGGGACCGGTCCTTGGCGCTATTGGCCCGCGTTGGCATCGGCGGGGCTGGTGCTGGTGGTGGTCTTCGTCGTGATCGCGGTCTCGGTTTCCGCGCCACTCTCGGTCAAGATCACCGGAGTCCGCACCACCGGACAGCTCGGCACCGTTGACCGGATCCGGGTCGATGTGCACGACAATTCGTCGCGCTCGCTCACCCCTGCATTCACCGTGATGAGCGAAGGGGTCATCAGCGCGTTTTGGACGACGGGGCACAAAATCGCTCCGCTACGGGCGCATGGCTCTGAAAGCCTCACGCTCTTGTCGCCGAACTTCGGCGCACAACCTCCGCTCAGCGTGGGATTCGCGGTCACTGCGTTTACCCAGGAGCCGGCCACCGTGTCCTCGAGCGCGGATTTCCTGCCGACCCAATGGCATGTGGGGCTCACCCCGAGCGGCGTCAGTGCTCCAGTCTCGCTCGGTGCGCCGGTGACCCTGCACGCCCAGATTCTCGATCAGCTCAATCGACCGGTTCATGTCCACAATGTCGCGATCTTCATGAGTCAGATCATCTATAGCCAGCAAGGGCTGGCTTACGGTTCAGCTTCGATCAACGGGCAGGCTCCGGGCACGACGCCGGTACTCGGGGTGACGGGTCCAAGCGGTTCGACCAACTTCGTTATTCGCGTATACCAAGTCCCAAATCGATCCGATCTACTTCCAAGCCAACTTGTTCGAGGCGCACGGGGGCTATACCTACGGGAATTCCGAGATCGTGCCCATCCGGTTCTCGAATGCAGGGACTCGATCTACTGGCTGAGCGGCGTCATGGTCCACCCGGTGATCACCAGTGCGCCATCAATCGCCGTGGCATCCATACTCACGGTGTAACGACCCGGATGACTCCCACCCGAGACGCTGATCTGCGCGCTGAGATTTGCCGTGTCCAAGACAGCGCCGTTGACGTTGAGGGCGGTGTCGAGGGCGCTGGCGTAGTGGGAGATCGAGGCGTCGTTCAACGGTTGCGCGTTGGCCATGGGCACGTTCGGGGCGATGGCGTTCCACCATGATTCATTGTTGGACCGAGCCGCGTCGATGGCACCGAAGTAGAGCGTGAGCAGTGAGGCCTGATCGTCGAGCGGGGCCGCGCTCTTGCTGCCACGCGGCGTCGACCGGTCCCGACACCGTGAGCGTTCCGAGTGGCGTCGAATTGCGTATTGAGGTCGAGCCCGAGTGCGGCGAGGGCGGGTGGTATCGCCACCGTCGGGGTCCCGCCGACCGCGAACGTGGACAGGCTTCGACTCTGGACCTTGGTGGCAACCAGGTCCGCATCGACCAAGTAGCGCTGCGAGGTGAGGAAGAGGGCGTTGAGCGGATAGCAAGTGACCAGCACCAGCGAGGGTTGTGCACTGGGATAGATCGGCGTGCCTGCGGCGACGACCTGTTGGCTCGTGACGTGGTAGATCAGGGTCGAACACGCCCTGACGAGGGTGAGGGTGTCGCCCGCGTGGAGTTGGTCGAGTTTGGAGAACCAGGTCACGTCGTGCGCCGCCAGCACCACCGTCCCGGGATCCCCAATCTCGGCGCTCGCCGGAACCCGGCCGACCGCCACGGCCAACTCCGCATCGCCCGTCCCCTCGACCACCGGAGCATCGAGGCCTATGGAAGGCGCCTTGAGGAGCGCATCGGGTGTCGGGAGTGCCCCTGGTTCGCGGTCGTGGGCACCCCGGCCAGCGAGAGGCCCGATGTGCCGACACCGCCGCTGGTCGAAACGGTGGTGGTCGGGGTTGCGGGAACCGACGTGCAAGTGTGATGCGCTTCGGCCCGCGCCACCTGGCGCTGGACCTGGTGAATCAGGGCGCGGCCACCGGAATCCGACCGTTGGTAGAACGAGACGATGTTGTAGGTGATGGCCCCGGCGGCCACCAACGCCACGACCGAGAGCGAGAGCAGGACCCAGCGCCATGGGTTCCATCCACTTTGCCTGCGGGCGTGACGCGGGCCGCGGTGCATCCGGGTGCGGGCGCGCCCGACTTCTTGGCCCGACGGCGGATTCGGCGGGTCCGGGTTGGTCGGGTCATCCATTTGAGGATCCGCCCGGAAATGGTGGCAGCCGTCTCGAAATTGGCTGGCAGACGGCCCAAAGGGTACTCACGACCTCTGAATCGTACCGAGGGGAGCCAGGGAGGCGTCGTCGCTGTCGAGACCGGCAATATGGCGTCAGACACGTCGGTGCGTCGGGCCGTACTTACTTTTTGGGAAAATCGCGATAATGATTGCCCGCCTCGGCGCAGTTGCGCCACGGAGGGGGACGATTCATGGGCATTCGCGGTCGTTGGACAACGCGCCGACGGGCGAACGGTCGAGTCGATGTGCTGTTGGCGGTCTGCGTCATGCTCGCCGCGGTGGCACTCCCGGGTTCAGTGCTGGTCTCGCCAGTTCCCGCTGACGCATCGAGCGCATCGACGTGCGGGGTGCCGGCCGCCATGACATCGGCTGAAGCGTCCTCGCAGACCGGCGTGACCCCGAACTCGGTGACCGTCGGCAACGTCTCGATCATTACGGGTCCGGTGCCCGGGCTGTTTGAAGGGGCGCCGATTGGGGTGAAGGCGTATTTCGATTACGTCAACTCCCACGGTGGGGTCAACGGCCGCAAACTATTCGTCAACTCGTCCGACGACGCCTTCACCGGCCAGCAGAATGAGACCGAGACCCAAGAAGCGGTCGGTCGGGACTTTGCTCTGGTCGGCAGCTTCTCCCTCTTCGACGGCTATGGCTGCAAGGTGTTGCGCCGCCAATCCGGCGGTGCCGGACGTGTCGGTGACCATCGATCAGGGCACCAATGCACTTCCAAATGACTTCAGCACCCAGCCGTCCGCGGTGGGACTCGGACTCGGCCCACTGCACTATTACAAGTCAAAATTCCCGCACGACACCGACGTCGGGTCCATCGTTTCGGACGTGGCTTCGGCCGAGGTCCAGTGGCAGGGCCAAGAGGCCGCACTCAAACACGTCGGCTATCACATCGCCTATGTGCGAGACGTCGGTCCGCTCGAGACCGATTTCACCACCGATGTCATCAACATGCGCAAACGTGGCGTCAATGCGGTTGACCTCTCGGCGCTTGACTGGCAGACGGCTGCCGCGTTCATGCAGGACATGGCCACGCAGAACTGGCATCCGGGGCTGATCTTCTCGTTTGGTCCCGTCTACGCAGATCAGTTCATCTCCCACGCCGGGGGACCGGCCGTCACCAACGGCATCCAGATCGGGCAGACCCAGGGTCTCTATCTCGGCCAAGACGCGGCGCAGGTCCCGGCGGACCGGCAATTCCTCGACTACGTCAAGAAGATCAGCCCGAATTGGACGCCTGACGAGTTCACCCTCTTCGGCTGGACGTCGGCCGCGCTATTCGTCCAAGCGCTCAAGGCGGCGGGTCCTCACCCCACCCGTGGTGGTGTCCTGAAGCAACTGGCCAAGATCACCAGCTTCGATGCCGGCGGCCTCTTGGCTCCGGTCAATCCGGCCCAGAAGAAGCCATCGAACTGCTTCGTGGTGCTAGAGATCAAAGACGGCAAATACCAGCGGGTCGAACCCAAAGGCAAGGGCTTCTCCTGCAGCACCTACTACTACGCCCCGACGACCGCGTCGTGAAGCGGGAACATCTCTCATAGTTCGGGCGTTTAACCCCACCAGGGCGGGTGCGGTGTCAGCGCCGCGCCAGGGCGGATGGCGCTCGCGCCAAGGCTCCTAATATCTCAGTCTTCACGATCATCGAGTCCAGGTAGCGAGGCGTCTCTTCGAGATGACAGATGCATTGAGCAGCGACAATGGATTAATGAGCACGCCGAGCGGACGTCGGGTCCCCGACTGGGTGATCCTTTCGATCGCCTGCATCGGCCAGTTCATGGTGGTGCTCGACGTGTCGATCGTCAACGTCGCGCTCCCCTCCATCGGACGTGATCTGAGCTATAGCCCGACAGGGCTGCAGTGGGTGGTCAATGCGTACGTGCTCACCTTCGCCGGCTTCTTGTTGCTCGGTGGTCGCGCCGCCGACCTGTTCGGCCGACGTCGGGTCTATCTCTTTGGAATGGGGCTCTTCACGGTGGCCAGCCTGGCGGGTGGTCTGGCCCAGAATGCCGCGTGGCTCACTACGGCCCGAGCGCTGCAGGGAGTCGGCGGTGCCTTCATGTCGCCGGCCACCCTGACCATCATTGTGACGACTTTCTCGGGCGTCCGGCTGGCCAAGGCCCTCGGGGCCTGGAGTGCGGTCGCCGGGGCCGGTGGCGCAGTCGGGTCCATTCTCGGGGGAGTGCTCACGGCCGAGTTCTCCTGGCGCTGGGTGCTCTTCGTCAACATTCCGATCGGTATTGCCGCCATCGTCGCCGCGTTGCTGTATCTCACCGAAGCCAAGCGGTCGACGGGCGGCCCGGACCGGACAAAGCTCGATATCGGGGGGGCCGTGACGGTGACGGCGGGGCTCGGCACCCTGATTTTCGCCATTGTCGGTACCGACACCCATGCGTGGGGCTCGACCTACACGCTCTCGATCCTTGCGCTGGCAGCCGTGCTTCTCGGCATCTTCGCCTTCATCGAGCTCAAGGTGGCCTCCACGCCGTTGGTGCCGTTCCGGCTCTTCCGTTCCCGATCGGTGTCCGGGTCCAACACGGTGATGTTCTTGGTCGGTGCCGCCTTCTTTTCGATGTGGTACTTCCTCTCCCTTTATCTGCAAAATGTGCTCGGTTACGACGCGCTCAAGGCCGGATTGGCGTTCTTCCCCATGGCGGTGACAATCGTGATCGGCGCCCAGGTGAGCTCTCGCCTCTTGCCGAGGATCGGGGCCCGGCCGCTCTTGATCGTGGGCACGTTGCTCGCGTGCGGGGGCTTCGCCTGGCTCGCGCAGATCCAGTCCGACAGCACCTACTTCAGCGGCGTCTTCGGACCGGGATGCGTGATCTCGCTGGCCCTCGGGCTCCTCTTCACCCCGCTCGCCTCTGCCGCAACGTCGGGCATCGACTACACCGAAGCCGGACTGGCCTCGGGCGTGCTGAACACCTCTCGCCAAATGGGGGGTTCACTCGGACTCGCGGTCTTGGCCACAATCGCCATCGACCACACCCACAGTGTCTTGAGTACGTCGCACGGATCGGTGTCGGCGGCCGAGGCGCTGACCTCGGGCTACGCCAGGGCGTTCACCATCGCGTCGGTGCTCGGGCTCTTGGCCTTTGCGGTCTCTTGGGTCGTGCCTTATGTGAGACCGAAGCAATCCGACCAAAGCGAAGTCGAACTCGCGGCGTCCGAGCCGGCCGACGGTCTGGACGGCGCCCTCCCGATCCAGCCTGACCTGGCCTGAGCGATGCCGCCATCGGACAATGACACCGGCGCTGACCCCGAATCCAGCGCGGCGCGCTCGCTCGAGACTTCGGCCCTCCTCAGCCGACTCGGCGACGAGGTGGCCCTTTACGACCTCGAGGTCACGGAGAATCACGCGATCACCCCGTCGATGCGGCGCATCGTGTGCACGGCTCCGGGTCTGAGCACGCTGTCGTATTTCGCGGGCCAGGACTTCATGTTCGCGGTCCCCGCTGTCGGGGGCGAGTCGTTCCGGAGGCGCTACACCATCCGACGCGTCGACCGTTCCAAGGCCGCCCTCGAGATCGACGTCGTTTTGCACGGGGATGGTCCGGGCGCGCGGTGGGCGTCGTCGGCCCAGCCGGGCGACCACATCGAAGCGATCGGTCCGCGGGGAAAAATCGGCATCGATTCCGTTGCGGACTGGCACTTCTTCGCCGGCGACGATTCGGCGATACCGGCGAGCTTGGCCATGGCCGAGACGTTGGCGAGTCCCGAGCGTGCCATCGTGATCCTCGAGGTCAATGCCGCGACGGACCGCCAGAGGGCCAGCACACTCAATGGTGCGCCGCTGTCCATTCAATGGCTTGAGCGCGGGGAGGGCGATCGGGCGTCGAGCGAGCGTCTGGTGGCGGCCCTCGAGGCGCTCGATTGGCCCGAAGGTCGGGGTCACGCCTATCTCGCGGGCGAGCTCGGCGTCGTCGGTGCAATGCGACGGACGCTCGCGGCACGGGGCATGGGGCCCGATCAGATTTCCGCCAAGCCGTACTGGAGACGGGGCGTCGCCAACGCGTCGCATGGGGAACCGCCCAAGCCCTAGAGCGAGTTCGATGCGAGGCCGAGCGCCGCCACTTCGGTTGCGCAGCTCTCACCACGGTAATTAACTTGATAGTTAACTAACTATGTGGTGAAATATAGAGATGCACTCCGCCTCCCATCAAGAGAGCTCGGGCCACCCCCGGCGCAGCGAGCGGTCGTCGCCATGGGTCGGCGATCTCCGCCACGGGGGCGAGTCATGACGTTGCTCGATGACCGCCTCGATGCCACCTTCAGTGCCCTGGCCGACCCCAACCCGGCGGGCCATCGTGGTCCGACTGGCCGCCGGCGACACAACCGTCAACGACCTGGCTGAGCCGTTCGCGATGACGTTGCCGGCCATCTCCAAGCACCTCAAGGTCCTCGAGCGAAGTGGGCTCATCACGCGCAGCCGGCAGGCCCAGTTCCGACCCTGCCACCTTGAACGTGACGCGCTCGACGCGGCGTTGACGTGGATCGAGGAGAACCGCAGGGTCTGGAACGAGCGTTTCGACAAGCTCGACGCCCACTTGCGCAAGGTCCAGAGCGGACCTGCGACGCAACCGAAAGGAACCACCGATGAATGATCGATCCGCCCCAACCGCAGAACTGCGCTTCACCCGGGTCTTCGCAGCCCCGAGGGACCTCGTGTTTCGCTGCATGATCGACCCCGACCACCTCACGCACTTCTGGGTTCCGCTCGGGGTCAGCACGCCAAGAGAGACGATCACCGTCGATGCTCGCCCGGGCGGGGTTTTCGAGACAATCATGGTCAATGACGCCGACGGGAGCCAGTTCCCGACCCGTGGAGTCTTCGTGGAAGTCACCGAGCCCGAGCGGCTGATATGGCGGGATCCTGATTCGGGAATGATGACCTCGACGACCTTTGTCGATCTCGGTGACAACCGGACCCAGGTCCACATCCATCGAGCGCGATGTGCCCGAATTCATCATGAGCCCTGAGGCGCAAGCCGGCTTCAAGACCTCCCTCGACCGTTTGGACGCCTACCTCGGCTCGTTGGCTCATCCGCCCAACAACTGAGCGCGCCCCACGCGCGATGCGGTGGGCAACCTGACACAGCGGCCGCTGCGATGTCGCGGTGAAAACCCCCGAATGTGGCAGGGTGAGTCGTCGAGAAGTGCGAATCAGTCAGATTCCGCCCGACCCGGAGGGAGTCATCTACATGCAAGTCGCAGGGAGCGCACTCGTCACGGGGGCGAGCAGGGGAATCGGGCGAGCCGTCGCGATCGAGTTGGCGAACCGGGGCTTTGCGACGGTGGCGACCATGCGAGATCCCGAGCAAGGGGCCGATCTGGCCGATGCGACCAGCGGCCGGCTGAGTGTCAAGCGTCTCGATGTCACCGACCCCAGCACCTACGACGTGCCCGACGATCTCCGCGTGCTGGTCAACAACGCCGGCATCGACTCGGACTATCTGCCCGTCGAGCACAGCGATCTCGACGACTGGCGCAACGTCTTTGAGACCAATGTGGTCGGCTTGGTCGGCGTCACCATGTCGGCCATCGCGACCTTGCGGGCCAACCGCCCCGGCGTCATCTGCAACGTGACGTCGTCATCGATCCTCGCCAGCGTGCCCTTCTACTCCACCTACCGGGCCAGCAAGGCTGCCGTATCCGCGTTCAATGACAGCCTTCGGGTCGAGGTCGCCTCATCGGGGATCCGGGTGGTCGAGATTCTTCCGGGGCCGATCAACACCGACATGTTCCAGCTCAGCAAGGTCGACCCGGTGGCGGCTCGCTATGAGATCTACCGGCCGATGGCCGAGCTCGCGGCCAGCATCCGCAAGGAGATGGCCGACCCCCAAGTGGCACCGGCGGCCGATGCGGCGGCGCTGATCGTCGATGCGATCTTGGCCGACGACGGGCCGATGCGCTACGGGTGTGACCCGCTTTCGGTCGGTCTGCTCGACCTGTGGCGCCAGTCAGACGACGAGACGATGTATCACTTGACCGGACAGTCAATGGTCGACCTGGTCCAGAATCTCGATACCTGAACGGGGTCCGGGCGCATCAGGTGTAGCCCGCCATGATGTGCTCGATCCACCAGGCGGGGGCGGCGTTCATCAGCGTGGAGAGGTCCCAGTAGTCCCACCATCTGAGTATCGAGCCATTTCTGAGCTCTTGGACCGAGACAAACGGGAGTGTGACCTCTTCGCCCGTGTGCCAGCGCCAGGTCTCGGCGTGCTCGGTGACGACGGTGTCCCCGTCGGCGACCATCAGTCGCAGTTCGTGGTCGTAGCCCGAGATGCGCTCGAGTCCGAGCCGCAGGCGCGCCACGATGAGTTCGGGTCCACGGGCCACGTCATCGGGCGGTGAGGGCACATCGGTGTACTCACTGTCCTCTTCGAAGAACGAGGCCAGGGCGTCCCAGTCGCGGTCGTAGAGTGCGGCCCAGAATTCGGTGATCCTGGCTTTGTTGGTTGCGGCGGTCATGGTGCTCCTTGTGGTCGGTCACGGGCGACGGCGCCTTCGGGCCATGGCACGTGTCGTGGTGGCTGGTTCCTTCACTTTTTGGTCGGTCGAGTCGATCATGGCCGGACCGGTCGCCAAATCATTGTCCTCGAATCGCCGACCGCCAACAACACCGCACCGCCGCCCGGATTGACCGGGTCGAGGCCTCAGCTTGGCGCTGCGGCGTCGATCGACCAGGATGAGGGAGTGGGCGGCGCACAGAAGGCATGATGCACGCCATGTCGCACCACCAGTTTCAGTCCACGGCGTGCTCGGCGCACTGGCGGGGTTGAGGTGGGCCTGCCGAGCGCCATAGAGATCGCCCGACGGGCGTCGTTGTTGCCTATCGACGACATCGGTGCGCAAATGGGTCTGTCGCCGAGTCTGCTCGAGCACTACGGCGCCAACGTGGCCAAGATCGACCTGGAAGCAATCTCGGCCCTCGGGGATCGAGACACGGCACGCTACGTCGTGGTCACCGCCATCACCCCGACGCCGCTCGGCGAGGGCAAGACGACGACCACCGTCGGGCTGGGCCAAGCGCTGGCCCGCATCGGCAAACAGGCCACCATCGCCATTCGCCAGGCCTCGATGGGCCCGACGTTTGGGATCAAAGGAGGGGCGGCGGGCGGCGGGTACAGCCAGGTCGTCCCGTTCGAAACCCTGAACCTGCATCTGACCGGGGACCTCCACGCGGTGACCTCGGCAAACAACCTGCTCGCGGCCATGGTCGACAACCACATCCATCAGGGCAATGCCCTCGGCCTCGATCCGCTGCGCATTACGTGGCGCAGGGTGCTCGACGTCAACGACCGCGCGTTGCGCAACATTGTCTCGGGGCTCGGCGGACGCGAGGACGGCACTCCTTTAGAGACCGGGTTCGATATCACCGCGGCGTCCGAAGTGATGGCCATCTTGGCCTTGGCCACTTCCTTGGCGGACCTCAGAGAGCGCTTCGGTCGCATCGTCGTTGGGTACACGGGTTCGGGGGAACCGGTGACGGCCGAACAACTCAAGGCGGCGGGGGCCATGACGGTCATCATCCGCGACGCCCTCAAGCCCAACTTGTTGCAGACCATCGAGAACACGCCGGTGCTGGTGCACGCCGGGCCGTTCGGCAACATTGCCCACGGCAATTCCTCGATCGTCGCCGACCTGATCGGCATCCATGCCGGGGAGTACCTGGTGACTGAGGCCGGTTTCGGTGCCGACATGGGGGCCGAGCGCTTTTTCAACATCAAGTGCCGGACCTCGGGACTCGTCCCCGACGCCGCGGTCGTGGTGGCGACGGTGCGGGCGCTCAAGGTCCACTCCGGGCGGCACAAGGTGGTGGCGGGCCGCCCACTGCCGCCCGAGATGTTGGAGGAGAACCCCGACGAGGTGCGCGACGGCGCCGCCAATCTCCTCAAGCACCTCGAAATCGTCCGACGCCACGGAGTCACACCGGTGGTGGCCATCAACGCTTTTCCCGAGGATTTCGATTCTGAACATCAAGCGATCATCGAGATCGCCGCATCGGTCGGGGTCCGTGCCGCCGTGTGCACCCATTTCGTCGATGGTGGTGCCGGCGCAGTCGAGCTGGCTGAAGCCGTCGTCGAGGCCGCGAGCGAACCGAACGACTTTCGCCTGCTCTATCCGGCCGAAGACTCCTTCCGCGACAAAGTCACCACGATCGCCACGCAGATCTACGGGGCCGACGGCGTGGACTTCTCGCCTGTGGCGACCCGTCAACTCGCGACCTACGAAGCGGCCGGGTTCGGGTCCCTGCCCGTTTGTATCGCGAAGACCCACCTGTCCATCTCGTCGGACCCCACCCAAAAAGGTGCCCCGACCGGATGGCGGCTCCCGGTGCGCTCGGCCCGGGCCAACGTCGGTGCGGGGTTCGTCTACCTGGTCAGCGGTGATATGCGGACCATGCCGGGACTCTCGTCGAGCCCTGCCGCCGAACGGATTGACATCGACGACAATGGCGAGGTCGTCGGGCTCTACTGAGCCGGGATCGCTACATTGGCCTCGACCCGAACGAGGAGCCGAACATGGGCTGTCTGCTGGTGTTGTTCGCCTGGATCTCCCCGCGCCTGGCGTTGGTGCTGGTCTACCTCTTCACCAATCGACTGACCATCGCCTTTTCGTCGGGCTGGGAAGGGATCATTGGATTCTTCCTGCTGCCCTACACGACGCTCTTCTATGCCCTTGTCTACGAACCGGGTTCGGGGGTGAAGGGATTCGGGTGGATCGTGGTGGCGGCGGGGGTCCTGCTCGATCTGGGGGCCTTTGGCGCCAGCCGGCGGACCCGACGAGATCGGGCGGCGACGCAGAGTTGAAGCAACTCGGCGTCGTGCTCGCCACGCAATGGTGCCGCGTCGCTACAGCGTGATGAGCGCCAAGTCGGGCTCAGGTCCGAATCCGAGATCGCTGCCGCCCTGGGCCGCCCATTTCTGCCAACCGGCGATGCCGATCATGGCGGCGTTGTCAGTGGCGAGGGATTGGGGCGGGATCAAGAGCGTGGCGCCGAACGAGTCGGCCACAGCCTGGGCGCGGCGGCGCAGGACGGGGCTGGCCGCGACGCCGCCGACGACGGCAACCGCCGAATCACCGAACTCGCTGAGAGCTCGCTCGATCTTGGTGCACAAGACGTCCATGCACGCGGCGACGAATGACGCGGCGACATCTTCCATGACGAAGTCGGGGTGGGCCCGCACGTAGTTGACGACGGCGGTCTTGAGGCCCGAGAACGAGAAGTCATAGCCGGCGTCGAGCATGGGCCGCGGGAAGGCCAAGATGTCGGTGCCACTCGCAGCCAGGCGATCGAGGACGGGACCACCGGGGTAGCCGAGCCCGAGGAAGCGGGCCACCTTGTCGTAGGCCTCGCCGATCGAGTCATCGACCGTTTGGCCGAGGAGCACGTAGCGGCCCGGCCCGATCGTCCGGGTCAACATGCAGTGTCCCCCCGACACCAACAGGGCCGTGTGGGGAAAGGGAACATCGCGCTCGCTCAGGTACACGCTGGCCAGGTGGCCTTCGAGATGATTGACGGCGACCAGCGGGATCCCCCAGGCCAGCGCCAACGCCTTGGCCGTGGCGATGCCGACCAGCAGCGCTCCGACCAGCCCGGGTCCGCTGGTCACCGCCACGGCGCTGAGGTCGTTCCCCGACACGTCGGCGTCGGCCAACGCCTGGGCGACGATGGCGTTGATCAGTTCGACGTGTGACCGGCTGGCGAGTTCTGGGACCACGCCGCCGAATGGGGCATGCAAGTCGATCTGGCTGGCCACGACCGAGGCCCGTACCTCGAGGTCGTCGGTGATCACCGCCGCCGCCGTCTCGTCGCACGACGTCTCGATCGCCAGCAGCACGCGGCTCATCGGGTCCCACCCTTTTGGGCCACCAGCTCGGCGATGGCATCGCTTGGGATCGCCCCCTCGCGCTCGATGATTGGTTGGGTGCCCCGCACGTTGACCAAGGTCGACGGTTCTGCGTGGAGTTCCCCGCCGTCGATCACCAGCTCCACCCGGGCCCCAAATTCCGTCGCCACGGCATCGGCCGTTGTCGGGGTCGGTGACCCGTGGGGGTTGGCGCTGGTGACCAAGAGCACCCCGGTGCGTTGCATCACCTGGAGCAAGAAGTCGTGGTCGGGCACTCGAACGGCCGCCTCGTCACGTCCGGCGAGCCAGGTCGGCGGTTCAGCTCCGGGCGAGAATCCGCACACCAAGGTCAGTGGCCCGGGCCACCAGCGGCCGGCCAACTCCTCGGCGACGACACCGAGCGCAAAGCCGAGTGCGCTCACCTGGTCGATCGAGGCACCGAGCACCGGGAGCGGCATCGAGTCGGGTCGCCCCTTCAGCTCGTAGATCAACGCAATGGCTGCGTCGTTGGTCGGCAGCGCGGCAAGCCCGTAGACCGTGTCGGTCGGTACCACCACGGCTGCGCCGCGCTGGAGCGCCGCGACGGTGACCTCGACGGCATCTTTGTCCTTCTGGTCAACTACGGCCACGACACGCTCCCATTTCCGAAGAAGTATGGCCGATGCGCTGCCGGTGATCGGAGCGCTGGGGCACGTGCCCTAATGTCACCGCCATGTCCCTCGCAAACCACCCCGATTGAATGGGCGCGGTCAGACCATGAAGGTCGACGTCGGCCTCACCGGTGTTCCATTGGACCAGGTGGTGACCCGGAGTGCGGCGCTCGGTGCACTCGGGGTCGATGGGGTCTATTGCGCCGAAGGGCCGCACGACATCTTCATCCCGCTCACCTTGGCGGCCGGAGCCGGCGCCGGGCTCGCGGTCGCCACCAACGCCGCCGTCGCCTTCCCGCGTAACCCGATCCACCTCGCCCATGGCGCGTACGACCTCCAGCTGCTCACCTCGGGGCAGTTCCGCCTGGGGCTCGCCCCGCAGATCCGGCCGCATATCACCCGGCGATTCGGTCTCGAGTGGTCGGCTCCGGTCGCTCGGATGCGCGAGCTCGTCGGAGCCCTGCGGGCCATCTTCGCCACCTGGCACGACGGCGTGGCGTTGGACTTCGAGGGTGAGTACTACCGCCACACGCTGATGACGCCGATGTTCAACCCGGGTCCCAACCCATTCGGCCCACCGCCCATCCTTCTCGGAGCACTGGGCCCGGCGATGACGTCGATGACCGCCGAAGTCGCCGACGGGTTGATGATCCTTCCCTTCAACAGCCGGCGTTCGCTCAGTGACCTCACGATGGAGTCGGTGGCGCGGGGCCTCGTGCGTGGTGCCCGCTCTCGAGCGGACTTCGAGATTGTCTGCGGGGTGATCGTCGGACTCGCCAGTACCCCCGCCGCCCTCGAAGGGGCCCGGGCCGGAGTGCGGGCCCTGCTCGGCTTCTACGGGTCGACACCGGCTTACCGCCGTGTCCTCGAGGCCGAGGGGCGCGGCGAGTTGCAGGGCGAGCTGGCCCAGTTGATTCGAAACGGTGAGTGGGCTGCGCTCCCCGACCATGTGCCCGACGACCTGGTCGAAGCCATCGCCATCTGCGGGACCGCCCGAGAGTGTGCCGAGGCGATCCGGGCCAAGGTGGGCGACGTGGCCGATCGGGTAGCCCTCTTTACCCCTGTCCAGCCCGACGACGCCGAACTCGCCGAGTTGCTTCGCTACCTCAAAGCCTGAGGCGCTTGATGGGGGCGGCGACGAGGGTGGGGTTGTGCTGCCAATCGACCCCGGGCACATCGATGTAGAGCTCGAGTTCGTTGCCGTCGGGGTCCAAGATGTAGAGGCTGTGGGTCACCGTGTGGTCCGAAGCACCAACGACGGTGGCGCCGGCTTCTTCGACAGCCTTGAGCGCGGCCCGCAGGTCGTCGTCGCTGTCGCCCACCTTGAGGCCGAAGTGGTAGAGACCGATGCGCCGACCCTCGGGAATCGCAGCGGCGTCCGGTCCGACCTCGATGAGGAGAAGCTCGTGGTGCGTGCGTCCCGAGGAGAACGCGGCTGCACCGACCGGACGCTGTCCCGGCTCAGGCAGCACCTGGCGCCACCCGAGCACGTCACGGTAGAAGGCGGCCGAGCGCTCGACGTCTCGGACGTAGAGCACGAGGTGTCCCAGTTCTTGCACCGTCATGCCGAGGCCGCCTTGTGCGAGGCGGCGTGCGGCGAGGTGGCGATGGCCGCATCGGTTGTGGCGGCATCGGTTGTGCCGGCATCGTTCAAAGGCTGCGGCGCCGAGCGAACCCACCTGGCGTTGGCCGGCATACCCGGGCCGAGGTGGATGGGCACGTCGAATGGCTCGGACTCGAGTCCCGCCGCTCTCATGAGTTCACCCAGCGCCAACGGAACCGCCGCGGCAATGTCCCACAGCCGCGGCACCGCCCGGGCATCCGAAGCGAAGCCCCAGTACAAGACCCCTTGGTAGCTCATGATGGTGATGTTAAGCCCCATGCCGTCCATGACCGGCCCGAGTGGGAACATCCCAAGCAACTCCGCACCACCGAGGTAGAGGGGGAAATCGGGTCCCGGAACGTTGGAGATGACGAGGTTGGCCACCGGTCGATGGCGATCTGCGAGCTTCATACCGGTATACAGCCGAGCCGCCGCCGCGAAGAGGTTGGGGGTGGCGTGCTCGGCCCAGTTCTGCAACGTCGAGGCACCCAGGGCCTTGTGCTCTTCTTTGGCGCCCTTGGTTCCCTCGTGGATGGCCTGGAGGCGCTCGAGCGGATCGTCCAACTCGCAGGGCAGTTGTACGAACATCGCGGACACCTTGTTCGAGCCCTTCAACTCCGCCACTTCTGGGGTCACCGAAACCGGCACGACCGAGACGAGGGGGATGTCGGGGAGTTCGTCGCCAGCCTGCAGGTAGGTCCGCAGCGCACCCGCGCAGACGGCGAGGACGACATCGTTGACCGTGGTGCCCATCTCGTTCTTGAGCTTCTTGACGTCGGAGAGATTGGCCGCAGCGAAAGCCACCCGCCGCCGCGAGTGGACCGAGGCGTTGATCGAGGTCCGTGGGGCGCTGAGGGGGAGGGCCGCCTTGGCAGAGTCTTTTTGGCGGATCTTGCGCACCCCGGCGATGCCCTGGGTGGTCCGCCAGACCATCCGGCCGAGATCGACCGGGCGCACGGCGCTGGCCATGAGCGCCTGGGACACCAGCTCGAGGCTCGAGGGGATACGGGTATCGAGCTGTCGCTCCGCCGGCACCGGCGCGGGGGCCGGGTCCGCCTCGAAGTCGAAGAGCACCCCCAAGAGCTCGGCGCCCGAGACGCCGTCCACGGTGCAGTGGTGCATCTTTACGACCAGGGCGATCTTGCCGTCTTCGAGACCCTCGACCATCCACATCTCCCACAGCGGCCGGTCCCGGTGCAGCTGTCGGCTGATCACGTCGGCGGCGAAGTCCCCGAGTTCGCGCATGCCGCCCGGCGAGGGGAGTGCGGCCCGGCGCAGATGGTTGTCGATATCGAACTCGGGGTCGTCGATCCAGACCGGATGACCGAGTCGCAGCGGAACCTCGACCAGCCGGCGTTGGAATACCGGTACCTGGGGGATCCGGTCCACGATGAGTTGGCGGATCCGGCGATACGAGTAGCCGCCCGGCACCGTCGACGGATCGAAAACGCACACCATCGCCACGTGCATGTGCAGCGTCGGGGTCTCCATGTATAAGAAACTGGCGTCGAGCCCGGACAGTCGCTCAGGGGTCATCGCATCTCCTCGATCAGGCTGGGCGTCCCATAACGTGACAGTTTCTCACCCCGGTGGCAACTGGCTGGCCTGGATTCGAATGGGCCGCTCTGTCCCGGCGGGCTGATTCGGGGGATGATGGTATGTGCCCTATATCTACCTGGCTGCAACTGTCGTAGGCGCAATCGGCGTATGGACGGCGTACCACCCGGTGCGTCGCGAGCCTTTCAGCGTCGTCAGCTTCTTCGTGGGTTGGCTGGTTGGCGAGGTGCCGCTCCAGAACATCTTGTGGGAGGTCGTCGCCACCGTCATCTTCGCTCTTTTCGGTGCGTTCAGCGGTTGGGCGGGCTGGCTCGGTCTGGCTATTGCGGTGGTGAGCTGGGCCGGACTCGTTGGCCTGGCCGTCTCGGGACGACGGGCCACGCGGGTGGTCAACGTCGCGCTCGACGAAGTCCGTAGTGACGCATTCCCTGTCCCGACCGAGACGGTGGCGCCGACCTGGGGCAGGTGGTGGCGGGTAACCCAGGCAGTGCCGTTGAAGGGACGCTCGGTCAAGGCGACCAAGAACATCGACTACGCCGGTGACGGCCACCGACGCCACCGCCTCGATGTCTACCGGTCCGCGTCTGCTTCCGACCAGGGCGCGCCCGTCATGATCTATGTCCACGGCGGGGCCTGGGTCATTGGAGAAAAGCGCGAGCAGGGCAAGCCAATGATGTACGAGTTGGTCGCCCGCGGCTGGATCTGTGTGGCCATCAACTACCGACTGAGCCCCAAGGCGACCTGGCCCGACCACATCGTCGATGTGAAGAAGGCCATTGCATGGGTGAAAGAGCACATCGCCGAGTACGGGGGAGACCCGTCGTTTGTGGCGATCAGCGGCGGTTCCGCGGGCGGCCACCTGTGCGCGTTGGCGGCGCTCAGCGCGGGCGATCCGGACTTCCAGCCGGGCTTCGAGGACGCCGACACCACGGTGGACGCCTGCGTGCCCTTCTACGGGGTGATGGACCTGACCGGCACCGACGCATCGGTGGCGCAATACGGTTCGGGCTTGCTCGAGTTGCTCGAAAAGAGTGTGATGAAGACCAGCGCGGCCGAGCACCCAGATCTCTTTCGTCAGGCATCGCCGACCTACCGCGTCCGTCCCGACGCGCCGCCATTTTTCGTGTTTCAGGGACAAAACGACACTTTGGTGCCTGTTCATGTCGCTCGAACGTTCGTGGCCGCATTGCGCGGGGTGTCGAAGTCCCCGGTCGCGTACGCGGAACTCCCGCTTACCCAACACGCGTTTGATGTCTTGGCGTCCTTGCGCTGTCAGGCGACGACTACGGGGGTGGCAGCATTCCTCGATGCGGCTCGGGCGGCCCAAGTCCAAGGGGGTGCCAACAGCGGTGCCGCCAGGCCTCACTACACTGCCTCGACCGCCACGTCCGACGTTTCTGACATAGTGTCAGAAACGTCCACATGACCAGTCTCCTAGGGGGGTTCGGGTCAGGCGTCGCAACGTCGTAGGCAAAAGGGGAGAGCTGTGGGGATGACCGAGGCACAACACCTGACCTGGCGCGGCCAAGCCGGGCGATCCGTCCGGGGCCTTCTGGCCGCCAGCCTGATCGCTGGAACTTTGATCATCGGTGGCGGATCCGTCGTGGGCCTGACGGCGGCCGGCGCAGCCGATTCGGCCGGGGCGCCTCTCAACACGTCGACGACATGTCAGACGCCGAGCACACCGACGAAGGCGCAGTTGGCCTCCACGACCGGGGTGACCAAGAGCTCGATCACCGTCGGCAACATCTCGATCATCAGTGGCCCGGTGCCTGGTCTGTTCGAGGGTGCCCCCATTGGGGTCAAGGCGTACTTCAACTACATCAACGCGCAAGGTGGCGTGAACGGCCGCAAGTTGCTCGTCGATTCCAAGGACGATGCGTTCAGCGGTCAGCAGAATCGAACCGAGACCCAAGAAGCACTGGCCAGTGACTTCGGACTGGTCGGCAGCTTTTCGCTCTTCGACTCCTACGGCTGCAAGTTGCTCGCCGCCGACACCGCGGTGCCCGACGCGTCGGTGACGCTGGACCCGACCACCAACGCACTGCCCAACGTCTTTAGCGCCCAGCCCCTCGCCGTCGGGGCAAGCCTCGGACCGATCGAGTACTACAAGAAGCACTACCCGAAGGACATGACCGTCGGCGCCATCGTGTCCAACGTCGCCTCGTCGGTGGCCCAGTGGAACGGACAGCAGGCGGCGCTCGAGCACGAGGGCTACAAGGTCGCCTACGTCCGCGACATCAGCCCGACCGAGACCGACTTCACCACCGACGTCATCACGATGCGCAACGACCACGTCAATGCTGTCGACCTGACCGCGCTCGACTGGCAGGTCGGCGCGGAGTTCGTCCAAGACGCCGCCGCCCAGAACTGGCATCCGGGGCTGATCTTCTCGGGCGGTCCGATCTACGCCGACCAGTTCATCGCCCATGCCGGCGGGCCCGCCGCCACCAACGGCATCCAGATCGGGCAGGCCCAGGCGCTCTATCTCGGACAGGACGCGAAGACCATTCCGGCGGTCAACCAATTCTTGACCTACGTGAAGAAGGTCAGCCCGTCGTGGCAGCCGGACCTCTTTACGCTGTACGGCTGGACCTCGGCCGCCCTCTTCGTCCAGGCCCTCAAGGCTGCCGGAGCCAATCCGACCCGAGGCAGCGTCTTGGCCCAGTTGCAAAAGATCACCTCGTTCAACGCGGCCGGACTGTTGGCACCGTCGAATCCGGCCAAGAAGATCCCGGCCAACTGTTACGTGATGATGCAGATCACCGGGGGCAAGTATGTGCGGACGCAACCGAAGAACACCGGGTTCAGCTGTAACGCGCCGTACTACTACGCCAACGGGAAGACAACGGGCTAACTCGGCTCATTCGGGGACACGTGAGATGAATCAGCTGTGAGCGTCTTCCTCTCGTACACCATTCTTGGAATCGTCTACGGGGCGATCTACGCCATAACCGCAACTGGACTCGTGGTGACCTACACCACGACGGGTGTCTTCAATTTCGCTCAGGGGGCGGTCGGGATGATCGCCGCCTTCACCTATTGGCAACTGTGGCAGGACTGGCATTGGCCGGTGGCGCTGGCGCTGGTCTTCGTCTTCTTGATCGAAGCGCCTCTTCTCGCCGTGGCGGTGGAATTCGGTCTCATGCGCCGGCTCCATGGTGCGTCGGTGGAGCGGTCGCTCATGGTGACGCTGGGCCTGTTGGTGATCCTGGTCGGTGTGGCCACCGCCATTTGGGGTAATCCCGACGTGATCCGCTCGGTGCCGGCGTTCTTCGACAACACCACCACCGGGGTGATCGGGTCGGTGCGCCTTTTCGGGAACAACGGCGTCACGATTACCGATCAGCAGATCCTGACGGTCGGCGTGGCTGCCGCCGTGGCGCTCGGATTGCGCTTTTACTTTCGGAACTTCCGCCTCGGCGTCGCCATGCGGGCCGTCGTCGACGACCCCGAACTCGTGGCCATGTCGGGAGCCAAGCCCTATCGCATCTCGCAGATGGGTTGGGCGCTCGGGTTCATCATGGCGGCGTTGGCCGGAGTGCTCTTGGCCCCGACGCTGAGCACCACCGGGCTCTCCATCACCGGGCTGACCTTGTTGGTGGTCAACGGGTATGCGGCGGCGGTCGTCGGTCGCCTTCAGAATCTCCCCATGACGTTCCTCGGCGCCATGGCCCTGGGCCTGGTCACCGAGTACTGCGTCGGGTATCTGCCCGGCCACATCAACCAGAACGTGGTGGCCGTCCTGCCGTCGGTCATCCCGGTCATCTTCCTCTTCGTGGTCCTCTTGGTCATCCCGGCGGCCCGTCTGGTGGCGGCCGGCCGGTTGCCCGCCCGTCTCCCCCAGCGCGTCGTGACGATGCGCCAGTCGCTCATGGGTGCGGTCCTCTTGGTGGTGTTCGGCTCGCTGGCGGCCATGGTCGTTGGTGAGACCGCGCTGGCCACATTGACGCAAGGACTGGCGCTCGGGATCGTCGGACTCTCTTTGGTCCTCT
Source organism: uncultured Acidimicrobiaceae bacterium (assembly GCA_963800725.1). Taxonomy (GTDB): domain Bacteria; phylum Actinomycetota; class Acidimicrobiia; order Acidimicrobiales; family RAAP-2; genus Bog-473. The sequence goes on along the minus strand of CAWDCE010000017.1, from coordinate 204,798 downwards.
TGACCGGGTACGCCGGTCAGATCTCTTTGTGCCAGCTCACCTTCCTCGGCGTCGGCGCGTTTGTGATGGGCAAGGTCTCGGGTGGCGACTCGTGGCTCGGGCTGGTACTTGCGGTGGTGATTTCGGGAGCCGTCGGCGCGCTGGTCGCCCTCCCGGCCATTCGCCTGCGCGGCCTGTACCTCGCCCTGGCCACCTTGGCCTTCGGCGAGGCGGCGTACTACGCGTTCTTCGACAACCCGACCGTGATCGCCCAGGGCGGCTCGCTCAATGTCGGTCGGTTGCGACTTCCGTTCATGCATTCGGTGAGCGACCGCGCCGAGATGATCGAAGTGGTGGTCGCCACCGCCCTGTGCGCCATCTTGGTCGGGTTCATCCGGCGCAGTGCCTTCGGGCGTCGCCTCGTCGCCATGAGCGATTCTCCTGCGGCCTTTGCCACGGTCGGTCTCAGTTCGGTCCGCACCAAGATCGCGGTGTTCTCACTCTCCGCCGCGATGGCCGGGCTGGGCGGTGTCCTCTACGCCGGGCAGCAAGGTGCCATCGGAGCCAACGACGTCCAGTTCTTCGGCAGCTTGACGCTGCTCTTGTTCGTGGCCATCTGGGGGATGCGCAGCCTGTCGGGCGCACTCCTCGGTGGGATGACGGCCGCCGCGCTGCCGGTGCTCGAGACCCACCTCCCCCAGTCCTTGGCCGACCTCACCGGCATTGCCGCCGGCGTCGGCATCATCTTGCTCGGCCGCAGTCCCGACGGGATCGTCGGGTTGGACTGGTTCGTCAACCACATCCGCCTGCCGTTCTCGGACCAGGGCGATCAGGGGAGCGATAGCACGGGGCTCCTGATCAATCAGGACGTGGCCCATGTCGCCTGACGCGCACGCCCTGGCCGTACAAGGGGTCAGCGTCCGTTTCGGCGGGGTGACCGCACTCTCGCAGGTGACGCTGTCCGCCAAAGCCGGCGAGGTGACCGGGTTGATCGGGCCCAACGGCGCGGGAAAAACCACGTTGTTCAATGTGATTAGCGGCCTGCAGCGTCCCGACCACGGCAACATCATGATGGGCGAGACCGACATCACCCGCAAGGGACCGCACCGCCGGGCCCGTATGGGCTTGGCCCGCACGTTCCAACGCCTCGAGCTCTTCGGCACGCTCAGTGCGACCGACAATGTCCGGGTCGCGCTCGACTCTTTTGGCAGCTCATCGAAGACCGCGGCGACCGCACTGCTCGATCGCGTCGGCGTCGGCGAACACGCCGGGGAGACCGTGTCGGCTCTCTCCACCGGGTCGGCCCGACTGGTTGAACTCGCCCGCGCCCTGTCCATCGACCCGAGCGTGCTCCTGCTCGACGAGCCGTGTTCGGGGCTCGATGAGCGAGAGACCGAGGTGCTTGGCGACCTGCTCGTCTCGGTGGCGGGAGAAGGCAGGGCGGTGCTGCTCGTCGAGCACGACACCGACCTCGTGATGCGTGTCTGCTCGACCGTGCACGTCCTCGACTTCGGTGAGGTCATTGCGTCGGGAACCCCAGACGAGGTCCGCAACGATCCGATCGTGCAACAGGCCTACCTCGGGCAGGTGCCCGGACCCTCCGAGGGTGCGACATGAGCTCTCCGCCGCGTATCGTGATCGAGGGGGTGACGGCCGCCTACGGTCGCATCGAGGTGCTGCACGGCGTCGACCTCGAGATCCCCGCCGGTGCAGTCTTCGCCCTGTTGGGACCGAACGGCGGCGGAAAGAGCACGCTGCTCAAGGTCCTCAACGGCCGCTTGCCGGCGACGGCTGGCACAATCTCGATGGACGGCATCGAACCGGCGAGGTGGACCCCCGAAGCCCTCGCCCGCGTCGGCGTCGTCGCCTTGCCCGAGGGCCGGGGCGTCTTTCCCAACCTGACGGTGCGCGACAACCTGCGCATGTGGACCTACCGCGGCGACGTAAATCAGTCCGAGGTCGAAGAGCGGGCCTACGTGCAGTTTCCCCGCTTGAAGGAACGACGCAAGCAGCTGGCCGGAACGCTGTCGGGAGGGGAGCAGCAGATGCTCGCCATCTCGCGCGCGCTGGCGGGTGAGACCAAGGTCCTGCTGCTCGACGAGATGTCGATGGGACTGGCCCCGATCATTGTTGGCGAACTCTACGAGTTGGTGGGCCAGATCGCCGCCGGTGGGGTGACCGTGGTGTTGGTCGAGCAGTTTGTGAGCACCGCACTCGGCATCGCCGACGGCGCCGCCATCATGCTGCACGGACGCATTGCTCACCGAGGCACCCCAGACGAAATGGCCGACGCGGCCATGGTCGCCTACCTCTAAGGAGCAGAGCCCTCATCGGCCAGGACGGCCACCACATCGAGTTCGGGTCCTTCCTCGAACACCAGCTCATCGATCCCTCCGGCGTCGATCAGGTCCCGGCGGGCGGCCTCGACCGCGGCCAATATGGCGGGCGGTCCGGTCACCACAAGTCGGGCGACCCGTGAGCGCATGGATCGCTTCTCGTTGGTCTTGGCTCGTCGCACCAGGGCCAGGACCTGCGCACTCGCCGTCAACACGGTCTGGTCGGCGCCGAGGTGCCCACCCAGCTCCGCGCTGCTCGGCCACGGCGCTTTGTGCACCGAGCCTGGTTGCCACCAGTGCCAGACCTCTTCGGTGACGAAGGGCAAGAAGGGGGCGAAGAGCCGCAGTTGAACCGAGAGAGCCAGGGCAAGGGTGGCCCGCGCTGACGCGGCGGGGGCGTCGTCGGCGGCATCTTGTCCATAGGCCCGGGTCTTGACCAGCTCCACGTAATCGTCGCAGAACGACCAGAAGAACGTCTCGGTGGCTTCTAGGGCCCGGGTGTAGTCGAACTCGTCGAGCGCCGCCGTGGCGGCGGCCACGATCCCGGCCAGTTGAGCCAACAGCGCGAGGTCGAGGGGTTCACTGATCTGTGCCGCGCCAGGGGCGGCCTCGTCACCGAGGCGGCCGAGGGCGAACTTCGAGGCGTTCAAGATCTTGATGGCCAGGCGGCGACCGATCTTCATCACGCCCGTGTCGACGGCGGTGTCGGTGCCAGGGCGGCCGTTGCAGGCCCAGTAGCGCACGGCGTCCGACCCGAATTGCTCGACCAAGGGCATCGGGGTCACCACATTGCCCTTGGATTTGGACATCTTCTTGTGGTCGGGGTCGAGGACCCAGCCATTGATGGTCGTGTTGTGCCACGGCACGGTGTCGTGCTCGAGGTGGCTACGCAGCGTGGTGGCGAACAGCCAGGTACGGATGATCTCGTGGCCCTGTGGCCGAAGGTCCATTGGGAAGGTGGCGGCGAAGAGGGCGGGGTCATCCTCCCAGCCGCAGGCGATCTGGGGAGTGAGCGATGAGGTGGCCCAGGTATCCATGACGTCGGGGTCGCCCATGAAGCCCCCGGGCTCCCCGCGTTGGGTCGGGTCGAAACCATCGGGCACATCTGTCGTCGGATCGATGGGCAGACGATCTTCGTCCGGCACGATGGGCGCCGAATAGTCGGGCTCGCCGCTCGGACCAACGGGGTACCACACCGGGACCGGGACACCGAAGTAGCGCTGGCGGCTGACCAACCAGTCGCTGTTCAACCCATTGACCCAATTGTCGTAGCGCACCTGCATGTAGGGGGGGTGCCACTTCACCTCGTTGCCCCTGCGCAAAAGCGCGTCGCGCAGCGACGCATCACGCCCACCGTTGCGGAGATACCACTGGCGGCTGGTGACGATCTCGAGGGGCCGATCCCCGCGCTCGTAGAACTTGACCGGGTGGGTGATGGCCCTGGGTTCACCAATCAGGTCCCCCGACGCCGCCAAGAGCTCGACCATCTTGCGCTGGGCCGCCTTGACGGTCGTGCCCGCAATGGCCTGCCAGGCCGGACCATCAGGCACGCCTTGGGGCGGGGTCTCGACGATGCGGCCGGTGCGCGTCACGATCGATCGGGTGGGCAGCGCTAGCTCGCGCCACCAGATCACGTCGGTGACGTCGCCAAACGTGCAGATCATGGCGATGCCCGAGCCCTTCTCGGGATCGGCCAGCTGATGGGCGACGATTGGCACCTCGACGCCGAAGAGAGGGGTGCGAACCGTGGCGCCGAAACGCGAGGAGAACCGTTCATCGTCGGGGTGCGCCACGAGGGCGACGCAGGCGGCGACCAGCTCGGGCCGGGTGGTTTCGATCTCTATGTCGTCGAAGCGGAGTCGGTGGTAGGCCCCGGGTCGCTCTCGATCCTCCATCTCCGCCTGAGCGACGGCGGTTTGGTAGTCGACGTCCCACAACGTCGGGGCCTCGGACGAATAGGCCTCATCGCGGGCGAGATTGCGCAGGAACATCCGCTGGCTGGCCCGGCGGCTGCGGTCGTCGATCGTGGCGTAGCCCCGGGTCCAGTCGACCGAGAGGCCCAGTCGGCGCCACAGGGCCTCGAACGTCAACTCATCCTCGGCCGTCAGCTGGTGGCAGAGCGCGATGAAGTTGGGCCGGCTGATGGGGATGTCGTCCTTGCCCGGCTCGTCGGGGGGCGAGAAGTCCGGGTCGTAGGGGAGCGTCGGGTCGCAGCGAACCCCGAAGTACGTCTGGACTCGGCGTTCGGTCGGCAGCCCGTTGTCGTCCCAGCCCATTGGGTAGAAGAGCTCCCACCCGCTCATGCGCCGATAGCGGGCCAGGGCGTCGGTCTGGACATACCCAAAGACCGACCCCATGTGGAGCGATCCCGAAACCGTCGGAGGCGGCGTGTCGATGGAGAAGACCCGCTCTCGGGGGACAGAATCGTCGAACCGGTAGGTCTGCTCGGTCTCCCAGACCTCGGCCCAGGTGGCTTCGACCCCGTCGATGGTGGGCTTGTCGGGAACGTCGGGCGCGTTGGTCGTGTCGGTCGGCATGATCGGGTTACCGTACCCGGATGCTGCACCTCCATGACACCGCTTCCGGCACGATTCGCCCGTTTGAGCCTCGCACGCCCGGCGAGGTGTCGATGTATGTCTGTGGCCCGACGGTCTATGACCTCCCACACATCGGGCACGGCCGCTTCACCTTGACCTTCGACGTGCTGCGCCGTTACCTCCTCTTCGGTGGACTGGCGGTGCGCTATGTGTCCAACATCACCGACGTCGACGACAACATCATCAAGCGGGCGTCGGCGGAGGGGCGCACCGAGGGGGACGTGGCGCTCGAGTACGAGGCACGGTGGTGGGAGGCCATGGACGCCCTGGGCGTGTTGCGGCCGAACGACACCCCCCACGCCACGGCTTACGTGGAACGAATGGTCGACCTCGTGGTCGACTTGGTCGAGCGCGGCGTGGCCTACGAGATCTCCGACGGCGTCTATCTCAATGTCGAACAGGTCGACGGGTACGGACTTTTGGCCCGCCAACCCCTCGAGAGCCTGCGGGCCGGTGCGAGGGTCGAGACCGTGGACGAGAAGCGGTCTCCCCTCGACTTCGTCTTGTGGAAGAAGGCAAAGCCCGAAGAGCCCAGCTGGCCGTCGCCGTGGGGGCCGGGCCGTCCGGGTTGGCACACCGAGTGCGTGGTCATGTCGCTCGATCTCCTGGGCGATGGCTTCGACCTGCATGGGGGCGGGCAGGACTTGGCCTTTCCGCATCACGAGAACGAGCGGGCCCAGGCCGTGGCCGAAGGCCGCCCCTTCGCGTGGCACTGGGTGCACAACGGGTGGGTCACGGTCGACGGAGAGAAGATGTCCAAGTCGCTTGGCAACTTCACTTCCTTGACCGATCTGCTGGCCCGTAGCGATGGTCGGGCGTACCGACTCTTGGTACTGCGCGGCACTACCGCTCGCCCATCGAGGTGACGGCCGAGACGGTCGCCGACGCCGAAAAGGCCCTCGAGCGGCTTGACACCTTCGCCCGACGCTTCTCCCTCGCCGCTGTGCTCGACGGCGCCCCCGGTGGCTATGTCGTCGAAGGGGTCGCCCCGGCAGTCGACTTGGACGCAGCCGCCCTTGAGGACTTTCGTACGCACATGGACGATGATCTCGACACGCCCGGGGCCTTGGCCGGGATCTTCGAACTCGTGACTGCGGCTCACAGCGCCGCCGACCGCGGGGCCGACGAGCGTGCCTCGGTGCTCGGGAAAACGGCCGGCGTGCTGGCCGCAGCGCTCGGGCTTGGCTTCGAGGCAGCGGCATCGGACGTCGATGAGGAAACCGCGCGCCTCGTGGCCGAGCGCGACCAGGCCCGGGCCAAGCGCGACTTCGCCCGGGCCGACGCGTTGCGCGATCAACTGGTGGCGCTCGGTTGGACCGTCGAAGACACCCAAAGCGGCACCGCAGTGCGTCGTTGAGCTCGCTTCACTCCGCACCGACACGTATAAGTGCTGTTCAGAAGGCATAAAAGGGAACGACTAGACCCGAGAGATCTCCGAAGTTACTATTGAGTAACCAGAAAAGCTCCCGTGGGTCCCGGTGCGTGACCGGGTCCCCGGCCCAAGGAGGCCTCTTCGTGTCTGACTTCTCTCTCGAGCTCAACGAGGATCAACTCCAGATCCAAAAGTGGGTCCACGAGTTCGCCGAAAACGTCGTTCGTCCGGCTGGGGCGGAGTGGGATGAGCGCGAGGAGACGCCTTGGCCGATCATCCAAGAGGCGGCCCGCAACGGGCTCTACTCCTACGACTTCATCGCCCAGTGTTTCGCCGACCCGACGGGACAGTTGCTGTGTCTCGTGAATGAGGAGATGAGTTGGGGCGATGCCGGCATCGCCCTGTCCATCTTCGGTTCCACTTTGGCCGTTGCGGGGATCTTCGCCAACGGTACGCCCGAGCAGATGGCCGAATGGATCCCCCAGTGTTATGGCACCCCCGACGACGTGAAGCTGGCGGCGTTCGGTGTCTCCGAACCCGACGCGGGTTCCGATGTGTCCTCCCTCAAGTCTCGTGCCGTCTACGACCAGGCCAAGGACGAGTGGGTCCTCAACGGCACCAAGACGTGGATTACCAACGGCGGTATCGCCAATACCCACGTGCTCGTGCTCTCCGTTGATCCCGCATTGGGCAGCCGAGGGCAGGCCAGTTTCATCGTTCCAGAGGGCACGCCCGGCATCTCACAGGGCCAGAAGTTCAAGAAGATGGGCATTCGGGCCTCCCACACCGCCGAAGTCGTATTGCAGGATTGCCGGGTTCCGGGCCGTTGTCTCCTCGGGGGCAAAGAGAAGCTCGACGAGCGCCTGGCTCGTGCGAGGGAAGGCAAGAAGAACTCGGTGCAGGCCGCCATGGCTACGTTCGAGGCTTCTCGACCGATCGTTGGCGCACAGGCGGTCGGCATCGCCCGGGCCGCCTATGAGTATTCCTTGGATTACGCGAAGGAGCGCAAGCAGTTCGGCAAGGCCATCATCGAGAACCAGTCGATCGCCTTCAAGTTGGCCGACATGAAGATGCGCACCGACGCGGCCCGCCTCTTGGTGCAGCGAGCGGCGTGGATGGCGTCGTCGGGCAAGCGGTTCGAGAACGGCGAGGGCTCGCAGTCCAAACTGTTCGCCGGTGAGACGGCGGTCTGGGTGACCGAGCAGGCCATACAGATCCTCGGTGGCTACGGCTACGTCCGTGAGTACCCGGTCGAGCGTTGGCACCGTGACTCGAAGATCTACACCATCTTCGAAGGCACCTCGGAAATTCAGCGGCTCGTCATCTCTCGGGCCATCTCGGGTGTCCACATCAAGTAGTCAAGTGGGATGAAGATCCCTGTGCGTCGGGTCTCGGCTCGGTGCACCTCGGACGTGAGCGACACTACGGCCGCGACGCCATCTTGGCGCAACGCGGTGCGCACCCCGCCGATCGACACTTCAACGTTCAAGGTAGCGTCTGCCGCGGCGATATCTGGGTGAGCGAATACGTAATTACGGGTGACAAGGTACCCACCTACTCGGTGAGCATCATTGAGTTCGAGAACGGGTCTGTGGTCCACGAGACGCAGTACTTCACCGACACATTCGGGGCACCGCAATGGCGCAGGATGCCCGCAGAGCCGACGTCGGGTCGAGCCATCGCCTGGGCGTGGTCCACCATGGTCGCCAGGTGCACGAATTCGGCATGGCTGTGGTCCTCGTGGGAGATGCGACGCGTCGCTTCTGCGCTCCGGCCGGCGAATTGCCTTATTCACCGACTCCGTAGAGGAGGTCGTCCAGTAGTTTCCAGCTTTCGTCAGCACGCGCCCCTCCGTCTTTGCGGCAGGACACGACCACCGCCACCCGGTCCGGGTCTCGGCCGACCACCGCGATCCAATCGCTGTGCTCGCGCCGGCTGACGAGAAGCTTGCGTGAATCCAACTCATGGGCAATCCGCTCGAGTTGATCAGGTGAATCGACGTCGAGCAGGAATGCCCGCAGACCGACGTGACGAGCCCCTCCCATGGGACTGCTCCCAAGTGCCCGCAACACGACGACCTCAGTTCGGTCGCTCCCCGGGGCGCTTACCGCCGCCAGTTGCTCCTCTCGGGAAAGCAACGTGAAATCGAGCACGTCGCAGTAGAAGTCAATCGACCGGCTGAGGTCCGACACGTTAATTACGACACCTTGAAAGTTCATCCACTACTCCAGGTCTTCAATAGGGCGGGGGCACCATGGTGGCCCCCGCACGTGTGCGTCACGGTGTCGGGGCGAGGAAACGTACCGCTGAAGATGCAGCGTAATGAACGGGTTCTGCACTGTCCACGAGATGAGCGTGTCTGGTCACCTCCATTTGGAGGCAGCTTGGGCGCGGCCTCATGTCCCGCACAAGTCGGCCGGCCTCGGTCTGGTCGGCGTGTCGAAATCCGAGGCTCGAAAGCGCCTCGGACCCCTGGCCCTGGACATTGACGACGAGCGGCGCGAATCCGGAATTGGGAGCGCCTCCCACCGGTGGGAGGAGTGGCAATGGGCCCCGACGGAGAGGAGTCGCGGGCGTGGACATGAAGCTCGAAGTGGTGGTGCTCCCGGTGTCCGATGTCGACCGGGCCAAGGCGTTCTACGAGTCTCTGGGATGGCGATTGGACGCAGATTTCCCCGGTGACGGCGGCTTCCGGGTCGTGCAACTGACGCCGCCGGGTTCGGCGTGCTCGATCATCTTCGGCAGCCAGGTGACCTCGGCCCGGCCGGGCTCGGTTGAAGGCCTCCAGCTTGTCGTCACCGACATCGAAGCGGCCCGGGCCGAACTGGTGGCCCGCGGGGTCGGGGTCAGCGAGGTCTTCCATGACACCGGAGGGGTGTTCCATCACGCCCGAACGGCTGCACGCGCCCCGGGACCGGCTCCAGAGCACGTGACCTATGGGTCATTTGCATCATTCGAGGATCCCGACGGCAATGGTTGGTTCCTCCAGGAAGTGACGACGCGCCTTCCGGGTCGGTGAAAGCACGCAACGCCAATACTCGCCGGGTCGACTACCCGTCTCCTCAAGGAGGTATCTCGATGCCAGCCACGTACGATTCCGCCGGCGATCTTGCCGCCGCACTTCGTCGTGCCGCAGAAGCGCACGGCCGTCACGAAGCACAAATCGGACATGCCGATCCGAACTGGCCGGATTGGTACGCGGAGTACATGGTCGACGAGCCATCCGAACTTCGTGGTCAGGCCGGACCCGGGGCAAGCGCATGACCACCTACGACGTCATTGTGTTGGGCGCCGGTTCCCCGGGCGAGCATTGCGCGGGCGAGTTGGCCGACGGGGGACTGCGGGTCGCCGTGGTCGAACGAGAATTGGCCGGTGGCGAATGTTCCTACTGGGCGTGCATTCCCTCCAAGACCCTGCTGCGCCCCGGGGAGGCGGCTCAGGAGGCCCGCGACGCGGCATCCAACGCCCAAGTGGACGTCGACGCGGCCCTGGCGTATCGCGATTTCATGGTGTCGAACTACTCCGACGCCAGTCAGCAGCGCTGGTTGGCCGACAAGGGGATCGACCTTTTACGGGGCACCGGGCGGCTTGCCGGACCGGGTGTGGTTGAGGTGGACGGTGTGCCCCATCGGGCGGCGCATGTCGTCGTGGCGACCGGCTCGGATCCGGTCGTGCCACCGGTCCCGGGCCTGGCCGACCTGACCGACGTCTGGACCAATCGCGAGGTGACCGGCATGAAGTCCGTACCTCGGCGCCTGTTGGTCCTCGGCGGCGGGCCGGTCGGTGTCGAAATGGCCCAGGCGGTGCGCCGGCTCGGCGGAGAGGTCGTCGTGATCGAAGCGGCAGAACGTGTCTTGGCCCGTGAGCCGGCGCCGTTGGGCGACGCCCTGGGCGAGGTGCTTCGCGGCGACGGCGTCGAACTGATGCTGGGCGTGAGGGCGATGGCGGCACGACGCGAAGCTGACGACTACATCGTTGAACTGGACGACGGGAGCGAGGTGGGGGGCGACCACCTCCTCGTGGCCACGGGCCGGCGTCCACGTGTCGAGGGGATCGGTCTCGACACTGTCGGCATCGACGCCGACAAGCACGGCATCGCGGTCGACACCCACTTGCGTGCCGGCGACGGTCTGTGGGCGATCGGCGATGTCACTGGCATACGGCTGCTCACCCACGTGGGGAAGTACCAGGGCGAGGTCGTTGCCGCCAACATCCTGGGCGAGCACCGTCAGGCGAACTACGACGCCATACCAAGTGTCGTCTACACGGATCCCCAAGCGGCGTCGGTAGGTGCCCCAGAGGCGCCATTTCGCGCCACCACTGCACTCTCCGAGGTGGCAAAGACGGCTACGTATTCCCATGCCTACGCCCAAACCAATGGCTTCTTGACGCTCCTCAGTGACGGTGAACGCTTGACCGGTGCTTACGCCTTGGGACCCGAGGCGGGCGAATGGCTACAACAAGCCACGCTGGCCATCCGGGCCAAGGTGCCTCTCGACGTGTTGCGGGACACCATCCAGCCGTTCCCCACCTTCTCGGAAATCTACGTCGCCACCCTCAAGGCGCTCCACCAGCAGGTCTGACGGCGCCACGACGGATGCCACGCCTGCCACGGGTGGATGGCGCCCGAGGCATCTATGGCCATCGAGACCCCACGTGGCGACAAGTTTGACGGTCGCCGTTCTGAATCGGCTAGACCCTGAAGTTCGCTACCGTGCCTTCCATGGTGAACGCCGCGCTTCGACGAGTTGCGTTAGTGACCGGCGCCAGCCGGGGTATCGGTGCGGCGACGGCACGGTTGTTGGCGGAGCGGGGTTGGGACGTGTGTATCGCGTTTCGGAGCAATGAGTCCGAGGCGATTTCGGTGGCGGGCGACTGTGCCCGTGCCGGTGCACGCACGCTGACCGTCGCCGTCGACGTGGCCGAGGAGTCCGACGTCGATGCTCTCTTTCGCTCCCTTGACCGGCATTGGCCCGAACCTGGTCGCCTCGGCGCCCTGGTCAATAATGCGGGGATCGTCGCCCCCTCGGCTCGAGTCGACGAGATCGATGCCGCCCGTTTGACCAGGATGTTTGCTGTCAATGTCACCGGATCCTTCTTGTGTGCCGGCCACGCGGTTCGGCGGATGTCGACCGGCAACCGAGGACAAGGGGGCGTCATTGTGAACGTGTCATCGGCGGCGGCTCGGCGCGGCGGTGCGGGAGACTACGTGGATTACGCGGCGTCAAAGGGGGCGATCGACACGATGACGGTCGGACTGGCACAAGAAGTAGCGGCAGAAGGTATCCGTGTTGTCGCGGTTCGCCCAGGCGTCATCGACACCGAAATTCATGCCTCAGGTGGGCAACCCGACAGGGCGGCACTCGTCGGTCCCCAGATCCCGATGCGGCGTGCCGGGCGGCCCGAAGAGGTGGCGGCCACCATTGCGTGGCTGTGTGGCAGCGATGCGTCGTACATCACCGGAGCAGTCATCGATGTCAGCGGCGGCCGGTGACGCCGCACCTGGCGGGACTGGTGCGTTCGGCAGAATTGCTTACCCCCGAGTGGATGTCTGACGCGCTTCGTGGCGCCGGCACCTTGCCGAGAGGCGCGGTCGTCGAGATGTCGACCGAGCCGATTGGGACTGGTCAGATGGCCGACACCTTTCGGGTTGGACTGACGTACGATCCCCCGCAATCGGGTCCGAGGAGTGTCATTGCGAAGTTCGCCTCGAGCAATGATCAGAGTCGCGCCACCGGTTTGGCGCTACGCGCCTACGAGATCGAGATTCGCTTTTACCGTGAAGTGGCGCCGCGCCTGACGGCCCGTGTGCCCGCGACCTACCTGGCCGAAGTTGAGCCCGAGACGGGATGGTTCACTTTGCTCCTCGAGGACATCGAAGCCGGTGAGGCCGGCGACCAGATCGCGGCATGCGGGCCCGATAGGGCGGCGGCCGCGACTCCAGGAACTCTCGGGATTGCATGCGCCGTGTTGGGAGGCGCCCGAACTCGCAGGACTCAGCTGGCTGAATCGCGCTTCGCCCGAGTCGGACGTGTTCATGGCGTCACTCTTGTCATCGGTCCTGCCCGGCTTCTTGGAGCGCTACGGTGATCGACTCTCCTACGAACACGCAAGGCTGTGTGAGCGATTCGTCGCCAACTCGGCCACCTGGTTCGCCGGTCGAGTCGGTCCGCGACAGCGTCGCATGGCGACTACCGACTCGACAACCTCCTCTTTGTCTCGGGCGACCGACGGCCCGTCGTGGTCGACTGGCAGACGCTCAGTTGGTCTGGGTGCACCTTCGATGTGGCGTATTTCATCGGTGGATGCTTGAGCGTCGAGGACCGTCGCGGCGCATGAAATGGATCTCTTGGCGCATTACTACGATGCCCTGCGTGCGGAGGCGTGTCGGACTATTCGTTTAAACAATTGCACCGAGACGTGCGGCGTGACACCTTCGGGGGTCTCCTTATGGCCATCCTCGCGTCAATGGTGGTCGAGCGCACCGACCGTGGCGACCTGATGTTTGTGACGAGCGCAGGTCGTCATGCTCAGCACGGGCTCGACTCGGGTGCCACCGAGTTCTTGGACGAGTCCAGTGACTGAGCTCTTGGTGCTGTGCACCGGTAACGCGTCTCGCTCTGTGATGGCTGGCTTCATGTTGGACTATCTCCAAGCCGATCGCACCGCGAAGAGCGCCGATGCGTCGTCCAACCTGCATATCGTGACCGCCGGGACCCACACCATTGATGGCCAGCCGATGGGCATGCGCACTCGCACCGCCCTTCTCGCGGTCCGGAAATGGCCGACGTCACATTTTCCAAACATCGCAGCCGGCAGGTCTACGAGGCAGATGTGGCCGTGGCTGACCTCGTGGTCGTGATGGAGGCTGATCACGTCCGATTTGTTCGACGGACCTTTCCCGCGGCGGCCGGGCGGACCGCCACCATCCGCCGCCTGTGTCACGACCTGTCACCGGGCCCACCAGGGCTCAGCGAGCGGGTGCGCGCCCTTCGGCTCGAAACCGCCGAACCTTGCGACGACGAGGACGTCATCGACCCGGCGGGACGAGATGAATCGTTCTACCAGGCATGCGCCAACGAGCTGTGGGAGTTGTGCAGCCAACTCATCACGCGTCTTAGGGCTCGGTCTCTCGCACACCATCACCAGTTCTTCATCTGCCTCACCGGGCACGGCGACGCGACGGACAGGGACAAAGCCTGCCTTCTCGAACGCCCGGGTCGAGCGTGCGTTGCGCCAACTGGGTCCGGCCATGGCACGTTGGATTTCGGGGTAGCGCTCCCAGATCAGGTTCACTCCCAAAGAAATGAGCTTGGGGCCGAGGCCGCGTCCGCACGACTTCGGTTCACCGATCAATAGATCGATGCCCGCGGCGGCCTCGACACCACGCAGCGCTGGTAGTCGTCGTTGTCCGAAAGCCGGTAGATCTGGACCAATCCGACGGGGTGGGATCGAAGGGAGCAAACGAACACTTGAGTTGGATCGGCGCCGTCGACGCACGGTCCGTACTCTGCTCGTACCCCAGGTACTCCCTTGGGTGCACCCCACCATCGTGCCACGTGGGGTTGGGCCAGCCACGTGGCGACCAGTGCAAAATCATCACGGGTCAGTGGCCTCAGAATCGGGTCGGCGTCCGAGGGAGCGTCCGGCACGTGGTCAGTCCGGGTGCACCGAGCGCAAACCGGCCCAGGCGAGGTCCGCCATGCGTTGGGCCAGTCGGAGCGCCTCCTCCTCGGCCGCCCCGTCGCCGTCGGGACGCTGCGTCATGAAGCGCCGGCTCGCGCCCTTGGCCATGCCGACGACCGCGTAGGCCAACAGCCGCCGGTGGTCGTCTTCGAGGCCGGCATCGATGAGGGGGTCGATCGCTTCGGCGATGGCGTCTTCGACCGTGCGCAGAGCGCGGCCTAGCTCCTTGTCGTCGGCGTGGTCCCGGCCATAGAGCAGACGGAACTCGGCTTCTCGATTGATGACGAAAGGCTAGAAGTAGGCAGCGAAGCCCATCTCGACCTGCTGGCGGTGGTCCCTCTGGCTGCTGCTGGACACCGCTGCGCACGGCAATGAGCAGATCTTGGGCGCGATCGAGTCGACCAACTCCAAAGAAAGGGCCCGTTTGCTGGAAAAGTGCTGGTAAACGAGTGGTTGTACGTACCCGGCCGCCTCGGCGATGTCGTCCATCGTGGTCGCCCGGTAGCCACGGCGCGGAAGAGTTCCTTGAGCGCCACGGCAAAGAGCTGTTGACGTCGCTGCTGCGCGGTGAGGCGCCGGGTTGGCGCCTGGAGTGCTGCGTGCATGGATACAGACGTTACCGGTCGGTACCGCAGGGGGAGTCGGCCGAGCAGCCGACTCAGTTGTTCGGGTAGGTCGACAAGATTGAAATGGCGAACGGCTCACGGCGTGATTGGTGGCCAAGAGCTCGGGATCTCGGTGGTCCAACCATCTCGACAGTGGGGCCGGATCCGAACTGGCGAACCAGCGGAAGCCGAACGCTGCGAGCTCCTCGGCCACCGGTACGCGCCAATGGCCAACGGGCGCCGGTGGGTGGCCGATTCGATGGAGGGGTTCCCAAAACCCTCCAGCTCGACGGCAGCACCACGGCGTCGCAGGCCGTGTAGGCATCGTCAATGCTGCAGGCACGCGGCATCGGTGGCATCGGCCAGCAGCACCGGGCACCGCGCCCTCGATACCAGTCGGTCGAGTTCGGGGCCGTAGCCGTCCTCGGCCGGTCCAGCCAACCAGTAGGTGGCACCGCAGGCCTCGCTCAGGGCCATCCCCTCGGCCACGTTCTTTCGCTCCAAAGCACCGCGTCGGCTGCAGGAAAAGGCGGTCGAGTCGCCGACGCCGAGAATCGTCCGGATGCGGTCACGACGCACGCGAGGCGGGTCCGGTTCGAAGCGGTTGACATCGTCGACGCCTCGATGCCGCTCGGCCAACTGACGACGACTGAGCTCGTTGATCGTGACATGAGCCCAGCACGGGTCATCGGGGGGAGGGCCTCGGTGGGCGAGCTGGGGTCGTTGCCAGGCCAGGTCGTGGTGATGCAGGATGCCCGGGCGCCCAACCAAGGCGGCGGCAACCACCCCGGCGGCGCCGGGGTTGAGGGGGAGTGAGCAGAGATTTTCGACGATGACGAGGTCGAAGGGGGCGAGTGCATCGCCCGCCTAACCAGCGGCCGTCGGCGGCTCGGATGCGTCGATGGCGAGGCCCGGGAGCAGAGTGTCGACGGGTCCCGACCCCGCCACCGTTCCAACATGCCAGCCCAGGGCACCTAAGCGCTCGCCCATTTCGCCGATTCGATCGACACGCCGTCGTGCCCTCCGAGGCGGAACGAAACGAGCGTGGCGTCTGGCACGCGCCGCACATTATGCGGGCCGCCTGCGGGATCACCCCATTCGTGGTCGAGTATCGTTGCCCCTCGATGGCAAAACGGGCATTAATCACCGGCGTCACCGGACAGGATGGGTCGTATCTGGCTGAATTCCTGCTCGAGCAGGGATACACGGTCATTGGGATGGTGCGTCGTTCGAGCACCGTCACGTTTGAACGGATCGCCCACATCCAAGATCGCCTCGAGTTGGTGGCGGGCGACCTGTTGGACGAGGTGTCGCTCATCAACATCTTCCGCGACCACCGCCCGAGCGAGGTCTACAACCTGGCTGCTCAATCCTTCGTGCAAACCAGCTTCAGTCAGCCGGTGCTGACGGGGGAGACCACCGCACTCGGCGTGACCCGCCTCCTTGATGCCATTCGCCTCGTCGATCCCGAGATTCGCTTCTACCAGGCCAGTTCCTCCGAGATGTTCGGCAAGGTCGCGAGGTGCCCCAAGTCGAGACGACTCCTCTCTACCCGCGCAGTCCGTACGGCGTGGCCAAGGTCTACGGCCACTGGATCACCGTGAATTACCGCGAGAGCTACGACTTGCACGCGTCATCGGGCATCTTGTTCAATCACGAGTCGCCGCGTCGGGGGCTCGAGTTCGTGACGCGAAAGATCACGAACGGTGTGGCGCGCATCGCCCACGGACTCGACGACAAGCTGTATCTCGGAAATCTCGACGCACAGCGCGACTGGGGATTTGCTGCCGACTATGTGCGTGCGATGTGGCTCATGCTCCAACAGGACAGCCCCGACGACTTTGTGGTCTCCACCGGCGAGACGCACGAGGTCCGCGAACTGTGCCGCCTCGCCTTCGCGGCGGCGGATTTGGATTGGGAACAGCACGTCGTCATCGACGAGAAATTCCTGCGGCCAGCTGAAGTGGATCTGCTTGTTGGAGACCCGAGCAAGGCCCACAAGGTCCTTGGGTGGCAGACGCGAAGTGGACTTCCCGGGCCTGGTCACCATGATGGTGGAAGCCGACCTGGATCTGGTTCGCTCCACGCTTTGAGCGACGGGGACTCCAGCGCTCCCGGCCGCAATCTCGGCTGACCCGGTCGGCATTCTCGCCGCCTTCGGCGCCGGGATCCTCTCCTTCCTCTCACCGTGCGTCCTTCCGCTGGTGCCGGGGTATCTCTCGATGGTGTCGGGACTTTCGGCCGCCGAGCTGTCGGCCGCGGGGATTGGTAGTCCATCGGAGAGCACCGCGTCAGTGGCTACGGCTGCGGTCAATGCCGGCGCCAATCGGTCCAGCACCGTCACCGCGACCGCAGCACCCGTTGCTCCTTCGTCGATCAACCGGACGATGCTCACCGGCATCGGTCTCTTTGTCGCTGGCTTCACGATCGTCTTCGTGGCCCTCGGCGCAGCGGCGTCGGGCATTGGCCGGCTCTTGGACTCACACGAAATTCCACTGGCCCACCTGAGTGGGGCCATCATCATCTTGTTGGGATTCATCCTCTTGCTCGGCGCCCTGCCGGGTGAATGGTGGTCGCACCTGAGCGCAGGTCCGCTCAGCTTCGTGACGCGTTTGAATGGCCAGCGGCGCTTCGATGTGCGCCCATCGCAACTGGGCGCCTGGGCCGCACCCGTCATGGGGATGGCGTTCGCCTTCGCGTGGACGCCATGCATCGGTCCCGTCCTCGGCGTGGTCCTCGGTCTTGCCGCCCACAACGGGTCCCTCGCTGGGGGAGTGATCCTTCTCTTCGCGTACTCCTTGGGACTCGGTGTGCCGTTCCTGATTACCGGTCTGGCGTTTGGTCGTCTCACCGTCATGTTCGCCCGGGCCCACCGAACCCTCAGCATCATCGAAATCGTGGCGGCGCTCATACTGATGGTCTTCGGAGTGTTGTTGCTCACCGACAACGTCTCATGGGTCTCGGTGCAGTTTTCGAATCTCCTCAACCACTTGGGATTGGGGAGACTGTCCAAGAGCTGACGACCACTTTGGCAGGCGCACTCGGCACCCCGGTGCATTCCCACTTCATCGAGTGCGGATCTGTCCCAGTTCATCGTGCTCGAAGCCGAGACCAATCAAACGTTTGCCGGGCAAGTGCAGGTGAATGTCACTGCAACATCGTCACGGACCGATGTATTTTTTGCGGTCGCGCCACGTCTTTCCCTCATGGCGGACACTCAGTTCAAAGAGGTGGCGTCGTCCTCTGGAGCAGAAGTCATGTTCTTGTCCGACGAGCCCATCGAGAGCCTTTGTCAGGGCCTCGACGGCGAAGTACTCGGAGAGATCCTGTTCGCGCATGGCGGAGCACTTTGATGACCCTGACAATCAAGAAAAAATGCGAGTCCTCAGCGCATTGGAGCGCTCCACCGAAAGAGATGCTGATCGCACCGATGCACCGCGCCGGCATCGATCGGGAGTCCGATCGAGCGACTCTCGCGGAGGCCGAGGCACTGGCGGAGGCATTGGCCGACGTGACGTGGCAGGGTTTCCTCGGCTCATTCGAACCAATCGCCACGCAATATCTCGCCATGTACCGGCGCATTGGCGAACTCAACCCGCAAGAGCGTGTCGTGGTCGAGGCGCTGATGGCCCATCAACTGGCGCTGCGTGAGTTCAGCCGGCTCGAGTTGGCGGGGCGGGGCGAGCGGTCCTTGGACCCGATCTGGGCCTTGGGTCAACTGCCCTGAGCACCGCTAGGGGCGGTACGCGCGAAGACGCAGAACTCGTTGCCTTCGGGATCGGCCATGACGACCCAAGTGGCGTCCTCACCTTGACCAATCGAGGCCTGAGCGGCACCGAGATCCTCGGATCGACGACGCGCTTCGACGGCCTGGTTCTGCGGGCGTAAGTCCATGTGGAGGCAATTCTGGCCCTGTTTGCCCTCGGGCACCCCCAAGATCAAAAACCAGATAACACCCAATCTTCTTCGCTCCCCTCGGGGTCGGTGACGACGACGACCTCTTCGTCGTCGGCGTGGTCAGGCGCCAGCCGGCGCAGCCTCCCAGAAGCGGGCCAGGGCGGCCGGATCGTGCGCATCGATGGCGAGAGCTTGGATGCGTAACATGCACCGAGCCTACGGGCATCTCGGACCAGGGAGTTTTGTGCTGACCCGGGGCTACCCCGGCCCCCCTCAGGCGCCGCTTGAAACGTTTCGACCCACCCCCCCTACCATGGTGGCGAAGGCCATGGCCCCTGTCGTCCAAATTCCGCGCCGCCGTCGCTCTCGCCGGCCGCTTTCCGCCCTTGCCGGTGTCGACCTGTCTCTTGAGTCAGGAGAAGTGGCAGTGGTGGTCGGTGCCGAAGTGGGCGGGAAAGACCAGCTTGTTGCGGGCCTGCGCCGGGCTCTTGGCCGTGACATCGGGCCATGCCGATGTCATGGGCGTCGACCTCACCAAGGATCTCGCGTGGTGCGGCGCCGCGTCGGCCTCTTCGGTCACACGGCCCCCCTCTACGACGAGCTCAACACGGCCGAAAATGTCCGTTTTGCCGTTCGAGCACTCGGGCTGGGCATGGGTGCGGGCGATGCGGCACTCGAACGGCTCGGCCTGAGTGGTCGCCTCCGCAGCACGCCGGTCGGTCGCCTCTCGGCAGGACAACGCCGGCACGTGGCCCTCGCCGCCCTCATTGCCCGTCGCCCCGCCCTTTGGCTACTCGACGAGCCGCACGCGGGCCTCGACACCAGGGCGCGCGCCCTGCTGGCGAGGTGATTGGTGAGGCCGTGCTGGACGGCGCCACGGTGCTGCTCTCATCTCACGAGCCCGAGCTCTCGATTCCGTTGTCGGACCGGGTCCTGACCATGGCTGGCGGCCGCATCACCGCCGAAGGCGCCGGCGGCCGTGGTGCCGCGGCGGCCGCGGGCCCGACATTGGCCAGGGTCCACGGCGGGATCAAGTGCCCGCGGCGGATTCTGCGGTGACAAAGGGCACGATGGGGACGTGGCATGTGGCGTGACGCACTCTTGGTGGCGGGCAAGGACCTACGGATCGAGGCCCGTTCGCGCGTCGGACTGTGGCAGGTCCTCCCGTTTGCCTTCTTGGTTCTCATCCTCTTGGCCTTCGCCATCGGCCCCGACACGGTACCGCTGCGACACGCCGCGCCGGGGATCTTTTGGATCGCCGTCCTTTTCTCCACCGTCCTGTCCATCCAACGCAGTGTGGCCATCGAGTCGGGAGAGGGCACGCGGGACGGGCTGCGACTCTCGGGCATCGATCCGGCCGGCATCTTCTTGGGCAAGGCGGGGGCGATCGGCCTGCAATTGGCGGTGCTGCAGCTCGTGCTGTGGGCCGGCGTGACGTTCTTGTTCGATGTGCGGGTCCATGTCGTGTGGCTGGCCATCACTGCGTCGGTGTTGGCGACCATCGGGCTGTCGTGCGCCGGTGTGCTCTACGGAGCACTCTCGGCTGGCTTGTCGGTCCGCGACACGCTGCTCCCCCTCTTGGTGCTGCCGGTCTTGGCGCCGGTGCTCTTGGCCGGCACGAAGGCCTGGCAGGCCGCGCTCGACGGCAACGCCAGCGCGGGTACCGAGTGGTTGCGGCTCTTGATTCCCTTCTCGTTGATTTATTTGGTGGTCGGCATCGTGCTCTACGGTCCATTGCAGGAAACGGCATGAGCACGACGGTGCAACATGAACCCAGCGCTGCCGTGCCTGTGCGGACAACGGCGCCGCGCTGGTTGAGTGTGATCGGGATCCTCGGGGTCGTCGCCATGGCCTTCACCGTCTGGCTCGGATTGTGGATTACCCCGCCCGACGTCACCCAGGGGAACCTCGCCCGCCTGCTCTATATCCACCCGCCGATCGCCACGGTCGCCCTCTATTGGGCCGGTGGCGTGGCCGCCGTCGCCAGTCTCTTATATCTGTGGCCACGGACGCGTTCATTCTTTTGGGATCGTCTCGCCGCGTCGGCCGTCGAGGTTGGTGCGGTGTTCTCCGCGCTCACGCTGGTGACCGGTTCATTGTGGGGTCGCCCGGCGTGGGGGACATGGTGGACGTGGGATGCCCGCCTGACATCGACTGCGCTGTTGTTGCTGCTCGAAATCGGTTACATGGCCTTGCGGCGCGTGCCGGCCGAGCCGGCGATTCGCGCCCGCCGTTGTGCGGTTGCGGCGCTGCTCGTCGCCATCGATGTCCCAATCGTTCACTTTTCGGTCAACTGGTGGAACACGCTGCACCAAGGCGGCACGTTTCTCGACCCCGGGTTCAAGCTGCATGCTCACGGTTCGATGTTGTGGACGTTCCTCTTGGGTTTCATCGCGTTCACGTTGATTTTCGTGTGGCTCCTCGGCCAGCGCTACCGCATCGAGGTACTCCAAGATCACGTCGGTGACCAAGAGCTAGAGGTGACCCTGGCGGAGCGTTGGCACGAAGGCGACGACCTCGCTCCGGTCGGTGCCGGAGGGACCGTTGCCACCCCGAACGACGGGGGGGCGCCGTGAACTATGTGATCGCCGGCTACGTCGTGGCCATGGCCACGCTGTTCATTTACGCACTCACCTTGGTGTGGCGGCGACGTCGCTGGGCCCGGACATACGAGAGGGTGCTGGACGGCGAGACAATGAAGCGCACCGAGGCCCCGGGAACCACAACGCCGTCGGTTTCCGGCGGGCGGCCGTGACCGACACACTTGACGGAGCGGGACCACCACCATCGCCACCGACAGCCGGCGACGGTGGTCCGGCCCTGCCGATGCCGCGACGCCGGCGTTCGAGGCGACTGCTCGTGGTCTTTGCAATCCTTATCGCGGCATTCGTATTTCTATTGGTCGAGGGCCTCGGCAGCTCGCTCAACTACTTCGACACGGTCGACCAGGCCATGGCCCATCGCAGCGAGCTTGGCACGTCCACCTTCCGCCTCGAGGGTGCGGTCGTCCCCGGATCGATCCATCCAACGGCGGTCGGCACCAATTTCGCCATCTGCGAAGGCGTGCACACGGTGACGGTCCGCAATACCGGCAGCCCGCCACAGCTGTTCCAGAACAACATCCCGGTCGTCGTGGTCGGCCATTTCACGTCGACCACGTCGAGTGAATTCGTCTCGAACCAAATTCTGGTCAAGCACTCGGCCACCTACAGCGCCAAGTACCCGACTCGAGTGAAGGTGACGAGCGGGAACTCCTGTTAACCGTGGACGCGTCACTCGGAATCGTCGGAGTCTGGTTGGCCTTTGCGGCCAGACGCGGTCGGCGCAGTCGTCATCGCAACCGGACTCTTCAAAGACCGCCACTCCGTCGGCATCGCGGCCCCGCCGGGTCCGGTGGATCTACGGGGCGACGCACCGTCTCGTGGTGCCGGACATCCCGGCCGCAGCGATGCCCGGTGGTTCGCACCGGTGATGTTGCTCGGCGGGATCCTGGCCGTTGGCGCGATGGAGCACACGCTCGTCACTCACAACTTCAACCTCGTCTTCGTGGCCGAGAACAACAGCAAAGTCACCCCGCTCCTGTACTCGATCACCGGGCTGTGGTCGGCGCTGGCTGGCTCGATTCTGTTGTGGGGAATCGTCCTGGCCGTCTTTTCGACCATCTTCGTATGGCGCTATCGGCGCCTGGCCTCCGATTCGGTCATTCGCTGGGCCACCATGGTGCTCTACAT
Organism: uncultured Acidimicrobiaceae bacterium; assembly: GCA_963800725.1. Lineage (GTDB taxonomy): Bacteria > Actinomycetota > Acidimicrobiia > Acidimicrobiales > RAAP-2 > Bog-473. Next base: position 182,595 of record CAWDCE010000017.1, on the reverse strand, counting down.
CGTTTCGGCGTTCTTCTTTGGGCTCATGATCGGGCCGGCCAATCCGTTTGTGACCACTACCGATGTGACGTCTGGTTTGGGACCGAACTCGCTGCTGCAGGACAATCCTCTCGTCGCCATCCACCCGCCGCTGCTTTACATCGGCTTCGTCGGGTTCACGGTGCCGTTCGCGTTCGCCATTGGAATGTTGGCCACCGGCCGGGTGGGCGACCGGTGGCAGATTGAATGCCGTCGCTGGACTCTCGTGTCGTTTTCGTTCCTCTCCGTCGGGATCGTGCTCGGGGCTTGGTGGTCCTACCAGGTGCTCGGGTGGGGCGGGTTTTGGGGATGGGACCCGGTGGAGAATGCCGCCCTGTTGCCGTGGCTCTGCGGTACGGCGTACCTGCATTCGGTGCTGGTCCAGGAGCGGCGGGGGTTGCTCCGTGTCTGGAACCTCTCGCTGTCGATTGCCACCTTTGCCCTGACGATTCTCGGGACGTTCTTGACGAGATCCGGAGTGATCAATTCGGTGCACGCTTTCTCGGAATCCTCTCTCGGGCCCATCCTGATCGGATTCTTCTTCTTGGTGATCATTTCGGGTTTCGGTCTGATCGCGTGGCGGGGCGACCGGCTCCGCTCCCCTGGTGGCATCGATGCGCCACTCGGGCGTGAGGGCGCCTTCTTGTTGAACAACCTCCTGTTCGTCGGCTTCGCCTTCGTGGTCCTGCTCGGCACGGTCTACCCGCTGCTCTACGAGGCACTCACCCAACAACAAGTGACCGTCGGTGCTCCGTACTTCAACACCATCGCCATCCCCGTCGGCCTCGCCCTGTTGTTTCTCATGGGGGTGGCACCGGTTCTCAGCTGGCGCAAGATCGACGGCACCGTGCTGTGGCAACGCATGGCCATCCCGGTGTGGGTCGGCGTGCTCACCGTGGTGGGGTGCGTAGCCTTTGGACTGCGCGGGATCGCTCCGCTGGTCGGATTCGGTCTCGGGGCGATGGCGGCGGCCACGGCGGTGCGCGCGTTGGTGCTCTCTGTGCGCGCCGCGCGCACACGCCACGTCGGATGGTGGCGCGGGTTGATCGGGCGGACCAACGGCGGGATGGTGGTGCACCTCGGTGTCATCATCTTGGCCGTCGGCCTGGTCGCCGCGACCACGTATCGGCACTCGAGCGAACTGGCGCTGCGCAAGGGAGCGGTCGTGACCTTCGATGGTCACACATTCGAGTTCTTGGGTGTGCGCACGGTGACCACTCCTGCCAAGACCTCGGACCAGGCGCTGGTCAAGGTGGATGGCGGTGGCGTGTTCACCCCGGCCACGACCAACTTCGGGAGTGCGCTCTCAGAGGTCGGGACCCCGGCGATCGATTCGGGGTTCTTGGGTGACGTCTATCTCACGTTCGACGAGGTCGGTGGCCTCGGTTCCACCTCGGGCGATCAACCGATTCAAAATCTCCCCGCTGGCTCCGTGGCGATTGGGGTCGTCATCGAGCCGTTGTTGGCCTGGCTCTGGGCCGGCGGGCTGCTGATCGGGGTCGGTGGCGCGCTCGCACTCGTGCCGGGGACCCGCCGAAGAGCCACTGATCCGGTTTCGGCGGCGTCGAACCTCGTGAGCGGCGGCGATCCCAACGCGGACGACGCCGGCGTGGTGGCTGAGCACGAGGTCGCCCTCACCAACGGCGCCGACTCCGGGGTCAGCGTGACGGTCGACAGTGGCGCACCGCGCCCATGAGCGAACAAAGCAACCGAACCGGTGCGCAACGCCGCTCACGGCACATCACCCGCTGGGTCGCCGGCGCGGTACTCCTCGTCTTGTGTGGTGTCGGTATCGTGCTGGCCACACGGACACCCCAAGAGGCCACCCAGGTCAAGAGCCCGCTGCTCGGGCACATGGCGCCCAGTTTCACTGGCACCGATCTGCGGACGGGCCAGGCGGTCTCGCTGCGGTCGTTGCGGGGCCACTACGTCTTTGTCAACTTCTTCGCCAGTTGGTGTATCCCGTGCCAGCAGGAAACGCCGGATCTCATCACGTTCGATTACAACCAACAGCACAGCACGAACGGCGCGGATCTGGTGGGCGTCGTCTTCCACGACCAGGTCTCGGCGGCCAAGGCCTTTCAACGAACCCAAGGGGCCACCTGGCCGACCGTCAGCGATCCGGGGGGCACGATTGCGGAGCACTACGGGGTCACGGCGCCACCGACCACGTTCCTCATCGATCCGTCGGGCCGTATCACGGTGAACCCCTCAGCCGGTCCTGCCACCGAATCTGAACTCGAACACATGTTGAAAGAGGCCCGCACTGGTCGCTAAGCGAGGAGGGCCACTCTCCACCAAAGTGCGCGTCGCACTCCCATTGGTGGTGCTCGCGGTGGCACTCCTCATAGGTTCGGGCGTCTTTTCGAGCACACCGCCGAGCGCGGCCCAACGCGCATCGGCCATCGAGGCTGACGTGCGGTGTCCTTCGTGCACCGACGTCTCGGTGGCCCAGTCCAACGAGACCACGGCGTTGGCAGTTCGTCACGAGATTCTTCGTATGGTCCAACAGGGCCGCTCGACCGCTGACATCGACCAGACCCTGGTGTCGCAATACGGTCCGACCATCTTGTTGGTGCCCCCGTCGCCGGGCGGCATCGCCTTGATCTGGATCCTGCCGATCGCCTTCGGCGCCATCGCACTCGTCATCATCGGGGCTGTCTTCGTGCGACGTAATCGCCAGTTTGCCGAGCTGCGCGCCGATGCCGCCCCGCTCGCGGCGGCCGGGGAGCGGAGCGACGATGACTGAGCCGAGGGGCACCGTCGACGGCGCCACCCCGCCCGACGATCGACGCAACCTCGAAGAAGAGCGCTGGCTCCTCAATGATCAGCGCGAATTCCTGACCCGTTCGCTCGACGACGCCCGGGCTGAACACGACGCCGGCGACATGACCGATGAGGACTTCTCGGTCCTTACGGCGCGTGACCGCCGCAAGCTGGCCGAGGTGGAGGCTGATCTCGCCGCGCTCGGCCCCGCGCCGACGCTGGACGATGGCGAGCGTGCAGATGAGTCGGCTGCCGCTGGCGCGGACGGGGACCGCCCCGAGGCGCCGCCTCGTCGGATGTCACGATGGCAGTTGATCGGGATCGTGGCCTGCTGCCGCGCTGATTATCGTCGGGGTCGTCATATTGGTGGACCACGCGCTGTCCAACCGGCTCCCGGGTCAGGCGTCGTCGGGTTCGATCACCCAAGACAAGGCCCGGCTGATCGAACAGCAGCTCGAGCAGGCGTCGACCCTCGACGACGAAGGGAAATTGACCCAATCACTCTCGCTCTACAACAAGGTGCTGGCCGAGGATCCGACCGACCCGACCGCGTTGGCCGAGTCCGGCTGGCTCGAGTGGAATGCGGGGGAGAAGAATCCGTCGCTCAAGGTCGTGGGTGAGTTGGCAGTTAGGAAGGCCGTCGATCTGGCCCCGACCTATTACGAGGCCCACCTCTTCTTGGGGCTGATTCTCTACTACCAATACGACAAGGCAAACGAGGCCGTCGTCCAGTTCAACAAGTTCTTGGCCGACGACCCGCCCGGGGCCGAGATCCAGGCGGCCGCCGACAAGATGGCCCCGGCGTACAAGGAGGCCGGGGTCGCACTCCCGGCGGCCTTGACGTCGCCGTCAGGCTGAGACCGGCGCCCGCGGCGTTCTCAGCGCAGCGAGCGAAGGTGCGCCACCACGTCGCCAAACGCCGCGCCGAACGTTGCGACCTCCGCGTCGGTGGTCGACCATCCGACCGAGGCGCGCAGGGAATGATTGGGGTCGACGCCCATTGCTCGGAGCACCGGAGACGGCTCGATGCTTTCGGACGAGCAGGCCGAGCCCGAGTGCACGGCCACTCCGGCCCGGTCCAGACCAATGAGCACCGCCTCGGCCTCGATCCCACGCACGCCGAGACAGGCCAGATGCGGCAGGCGGCCCTCGGCGTCACGCACACCGACGAGTTCCACGTCGTCCACCTGCTCCGCGACGTCGATGATCGCGGCGATGTGACGGCGGGCCCGCTCACTTTCGCTGCGCAGCCGGTCTCTGCCGTGTGCCGCCAGCACCTCGGCCGCGGCACCGAAGGCAATAAGTGCAGTGATGGCTTCGAATCCGGCCCGGCGAGCTCGCTCCTGTTCGCCCCCGACAATGAACGGTGTGCGGCGGGTGCCCCGGCGCACGATGAGCGCGCCGGCGCCGCCCACCCCACCAAACTTGTGGGCACTGATGCTCACGAGATCGGCCCCGAGTAGTCCGAGATCCATCGGGACGTGACCGCAGGCGGCGACGGCATCAACGTGGACGGCGACGCCCGCCTCGCGGCACAGTTTGACAATGGTGTGCACCGGTTGGAGGGTCCCCACCTCATGGTTGGCCCATTGGCAGTGCACCAGCGCAGGTCGGGGCGAACGGGTGGACCCGAGGCGCGCCTCGAGCGCGTCCACGTCGATGCGCGGGTCGCATCGACGGGGAGGACCTCGACGGGACGGGCCCGGGCCGAGGCATCCCTTACGGCTGAATGCTCCACGTCGGCACAAAGAATGGGGCCCGGCGAGCTCTTCGCACCCCGGTCGGTGGTCACCCCCCACACCGCGGCGTTGATCGCCTCGGTCCCAGACGACGTAAAGACCACCTCGCGGGCGGTGACCCCGACGAGATCGGCCACCGACTGGCGGGCCGATTCCACCGCGTCGCGGACGATGCGGCCCTCTTCGTGGATGCGTCCGGGATCGCCGGTCGGCAGCGACATCGATTGAGTGAGGGCGGCGATGACCTCGGGCCGCGCCGGTGTCGTGCTGGCGTGATCGAAATAGACCCGGGTCATCTGGCGCGACCGGGCGTCGCCAACTCAGGCAGAGGCGGCGCAGGAATCATCGCCACGGGCTCGCGACGACAAGATGACGGGGAGCGCCTGTTCGGACGCCTTACCGCACAGGCCCGACAGCAGTCCTTTGACCATGCCGCGATCAACCGCACAAAGCACCGGGTTGGTGGTGCTCGCGTTACCGAAGGGGCATTGCTCGGCGACGACGGCGGTCGTCGCACCCCGGTCCTCGGCGTGGGCGGCGAACCCGTGTGCCGTCAAAGTGTCCGCCACGACGTGCATGGCGGCGCGGATGGTGCGCTGCCCTTCGGTCGGCGTCATGCGTGCGGCCAGGGATCGGCCATATTCCTCGCCCACGTGGGCCGCCATGATCTCAGCCTCGGCCGGCCCGAGTCGCTGCATGGCCTCGGCCAGCAGGCGCATCAAGAGATCGTCACGGCGTTGCACGACGCCGATGGTCAGCTCCTCTTCGACGCAATAGAACTGCTTGGAGGGCCGACCGCGCCCCGCACCATCGGGTGAGCCGCGCCGCCCGGTCTCGACCCGGAGGTAGCCACCGTCGACCAGCCGGCCAAGATGGTGTCGAGCGACGTTCGGATGCAGCGAGAAGTGGGCGGCGACCTCGGTGGCCGTGGCGCCTGGGTCGGAGCGCACGTAGAGGAAGATGTCGCGCCGGGTCGGATCACCAAAAGCCGCGGAAACGGCGGCCACGGCGGCCGAGAACTGGCCATCGTCGGCGCCGAACGTCGGCTCTTCGCCTGCGCCGGGCTGCTCGAGTGCGATCGGGACCGTGCTCACGCTCGATAGTCTACCGAGGGTTCAGGCCCACCAGCTGGGCGAATGCGCCGAGAGGCGCTCGGCCAGGGCCTCGGTGCCCGTTGCGGGCACCAGGGAAGACGAGGGAACCCATGGCAGTCGATCAAGCACAGCTCCAAGCAGCACTGGGCGCGATAGTCGAGCCCGAGCTCAATTTGGCATTGCGAGACATCGGGTTCTTGCGCCAGGTCACCTCGCGCCGTCGTCGGGTCCGCATCGAGGTCGCGCTCCCGGTGGCCGCTTGGCCGGGTTCGGACGAGCTGGCCGACGAGATCCATCGGGTGGCCCGCGCCGTCCCCGGTGTCGAAGAGATCGAGTTCGACCTCACGGTGATGCATGAAGAAGAACGGGTGCAGTTGCGCCTCGCGTTGCGCGAGCGCATGCTCGGATCGGGTGACGCCGGGCCCGAGGCGGCCGACGACGGGCATGGCCACGGCGGGCACAGCCATGGTGACGAGTCGCCAACCCCGACCTTCCTGCTCCAAGACGCTCCTACCCGGGTCATTGGGGTCTCCTCGGGCAAGGGCGGGGTCGGCAAATCGACCGTGACGGTGAACCTGGCCGTCGCACTGGCGAGAGCCGGCCACAGCGTTGGCCTGCTTGACGCCGACGTCTACGGGTTCAGCGTCCCAAAGATGTTGGGCACCGACCACGATCCGATCATTCTGGGCGACGTGGTGATCCCGACCTCGATGCACGGCGTCAAGTGTTTGTCGATGGGCTACTTCGTCCCCGACGACCAGCCGGTGATCTGGCGCGGGCCGATGTTGCACAAAGCGATCGAACAGTTCTTGTCGGATGCGTACTGGGGCCAACCCGATTTCGTGCTCGTCGACATGCCCCCAGGCACGGGCGACGTCGCGCTGACCCTGGCCCAGGTGATGCCCAAGGCCGAGATCATCGTGGTGACCACACCGCAACCGGCGGCCCAGCGGGTGGCCCAGCGCTCGGCGTTCGCGGCTCGGCGGCTCAAGTTGTCGGTCCGCGGGGTGGTGGAGAACATGAGCTGGTTCACCGGTGACGACGCCAAGCGCTACGAGCTCTTCGGTGCCGGTGGGGGCGCCACCTTGGCCGCCGACCTCGGCGTGCCGCTGCTCGGTCAGGTGCCCCTGGTCAATGCGGTGCGCCAGGGTGCCGACGACGGCAAGCCCATCGTGGCGGTTGATCCACAGAGCGAGACTGCCCAGGCGTTCATCGACATCGCCGATCGGCTGGCCGCGCTCGGACCGGCGCGGGTGTATCGAAAAGAGCTCAGCCTGCGCTGAGGGGAACCGCAGGCGATGACGCGATGCGCACGGGTCTGCGGGCCGTCGTATCTGATGGCGGCCCATTGGCCACGTGAGTGCGCGACACTCGCACACCATGGAGCTCAGCGAACTGAAAGCGACCCGATACGAGGTGCGCGAGGCCATCGCCACCATCACCTTGCATCGTCCCGAGCGCATGAACGCTTGGACCGGTCGGATGCACAGCGAGTACCGATCCCTGCTCGGGCGTGCCGCCGAGGACACTGCGGTGCGGGTGATCGTCGTCACCGGATCTGGGCGAAGCTTTTGCGTCGGGGCCGACTCAGCTGCCCTCGAGGGTCACGTGGCCAGGGGCAGCTATGACCCCGGCATCGACGAGGACCTGGCCCGACCCGGCTACGGAGTTCGCGACGAATTCGACGCCGACTTCGCCCATCAGTTCGGCATTGCCAAACCAATTATCGCGGCCATCAATGGGCCGGCGGCCGGGGTGGGACTGGTGCTGGCCTGCTATTGCGACCTTCGCTTCGCCGCAGCCGGGGTGAAATTGACGACCTCGCACGGACGCTTGGGCCTGCCGGCCGAATACGGGCTGTCGTGGCTGCTGCCCCGATTGATCGGGCTGACCAGAGCAAACGACCTTTTGCTCTCGAGCCGGGTGGTGATGTCCGAGGAGGCGGCCACGTTCGGACTTGTGAACCGGGTCATGGCGAAAGAGGACCTCATGGGCGAGACGTATGCCTACGCGGCACAGCTGGCCACCGAAATTGCGCCCTCATCGCTGGCCGCGACCAAATTGGCCATCTACGAAGACCTCCATCGCGACGTCGCCAACTCGGTGCGCGACGCCAGCGACGCGATGTCCGCCATGATGGGGGGTGCGGACTTCGCCGAAGGTGTGGCGGCACTCACCGCGCACCGAAGCCCGGTGTTTGGTGACCCGCCCCACCCGAACGCTCCGCCCCCGCCATGACAATAGGTCGCGACGGTGATGGTGCCCGCGGCCCGATACATTTGCGCAAATGCCGGTGGAGATCAGGGATCGAAACGTCGCGCGACCTCATTCTTGGTCGCGACAGTTTCATCCTGCTGTTCTTCTTTTTGATCCTCGACTACCTCTCGCTCAGCCTGATCGATTCGGGTCGGTGGGGGGGATTGATCCACATCGTCTGCATTGCCGTCTCGGTGCTTCTCGGGCTCCACACCTCCGAAGCCCATCCGCGAGTGATCAAGGTGTCGGCGGCCTTCCTCGCCGTGGGGCTGATCGGCGCGATTATCCAGCTGATCAATCCCAACCATCAGGTGAGCGCCATCGCCTTTTTCATAATGGTCGTCTTGTTGTCCGTGGTTGCGGTGTCCATCCTCGGGCGCATACTGCGCCATCGCCACGTGAGTATCGAGACGATGTTCGGTGCGGTCGACGTCTACATCTTGATCGGCCTGATCTTCTCGAGCCTCTTCATCGGCATCGCGCTGTTCTCATCGGCCCACAACCTGGGCTCGTTCCTGTCGCAACCGGGGCCACACACGAGCAGTGACTACGTGTATCTCAGTTACGTGACGTTGACCACCGTTGGCTTCGGTGATCTGACACCGCACACCAACTTGGCCCGTTCAGTGGTCGTCCTCGAGGCACTGATCGGGCAGATCTTCTTGGTGACCCTGGTCGCCCGGTTGGTCGCCCTGTTCGGCATGGATCAAGCCCCATTTGGCCATGGCCGAGGAGGGCGGCGACGACGACCAGCCACCTCCTGAAATCTCTCCCGACCCATTCGCACTCGGTGACTCGGACGACTCGTGAACGCGGTGGTGGCGCCTGTCACGGGCGCACGGGCGGTCAGGCGTCGACGCCGGTAGGCAGCTTGTCGCGGTCCCAGCCCAAGAGCTCGACGGCGCGGCGAAAGGCGAACCGGTCGGTCATGCCGGCCACATAGGTCACCGCGGCACGGGTGGCCTCCTCGCTTCCGGCCGCGAAGTCGGCCGGAGCGGGGAGCGAGGTCGGTGCGGCCTTGGGCGCGCCTCGGGCGATCCACCTCGTTGCCGTGTCGGCAATGAGGTGCGGCCGGTCGGAGAAGTGCTCCACCAGGGCGCGGAGAACCGAGATCACCGACTGGCCTTGGGCGAGCGATTCGGGGCGCAGGTAGATGAGGTCGTAATTGCACGCTCGGAACGCGGCGAGGGCGTCGGCGGGCTCTTGGTCCATCCCGACCTGCCCGGTGCGAAGAGTGGCCGAGACGACGCCACCAATGAACGCACCGAGCTGGGCGCTGCGTCGCTCGCCACACAGCTCACGCACCGCGAGGGGGAGCTGTCGGGAAGTGACGATCCCGGTCAATACCGCATCCTCCCAGTCGTGGCACACGTAGGCGATCCGATCGGCCCACGACACCACCTCGCCTTCGGGCGTGGACGGTGCCGGGCGCGACCAACTGTGGTTGGCAATGCCGTCGACGGTTTCGCGGCACAAGTTGAGGGAGGCCAACGAAACGTGCGCCCCCCACGGGGCGTGGTCGAAGCCGCCGGGGAGGAACGGGTCGAGGGCGTCCTCGCTCGCGTGCCCACCCGGGCCGTGCCCGCAGTCGTGTCCCAATGCAATGGCCTCGGTGAGCGCCACGTTGAGTCGACACGCTCGGGCGATGGCCGTCGCGACCTGGGACACTTCAAGGGCATGGGTGAGCCGGGTGCGCTGGTGGTCTTCGGGAAACACGAACACCTGGGTCTTGCCGGCGAGGCGCCGAAAGGCGGTGGCATGGAGGATCCGGTCACGGTCGCGCTCGAAGCAGGTCCGCCATTGATCGGGCGCTTCTTCGAGGGTCCGGTCACCTCCCCCACGGGCCTTGGAGGCACCGGGTGCGAGGTCGTGCGCCTCAGACTCCTCACGGGCGAGTCGGTCGAGCGGCTCGATCAGCGCGTCGGCTCCGGCCGCTCCCTCGCCCGGTCCCGGCCCGAGGCGTGCCGATGAATCGGCGTGGGCCAGGCGGATCAGCCCTGAGTACCCCGACATCGTGGAGGCCCAGCGGGCGGCTGGTGCCGTCTCAGAGAGTCGGGGAGCGTCGCCCATGTCGTGCATTGTTGCCCATGCCTGTAACGTCCAAGTGCCCATAGGCCCCTGCGGTTGGGGTTGACGAGAGGAGCGAGACCAGGTGGATGTTCGGATCGGAATCACCCAGACGCCCAAAGAGATCGAGGTGGAACTGTCCGACGACGCCAATCGCGACAAGGTGATCGCCGACGTCGAGAAGCAGCTCAAGACGGGCGAAGGTGTCTTGTGGTTGACCGATCGCAAGGGACGGCGGGTCGGCGTGCCGGTGGCCAAGGTCGCCTATATCGAGGTTGGGGCGCCGACCGCGGAACGTCGTGTCGGATTTGGCGCGCCCTGAACGCACGAGCATGCCCCTTCGGCGGGTCGCGGTGATCGGTGACGACGTCCGCGCCTGACCTGCTGCAGCTCAAACTGGTGTTCATCACCGGCAAGGGCGGGGTCGGCAAGACCACGGTCGCCGCCGCCCTGGCCCAGCTGGCGGCCGAGCACGGCAAGCGCGTGCTGGCCTGCGAAGTCGACGCCAAGGGTGATCTCTCCGCCCTCTTCGAGGCCGCACCGACCGACTTCGTGCCCCGTGAGATCGCTCCTCGGATCTGGTCCATGTCCATGGACACCGAAGCATCGCTGCGCGAATACCTCAAACTCCATCTGCGCATTCCTGTCGTGGGACGGATCGGCCCGCTGGCCAAGGCCTTCGATTTCGTCGCCACCGCGGCACCCGGAGTCCGCGAGATCCTGACGGTCGGCAAGCTCTGTTACGAGGTGCGCGAAGGGAACTACGACATCGTGGTGGTCGACGCGCCGGCCAGCGGCCACGTCATTGGACAGCTGGCGGCCCCCCAAGCCATCAACGATCTGGTCAAGGTCGGCATGATCCGGGGCCAGACCGATTGGATGCTCGAGATCCTCTCGGACCCGCGCCAGACCGGCCTGGTGGCGGTGACCACGCCCGAGGAGATGCCGGTGAACGAGACACTCGAGCTCGCGACACGGGTCCGCAACGAGACCACTGTGCGCCTGTCCGCCGTCGTGGTCAACGAGGTCCTGCCCGAACTCTTCGGTCAACGCGAAGAGGAGATCTTCGAGCAACTTCGCACCAAGAAGGTAGAGGCGGCATTGAGCGAACGGGCGGGGGGATCGGTCACGACGGTGCTCGAAGCGGCCCGCCTCGCCGTCACCATGCGACGCACGAGGGCCGAGCATCTCGCCGATCTCCAGCGCGGCCTCGACCCAGAACTTGCGATCTTGCTTCTGCCCTTCTTGTTCACCCGCACCCACGGCGTGCGCACCACCCGCCAGATGGCCAAGGCGCTCGGCGAGGAGTTGGGGCACTGATGCCACGGCGCAAGGCGGCGGATACGGCCCAGAGTGTGGGGCGGCTCCTCTCGGCCAAAGAGATCGTCATTGCCTGCGGTCCCGGTGGGGTCGGCAAGACCACCACCGCGGCGGCCGTGGCCGCGACGGCGGTGGCCGAGCAGGGTGGCCGGGTCCTCGTCCTGACCGTCGATCCGGCCCGCCGCCTCGCCGACGCGCTCGGGCTGAAGGGGATCGGCAATCAAGAGGTCCGGATCGCCGACGAGGTATTCACGCGGGCCGGCGTGACCCCGAGAGGCGAGCTGTGGGCGGCCATGCTCGACACCAAGCAGAGCTGGGACGACCTGATCGCCTTCCATGCCCCCGATCCCGAGACCAAGGCACAAATTCTGGCCAATCCGCTGTACCAGAACATCTCGGGGCGCTTCGTCCAGTCACACGACTACATCGCCATGGAGCGCCTCTACGAGATCCATTCGCAAGGAAAGTACGACCTGATCGTCGTGGACACCCCACCGACGCGAAATGCGCTCGACTTCCTCGACGCGCCTCAGCGCATGGCGGACTTCTTCAGCTCGCGCCTGCTGCGCTGGTTGATCGTGCCCTACCGGTCCCGCCTGGTCAATGTGGCCACCAAGCCGTTCTATTCCATTGCGGATCGGATCCTCGGCACCCAGTTCCTCGCCGACATCTCGGAATTCTTCATCCTCTTCCAGTCCATGTACGAGGGCTTCGTCGAGCGCGCCGAGGCGGTGACCCGGTTGATGTCGGATCGCCGGACCACGTTCATCGTCGTCTCCACCCTCGAGGCCACCCCGGTGCGCGAGGCGGAGTTCTTCTCGGCCGAACTCACCAAGCGCAAGCTCCACCTCGGCGCCATCATCTTGAACAAGGTGCTGCCCGACTATCTGCGTGACCCGAAGTCAGCCAAGTTGGCCCAATACATCAGCGATCATGCCGGAGCCCTGTCGGAGGGGTTGACCGACGATCCGTCGCTCGCCGAGCGCGTGCTCGGTGAAGTCGCCGAGAGCTTCCTCAACTTTGGGATCGTGGCCCGGCGTGAGGCCGAGCAGCAGGCCGAGCTGCAAGGTGCTCCCGACATCTTGGTCACGGTGCCCTTCTTCGATGCCGACATCTTCGACATGGAGGGGCTGCTACGGCTCGGGGCCCAGGTCTGGGACTGACCGAGGGCCCGGCGCTCGCGCCCGGGCGCCCCCCGTCGTCCATCAGCAGCCCTACCATGCAGGAATGGCCGAACTGATCAATCCCGAAGTCCTCGCATATGCCGAGGCCCATGCCACCCAACCGGGCCAACACCTCGTGGCGGTCGACGAAGCCACCAGGGCCGATTTTCCGGGCTGGGGGATGATGGTCGGTCGCCAAGAGGGACGATTCCTCGAGATGCTCGTCTATGGCGCCCAGGCCACCCGGGTGCTCGAGATCGGCACGTTCACGGGCTATTCGGCCATTGCGATGGCGGCCGGACTTGGGGAGGGGGGATCGATCATCTCCCTCGAAGTCGATCCCCATCACGCGACGACGGCCCGGGGCAACATCGCGGCCGCGGGATGCGAGCACGTCATCAGCGTGATCGAGGGGCCGGCCCTGGCATCGCTGGCGCAGCTCCAAGGTCCCTTCGACCTCGTGTTCATCGATGCGGACAAGGTCGGATACGACGCCTACTTCGAGGCGGTGCTGCCCAAGCTGGCGCCCCGAGGCCTGATCGTCGCCGACAACACGCTGCAGTCGGGCCGTGTGCTCGACTCGGTGGCGAAGCGAGACGAGTCCGCCGCAGCCATCGCGGCATTCAACGACAAGCTGGTCAACGACCCGCGCGTCGTCTGTGTGCTCACCACCATCCGAGACGGCGTGACGCTGATTCGTCGTGCTTGACTACCACCTGCACCTGTGGCCCCACAGCGAGCAGGCCTCGCCGCTCAGCGTCGATCAGATCGCCGCGGTACTGTGCTCGTGCCCAGGCGGCCGGGGTCGAAGAGCTCGCCCTGACCGAGCATTTCTTCCGCTTTCGACAGGCCGATGCGCTGGTCGGGGGGTTTTGGAAGGATGATCGCGTCCGCGGCACCGTTGGCCCAGTCGATGGAGCAGTACTGGGACTTCCACGCGACGGCGGATCTCGACGAGTACGTCACCCTCGCGCAGGCCGCCAAGGATGCCGGTCTCCCGGTGGTGATCGGGCTCGAGGTCGACTACTACGAGGGGCGCATGGACCAGGTGGCCTCGTTGTTGGCGGGCTATCCCTTCGATGTGTTGTTGGGCTCGGTGCACTGGCTCGGTGCCTGGAGGTTCGACGACCTCGATGACCCGATCTCGATGGACGAGTGGTCGGCCCGCCAGGTCGATGCGTGTTGGGACACCTACACCGGCGCGCTCGAAGAGTTGGCTGCGTCGGGGGCGACCGACGTGTTGGCGCACCCCGACCTGATCAAGGTGGCCGGGCGTCGCCCGAACAGCCCTCTTGAGTGGTGGGATCGCATCGCAGAGGCCGCAGCGCGCGCTCGGGCATGGCGGCCGAGGTCTCCTCGGCCGGGTGGCGCAAGCCGGCCGAGGAGCAGTATCCAGCGCTTCCCTTGTTGGCCAAGATGGTGGCGGCGGGCGTTCCCCTCACGACGGCATCGGACGCGCACCGCGTCGAGCACGTCGCCGATCACGCCGACGAGTTGCGATCGATCCTGGCGGGGGTCGGAGTCGATTCGTTACAGGCCTACAGCGCCCGCACCGCGCGACCGGTGGCGGTCGGCCACGGCGCTGCACGAGGAACGGAGTAAGCCATGCCGACGCCGGCTGAGCTGGCCCAGAGCCATACCGAACTCGATGGAGAGGCCCTCGAGCATCTCCAGAGGCTCATGGGGAGTTGGAGCGTCCTCTCTGACCTCTCCTTCTCGGACCTTTTGCTCTTGGTCCCGGTAGCGGGGGGCCTCGCCAAGGAGGGTGCCGAGGACCCCGAGCTCGTGGTCATGGGCCAGATGCGGCCGAACAACCGCCCGACGTTGGTCGAACAGGACCTGGTCGGTCAGACCGTCAACGAGTCGCAGTGGGACCTCGTCGCCAAATGCCTGCACACCGGCGAAATTGTGCGCGGCAACATCCACCACCCGATCATTGGCGAACGGGTCCCGGTCGAGAACATCCCCGTGCGCTTCGAGGGTGCGGTCATCGCGGTCATGCTCCGGGTGTCGCTGGCGCCGCTCAAGGGGCCCACCAGCATCTACGAGCGGACCTACCTGGACCTCTTCGAGCGCCTGGCCGACATGGTGGCCCAGTCGGCCTTCCCGTTCCCCGACGAAGACGTCGGGACAGAAGAGGCGCCCCGGGTCGGTGACGGGGTCGTCGTGGTCGACGCCGACGGCCGGGTGGAGTTCGCCTCACCCAATGCCATGAACGCCTTTCACCGCATGGGGATCTACTCGCCGCCCGAGGGGCGGCGCTTCGGCGACCTCGACATCGAGGAGTCCGCCATCGAATTTGCGCTGACCCAGGGACGTCCGGTGGTCGAAGAGGTCGAGCGGCGCCCCGATGTCATCGTGCTCGTGCACTGCATCCCCCTGCTCTCCCACGGCGTGGTCACCGGGTCGATGATCCTCTTGCGCGACGTCACCGACGTGCGCCGGTTGGACCGGCTCCTCTTGTCAAAGGACGCGGCCATTCGCGAGGTGCACCACCGGGTCAAGAACAACCTCCAGACGATCTCCTCGCTGCTCAGCTTGCAGGCCCGGCGGGTCGATGACCGCGCCGCCCGGATTGCCCTCCACGAGGCCGAGCGCCGGGTGCGCTCCATCGCCCTGGTCCACGAGATCCTTTCTCGTGACCCGACCGAGCAGGTCCCCTTCGCCGAGATCGTGGTCTCCTTGGTGCAGATGGCCGAGGATTCGGTGGTTTCCTCCCAGCCCGTCATCATCACGACCCAAGGCGATCTTGGTGACGTCTCGGCCGACGTGGCGACCCCGCTCGCGGTGACGGTGGCTGAACTCCTGCAAAATGCCGTCGAACACGGTTTCGACCCTGACCTGGCCGGCGACGACGGTGACGAGGGCCACACCGGTCCGCTCGACCCCGACGCAGTCGGACACGTGGTGGTCAAGATGACCCACAGCGGGACCGAGTTGCGGGTATCGGTCGAAGACGACGGGGTGGGCCTGCCCGAGGGTTTCGACATCGAGGCAACCACGAGCCTCGGGCTTTCGATCGTGCGCGACCTCGTGGTCAGTCAGCTCGAGGGGCAGATCACCATGGAGGCCCGACCCGACGCCCAAGGCGGTGGGACCCGCGCCGTTATCTCGGTGCCGGTCAGTGCGCCCCGCTAGATGCCATGTCGAGTGCCCGAGGGGGAACTACGGCGGTGTGTCAGAAGGTCCGCTGTGAACGGCGGGCGGCGAGCCACGCCTTGCGCAACTTGCGTCGCTCCTCTTCGGACGTCCCGCCCCACACCCCTGATTCCTGGTTGGTGGCGAGCGCAAAGTCCAAACACGGCTCGAGCGCTTCGCACGAGCGGCACACACGCTTCGCGGCGTCGATCTGATCGACCGCCGGTCCAGTCGTGCCGACCGGGAAGAACAGGTCTGGTTCTGTATTGCGGCATGCTGCGGCGCGGCGCCAGTCGTCTGCATCCCAGTCGACCGTCCGATTCCACATGAGAGCCATTGGGAAAGCCTCCACCCACGCGGTTGTGATCCTTTTCACATGATCGGACCCGAAGTGGTGTCCGCCAGTGAGAAGGGATTGACGAGAAGAGGGTAATGGGTGGTTGCAGGTCTGGCAAGCAGTTTTGTGAAATTTTCGAACACGGGGGTCAATATGGGTGACAAGCTGGGAAAAGAGGGCCGATGACCGCCGTGTTCGCCCATCGGGGCTGTACCGACGGACCCCTCGAAAATACGATCGACGCCTTTGTCGAGGCGCGCCGACTCGGAGCCGACGGGGTCGAGCTGGACGTCCATCTGACCGCCGACGGGGCCTTGGCGGTCCACCACGACTCGGTCATCGACGGCCTCGGGCCACTTTTCGCACTCGGGGTGGTGGATCTGCCCGACTTCGTCCCGCTTCTCGGTGATGTCCTGGCGGTGTGTGCACCAATGGTGGTCAACGTCGAGATCAAGGCGGAGGAGGACCCCGGGTCACCGGGCGACGACGTCGTGGCAGAAGCAGTGGCCCGGACTATCGAAGAGGCACACTGGAGCGATCGGGTCATCGTCTCGTCGTTCGATGCGGCGATCCTCGGGGCGCTTCGCCACGTCGACGAACGGTTGGCCATTGGCGAGCTGTGGCCCTTTTTGAGCGATCCGGTGGCGGGGGTGGCCCGGGCCACCCAACTCGGATGGCAGGCGGTCCACCCCTTTGTGACCGAGGTCAGCGCCGAGTTGATCGAGCGGTCGCACCGGGTCGGCCTCGAAGTCAACGCGTGGACGGTCAATGCGGCCCACGACCTGGCTGGCTTTGTGGAGTTGGGGGTGGACGCCGTCATCACGGACAATCTCGCCGAGGCGATCGAGATCGCCCGATCGGTCGGACCCTGAAGCGGACCGAGTCGACCTGACCTCGGCCGATACCTGATCCAACGGCCATTGGAGCAGCCGAATGGCGGGAGACGGCTTCCGTCGTGAAGGATGGATGGCCATGAACGTCGTCGTCTGCGTCAAACAGATCCCCGATCCGGTCGCCCCAGGCACCCTCGATCCGGGGACCCACACCCTCAATCGATCCGGCAAGTTGATCATGGACGATTCCGACAACTACGGAGTCGAAATGGCCCTCCAGCTCGCCGGGGGCGAAGGTGACACGGTCACCTTGGTCTCGATGGCCCCCGGAGGCGAGGTTTCCGGACTGCGCACCGGCCTGGCCATGGGCGCCGCCAACGCCATCTTGATCAGCGACGAGGCCCTTGCCGGCAGCGATGCCCTCGGCACGGCCAAGGTCCTGGCGGCGGCGATCAAGCGGGCCAATCCCGACCTGATCGTGATGGCCACCGAGTCGACCGACGGTTACACCGGGACATTGCCGGTGCAGGTGGCCGAGATTCTCGGCCTCCCGTCGGTCACCTTCGCCAAGTCGATCGCCATCGACGGTTCCTCGGTCAAGGTCGAGCGCCAGACCGAGGCCGGCTACGACGAGGTCGTCTCCGCGATGCCCGCCGTCGTCACGGTGACCGCCGGTGTCGTCGAGCCCCGGTACCCGTCGTTCAAAGGCATCATGGCCGCCAAGTCCAAGCCGGTCGACAACCTGACGGTGGCCGATCTCGGTATCGATGCCGGCCAGGTCGGCGCGGCGGGCAGTGGTCAAGAGATCACCGATGTTTCAGAAGCAGAGTCCCGCTCGGCGGGCGAGATCGTGGTGGACGAAGGGGACGGCGCCGATCGCGTCGTCGCCTTCCTCGAGCAGTTGAAGGTGATCTGAGATGGCAATCGAGAAGATCTGGGTCTTGGCCGAAGCCGGCGAAGGCGGTCCGACCCCCATCACCTTGGAGCTCTTGACCGAGGCACGATCAGTCGCGGGCAGCGTCGAGGCCATTGCCTGGGGTGCCGACGTGGCGTCCCTGGCCGGGCCGCTCGGCGAGTACGGGGCGACCACCGTCTATGACGTGGGGGACCTGGGCGGCTCCTTGCCCGGGGTTCCGGTCTCCGCCGCCATCGCGGCACTCATCGCCGGGGGCAACACACCCGACGCCATTTTGATCCCGGCCACCTACGACGGCCGTGACGTGGCCGGTCGGCTCTCGGTCAAGTTGGACGCCCCGGTCCTGACCAATGTCACCGGCCTGGTCGCCGGTGACTCGTTGTCCAGCCAGCACCCCATTTTCGGTGGCACGCACATCGTCACGGCCCGCTTCACCGGGTCGGGCCCAGGCATCTTTGTGATCCGGGCCAAGTCCTTCGCGCCCGAACCGAGCGGTGGGGCCCCGGCCGCCGTCGTCGCCGCTCCGGCTCCCGACACCGGGGCCACCAACGCCGCGAAGATCGTGGAACGTCACGTCGAAGAGCGCAGTGGCCCGAAGCTCGACGAGGCCCCGGTCGTGGTCTCGGGTGGTCGTGGGCTGGGCGACGCCGCCAACTACGCGCTCATTGAGGAACTGGCCAAGCTCTTGGGCGGGGCCGCCGGAGCCAGTCGGGCCATCGTCGACGCGGGATGGGTGCCCTACTCGCACCAGGTGGGCCAGACCGGCAAGACCGTCAAGCCCACCGTCTACGTCGCCTGCGGCATCTCGGGGGCGACCCAACACCTGGTCGGGATGAAGGGTTCGAAGAACATCGTGGCGATCAACAAGGATGCCGAGGCCCCGATCTTCTCGGTGGCCGATCTCGGCATCGTCGGCGACGTCCACAAGGTCCTTCCCGCATTGATCGAGGCGCTCAAGGCCAAGGGCTAACCGGGCGCCCGACCGGGCGCATCGCGGACAACGGCGGTAGCCCTCCTTGGGCTTGGCGCGGTGAAATGGCACTGCGGTGATGGTTGCGCGCGCCCGTGGCGCAGACCACGACCCATGGCGGTGACTCGCAAATCAACCGTTGGATTGGCACGGTCTGCGCAGGGGTCGGCAGTACGCTCGACTGAGGTCTTCCGCTCGCGCCATGCTCTTTCCCACATTCGATTTCGCGATCTTCTTTGCCATAGCCTTCACGGCGAATTGGCTGCTCAACCCTTACGCGGGGCCATGGAAGCTGACCATGATCGCCCTGAGCTACTTCTTCTACGGCTGGGTGGGATGGAACTACTGCCTCTTGTTGGTGGTGACCACGGTCATCGCCCACTTCGGCGGCGTGGCCATCGTGGCCACGCGCACCGATCGCAGCCGCCGGTGGGCCATGGGTGTCACTGTGGTTGCGCTGCTGGCCCTCCTCGGGTGGTTCAAGTACTACGGATTCGTCTCGGTCAACCTCGACAACCTGACCCACACCTTGGGTTTGGGTCGCGCCGTGCCGCTGTTGCAGGTCGCACTCCCGATCGCCATTTCGTTCTTCACCTTCATGGCGGTCAGCTACGTGGTCGACATCTACCGCCGCGAGCTCGAGCCCGCCCGCCCACTCGATCTCGCGCTCTACATCTCGTTCTTCCCCCACCTCTTGGCCGGGCCGATCGTGCGGGGCAACGAGCTCTTGCCCCAGTTGCGCAAGCGGCGCGACCCGAACAACGTCGACTACTCACGGGCGCTGTGGTTGATCATGGCCGGCCTCTTCAAGAAGGTCGTGATCTCGTCCTATGTGGCCAGCGCCATCGTGACGCCGGTCTTCACCGACCCGTCGCAACACTCGGGCCTCGAGTCGATCTTCGCCGCCTGGGGTTATGCGGTGCAGATCTACTGCGACTTCAGCGGCTACACCGACATCGCCATCGGGCTCGCCCTCCTGCTCGGAATCCGCTTCCCGATCAACTTCGACGGGCCCTACACGGCCCGCAATCTGCAGGACTTCTGGCGCCGGTGGCACATCACGCTCTCGCGCTGGCTGCGTGACTACCTCTACATCCCCCTCGGTGGGAGCAGCGGGTCAGAAGCCAAGACGATGCGCAACATCATGATCACCATGGTGCTCGGCGGCCTCTGGCACGGCGCGGCCTGGAACTTCGTCGTCTGGGGGGCCTTGATGGGGCTCGGCCAGGTGGTCGGCCTGTTCCGGCGGCGCCGGCGCATCGATCGCGGCCTGGTGCCCCTGCCCGACGGGCCGGTGCGCGTCTGGTCGCAGCGTTTTTGGACTTTCCAGTTCGTCTGCCTCGGCTGGATCTTCTTCAACTCCACGGGCATCTCGCAGGCATTTTCGATCCTTGGTCGCATTCTGTCGGGCTGGGGACGCCCGTCGCCCCTGGTCACACCCCTTTTGGTGGTCATCATCTTCGGTTCGATCGCGCTGCAATACGTGCCGGCGGTCAACGTGGCGCGCCTGCAGGCGACCTTTTCTCGCCAGCATGTTGGGGTACAAATCGGCGTGCTCTCGTTCGTCCTGCTTGCCATCACCACTTTCGGACCGGCCGGAGTGGCACCCTTCATCTACTACCGGTTCTGATCGTGCCCGAGACCACCCCGCCGACCGAGCTGGCACCGAACGAGGTGGCGGCCACCCGCCGCCGCCTGCCCTGGACGCGGGTCCTGTTCATCTGCGTGCTGGCGTTCTTGATCTGGCTGCTGCTCTTTGCCGACATGCTCCAACACAATGCGCAGGTGTCCCCGGTCGGGACCCGCCGAACCGTCGCCCTCGACATCTTGGGCCCGATCGCCGCGGTCAGCCGCGGGCTCCAGCTGTCGCGCATTGTCTCGGAAACCGACGCCGCCACCGGTCGCACGGGAAACCGTCCGGGCAATGGTTCGGTTGTGAGCTCGCTCGGTCCGGGTCACCACCACCTCACCCCGCCACCGCGCGGCACGACTGCGACCACCGAAGCGGGGGGCAAGTCCACCGCGAGCACCTCGACCCCGACCACCGCGCTCAGCGCGCTGCGCCCGAGCGCCGCCAACCCGTTACGGGTGTTGATTGTGGGTGACTCGCTCGGACTCGACCTCGGTGGCCCTTTGCAGAACGATCTGGCCAACACCGGGGTGGTGACCGCCACCCTCGACGGGCATGAGAGCACGGGGCTGACCAGGCCGGACTACTTCAACTGGCCCGCCGAACTGTCGGCGGATCTCACCAAGTTCAACCCGCAGGTGGTCGTGATCATGATCGGGGCCAACGACCCGCAGGACTTCCCGGGCCCACCCGACGTCCCCTACACCTCGGCGCAGTGGAATCCAATGTATGCCGCCCGGGTCGCCGCCTTCATGCAGCTTGCCGCCAGTACCGGGGCCAAGGTGATCTGGGTGGGCATGCCGCCCATGCAAGATGCGGGCCTCTCGGCAAAGATGGGCGACATCAACGCCCTGGTCCAACAACAGGCCGCAGCGCAGAAGCCACCGGTGAGCTACATCTCGAGCTGGTCGGTGCTCGGGAACCCCCCCGGCACCTATGCGCCGTTCATCACCAACGCCGCCGGACAGGTGATCAACGTGCGCACCCCCGACGGGACGCACCTGACCGCTGCGGGCGGTGAGGTCCTGTCCCAAGCGGTGATCAACTACCTCGCGCCAACCTGCACGTGGCGCTGCCCTGACCCGACCGCACGCGTGGGTGTCCTCAGCCGGCGTTGCGCTCCTCACGCACGACACGCAGGCGGTGCACGAAGAGGACGACCACCGCGATGACGAACAGTGCGCCGAGGACGTAGCCGGCGTAGCTGAAGGCCTTGAGGACGTGGCTGTAGCTCGAACCCAGGCTGTAACCGACCAAGGTCAACGCCGTGCACCAGATGGCACACCCAATGACGGTGAAGAGGGTGAACTTGGCGAACGCCATCTCGCCCAGTCCCGCGGCAAAGGACACGAAAGAGCGCAACAGCGGGATGAACCGCCCGAAGAGCACCACCGGCTCACCCCGGCGGGCGAACCACGCTTCGGCCCGATCGAGGTCCTTGTGGGTCAACAACACGTATTTGCCGAACCGGTCGACCAGGGTTCGGCCACCGAAATAGCCGATCAGGTAGCCGGCTATTGAGCCGAGGACCTCGGCGAGGGTGGCGAGCACTATGACCACCACGAGGTTGAGATGGTGGGGTTCGTTGGGGATCTGGCCGCTGGCCAGCACCCCGCCGTAGATGATCGCCACCTCGGCGCCGACCGGCAGGCCCATCGATGAGATGAAGCTGAGGACGAAAACGGCGAGGTAGCCCCATGTCTCAAGAAAATGCTCCACGAATGGTTGCCTCCGGTCCGGGCGCCGTCTGCGCAGCTCAAGGGGACTGAGTCAGGCACCGGCACTGGGGTCAATGTGAGGAAGGTAGCCGATGTCGCCGCGGGCACGGACGCATCAACTCCCGCCGCCGGCCTGGCGTGCCTGCACGCTGTCGTCGATTTGCCGGTGCCGGTGCTAGCTTCGATGGTGCCGGACGGTGCGCCTACGCCCGGACTCTCGCTGCCCCAACCCGGCAGCATCTGCCTACACTGGCTCGGGCCCGTTTGCGATGTGCACCACGATGTTGCCCCGTTCCTGCAATGAGTATTGCCCATTCGAGTTGTATGGCTTGCCCCCGCTCTCGGGGCTCCCGCGGCGGCCAATGGCGGGCGCCGGGCCCCCTCGTTTCCCCCGCGCCTCAGACACATCGGCGGTTCGTCGGTGAGCGGCCGGGACGACTTTGAAATCGTGATCGACGGGAGGATCTCGCCGGCCGCCATCACCGCCCTGAGCGGATTCACCTTTGTCGGATTCACCCGCGGGCAGAGCCATCTAGTTGGCCACATGCCCGATCAGGCCCGCCTTCACGACGCCCTGATCACCCTTGCGGACATGGAGGTGGATCTCGTCTCGATCAGCCGGATGCCTGGATTGCAGCACTGACCTCATCACTTGGGTACGCGCCAGATCGAGTGGCGGGCGCACCGGGAGCTGAGGGATGGTTGGGTGATGACCGGAGAGGACACGACGACGCGACTCGGGACCCCCCTACGTGGGCACAGCGCCAATGGTGCAAGCGACGCCGGCGACCAGCCCGTCTCGACGTTGCGCGGCCCGAGCGTCGGACACGTGGACGGCCGGCGGATCGGCCGGGCGCTCGTTGCGGTATGTCTCCTCGGGGTGACGATCTTTTCCGTAGTGCTCATTGTGGCGGGCGTACATCGCAATTCCCAGGTCTCCGAACTGCACGATCAGGGGGTAAAGACCACCTTGACGGTGTCGTCGTGCCTCGCTCTGCTCGGTGGGAGCGGCAGCAATTTGGCGGGGTATCAGTGTCGGGGCAATGTCACCGTGCATGGTCGCAGCTACAACGAGGCCTTGCCCGGAGCGACCTTCTATCCGAACGGGACGCAGCTGCAGGTCATCATGGTCCCGAGCGACCCCGCGCTGCTCAATACGGTGCACGCCGTCGACGCGGAGCACTCGTCGGCGACCGTGTTCGTGCTGCCGGTGGTTCTCCTCGTTCTGGTAGCGGCGGTGACACTCGCGATGGTGGTCATACGCCGGCGTCGCCCAGCCGTCGGGTCAGAGGGTCCGGGGGATCGCTCCCCTCATGTCACGACGCCGATGTCGACGACGCTTGTCGGGTCCTCGCCCGCACCGGTGCGCGGCGACGGCGTTGGGGGTGCCCTCGGCGTCGGTGCACCCCCGACCCTTGCCGCGGCGCCCTATGACCACTCCGCTGTCGTGGCCACCGGCTCATTGGTTTTGACGGCCGGGGCATGCCCGCTCGATGCCAGCGGTGCGGTTGTGGCACCAGGCGACCACGGTGCGCAAGCCAAGGTGGCCTTCACCAATCTGGTGCTCGCGCTCGATGAGCGTGGGGCCCGTCTAGAACATCTGGTCAAGACCACGATCTACGTGGTGGGCGACCATGACGACCTCATGAGCGTGTGGAAGGTCATCGAGGAGTCACTGGCCCCGTTGCGGCCACCGAGCACGCTGGTTGGGGTATCGGTGCTCGGCTACACGCACCAGCTGGTCGAGATCGAGGCAATTGCGGCTTTGCCGGGCCCTTGATCACCGACGTGGGCGATACATCCTGGTCGCCTCATCTATGAGGATCAGCCCGCCTTGGCGCGTCGGAATGCGGCCACCCCGTCGGTGGTACCAATGAAGACCGAGCCCGATGTGGCGCTCGGCGTGGCGAATGTCGGCACCGACGATCCGATCTCGATGCGCTGGACCGTCTTGGTGCTCGCCGCGTCGTAGAGCGTCAACGTTCCCGCCGGGTACTGCGCAGCTATCAGGGTGGCACCGACGAGAATCGGGCCGCTGTTCGCCCCGCTGATCCGGGGACCGAGCGTGTCGTTTCCGAGGTTGACCACTTGGATCCCCCCATCGCGGCAGGGCACGAAGATGCGATTGGTCAGCGCGTCATAGGCCGGGCCGCCATCGGGATCGCTCCCGCACACGCCCTTGATAGCGGCCACCTCGGCGAGGTGGGATTGGGTGAGGACATAGCCAATGTCGGTCTTGCCAACCGCGAAGAGATCGCCCTTGTTTACGAGCACGGGATTGGTGGTCGAGAGGTCCTCGTCCCCACCGGCGACCTTGTCCTTGAATGAGGCCAGCGGGACCAGCGTCGGCGAGAGCTTGATCACGCTCTCGGTGAAGTGTTTGGGGTCGGGACCACCTTGTGGGGGGTCAGGGTTGGCGTTACCGGTCGTGACGTAGATGTCGCCGGCGGCGTCGAGGGCGGGCGCACCGCCGCCCTGCCAAATGGCCCCACCTTCTCCGTCTGTTGCCACTTCGAAGGAGGCCTTGTCACTCGGTCCGGTTTCATTCACCGAAACCAACCAACCGTGATAGGTGCCGCAATCGCCGTAGTTGCCGCCGAAGCCGATGTAGATGCGCCCGTTGCCGAGGGCCAGGGCGGCGCGTTGGAGCAAGGTGACCGCGCTGTTGCCCGATGGAAACGCAGGGTCGACGTCCAGCGAGCGGGTCACCGCCCCGGTGGCGACGTTGAATCCAAAGAGCCGGTGGTGCACCACGCCGCCGGGGGCGCTCACCTCCCCAACGACGTAAAGCGTGCCCGTCGCGGTGTCGATCACCGGGGTACTGGTGATGCCGAGCGGGTCGATGTCGCCGCACCCGGCCACACTGTCGACGTTGGTGAGCGGCGGCCCGATCGACCTGGACCACTTCAGCCTTCCGGTACTCGCGTTGAGAGCGACGACCCGGTTGTTCTCCGTGGCCGCGAACACCGTGGTGCCGAAAATGAGTGGTTGCCCATAGACGGCACCACCGAGGCGTCGCGTCCAAGCCGGGCGGAGCTGGCCGCCCGAGCCGGGGACACTCAGGGCACCCGTGCGGGCGGCGTTGGCGTGATAGGTGGTCCAACCCGAGGTGTTCGCTGTGGCCCCGACGGTCGTCGTGGTCGGGCTCGACGTCGGCTGCGTCGATGACGGCTGCGTCGATGACCGCTGTGTTGGCGCCGTCGTGGTCGGCGACACCTGGGCCAACGATGCGCTTGTCGCTGCGGCCGGGCCGCCCCACATGCCCGCCACCGTCATCGCGAACCCGACGAACAGGGCGGCCCTCGTCCATTTGGTGCGAGGGGTCATGGGCCACCCCGGCTCGTCCGAACAATCGGTGGCCGCGGCGCCGGGGTGCGGCTCACACCAAGGGCCACGGGTAGGGCGGCCATCCCCCGTCGTCGTCGAGTTCGGGCAGCGCTCGGTGCTTGAGGAGCCATCGCACCCGCTGGTCGAGCGCCTCGAGCTCCGACGGGGTGAGAAGCTCGCGGAATTCAGGTGGGGGACCCGACTCGGCGTAGCGGGAGAGCGCGCTCAGGTCCTCGGGGTCGATCGGTGCGCCACCGAAGTCCCAGATCACTGTCCGCAGCTTGTCGTCCTCGTTGAAGCACAAGCCGTTGTCGATGGCCCACAGCCGATCTTCGGCCAAGAGCACGTGGCCGCTCTTGCGATCCGCGTTGTTGGTAGCCACGTCGAACGCGCACAGGCGCATCAAGGTCGGGTGCCACGCGGGGTCGTCGCGCAAGGTGAAGTAGTGCGATTGCCCGTCTTCAGGCACGTAGCGCTGGACCGACCCGGGCCCGAACGGGGCCTCTGTGCGCTCGACAGTTTCGGGGACCAGACCCCAGCCGAGCGCTTCGGAAAACACGTAGGCGCCGACTTCGCGCCGATACAGGCCGCCGGGGAAGTCCCACAAAGGCCGCTCGCCCTTGGTCGGCTTGTAGACCGCCATGAGCTCGTCATCACCGAGACGGCACGTCACGAGCAGCGTGGCGTTAGAGCTCCCGGCGATGCGTCCGTGCACTTCCATCTCTCCGTCGATGAGGATCCGCGCCACGCACCCGTCGCTCATTGGCGATCAGGTGACGGGTGGACGATGCCCATTGGTTCTCGGGCAGTCATGACCGGCCGGATCGAGCGGCAGGCCGCACAACGGGCAAGGCGGCCGGCCGGCTTCAACCAACCGGGTGGCATGGATGGCGAAGGCCGCAGCCTGCTCGCGGGTCAGGGCGATCCGCAGCACGTGGCCGCTCGCGTCCTCGTCGATGACTGCTTCGTCCTCGTCATCGATCGCACCGACCTCTTCGAGCACGATGACGACCCGATCGATCTCCTCGTCATAGGAGACCCCGATCGTCCCGACGACCCACTCGGGATCCTCGCTCCCGTAATAGGTGAGGTCGTCGGGGAGATGGCCGGGGCGTCCGAGTTCCTTGACGATGCGACCGAGATAACTGGCGAGCACGGAGACTTGTTGTTTTTCGACCTTGACGGTGGTCTCGGTAATGCCCTGGCGGACGTAGAACAAGAAGAGTCGGTGGCCCACCTCGCCAATGACCCCGACCGTGCAATGGTCGGGCGCGTCGTAGTCGACCTCGTCGCTCACGACAGCACCAGCTCACTGAGCGAACCGGTCGAGTTGATACAAAGTACGGCCACCCCGGTGTTGGTGAAGAGGAGGGCCGAAACCGAGCAGGGTGAGACGACGAGTCGGGGCATGAGGTCGAGCGGAACCCCGGCGGCCGCCGCGACCACGGCCTTGATGGGGTCGGCGTGCGACACGGCGACGATGGTCTCTCCTCGATGTTGAGTCACCAGTGCGAGCACCGCATCCATCGATCTGACTGACATCTCGGCGAATGATTCGCCGCCGGGAAAGCGGAACCCGACCGGCCAGCGCTGGACGGTCGGCCACTCCTTCTTCTTGTAGAGCTGGCGCAAGGGCTTTTCGGTCCACTCACCAACATCGGCTTCGATCAGACCCGGGGCGTTGCGCACCCGCAACCCGAGGGCCGAGGCGATCGGCGCGGCGGTTTCCCTGGTGCGTTCGAGGGGTGAGGCGTACACCGCAGTTGGTTTCTTCTCCATGTCGGCGATGCGTCCGGCCACCACCGACGCTTGCGCCCGCCCCTTGTCGGCGAGGTGCAACCCCGGTGCCCGACCCGGCAGCATCTTGCCGGTGGTCGGGGTCGTGCCGTGGCGGACCAAGAGCACCACGGTCGGTGCCACGCCTTTGGCGGCGGGCGGTGTTTTCTTGGTTCGAGTCGGGGCAGATCGAGAGGATGCAGGCACGGGGAGCCATCGTAGGCTCTGTGACGTGCCACCAAACCAGGCCGCGGACTCGCTGGTGGCCCTCCGGGGAGAGGTCGCCGGTTGCACCCGTTGCCCCCGTCTCGTCCAATGGCGTGAATCGGTTGCCCTCAACCCCCGTGCCTCCTATGCCGGCCAGACCTATTGGGGCAAGGGCGTGCCCGGATTCGGCGACCCCGCGGCCCGGCTCCTCATTGTCGGCCTGGCCCCCGCCGCGCACGGCGCCAATCGCACCGGGCGCATGTTCACCGGGGACCGCTCGGGCGATTGGCTGTTCGCGGCATTGCATCGGGCGGGCTACGCCAATCAGCCTTCCAGCATCTCGGCCGACGACGGGCTCTCCTTGCGTGGTGCCTACATCACCGCGGCCGTGCATTGCGCGCCGCCGGCCAACAAGCCCGACCCGGGTGAACGCGCGGCGTGCGCTCCCTACCTCGAGCGCGAGCTCGCACTCTTGGGCGAATGGCGCTGTGGTCGTGGTGTTGGGGCAGATCGCCTTCCAGAGCGTCGCATCGCTCCTCGGTCTTCGTCCACGACCGGCCTTCGGGCATCTGCGCGAGTACGCGGTGGCGGGTGATCGACACCTGGTGTGTTCGTATCATCCGAGCCAGCAGAACACCTTCACCGGCCGGCTCACCCAAGAGATGTTCGACGCCGTGTTCGCGCGGGCCCGTCAGCTCGGCGCCTAGGAAACGCACTCCCACAAGAGCCGGTAGAACGCGATGCGCTCAGGATCGGGCTCGATGCCGTAGCTCTCGTAGAAGAGTGATTCGTACGCTGCGCCGAAATTCCAAGTGGTGCTCCACGCCCCGACGGCGATGTCGAACCAACGATCTGCCACGCCTAATTCCCCGAGGTCGAGATAGCTCGTGACCCGCCCCCCGACGAGCAGCACATTGGGGGGGCAGTAGTCGCCGTGGCACACCACGAGGTCCTCGGTCTCGGGCGCGGTGGCCACCAGTTGGGCCAGCGCAGCTGACGCGCTCAGGTGACGATGTTCGGGGTGGAAACCGGCCGGGGAGATGGCGTTGTCGGCCACCCGGCGCCCGACGTGGGCCAGGGCCCGATCGATTTCAAAGCGAAAGGGGCACCAGTGCTCTTCGACCGCATCGTGCAAGTTCGCCAACCCTTCGCCGAACGCCCGAACCAGGGCGGGCAGATCTTGGCGCACCACAGGGTCTGTGGCGTCGCGTCCTTCGAGGCCCTCGGTGACCAAGATGGTCATGGCGTCGCGATGCTCGACGCAGACAACGACGGGCACGCGGACATAGGGTGCGGCCCACACCATGCGCTCGGCCTCGGCGACCAGCGACGGATAAGCCGCGTCGGGGCTGATCTTGGCGAAACGCACGCGGCCGTCGGCGTGGGTCAGCTTCCAGGTCTCAACCTCTGGCACCAACCGGTACGCCAACGTGGCCGTCCATTCGGGCGCCACCTCGGCGAGCCAGACCGCTCGGGCACTCTCTGCCATGGGGTCGAACCTAGAGGATGGGCGCTCAGGACTGCCGCACGACTACCCTCCGCCCACAACGCCAGAGGGAGAGTGGGAGAAAAGGTGATCGAGCCGAGCGATGTGGCGCCCTGTGATGTCAGCGACATCAAATCGTGGGACGGCGAGTCCGACGTCGTGGTGGTGGGATTCGGTGCCGCGGGCGCCTGCGCTGCATTCACGGCGGCCGAGGCCGGCGCCGAGGTCATGGTCACCGAACGCACCGGCGGCGCGGGCGGAGCCGCCGCCTTGGCCGAAGGCATCGTCTATCTCGGGGGCGGGACCCCGATTCAGACGGCCTGTGGCTACTCCGACTCCACCGAGAACATGTTCGCCTACATGATGGCGGCCTGTGGTCCGAACCCCGACGAGGCCAAGATCGCACGCTATTGCGCCGAAAGTCTCGGCCACTTCGACTGGTTGGTCCAACGCGGGGTCCCCTTCGACCCGACCTTCGATGCAGAGACCTCGATGGCACCGGCTGGCACCGAGGGGTTGGTGTACTCGGGAGGCGAAGATGCCTACCCCTTCAACGAAATCGCCACCCCGGCACCGCGCGGCCACCTGGCCAAGACCAAACGCTCGACGGGGTGGCTACTCATGGAGCTCCTGGCGTCGGCGGCACTCGACGCCGGTGCGGTGCCGTCCTTTGACACCAGAGTGGATCGCCTGATCGTGCACGACGGCACGGTGGTCGGGGTGCAGGGCCAGCGCTTTGGCGAGACGGTGTCGCTGCGGGCCCGGCGCGGGGTGGTCCTCACCGCGGGAGGCTTCATCTTCAACGACGACATGCTGCGCCAGCACTGTCCGCCACTGGCCCGCGGCACGTTCAAGGTGGGCACCGAGGGCGACGACGGTCGGGGCATCCGCATGGCCCAGGCACTTGGGGCGTCGGTGCGCAACATGTACGCGGGCGAGGTCTCCCTTCCCCTCACCCCGCCGCGCACCTTGATTCACGGGATATTGGTGAACGGACAGGGGCAACGTTTCATCAACGAGGACACCTACATGGGGCGCGTCGGCCAGTCGGCTCTGTACCACCAAGACGGCGAGGTCTACCTGATCCTCGACGAGGCCTCCTACGAGGTGAACTGGATGGGCCTGGCCGCCAGTTGGGTGTGCGAGACCCCCGCCCAGCTCGAGAGCGAGATCGGGCTTCCGCCCGGATCCTTGGAAGCAACGGTGGCGCTCTACAACCAGCACGCCGCCACCCACAGCGACCCGCTCTTCCACAAAGGGGCCGAGTGGGTCCGACCCTTGGTCCCACCCCTCGGTGCGATCGACGTGCGGATCGGACCCGCGCCCGATGCCCCCTTTACGCTCGGGGGCTTGGAGACGACCGTGTCGGGAGAGGTCCTCGGGCTCGGGGGAGATCCCATCCCCGGGCTCTTCGCAGCCGGGCGCACCTCAGCCGGCGTCTGCGCATTCGGGTACGCCAGTGGGCTCTCCATTGGTGACAGCACACTTTTCGGCCGCCTGGCGGGGGCGTGGGCGGCCCGACCGACGACTTGAGGCCAATCTGCCATAAGTTCTGGTGCGCCAGATCGCAATCATGGGGGGAAGATGAAGCAGGGGATTTCGTTGCTCACTCGGTGTTCGGGCGTCGTTGGCGCGCTCCGTGCTCACGGCATCGATCGCGCTCTCGGTGACGGCCACTCCGGCCTCGGCCGCCGCTCTGCCTGATCATCAGCCCGCCGTCCCCAAGGGCAACCCGTACACGGCATTCTCCCAGAACGGCCCCTACAAGCCCGGTGTGCTGTTCGTGACCACTGCGTCCGGCGACACCGTGGTCATCACCTACCCGGTCGATCCGGCGTCGACGACGGGGAAGCCCACCTACGTCATCAACCTCTTGCGTTGGTTCACCGGTTCGCCAACTGCGCCCATTCCGACCGGCCTGCCCTCCACCTTGCCGACCACATTGACCACCGACGCCTACACCGGCGTGCCCATCAGTTCGAACGGGCCCTTCCCCGTCGTGCTCTTCAGCCACGGCTACGGCGGCTACCCCCAACAGTCGTCCTTTCTGACCGACCATCTGGCCACGTGGGGTTTCGTCGTGGTGGCGCCCGATCATCGCTCGCGCGACCTCCACGCCATCATCGCCAACACCACCGGCCAGGGACAGAACGACGTGACCGACCTGCGCCAGGCCCTGGCGTACGTCACGACGATGAATGCCACCCCCGGGACCGCGCTCACCGGGAAACTCGACCTCAGTCGTGTGGCGTCGTTGGGTCACTCGGCGGGTGGTGGTGCGGCGATCAACGTGGCCAAGGACAAAGACATCAAGGCCTACATCGGGCTTGCCCCCTCGCCGGGCACGCCGCCGCCGAGTAAGCCGGCGATGATCATGCAGGGGACGTCGGACAAGGTCGTGGTTCCGGGCGGGACCACAAAGCTCTACGCCAAGCTGGCCGCACCCAAGCGGTTGATCCTGGTCGACAAGGCCGGGCACAACGTCTTCGACGACGGCTGCACGATCGGCGCCGCCCAAGGAGGACTGGTGGCCTTCGTCAAGGAACTCAAGCTGCCAAAGCAGTTCACCGCCATCGCCACCGACGGCTGCAGCGTGCCTGACATTTCCCCGCCGACTGCTTGGCCGTTGATCGACCAGGCGGTCACCGCCCAGCTCCGATGGGGGTTGGGTATCGACAAGTCGCCCGTCGGACTTGGTTCGGGACTCGACCACGCCTATCGCGGTGTGACGGCCAGCGTGTCGTCGAGTTCGTCCTAACCAGACATCCGGGCGCGGCGGGTGCCGTGGGCGCGCACCCAGGCCAAAAGATCGCCGGCCTCGCCGCGCCGCACGGTGCCGGTGAAGATGTCCTCGCCGCGGTCGAGGCCTCCTTGGTGATTTCGGCGTACAACATGTCGCCGATGGTGGCGGGTTGGAGGTATTCGACCAGCACCGAGGTGATGATCCCCGAATGCGCATCGTCGTTGGCCGCCGCGGCCACGCCGGCACCCGCAACCGCGTAGAAGACCGCGCCATGCACGGTGCCATGGGGGTTGGCGTGCCGCTGGTCGGTGCCGAGGACCGCCAAGGTGTGTCCGGGTCCCCGGCGCTGCACCTCGATGCCCAAGAAGGCGGCGAACTCGTCGGGCCCGGGTCCCCCTGTTGCCATCAAGTCGGTGCGGGAAGGCGACCCGGCATCGGCACCGCCGTCGCCGGCCAGCGCTTGCGGCTCACCTTGCTCAAGCGATCGAGGAGCGTGACGGCACCGGGGTCGTCCTCGGCCGGGCGGGTCTCGATGACCCCGGCGGCCTCCATGTCGTCGAACAGGGCCTCGCCGCGCTCGGTGCGCAGCAAGGTGAGTGTCCAATCACCGAACGCACCGATGCCGCCCGTCGAGATATCAGCGTGCTCGGCTGCGAAGTCCGGGCAACTGGTGCAACCTTCGCGCGTCCACGCGTGGGCCTCTTTGAGGGGAATCTCGTGATAGGCGCCGTCGCGCATCCAGACCTGGAAGACACCCTTGATGTTCATTTTTTGGATGTCGGCGCGGGCCAGGCCGTACTTGGCTTCGAAAAGCTCAGGGAAGATGGCGTCGTCGAAGGTCTTCGAGCAGAGCAGGCCGATGGACAGGACGAACCGACGGGCCACCTTGCCCGCCTTTCGGGCCGCCATGACGCCCGGTGCCGACG
Source organism: uncultured Acidimicrobiaceae bacterium (assembly GCA_963800725.1). Classification (GTDB taxonomy): domain Bacteria; phylum Actinomycetota; class Acidimicrobiia; order Acidimicrobiales; family RAAP-2; genus Bog-473. Next base: position 150,165 of record CAWDCE010000017.1, on the reverse strand, counting down.
CCTGGCAGCCCATCCCGACCAGGGCAATGCGCTCGGCACCGCCCTCGATGGCCTCTGGGTAGGCGAGCGGATTGGCCGAATAGGTGTAGCGCGAGCCCGCAGTTGCGAGCACGTCGGCCTTGTTTCTTGCCACCTGGGGCACGGCCTTCCATGTGGACCCGTCACCTTCGAGACCCGAAACGAGGGCGGCATCGATGACGTCGTGCTCAAAGGCCCAGATCAACAGGGCCGACACCAGACCGCCGTCTTGGCCGGTGCCTTGCACCTCGAGGTCGCTGGCCCGGGCCAGGACCACCCGGCGCGCGATGCCCGAGACCTCTTCGTCCGTGCGGGCCCGCCCAAAGAGGTGGTTTTCGATGTCGGGCTCCCAGGTGCGAAAACGCGGGCAGGCCCGGGTGCACAAGGTGCAGCCCTTTTGCCCGTGCGTGCAGTTGTCCGGGCCGCCGTCGGCCAGCACGTGGAACGGTTTGTAGTGCCCGTCGGCGTCGTCGTAGCCCAACACGTCGTAGGGGCAGGCAATGACACAGGCGGAACATCCAGTACAGAGTCCCGACGTCACGACCTCGGTGAAGAGCTCGGCCCATTGTGGCTTTTCGGGTGGCACGAGCGACAACCATATAAGGCTGGCACCACGGGGTCCGGTACGGTCGCTGTCATGCCCGAAATTCTCGAAGTCGAGCTCTACCGCGGCCTCGCCGAGAAGGCCCTCGACCGACGAATCGAAGGGGCGTGGATGGTCGATGCCCGCTACGGGCGAGGGGGCACCACGCCCCGCCGTCTTGGGAGCGCCCTGCGGGGGCGCTCCTTCACCCAGGCCCGCCGGCGGGGCAAGCTCATGCTGCTCGACACCGAGGACGGTCCGACCCTCGGGGTCCGCTTCGGGATGACGGGCGGCTTGGTGGTCGACGGCAAGGAGGCGCTCGACCGCCTCGTCTATGGACCAGGCGTCTTCGATCCCAAATGGGTGCGGGCCCGTGTCACCTTCGCGGACGGTGGTCACCTCTCGCTCCATGACCCCCGGCGTTTCGGGTCGCTCGAACTCGCACCGAGCGAGGATCGGCTGGGCCCCGACGCTTTGTCGGTGACGCTGCCCGAGCTTCGGCGCGCCCTCGAGGTCGGCGCGGGCCGGGTGGCGGCGCCGCTCAAGGCCCGGCTACTCGATCAGACGCGCCTGGCCGGGGTGGGCAACCTGTTGGCCGATGAGATGCTGTGGCGCGCCGGGCTCAGCCCGCAGCGACGCACGGCGCTCAGCGACACCGAACTGCGTGATCTGCACCGAGCCCTCAAGGCGACGCTACGCCAACTCACCAAGCGGGGCGGGTCGCACATGGGCGACCTCATGGACGAACGTCACGCCGGCGGGCGATGCCCGCGCGACGGTACGGAATTGCGCCGTGACACGGTCGGGGGCCGCACGACCTATTGGTGTGCCCGCCACCAACACTGAGCGGTCGTCTTAATCGAGCGAATCAGACCTCGTCGAGGGCCTCGAGCACCTTGGCGGCGTGTCCGTCGGCGCGCACGTTGTACCAAGCGCGCTGGATCTTCCCGTTCGCCCCGATCAAGAAGGTGGATCGGATCGTGCCGATTTTCTTCTTGCCGTAGAGCATTTTCTCACCCCACGCCCCGTACTTCTCCATGACGACCTTGTCGGCATCGCTCAAGAGCGGGAACTTCAGCTTGTACTTGGTGCGGAACTTCACGTGCTTTTCGGCCTTGTCCGGTGAGATCCCGAGCACGGCGACACCGGCCTTTTCGAAGGTCTTCAAGTTGTCGTTGAACTGGCACGCCTCTTTCGTGCAGCCCGGGGTGTCATCGGCGGGGTAGAAGTAGACGATCACCTGTTGACCCTTGAAGCTCGACAGCTTGACCGGGTTCCCGTCCTGGTCGGGCAGCGTGAATGCGGGCGCCGTCGCGCCGGGTTCGAGTTTGGCCATGAAGAATCCTCCTTCGCATGCGTGACGCCACACATTGGCACAGGCGTGGCAGTGGACCTCGGGAGACCATGGCGGTGCACACCGGTTGGCAGCCGTTGCGTGCGACGAAATCGGCTATCTGCAGCCGGGGATGCCAGTTCAGCTGGTACAATAGGGGTGCGACCACTAGCAAGGGGCTGGTGAGTCGGGGCCGTCTTTACCTCCTCTGGTTGGCGCAGGGTCCCGCCGAACAACAGAGAGAGCGGGACATGTCACTTGAAGCATTGACCGGCGCGCACGCCGGAAGCCCTGAGGGCGAACCCTCAGATGGGGACCTCTACGAGACAGCTCGAACGTTCGAGTCACTCGGAGTTGCAGAAGAACTGACCAAAGCGCTGGCCGATCAAGGGATCGTCAGCGCTTTTCCAATTCAGGCCCTGACCATCGCCGACGCGTTGGCCGGTCGCGATGTCTGCGGAAAAGCCAAGACCGGATCGGGCAAGACGTTGGCCTTCGGTGTGCCGCTCTTACAGCGGGCCAAGGCCACCCGTGACGCCCAAGGCGGCCGCCGCGCACCGAGCCGACCGGCGAGGCCGCTCGCGCTGGTGCTGCTGCCGACCCGTGAGCTCGCGGTGCAGGTCCATGACGTCATTGAGCCGTTGGCCAAGAAACTCGGGCTCCGTGCGGTCGCCGTCTACGGCGGGGCCGACATCGATCGTCAGGTGGCCAAACTGGCCAAGGGTGTCGATGTCATTATCGCCACGCCCGGTCGCTTGATCGATCTCGGTGATCGCGGAGAGCTCGCGGTCGACCAGCTCGAGACACTCGTGCTCGACGAGGCCGACCGCATGGCCGACATGGGGTTCATGCCCCAGGTCGAATGGGTGCTGCGCCGGCTCGAGACGCCGCATCAGACGTTGCTTTTTTCGGCCACCCTCGACGGTGCGGTCGATCGCCTGGTGCAGCGGTATCTGACCGAGCCGGTATTCCACGAGGTGGCCTCCTCGACGCAGACGGTGACCGCGATGGAGCACCGTTTCATTCAGGTCCATCAGATGGACAAGGTCAAGGTGGCCGCGGCCATCGCCCGGTCCCAGGAGAAATCACTCTTCTTCGTTCGCACCAAGCGCGGTGCGGACCGCCTGGTCGAGAATCTGGAAAAGGAAGGCATCAAGGCCGCCGCCATCCACGGCGACCTGCGCCAGGCCAACCGTGAGCGGGCACTGGCCGACTTTTCGACCGGCAAGCTCCCGGTGCTCGTCGCCACCGATGTGGCGGCCCGCGGGTTGCACATCGACGCGGTCGATGGCGTCATCCACTACGACCCGCCCGAAGACCACAAGGCGTACCTGCACCGGTCCGGCCGCACCGCACGCGCCGGCAAGGCCGGCGTCGTGGTGAGCCTGACGCTGTGGAACCAACTGGTCGAGGTCGAGGTGATCCAGCGGCGACTCGGACTGCGGATCCCGATCGTCGAGATGTTCTCGAACGATCCGCGCCTGAGTGACCTGGCCGCGTGGACCCCGTTGCCCGAGGAGAGTGTCCTCTGAGCGGTTCGGAAACGAACATCGACATCTGGACGCCCGACGACGGCGTCGGCAGCGTCCTGGTCGTCACGGCCCATCCCGACGATGTCGACTTCGGAACCGCCGGTACGATTGCGGCGTTCACCGCCGCTGGTTTGTCGGTGACCTATTGCATCGTCACCAACGGTGATGCGGGCGGATCAGACCGTGACATGGCGCGCACCGATATGGCCGCACTTCGCCAGCGCGAGCAACGGGCGGCGGCGGCGATGGTCGGGGTCAGCGACGTCCGCTTCCTCGGCCACCCCGACGGCCGTGTCCAGCCGACCATCGAACTGCGACGCGACATCAGCCGAGTCATCCGCCAGGTCAAGCCCGAGCGCGTCCTCGCCCCCTCACCCGAGCGGCGCTGGGACTTCATCTTCGCCAGCCATCCGGACCACCTGGCCACCGGCGAGGCGGCGGTGTGTGCCGTCTATCCCGACGCGCGCAATCCGTTCGCCCATCCTGAATTGCTCCACGAAGAGGGCCTCGAGCCCTGGACCGTCCACGAACTGTGGATCATGGGCGGCGATAATCCCAATGTGGCCGTCGACACCTCATCGACCATTTCACGAAAGATCGCCGCACTGCTGTGTCACGAGAGTCAGATCGATGATCCCGACGGCATCGCCGAACGGATCACGTCGGGCGGTCTCGCCCAAGGCACGGCGGCGGGCTTGGCGGAGGGGGCCAGTGCGGAGATGTTCCGCGTGACCCGTATCCCTTGAGCGCGTCGGCGGTTCCGCCCAAGCGTTGGACCGTCCTCCAGCACGTGGCCCACGAGGGCCCCGGGCTCGTCGCCGATGTGCTGGCGGCGCGTGGCCACGAGATGTCGGTGGTCCGCATCGATCAAGGTGACCGAGTCCCCGACGTCGAGGCGGTCGCCAGTATGGCTGGATTGGTGGTCATGGGCGGACCAATGGGAGTGGACCAAGACGATTCGCATCCGTGGCTCGCAGCCGAGCGCCGACTCCTGGCTGCAGCGGTCGATGCCGACCTCGCGGTACTTGGGATCTGCCTCGGTGCCCAGCAGCTGGCCGCCGCCCTCGGTGCGGTGGTCGACGCCGGCCCTGAGCCCGAGATCGGACCGGGTGAGGTCCACCTGACCCGCCAGGCCGAGGAAGATCCGGTCTTCGGTGCCTGCGGTGCTGCGCTGGCCTGCTTCCACTGGCACGGCGACACGTTCTTCCTCCCCGACGGTGCCGTCTTGTTGGCGTGGAATGAGCTCTACCTCCACCAGGCCTTCCGCTTCGGTGCACGCGCCTATGGCCTGCAGTTCCACGTCGAGATCAACGCCGCGCTGGCGCAAGGGTGGCGACCACACCTCGGCAACGGGCTCATTGTCAGCGACCTCGATGTGGCGCGGATCGCCCGCAGCGGCCGCTCGATCATCGAGCGGTTCGTCGACCTGGCCGACGATGACCCAGCTGAGCCGATCGGCGGCCGCGCCCGTGGAGGCTTTTAGGAGAGATACGCCGCGATGGGGCCGACGGCGTCGTCCAGCTTGAGCAACGGCGTGACGGTGAACGTCATGTACTGCGAGTAGGCCAGCACGTTGGCGTAGGCCACGCCCAGGTCCTCGTTGTCGCTGATGACGTAGCCGCCTTGGCCGTCGACCCGCACATAGTGGGCGATCTCCCCGGGGGCGGCCCCGAGTGCCCAAAGATGCCCATGAGCTCGGCGACCTCGGCCTTGGGCATCGTTGGCTTGAGGGTGTATTCGGTGAGGTACAGCATGTGAACCCCTTCCTGATGGAGTGCGTCACCGGATCCGTTGGTCAAGATCTGTCCGGCAGGATGATGCTATGCCCATTGCAGCCGACGTACCCGAGGTGTTCGAGTCGAGGTCACGGCCGTAGGCCACTCGGACGATTGGGGTCCGGTTCGTCCAAGGCAACAGATCCGCGGGTGGTCCGTGGACGCTGCGTGGCGACGAATCCGTTTCGTCGAAACGAGGCCCTCGCGCCCCCTTCGCTGCGCGTCTCGGCTCAGGACAGCAGTGCAACGTACCGGTCGTGAATCCCCGCCCACTCGGGGAGCTCGACGAGGTCAGCGGTGCCACCGGTGAGCGCGAACCGCAATGCGCTGAGGTGGTAATGCCATCCGGCCACCGTGCGGCTCTTGAACTCGTCAGGGAGATCGAGCTTGCTGGTGAAAACCAGCGTGGTGCCCGCGCCGGCGGCACGAAGCTCGAAGCGCAGGATCCCATGGATGTCACCGGCGATCTCAAAGGTGTGGGGTGGATCGAAGGTGATGATTTTCGCGTGCATGGTCAGGCGGTCACCTTGCGGTGTCGGGTTCAACCAGGTGAGGTTGAAGCGACCGCCCTGGCGGGGTTCGATATCCGCTTGGCCCCACCAGCGCTGCAAGAACTGCGGATCGGTGATGGCCACCCACACGACTGCGGGCGGTGCCGGCAGGTCGCGTTCGAAGCGGATCACCGCGACGCCATCTTCGTAGGTGACGGTGCCGTCGGTTCGGCCGTCGTCGATCATGCGATGTGCGCTTCCTCGTTGGTGCGCAGGTGATCTTCGAGAAGGGCCAGCCGGTCCGACCACTCTTTGCGGAACGGGGCCAACCAGGCATCGACCTCGCGAAGCGGACCGGGGCTGATCTCATAGATCCTCTGCTGGGCCACTCGACGCACCCTCACCAGCCCAGCGTCGCGCAGAATCTTGAGGTGGCGACTCATTCCGGGCTGGCTCTGGCCGAGCAACTTCGAGAGTTGCCCGACCGCAAGTGGGCCGCCCAAAAGGACGGACAGCACCTGGCGCCGGGTGGGCTCGGCCAGGACCTCGAATGCGGTGGCCACGCTATGAGTTTAACAGATGCCTTATATAAGGCAACGTACAAGTTGCCAGTTCAGCGAGGATGTCTCAGCCGGCCAACTGTCGCAGCACGTAAGGCAGAATCCCGCCGTGGCGGTAGTACTCGGCCTCCATTGGGGTGTCGATGCGCACGATGGCCCGGAACTCGGTGACCGAGCCGTCGTCGGTGGTTGCGACCACGGTGAGTTCTTTTGGGAGCTCGCCCTCGTTGAGCACGGTGATGCCGGCGATCGAAAAACGCTCGTGACCGCTCAGGCCGAGACTCTCGGCCGAGTCCCCCTTGTAGTACTGCAGTGGGAGCACCCCCATGCCAATGAGATTGGAGCGGTGGATGCGCTCGTAGCTTTGGGCAATGACGGCGCGGACGCCGAGCAAGGCGGTGCCCTTGGCGGCCCAGTCGCGGCTCGAACCGGTGCCGTATTCGAGGCCGGCGAGGACGACCAGCGGTGTCGCCTCCTCGGCGTAGGTCATGGCGGCGTCAAAGATCGAGGTCTCGCCTCCATCGGGAAGATGGAGCGTGAAGCCACCTTCGGTGCCCGGGGCCAATCGGTTTCGCAGGCGAACGTTGGCGAACGTGCCGCGGATCATCACCTCGTGGTTGCCGCGGCGCGCCCCGTAGGAATTGAAGTCGCCCCGAGCGACCCCGTGCTCGGTGAGGTAGCGACCGGCCGGTGTATCGGGACCGATCGAACCGGCCGGTGAGATGTGGTCGGTGGTCACGCTGTCACCGACCATGACCAAGACGCGCGCGCCTTGGATGTCGGTCAACGGGGCGGGGGTCATCGTCATGTTGTCGAAGTACGGCGGGTTTTTGACGTAGGTCGAGTCGTCCTGCCATGCGAAGGTCTCGCCGCCGGCGACCGGCACCTGCTGCCAGTACTCGTCGCCGTCGAACACCGCCCCGTAGCGGGCCCGGAACATGTCCGACGTCAACGAATCGGCGATGGCCTGACTGACTTCGTGGGCGCTCGGCCACAGGTCCGAGAGGAACACCGCTTGGCCATCTCCATCGTGCCCGAGCGGATCGGTGGTCAGGTCGATATCCATCGTGCCGGCCAAGGCGTAGGCGACGACCAATGGCGGTGAGGCGAGGTAGTTCATCCGGACGTCAGGGTGGATCCGGCCTTCGAAGTTGCGATTGCCCGAGAGCACCGAGACCACGGAGAGATCGCTGTTGTGGACCGCTTCGCTGATTCCTTCGAGGAGCGGGCCCGAGTTCCCGATGCAGGTGGTGCAGCCGTAGCCGACCAGGTAAAAGCCGAGTTGTTCGAGCGGATCGACGAGCTCGGCCCGCTCAAGGTAGTCCATGACAACTCGCGATCCCGGGGCGAGCGACGTCTTGACCCAGGGCTTGGTGCGCAGTCCCCGGGCCACCGCCCGCTGGGCCACGAGCCCGGCTGCCACCATCACCTGTGGGTTCGAGGTGTTGGTGCAACTCGTAATAGCCGCGACCACGACGTCTCCGTCGGTGAGCAAGTGGTGCGGAGCGGCGGGTACGGGTTCGCTCGCGCTGAGGGGCGAACGGTCGAGTGCCATCTTGAACGCGTCGCCCGCACCGGCCAACGACACCCGGTCCTGGGGGCGCTTGGGCCCGGCCAACGAAGGCCTGACGTCGCCCAGGTCGAGGGTCGTGTATTCCGAATAGACCGGCTCGACCCCGGTGCCGGTGTGCCAGAGTCCCTGGCGCTTGGCGTACGCCTCGACCAGAGCCAAGTGCTCGTCGTCTCGACCAGTAAAGCGCAGGTAATCGATGGTGACCTGGTCGATCGGGAACATCGTGCACGTCGCCCCGTACTCGGGGCTCATGTTGCCAATGGTGGCGCGGGTCTCGAGGGGGAGGGCGGCCACACCCGGCCCATAGCACTCGACGAAGGCGCCGACGACGCCGTGATCACGCAGGAGTTCGGTCACCGTCAAGACCACGTCGGTGGCCGTTGTCCCCTCCGACAACTCACCCGAGATCCGGAGTCCGACGACCGGCGGGAGCAGCATCGAGAGCGGCTGTCCCAACATGGCGGCCTCGGCCTCGATGCCACCGACCCCCCACCCGAGCACACCGAGTCCGTTGACCATGGTGGTGTGTGAGTCGGTGCCGACCAAGGTGTCACAAAAGGCGCGTCCGTCCGCACTCGAAAAGACCACCCGTGACAAGTATTCGAGGTTGACTTGATGGCAGATCCCCATGCCCGGTGGGACCGCCCGGAATCCGTCGAAGGCACCTTGGGCCCAACGGAGAAGCTGGTACCGCTCGATGTTGCGCTGGTATTCGATTGACACGTTGGTGTCATAGGCCGATGCGTCCCCTGACTCTTCGACGATGACCGAGTGATCGATCACCAGCTCGACCGGCACGAGGGGATTGACCTTCGAGGCGTTGCCACCGAGCTGGGCCAGCGCGTCGCGCATGGCCGCGAGGTCCACCACCCCGGGCACCCCGGTGAAATCCTGCATGAGGACGCGTTCGGGTGTCAGGGCGATTTCATGGGCCGCGTCACCGGCGGCCTGGCCGTGCGCTTCGGGATTGGCCGCCCATGCTGCGGTCGCGGTGATGTCGTCGGGTGAGACGTGAGGACTGTCCTCGTGGCGCAACAGGTTCTCGAGCAGCACCTTGATGGAATAGGGGAGGCGCTCGATGTCGTGGGTGTCGGCGAGCGCGCTCGCCGCCACGTCGAAGACCTCGTAGTCCCGGCCGTCGACCGAGAGCACGGACCGGGCACCGAAACTGTCGGGGTGGGGCGCTGAATCAAAATGTGTGGCCATCTGGCCATTCTGCCGTGCCGTCGACCCGCGGCGCCCATCGAGTCCTAATTGAGAAGCCTAAGCTTGCCTTGGAGGTCTCCCCACGTATGCCCGTGTATGAATTCCGCTGCACCACCTGTGCGGCCATCTTTGACGAGCGCCGGCCCATGGCGGACGTCGACGCCCCGGCGACCTGCCCGCAGGGCCATGTCGGAGCGGATCGCCTCTGGCCCGTCTTCGCCACGACCGGTGTGGCCGCACCTCCGCCCGGAGCCCGGTGCGCGGCGCCCGGGGATTCGGGGTGCGGCGGCGGCTGCGCCTGCTGCTGAGACCAGGCAAGAGCGAAGACATTGAGATGAAGCAAAGGAGCAGACTGTGACCCTGACGTCGTGGGATGACTTTCCGGTGCATCAAGCACCCGAATTCATCGCCCATCCAGCCACGAGCGACCGCAATTTCTACGACCGGTACTACTTCAACATGCACGCGAAGTCCGACGAATGGTTCGCCATCTTCGGATTCGGGCAATACCCGAATCTAGGTGTCGTCGACGCCTTCATCGATGTGCGCCACGGGGACACCCAACACGTCGTGCGGGCATCGAAACCACTGACTGACCGCAGTGATCTCAGCATCGGGCCATTTCGAATCGAGGTACTCGAGCCGCTCAAGCGCATCCGGGTGGTGGTCGAGCCGACCGAACACACCGTGGCGATGGACGTGACCTGGGAGGGGCACACCCCCGCCATGGCCGAACCCCGTCAATATCTGCGCAGCAAGGGCAAGGTGATCTTCGACACCCAACGGCTGGCCCAAACTGGGACTTGGACGGGCACGCTGTCGGTGGGCGGGCACGAGATTGCGATCACGCCAGAAAAGTGTTGGGGCAATCGCGACCGGAGTTGGGGTATCCGGCCGGTCGGAGAGCCCGAGCAAGGTGGCATCCGCGAAGGTGAACTGGTGCTTTCGGGCATGTGGAATTACTTCCCGATGCAATTCGAAGACCACGCCATCATGTACATCTGTCACGAACGTGACGATGGCGAGCGCCCGCTGGTCCAGGCCGAGCGGATCTGGGCCGATCCAACCCGTGGGGTCGACGATCTCGGCCGCTCCGAGCATGAGCACCATCTCATAGCCGGCACCCGGATCATCGATCGTTCAATCGTGCGCTTCCCTGACGCGAAGATCGAGATCGAGTGCACGTCGCTCTTGGCCAACTTCGTCTCCATCGGCACCGGCTACGGGATCGACGCCGATTGGCGCCACGGCATGTACCAGGGCCCAGACGAGGTGGTCCAAGGTGTCGTCATGCCCGTCGACGAGATCAAGGGACTGGCCCAATACGGGATTGTGGACCACGTCGCCCGTTTCTCCTATGGCGACGTCGTCGGCTACGGGCTGCTCGAACACGGGTTCTTCGGGCCCTATCACCGCTACGGGCTGACCGACGGCGGGGTCGGCGCGCCTGGTGATTGACCAGCAGGCGACCTTAATCAATGCCTGACGCCTACCACGTCCTGCTCGGGCGTCTCCAGACCGCCTTCGCTGCCGTCGTCCCGGGGGCTGATCCCGTGCTGCGACCTTCTGAGCGGGCCGACTTCCAGGCCAACGGTGCGCTCGCCCTGGCCAAGGCGGTCGGGCGGCCCCCCCAGGCCGTCGCCGCTGAGGTCCTGGCCTTCGACGACTTCGCTGATCTGTGCTCTGCGGTCGAGATCAGCGGCCCAGGCTTCATCAACTTGACGCTCAACGACGAGTTCGTGGCCGATCAGCTGGTGGCCATGAGCGCCGACGCCCGACTCGGTGTGCCCACCGCTACGCCACCGCAGCGCATGGTGATCGACTACTCCTCACCGAACGTGGCCAAAGAAATGCATGTGGGCCACTTGCGCAGCACCGTCATCGGCGACGCGTTGGCGTGGGTCTTGACCTTCCTCGGCCACGAGGTACTTCGGGAGAATCACATTGGGGACTGGGGCACGCCGTTCGGGATGCTGATCGAGCACCTGATCGACGTCGACGGGTCAAGCGATGCCGAGTCGTTCAGCGTGTCGGACCTCAACGACTTCTATGCCGCGGCCCGTCAGCACTTCGACCGTGACCCCGACTTTGCCGAGCGCTGTCGTCAACGCGTCGTGCTCCTCCAAGGCGGTGACCCCGAGACCCTCGAGCTGTGGCGGATCTTCGTGGCCGAAAGCATCCGCCACAACGACGAGGTTTACCAGCTGCTCGAGGTCCTCCTCACCGACGACGACATCGTCGGCGAGAGCTTCTACAACCCCTTCCTCGCACTGGTGGTCGACGAACTGGCCGAACGGGGCCTCTTGGTCGAGCACGACGGGGCCCAGTGCGTGTTCCCCGACGGATTCGAGAACCGCAACGGCGATCCGCTCCCCCTCATCGTGCGAAAATCCGACGGCGGGTACGGCTACCCGGCCACCGATCTGGCTTGCATCAGGGACCGGACGCAACGCCGTGAGGCGACCAACCTCGTCTATGTCGTCGGCAATGAACAGGCCTTGCACTTTCGCCTGGTCTTCGCCGTGGCCGCGCTCGCTGGCTATCTCCCCGAGGGCACCACCGCGGTCCACGTCGGATTCGGCCTCGTCCTTGGCACCGATGGCAAGAAGAAGGCCAGCCGCGACGGGACGTCGGAACGTTTGGTCGACCTGCTCAGCGAAGCCGTCGACCGTGCCACCGCGGCGCTCGAATCACGACCAAGCGAGCTCAGCGCCGAGGAACGGGCCAAGGTAGCCAGAGCACTCGGCATCGGCGCGGTCAAGTATGCGGACCTGTCCACCGAACGGATGCGCGACTACGTCTTTGACTGGGACCGCATGCTGGCTTTCGAGGGAGACACCGGGCCGTATCTCCAATACGCCCACGCTCGCATCCGATCGATCTTTCGCCGGGCCGCAGTCGCCCCGCCGGCGCCCCGGACCCGCCTCACGCTGGACGAGCCCCAAGAGCGGGCCCTCGCCATGAAGCTCCTCGGCTTCGCCTCGGCCGTCGATGCCACCGCCGAGGCGTACAGCCCGTCGAAGCTCTGCACCTACCTCTTCGAGTTGGCGTCGGTCTTCACCACCTTCTACGAAGGATGTCGCGTCCTGGTCGATGATCCTCAAATTCGCACCTCACGCCTGGCGCTGTGTGATCTGACCGCCCGGGTCCTGGCGCAGGGATTCGCCCTGCTCGGCATCGAGGCCCCCGATCGGATGTAGCCCGCTTCGCCCACATGGCAGTGCAGTCGGGCGTCGCCCTATCCTCGCGGCGGCACAGCTCGCGCCGACGGCCCGCCACGGGCACAGATGAAGGAGTCAATGAAGTGATGGAATTGAACGGCACATCAGCAGTCGTCACCGGCGGGGCCTCGGGCCTCGGGGCGGCGACCTCCCGACTCCTGGCCGATCAGGGTGTGCGGGTGGTGGTGGCCGACCTCCAAGAGGACAAGGGCACGGCCCTGGCGTCGCAGATCGGGGGAATCTTCGCCCAGACCGATGTGACCAATACCGAACACGTGATCGCCGCCGTCGAGGCGGCCGCCGAGATGGCGCCGCTGCGTTCGCTGGTCAACTGCGCCGGCACCGGGTGGGCGACGCGGACAATTGGCAAGGACGGGGATTTCGCCTCCGCCCACGATCTCGACCTCTACCGCCGGGTCATCGAAATCAACCTTGTCGGCACCTTCAACTGCATCCGATTGGCCGCAACGGTCATGAGCCGCAACGAGCCGGACGATGACGGTGCCCGGGGCGCCATCGTCAACACGGCCTCGGTCGCCGCCGAGGATGGGCAGATCGGCCAGGCCGCCTACTCGTCGAGCAAGGGAGGCCTGGTCGGCATGACCTTGCCGGTGGCCCGCGACCTCGCCGTCGTCGGTATCCGGGTCAACACGATTTTGCCGGGCCTCGTCGACACCCCGATCTACGGGGAGGGCGAAGGGGCTGAGGCGTTCAAGGAGAAGTTGGCCCAAGACGTGTTGTTTCCGCACCGTCTCGGCTACGCCACCGAGTTCGCCTCTTTGGCCCTTGAGCTCTTGCGTAACTCCTACATGAACGCCGAGTCGATCCGCATCGATGCCGGCATCAGGATGCAACCGAAGTAAGCATGATCGATCCCGAACTGGCACCTTTCGTCGAGGCGCTCCCGCCCTTCGACCTGACTGACCCGGTGGCGGCGCGTGCGGGCTTCGAAGCGATGCTCGAGCAGATGTCCCTCGATATTCCCGGTATCGAGACGCTCGAGATCACCGACCGCACCATTGGTGGTTGGCAGGGCGATCCCGATGTGGCCGTGCGGATCTACGCACCCAAAGACCGGGCCGGCCCGGTGCCCGGGATCGTCACCATCCATGGGGGCGGATTCATCATCGGCAGCATCCAGACCGAGCACATCGGCTCGGCCATGATGGCCATCGACACCGGGGCACTCGTCGTGTCGGTCGAGTACCGCCTCGCCCCCGAGCACCCCTTTCCGGCCGCGCTGCACGACTGTTACGCGGCGTTGCGCTTCGTGGCGGACAATGCGCAAGCACTCGGTGTCGATCCGGCGCGCCTGGCGCTGACCGGCGTGAGCGCAGGCGGCGGGCTGGCCGCCGCCACCGCCCTGTTCGCGCGCGATCACGGCGGCCCGGCGCTGTGTTTTCAGATGCTGCACATCCCCGAGCTCGACGACCGACTCGAGACGCCGTCGATGCGGGCGTTCACCGACTCGCCGATGTGGAACCGCCCGCTGGCGGTCCAGAGCTGGCAGGCCTATCTCGGCCAGGGGAGCGACCCCGACGACGTCTCGCCATATGCGGCGCCGGCCCGCGCCGCTGACCTGTCGGGGCTACCGCCGACCTACATCTCTACGGCCGAGTCGGATCCATTGCGCGACGAAGGCATCCTCTATGGGCTGCGCCTCCTCCAGGCCGGCGTCTCGGTGGAGCTCCATCAGTTCCCCGGGACGTTCCACGGCTCGACGTTGGTCATGTCGGCGGCGATTTCAAAACGGGCCCAGGCGGAGAGTTCGCTCGTGCTGCGCCGGGCACTCGGGATCACATGACGCCGTGACCTGGCAACCTCAGTCCGCGGCAGAGGAAAGTGCCGACCACAGGGCTCGGTAGTTCGGGTAGGTGATGGCGTCGGTGACGTAGCCCGCCCGGACCAGCTCTTGGTGGTACTCGGGGAGGTTGCGCCAGGGCACCCCCATGTCAACGTGGTGCGCCAGGTGCCAGCCCGTGTTGTAAGGGACGAACCAAAACCGCGCCAGAAGTGATTGGCGCACGTTGTGCGTCGTCGCCCGCCGATCCTTGCTCCGTTCCAGCCCACCGTGCTCGGCGATGGAGCGCAGGCGGTTGATGACGCGCCATTGGGTCATCCAGGGCAACCACCACAACAACGGGTAGATCCACCAGCGGCCGGTGGCCAGCCACGCCACGGCCCACAGCATTGCCTGGACCCCGAGGATGGACAAGGCGATGCGCCGGAATGCCGCGTTCTTGGTCCCTTTGAGCAGCGGCACGAAGTTCTTCCAACCCGAAATCCCGAGGGCGTCGCGGAGCAGTCGGCGACGCAGCGCCGCCTTGGTGCACGGGTACGGACGGTAGAAGGCCAGATCGGGTTCGTCGGGTCCGAACTCATCGCGATGATGGGCGAAATGGACCCGGCGGTAGAGCTGCACCGGGGTGAAGGCCGGATATGCAATGACCCATGTCCCGATCCAATCGTTCCACCGCTTGTTGGTGAACAGCAGCTTGTGCGCCGCTTCGTGCATCAAAATGGCGAATCGGGCGAACATCGGCCCCATGAGCACGAAGGCGATCAGGTAGCTCCACCACGCATCGACCCAGACGGCGGCGCCCACGATGAGGACGACATAGCCCCAGACCGACGCCACGGTGAGCGTGTTTCGAAGATTGTCGATCCGACGCAGATGGGGCCGCAGTTGTGGCACGGCCATCCCGTTCGCCAGGAGTCGCTCGCTCGGGAGGACATTGGGTCGGGCACTGAGTTCGGGCACCATGGTGGCGGCCATGTCGCGATATTACAGTAGTCAACCAAGTGTCGCAAGAAAGTAATACGCCCTTCACGGCCCGGTCCGTCCTGGCGAGCGCGATGCTCGGCATGGACCCGCCCGAACTCGGCGTCGCTCAGCTGGTGCGCCTGAGCGGGTTGTTCGGGATCAGCGAAAACCGGGCCCGGGTGGCGTTGAGCCGCATGGTGGCGGCCGGCGAAGCCACCACGGACGGGTCAGGGCGCTACCGGTTGTCCGGCCATCTCGTCGATCGCCAGTCCCGCCAGTCGCTCAGCCGTTCGGGTCTGCGCTCGGCGTACTCGGGTGCGTGGATGCTCGCCGTGGTGGTCACGACCGGCAGCACAGCCGAGGTGCGCACCCAACGACGGCGTGCCCTTTCGTATCTCAGACTGGCTGAACTCCGAGAGGGCGTGTGGCTGCGTCCCGACAATCTCGCCACCGTGCCGCCTGCGGGGCTGCTGGGGGACATCGAGTTCATCGAAGCGCGGCCCGCGAATAGCGAAGCGCTGGCCGCCCGACTGTGGGATCTCGAAGCCTGGTCCACCCGCGGCCCACGCGTTGGCCGGTGAACTCGAGTCGGTGGATCCCGACATCCCGGCGTCGCTCGGCCCCGGGTTCACGCTGTCGGCCGCGGTCTTGCGCCACCTCCAGGCCGATCCACTCCTGCCCGACGAGCTGTTGCCCGTGGGGTGGCCCGGCACCACACTGCGCAGCCGCTACGAGCGGTGGGACCAGCGCTACCGACTGACCTTGGCCAGGTGGAGCAGCGGGTCCGCGGATCGCTGAGCTGACGGAGCGGCCCATCCACGGGCGTATCGACGACGTGTCGTACATTTCGGTGCTTCGGACAAGGAGAGACCATGGCGACATTCGTCCTCGTTCACGGCGCCATGCACGGAGCGTGGTGTTGGACCGACGTGCGACCGATGCTCGCGACCCGGGGCCACGACGTCCATACCCCGACGTTGGCCGGCCAGGGGGCCCGCCGTGCGGAGCTAAATCCCGACATTGGCCTCGCCACCCACGTCAACGATCTCGTTGAGGTGTTGTTTTTCGAGGATCTCGACCAAGTGCATCTGGTACTGCATTCCTATGCCGGGGTATTGGCCGGTCCCGTGGCCGAGCGAGCCGGTGACCGGCTGGCCTCGGTGATCTATCTCGGTGCTTTTGTCACTGCACCGGGGGAGTCGCTCCTCGACGTCGAACCCGACGATGTGGCGGCGCACTACCGCGCCGAGGTGGCCGCCCACGGCGACGGCTGGTACGTGCCGACGACGCCACAATTTCTCGAGCAGTGGGGGGTCAGTGACCCCCCACTGCGTGCCTGGGTGGCACCGCGCCTGGTCGACTTCCCGTTTCGTTGCCAGACGGAGTCCATCGACTTCGACCCCGCGCCCCTCGACCGGCTGCGACGGGTCTACGTGCGCCACCTGAATCCGCCCCTCCGCAGCCTCGACCGCTTCGCCGAGGCGGCTCTGGCTGGGGGATGGGAGACCCACGACATGGCCTACGGGCACGACATGATGCTCGAGGCCCCCACCCAGACGGCCGACCTCCTCGAATCAATCGCACTGGCGGGGCGACTTCGCACTGATGCGCCGGGCCGTGGGCGGTCAGGGCGCTGACCTCGACCGACCTAGGCGGCGTGGGACTGAGAGATCCAGGTCTCGTACATCTCGGCGTAGTGCCCTCCCATGGCGATCAGCTCGTCATGGGACCCAAGCTCAAGCAGCCGGCCATCGCCGACCACCACGATGCGATCGGCCCGCATGGCGGTCGAGAGTCGGTGGGCGATCAGCACGGCGGTGCGTTGCTGGAGCAGCACATCGAGCGCGGCCTCGATCATGGTTTCAGATTGGAGGTCGAGATTCGACGTGGCCTCGTCGAGGACCAGGACCCGCGGCTGGGCCATGAAGGCGCGGGCCAGTGCGATCAACTGGCGTTCGCCCGAGGAGAGGGACTGGCCGCGCTCGTGGACGACGGTGTCGAGGCCGTGGGGGAGCTGATTGATCAAGTCGGTGAGGCCGACCTTGTGCACGGCCTCCCACACGGCGTCATCGGGTGCACCGGGACGGGCGAACGAAATGTTGTCGCGGATCGTTCCGGCAAAAAGGAAGGGCTCTTGGGGCACCACGCCGAGTTGACTGCGCAGTGAGGTGAGGGTGACATCGCGCAGGTCGTAGCCGTCGATCAGCACCCGGCCCGCTGTCGGGTCGTAGAAGCGGGTCACGAGTTTGGCCATGGTCGACTTCCCCGCACCGGTGGCCCCGACGAAGGCCACCGTCTCGCCCGGATCGATGGTCAGATCGACGTCTTGGAGCACCGGGACGTCGGGGTCGTACCCGAACGACACATGATCGAATCGGATCTCACCGTCGATGGGGGGCAAGGTGATCGCGTCGGTTCGTTCCGAGACGGTCGGCTCGCTGTCCATCAAGGTGCGCAGCTTGACGATCGACGCCTGGCCCTGTTGGTAGGAGTTGTACTGCTGGACCAGTAGTTGGATGGGCTGGAAGAAGCGGTTCACGTAGAGGAAGAATGTGACCAGCGCGCCGATCTTGAGTTGGTTGTGGAGCACCATTTCGCCGCCCACCGCAAGGACCACGACCTGGCCGATGACGCCGAGGAGCTGCGAGCCTGGTCCATAGATGCCGTTGATCCGGCCCGTGTAGTAGTTGGCGTCGCGGTAGCGGCCGACCACATTGCGGTGATTGATCACGTTGTAGCCCTGGCGGTTGTGGGCGGTGACGATCCGGACGCCTTGGAGGCTTTCGGACAGATCGGCGAGCACGAGGGCGATGCCGTCGCGGACCTTGTCGTAGCCGCGTTCGGACGCCCGCTTGAACCAGATGGACATGATGACCAGGGGTGGGATCACCACGACGATGGTGATCACGGCCAGGCGCATATTGGTGATGAACATGAAGACGGCGATCACGATCATGGTCAGGCCTTGGACGGCGAACTGGGCCAAGCCGTCTTGGAGCAATTGCTGGAGGTTCTCGATGTCGCTGGTCATGCGGCTCATCACCACCCCCGCCTTCTCCTCGGTGAAGAAGTCGAGGGAGAGGCGTTGGAGATGGCGGAAGATCGTCACGCGTAGGTCATTCATGACCCACGACGCCAAGCGCCCGGTGACCCGGACCTGTCCGTATTGCGCCCCGGCGGACACGACGATCGACAAGAGGTACAACGCGGCGATCAGGCAGACGAACGCGAATCCTGATGCCCGTACGCCATGCCGTCGTCGATTGCGATACCGGTCAACCAGGGGCCGAGCTGGGTGGCCACGGCGACGATTCCGACCAGGACCAAGGCGAGCACCAACATGCCGGGGTACTCGAGCAGGAGCCCGCGCAGGCTCAGGCGGGCGCGCTCGTGCTCAGTTGGTTGGTGGGTGAAGGTGATGTCGGACTCGCCGCGGTCGGGCTCGTCGGCCAAGAGGAGGTCGACACCGGCCTGCAGTTCTTCGGGGATGCCGCCGAACGGCAGGCCGTTTTGGGCGGCGCCGGGCGCACCACCGCCACCCATCGGGGGACCCCCACCCATGAATCCCATTACTTGGCCCCCAGTGCAACGTCGAGGTCGTCGTCCGCCGTGTTGGCCGCCTCTTCTTCGGCCGCCTGGGCCAGCACATCGGAGTAGAGAGGCGTGGACGCCAAGAGCTCGGCATGGGTGCCGTCCGCCACGATCTCGCCACCGTCGAGGAGCACGACGCGGTCGGCCAGGCTGATGGTCGAGAGGCGGTGGGCCACGATCAAGGTGGTGCGCCCCTCCATGAGGACACGCAATGCCCCGTGGATCTGCTGTTCGACCTTGACGTCGATTGCGCTGGTGGCGTCGTCGAGGATCAAGATGGGCGGGTTGATGAGCAGGGCCCGGGCGATGGCGATTCGTTGGCGCTGTCCACCCGAGAGCGTGTAGCCCCGCTCGCCGACCACGGTGTCATAGCCCTCCGACAAATGGCGAATGAAGCCGTCCGCACCGGCCGAACGCGCCGCGGCGATGACCTCCTCGTCGGTGGCGTCGGGCCTCCCGTAGGCGATGTTGTCGCGAATGGAGACCGAAAAGAGGAACGGCTCATCCAAGACGACGCCGATGTTGGCCCGCAGGCTGGTCAGGGTCAGGTCTCGCACGTCGTGGCCATCGACCGCGACCGAACCGTCGCTCACGTCATAGAAGCGGGCCACCAGACGCGGGATGGTCGACTTCCCACTGCCCGTGCGGCCGACAAGTGCGACGGTCTCGCCCGAACGCAGATGCAGGTTGAAGTCCTTGAGCACATCGGGATTGCCACCGTCTTCGACCGAACGGGCGATCCGGCTGTCGGTGCCGTAGGCGAACCGCACGTTGTCGAAGCGCACATCACCCTCGCAGTTGGTGAGGTCGATGGCATCAGGACGATCGATGATGGTCGCCTTCTCGTCCAAGATCTCGTAGATGCGTTCGGCCGAAGCCGAGGCGCGCTGGCCGATCATGATCAGCATGCCGAGCATCATGAAGGGAGCCTGCATCATCAGCAGGTAGATGTTGAATTCGAGGATGGCCCCGACCGGCAGTGTGCCGTGAATGACCATGTAGCCGCCGAAGATCAAGACGAGAACCAGGCCGACCTGAGAGAGGTTCTGGATCAGCGGGGTGAAGCGGGCTCGCAGGTCGGCGTCTTTGATGTACCCCCACTGCACCTTGTCCGCCGCCGTCGCCAATTGGCGCAGCTGCTGCTCTTCAGCGGCGAAGGACTTGACGACGCGTACCCCGCTCACGTTCTCGTCGACCACGGTGGCGACCTCGGCCAGCCGGGCCTGAATGATCCAAGAGACCGGGAAGAGGTTGTTGCGCATGCGCACGCCGGTCCAGTAGATGAAAGGCATCGTCACCATGGCAATGAGCGCTAACGGCACGCTGATGTGCAGCATGAAACCGAAGGCCACGACGGCGATGGAGCACTGGACCAGGATCATCGGGGCAAAGGTGAGGTACATCTGGACCGACCTGATGTCCGAATTGGCCCGCGAGATCAACTGCCCCGACTGCACCCGGTCGTAGAAGGGGAAGGACATCCGGGTGAGATGTGTGTAGATCGAATTGCGCAGGTCGAATTCGATGTCGTAGGCGACCTTGAACAAATAGGTGCGAGAGAAGTACCCGGCGATGGCCCCCATGATTCCGAGGGCCAGGATCCAATAGACGTAATAGTGCAGGGGCACGGTACGCACCTTGCCCAGTGAGTTGGTCAGTGCGTCGTTCAAGAGTTGGGGCACCTCAACCTGGAACAGCAGGCCGACGAACGACAAGATGAGGGCAATGAGGAAGTGAACCTTGTGGGCCTTGACAATCGGCAGGGCACGCTTCAGCCATGTCTTCGACGTATCGGGGTCAACAGAGGCCTTGGGCGCCTTGTACTCCTCGGTGATCCCCATCGGGACGTATGCCGCGAGCGGAAGTTGACGGGCCGGGCTCTTGGCTGTGGCCTCGTCGAGAGACGCCGTGTCGTCGACGGTGCTGTCGACCTTGTCTTCAGTTGTACTCATTTGTCCTGGAGCCGGAGTTGATGAAAGTTGGTCAGCGCCTGTCCCCACAACTCGAGCGAGTGGAGGGCACTCGCCCGATCGGGGTCGGGCAATGTTGCGGCGATTGATCCGAGGTACTCGTCGAGCATCCGGTCAGCTTCGGCGACGATGCGATCGCCGTCGGGGGTCAGTCGCAGGGCGATGCGGCGACGGTCACCTTGTTCATGACGACGCTCGACCAGACCCTTGGCCACGAGTCCATCGATCAGGGCTGTCACCGACGGCGGGCGGACCGCCAACCGATTGGCCAGCCCCGAAGCGGCGTTGGAGCCTTCAGCCAAGATCCCAAGGACCCGGTACTGGGGCAGCGTGAGATCGACCTCGCCCAGAGCGACTTCGATGCGTTTGGAAAGCCACGCCGCGACACGCCCATACGAGCCGCTGGCCCGCTGGTCACGTTCTTGTCGTGCTGTCGTCACGGTCGGAGGGGAAATAGACACTTCGACCATCATACAGTTAGAGACTCTAATTACAGTCCGAGGGAACCCCATTCCGGGTCGAGCTGACGCAGAAAAAGGGCGCAGCGCTGGGCTTCTTCGGTTTCGTCGATGCCTTGTGCTGCCTGTTCGAGCGCATGGAGGGATCGCAGGAAGCCGCGGTTGGGCTCGTCACGCCACCGGACATACCCCGACCCGCGCCAGCCGGCCGCCCGAAGGGCGTCGAGCCCGCGGTGATAGCCGACTCGGGCGAAGGCGTAGCGGTCAATGTCGGTCTCGGCCAGTTCGGCCAGTGTCGCCCAGGCTTGCAGGCACCGCGGATCCTCGGCCGCAACGGCGGCGACCGCGGCCTTTCGATCGGCTCGGGGAAGTGCCACCGCTGCCTCGAGGGCCTGGGCGATTCTCGGACTCAGCGCTTCGAGCACGGTGTCAGGACTGCCACTGGTGAACTGCACGGCATGGTCGGTTGGCATCGCGTCATGTTAGGGGTGCGGTTCTGCGGGCGATCCCGAAGCGCACTGGGGCGCCATAGTCGGGTTACATCAAGCCTTCACGATTCCGAGCGGGCGTCGAGTCACCTGGTTCGAGGAGTCGCCAACGTGGTGGATCGGTGATGACAAGATCATTCGTGGGGCGTCCGAGGTGAGTCAGCCGACGGGATTGGTGGCGGTACTGTTCGCAGCACTGTGACCCGAGAACCGTTGCCGTCATTCGAGCACCATCCTGGACTGCGCGGTCGCCAAGACGCCGCAGCCGACCTCGCCGATGTCTTGCGGCGCCTGATCCGCCTGTCGGTGAGCACCGCCCCTTCGGCGGCCGAGACGACCGCCATCACCGCCCAACTCTCGGCCGCGGCCGACCAGCTCGAAGCGCACGTGCCCGACGTTGCGTTTCCCCGGTTCATCCCACCCGTCGAAGACGGAGCGACGAGGGAGCCGCCGCTCGGAGGGTCGATGCCCTTCGATCTGATTGTCGGGCCGTTCAACCCGTTGGCCCTGCCGGTCAGGCTGGACTTCGATCCACCCAAGGCGCTCGGTTACGCCACGTTCGACGTCGGCTACGAGGGTGCACCGGGATGTGTTCACGGGGCCGCACTGGCGGCCACATTTGACATCATTTTGACGGCGGCCAACGCGTTGGCCGGATCGACTGGACCCACCGTCCGGCTGGCGGTGCGCTATCGAAGGCCAACGTTGGTCAACGAAGAGGCGGTCTTCGAGGGCTGGGTGACCGAGGTGACCGACCGCCGCATTTTCAGCCTGGGACGCATCGTCCAGGGCGGAGTCGTCACCGTAGAGGCCGAAGGCGAGTTCGCCATTTTGAACCAAGACGGGGTCCATCGCATGGCCTCGGCACGCCGATCCGCCCATAACGCGGCCGACGACGCCAAGAAGTAGCAAAATCAACATGGTGCTACGACAATCGCTCCAGCCTTCACGTGATCCGGCCGACTACCGGTTCGTCCATTCGCTACGCACCCGCTTTGCCGAAACTGATGCCATGGGCGTCATTCATCATGCCGCCTACCTTCCGTATCTCGAAGAGGCCCGGCTCGCCTACTTCCGTGAACTCGGGCATCCCTATGACGTCGTGCGCAGCGAAGGCCTCGATGCGCCGGTCCTCGAGATCGCGGTGCAGTACCGACGCCCGTTGCTCTTCGACGACCTGGTCGACATTCATCTGTGGGGCGGGGCGGTGACCCGCACCACCTTCCAGCTGGCCTACCTCTTGACCGTCGAGGGTGAGGTCCGGGCGACGGCGGTGACGGTGCATGGCTGCATCGATGCCAACCGCAGGGCGTCGCGCCTGCCGCCGTGGATCGCCGAGGTCTTCGTTGAATAAGGCGCAGGCTCCCGGCCTTCGCGTTTGACCATCGTTGACCAGTAGCGCCGACCCGGTGCCCGTGCTCGAGTCCCACGTCGCCCCGACATCGGTGCGCAAGCGGCCGTTGCGTCAGCTGTGACCGAGCCGTGCCATCCGCCGTTTCGCGGGGGTACCCATGGCAACCCCCACGAAGGATCCGAGGTGCCACCAGACACGTTCCGGGGTCCGCGCCGTTGCTCATTGCGTTATCGGATCTGGACACCTCAATCTCAAGCGAGCCACGGTGCGCCTGATGTTGGCGAGTCAATCCCTCCGAGATGGTCAACACCGACGTCGCCGACGGTGAACCCCGTATTTCCCAGCGACTTAGTCGTATTTATTGACGCGCGTTTACCCAGGTCAAAAGCAAAAATGCCGATTGCACGATCTATACTTGACTAAATCGATCGGGTTTGTCTATAACTACGGCCCACCAATGATCCGGCCCGCACAGGGGCGTACACATCGAAAATTGAAGGGAACACCGGTGAAATACAAAGGCACATTTCTCAAGCTCGGCCTTCTCGGGCTGATCGCAACCGCAGTGCCGCTCGTCGCTGCCGGGAGTGCTTCAGCCGATTACGCCCCCTCACCAAGCGACGTGGTCGGAGTCGGCGGTGACACACCGCAGTACGCCCTCGGTTTCGGGGCCGACGGCGACACCCAAGGCGACGCCGGCTTCAACGCATCGGGCTCGTACAACAAGCTCGTCTCCTTCAACGCCACGGCCGATGGCAATGGGCGTTCGGCGTACACGAACAGTGGCACCACCGGAGTCGCCTCGGTTGCCCTCAATCCAACCGACGTACTGCGTGCCGGCACCCCTCCGGTGCAGCGCGTCCAGAGCAGCGGCGCCGCCATCACCGCGTTGTTGGCGGACACCGCGTCGCCTGAGGTGATCAACTACATCTTCAGCGCGAGCTTGCCCAGCACGGCTCAGCAGACCCAGGCGGGCAACCAAGGCTGGGGTTACCTCCACGTGGTCGAGATCGGCACCGACTCGGTGCAGATCGCGGCAGACAGCACAGCGACCAACGCCCCGGCCGGGCTCTCGGCCGCCGATCTGTTGGGCATCTACACCGGCACATACACGAAGTGGAATCAGCTGCCAGGAAACTCCACCGGCTCGTCCGACACGATTGTCCCTGAGATCCCGCCCTCGGGTTCGTCGATCTACAAGACGTTCATCGCCGACCTGACCACGGCCAACGGCGGGACTGCGCCGACGCTGTCGGGAAGCGTCAAGACCGTCGAGCAGAACGACCCGGGCGCCATCACGAGCGCTTCGGCCACAGCGGACGCCATCGTGCCGTTCTCGGCCGCACGGCTCGCTTTGTGGAGCAGCGGCTACTTCCACAACCCGGCGACCGTCTTCCCGGGGAGCTCCACCGCGTTGACGCCCGGCATCAAGCTTCTCTCGGGGACGCCAGGCGATGGAACGGCCTATGCCAGCCCGATCACCGACTACGTGATCTTCCGACAGAGTGACGCGACCTCGACGACTGCCTTTGAGCCGGGGGGTTCGAAGAACTGGGTGAACACGTTGTTCTCCAACCCAGGTGGGACGACGCCCTTCTTCGGCAAGTCGGCCGGTCAGTCCCTCGTCGCCGCCTCTGGCGTGACCCCGGTCTACAACGACCTCGGGAACGTCCACGCATAGCCATACCGCCAGGTGTGCCGGACTGGGGATTGGCCATTAGTCAGGATGGCCGCCCCGGTTCGGGCGCCGGGCGTTCAGCAAGTGATGTGCAACGGCGTCGTCGTCTCGGTGCGCGCCGATAAATCAACTTCAACCAAAAGGATTGGAAGAGATCACCATGAAAAAATTCCGTAGGTCCCTCGCGCTGGTGGCGACGATCGCCACCATTGCGACCGGATCCCTCGTCGCAGGATTCTCCGGCAGCGCTTCAGCTGCCGGCAATCCACCCTGGGAGCCGGACTCGAGTTCCGTCGGTGGACTGACCTTCTACAACGCAGCCGGTCAGCAAATCACCGGAGGAAATATCACCGATCAGCCGCTGGCGGCCTATGTCGTCGGGTCGAGCACGATTCGCTCGGGAGACACCAAAGCGACGTTGTTCGGCTACACGCCGGTGAACGGCCAAGTGCCTGGTCAATGGAGCGGTGAGGCTCAGTCACGCGTCCACGAGCTTCCCTAACGCCTCGGCTCCTGGGTCCTTGGCCACATCGACACTGCCGGTGGTCACCGGCGCGAGTGGAGATGAGTCGGTGGCAACCTACGCCGCAGACTTCCACAACGCGGACACTTCGAATGACGGCTATGCCGGATTCTACGTACTGCGGCTCAAGACGTCGGCGAACAGCCTGCCGCAGACCACGAGTTACGACTCGGCCGACATTCAGATCACGGGAAGCACCTGGTCCGTCGTCTACCCGGCACCGACGCTGACGACGACGAACACGGTGCTCACGACCACCCAGACCAGTCCCCAGGTTTCGGGGACCCCCGTGCAATTGAACGCCACGGTGAGTCCTTCGGCGCCAGGGACGGTGCAGTTCGAGAACGGCACGACGGCGATCGGCAGTCCGGTGACGGTGGCCGCGGGCACGGCGTCGCTGACGACGTCATCGTTGCCAGTTGGCAGCGACACCCTCCATGCTGTCTTCACCCCCGCCCAGTTCTCGGCGTACAACGGCTCAACGGGAACCGACTCGTTCACCGTGAGCCCGGCACCCGCGGCCAACACGACGACGGCGTTGTCGGTCAATCCGACCAGCGCGCCGGCCGACACAGCGGTGACGGTGACGGCCGACGTGAGCAACACGGCCACGAGCGCGGCACTGCTCGTCGGCGACGGTCAGGTGAAGTTCTACGACGACGGCACCGATTCGACGGGCGATATCACCAATAACTCAACCTTGTTGGGAACCGAGAGTCTGGCCGCCGGCGGCATCGCCACCCTCCCGTACAACTCGTTCGCAGTGGGAACGCACAACCTGGTGGCACAATTCGTCCCGACGAATCCATCGACCTACAACACCTCGACGTCGTTGGCCGTGCCCTTTACGGCGACCACACCGGCGATTGCACCGGCCTCCCAGACAATCAATGTCAACATCCCGGCTGGGTCAATCGTCATCACGACGCCTTACAGCTCGACCAATCCGTTCGCGTTGGGGACGGCCGCACTCGATGCGAACGACTCGAAGTACACGGCCAGTCAGGCATTTGGGAATCTCTCGAATCCGGCCAACGGGGTCACCATCACCGATACCAGGGCGGGCGACCAGCCCTGGACGGCTTCGGCGACAGTGACCGACTTCAAAGATGGAGCAAACGACGTCATCAACGGACAGAACCTCACGTTCACCGGAGTCGTCCCGGCCTACATCGCGGGCAATGCACTCCAGAGTGGGGATGTGACAACGACGGACGTCACCAACAGTGCCATCTACGGCGCCACCGCTTCGGGGTCCGATGGCCTCAAAGGCGGGCCCCACCCATTTGCGTCAGCCGCGGCAGGGGAGGGATCGGTCAACATCGACGGCATCCTCACCCTGACGGCCCCGACGTCGTCCCCGGCGGGAACGTACACAGCCACCCTCACCTTCACCGTCGCGTGAGGCAATAGGGCGCCCAGAGGTCGGGGGGTCGGTGGTGGCGAATGCGCCCACTGCCGACCCCCGCTTCTGCGTTCCTGGAGGTGAAAAATTCAATTCCTAGTGATGAGATAGGTTTTATCAGCTATGACCACTTCGGCCGCCGCGCTCGATGACAGATCGTTCCTGAAGGGCTGGCAGACGGGATGCTTGCGTTTCAGCGGCGTCACCGGAGCCGTGCTCGGAATTCTCATGTTCACCGCGCTGCAGGCGACCGCGGCGTCAAGCCCGCCCTCGCCGAGCCGGGTGGCATTCGGGGTCGAACCGGCCTCGGCCTACGGGCCTGACGGCCGCTCCAACTTCTCCTTCTCGGTCACGCCCGGAGCGATCGTCTTCGATCACGTGGCCGCCCTCAACTATTCGACGAAGCCGCTGGCGCTGCAGCTCTATGCCACCGATGCGCTCGAGACATCGGGTGGCGGGTTCGGTCTCCTGCCCGCAACAACCACGCCGACCGGCGTGGGGTCGTGGATCACCGTGCCTCCCCAAGACGCCACCGTCGAGGTGCCACCGCAAAGCGCCAAGGGGCCGGGTCAGGTCGTCGTGCCGATCACCGTCCATGTGCCGGACAAGGCAACACCGGGCGATCATGCCGGGGGCGTGGTCGTGTCACTGCGCACCGTTGGTGCCAATGCCAGTGGCCAAAACGTGGTTCTCGAGCAACGGGTCGGCACCCGGGTCTTCGCCCGGGTCTCTGGTACCTCAGCTCCACACCTGGCGTTGAGCGACGTCGAGGCTTCCTATTCGGGGACGACCAACCCGTTCGGCAAAGGTCTCGTCCGTGTGAACTACCGCCTGACGAACAACGGCAACGTCAATCTTGCCGTCACCCAGTCGGTGTCGGTATCGGGATTGCTCGGGTCAAAGGGGACCACCGCAATTGCCAAGGTGGGACTGCTGTTGCCCGGAGCCTCACTCAGCGAAAGCGCCGTTGTGCCCCAGCTCTGGCCGCAGCTGATCGAGCGGGCGACCGTCACCGCCCATGGCCAGGCCACCGAGAATTCCAATGTCAATGCTGTCACTTCGGCCACAGCAAGCACGTCGGTGTGGGCCATTCCGTGGACATTGCTGGGAATCGTCGCCCTGGTGCTCCTGCTCCTCGTTGTCCTGCTCCTCGTTCGCTCTCGCAGGGCGACGTCCGCCCCACGCCACGCGCGCCACGGCAAGGGAGCGAGCGAATGAGCCCGAGGAGTTTCGGGGCACGAGTCCTCGTGATGCTGGGATGCATGGTGGCGGTAGCAGTCGGCGCCGGTGGCGGGGCGTCTGGGACGTCGGCCGTGCCCTACAGCGACCCAAATGCCGTGGGATACATCGGGCTCTGCAATCAGGCGGGACAACAGATCACCAGTGGCAGCATCAACGCGAAGCCGTTCGCCTGGCGTGCGGTGTCCTCACAGGCCGCGCAAGCTCCGTACAACAATGCCTATCGAACGGCGATTCTGCTGGCGTATCAACCCCAAGAAGGGTTGGTTCCCGGCGAGTGGAGTGGCGAGGAGCTCACTGCGTCCTCGCGCGTATACAAATCCGGCCAATCCAATGGTGGCGGCGACGAGTGGCGACGATTCGTTGGCGGATTTCATCCAAGATTTCAGCCCACGGTGGGACGGATTCTTGCAGTTGCGGATCTACCTCGGCACGGCGAACTCGCAACCGTACTCATTGCACTATCCAACCCTCGACATTCAGGTGACCGGTGACACCTGGACGGCGGTCGACGGCGGTCCAGTCAATTGCCAGTCGGGTACTGCCGAGTCGTTGGAGTCCATCGTTTTGCCGAATGCGACCACCACTACGACCGCGCCGCCGACCACGACCACCGCACCGACCACGGCGCCCCCAGCCTCGGGCGTGCACAAGACCTCGGCGAAGAAATCATCCGCCCAGGCGCTTCCCGCGAGCTCATCGACCGCTGATCACGCCTCCTCATCGAAGCCTGCTCTCTTTGCCGCCATTGTCATCGTGTTCGTGGCGGTAGCCACTGCACTCATCTTGTTTGCCCTGCGTCGACGTCGCGTCGCGCGATTGCCTCACACGGACACCCCGTCGAATCCCGAGAAAGGCCTCTGATCATGTTGCGTCACCTTCCCCACTCCACGCTACGGATCACCACCACCGTGCTCTTGGGCGCCACCCTGGCCCTCAGCGCGATCTTGGCGGTAGGGGTGGCCAGTGTCGTGGTCCCCAGCCGCGCCTCGGCGGCGACGGCGCCGCCATGGGAGCCCGACCCGAGTTCAGTTGGAGCACTGACGTTCTACAACGCTGCGGGCAATGTCATCACGGGGGGCAATATCACCGACGCCCCGATCGCGGCATATGTCCAAGGCACCGCCACCATTCGTTCGGGTGATACCAAGGCTTCGCTCTACGGCTACCTACCGGTGAGCGGCGAGAGTCCCGGGCAATGGAGCGGCGAAGTGCTGAGTGGCTCGACGGCCTACCCGAACGCCACCGCACCGTCACCACTCAACACGTCGACCCTTCCGGTGGTCACAGGCGCTGCGGGCGATGAAACCGTGCAACAGCTGGTGTCGGATTTCCCCAATCACGACACGTCGAGTGATGGGTACGCCAACATCTACGTGCTGCGCCTCAAGACTTCAGCTCCCTCCAAACCCGGAAACACAACCTACGACTCGGCGGACATCGAGATATCGGGAACGACATGGAGCGTCGTCTATCCCCAAACAACCGCGACCACGACGACGACGGCATCGGTCAACCCCACTTCGACAACGGCGGGCTCCTCGGTGGCGTATTCGACGACCGTGACCAGTGGGAGTGGAACACCGACGGGGACCGTCGCGTTCACCGTCGGCTCCACCGCGCTCTGCACGGCAACGCTCGCTTCGGGTGCCGGCTCCTGCAACGCCTCGAATGCCCCGGTGGGCGCGGACACGGTGACGGCAACCTATTCGGGCACTACGTCGTTTGGCACATCAACGGGCACCACGTTGTTGGTCGTGACCTCGGGCCCCTACAGCCCCCTCGCGCCGGTTCGAATCTGCGACACCAGAGCTTCGAACCCGTCGGGGCTCATCAACACCGCGGCGCAGTGCAATGGCGGGGCAGGCAACCCCGGAAGCACCATCGCAAAGGGCGGGACCAAGACCATCACGGTGGCCAATAATTTCGGGATACCAGCGAATGCGACCGCGGTGGTGTTCAACGTCACGGTGGTCAATCCCGCTTCGTCGGGATTCTTGACGGTGTTTCCGGCCGGTGCCGCTCAGCCCACGGCCTCCAACGTGAATTTCGTCGCGGGAGAAGTGGTGCCCAATCTCGTCGAGGTGGGTCTCGGAACCTCTGGTCAGGTGTCCTTCTACTCTTCGGCGCAAACCGACCTGGTGGTCGACGTCGAGGGCTATGCCGCCCCGACTGCGGTCGGAGGGGCCGGGGCCGGCCTCTACACCGCATTGCCCTCTCCGATCCGCATCTGTGACACCAGGGCAGGGAACCCGTCGGGACTGAGCACGCCCAATGACCAGTGCAACGGGACGGCCAATGCCGGGAAGACCCTCGGGGCCAACGGCAACCCCAGCACCATCAACGTCAAGGTGGCCAACGCCAATGGCATCCCGACAGGGGCGACGGCAGCGGTGTTCAACGTGACCGTGGTCAACTCCCGTGGGGCGGGATTCTTGACGGTGTTCCCCCAAGGGACCACCCAACCCCTCGCCTCGAACGTGAACTACACCGCCGGGCAGGTGACCTCGAACCGGGTGATCGTGCCGCTGTCGACCAGTGGAACGACTCCGGGGTATATCTCGGTGTTCAGTTCATCGCCGGCCGACATCATCGTCGACGTGTCGGGTTACTACTCGGCCGCCGGGGGGACCGGGACCCAGTTCAGCGCCGAAGGCGCTCCAGTGCGAATCTGCGACACCCGGGTGGGGAATCCGTCGGGTCTCAGTGGGGGAGCGAGCCAGTGCCTGGCCAAGACCATCGGGGCGGCGAAGTCCCTCACTCTCAATGTGAGCGGTCTGGCCGGCGTGCCCTCGGGGGCAAAGGCGGTCGTGATCAATCTGACCGGAGTGACCCCGAGCGCCCCGAACTTCCTCACCGTCTTCCCCAATGCGCTTCCCAGTCCCCTCGTCTCTGACCTCAACGAAGTGAAAGGCGACGTCAAGGCCAACCTGGTCGTCGCCACGCTCAGTAGTACCGGAACGATCTCGGTCTACAACAACACCGGCAGCGTCGACGTCGTCATCGATGTCTTGGGTTGGTATTCGTGAGTCGGCGTCTCGGCAGCCTGTCCGCTCCGTTGCGGCCCAAACGGTCCGTCGCGCATGGGCTTCGTCCATGGCGCAGGCTCGGAGTGGCAATTTCAGGTGCGCAGGGATGAAGAAGGTGTCCCCCGGGCGGGGGGAATGGCGCGCGCCGATCACAAGATGGTCGGGATACATGCGCCGGCCCCCGGCGGAACTCCCGCTCGGTGGGACTGGTGAAGCGTCGAGGCAAGCGGTGTTGCCCGGATCGTCCTTGAGTGGAACTCGGCAATGAGTCTTTGGGCGAAATTCCGAGGCGCTGAGGCCGATCCCGAGACCAATGGCAACGGCGCTGCCGAGGCGTCCGCGACCAACGAGGCACGAGTCTCAGTTCTGTCGAGAAACGCCGCCGCACTCGAAGCCGTCGAGATTTCGGCGTGGTTCGGCGGGACCCAGGTGTTAGACGACGTGTCCTTGTCGGTGCCTCCCGCTACGGTGACCGCGCTTATTGGCCCTTCGGGTTGCGGCAAGTCGACATTTCTGCGGATTCTCAACCGCATGCATGAATCGGTGCCGGGCGCACAGCTCGCCGGTGAAGTGCGCCTCGATGGACTCGACATCTACACGGCGGGCTATCGGCCGACCGATGTCCGCAAGCAAATCGGGATGGTGTTCCAAAAGCCGAACCCGTTTCCGACCATGTCGATTGCCGACAATGTGGCGGCCGGCCTGGCCCTGACGAATACCAAGATCAGCCGTCAAGATCGCAATTACCTCATCGAGGCCTGTCTCACGCGTGCCGGGTTGTGGAACGAGGTCAAGGATCGGATGAATCGACCGGGTTCTGCGCTTTCGGGAGGTCAGCAGCAACGTCTTTGCATCGCGCGCGCACTGGCGGTCGAGCCCAAGGTGTTGCTCATGGACGAACCATGCTCAGCCCTCGACCCAACCTCGACGCACCGAATTGAAGAGACGATCGCCGAGCTTCGCTCGCAGATCACCATCGTCATCGTTACCCACAACATGCAGCAGGCGGCGCGGGTGTCCCAGCAAGCGGCCTTCTTTCTGGCCGAGCTGGGAGTCCCGGCGGAATCGTTGAGTGCGGCCCGACGGATCAGGTGTTCAGCCGTCCCTCCGACCCCCGAACCGACGACTACGTCAACGGGCGGTTCGGATGACCACCACCTTTCCCGAGGCTGCCCCACTGGTCAAGAAGACGCCGAGGACGCTGAATCCGGGCCTCGAGCCTTCCGATCGGCTTTTCCACGGCGGCGCAACCATGGTCGGCATGTTCGTGCTGATCATGACCGGTTCGATCGGTCTCTTCCTCGGTTACCAGTCGATACCGACGCTGCGCCACTACGGGTTCGGCTTCTTTACCCAGACCAGCTGGCAGCCCGAACTGGACAAGATCGGGATCGCGGCCGTCCTGGTGGGTACGGTCGAGGTGGCGTTGGTGGCGATGGTGGTCGTGTTCCCGTTCGCGCTGATGATGGCGCTGTTCATCACCGACTATGCCCCGAGGCAGATCAAGTCGTGGCTGGTGTCCGCCGTCGACTTGATGGCCGCGGTGCCGAGCATCATCTACGGCCTGTGGGGCTTCTACCTGCTGCAGCCGCACGCCATCAATCTGTCCCGTTGGCTGAGTCAGCACTTTGGGTGGTTCCCGCTCTTTCACGTGGACACCGACCCCAACGCCGCCGTCTGGCAGCAGTCTCGGTACACGAGCTCGGCCTTCATCGCCGGACTCGCGGTATCGATGATGGCAATTCCGCTGGCCTGCGCGGTGATGCGTGCCGTATTCGACCAGGCGCCAATTGGTGAGCGAGAGGCGGCAATGGCGTTGGGGGGACCCGCTTCGGTGTGGCGAGGACCGTGGTCTTTCCCTTTGCCAAAGGCGGCATCATCGGCGGAACCATGCTCGCCCTTGGCCGGGCGCTCGGGGAGACCGCAGCGGTGCTGATCATCGTGTCACCCGACTTCGAGATCAAAGCGCGCATTCTCGAGGCCGGCTCGCAGACCACGTCACAGCTGATCGCCGGCAACTTCGGCGACGCCACGAAATCGCAGCTCTCGGCTCTCCTCACCGCCGGATTCGTCTTGTTCTTGATCACACTTGCGGTCAACAGCGTGGCGGCGGTCGTCATTCGTCGTAGCCGAAGCGGCGCGGGAACGGACATCTGACGTGACGACGCTCCAAGTGGTCGAAGAGGTCCACGACACCCCGCCACCCGCACCCCGGCGTCTGCCGCGGCGCATTCGGGTATTGACGGTCGACGACTGGCTGTCGTTGGTGGGTGCGGTCATTTCGTCACTGGCCGTGGTGACCATTGGCTACGAGCACATCCTCGACGGCAGCGGGACCCTTGGATTCATCGTCTGCTGGTACGTCGCATTCATCGCCATTTATGCGAGTTTGGTCGCCCTTTCCAATCCTCGACAGATAGTGGTCGAGCGACTGGTCACGTCGACGTTGTATCTGGCGGCCGCCGTGGTCATCTTGGCGTTGGGTAGCACCGTCATCTATACGTTCGCCAAGGGGTGGCACGCCCTGGTGCATCTGAACTTCTACACCCAAGACATGTCGGGAGTCAGCCCGACGGCACCGTTGACCCAGGGCGGAATCCTTCACGCCTTGATCGGTTCGATCATCGAAGTGGGAATCGCCGTGGCGATCTCGGTGCCGCTCGGTATCGGCACCGCCATTTACATGACCGAAGTCGGGGGACGCGGTTCGCAACTGGTGCGAACGGTCGTCGAGGCAATGACAGCGCTGCCCGAGATTCTGGCCGGACTGTTCGTCTACGTGGTCCTCATCGTTGGATTCGGATTGCCGAAATCCGGGCTGGCGGCATCGGTGGCCATGGCGGTCACCATGGTGCCCATTATCGCCCGCGCCGGAGAGGTCGCACTTCGTGTGGTGCCGAGCGGACTGCGCGAAGCCAGTAGTGCCCTGGGGGCCAATCATTGGAAGACGGTCAGCAGGGTCGTCCTGCCAAGCGCCCGTTCCGGGCTCGCGACGGGGACCATCCTTGCAGTGGCTCGCGGAATCGGCGAGACGGCCATCGTCCTCATCTGCTCAGCCGCCTCGAGTTTCTTGACCTTCAATCCGACAAACGTGCCGATGAACTCGTTGCCGCTGTATATCTACACGGCATACTCGTCGCATGAACCAACCGCCATCACCCGCGCCTTCGGTGCCGCCAGTGTCTTGCTCACCATGGTGCTCCTGCTCTTTGTGGTCATCCGCCTGCTGGTACGCGACAAAGGGCGGCAGCGATGAGGCATTTGGGACGCACCGCGCTCGTACTCTGCCTGGTTGCACTGGCCTCGGGGATGCCCTTGCTAGGCGTTTCTCCAGCCGGGGCCGCGGGAAATGCGTTGATCCAGGGGTCGGGTTCGAGTTGGTCGGAGAATGCGGTCAACCAGTGGGTGGCCGATGTCGCGTCGCAGGGCATCCAGACCGTTTACACGCCCGACGGCGACGCACAGGGGAGGCAGGACTTCGCGAACAAAGTCTCGGACTTCGCCGTCACTTCAGAGGGGTACCAAGGGGTCGACCCGTTGACGGGCGTTTCGGACACATCGCAGGGACGGCCGTATGCCTATCTACCGATCGCCTCGGGCGGCACCTCGTTCCCTTACCAGATAAGAATCGACGGGCAACAGGTCCAGACCCTGCGCCTCTCGGGCGAAACGTTGGCGAAGATCTTCACCAATCAGATCACCAACTGGGACAACCCCGAGATCACCGCAGACAACAACGGCCAGGCCTTACCGTCGCTACCCATCACGCCCGTGGTGCAGTCGGAAGGTTCGGGCGCCACCGAACAGTTGACCAATTACTTCGCGACGGAATTTCCGAGCATCTGGCAACCGTTCGCAGGGCAACCCGGGGCCACCGAGTACTTTCCCCGCCAAGGTGACGAGATTGCGCAGAATGGCTCAAATTCGGCCATGAACTACGTGGCCTCGAGCCAGGCAAACGGTTCGATCAGCTACGTCGAGTATTCGTTTGCCCTCAGCGTCAACTACCCGGTGGTCAAGGTCCTCAACAGCGCCGGCTACTACACGCTGCCGACTCAATACAACGTGGCGGTCGCTCTCGAAGCCGCGCAGATCAACATGGATCCGAGTTCACCGGACTATCTCCTCCAGAACCTCACCAACGTCTATACGGATCCGGACCCCCGCACCTATCCCTTGTCGTCATACGTCTACATGATCGAGCCGACGGGGACTTACCCATCTCCGGAGTCCCAAGAGACGACCGCGAAGCGCCAATCGATCGCGGACTTTGCGTATTACGCCATCTGCCAGGGGCAAAAAGAGATCGGTCCCATTGGGTACTCGTCGCTCCCGGTCAATCTTGTCGAAGCCGGATTTGGTCAGATCAACAAGCTTCAAACGGCCGATCCTGGCGTGGTCTTGACCAACGAGAACATCATGACGTGTGACAATCCGACCTTCGTCGAAGGACAGCCCAACACGAATTACCTGGCGGAGATTGCCCCCCTCCCGCCGGCCTGCGACAAAGTCGGGGCAGGTCCGTGTGCCGCGGGAGTGACGCCAAACGGGATCGGTGCGACGCCGACCTCCTCGGGCTCTTACCCCGGATCCGGGGCGGGCGCCGCCAATGGCTCGACCACCGGTCAGGCGGCCGCGGGTGCGAACAGTGCGGCGGCGTCGAAGAGTTCGAAGGGCTCCGGGGGATTAGGGGCGGGGGGCCTCGGGGATCCCAAATTCGCGTCCGCCGAGCTGGCGACCTATGGCACCACGAAATGGTTCGGAGCATGGGGGCGCGGGGCCGCCGTGGTCCTCCTCGCGGCCTTCGCCGTGCCCGCCATCATTGGTTACCGAAGGTCGCGGCAACGAAGGCGGGTCGAATGATGAGAAGAGCCATCGTCTTGGTGGCACTGTGCCTCGTGTCGACCTGCACGATCGTGTCGCTCTCGGGCGCCAATGAACGCGCCATCGCAACCGACGCGTCCGCCCCCGCTGGAGCCGGTCCATTCACGAAAACCGAGACCATCACCCGGGACAATGTGGTCAATGGTTCCAACGTCGTGGTCGATTCGAGGACCGTGACCCTCAAGGTCAGTGAAACCCAGAATCTGCAGGGCCGCCAGGAGATCGGCGTGTCGTGGTCGGGCGCCCATCCGACCGGTGGGATCGTGGCGGACCAGAATTCCGATCAGGCCCAGCACGAGGAATATCCCTTTGTGCTCCTCGAGTGTCGTGGGACCGATTCGGCGGCCAGCCCACTCCAACCCGATACGTGCTGGACGCAGGCCTGGGACGAGCGATACCAGGACAGCCTGGGTGATGCCTACCCCCCGTATCGGTTGGATGAGGATGCCTCGGCCGCGCAAACCGCGCCGATAGTCGGGGCGCCGTCGACCTTGCCAGCCGCGTGTCAGTACGACGAGTCCGCGCCGGTGCAGCATTGGGTGCCTTTCATCGCGGCAAGTGGCCAGGTCTACGCGGGCGGTAACGCGGGATGCGCCGGCCAGGCACCTGAGTCGAACAATGTCGGGGGTGCCGGAATTCCGAGCAACGAGACATTCGGTATCACCGGCACCGACGGGACGGGAAGCACCAGTTTCGACGTGTGGACCAAGGCCGAGAATGCCTCGCTCGGATGCTCCGAGACGGTGGCCTGTTCGCTCGTGGCCGTCCCGATCATGGGGATCAACTGCAATCCATCGAGCACCACACCGGCCGTTGATGTTTCTCAATGCGAAGAGACGGGCGCGTTTACTCCGGGCCAGCTGATGCCCAGCGCGGGCGGTGGCGACCTTACGGTCAGTGGGAGCCTGTGGTGGGCTCAGTCAAACTGGCAGAACCGGATCGCGGTGCCCCTCACCTTTGCCGTTCCTGCCGACGCGTGCAGCGTGGTGAGCTCAAATCAGGTGATCGACGTCTACGGATCAGAACTCATGATTCAGGCGACCGGTCAATGGGAGCCCAACTTCTGTCTCAGTGATGCCGACAAATTCTCTTTCGTTCACGTGCAGACGGGAGAGCCCGAAGCCCGCAATCTGGTGGCGACCGGCGGCGCCGAGGCGGCGTTCACCAGCTATGCGCAACCGGGTGGCTATGGCAAACCGGTCGTCAATGCCCCGGTCGCGGTGACCGGCTTCGCCATCTCGTACGCCATCGATGGTGCTAACGGGCAGCCGTATACGACCCTCAAACTCACCCCGCTGCTCTTGGCGAAGCTCTTGACGGAGTCGTATCCGGGCACGCTGTTCATGAAACAAGATGATTCGGCGCTGACCAACAATCCGATCAACATCACGATGGATCCTGAATTCATTGCGCTGAACCCTGGGATCGCGCAAAACAACTCGGCGGGGGACGTGGCGGCGGCCGAACTCATTGCGTTGTCGGGCAATTCGGACGTCATCCATGCTCTCACCACCTACATCAACGACGATCCAACCGCCCGAGCCTGGCTCAATGGCGCGCCGGATCATTGGGGGATGGTGGTCAATCCCGCCTACAAGGGCATCCAGCTGCCGGTCGACCGCTGGCCGTTGTTGTCGACCTTCGTACCCACGTCGTATTACAACACCGACGTCAATGACTGTCTCTTTAACGATCCGGTCCCGTACCAGCCGCTCATTGCCGCGCCGCTCTCGGCTCTCGAGGGGATCAGCGAGTCCATTCAATACGACCTTCCCAATTCGACGACCGTGTGCTCGCAACCCGTTGCTGACTCAGCGGCAGGAGAGAAGTTGGTCACCAACGGGCGCCAGACCGTCGGGTTCCGGTTCATGATCGGGATTACGCCATTGGCGGACAATCAGCGCTACGACCTCCAGGCCGCGGCGTTGCAGACTACGAGTGGGACATTCGTCGCACCCGACAACACGACCCTTCAGGCGGCCACTTCCCTCCTGCAACCCGATGTCGCGTCGGGTTCGTGGCCGATTCCCTATGACGCATTTGAAACGTCGGCGGGCGCGGCGGCCTATCCGGGCACCATGATCGTCTACGCCGCCGTTCCGACCACGGGATTACCGACGAGTGACGCGCAGGATTACTCGACGCTGCTGAAGTTCGCCGCCACGTCTGGGCAGACGCCGGGTCTCGGTGTCGGGCAGCTGCCGCCGGGGTACCTCCCGATGACCGCGGCCAATGGCCTGGGAGCGCTGGCCGCATACACCGAGGCCGCGGCAGCGGATGTTGCGGCGCAAAACGGCCAAGTGCCTTCGCTCACCAATCCGACTCAAAATTCGTCGACCTACCCGTATTCGTCGTCCGGGTACAGCGGCTACGGATACGGGTCGGGCCTCTATCCGACTTCATCGACCAGCGCGTCCGGCAGTTCGTCGCAGAAGACCTCGCAGTCCGTGGCGGGCCTTCCCGCATCGAGCGTCAGCCCACTGCGCATCGGACTGTGGACGGCGGACCTGCCGTTGCTGCTCATCTTTGGACCGGCGCTGCTGTGCCTGTTGGCAGTTCCGGCCCTGTATCGCTCGGGGAGGCGTCGCGGTCGATGGTGATCGATGCCGGGCCCGGGCCGATCGAAGAAACCGCCCCACCCGAGCCAGCTGAAGCGATCGAATCCGAAGAGCCCCGCACCGGACCCCCCAGGGCCGGGTTGCTGGTCTTCGCGCTGGCAGCCGTCATGGTTCTCAGCCTCGTCGCCGTCTTCTTGGGGGTCTTTGCCTTTGGGCTGAGCGGGCTCCAAGAAGAGCGCAACCAACACCAGCTCTATGCCCAATTTCGGGGCTTGCTGAGTCCCTCGAGTCCAATCCCGCCGAAGATCGGTGGGGTTATCCCCCTCGGGTCACCGGTGGCGCTGCTCGATGCGCCCAATGCCGGGATCCACGACGTTGTAGTGGTCGAAGGGACGTCGTCGGACCAGTTGCTCAACGGTCCGGGACATCTTGCCAACACTCCACTTCCCGGGCAGGTGGGCGAATCAATCCTGATCGGTAAGGACGTCACGGCAGGAGCGCCATTCAGCGGAGTCGCCAGACTTCGTCACGGCAATCTCATCTCCGTGCGGACCGGTCAGGGGGTTTTTGGATACCGCGTCGTCGGTCGACTCGTCGTCGGTGGTCCTGCGCCGAAGATCCCGGACAATCACGGACTCTTGACGCTGGTCACGTCCGCCGGGTCGGGATTGGGCGGGCGGCTTGCTCCGGGTTCGCTCATCTATGTCGATGCCAAGTTGGTGACGAAGCCGGTTGCCGCACCACCCGGTCGACCCAAGACCGTGCCACCGGCGCAGATTCAAGGACACAACGACCCGGCCGCCTGGCCATATTTGGGTCTGTGGTCAGCCGCACTGGTGGCTACCACCGCCCTGTGCTGGATCCTTTGGCGACGGTGGGGCCTCGTGCAATCTTGGATCGTCGGTGCACCGGTCATGTTCGCCGTGCTCTGGGGCCTGAGCACCGAAGCGATGCGCCTCTTGCCGAACGTCTATTGACGCCGCGCTGAAGGCGCGTATCTGGAGCGTCGCTCCAACTGTGCGCGCTCGATCGGGAGCGCCAAAGGTTGTGCTACTTCAGCTCGTGCACCATCTCGAACTCCGCCCATACGACCTTTCCGTGGTCGAACTCAGTGACGCCCCAGTGGCGCGACAACGTTGCGACGACGCCGAGACCGCGCCCTGGTCTGGGCGTCAGCGTCGAGCAACTCAGGTCGCCAACCGTGGCACCAGCGTCGCGCACTTCGACCCGCACCACGCCATCTCGGTGCGAGAGGGTGAGGGAAAATTCCGAGCGGGCGTGCACAACAGCATTGGTGGTCAGCTCGCCGGTTGCCAAGATGATGCCGTCCGCGCATGCAGCGTCGTACCCCCAACTGCGCAAGATCATGGCAGTGAAGTGTCGCGCCCGACCAACTGCACCGACCTCTGCGTCGTAGGTTTGCGAGGTGGCGCCGAGCGGCCACGTCTGGGTTTCGTGATGATGAAACGTCGGCGTGTCGAGCACTCCTGAGTGGAGGTGTTCGAGGTGCGCGAGGGCGTCGGTGTGCTCGGGTCCGGACACCAGTGCGGCGGGGTAGGTGCAATAGAGCGAGAAAGTGTGCGACTGAGCCAAGTCGTTCCACAATCCCTCGAGCGCCAGTGCGCCGAGCACGTCACCTGCCTGCCACAACAATGTCACCAGCTCTCCGTAGATTCGCAACGGGCGACCCACCCGCAACCATTGGTCGAGGTACTGCTCGATCTCGCCGAAAAGGGCATCGCGGTCGAACTGCCCGTTGGTGGTGAGTTTGGCCATCATGGAGTCGGCGTCATGGAGGAAGAGCCGCTCTGCTTCCTGGGCGCTGCGACTGTCAATGCCTCGCTGCTTCAGACGCACTTCAATGGCGGCGAGATGGGGCACAGTGGCAATCGCCACACCCACGCCTCCGGTCTCCAAGGTGACACCGAGGTACTCACTGGCCGCTGACACAAGACCCGGGTCATGGTCAAAAAACTGGACAATGTGGTCCCTCGGAACGACCGACACGGGGTCCACGGTTTTCGTCACGCCCCCAGCAACACACGTGCGACAAGAGGCTCGGCCCGCCGAGCCATGTTGACGAGAGCGGACGGAATTCGACCGAATGTTTGAGAACCCACCAGTGACAATGCTAAGTGGAGGTCACGACCACTTCAACCGTGGTTGGTGAAACCGGGTGGAACTGTCGGGCCGACGGCCGCGCCCGGGTACTACGGATCGGAGATTGCTACACCAGTTGGGGTGTGACCGAACGCCTGATGCCGAGTGCCCGGGCAAAGTCGGGAAGATTCAGTGGAAAGGTCGTCCATGATGCGATTTTCGAGCCGCGGAACGAGCACAGGTGCACCATGGCGAAGGCGTGATCGATGCCGTCGCGCTCGAATTCGTAGTGCACGACCACCACGCTCTTCTTGCCCTGGCACTGCACCACCTCTACGGCGGTATTCAGCACGGGTCCCGCCAGAGATTCCATCGACTGGTACCAATCAGCGATCTCGGATTTCGAAACGTAGGTGGTTGTCGGATCCGTCCCGCGCACGGTGACGTAGAGGTCTTCGGCACACCCCGAGAGAAAATGCTCGACCGCGCCTTGGGTCAGAGAATCGAAAAGTTCGTAGGTCCGGTCGATCTGCGTCTGGGTCATCCTCGTCCTCTCCGTGGCTTTCGGTCCGGCGGATGCTGGGATGGCGGCAACCCCGGCGACCGACGAGCGATCTAAATATGACTTAAACGGTCAGGTTTGTCAAGAATGGCTCCGCACCCTGGTGCATGCGCTTACCGAGGCGGGTCCTCCAGCGCCAGATCATGCCCTGGGAGCCTGGGAATTCCCGAGCAAGTACCGCCTCAGATGCCCGAAGGGTAGGTCTCCGGTGGCTCGCCGGCGTCCCACAGCGACGTCCTCTCCAAGGGCTCGAGAGCCGTGGTGTGATCGAGATGGATCAATGCATCGAATTGATCTCCCAGGCGGGCCTCGAAGTAGTGGCTGCCTCGTTCGGTCTGAGGGCGATAGATGACTCCGATGGCGCGCTCGAGACGGGGGACACTCATCACTTCGTGCACGCTCGGCTGGGTGAGGTCCATCCAGAATCGTTGAGCATTGGTCGTGTGGAGAAGGGACTCGTGACTTGCGCTCAGGCCGGGACGGACCCGCTTTCGCTCGGCTGGGCCACCCCAATCCGACGAGGCGGTGACGGTGCCCTCATAGGTGGTGAAGCCAATGAGGGCGCAGTCATTCCCGTAGCGCTGCCGGGCCAGTTGGCCGACGTTGAATTCCCCGCGGTCACTCATTTCGGTGCACCGGGCATCGCCAATGTGCGAGTTGTGTTCCCAGATGACGACCTTCGTGCTCCCGAATTGCCGGCTGAGATGTTCGGCCAGCGCATCGAGAGTGGCGGCCATGTGGCGGTCTCGCAGGTTCCACGATGACACGTCGGCCCGGTACATCTGGTGGTAGTACTCCTCTGCGTCCTTGACGAGGAGCGCGTTCTGCTCAGCGTAGAAGTACTCGTCGTCGGCCACCCAGCCGTCACGGCGCAGGTAGCCCTCGGCCTTGCGCCGCAGCTCGATCAGCTGGGTGACGACCTCGTTCTCGCAAGGGATCGCGCGCTGATACGCGAGGGCATAGCCATACGCCTGACCATCGGCCCCTAAATGATCGAAGCACGAGTATCTCGCTCTCGCACGTCCGGCCTCGTCGGGATCGATCCTGTCGAGGTACTGCACGACGGCCTCGATGGATGCCCGCAGGCTGTAGAGATCCAAGCCATAGAAGCGCGCTTTGCGGGCCGGAGCGGACTGGGCGTCGTTGCGCGCCCGCAACCACTGCACAAACGATTGCACATCAGTGTTGCGCCACATCCATGCCGGAAAGCGACGGAAGTCAGAGAGTGCCGCATCGGCGTCAGGGTCCACAGAGAGTCCGAGGACGTAGCGGTTCACCCGGTACGCGTCCGGCCAGTCGGCTTCGACAGCAACTGCGGTAAATCCGCAATGGTCGATGAGGTGTCGGGTGATGCGAGCGTGTTCTCGATAGAACTCGTGAGTCCCGTGCGACGCCTCGCCAATAAGGACGAATCGCTTCTTGGCGACGGACTCGATGAGCCCATCAAAGTCGTCACGTGACCCCGAAATCGTGTGGAGGTGCTTCCCGAGAGCTGCCGAACTCAGTGTGTCGACCACAACGACAGTTTGAGCAGTACCCGCAGCGGGCAACAGAGAACAAGGTCCCCTTTGTCAGGCCCAAGAGTATTGTCTTCCTCGAATTTGGTCACTGCGGCCCCTCCGAAGCGGCGCTGACCTGCGGGCCTGCCAACAAGGACCTTGTCCCCTAGCCGAGATGGCCGTTTGGGTGGACACTGCATGCGACACCGCGGAGGTGGTGATGCCGTTCCACGACCGAGCAGAAGCAGGGAGGCGACTGGCAGCGCTCCTGGTCCAACGCGGTTTGAACCTCGATGATGCCGTCGTGCTCGGACTCCCACGCGGTGGTGTTCCGGTCGCCTTCGAAGTCGCCCAGGTGCTCGGACTCGCGCTCGACGTCATCATCGTGCGCAAGCTGGGTGTCCCTTTTCATCCCGAGCTTGCCATGGGGGCGATCGGCGAAGGGGGCGTTCGTATCGAAAACGACGAGGTGGTGCGCTCAGCCCGCATCGATGCGCAGGCCTTTGCACAAGTCGAGCAGAAGGAGAAGGTGGAACTTGAGCGCCGAGCCAGGCGCTACCGCGGCGATCGTCAGCGCGCGGACCTGCGGGGTCGTACGGCGTTGGTCGTCGACGATGGCGTCGCCACGGGCTCAACCGCGATGGCGGCGTGTTCCGTCGCTCGGGCTCAGGGCGCGACCCGGGTCATCATGGCGGTACCTGTCGCGCCAACTTCGGCAATTGCAGATCTAGCTCGGGTCTGCGACGAGGTGGTCGCGCTCGAGTCGCCCGAATGGTTCTATGGGGTAGGCGAGTGGTACCGAGACTTTTCGCAGACATCGGATGAGGAGGTGATGAATCTCCTCAAGCGCGCCGCGAGTCGCACAACCTCCGCGGCGCTGACGCAGGAAGATCCCGAGGCCCACGATGAGGAGATTGAAGTGGTTGCGGGTGCGGTTCGCCTCGCCGGACACTTGACGGTGCCCAAATCAGAAAAGGGCATCGTCATTTTCGCCCACGGGAGCGGGAGCAGCCGACAGAGCTCGCGGAATCAGCGTGTTGCCGCATCGCTCAACGAGTCGGGATTTGCGACGCTCCTCTTCGACCTGCTCACGACCGAAGAAGAGGTGGATCGGTCAGTCGTCTTCGACATCAGACTCCTCGCTGAGCGATTGGGGGACGTGACGAGGTGGGTGCGGGCTCAATCGGAGTTGTCCTCGTTGGCGGTCGGTTATTTCGGGGCCAGCACCGGAGCCGCCGCCGCACTGTGGGCAGCCGCGAACCGGGGAGCGATATCGCCGCGGTGGTCTCACGGGGTGGGCGTCCAGACCTTGCCGGACCGATGTTGCCAGAGGTGCGCGCACCCACACTGCTCATTGTGGGAGGGGACGATGAGGTGGTGCTCGAGCTCAATCATCACGTGCAACAGCAGCTCCGCTGCCCAAACCGGTTGTCCGTGGTTCCCGGAGCCACCCACCTCTTTGAGGAACCAGGAGCCCTCGATGCGGTGGGGTCTTTGGCCTCTCAGTGGTTCC
Organism: uncultured Acidimicrobiaceae bacterium; assembly: GCA_963800725.1. Taxonomy (GTDB): domain Bacteria; phylum Actinomycetota; class Acidimicrobiia; order Acidimicrobiales; family RAAP-2; genus Bog-473. Next base: position 106,258 of record CAWDCE010000017.1, on the reverse strand, counting down.
TCGCGGCACATGGAGCTGGCCGTTCCCACTCCCAGCTGATTCAAGGCCCTTTGGGTTCAGGTCAGTGGCTTCTCGGCGCAGGAAGGACCGGCCTCGGGTTCGCCAACGCGTCGCCTCAACGGTGCAGGCCCTCACGCGTTGAGTGACTCGCACCGCTTGTCGTCAAGGCCTCGAACAATGGACGGGGAAGGTCCGATGGTGACTCAAGTTCCCGATGAACGTAGCGGGTAGTCCCGCCCGTCATAGGCATAGACGGGCACCACACGCCCATCGGGCAAGGCCTGGACCTTGCGGGTGGCGAGGTAGCGGTGCCTGGCGCCGTCATGCATCACGACGAGAAGTTCGGTGGTGTCGGGTTCGACGTGATGGGTTCTCCCGTCCAAAGGACCACCGTCGAGAACGGCGTTCCTCAACACCTCACTCATTGCGCGCCCACACGAGGTGATCGTAACTACCCGAGCCCCTCCGTCCACCTCCGGGCACTTGCTGGCGCGGTATCGAGAACCATTTAGTCGAACCGGAGCTCGCCTTGGTTCTTGTTGGCGACCTGAGTACCACAATCCCGCCACGAGTCGAGTTCTGGTGCCTCGCCCGGGGCAAGCACGACGTGTTGGACGGGCATCTTCTCTTCGGAAACCAGCCCCTACTCCATCGAAGTTGGCAATCTCGATGGTGCGACGGAGTGGCAAGATCTGTGGAATGCGAGTCGGTATCGCACATCATTTCGGCTGGGCGGTCGCAGTGATGGCATCGTCATTCAATGAGGTGGTCGACCGTCGGCGGATCGAGTTGATCGAGCCTGGTCTGGTGGCTGCACCTATCCATCACGAGGGCGGGACCCACGCGCTCCATGGATCCGGTGTCCCTCTCGATGATGACGCGCTCGCAGCGTTGGTCATGGACGTTCGGGCGTCGATCGTGCGGATGGCGTCGGTGGCACTGAACGAACTTGAGAGTGCTGCGCATGAGCCGATCACGTTGATGGCCCTTCGAGCGTGGCCAGCGAACTTCCCACAAGACATCGCCACCCAACGCCGACCGCCGTACGAGAGCCGGGCCGACTCGGTGATGTATTCCAAGGTGTTGGCCCGGCTCGCCCAAGAACGCGGCTCGCACGTCAGCATGTACAACGCCAAGCACGTGGAAGCCGAAGCAGGGCGCATTTTGGGTGATCGGGCGCACGAAGTGCTCCACGGTCCACGCCAGACGCTCGGTCCGCCGTGGGCAAAGGACCATCGGATGGCGCTGGCGGCGACGATAACTGCCTCCTGAGACTCGTTGATCTCGAGCGATCGAGGCGAGTCCGCATGACCAATGGCTTCAATGAGATGTCACTCCGGGCTCTACGATCGCAAAGACCGTGGCTCGGGCAGGTATCGAGTGGCAGTTGACCCACCGGGGAGGACAATCGAATGGGGACAGTGGCATCGTTCATCTTCATCAGCCTCGACGGCTTTTACGAAGGTCCAAGCGGTGAACTCGATTGGCCGAACGTTGACGCCGAGTTCCACGACTTTGCCGCCCGGCAACTCGATGAGGCAGACGCAATCGCCTTCGGGCGTGCCACCTATGAGCACATGGCCGCTTACTGGCCGACAGAGCAGGCCATGGTCAATGACCCCGAAATGACCACGCGGATGAACGCCAAGGAGAAGCTCGTCTTCTCCAGAACGCTCCGAGGGGCGGGCTGGTCAGGGACCACCGTCGTGCAAGGTGGGGCGATCGAACACGTGAGAGAGCTGAAAGCCGCTACGGGCAAGGAACTGCTGGTGATCGGAAGTGCGCACCTCACCGCCGGCTTGGCGAAGGCCGGTGTCCTCGACGAGCTCCGGATCATGATCTTCCCGATCGTGCTCGGCCAGGGGCGGTCCCTATTCGAGGATTTGCACGATCGCCTCTCGCTCACCCTGCTGCATGTGCGGCGGTTCGACTCAGGCAACGTCCTCATCACGTACCGTCCGTCGCAGCTGTCGTGACCACCGTGCAAGGTCCGAAGGTCCGCTCGAAGGCAAGCGGTTCGGAATCCAGACCAAGCACGCCGACCCGCCTCGGGTGGCCACCGAGAGGAGGTTCGCCGCGTCGAGGTGGCGGTTCTGCCTCGCTCGGGTGATTCAACCCGATTGCGGCCCCGTCGTGGTCCCGCCCGACGGATTCCAAATTTGGCGCCCCCGGCAGGACTCGAACCTGCGCCACCGGCTCCGGAGGCCGGTGCTCTATCCGCTGAGCTACGGGGGCAAGAGCAGGGGGACGATCGTAGTCGGCGGGGTGATGGTGCGGTCCCGGAGGCACCGTGGGCTGCCGTATCGTGGCATCCCATGCCTCAAGACCTTGCGCAGCCCACCGACCCGGTGTCGCGCGACCTCCTTCCCGCGACCTCGACCGTTGACGACAACGGCCATCTGCGTGTCGGCGAGATCGACCTGGTGGACCTGGCGGGCGAATTTGGTACTCCGCTCTTCGTCTATGACGAATACCACCTTCGCCGCGCCTGTCGAGAGGCGGTGCGCGCCGGGGGACGGTGTGGCCTATGCGACCAAGGCGTTTTTGTGCCGGGCAATGGCAAGGCTCGCCCACGAAGAGGGGATGCACCTCGATGTGGCATCGGGGGGTGAACTCCACGTGGCGCTCAGTGCCGGCGTGCCGCCCGAACGCCTTGTCTTGCACGGGAACAACAAATCCGAAGAAGAATTGGCAATGGCCATCGAGTGTGGCGTGGGCCGCATCGTGGTCGACTCGTTCGACGAGATCTCCCGGCTTGGCCGGTTGCTCGATCGAGTCGCGGCGCCGGTGGATCGGCCCAAGGTCCTGGTTCGGGTCACCCCCGGCGTCGAGGCACACACCCACGAGTTCGTGCGCACCGGACAAGAGGACTCGAAGTTCGGCTTTTCGGTGGCATCGGGGGCGGCCGCCGAGGCGGTCGCCGCCCTCGAGCTCATGGCGTCGGTCGAACTGGTCGGCGTGCACGCGGACATCGGGAGCCAGGTCTTCGACGCCTCGTCGTTCGAACAGGCGGCTGAGGTGCTGGGCGCGTTCTTTGCCCCACTCGACCTCCCCGAACTGGTGGTGGGCGGTGGCCTCGGGGTCCCTACATCAACGGCGAGTCGGCTCCCACCCTCGATGAATGGGCGAATGCGACGCGAGCCGCATGCACGCGGGTTGGTGTCGACCCCGCCACCCGCATCAGCGCGGAGCCCGGACGGAGCATCGTGGCGACGGCCGGCATCACGCTTTATAGCGTCGGCACCATCAAGACGCTGCCGGGAATCCGCACGTATGTGAGTGTCGACGGCGGAATGAGCGACAACCCACGGCCCGTCCTCTACGGCAGCGGGTATGAGGCGTTCTTGCCGCGGGCGGTGGGTGCGCCGTCGCCCGCGACCGATCCGCCTCGTCGGCAAGCACTGCGAGAGCGGCGATCTGGTCGTCCCCGACGGCTATGTCCCCGACGATCTGCGGGTCGGTGACATCATTGCGACCCCGGTCACCGGGGCGTACGGCTACGCCATGGCGTCGAATTACAACAAGGTGCCCCGACCCGCCGTCGTGTTCGTGGCCGACGGGAGTGCGCGGGTGGTGGTGCGGCGCGAGACCGTCGACGACCTGACCCGGCTCGATTCGTGAGGCGCCCTCCCCCGGCCCGCTCGGACGCCCTGTACCGTGTGCGCATGACCGCCAACGGCGCCCAGGCGCCCCCAGGTTCGTCGACGGTGCGCGTCGCCCTGTTGGGCTGCGGCAACGTCGGCGGTGCCTTGGCCGAGCTGTTGTTGACCCATGGCGATGACATCGCGAAGCGATCGGGTCTTACCCTCGAGCTCGTCGCCATCGCGGTCTCCGACCTCACTCGTCCCCGTCCAGCGGTGGTTCCGACCGAACTCTTGACCGATGACGCCGCCGCGTTGGTGGGCCGCCCCGACGTCGACGTCGTGATCGAGCTGATCGGGGGCATCCACCCCGCCAAGGAACTGATCGCCGCGGCGCTCGGCGCAGGCAAGCCGGTCGTCTCGGGTAACAAAGCGCTTCTGGCCGCGGCCGGTGCCGAATTGGCCGAGGTGGCGGCCGACCATAACGTCGACCTCCTCTATGAGGCTGCGGTCGGTGGTGCCATCCCGGTCATCCGCCCGTTGCGCCAGTCCCTCGCCGGTGAGCAGATCGTGCGGGTGATGGGCATCGTCAACGGGACCACGAATTTCATCTTGACCCGTATGGAAGACGACGGCAGTAACTACGCCGACGCGCTGGCCGAGGCCCAAGAGTTGGGTCTGGCCGAGCGCGATCCCGCCGCCGACGTGGAGGGTCACGACGCCGCGGCCAAAGCGGCCATCCTCGCCGCGTTGGCCTTCGGGAGTGACGTGGTCGACGCGGACGTCCATCGCGAGGGCATCAGCGCCATCAGCGCCGCCGATGTCTCCTACGCCAATCGTCTCGGCTATTCCGTCAAGCTCTTGGCGGTGGCCGAATTGGTCGACGGCGGACCGGAAATCTCCGTCCGGGTGCATCCGGCGATGCTGCCGCGGGCCCACCCGTTGGCATCGGTGCGCGGCGAGTTCAACGCGGTATTCGTCGAGGGGGCGGTCAGCGGGGAATTGATGCTTTATGGGCGAGGAGCGGGCGGCGGCCGACCGCGAGTGCGGTCCTGGGCGATCTGATCGATGCGGCACGTAACCTGCGCAGCGGGGCGCCGGCACCGGCGCCCAAACGCTCCGGTGTGGCGGTGCGGCCCCAGGCCGATCTTCGTTCGGCCTTCTATCTCAGTATGGATGTGGCGGACCGACCGGGGTGCTGGCCGCCGTGGCCAGTGTGTTTGGCAATCACGATGTGTCGATACGCGCCATGGAGCAGGTGGGACTGGGCGATGAGGCCCGCCTCATCTTCTTGACCCATGTGGCGCGCGAGGGGGACCTGTTGGCCACCATCGACGAGTTGCGCGTCCTCAACGCGGTCGATCGGGTCAGTGGCGTGCTGCGCGTCATGGGCGAGCAAGAAGACGAGGGCTGAGGGTGCCACCGCAATGGCGCGGCATCATGGAGGAGTACCGCTCGTTCTTGGATTTGCGCGACGACGCTCCGGTGGTGACCCTGCTCGAGGGCGCCACTCCGCTGGTCCCAGCCCCGCGCCTCTCCGCGCGATGGGCGCAGAGGTGTGGCTGAAGGTCGAAGGCGCCAACCCGACCGGTTCGTTCAAGGACCGCGGCATGACGATGGCGATCTCCAAGGCGGTCGAAGAGGGGGCCAAGGCCGTCGTGTGCGCCTCGACCGGCAATACGTCGGCATCGGCGGCTGCGTATGCCGCCCGGGCCGGGCTGACCTGCGTGGTCTTGATACCAGAGGGCCATATCGCGCTCGGGAAATTGGCTCAGGCGCTGGTGCATGGAGCCCGGGTTCTCCAGGTGCGGGGCAACTTCGACCAGGCGCTCACCATCGTGCGCGATTTGCCCGAACATGCGCCCATCACGGTGGTGAACTCGGTCAATCCCCATCGCATCGAAGGGCAGAAGACCGGAGCATTCGAGATCGTCGACACGCTCGGTGACGCTCCCGACATCCATTGCATTCCCGTCGGGAACGCAGGGAACATCACCGCGTATTGGCGCGGCCACCTTCAATACAAAGAGGCCGGGCGTTCCACCAAGCTGCCGCGCATGCTCGGCTTCCAGGCCGCTGGAGCCGCGCCGATCGTGTTGGGTCACGTCGTCGAAGAACCCGACACGATCGCCACGGCCATCCGCATTGGCAATCCCGCCAGTTGGTATTCGGCGACGGCTGCGGCGAGCGAGTCGGGCGGTTCCATCACCGCGGTGAGCGACGAGGAGATCCTGGCCGCGTACACGTTCTTGGCCCAGCAAGAGTCGGTCTTTTGTGAAGCCGCATCCGCGGCGTCGGTGGCGGGCCTCATCAAGACCGGTGTGCCCGAAGGCGCCAAGGTGGTCTGTGTGCTGACCGGGCATGGCCTCAAGGACCCAGACCTCGCCATCAGCCAGATCTCCGTGCCGACGGTGGTGGATCTGAATCTCGAGACGATCCTGGCGGAACTGTCGCTCTAAAACCCCTCATCGCCACCAGCTTTGAACTGGGTCTGGGCAGGGGGTGTTGGCATTGGGGGTCCGCTCCCGCTAAAGTAATGACTATCCCCACTGCGCTTCGGAGCGCTCTCCGCGGGTACCAAGTGGTCCCGGAGTGCTTCTCGCAGCGGTGATCGGGGAAGAGTTTCCAAGACGATTCTTTTCTCCTCCCTATTTACCCTCGCCATGCGCGGATTTCCCGAGCCGGCGTCAACCCTCTACGGAAGAGGAGCCCGATGACTGCGGAGCAGCAGCTCGAACGATCGGTACTTGAAGGCAAAGAGCGCGATGAGCTCAACGCCATCGCCCAGGCCATGTCGCTAAAGACAACGACCCGGACCAAGAAGGCCGACATCATTTCTCAGATTCTCGACGCCACCGGCGTGACGACCAACGGCGAGAGCGCCAGTGAGAACGGCAACGGAGATAGCGGTGCCACCAAGCCGGCACGACGCTCCCGGGCCAGTGCCTCCACCACAACGACCGACACGCCGGCTGCGGCCGAAACTGCGGCGGCGAGTGACGCCGAGACCATTGCCGAGTCGCCCACCGGGAGCGAGACCGCCCCGGCCGATGCCGCGCCGGACAACGCACCGGCCGTCTTCGTCGAACCGCCTGAACTGGCCGACGGCGCCGACACCGCGTCGTCGAACCACAACGCACAGGGGCAACCCTCGGGTCAGGGGCAGAACCGCAACCGATCCGGTGGGGGCCAGGGCAACCGCAACAACCAGAACAACCGCAACAATCAGAACAACCAGAACTCAGGAGGCGCGGACGGCGATGTCGGGAATCGGCGCAGCCGACGACGTCGCGGACGCGAGCGGGGACCGGGCGGGGAGCTCCAGGGCGGCGGCGGCCAGGAGCAGCCGTATTCGGGTGAGCTCGTCGAAGTCAAGGGCATGCTCGACCTACGCGACGAGGGATACGGCTTCTTGCGCTGCGACGGCTACCTCCCATCGTCCAAGGACGTGTACATCTCGATCAGCCAGGCTCGCCGGTTCGCCCTGCGCAAGGGCGATTACATCGAAGGGGCCTGCCGTCCGGCATCGAACAATGAGAAGTACCCGGCACTCTTGCGCATCGACACGGTCTCGGGTCTCGATCCAGAAGTGGCCCGCAACCGGCCCCGCTTCGAGGACCTGACGCCGTTGTTTCCCGATTCACGGCTGCACCTCGAGATGCAGGACCACGGCGACAAGGACAATCTCACCGCCCGCATCGTGGACCTCCTCTCGCCGATCGGAAAAGGGCAGCGCGGGCTGATCGTTTCGCCGCCCAAGGCCGGGAAGACCACGGTGATGAAGCAGATCGCCCACTCCATCGAGGCCAACAATCCCGACGTGCACCTGATGGTCCTCTTGGTCGACGAACGGCCCGAAGAGGTCACCGACATGCGGCGTTCGGTGCGAGGCGAAGTAGTGGCCTCGACCTTCGATCGCCCGGCGGATGAGCACACCCAGGTCGCCGAGCTCACGCTCGAGCGGGCCAAGCGCCTGGTCGAGGTGGGACGCGACGTCGTGATCATTCTCGATGGCATCACCCGCCTGGCCCGGGCCTACAACTTGGCGGCCCCGGCGACCGGGCGGATCATGTCCGGCGGTGTCGACTCGGGTGCGTTGTACCCGCCCAAGAAGTTCTTCGGCGCGGCCCGCAACATCGAGGAGGGTGGCTCGCTGACCATCTTGGCCTCGGCCCTGGTCGAAACCGGATCGAAGATGGATGAGGTCATCTTCGAGGAATTCAAGGGCACCGGCAACATGGAGCTTCGGCTCGACCGCCGCCTCTCCGAGCGCCGGCTCTACCCGGCCATCGACGTCAACGCCAGCTCGACCCGCCACGAGGAATTGCTGTTCGAGCGGGGTCAACTGGCCCAGGTCTGGAAGCTGCGGCGGGTCCTCAACGCCCTGGCCAACGACGGCAAAGAGGCCGCCGGGCTCGAGTTGTTGATGGACAAGATCCGCACCACCAGCTCCAACGACGAGTTCCTGGCCGAAATCGCCAAGGGGCCCGCCACCTGAGGTACCGCCGGACGGCATTCGCCTCCCAGCCCCTAGACTGAACCGACCGAACGACGCAGGAGAGATCATGAAGGCTGACATCCACCCCGACTACGTAGAGGCCACCGTGCGCTGCTCGTGCGGCAATACCTACGTGACCCACTCCACCAAGGCCGATCTCCACGTCGAGCTCTGCAACGAATGCCACCCGTTCTTCACCGGCAAGCAGAAGCTGGTCGACTCGGGTGGTCGGGTGGAGCGCTTCCAACGCCGCTACGGCGAACGCAAGGGCAAGGCCAAGGCGGCCCCTGCCCCCGCGGCCCAGGATTAATCCAGACCTCGATGCAGTCGGGCATGCGGCCCGATTCCCGAGACGTTCTCTAGCCTGTAGCCATGTTCGATGACCGTATGGCCGCGCTCGAAGCGGAATTCGACACGGTTGAGACCGAATTGGCCGATCCCGTCGTTCTGGCCGATTCGGACCGCGTCCGCGACCTCTCGCGGCGTCACAAGGAACTCGGAGAGATCGTCCGGGCCTGGCACGAACTCGAGAGTTCGCGCGCCGACGTGATTGTGGCGCGCGAGATGTTGACGGATGCTTCGGGCGATGATCGCGAAGTGATGCGCGAGGAAGTGGACCGGGCCGAGGTGTCGGTGGCGGAACTCGAAGAGCAGATCCAGACCCTCTTGTTGCCCAAAGATCCCAACGACGGTCGCAACGTGATCATGGAGATCCGTGGCGCGGTCGGCGGGGACGAGGCGAACCTTTTCGCCCGGGTGCTCTATGACATGTATCAACGCTTCGCCGCGCTCGAGAAATGGAAGGTCGAAATCCTCTCTGAGGACGCGTCCGACCGAGACGGCATCAACGAGGCCGTCTTCTTGATCAAGGGCAAGGATGCCTACAGCCGACTCGAACATGAGGCGGGGACACACCGGGTTCAGCGTGTTCCGGTCACCGAGGCCAAGGGCCGGGTCCACACCTCGACCGCCACGGTCACCGTCCTGCCCGAAGCAGCCGAGGTCGAGATCGCCATCGATCCCGGTGACCTCAAGATCGACGTCTACCGATCGACCGGCCCCGGTGGCCAATCGGTCAACACCACCGATTCGGCGGTGCGCATCACCCACCTGCCGACCGGGACCGTCGTCGCCATGCAAGACGAGAAGAGCCAGATCCAGAACCGGGCCAAGGCCATGGTCGTATTGCGGGCCCGCCTCCTCAAGGCCGAACAGGATCGCCAGACCGCCGCCATGTCCGAGCAACGCCGGGGCCAAGTGGGCGCGGGTGGTCGCACCGACAAGATCCGCACCTATAACTACAAGGAGAACCGGGTCACCGATCACCGGATCAACCTGACGCTCTACAAGCTTGACCAGGTGCTGGCGGGCGACCTGACCGAATTGACCGACGCGCTGATGGCCGACAAGCGGGCCCGGCAACTGGCGGGCGAAGATGGCCAGGTCCTATGACACGCGCTGAGCTGGTGGCGGAGATCGCCAAGCGGATCGGAGCCCAACACGAGGCCCGGTTCATCGTCGAAGAGGTGCTCGGCACCTCGGCTGGGGCGCTCGACGCCCCCGTGACCCCCGACCAGCGCGAGCAGGCTCAAGCCATGGCGCGGCGCCGGGCCGGTGGCGAGCCGTTGCAGTACATCCTCGGGCACTGGGCTTTTCGTTCGCTCGATCTGGTGGTCGATCCCCGGGTCCTGATTCCCCGGCCGGAGACCGAGCAGGTCGTCGAGGTCGCATTGGGCGAGCTGGGGCAATTGGGCGACACCGCCCGGGTCGTGGTGGACGCCGGGACCGGGTCCGGGGCCATTGCCCTCTCGCTGGCCAGCGAACTCGCGACGACATGGCCCGACCTGAGCATCTGGGCCACCGACGTGAGCTTTCGAGCTTTGGCCGTAACGAGCGAGAACCTCGAACGACTTCGAGACCGCAACGGCGAGCCGCTGCTGTCGGTAACCATCGCGGAAGGATCGTGGTTCGCCGCCCTTCCTCCCGAACTCAAGGGCAGCGTCGACCTGGTGATATCGAACCCGCCGTATGTGGCGTTGAGCGAGTGGGACGACCTGCCCGCCGAGGTTCGCCAAGAACCGGCCGGTGCACTGGTCTCGGGCGCGGCAACCGACGGCACGCCCGGGCTCGGTGATGCCGAGACCCTGCTGCGGCAGTGTTGGACGTGGCTGGCCCGTCCGGGATCCGTCGTGATCGAACTGGCCCCCCACCAGATGGCGGCCGCGGTTCGCCTGGCCGAGAGCATCGGCTATGTCAACGTCGAGGTCATGCCCGATCTGTCGGGGAATCCACGGGCGCTCGTGGCCCGGGTGAATTGAACGAGTCCGACGCGCTTCGGGCGAAAAGCCCCGAAGTGCGATCCGCCCTCGAGCAGGGTCGGGTGATCGCGCTGCCTGGCGTCGGTGGCTATCAGTTGGCCGCCCGCCCCGGGGGAGCCGGGGTGCCGGCGCTCTTGGCGCTCACCGACGCCCACCGGCCCGACGTCGTGCCTTACTTCGCCGTCGGTCGGCTCAATCAGGCCGAAGCGCTGAGCGCCGAGTGGACGCCGGCGATTCGCCGCCTCGCCGTGCGGTTTTGGCCCGGGCCACTGATCGTGATCGTCGGCGATGACGACGCATCGGTGCGGATCACCATGCCGAAAAGTCGGCCGCTGCGAACGCTCTGTGTGTCCAGCGGGCCCTTGGTGATGGCCGAGGCGCACGACGCCGCCGGCGGTTACTTGGCCGACCCCGATGCCGTGCGATCGGTTTCTCCGCGAGGAGGTCGATCTGATCGTCGACGGTGGTGTGCTGAGCGGGCCGGGTCCGAGCATCTTGGACTGCCGGGTGACGCCGCCGCAGGTCTTCGAAGAAGGCGTCCTGCCCGAGAGCTTCATCGAGGCGACCCTCCTCATGGCGTCGCGGCGAAAGTGGCTGTCGCGATCTTGATGTGGCACCGCGCCTGATCGGGCGCAGCGCGTCAATCGAGGGTGACCAGGCCGCCTTCTTTGAGCGTGCCGGACCGCCCGATGCCATCGTGGATGCAGAGCTCGCGCAAGGTGTCGAGATCGTCAATGTTGCCCCAGGTCCGGCAGCCCTCGCCGGTGAGGCAGGCGACGATGCCCCGCTCGGGCTCACCCTCGCGGTCGAAGGTGACCGTGTAGGTCTCGACCCGGACCGGACCAATGGCATGGAATCGACGCGCATCTGGGGCAACGCGTCGACCTCGGGCTGGACGTTGCGCCACGCGAAGCCCTGCGGGCGGTGCTCGGGCGGCCGGGTGCCGTAGATGCCGATCGAGTGCTTTGTCGCATACCAGCCGAGGCCGGTCACCAACGCGTAGGAGTCCGGTGAGCCCGCACCGCCCCGACGCCTTGGGCGATGCCGTGCGAGGTGTAGTTGTTTCCGGGCCCGCCGCCGAAGGTCAGGCCGCCGGTGAGGGTGAGGGGTCGGCCCGGATCGTCGGTGGCCAACCCGAGTTCGTAGGCGGCCATCTGGACGACGGCGGGGAAGCAGGAGTACAGGTCGACCGACGCAATGTCGTCGATGCCGATCCCGGCCAGGTCGAGCGCCGCCTGTCCGGCCAAGGCGATGGCGGGGGATCTGTGCAGCTCGGGTCGGTGTGAGATGAACCAGTGGTCATTGGCATCGGCGCCGGACTGGGGAAGCACCCATCGATCCGATGGCACGCCCGCAGACCGCGCCGCTTGGACCGAGCACACGATGTAGCCCGCACCCTGGTCGACCGGTCATATTGGCCGTCGCCAGCTTCGGATAGGGGAACGAGATCATGCGGTTGTCCGGGCTCGGGGTGATGATCTCTTCGGGCGAGCGCGCCTGGCGGATCCAAGCGTTGGGGTTGGCGGCCGCCACCTTGGAGAAGCGGGACCACAGCCCGCCGATCCGCGCCGCGTGCTCGGCCATCGTCCAACCGTTCGCGCCCCGCAACGCGTTCTCCAAGAGCGGGTACGCATGGATCGGGAGCGCGACCCCGCGGGAGAGTTCGAGGTCGGTGGCCCCGGGCCGGTCGGCACCGAAACCGACGGGGGCCGGGGTGTCTTCTCTCGGCTGGGTGATCCAGTTCAACGGCGCTTTGGCGGGATTGCGCCGCGAGTAGGCACGTGTGTACATGGCTTCGGCGCCGGTGACCAAGACCACGTCGAGGTCGCCGCGTGCAATGGCGCAACAGGCGTCATGCATGAACGACTGGGGCGTGTTGCCGCCAATGGCCGACAACATCAGCTCTGCGGGAAGGTGTGCACCCAGACCGAGCCGCTCGGCCACCAAGAGCGCAGGATTGATGGTGCGCCACCCGAGGGGAACGACCACCCGGACGCTTTGGGCCGCGTCAAGGAGGGCCTGACCCGCTGGCGCCGGCGCGCCGGCGGCCACGGCGTCGCAGTCCTCGGCCGCCGCCCGAAGGGCGCGCACCATCAACTCGAGCGGTTCGGGTCGCTCGGCCGGATCGGTGTCGGGATCGGGCCGACTCACCACCTGGCCGACGCCGACAACCACCGGAGTACGGGGGTCAAGGGCCATTTGCGCAGGAGCGTACCGGCTCGAGCCGTAATTGCTCACCAAGGCGTCGGTAGACTTGACCTCCATGCGGGTCGCCCTTGGATCGGACCATGCCGGGTTCGCGCTCAAAGAGGTCCTCAAAGGCGAGCTGACCCAGCAGGGCCACGAAGTGTCTGACCTGGGCACGACCAACGCGGAGGCCTCGGTGGACTATCCCGACTACGGAGCGGCCGTCGGGCGAGCGGTGGTTGCCGGCGAAGCTGATCTGGGGGTCTGCACCTGCGGAACCGGCATCGGTATCGCAATGGCCGCCAACAAGATCTCGGGAGTTCGGGCGGCCGTCGTGCACGACTCGACCACTGCCACCTTGGCCCGCGAGCACAACCATGCCAATGTCGTGTGCCTGGGCAGCCGTGTGGTCGGACACGCGGTCGCCGTTGACGCGTTGCACGCCTTCTTGGGTGCCCCCGAGCTCGGTGGCCGCCACGAGGGGCGTATCGCCAAGCTGGCCGAACTCGACCATGACCACCACGACCACGAAGGGACCACATGAACGCGCTGGACGAAGCCCTGGCCGCCGACCCCGAAGTTGCCGGGCTGATCCACCAAGAAGAGCATCGTCAGCAAAGCACCCTGCAGCTGATCGCCTCTGAGAATTTCACGTCACCGGCCGTGCTCGCCGCATCGGGATCGGTGCTCACCAACAAATACTCGGAGGGCTACCCGGGCAAGCGCTACTACGGCGGCAATCAGGTGATCGACGAAGTCGAGGACCTGGCCCGTGATCGGGCGACGGCGCTCTTCGGGGCCGAACACGCCAACGTCCAGCCCCACGCCGGGGCGAACGCCAACCTGGCGGTGTACCAGGCGCTCTTGGCGCCCGGGGCGACGATCCTGGCCATGCGGCTCGATCACGGTGGACACCTCACCCACGGATCGCCGGCATCGATCACGTCGAAGATCTGGCGATTCGTGGCCTATGGGGTCACCCCGGCCACTGACGACGCCGAGCGTCCGGGCGAGATCATCGACTTCGACCAGGTGGCCGACCTGGCGAAATCCGAGCAGCCCGCGCTCATCGTGGCCGGCTCGACTGCCTACGCCCGCACAATCGATCCCGCGCCGTTCCGCGAGATCGCCGACTCGGTGGGCGCCCTCTTCATGTTCGACGCAGCCCACCCGGCCGGGTTGATTGCGGGCGGGGCGCATCCGAGCCCGGTGGGTATCGCCGACGTGGTCACCTTTACGACCCACAAGACCCTGCGCGGCCCGCGCGGTGGCGCCATTTTGTGCGGCGCCGACCTGGCCAAGAAGATCGACAGCGCGGTATTCCCCGGGCTCCAGGGCGGCCCGCTCGAACACGTCATCGCCGCCAAGGCCGTGGCCTTCGCCGAAGCGGCGCGACCCGATTTCGCCACCTACGCGGCAGCGGTGGTCGCCAATGCGGCCGCACTGGCCAGCTCGCTCAGCCAAGAGGGCTTCCGCCTGGTCTCGGGGGGCACCGACAACCATCTGGTCCTTTTGGACCTTCGTCCTTTCGATGCGGACCTGACCGGAAAGGAGGCCCAAGAGGCCCTCGACCGGGCGGGCATCACCTGCAACCGCAACACCATTCCGAACGATCCCCGCTCGCCGTTCGTCACGTCGGGCCTGCGCCTCGGCACCGCGGCCGAGACCACGGCGGGGATGGGGACCGAGCAGATGCGCCAGATCGCCGGCCTGATTGGACGGACCTTGCGCCAGCGAAGCGATGATGCCGCCCTCGCCGCCATCCGGGCCGAGGTGGCCGAGACTGTGCGGTGCGTTTGCGCCATATCCTGGTCTGGTGCGTTAGCGGACAGTGCCCAATTTCGGGTGGTACGTGCTGGTGCTGTGCGTGGCCATCGGCGCCACGGCTGCCCTGACCACTCCGGCCCGGCGGATCTCAGAACGTGTGCGCTACGTCGCCATGCCCGATCCGCGCAAGATGCATTCTCGCCCCATCCCCTATGGCGGGGGCGCCGCCATGTTCGTCGGGTTCTTGATCGCCATGCTGGCCGCCGCCGCCGTGCCGTCGCTCAGGCCGATCTTCACCGACTCGCCCGAAGCGCTCGGGGTCGTCTTGGCGGCCGGGGCGATCTTCGCGGTCGGGCTCATCGACGACGTCCGTGACATGTCGGCTCCGGCCAAGATGGCCGGGCAGGTGCTCGCCGCCAGCATCTTGTATTTCATGGGTGTCACCATGTACGAGTTCAAGTTGCCTCTGGCGGGCTTCGTGGTGCTCACGCCGGGCATCATCCCCCTCATCACCGCGGTGTGGGTCATCGCGCTGACCAACGCCATCAACTTCATCGACGGACTCGACGGACTGGCAGCGGGCGTCGTGGCGATCGGGAGCGGGGCCCTCGCCCTCTATGGCATTCGCCTCATGGGGCTCGGCCTCTTGCCAATGGACAACCTCGGGCCCTTGGTCGCGGTGATCGCCTGTGGCATCTGCCTCGGCTTCTTGCCCTTCAATTTCAATCCGGCCCGGATCTTCATGGGCGACGCCGGCGCCCTCCTGCTCGGCGTGTTGATGGCGGCGTCGACCATGGTCATCGGGGGTCGGGTCCCGACCACGGTCCCGACCAGCGGGGTCACCTTCTTCTTCTTCGCCCCCCTGTTCATCCCCTTCTTCATCCTGGGAGTTCCCTTGGTGGACATGGCCTTCGCGTTCGTCCGCCGCACGGCACGGGGGACAAGTTTCCACACGCCCGACAAAGAGCACATCCACCACCGCCTCCTCCGTCTCGGCCACGGCCCCCGCCGCACGGTGCTGATTCTGTGGATCTGGACGGCCATCTTGTCGGGGTTCTTGCTGCTGCCGCTCTTCGAACACCAGGTCAACGCCATAATTCCGCTCGGTGTGGCGGCGCTCGGTGCCGGCCTCTACACCTTGTTTCATCCGGGACTGCGCAAGGGGGCCGACGGCGAAGCAAATCCGCCGGGCGACCGACTGGTGGCGTCCTCGGGACCAAGTACTCCCGAACCCGGCGAGGTAGTCAAACTGACCTAGGGAACGTTTGGACGGGATCGGGGCCAAGGTGCGATGATGATGCCCGTGTTTTTCGTCCACCTCGCCTCGCCAGACTCCGCGTTCGCGGTTAGTCAGACGTTGGACTCTGGCTCGCCACGCACCGCGTAAAGGAGAGGAAAACGCGTGTGTTGTCCAGTAGACGTCCTTGTGCGCGCCCCGGTGCGTGATGGATCCAGAACCGCTCGAGCATCCGGCGTCGGCGCCGGAGGGCGACCCCAAACCGCTTCCCGGAGCGGTCGCGTTCTTGGGCATGGGCCTCTCTGCCGCCGTCTGTGTGGCGGTGCCGGTGTTCGCCGGGGTGTGGGCGGACTCGCATTGGCACACCGCCCCGCTGTACTTCGTGATCGGGCTGGTGCTGGGCCTGGCCGCTGCGGTGGCCAGCGTGATCACACAAATCCGTCAATACCTCTAGGGGCCGCGCCGTGCCGATGATGGACGGACTCTCAGACCTCGAGGGCACCGCCCTCGCCAAGGTGCTGCGGCGCACCACCCTCTCCGCCCTGATCGTCGGCGTCGCCGCCGTCGTCATCGCCATGCTCTTTTCGCAGCCATGGACCGCACTCGGCATCGTGATTGGACTGGCGATGGCCATTGTGAACCTTCGGTTCCTCGATGCGGGGGTCGCCAAGATGCAGACCAAAGGTGAGACCGACCGCAAGGTGCTGCGCCGGGCGATGGGGACCAAGAGCGTGACCCGCCTCGGAGTCATCACCGCCATCGCCATCGGCCTCTTGTTCCTCAATGGCCCACTCGGCATCGGCGCGGTCGTCGGTCTCGTGATCTTCCAAATTGTCTTCGTGGTCAACGTCGGCCGCGTGCTTGTCAGCTCGGGGATCCAATGAACATGATCTTGGCCAGTGGCACCATCACCATTGGTGAGCACCATGGTGTCGTCCATGTCTTTGGGATGACCATCTACCTCGACGTGGTGTGGACCACCCTCATCGCTGCCGCCATCGTGCTCACCTTCGCTTTCTTGATGGTGCGCAACGTGACGTCGGGGGTCCCCGGCAAGCTGCAGCTCTTCTGGGAGACCATGACCGAGCAGGTGGCAGACCTGGCGGAGTCGGCCATTGGCCCCAAGGGCCGGCGTTTCGTCGGGCTCGGGGTCACCATCTTCTTCTTCATCTTGATCTGCAACTGGCTGGCCTTCATCCCGAGCGGCGACCCCGGATTTCTGGCGCCCCCGACCGGAGACGTCAATCTCCCGCTCGCCCTGGCGCTGATCGTGTTCGTCCTCGTGCACGTGAATTCGGTGCGCGAGCGTGGCTACAAGGGCTACTTCAAGCACTACGCGCAGCCCTACGCCGCCCTCACCCCGATCAACATCATCGAAGAGATCACCAAGCCGATCACCATGACCTTCCGACTCTTCGGGAACATCTTTTCGGGAGTCCTCATGATCTCGGTGATCGTGACCCTGATCCCCCCGTATCTCTCGTGGATCGGCCTCGCCATCTGGAAGCCCTTCGACGAGTTGTTCATCGGGGCCATTCAGGCCTTCATCTTCGGACTGCTCACCATCATGTATCTGGGCATGGGCATGAGCCACGACGAGGAGCATTAGTTCCAATGACCAATTGCAACGAACCCAGCCGATTTCACCAAGTCTCGATAAAGGAGAAGACACATGGCAGCAGACACAATGGAAGGGGCGGTTCGCATCGCCGGCGCACTCGTCGGTGGCGGACTCGCGCTCGGTGGGGGTGCCGTCGGTGCAGCCGTCGGTGACGGCCTGGCCGGTTCGCAGACCATCGCGGCCATCGCCCGGCAGCCCGAGATTGAGGCCAAGGCCCGTCAGTACTTCTTCTTGACGGTCGGATTGGTAGAGGCCATGTACTTCATCAACTTGTTGTTCATGGTCGTCTTCATCTACGTCTTCGCCGCCAAGAGCGTCAAGTAGGGATGCCCCGGCGCGGGCCCGCCGTTGTGCGGCGCCCGCGCCAAAGTAACCCTTCGTCCATCGTCAACATCCCGGATACGAACCGGAGACCGTGAGCATCATGACCACCGCAGGCATATTCCTCCTCCCAAACGGCACCTTCTTCATCGAGCTGGCTGTCTCGTTGATCCTGATCGCCATCATCGTGAAGAAGGTCCTCCCGCCACTCAACGCGGCAATGGAGAGGCGCCAAGAACAGATCCGCTCTTCGCTCGAGGCGGCCGACCAGGCCAAGGCCGATGCCGAAGCGGCCGACGACGAGCGCCGCAACGTGCTCGAAGAGGCGCGTCACACCGCCCGCGAGATCGTCGCCCAGGCCAACAAGACGGCGGAGCAGGTGCGCACCGACGCCCAGGCCAAGGGGCAGGCCGAGTACGAGCGGATCGTCGGTAACGCCGAAACCGAGGTCGGGCTGGTCCGCCAGCGCGCCGTCGATGAGGCCGCGTCCAAGATGAGCGAAATCGTCATGGAGGTGGTCGAGCAGGTGATCGGGCGCGAGGTCAACGCCGAGGCCCACCGGGACCTGATCGATGAGGCAGTTGCCGCTCTCCAGGCCGATGCGGCGGGTGGCGCGGCAACCGGAGCGGTGGCGCAGCGGTGAATCCGGCGCTTCAGGGCTACACGGCTGCGGTCGTCGAGAGCGTCGGCACCGATGGTGTCGCGACCTTGGCGCGCGACCTCGAGGCGATCGAGGAGCTGGTGCTCTCGAACAATGCGCTGCACAGCGTGCTCACCGACACCACCATGCGCGGACCGGTGCGCCGGGCCGTCATGCTCGAATTGTTGGCGGACAAGGTGTCGCCGGGCGCCCGTCGCCTGGCCGCCTTCGCCAGTGCGGTGGTCAAGGCGACCGAGGTGCCCACCGCCCTCAACTGGCTGGCCAACCGGACCCGCCACATCGCCGACGGATTCGATGAGGAAGAGGCACCGCTGAGCCTCTTCGGCCTCGCGCCAGCGGGTGGGCGGCTATGCCACCGCACTCCACGAGGACCACGAGATGGCAGACCTCGAAGAGCTCGAAGACGAACTGTTCCGCTTCGCCCGTATCGTCGATGCCACCCCAGAGCTGCGCCGTGCCCTGGTCAACCGCGACCTCGACGTGGAATCACGTCAAGCGCTGGCCGATCAATTGCTCAACGGGAAGGTGACCCCCGCCGCGCTGGCGCTGATCCGCTACGTGGTGGCGGTCGGTCGGGCCCGCGACCTGGTCGGGACGTTGGACTTCTTGGTCGAGCTGACCGCCAAGGCCCGGGGTTGGCGCATCGCTCGGGTGCGCGCCGCCGAGCCGGTCGAGCCCGCACAAGCGCAACGACTCTCGGACTCGATGGCGGCCTTGGCGGGCGCCCCCGTTGAACTCCAGGTGGTCATCGACCCCACGCTCTTGAGTGGTGCGGTGATCCAGATCGGCGACCTCCAGGTCGACGCGTCGGCACGGGGAAAGATCGATGCGTTACGTGAGCATCTGATGCCGGGTGGTTGGGAAGACAGCAAGGTCGGCGCCGGATTGGCGCACACAACGAGTACGACGACAGATACAGAGGGAGCAGTCTGATGGCAGAGCTGACGATCGACGCCAGTGAGATCACCGAGGCGCTGAAGCGCCACGTGGAGGAATACGTCCCGACGGTCGGCACCGAACAGATCGGACGGATCGTTGAAGTGGGCGACGGCATTGCCCGGGTTTCGGGCCTGCCGGGCGCCGCGGTCAACGAGCTCTTGGAATTCGAAGACGGCACGCTGGGCCTCGCCCTCAACCTCGACGAGGACACCATCGGCGCCGTGGTCCTCGGTGAGGTCGACAGCCTCGAAGAAGAGCAGACGGTCAAGGCCACCGGCCGTATTCAAACCGTGCCGGTCGGTGACGGGTTGTTGGGCCGCGTCGTCAACGCACTCGGTGAGCCCATTGACGGCAAGGGGCCGATCACGAGCACCGAGTCACGCCGGATGGAGGTCCAGGCTCCTGGGATCGTCGGACGCCAGCCGGTGGCCGAACCCCTCCAGACCGGGATCAAGGCCATTGACGCCATGACCCCGATCGGCCGGGGCCAGCGCGAGCTGATCATCGGTGACCGCAAGACCGGCAAGACGACGGTCGCCATCGACACCATCCTCAACCAGGCCGGCCAGGGCGTGAAGTGCATCTACGTCGCCATTGGCCAGAAGAACTCCTCGGTCGCCCAGACTGTCGCCACCCTCGAGGCGCACCAGGCCCTCGAATACACCGTGGTGGTGGTGGCTTCGGCGGGAGACCCCGCCCCGTTCAAGTACCTCGCCCCCTACGCAGGCTGCGCCATGGGCCAGCACTGGATGGAGCACGGTGAGCACGCGCTCATTGTGTATGACGACCTGTCCAAGCAGGCCGAGGCCTACCGCTCGGTGTCGCTGCTGCTGCGGCGCCCGCCGGGCCGCGAGGCCTACCCGGGCGACGTCTTCTACCTGCACTCGCGGCTCCTCGAGCGTGCCGCCAAGCTTTCGGACGCCGAAGGCGGCGGGTCGCTCACCGCGTTGCCGGTGATCGAGACCAAGGCCGGCGACATCTCGGCCTACATCCCGACCAACGTCATCTCGATCACCGACGGGCAGGTCTTCTTGGAGTCGGACCTCTTCAACTCGGGTATCCGTCCCGCCATCAACGTCGGGAACTCGGTCAGCCGGGTGGGCAGCGCCGCCCAGATCAAGGCGATGAAGCAGGTGTCGGGAACCCTCAAGCTCGACCTGGCCCAGTTCCGCGAGCTCGAGGCGTTCGCCACGTTCGGTTCCGAACTCGACAAGGTGTCCCAATCCCAGCTCGACCGTGGCTATCGCTTGACCGAATTGCTCAAGCAACCCCAAAACGCCCCGGTCCCCGTCGAAGAGCAGGTCCTCGTGATCTACGCCGGCACCAAGGGATGGGCCGACACGGTCCCGGTGAGCGAAGTGCGCCGATTCGAGGTCGAGTTGGTCGAGTACTTCAAGGGCAACCACCCCGCCGTCCTCGAAGCAATCCGCACCACCGGCGCGCTGGCCGGCGGGCGACGAGCTCGACCGGGGCCTGACTTCGTTTCTCGAGAGCTTCGATACCGGGAAGGTCGACTGATTCATGGCCGGAGGCCAAGAGCGCGTCCTGCGGCGTCGAATCCGCAGCGTGCAGTCCACGAGGAAGATCACCAAAGCGATGGAACTCATCGCGGCGTCGCGCATCGTGCGGGCCCAGAACCGCATCGCGGCCAATCTTCCCTACCGCCTCGGCATGGCCCGGATTCTCCGCGTCACCGCCGCCGCGGACCCGACCGCGGCCAAGAAGCTGCTCGGCACGCCCGAGGCACCGCAAAAGGTCGGCGTCCTCGCCATCGTTGGTGACCGCGGGTTGGCCGGCTCCTACAACACCGGCGTCTTCCGTGCGACCGAGCGGGTCATTGCGGCCCATGTGGCCAACGGGGCGGAGGTCACCTTGTGGACGGTCGGCAAGAAGGCGCCGTCGTACTTTCGTTACCGGGGCATCGCCGTCGAGCAGTCCTTCCCCGGCATTGCGGATCGACCCGAGTTCGCCGACGCCCGCATGATTGCCTCCATCGTCACGGCCCCGTTCGTGGCGGGGGAGATGGACCTCGTGCAGGTGGTGGCCACCCGGTTCATCTCGGCGGGGACCCAGCGAGTCGAGACACTCCAGATGTTGCCGCTCCCCCTGCCGGTCGAACCCGAAGAAGCGGTGGTGCCACGAGCCCGAGTTGGTCGGCTACACCGAATTCGAGCCCGAACCCGAGAAGCTGCTGGGTGAACTCGCCCCGCGCGCGGCCGAGGCCGAGATCTTTGCCGCCCTCCTCGAAGGTGCCGCCTCGTTCTTCACGGCCCAGCAGCGGGCCATGGCGGCCGCAACTGACAACGCCGATGAGCTGGTCCGCACACTGACCCGAGTTATGAACCGCGCCCGTCAGGACGCCATTACCACCGAGATCATGGAAATCGTCGGCGGCGCCGAAGCGCTCCGCCAGTCGAAGGGAGCTTGACCACTATGACCACCGCTACCGCGCAAGACACCGTACCTGCCGGCACCCTCGAGGACGGCCGCGTCGTCGCCATTGCCGGGCCGGTCATCGACGTGGAGTTCCCACCCCACGCGTTGCCAGAGATCAACCACGCCGTTGAGTTCAACATCGAGCTCGACGGGGAGAACACCACCGTCACCGCCGAGGTGGCCCAACAGATCGGCGACGGTCGGGTGCGGTGCATCTGCATGCAACAGACCGACGGACTCGTCCGCGGCGCCCCGGTGCGCAACCTCGGCCGCGGCATCACGGTGCCCGTCGGCAACGCGGTGCTCGGCCACGTGTTCAACGTGCTCGGCCAGCCCCTCGACACCGAATCCATCGAAGGCGTCGACGACTACTGGGAGATCCACCGCAACGCACCGGCCTTCGACCAGCTCGAGCCCCGGGCCCAGATGTTCGAGACCGGGATCAAGGTGGTCGACCTGCTCGAGCCCTACGTCCAAGGTGGCAAGATCGGCCTGTTCGGCGGGGCCGGCGTGGGCAAGACGGTCATCATCCAAGAGATGATCCACCGGGTCGCCCAACAGCACGGTGGGGTGTCGGTCTTCGCCGGTGTCGGCGAGCGCACCCGAGAGGGCACCGACATGTGGCTCGAGATGCAAGAGTCCGGCGTGATCGACAAGGCCGCCCTCGTCTACGGACAGATGGACGAGCCCCCCGGGGTGCGCCTGCGCGTCGCCCTGGCCGCCTTGACCATGGCCGAGTACTTCCGTGACGTGCAGAACCAGGACGTGCTGCTCTTCGTCGACAACATCTTCCGCTTCGTCCAGGCCGGCTCCGAAGTCTCGACCTTGCTCGGCCGCATGCCCTCGGCGGTGGGCTACCAGCCCACCTTGGCCGACGAGATGGGCGAGCTCCAAGAGCGCATCACCTCGACCAAGGGAAAGTCGATCACCTCCCTCCAGGCCGTCTACGTGCCGGCCGACGACTACACCGACCCCGCCCCCTTCACCACCTTCACCCACCTCGACGCGACCACCGAGCTCTCCCGCCAGATCGCGGCCCTCGGCATCTACCCGGCGGTCGACCCGCTGGCCTCGACCTCGAACATCTTGGCGCCAGAGATCGTGGGTGAGCGCCACTACGCCGTGGCCCGCCGGGTCCAAGAGGTGCTGCAGCGCTACAAGGAGCTCCAAGACATCATCGCCATCTTGGGGATGGACGAACTCTCAGAAGAGGACCGGGTGACGGTGACCCGGGCCCGCAAGATCCAGCGCTTCTTGTCCCAGCCGTTCTTCGTGGCCGAGGTCTTCACCGGCGTGCCGGGGATCTTCGTGCCGATCGACGAGACGGTCGAGTCGTTCGAAGCCCTGGTCAACGGTGACCTCGACAACATCCCCGAGCAGGCCTTCTTGAACGTCGGTGGGGTGGAGTCGGTGCTGGCGAAGGCCAAGACCCTCCAAGACGAGGCGGGCTAGTGGCCGACGGCGTCTTTGGGGTCGAGGTCGTCACGCCCGAGCAGGCCCTGGTGGCCGGCGGGGCCACGTCCATCGTGTTGGCTACTTCTGAGGGCTCCTTGACCGTGCTCGACGGGCACACCCCATTGGTGGGCGACGTCGTGCCTTGTCATGTGAGCGTGCAAGGTCCCGACGGCACCGCCCAGCATCTGGCCGTGCACGGCGGGTTCGTCCAGGTCGACACCAGCCCCGGCGCGGCCGACGGCCTGGCCGAAGGCGATGGGCCGTTGCCGGGCCTCTCCACCAAGGTCACGGTGCTGGCCGGGGTGGCCGAACTCGCCACCGAGATCGATGTACCCCGGGCTGAGCTGGCCAAAGAGGCCGCTGTGGCCCGGGTGGCCGAACTGAGCTCGGGGCGGGCGGCCACGCCCGAGAGCCAAGGCGGCGAGGACGGATCCCGTTCTGCCCTCGCCGACGCGGAGGCCGCCCTGGCCCGGGCCGAGTTGCGCCTCGAGGTCGCCACCGGCACGACTGACTGACAATCCCCGCTCTCCGCTCGCGCCATAGGCCACGACCGGGTGCTCGGTCGACGCTCGCCCGATCGGACGCGATGCTACGTTGGGGATTCCAAGTACGTTGCCCCAGACCCCGGTGACCCTGGTGGGAAAGAAATGGGAGTCACATGGGCGACTGGCAGCTCACTTCACGTCCGTTCCATCACCGCATTGGTGCATTGGCCGCAGTTCGCATGCCGCGGGTCGGGTGCAGGCATGGATGAGTCCGAAGTTTTCGTGCCCGGTGCCATTGACGAGACGTCCACCGAGACCCTGAGCGAGGCGACACGGCACCCGGTGGTGCGGCGGGCGAACGTGGTGATGCGCATCGCGGCGGGGACCGCCGTGGTCTTCGCCGCACTCGTCCCCATCGCCGCACTCGTGTTCTTCATGCTGCACATCTTCAACGGGCTGACCTTCACCCAGCTGACCTGATTTCTCAGGGCCCGCCCGGCGTCAGTCGAAGGCGACCGAACTGAATTCGGAGAGCTTGGCCAGTGCGTGGCTGGCGTCGATCTTTCGCACCGTGCCCGATTTCGATCGCATGACCAGTGACTGGGTGGTCGCGCCGAACTCGTGGTACTGGACGCCCTGGAGCAGCTCACCGTCGGTGATGCCGGTGGCGGCGAAGAAGCAGTTGTCCCCCTGCACCAGGTCGTCGGTCATCAAGACGGCATCGAGGTCATAGCCCGCAGCGACCGCCGCGGCGCGTTCGTCGTCATTCCGCGGATAGAGCCGGCCGAGGATCTCGCCCCCCATGCACTTGAGGGCGGCGGCGGCCAGCACGCCCTCGGGCGTGCCGCCAATGCCGAAGAGGATGTCGGTGCCGGCACCGGGCCAACCGGTGGCGATGGCCCCGGCAACGTCGCCGTCGGTGATGAGACGGATGCGCGCCCCGGTCGAGCGCACCTCGGCGATGAGCTCGTCGTGGCGGGGGCGGTCGAGGATGACGGCGGTCAGGTCGCGCACTGGTCGCCCGAGCGCCTCTGAGAGGGCGGAGAGGTTTTCGCTGGGCGTGCGGCGGATGTCGCACGCCCCCTTGGCGCGGGGCCCGACGGCGATCTTTTCCATGTAGACACACGGCCCCGGGTCGAACATCGTGCCGCGTT
This sequence comes from uncultured Acidimicrobiaceae bacterium, assembly GCA_963800725.1. Taxonomy (GTDB): domain Bacteria; phylum Actinomycetota; class Acidimicrobiia; order Acidimicrobiales; family RAAP-2; genus Bog-473. The sequence continues at coordinate 81,598 of CAWDCE010000017.1, read as the reverse complement.
CAGACACCGCGATCACCGCCAGCGCCCCGCCACGACCGAGGGCGGTCAAGGTGGTGCCGTCGATCGGGTCGACGGCGATGTCGGTCATGGGGCGGCGAGCCGTCGCCGATCTTCTCCCCATTAAAGAGCATCGGGGCGTTGTCCTTCTCGCCCTCGCCAATGACGACGATCCCGTCCATCTGGACCGACGCGAGCACGATCCGCATGGCCTCGACGGCGGCGCCGTCGGCCCCGAGTTTGTCGCCCCGGCCCATCCACCGGCTGGCGGCCATGGCCGCCGCCTCGGTGGTGCGGACCAGCTCCATGGCTAGATTTCGGTCGGGTGCCTGGGGTTCAGTCGCCACGCCATGACCATAGTTGGTCGTCGTTCCCCAAAGGCCCGGCGCCCCCTGCCCGAGCGGCGATACTGGGGAGCGTGGAACGCATCGTGGTGCAGCCGAACGGACCGCTGCACGGCACCGTCCGAGCCGGCGGAGCGAAGAATTCCGCTCTCAAATTGATGGTGGCGTGCCTGTTGGCCGAGGGGCGCAGCGTCTTGTCCAACGTGCCCGATATCGACGACGTCGAATCGATGGCCCAGGTGTTGCGGGCGGTCGGGGCGCAGGTGGAGCGACTCGACGGGGGCAAGGTGGCGGTCACGTCGCCGGCGGCCGACGATCTCAATCCCGTCGCCCCCTACGAACTGGTCGAGCGCATGCGCGCATCGGTCGTTGTACTCGGTGCCCTCTTGGCCCGGTGCGGCCAGGCCCACATGCCCCTGCCCGGTGGCGACGATTTCGGGGAGCGCCCCATTGACTTCCATGTCAACGGGCTGGCGGCCATGGGCGCCGAGTTCGAGTCGTCGCACGGTGAGGTCCGCGGTCGAGTCGACGGCGGCCGGTTGATCGGGACCACCGTGGTGCTCGAGTACCCGAGCCATACCGCGACCGACAACCTCTTGATGGCCGCCGTGTTGGCCAAAGGGACCACGATCATCGAGAACGCGGCCAAAGAGCCCGAGGTGAGCGACCTGGCCGACATGCTGTGCTCGATGGGGGCCGTCGTGCGCGGTGCGGGCACGTCGCGCCTGGTGATCGAAGGCGTCGAGCACCTCTGCCCGACCAATCACACGGTCGTGCCCGACCGGGTGGTGGCCGCCACCTACATTGCCGCCGTCGGCATGGCCGGCGGCGAGGTGATCATCGCCGACGCCCGGCCCGACCACATGGAGATGTTGTTGCGCAAGGTGGCCCAGATGGGGGTGGTGGCCGAGATGGGACCAGACGGACTCGTGGTCAGCGCGAACGAGCGGCTCGTGTCGGCCGACGTCGCGACCCTGCCCTATCCGGGCGTCGCCACCGACTACAGCCCGCTTCTTGTCGCCATGCTCGCCGTGGCCGATGGCGTCGGGATCCTGACCGAGAATCTCTTCTCGGGCCGGTTCCGCTACGTCGAAGAACTTCGCCGCATGGGGGCCGACATCCGCACCGAAGGCCATCATGCGGTGGTGCGCGGGGTCGATCACCTCTCGGGTGCCCCGGTGCGGGCACCGGACCTGCGGGCCGGGGTGGCGCTGGTTCTGGCCGGCTTGGTGGCCGAAGGCGAGACCGTGGTCAGCGGCGCCCACCACATCGGGCGCGGCTATGAGGACCTGGTTGGTGCGCTCACGCTCTCGGGGCCAAGGTGTCTGGTCAATGAACCGCCCGTCGACGCGACCCAGCCGAACTGCTCGACCTCGCCCGTCGCCACGACCGCGTGGCGCTGGCCCGTCTGATCTCACTGGTCGAGCGGGGCGGCCAACCCGGGTTGGCCGTGGCCCGGTTGGCCTATCGCAGCACGGTGCCCTACACGGTCGGGCTCACCGGGGCGCCCGGGGCGGGCAAGTCGACCCTGACCGACCGGCTCATCACGTGCCGTGCGCGGCGGGCTGGGGCCGAGCCCGCACCCCGAACCGCTCGATCAGGTCGGCGGTGCTGGCCATCGACCCCACCTCGCCTTTCAGCGGCGGGGCCATCTTGGGCGACCGGATCCGCATGCAACAGCACGCGCTGGACCCGACCGTCTTCATCCGCTCCATGGCCACCCGCGGGCACCTGGGGGCCTGGCCCTCGCCGTGCCCGACGCCGTGCGGGTCCTGGGTGCGGCCGGACTGCCCGTCGTCATCGTCGAGACCGTCGGCGTCGGGCAGATGGAGGTCGAGGTGGCGTCGGCCGCCGACACCACCGTGGTTGTCGTCACGCCCGGTTGGGGCGACTCGATGCAGGCCAACAAGGCCGGACTCTTGGAGATCGCCGACCTTTTCGTGATCAACAAGGCCGACCGGCCCGGGGCCAGGGAGGCCCGGCGCGACCTCGAACAGATGCTCGACCTCTCCTCGCTCGGTCGTGGCGCCCCCCGGTTTCGACACCGTGGCCGCCACCGGCGAAGGCGTCGACGAGCTGTGGCACGCGATTGGCGAGCACCGGGCGCATCTCGTCGAAGGTGGCCTGCTCGACCAAAGGCGCACCGAACGGGTCGCACATGAGTTGCACAGGGTAATGACGGCGCGCAGCTCGGTAGTGATCGACGAGGTGGCCGCCGGCGAGGAGTTCTCCCGGGCCGTCAAAGAGGTGGCGGCCGGCGAACTCGACCCCTACGAGGCGGCCGAGCGTCTCATGCCGAAGTGAGGCCGCGGCGTCGGGTACGGTGCGACGATGAGTGAAACCTTCGTGAGCCTCGAACGCCGTGACGACGGCGTGGCCCTCATCAGGCTGGACCGGCCCAAGGCCAACGCCCTCTCGGGTGCCGTCCTCTCGCAGATCTTCGCGGATCGCGAGCGAGCTCACCGTCGACCCCCCCGGTGCCGTCGTGGTGTGGGGAGGGCGCCGGATCTTCGCGGCCGGGGCCGACATCGTCGAACTCGACGGGCGGGGGCAGAGGCGGTCGGGGCCAACTTCACCGCTGCGCTCGGTGCACTCGCAGCAATTCCCCGGGTGACCATCGCGGCCATCAACGGCTACGCGCTCGGTGGCGGTCTCGAGCTCGCACTCGCGGCCGACCTGCGCATCTGCGCCGATGACGCCAAGCTCGGGCTCCCCGAAGTCCTCCTCGGGGTCATCCCCGGCGGCGGCGGCACGCAGCGCCTGCCCCGCCTCATCGGCGCCTCTCGGGCCAAGGAGCTGATCTTTTCGGGACGTCAGGTCCGGGCCACCGAGGCCCAGGCGATCGGGCTGGTCAACCGGGTGGTTGCGCCCGACGACGTCCTCGACGAGGCGCTGGCGTGGGCCGCCGAGTTCGCCCGCGGGGCGATTCTTGCGCACGGTCTGGCCAAGGGCGCACTCGACGCGGGCCTCGACGGGCCCCTGTCCGACGGCCTCGCCCTCGAGGCCGAGGCCTTCGCCACGGTGGCACGCACCGAGGACGCCGGCCCGCGGCATCACCTCGTTCACCGAGCACGGCCCGGGCCAGGCCATCTTCGTGGGGCGGTGAGCTCGCCCCCGATCCCCGTGAGTGCGGGGGAGGGCCCCTTCGACCCGTCGGTCCGCTGGTTCCAACACGCCGTCTTCTACGAGGTGTTGATCCGCGGCTTCTTCGATGCCAACAACGACGGCAGCGGCGATCTGCGGGGATTGCGCGAGAAACTCGACTACATCGAGTGGCTGGGCATCGACTGCATCTGGATGCTGCCGTTCTATCCCTCGCCGCTCCGCGACGGCGGCTACGACATCAGTGACTTCTTCAACGTGCATCCCGACTACGGGAGCATTGGCGATCTGGTGGCCTTTCTCGAAGACGCCCACCGTCGCGGCATCCGGGTCATCGCCGACCTGGTCATGAACCACACCAGCGATCAACACCCCTGGTTCATCGAGTCACGCTCGAGCCGCGACAACGCCAAGGCCGATTGGTATGTCTGGAACGACGACGACCAGCGCTGGCCCGATGCCCGGGTCGTCTTCACCGACGTCGAACGCTCCAACTGGACCTGGGACGACACCCGCCAGCAGTACTACTGGCACCGCTTCTACCACCACCAACCCGACCTCAACTACGACAACCCCGAAGTGGCCGACACCATGATCGACCTGGTCCGCTTCTGGCTGGATCTGGGCTTTGACGGCTTCCGGCTCGATGCGGTCCCCTACCTCTACCAGCGCGACGGCACGTCGGGGGAGCACCTGCCCGAGACCCACACGTTCATCAGGCGGATCCGCAAGCAACTCGAGGCGGACTACCCGGGCCGGATCTTGTTGGCCGAGGCCAACGGGTGGCCGAGCGACGTGGCCGATTACTTCGGCGACGGCGACGAGTGCCACCTGTGTTTCCATTTCCCGCTCATGCCCCGCCTCTTCATGGCGGTGCGCCGCGAGCAGCGCTATCCGATCACCGAGATCCTGTCGCAGACCCCGGTCATCAACGGGGCGTGTCAGTGGGCCATCTTCTTGCGCAACCATGACGAGCTGACCCTCGAACAGGTGAGCGACGAGGACCGCGACTACCTCATCGCCGAGTACGCCAAGGACCCGCGCATGAAGCGGCACATGGGGATCGGGCGCCGCCTCGCCCCGCTGCTCGACAATGACCGACGCACCGCCGAGCTCCTCTACGCATTATTGCTCTCACTGCCGGGGAGCCCGGTCATCTACTACGGCGACGAGTTGTTGATGGGGGACAACATCTACCTCGGTGACCGCGACTCGGTGCGCACCCCAATGCAGTGGTCCCCCGACCGCAACGGCGGGTTCTCCAAGGCCGACTTCGCCCAGCTCTACCTGCCACCGCTGATGGACCCGGTCTACGGCTTCAGCGCGGTCAACGTCGAAGCCCAGTTGCGCAACGGCGGCTCGTTCTTGCATTGGCTCCGCCGCATGCTGACCGAACGCCGGGCGCTGCCGGTCATGGGGGTCGGCGAGATGGAGATCCTCAACTGTGCGAATCCCTCGGTGCTCGCCTACATGCGTTCTGGTGAGGTGGCCGACATCGTGACCGCGACCCCCGGGGCGCGGCGGATTCGCCGAGTACCAACGACGCCGTGCTCAATGCCGTGGACTGGGGACGCTCTTTGGTGACGACCCGGACCGTGCCGGCGGGCAACGAGGAACCGAGCGACGAGGCGATCCGCCGCTTCCAAGCGGTGCTGTGTGTGCACAACCTGAGCCGGTTCGCCCAGCCCGCCGAATTGTCGCTGGCCAAGTGGGCCGGTTCCACCCCATTCGAGGTGCTCGGGCGGGTGCCGTTCCCCGCGGTGAGCGAGGAGCCCTACACCATCACCCTCCCGCCCTACGGCTTCTTGTGGTTCGACCTCGTCCAAGACGAAGGACCGGGCGGGGAATGAACCCCGAGCAGACCCAGGCCATCGCCACCTTGGTCGAGTCGTGGCTCGCGCTGCGCAGTTATGACGACGTGGCCGTGCCGCGCCCCGATGCCATCACCGTGTTGCGGGCGAAGGTGCTGCGCCCCGGACGTCCCGGGCTCCTCGACGTGGTGGCCCAGGTGGACGCCCGCACCGCGCACCTCATCGTCGGGTTGCGCCGGGTCGGCGACGAGCCGCGCTTCTTGCGCCCGGGCGACGAGGCCGCACTCGGTCTCTTCGAGGACGACGACGGTTTGGCGGTGTGTGTCGACGCGTTGCGTGACGCCGAGCTGGCCCCACTGGTGCTGGCCACCATTCGCGGCATCGAGCCGCGCCCAGGCCCCATTGCCTATCTGCGCGACGACGAGAAAGTCACCATGCTCGACTGCGGTGATCGCGGCGACCTCATCGTGTTCCCGTGGCTGCGCGACGAGCCCCGGCCCGCCGTCGACCTCTTGATGGCGCTCGACGCCAACGGGTTCAACCACATCGCTGCCCCGCTTGGTGCGCTGGACCTGGGAACAACGTGACCTCGGGGTCGTCCAAGAACCCATGACCGGGCGCGCGGTCGGTTGGGCGCTGGCCCTCACCTCGTTGCGCGACCTCTACGCACGGGGGGACGGCCAGAGGCAGCCGGTGGGGATTTCGCCCCGAGGCCCACGCGCTCGGGACCATGACGGCGCGCATGCACCTCGCGCGCTCGACGCGGCCTTCGATCGCACACCCGACTCGGTCACTGCCTGGGTCGATGCCGCGGAGGCGGCCATCGGTGCCGCCGACCCCACCCTCTTGGAGGCCCCGGGGGTGGCGGACCTGATCAAGGAACTACGCGATGCCGACCTGCACCTGCCGATCATCCGCACCCACGGCGACCTGCATCTCGGTCGGGTGTCGCGCACCGATCACGGGTGGGTGGTCAGCGACTGCCGCCCGGGCGGGGTGGTGCCCGGTCACACCGAGCCGAGCCCGCGCACCCCACTTGGTGACGTGGCCGATCTGTTGTGGTCGATCCATCAGGCCAGCACGGTGGCCGCGGCGGAGCGGGATCCGGCCGGCCGGCTCGGGCTCGATGCGTTGGGCCGGGCCTGGGAGGCCCGCAACCGACGCGCCGTCCTGAGCGGGTACCTCTCGACTCCGGGGATCACCGGTCTGGCCGGGCCTGACCGCGATGTGGTGCGCAACCTGGTGGCGTTGCTCGAACTGGCCCGTTCGGTGCGCTTGACCCCGAGCGTGCCCTAGTGGCTTTGGGCCAACGCGGCCATCTTGAGCGTCTCGGCTGACTCTTCGGGGGAGACGACGTTGATCGCCACCCCGGTCCCGAGCTCGAACCCGGCCGTGGTGGTGGCCTTGGGCCAGATGTGGGCGTGCCAGTGGAAGGGTTCGCCGACCTTGTAGGGGGCCGAGTGGAACACGATGTTGTAGGCCACGTCGCCAACGGTGTGGGCCAGGTGGTTGAGCGAGGTGCGGATGGCCTCGCCGACGGCGACGAGATCCTCGGTCGAGCTCGTGTGCATGTGCGGTGCGTGCGCTCTGGGGATGATCAGCATCTCGTAGGGGACCGCACTCCAAAACGGGCAGATGACCATCACCTTGTCGTCGCTGTAGATGGTCCGGTCCCCCGAGTCCTCTTCGGCTTCCATGGTCGTGCACAAAAGGCACGACCCGACGAAGCGGGCGAAGCGGGCCTGCTCTTCGGCCAGCTCGCGTGGGATGAACGACATTCCGAGCAACTGGCCGTGGGGGTGCTCGAGCGAGGCCCCCGCCTCACGCCCCGAGTTCACAATGGCCTGGGTGTAGCGGATGTTCGGCCGCTGTGAATGTTCTTCGAGCCGGTCGCGCAGCGCCGCCATCACCAGGCCGCTCTGCTCTCGGCTCAACATGCCCCAGGTGTCGAGGTGCTCGGGGGAGAAGATCAAGATCTCATGGATCCCCCCGGCGGTCGCCTGGGTGAAGACCGGACCGCGGTTGGCGACGACGAAGGGCTCGTCACCCTCGAAGGCGGGGTAGAGATTGGGGACCACGCGCACCAGCCAGCTGCCGGTCGGGCCGTAGGTTTCGAGAGCGGGCGGGGTGATCTCCTCGTTGCCCGGACAGAACGGGCAGGGGCGCGGCGGATCCTCTTGGACCCACTCCGAGCGGGTGACAAAGGAGTAAGGACGTTCGGATCGGCCCGGGCTCACCACCACCCAGCGTCCTGACAGCGGGTCGAGCCGCAGTTGGTTCATCGGTGCTTGTTCTGTTCCACGTCGTCATCCACCTTCATCGGCGGTCGCCTCATTCATCGCTTTGTCCTTATCTACGGTAGCGGCTCAGCCGCCCACAATTGCTGCACCGTCACTATCTGTTTACCGTGCCCAGGCACAAATGAGTGAAGATGTCGGGCATGCATGCCCAGCCGAGCGGCGCGACTTTCGATCTCGTGCTCTTGGCGCACGTGGCCTGCGTCGTGGTCGCATTGGCCACCGTTTCGGCCAGTACCGCGACGGCGGTACGTCTGCGGCGACGTTTCGGCACCGGCGGGGCCCTCCCCGAACCAATCGTGCGGTACTTCAAGCCGGGGGTGAACTGGGCCGGCCGCTTCCTCTACGGCATCCCCGTCTTTGGGGTCGCGCTCCTTGCCATGAGCCACGGGGCCTATTCGTTCAAAGACGCATGGGTGATGTCGGGACTGGCGATCTTCATCATCGTGGCCCTCCTCGCCGAGGGGCTGCTCTGGCCGGCCGAGCGCCGGGTGGCGAACATGGTGCACGCGCGCGCGCCGGACGACGACACGGGGGTCGCGCCCGAACCCAACGATGCGGCGCTGGTGCGCGACGCCAAGACCATGGTGTGGGCGGGGACGCTCGTCCTGGTGCTCTTGGTCACCGGCACCGTCGTCATGGTGGCCCAACCGTGACTCCGGTGGCGGACGAGATGAGGTCACGGGCGGCCTCGAGCTGTCCGTCGGCGACCAGCCCGGGCAGCGGGCCGTCGAGCAGGGTGGCCCAGTCGATCGTCTCGGTGGAGCGGCCATCGGCCTTGAGCGCGGCCCGGGCCTGCCCCAACATTTCGGCCAACGCGCCCAGGTGGTGGCCGTAGTCGGCGGCCAGGCGCCCGCGTAACCAGGTCGCGAGCGCCGGACTCCGCCCCGACGTCGACACGGCGATCGTCACCGGGCCGTCGCGGTGCACCGAGGGCAAGATGAACGAGCAGTTGGCCGGGTCGTCGGCACTGTTGACCCACACCCCGGCCGCCTCGGCGTCGGCGAAGACCGCGGCGTCGACCGCGGGGATGCCGGTGGCGGTGATCACGAGGCGGAACCCAGCGACGTCACCGCGCCCATAGGCGCGACGCCACAAGATGACCGGTCCGAGCGCTCCCATCTCCGCGCTGATGGCGGGGGCGACCACGGTGACCTTGGCCCCACACGCCAAGAGCCCCTCGGCTTTTCGGACAGCGATTCTCCCGGCACCGACGACCAAGCAGGCCCGCCCCGAAAGATCGAGGGAGACCGCGAACAGATCGTTGCCGAGCGGCCCGGGTGCGGCTCGGGGATGGCCTGGGTCGCTCACGTCATCGACCCCGCACCCTTACGAATCGATGGTGGGTCGACCGACCATGCCGGCCGCCACGGTGGCGATCGTCACTTCGTCGATCAGGACGAAGCTGCCGGTGATGCGGTCGACCTTGTAGGTGTCGAGCGCAAGGGGGGTGGCGGTACGCAGGTGCACGATGCCGATGTCGTTCTCGGCCAGCTGCTCAGCCTCGTGCAGCTCGAGCTCGTTGACATCGAAGGTCCCCTCGATCCGTTCGACGACGACGGGGGTCACCCGGGTGGTGTGCTTGATGCGGAGGCGATCCCCGCTCGCCAAGGGCTTCTCGCCAAACCAGCACACCGTTGCCTCGAAGGTGTCGGTGACCCTCGGGGGCTCTTCGAGCGAGGAGATCAGATCGCCGCGCGAGATGTCGATATCGTCGTGGAGCTTCACCGACACCGACAGTCCCACTTCGGCCCGCTGGATCGGGCCGTCCGCCGTCTCGATGGCCGAGATGGTGCTGTAGTGGCCCTCGGGGAGCACGACCACCGGATCGCCGGTGCGGAACGGCCCCCCGTTGACCATGCCGGCGTAGCTTCGACCGCCGCCGGGTTGGCGTAACACCCACTGGACGGGCAGCCGACCGCCGTTGCCCTGGCGCAGACCGTGCTGGGAGGCCCACCCCCCGGCCTCCGCCGATTCCAAGGCGTCGAGGACCGTCGGGCCGTCGTACCAGGGTGCGGCATCGGAGCGCTCGACCACGTTGTCGCCATTGAGGGCCGAGATCGGGATCACGGTGCACGAATGGATGCCCAGGCGGCGCGCCAGGGTCTGCATCTCATCGACGATGCGTTGGTAGGCCGCTTTGTCCCAACCAACCAGGTCCATCTTGTTCGCGCACACCACGAGTTGGTCGACCCCGAGTAGGGCCGCGATGCAGATGTGGCGGCGCGATTGCTCGCGCAATCCCGAGGTGGCGTCGACCAGGGCCAGCGCGAGGTCGGCCGTCGACGCGCCCGTCGCCATGTTGCGCGTGTATTGCACGTGGCCGGGGCAGTCGGCGATCACGAATTTGCGGTGCGGGGTAGCCGAGTAGCGATAGGCCACGTCGATCGTGATGCCCTGCTCGCGTTCGGCCCGCAAGCCGTCGGTGACGAAGGAGAGGTCGACCTCGCCGAGCCCGCGACGGTCCGATGCCTCTGAGAGCGTGTCGAGCTGGTCATCGAAGAGCTGGCGGGTGTCGAAGAGGAGGCGGCCGATCAGGGTGCTCTTGCCGTCGTCGACCGAACCAATCGTGGCGAAGCGCAACAGGTCCATGGTGTCGGCGCCGAGCTCCTGGCCGCCGGCTGACGGCGAGCTGGGCATCTTGGTCATGGGCTTAGAAGTACCCCTCGCGCTTACGGTCCTCCATGGAGGTCTCCGAGAAGCGGTCGTCACCACGCGTCGCCCCGCGCTCGGAGATCCGGGTGGAGCTGACCTCAACGATGATGTCGTCGATGGTGCGGGCGTTCGATCGCACGGCGCCGGTCAAGGTGGCGTCCCCGACGGTGCGGTAACGCACCGTTGCGACCTCGATGGTTTCGCGGCCCTTGGGCTGGACCCACTCGCTCGCCGCGAGCAACATGCCGTCGCGCTCGATCACCTCGCGCTGGTGGGCGAAATAGATGGAAGGGAGCACGATCTGTTCGCGGCGGATGTACTGCCAGATGTCGAGCTCGGTGAAGTCCGACAGCGGGAAGGCCCGGAGGTGCTCGCCCGGGCGCACGCTGCCCTGGTAGAGCTGCCAGAGTTCGGGGCGTTGGCGTTTGGGATCCCACTGCCCGAACGAATCGCGGAACGACAGCACGCGTTCTTTGGCCCTGGCCTTGTCCTCGTCGCGTCGTGCCCCCCCGAAAGCGGCGTCGAAGTTGTGGGTGGTGATGGCGTCGAGCAGGGTGGTGGTCTGGAGGCGGTTGCGCGAGGCCACCGGGCCGGGGTCCGCCACGCGCCCCTCGTCGATGGTGTCTTGGACCTTGGCCACCAAAAGGCGGGCACCGACGGCTTCGACCTGGGCGTCGCGGTAGTCAAGGACCTCGCCGAAGTTATGACCGGTGTCGACGTGGAGGACCGGGAAGGGCAGCTTGCCCGGGGCGAAGGCCTTGGCGGCGATGTGCAGGAGGACCGCCGAGTCCTTGCCGCCGCTGAAGAGCAGGACCGGGCGCTCGGCTTCGGCCGCCACCTCGCGAATGATGAAGATCGCCAGCGATTCGAGCAGGTCGAGGTGGCCGAGGGGGTGGCCGTAGGGGCGGAGCAGGGGGGTCACCGACGCACCCGAGCGCGGCGGGCGCGTCGGCCTCGGGTCCCGATGAGGGGACCGGTGGTTGGATGGATGCCACAGTGTCCATGGACCTCTTCAAATCATGACCAACTTGGTCATGTATACTTTGGTCTGCAATGTGCCGGGCGTCAAGCGCCGCAGTTCGGGCTCAGGCGGGCGTTCATCGAGGATATCGGCCGCACTGCGCTCCACGAGCATGAAGAAAGGTGGCACCGATGGCCGGATCACGCAGCGACGCGGCAACCGTGAATAGTGACGAACTCGCAGTCATCAGCGAGGGATTCGAGACCGCCCCACCTTCGAAGGTCATTGCCTGGGCGGTTGACACTTTCGGTGACGATCTGGTCCTGGCCGCTTCTTTCGAGGACATCGTCCTCATCGACCTGGCCACCAAGATCGCCCCGGGGATCGAGGTCATCTTTCTCGACACCGAGGCGCATTTCCCCGAGACGCTCGCCTTCGTCGAGCAGATTCGCGCCCGCTACGACCTGAACCTGACCGTGACCAAGCCCGGGCCCGAGGCGGCCGACCACCCCTGCGGCAGCGAGCAGTGCTGCCAGTACCGAAAGGTCGCACCGCTGCAGCGGGCGGTTCAGGGGAATCGTGCCTGGTTGACCGCCCTCAAGCGCGACGACGGGCCCACCCGGGCCAACGCGCCGATCGTCAGCTGGGACGACTCATTCCAACTGGTCAAGATCAACCCGCTGGCCACTTGGACCGCCGACGACATCACCTCGTATCTCGCCGACCACGATCTGCCGTCGCATCCCCTCGTGGCAAAGGGATACCGCTCCATTGGCTGTGCCCCGACCACCCGCCCGGTGGCCCCGGGCGAGGACCCGCGGGCCGGTCGTTGGGCCGGCCTCGACAAATCCGAGTGCGGGCTGCACGCTTAGGGGATGCCTCGCGATCTCGACAACCCCTATGGGATGGAATTTCGGGGCCGCGAACGCGGCCTGAAATTCATCCGCCCGTATCGCAATATCGGTGAGCTGAACCCGACCGAACAGATCAAGCTGTCCCGCCACCCCTTCGAGGTGGCCCAGGCCATCATCGACACCTACTCGAAGCAGGGTGCGGACTCGATCAACGCGGTGCCCGGTGAGATCGAGCGCTTCAAATGGGTGGGGATGTACCCCCAGCGCCAGGGTGGCGACGCCTTCATGATGCGCATCAAGGTGCCGGGCGGGGTGATGACCGCAGCCCAGGTGCGCGAGATCGGCGTGGCCGCCGACGCCTTCGCGGAAGGGCCCGACGACAGCCCGGTGTTCGGGAACCGCTATGCCGACTTGACCACCCGCCAAGACATCCAGTTGCACTGGATCCGCATCGCCGACGTGCCGCGGATCTGGCAGCGCTTCTGGGATGTCGGGCTCACCACGGTTCAAGCCTGCGGCGACTCGGCCCGCAACGTCTGCTCCTGCCCGGTCAGCGGCATCGACGCCGGCGAGCTCGTCGAGGCGCTCCCCGTTGCCCAGGAGATCTCGGCGTACTTCACCGGGAACCGTGAGTACGCCAACCTGCCCCGCAAGTTCAAGATCGCGGTCACAGGCTGCTCGGAGGACTGTGCGCGCATCGAGATCAATGACATTGGACTGTGGCCGGCCGAGCAGAGCGACGGGTCGGTCGGCTTCAACGTCCTGATCGGCGGTGGACTCTCCGACGGCGAGCGGATGGCGTCGGACATCGACGTCTTCATCCGGCCCGACCAGGCCGTCGAACTGTGCCGCGGGGTGGCCCAGCTGTTCGGCGAACTCGGCAACCGGGAGAACCGGGGCCTGGCCCGCATGCGCTACCTGGCCCAAGAACTCGGTCCCGAAGGATTTCGCGCTGCCCTCGACGAGCGCACCCGTTTCACCTTGGACCCCGCCGGGAGGGAGCTGACGGATCGCTTCCGGGGCGATCACGTTGGGGTGCACCCCCAAAAGCAGCCCGGCCTCTTCTATGTCGGATGCTCGGTGCCGGTCGGGCGCATGCACGGCATCGACCTGATCGAGACGGCGCGCCTGTCCGAAACCTACGGCGACGGCTCGGTGCGTATCGGCACCGACCAGAACTTCATTTTGTCGGGCATCCCCGAGGCACGGCTCGACGACCTGCTGGCCGAACCCTTGATGCAGACGTACTCGCCCTTCCCCGGGCCTTTCGAGCGTGGGGTGGTGGCTTGCACGGGTTCGGAGTTCTGCCGTTTCGCCGTCGTCGAAACCAAAGAGCGCGCCGTCAAGTGGGCCCGCACCCTCGACAAGGAGCTGGCGGGCGGCGCGGCAGCGCACGATGCGCCCGGCGACGCCGGAGTGATCCGCATGCACTTCTCGGGCTGTTCGGCCTCGTGTGCCCAACCCCAGATCGCCGACATTGGCTTCCGCGGCGACATCGCGGACGTCGATGAGCACATCGAAGAGGCGGTCGACATCGGCCTCGGCGGCTCACTCGGCCCCGACGCCGCCTTCATCGACTGGGTGACCGGTGCACTGCCGGTCGAGCGGGTCCCCGACGCGCTGTTGGCCCTGGTGCGGCGCTACCAGGGCGAGCGCCGCGACGGCGAGGCGTTCCATTCGTGGGCCCGGCGGACCCCCCAGGCCGATCTGGCCGCGACCATCGTGGGCACGCCGGTGGTGGTCGGGTCGTGAAGCGCTACCGCGTGCGTGAGCAGATGAACGGCATCGCCGAGCCACCGGGGAAGGTCTGGTTCTGGGAGCTCGAGGCCGGTGTGATCCACGCCGACCGCTGCATCCAGTGCGGCACCTGTGTGGCGGTCTGCCCCTCGAATTCCATTGGGATCGACGAAGACACCAACCTGCCCGAACTCGTCAAGATGTGCACGGGCTGTTCGTTGTGTTGGGACTTCTGCCCCCGGGGCGGCCTGCGCTACGAGGCCCTGTGGCCGCCATCGACGGCGACCGAAGACGACGACACAGAGGTCGTTGCCGCCCAGGTGCGTTCGGACTCGGCCGACACCTACTGGAAGATCACCGGTGGTCCCCCGGCCGACGGGCTCGGTGCCATTGTCGAGAGCTACGCCGTGCGGGCCGCGGCGCGCCTCGACGACGTCCAAGACGGTGGCGCGGTCAGTGCGTTGTTGATCGGGCTCTTGGCGGCCGGGGAGATCGACGGGGCACTGGTGTCCAAACCGAGTGGTGATCCCGACGAGCAGTGGAAGGGCATCGCCACCATCGCGACGACGGCGGCGGAGATCAAGGCCGCCTCCGGCAGTTTCTACAACCAGACCATGGCGTTGGCCGAACTCGACCTGGCCAAGTACAAGCTCGGACCCAAACCGCGTATCGCGGTGGTCGGCACACCGTGCGAGGTGCAGGGATTGCGCGCCATGCAGGCCCGCCGTTGGCCGACCGGCGCGCACCGCGTCGATGCGGTGGTGCTGAGCATCGCGCTCATGTGCACCAAGAACTTCGACTACGAGGCACTGACCCTCAAAGAACTTCGCGACAAGCGGGGCGTGGACCTCGACCGGGTCTCGAAGATGGACGTCATCCGGGGCCGCATGATCGTCGAATACCGAGACGGCGAACTTGCCGTGGACGAGCCGGTCAAGGACTTCCACGGTGCGGCCCTCAAGGGGTGTGACGAGTGCGCCGACTTCCTCGGTCGCTCGGCGGACATCTCGGTCGGCAGCGTCGGGTCGATGGACGGATGGACGAGCGTGCTCATCCGCAGCGAACGCGGCCGCCTGGCCTTCCAGGCGGCGCGGGCCAAACTCGATGTCCGCGGTCTCGACGACCCGGCCGCGCTCCTCCGCCTCGACGCGCTCGACAAGAAGATCGCCGGACGTACCTTGCAGCGCAAGCTCGATCCCGACGCACCGTTGTTCATCGATTTCGAGGAGCATGTGCGTAACTACGAGGGCACGGACCGACGTCCCGTGTTCATCCGACATTGACCACCGCTCCACCGACACTCCACGTTCCCGACGAACCGACGGCCCGGGCCGACGCCTGGCTGGCGGCCATCGCCGACGGCGCCGCGCTGGCCGACGTCCTCTCGGGCGAGAACGGGCTGATCGAATGGCTGTGGTCGCGCTGGAGCTCGCTGGACGCGGCCGGTCTTTCGCACGACGAGTTCGCGGCCATCGTGCTCGCCTACCGACGCGAGCTGTGGCTGTGGTTGGCGGGAGAGCGGACCTGGGTCCAGTCCTGCTCGGGTCTGGTCGGGCGCATCACCCGGCGTATCGCCACGCCGGTCGGGTGAACGGGGCGGACCCCGTCGTCGCATTCCACGACGTGGTGGTGCGGCGGGAGGGGGTCGCGGTACTTGCCGACGTTGCGTGGGAGGTGCTCCCCGGCCAACGTTGGATCATCTTGGGCCCGAACGGTTCGGGCAAGACCACGTTGTTGTCCCTCGCCGGGGCCCGCCTGTGGCCGACCGCCGGATCGGTCACGATTCTCGGGGCGCGTCTCGGGCGCGTCGACGTCCGCACGCTTCGCCCCCGGATCTCACTGGTCAGCGGTTCGGTCACCCGCCAGTTGCGCCCCGACCTCACGGCGCGCCAGGTCGTGGTCAGCGGGCTCCACGGAGCCCTCGAGACCTGGTGGCACCACTACAGCGGGGAGGACTGGTCGCGGGCCGAGCGGCTGCTGGCCGACGCCGGTGTCGCCTCCATCGCCGAGCGCCCGTTCGGCGTGATTTCCGAAGGCGAGCGCCAGCAGGTGTTGCTGGCCCGGGCGCTGATGGGCCAGCCCGAATTGCTCTTGCTCGACGAACCGGCCGCCGGGCTCGATCTCGGGGCACGAGAGCGTCTGATCTCGAGGCTCGGTGCTTTGGCCAGCGACCCCGACTACCCGACGATGGTCATGGTCACCCACCATGCCGAGGAGATCCCGAGGGGATTCACCCATGCCGCCCTGGTGCGACAGGGCACCTTGATCGCCACGGGTGCGCTGCACGACATCGTGACCTCCGAGCTCGTCTCGCGCTGCTTTGACCTCGCGGTCAGTGTTGGTTGTGACGACGGCCGGTGGTGGAGTCGCGCCCGATGAGTCGGATCACGACGCGCTGATCAGGCGCGACGTCGACCCCTTGCGAGCGCCGCCGCGCCGGAGAGATACTGAGAGCAACGAGGAGCTGCACTGACGATGTCGGCGCTGCGCAAATCCCCACCATCCACCATTGGGATTTAGGCCCTGACTAGGGTCTTCTATGCAGCGAAGGTAGGTCGTCAGGGAGTGGCGATTGTGATTTTGTTGGTCCTCGTAGTCGTACTGTGGATTTGCGTACTGGCACCGAGCCTCTATCGGCGTTTCTCCGAGAAGGGCGGTGTCGGCTCCATCGACCACTTCCACCGCCAGCTGACCACACTCGAACACGCCGGGCCCAAGTTGGTCAGCCCCGCCTACCGACTCCACACCGCCACCCCAAGCGGAGCGGTCGACACCGCGGCCCAGCCCGAAGAGACCCCAATGTACCGGGCCAAGCTGGTGTTGCTGCGCCCGACCGACGACGAAGCGTCGGCTGACATCGACGACACCGAGGGCACGCACTACGAGCGGGTCGGGGTCCTCGACCCGCCCGAACCGGTCACCTCGTACGAAGCAACCCAGGCCGAACTGGCCGCCTACCGTCGCCAAGAGGCCAGGCGACGCACGTCGAACATCGTGTTGGTCCTTGTCGGCCTCACGCTGAGCACACTGATCATTGGTTTCGTGCCGTCCATGCGGTTCGCCTGGATCTTCACCGCCATTACCGGACTGATGCTCGGCGCCCTGATCGCCCTTATCGCCTATGCCCGCGAGATCGAGCGGCTCGGGGCGCGCCGCGGTGCCCCGCCGGTCTTCGCGTACGACGACGCGTACTACGACGATGTCGACGAGCCGTACCTCGGTGGGGCAACGGCGGGCTACCCGGGGGCGTGGGACGACGAGTACGCCGACTTCCCCGACCAGGCTGCGGCCAGCGGCTAGGTCGGGCTGCGCTCCAAGAGGATGGCCCCACATCCCGTGGCCTGAATCACCTCGACCGGGTTCCAACCGGCTGCGCGAAGATCCCGGTAGAACGGACTCAGCGACAGCGGAGCGGTTTCGACGAACCACAGCCGCGAGTACCGGGCCATGGCTTTGGTCCACGCGCTCGGATCCGAGCCGCCCTCGTAGAATTCTGACGGAGCGATGAAGACCCTTGGATCGGTGCTCTTGACGGTGAACCCCGCAGCCCACTCCGTGCCGAATTCGATCTTCGGAGTGGGGTCTTCGTAGAGCGCCCAGGGGTAGCGCATCAGCTCGTCCACTGCGAGGTGATCGCCTGGTTTGAGGTGGTGGAGGATTGCGGGGGCGAGCGTGGTGACGTCGGTGGCCGGATAGGCCGCTTCGACCTGGGCACCACCCGCCAGCATGAGGGCCACGAGTGCGGCGCCGACGGCACCGAACATGAGGCGGGTCCGATCCGTCGAGGTCGCGAGCGGCGAGAGGAGGCGGCTCACGCGCTCGATTCCGGCGGCGATCAGGACCAAGAGGGCGGGGTAGAGGGCCTCATCGGTGCGACCACCGCCGAGGGGGATGGCGCCCAACGCACACGCAACCAGGGCGGCGGCGATCACCAGTGCTGGCCCGGTCATGTCGCGCCGGCGACCGAGGCCGAGCACGATTAAGGCAATGATGGTGACCGCCATCAGGGTCGGTCCCCATCGGCTCCCGCTCCACACCGCCACCATTTGGTTGCTCAAGCTGAGCACGATGTCGTGCAGCCGGGTCACGAAGGCGTGGGGTGAGGAATACACGAGGTAGTTCGCGGCCCAGTTCCGATGGTCCGCCGGCGAGAGGTGGCGGTCGAAGACGGCGGCGATCGTGGCGCAGGCGAGCGCCGCCACCGACGCCGCTGCCGCATAGGTGCGCCGCACCCCGGGTCGACCAGGCGCGACGAGACCCAGCGCAAACCACACTCCGACGACGACGGGGAGCACCGACGCGCAACATGCGAAACCGACGACTGACACCACGGCCAGTCGCCACAACTCGCGCCCTGCGAAACGCCGACGGGCGGCTTCGGCCGCGGCCAGCAGAAGGCAGGCCACCAAGAAATCCGTCCCTGATTCCTTCAGGCGGGACGAATAGATCACACATACCGGGCTGACCGCCACCGTCAGGGCGGCGCCGAGCGCGATCCAGCGACCGAAGCGGAAGTAGCGGATCAAGGCGAATGTGGCGGGGACCCCGGCGATGCCGATGAGCAGCGGGGGGATCTGGGCCCAGACGGTTGATGTCGGCAACAGTGAAATCCACGTCCGCTCGAGGAGAAAGAACCCCGGGGCGGTGAAGAACATGTGCCACGCGGTGCCCAAGCCGACGTGAGCCGACAGGGCCACCCAGGCGTCGTCGCGCCAGAGCCCCCCGGTGCTCAGGCCCCGGACGCGCAACGCCGCCCCGAAAACGGTGAGGGTGACCAGCGCGAACCGCGTCAGGCGGTTCGCCCGCACACCGCGCCACGACCTCTGCGGGTTGCGAGCGTTTCCGGGGGGCGCAGCCGATGCGTCGCGTCCGTCCACGACGGGGTTTCGGGGGAGCTCGCCGAGATCGCTGCGCACGAGCGCGCCCTTTTCGCCCACGTTGCCAAGGTACGGTTTCGCGCGCCGCTTTCCTATAGGTCAAACGGTCCATATTGGGCGGGAAAGCGCATCTCAGTGACGGTGCAGCTGGGCCGACGAGCAGGGCTTTTGGTCCTTTTGGCCCATGGGAATCACCTGGGGTGACCCCTAGGCTTTATGCCAAGAGCACCAAGAGCAGGCGGAGCCGGGGAATGACCGCACAATCGCACACGGACGCCGCGCGGTGCCGCCAATCGGGGATCCGACCCAAACCCCCACGGCTGGGCCCACGCGCGCCGCAGCCGCATCGGGTGCGCCGGACGATCTGAGCCTTTGTGGATCTCGAAGCGGACCCTTCGACGTCGAGATCGTGGTCCCGGTCTACAACGAGGCTTCGCATCTGGTCGAACGGATCACCCGCCTGCGCACGTTCCTCGACAACTCGTTCCCATTCCGGGCACTCGTGACGGTGGTCGACAACGCGAGCACCGATGGCACCTTCGGCGCTGGCCCGCGAGATCGTTGCGAACACCCCCGGTGTCGCGGCGCTGCATCTGGCCAAGAAAGGACGGGGCCACGCGCTGCGTTGCGCGTGGTCGACCAGTAGCGCTCCGGTGGTGGCGTACATGGATGTCGATCTGTCCACGTCGTTGTCCGCCCTGCTCCCATTGGTGGCGCCGTTGATATCGGGGCATGGGGATGTGGCGATCGGGACCCGTCTCGCCCGCGGCGCACACGTGGTCCGCGGACCGCGACGAGAGCTCATCTCACGCTCGTACAACCTCTTACTCAAGTTGTCGCTACGGGGACGCTTCAGTGACGCCCAGTGCGGATTCAAGGCCATGACGTCTCAAGCGGCCCGAGAGTTGTTGCCGCTCATTCAAGACGATGAATGGTTCTTCGACACCGAACTCTTGATCACCGCCGAGCGCCAGGGAATGCGCATCAGTGAGGTGCCGGTCGACTGGGTCGACGACCCTGATTCGAGTGTCAAGGTGATTGGCACCGCGTTGAGCGATCTGCGCGGGGTGTGGCGGGTATCTCACGGTGCGAATCGCCGCCTCCCCAGACGGGTGGAGGTCGCTCCGAATTCGTCATTCGGTCAGGTCACCGCCGAGCAATTGCTGCGCTTCGCCGGAGTGGGGACCATCAGCACGATTGGATACCTCGTTTTGTTGGTGGCCTGGCGCCCGGTGGTCGGGATATTGGCGGCCAACGTGCTCGCCCTCGCCATCTGCACCTTGATGAATACGGCCGTGCACCGCCAACTCGCGCACAACCTGCACGGGACCGCACCGGGGGGAAGGTTCTTCTTGATTGCGGCCGGCTTGTTCTCCATTTCATTGACGCTGACCACCCTGGCGCTGCTCGGGGCGGGGTTGATCGACCCGAACTCGCTGGCGCTGGCCCTGTGCGCGGTGACGGTAGCGAGTGCGGTGGCCTCGGTGCTGCGCTTCGCCATCTTGCGGGCCTGGGTGTTCCGTCCCGGTGCACCCGCATGACGACCGTTCTCCCCGACACCACCGTCCGCCCGGGCGCACTCGGGCCTGACCTGGCGTCCGAGGTTGGGGCGCCGAACGCCGACACTGGTTCAGGCGGCCGCAACTGGGGGGCCACGCTCACCGCGCTGGCCAAACCCTGCGCCTACTTCGCGGTCTCTCGCATCGCGGTGCTCTTCGCTGCGCTGGCCAGTAAATGGCTCGTGCCGCGGCTCCATCCCTTGAACCTCTTGGGCACCGCCTGGGACGGTGCGTGGTACACCAAGATCGCCCAGCACGGGTATCCCGACCGCATCTACAACGAAGGGCACGGGAGCAGTTGGGGATTCTTTCCCGGATTCCCCCTCGCCATTCGGGCCACGGCCGAGGTCACCGGATTGAGCTATGCCCATGCCGGCGTGGTCATCGGGACCATCTTCGGCCTCACGTCGGTAATCGCCATCTGGTTGGCCGTGCGTCAGGTGTTCGGGTCGGTGATCGCGGACCGGTCGATCTTGCTCTACGTCTTCTTTCCCGCCGCCTACGTGTTGAGCATGGCGTATAGCGAAGGGCTGTTCCTCACGGCCGCTGCAGCGTGTCTGTTCGCGCTGTCTCGTCGGTACTGGATCACGGCGTCGCTCTTCGCGGTGGCAGCCAGCCTTACGAGGAACACCGGGCTGGTGCTCGTTGTGTGCGTGGCCGTGACCGCCATCCCCGTCATTGTCAGGGAGCGCAGAATCCGACCCCTTGTCGCCCTCGTGATCTCGCCGCTCGGATTCATTGGCTGGATGGCGTACTCGTGGCACAAGACGGGCACCCCCTTTGCCTTCATGAAGGCCGAACGGTTCTGGGGCAATACTCATTTCAATTGGTTCTTGGCACCACTTGGCGCCTTGGCTCGGCTAGTGACGCACATCCACGACTTCTCCATGGGCCAAGACGTGGTGGCGGCCGGAGGGCTTATCTTTGCCTATCTCGGTCTGGCCATCTTGTGGCGTACCCGCCACGAAGGCATCGCGGTGCCGTTGGCCTGGTGGGTCTTTGCGGTGGGGAGTGTCCTGGCCATGGCCATCCCCGATTTCGAGCAGAGTCTGCTGCGCTATTCGATGGCGGCTTTCCCGCTCTTCGCGGCCTACGCGTGGAAGATCCGCCCGACTTGGGAAGGGGCAATTGCCGGCACGCTCGGGCTCATGCAAGGCGCGCTGGCCTTGGTCATCTTCGTCGAGGTCCTCCACCCCCTGACCTCACCACTCTGGCCCTGAGCCTCGGTCGCACTGCGCCTCTTCAGCGGTGGGGCCGTGGTGGGGGGAGGGGCCGCGATTGACTATCCTGTGATGACTCCGGGGGTGTAGCTCAGCTGGCAGAGCGCTACGTTCGCAATGTAGAGGCCGTGGGTTCAAATCCCATCACCTCCACTCTTTACTTGAGTGGATCCCGACGAAAGTCCAGGATTTCCTGGTCTTTCGTACGGATGGGTCCTCCCAGAGTTCGGTTGACTCGGGCTCGATGCTCCGAAGAAGTGACGCCGGCAACAGGCGGACGATGGCTCGAGCAACAGCAACTGGGTGGATGCTTCCCGAGTGCCGCAGCTACTGGCGTGGAGCCCGCCCGTTTACCGATGTCGGTCTGGAAGCGAGTTGGGGGAGATGGCCTTCAGCGAGTGGCACCGTATGCGATTGATTGCTCGGTAGTTTGGGCGACGAACCGTGCGACGGTCCATGGCGTGTCAACCGCAGTCGTGACCACACCAGGTCAAGAACCCAAGGCGCCAAGGACGTGGGACGCCCATGACGGCTGTGCCGGTAATGCGTCGGAGTCCGGGGTCCCCTTGCCTGGTGGCGACGAGGCACACGCTCAGGCTGATGAACGCTGAGAGGCAATCGTCTCAAGTCGGCCGGTAATGGCGGCGAGGTTCGCGAGCAAGTTGACCTGCTGGGTGTGGTCCAGAACACCCAACAGCTGCTGCTCGAAGCGATGGACCTGGGGGAGGCCCTGCGCTACCAGGGTTCGTCCTGCGTCCGTCAGTGAAACGAGTCGCATCCGTCCGTCCGAATCGTGGTTGCTCCGGGTGACCAATCCGAGTCGTTCGAGGGTGGCGAGGACGCCGGTAACCGTTGGTCGGGTCACGACCATGCGCCTGGCGACCACGGAAGGAGGTATCGGCTCGTCGGCACCCGCGAGAACGGTGAGTGCGTTGAAGCTGGTGTAGGACGGCACTCCAATATCAACGAGGAGCCGACCCAGCTCACCCAACATGGCGACTGCTACGCGGCCCAGGTTCAAAAAGCATTCTGTCGAAAGCGCCGAACTGCCTGGAAATTCCCGTTCGAACTCGCCGTGCACTCGAACAAGTGACCCTTCGTCGGGCATCGGCTCGTTGGTTGACATCAACGTCCAGCGTAGTTAGGTTACGCACCAATTCTGGTTAGGGCACGAACTATATGTCCTTTCGCCCGATAAATCGAGGAAGGCCTGAGGCTCGACGTGATCAAGCGGTTCGTGGCGTGATCGGACCGATGGGCTCGCTCATCGTCGAATCGGCAACGGTCGGTGGCCACCATCGAGCGGACTCTGCCGCGGGCACCTCGTCGGCCGTCCCCGAAGCGTGTCCAGCGCCCGCGCGGACATGCGACACGGCAGCGGTCGACTCGCGCAAATGTCCTTAAGCCAAGTCATGTCGAAAGGTCCGGCCCATGCCAACTGAGCAGTCCCGAGCGAATCTTCCCATCCCCGACGCGCAGTACGTGGGTGTCACCACTTACGACGCCAAGGATCCGGACACCACCTTTCCTGCCATTGAGCCCCTGCGACCGCCAAGGGGTGCACCAAACGTGCTGCTCGTGCTCCTCGACGACGTCGGATTTGGGGCCTCCAGCGCCTATGGCGGCCCTTGCGAAACCCCCACAGCCGAACGGCTGGCGGCGGGCGGGCTGTCCTTTACCCGGTTCCACACCACGGCTCTGTGCGCCCCCACTCGGGCGGCCCTCCTCACCGGACGCAATCACCACAGTGTCGGCATGGGAGCGGTGCCGGACCTCGCCACTTCGGCTCCGGGCTACAACTCGATACGCCCGAAGGCAGCCGCCCCTCTGGCCGAGATACTCCGCCTCAACGGGTATTCCACCGCCCAGTTTGGCAAGTGCCATGAGGTCCCTATGTGGGAGAACAGCCCGGTCGGGCCGTTCGACCAATGGCCGACCGGCAGCGGGTTCGAGTACTTCTACGGCTTCATCGGCGGGGGCACCAACCAGTGGTATCCGGGTTTGTACGAGGGGACTTCCCCCGTCGAGCCGACCAAGACACCCGAGGAGGGCTACCACCTCACTGAGGATCTGGCCGACCGCACCATCGCCTGGATCCGTCAACAAAAGACCCTGGCCCCGGACAAACCGTTCTTCGCGTATTTCGCCCCCGGCGCCACTCATGCGCCGCACCACGCCCCGACCGATTGGATCGACCGCTACCGGGGCCGCTTCGACCGAGGTTGGGACGTGTTGCGCGAAGAAACCTTCGACCGCCAAAAGGCCCTCGGTGTCATCCCACCGGATGCGGAGCTCACGGCACGCCCGGAGGAGATTCCGGCGTGGGTGGACATCGACGACGAGCTCAAGCCGGTGCTCGCCCGTCAAATGGAGGTCTTCGCCGGATTCCTCTCCCATACCGACCATCACGTGGGTCGACTGGTCGACGCGCTGGCGGACCTGGAGATATTGGAGGACACCCTCGTCCTCTACCTGATAGGTGACAACGGGGCCAGTGCCGAGGGGACTCCGTTCGGTACCTTCAACGAGCTGTTGGTCTTCAATCAGAGCATGGACCTCGAGACCACAAAATTTCTCAAGGCGCACATCGACGAGTTCGGGACGCCCGCGGCCAACAACCACTACGCCGTCGGCTGGGCCCATGCCACGTGCACTCCGTATCAATGGACCAAGCAAGTGGCCTCCCATTTCGGTGGCACTCGCAACGGCATGGTCGTCCACTGGCCGGGCGGCTTTACTTCAACCGCTGGACGGCGGGCCCAGTTCCACCACGTGACCGATATTGCACCCACCATCTTGGATGCGGCGGGAATTCCCGCGCCCACGTTCGTCCACGGCATCCAGCAGATGCCGCTGCACGGGGTCTCTCTGCGGTACTGCTTTGACGACGCCGAAGCACCCGGACGGCACGAGACACAGTATTTCGAGATCGTCTGCAACCGCGGGATCTATCACAACGGATGGACGGCGGTCACCCGCCACAGCATTCCTTGGTTGGCTGCTGACACACCGGCCTTCGACGACGATACGTGGGAGCTCTACGACACCACCACCGATTGGTCCCAGGCCCACGACCTGTCGGGCGAGTACCCCGACAAGCTCCGTGACCTTCAGCGCCTGTTCCTCATCGAGGCGGTCAAATACGGCGCCCTACCTCTCGACGACCGTCGGGTGGAGCGCTTCCTCGCGGTCATCGCCGGCCGCCCCGAGCTCATCACCGGCAGTTCGCAACTGCTCTATGGCGCAATGGGCCGACTCAGTGAGAGCTCGGTGATCAACACAAAGAACACCTCGCATTCGGTGACCGCCGACATCGAGGTGCCCGACGGTTCTCCGTCCGGCGTGTGCATCGCCCAGGGCGGTGCCTTCGGTGGATGGAGCCTCTACCTCCTCGAGGGCCGGCCCACCTACTGTTACAACCTGTTTGGCATCACCCGGACCTTTGTCGCGGTGACGAGCCCATTGGTCCTGGGCCCCACCAGGTGCGGGCCGAGTTCGCCTACGACGGGGGCTTGGGGGGATCGGCCACGGTCACGCTGTTTGTGGATGGCACACCGGTGGGCGACGGTCGCCTCGATCGGACGACGCCGCTCGTCTTCTCCTACGACGAGACCACTGATGTCGGTTGCGACAACGGCTCGACCGTGAGTAACGAGTACAACGAGTCGGCCAGCCGGTTCCCTGGCGTCGTCAACTGGGTGCAGATTGACGTTGGGGTCGATGATGCCGACCATGTCGTCTCGGCCGACGAGCGGTGGCGCGTCTCAATGGCTCGCCAGTAGCTCCATGCTTCCCAGGCGCAATCTCTCACGCACCGCTCGTCCGGCGCGAGCCGGCGACTCCGTCGACGGTTGGCCGGAGAGGTGAGCCACGGCCTCGACACCGAAGCATTGGCCATCGCTGCCACCTGCGTCGTGGTGTGGTCGGTGCTCTCGGGTCGGCTCGAGCGGATTTACATCAGCGCCCCGATTGCCTTCATGGTCATGGGGTTGGTCGTCACCCACGGGCCGCTGGCTCTGATTCACTTCAGCCCTCACTCCGAGACGGTCAAGTCGCTGGCCGAGGTCACGCTCGCGGTCGTGCTGTTCACGGATGCGTCCCGGGTGAACATCCATGAGCTGCGGTCCGACCTTGGTCTGCCGGCGCGACTGCTGGCCATCGGGTTGCCGTTGACCATTGGTTTCGGCACGGCTGCAGCCTTTGGGATTATCCCGGGCATCTCTTTGTGGGTGGCGGCCACCGTCGGCGCCATCGTTGCTCCGACGGATGCCGCCCTCGGGGCGACGATCATGGAGGATGCCCGGATCCCCAACCGGATTCGGCGCCTTCTCAACGTGGAGAGTGGTCTGAACGATGGGATCGCTACGCCGTTCATCAACCTGTTCTTGGCGGGTGCGGTCAGCACCGAGTTGACGCATTCAATCTCGGTACTGGCCGCCACCGGTGAACTGCTCAAAGGTGCCGGCGTCGGAGCCGCAGTGGGTCTGGTGGGCGGCTGGGTATTGATCCAGGCCAACCGGTGGACCTGGAGTGATCCGGCTTTCCGCAACCTGGCTGCCCTGGGTCTCGCGCTTGGTGCCTACTGCGTCGCCATTCAGATCCACGGCAACGGATTCGTCGCTGCGTTCGTTGCCGGCATGGCCTTCGGTTCCGTGGTGCACACCAACCTCGAGCCATTCGTCGGCTTCGCCGAGGAGACCGGTGGACTGCTGTCGCTGGTGGTGTGGATGATCTTCGGGGCCACGATGTTGGTTCCCGGCATTGAGCACGCCAGTTGGTCGGACTGGCTGTTTGCCATCGTTGCCCTCACTGTCGTGCGGATAATCCCCGTCGCCCTGGCATTGTTGGGTTCGGGCCTCGACCGATTCACGGTGGGCTTCGTCGGATGGTTCGGACCGAGGGGACTGGCTTCAGTGGTGTTCGGCCTCATTGCCTACGACAGCCTCGATCCGACAAATGCCGGTCGTGTCTTGTCGGTGGTCACCGTGACGATCGCCGTGAGTGTGGTGGCCCACGGACTCTCGGCCTCGCCGTTGGCGACGCGGTTTGGGACCCATAGCACCACCTTGGCCCGAGACGACGCGGCGCATGCCGACACACCGGCGATGCGGGCACGAACAAGCTTGGGCGGCCATGTCGGAGCGAGGGGCACCGGCGATGCCTGACGTCAACGACCCTGAAGCCGGCGACCTGGGCGTCGGCCGATACGATCCCGAGTCGTCACCGTTCAAGCCTCGTCAGCGTCCGTCATTCGGCGCCCGAACATTTCCCGTCACCACCGAACTCGACGGCTACCCCAAGCCGCGACGGGAGAAGAGATGCCATTGCCGGGATCACCGTGGCCGCGTTGGCTATCCCCTCGGCGATGGCCTATGCGGAGCTTGCCGGACTTTCCCCAGTGGCCGGTCTCTACGCGCTGTTGCTTCCGGCTGTCGCCTACGCCATCTTCGGCTCCTCTCGCCAACTGGTCGTCGGTCCCGAAGGAGCCCTCTCCCTGCTGGTGGTGGCCGCGGTCGCCCCGCTGGCCGCGGGGAGCGCGTCCGCCTATGCCCTGCTTGCCGCCATGCTTGCCTTTTTGGTCGGGGCCATCGCGATCGTGGGCCGAGTCATCCGCCTCGGGTGGATCGCCGACTACTTTTCCCGGGCGGTCTTGGTCGGCTATCTGCACGGAATCGCCATCGTCTTGGTGTGCGGGCAGTTGGGCAAGTTGTTCGGCGTTTCGATTGAGGCAGATGACCCGATCCCCCAACTGCGGGAGTTCGCTCGAGAGCTGGGGTCAATCCATGGGCTGACGGTGCTGGTCAGCGCCGTCTCGCTGGCCGCGTTGTTGCTCCTTCGCCGGTTCGTGCCCAAAGTGCCCGGCGCCCTCGTAGTCGTCATCGCCGGAATCGCTGTGTCCTATGCAACCGGCCTATCAGCTCACGGGGTGGCGGTGGTCGGCCACATCCCCTCCGGTCTGCCGTCACTGCGCTGGCCCGGCGTTGGCCTGGGGAAAACGGTCGACCTCCTACCAGCTGCGGCGGGAATCTTCGCCGTGGGCTATGCCGACGCCATTCTCACTGCCCGCTCGTTTGCCGGGCGCAGTGGTCAGCACGTCGATGCCAACCAGGAGCTCTTGGCCATGGGGGTGGCCAACGTGTCGGCCGGAGTAACCCAGGGCTTTCCGGTCGGAGCGAGCGGTTCACGGACGGCGGTGAACGAGCAGATCGGTGGGCGCACCCAGATTGTCGGGATAATGGCAGCGATTGCCACGGCGTTGGTGTTGCTGTTCTTGACCGGTCCGGTGGCGCAGCTCCCAAAGGCGTGCCTGGGAGCAGTGATCGTGGCCGCCGCCATTGCTCTGGTCGAGCCAGACGCCTGGCGTGATCTTGCCCGCGCCGGGCGGTCCCAGGTGGTGATCGCCGCAGTCACCCTGGTCGGTGTGGTGGTCTTTGGGGTTCTCCAGGCACTGATTGTTGCGGTCGGCCTGTCGATCGTCGAGGTGCTGATGCGCTCGGCCAAGCCCCACGATGCCGTTCTCGGCTACGTGCCCCGCCTCGGACGATGGGCCAATGTGTCGATGCACCCGCGAGCCAGGATTACTCCCGGCGTCGTCGTCTATCGGCTCGATGACCGGTTGCTGTTCGCCAACGCCCGCTACGTGTCGGGTCGGATTCGCGAGGCCGTGGCCGGCGCGCCATCGGAGACCGAGTTCGTGGTGTTCGACGCCGAGGGCTTCAACGGGATGGATGCCAGCGGAATCGAAGCGTTTGAGCAACTGCTGACCGCCTTGGCCACCAGCGGAGTCACGCTGGTCGTCGCCAGGATGAAATCGAATCTCGAAGAGCAGTTCGTCCTGACCGGGCTGTCCGATCGGGTGGGTTCCGAGCATTTCTTTCCCACCGTCGACGCGGCCGTCGCTTGGTGTGACGCCCACCGCACCGGAGCCCGCGATCGCAACGGAGAGTCGCCGTGAGCGCAGGATTGCCTACCCCGACCCCTGCCTCTGGCATCGATGCCCCGATGAGATGGCGGGCCGGCGTCTTCGTCACTGCCTCCGAACAGCGTCTGCGCCTTCCGCGTGACCTGATCGGCGCGTCGGCGGGAGCCCTCGTGGCGTTCAGCGCTTGGGTGATTGTCGCCGCGGGCGTCGATGCCCCGGTCACGGCCGTCATCCCCGGCTGGATTTCGTGGTTGGTCACCGGGGTGGCCGTCGGCGCCACGTCTGGCCTTCTCGTCGTCGCCGTGCTTCTTTGTGCGATCGCTCGCCGATGGGTCCTCGCCGTCCAAGTGGTCGTGACCGCCGGCGGAGCTGCACTCATCGTTTGGGGCATCACCCACTGGTTGGGTCGGGGTTCACCGACCGCCTTACCACTGGTGGCCGCTGTTTTCGCCGCCGTCTATCTGGTAGTTCGGATACTCGCCGTGCCCTGGCGGATGCCGGTGTGGGTGGCGGCCTTCCTTGGCGCACTGGCTCAGGTTTTCGATGCCCACCTGGTGCCGTTCGCGACGATCGGTAGTGCCGCTCTCGGAATCACCGTTGGCGCTCTGGCGTCCTTCGGGTTCGGCACCCTCGATGTCGCACCCACGGTGTCTGAGGCCGGCGCGTTCCTCGAACAGCTTGGCGTGTCGGTGAGCGGCCTCGTTCGCGATGGCCCGGCGCCTACCTGGGGTGCCACACGATTCAGCGCCAAGAGCGATCAGGGTGCCGCACTCGATATCGACATCTTCGGCCGGGATGCCCCAGAGGGGCAATTCCTGTCCGCGAGCCTGGCGATTCGTGTGGATTCGACGTTCGACGCTCGATCTGCGCCTGCGCCGAGTCGATCACGTCGAGCACACGGCTGGACTCATGCAATGGGCGAAGGCTCTTGGCGTGGGATCACCCGCTGTGGTCAAGGCCGGGCGGGTCGAGCCCACCGACGACGCAGTCCTGGTGACTCAGCAACCGGTCGGCGCAACACTCGCCTCACTGAATCCGGCAGCAGTGAGCAGCGCCGACCTGGCGGATCTGTGGAACTCCCTCGAGAAGCTCGCGACAGCGGGTCTGGCGCTTAACAGCATCACTGCGGACACCGTGGCCCTCGACCGCGACCATGGGGTCGCCTTCCTCGATTTCGCTTCAGCCGAGGCCATGGCCCCGATCGATTCCCGGGCGCGCGACGCGGCGTCGCTGCTTGTGGCGACAGCTGGGGTCGTCGGTGCCGAGCGGGCAGTGAGCGCCGCCGCCGCCACCATCGGGCGGGCTCGCGTCGAAGAACTGCTCCCCCTCATCCAGCCATTGGGTATCTCGAACTCGAACCTCCCGCGCATGGCTCGGAACAAGAAGGAGCTTGCGGCGCTGCGCCTCAGCGCGGCGACCGCGCTCGGAGTCGATCCCGTGGAGCCGCGACCCCTCGCCCGGTTCCAGATCTCGCAGCTGCTGATGCTCTTGGGCACGTTCTTCGGCCTGTGGTTGCTGGTCAGCCAGCTGGTCGGTCTCAGTGGCATCGGCGATCTTTTGGTGAACTCGATCTGGTGGTGGGTGGTCGCCACCTTGGCCATCACCCAGGCGACCTCCCTCACCGAGGCCTATTCGATGTCGGGCACCGTGCCGATCGCCCTCCCAATTGGACCTCTCACCTTGCTTCGATTTGCCATGAACTTCACCGGGATGATCGGGGGCACTGTCGCCACCACGGCGACGGTGATTCGCTTCAATCAACGTCGTGGGCTCCAACGAGCGGTGGCGATGAGCTCGGGGATTGTCTACAGCGTGTCGGGGTTCATCGTGCAGATCATTCTCACCGTGGTGGCGCTTGTGTTCGCTGCCGATGAGTTTCACCGCGCCTCGTCGGGGGCACCGGGATCGGGACCGGAGAATCTGCAGCTGATTCTCTACGGCGTGGTGGTGGTGTCCCTGATCGGCGGGATTGCTTTCGTGATCCCCAAGATTCGCAGGGTGATCGTGTCTCGTCTGGCACCCCAGTTGGCTCCGGCTTGGGACAACGTCCGATTGATCGCCCAGACCCCGACCAAACTGGTCCGGATCTTCGTCGGGGCGGCCATTACTCAGCTCATGATGGCCTTCGGGCTTAGCTTCGCCCTTTACGCGGTTGGGACCTCTGCTCCCTTCGGCGGGCTGGTCATCGTCTGCACGTTGACCGCGCTCGTCGGGGGTATGGCACCGGTCCCCGGCGGCATGGGCGTCATGGAGGCCAGTTACATCTCCGGTCTCACCTTGCTCGGGATTGATCAAGAGCTTGCCATCGCGGCCACCCTGATCTACCGGGCCTGCACCACTTACCTTCCACCCCTCTGGGGCTGGGGAGCACTCGTGTGGTTGCGCCGCCATGACGCCCTTTGAGCCCCATGGCACTTAGGCAATCGCGGCGATTCTCCGCGCAGCGGATTCCCCGAGCCCAATCACACTCGAGCCGGAGGAACTCGATTGGGTCACCCGCCTTGCTTGCCCTGCTCCCATCGCGCAGGTGTGCAGCGGGCCGTCCCGATGTGCATCGACCAATGGGCCCATTGGTTCGACTTCCGGCGATTGCATCGAGTGATTCCCAGTCGGCGGAAATGGCTGAGAGCTCCATCAAAGAGCAGGATGGTGCCGTCACGCCTGCATCACGCAGTCTCGGCAACTCCGACCTCCGCTCGGTCGGTGGCGTGGACGTCGCCGACCGAGTGATGTCACCTCCACTCTTTCCTTGAGTGGATCCCCACGAAAGTCCAGGATCTCCTGGTCTTTCGTGGGGATTGAATGTATTTGCGCGTCGTTGTCCAGAGGGATCATGAACGCTTTTGGGGTTACGCGCTCGGGCCCGCCTGGTGATCGCCCGCTTGACTCTGGGTCGGTTTGATTCCCAGTTCGATCCCTACGAGCCGGTAATCTGTTGCTGTTCTTTTGCGGATCATGACGGGATCGGCGTCGAGCAATGAACTTCAGATTGAAGTCCTCTCGGGGCAAGAGACCATCATTCGTACGACCGACCGCAGCATCGCGAGCCTCATCAAGGCCCCGCTGGCCATCCCGGCCGGCCTGAAGGCCCAGGCCACAGGACAACCGATCAAAAGCAGCGTGTACTCGCCGCCGTGGATCCATGTCATCGTCGAGGAACCGGGAAAACCTGCTCGACGTGTTCCCCTTTACCCGAACTGAGTCCTCCGTACGCCGACGACTGAACCATACTTACCTCTACCGACGAGGTGAGAGAGGCTCGGAGCCACCATGCATGAACCTGTGACGGCAACTTCGGGCAATGCCACCGCTGTGCGATCTCGGGCTCGGGGCGCTGAACGACGACTGGTCCGCAATGGCCGAGTTCATCACGGTCGACCTCGACGCCGATCGAGGAGAGCGAAGAGGACCACGTCCGACGCTGCGAGGGGCTCGGCTGAGATCGTCGGGTACCAGCTTGCGACCGTGCGCAAAGGCATCACCGATGTCGCAGGTCGGGCCCGGGCTACGGCGGGCACGGGCTACCTCGCCGCAGGTGACGGTGGCGACCGGTTCCCGATCATCGACAACGGGTTCGGCATGGATCCAGATTGGTCGTCAGACAGCGGTCGGGTGTTGGTGCAGGTGCGCCACCGAATCGGGCAGCTCAATGGACGCTGTGACATCGAGAACCGATCTTCGGTTCTCAGCTGGAGGGTCCCCCTGAAGGACACTTCGGCAATCCATGGCAGATCGACCCCTCCGAATGAGAATGCGGAAAGCTCGTGAGCAGCGATGACCCACTGGCTCCGATCGACGAGATCGAGCAGGATTGGATCGAGCGTGAACGCCTGAGAACCGAAGAGACGGAGCGCATCCTCGCTGCCCGCTCGGAGTTCTCGGCTGAGTTCAACCGTCGTTTTGAGGAATACGTCCGGCCAGCGATGGAGGCGATCATTCAACGATTGCAGGCCGACGGGGGAGGGGGTGTCATTCTCGAACGACCCGCGGACGAAAGCCGACACTTCACCCAACGATTCACGTTGTGGATGTCACTTCTTGGCGAAATCGAAAACACCCCCCGTGAGGACCGCAATCCATACCTCCGACTCGACGCCGACGTCGATAAGCGATGCGTGGAGGTCTGGGAAGGCGACCTATGGCGTAATCGTCGCGGTGGGACGTCGAAGAAGGTCGCCGAATGGACGCTTGAGGACATGGACGAGAACCATGTGGTGCGAGAAGCGATCGAGATCCTTCGTCGATCAGCGGCCAGCGGCCCCTGACTGGCATCAACGGGTCGGAGAGTCTCGCCACCGAGTGCTGCGCCTCTCGGCTCAAGGGCGTCTTGGTGAACTGGCAACGAAACACCATCCGGCTGGTAAACCGCCACTACTTGAAACAACACACACACCCGTCGGCAGAGAACAGCTTGATACTTTCGCGGTGCTCACGATTTTTTAGGGTCGATAATCGTAGAGGGCATAGGGATTGAGAAACTGACGGCCCCAAAGCGCTTCGCGTTGACGTGTGGTGAGGCGCCCTCGATCACAGACGTCGTTCCACGAGGACTCAATAATGTGAAGTTGATTATCGATGATCGCTCGTGCTTGGCGCTCCGTCAGATGATAAATGCCCGCTCGCTCGACGCAGCCTACGAGCTGGCTCATCCGGTAGCCGTCACTGCCGATCGCCATCATTTGGCGGGCTTCTTGCCCTGAGCGCGGTTGTGGGCAGATGTCATAGGCCGGAGTGAGAGTGAGTTGAGTCCCATCCCAGAATGCCGCTTGATTCCGTGCGTGATCATCGGTGTTGGAAACCAAGATGTTGAAGGTGATGCGCGCGAAGAGCTCTTGAAGCGTTGGATTCGGTTTGGTAAATCGAAGACGGATCG
The DNA here is from genome assembly GCA_963800725.1 of uncultured Acidimicrobiaceae bacterium. Classification (GTDB taxonomy): domain Bacteria; phylum Actinomycetota; class Acidimicrobiia; order Acidimicrobiales; family RAAP-2; genus Bog-473. The sequence goes on along the minus strand of CAWDCE010000017.1, from coordinate 48,389 downwards.
AGTCGGCCAGGTCGGCGTAGCTCGCGGCGAAGATTGCTTCGCTGGGGGAAATCCCGAGAACCGTCATTGCCGAGACCATCATGAGGCGTGAGGAGTCTCGAGGGCGGTCAAAGCGCTCAATCAAGAGAACGTCCTTGTTGAGCGCTGATGACATCTCTACCCGTGCTGCGTCAATCCCGGTGAGGCAGGCGAGTTCCATGGCGATGAACTCGGAGTTGACGACGGGGTAGGTGTCGGTCGAGGACGAGAATTTGGCGATGAGTTGTCGCCCTTTGTCTTCCAAGAGTGCTTTGGGTCGTGCTCCACCGATATTGCTCCCATGGAGGAGCGCTGCGTCGAGCTCGGGCGACAGTGCTCGACCGTCCTCGAGGCGCGCGGCGGCTTCCGCGAGTTCGGTGAGGGTCGGGATGATCCGTGGCGCGCGGCTCGTGAGTTGTCGGAGTGAGCTGGAAGTCAAGAGCACCGATTCGATCCGATCCTGACTCGAGCAAGAAGGTCAGTAAGTTGGGTTGATCGACCTCTTCTCCCCGTTCTTCTCGACGAAACGTGATGACCCGACGTCCCCAAGAATCAGGTGCAGCATCCTCGATGCAATTGGCGACGTCGCCGACTAGTGGCGCTATGGGATCTGCGCGCGCCAACGGGAGCTCGGGCTCGTACAAGGAGATGGCATTGGGCCGAGAGCGGTAGCTGGCTGCATAGGTGAACGTGATGGCCGTGCCCAAAGAGTCAAGTACTCCGGCGACGACTGGCTCTTGAGCCCCTGGAAGCCAGATCCAGACGAATGCCTCTGTGGGTTCAGAAGTCATCTCGCACCCGCCGAGGACCACGGACCTGCTTTGGAAGCACCGCGAGGCGACCGTCGAGAAGGTCCGCCTCGAGCCGGCGGCGTTCCCCATCGGGGCTGAAGAGGGGTACCCCCACGACGGCAGCGGCCTCGAAGGCAATGCCAAGGCTCACCGTCGGGTCGCCCCGCTCGACCTTGCGCAGGGTTGTGGGCGTGGCGCCGACCGCGCTCCGCGAGTTCGTGGAGTGTCATCATGCGCTCACGTCGGGCGGTGGCGATCCTGCGACCAAGGAGGCGAGCAGCTTCCTTGGTCAAGGGGGAGTAGGGGCGAGAGGTCTTCATGTGTATATTATAATGCTCATAAAGCCATCTGATGAACATTTAAACGCCTATTCTGAGTTACAATGTAGATTGCAATTCAGCGAGTCAGGATCGTCCCCACCACCCACCATGGCTGACCGGTCAGTCCGGCCCGCAGCATCAAAGGTCCTCGAGCCGGTCTGAGGCAGTGCGAACCCGCACCGCTCGATGTCGCAGGTGGTGAGCCCGGGCGGCCCGGGAAGCACGTGGGCGATGGGCTCGGGCTCGAGTACCGAAACGTAAAAGGGGCGCCCCGCAGGGCGCCCCTTTTATCGTGATCGGTGATCACTCGTTAACAGATGGTCCCGATGATGGTTCCCGTTCCCTCATGCCCGGGGTTCGATCCGTAGCCCGAGTTCGTCTGCACGATGATGATGTGCAAGATGTTCCCGCTGATGGTCGATCCGGACTGCGTCACGTGACTCGAGACGACCACTTCCATCTCGCCGGGAATCGACGACGGCGGGTTCGAGCTGTTACCCGTGTTGCTGGTCCAGGTGGTGCCGCAGGTGAGCGCCCCGGCGTAGTCGATGTAACCCTTCATGGCACTTGGGGCCGAGCCACCGCTAAAGGTGTTGTTCTTGGCCCATTGCGCACCCCAGAAGTCGACTGAGGTGCCGAGATTCTCGGAATTCGCCGAGGTGTCGCCGATCACGAACGCCCCGCTCGGTGACGGTGAGGCGAGCGATGCGTTGGCGCTCGTGCTGGCGGGCTCGTAGTAGGCATCGCCGGCGAAGGTGCCGGTGATCGGGATCGAGCCCTCGCACCCCGAGACGGTCTGGCTGACCGAGCTGATGACGCAACTCGCGGTGCCCGTCGCGTCCGTGACGTCGGTGCAGGTCTGGGCCGAGCGTCCCGAGCCGAGGGTCAAGGTGACCGTTTTGTTGGCGAGCGGCACTCCGTCGGTGGTCAAGATGCCCGACAGCGTGGCCGGTTGGCCGTTGACCACCGCCGTTGCTCCGGTGTAGGTGAGCGCGGTGTTAGCGAGCGTCACCACAAAGGTGTTCGAGCCGGTCGAGGAGAACAGCGGGGCGACCGGGTCAGGTCGCCGGCGAAGGATCCGGTCAATGGGTAGCTGCCGGCCGGCTCGCTCGGGGTCACCGTGCACGAGGCCACCCCCGCACTGTTGGTCGTCGCGGTGCAGGACTCATTGCCGTCGAGCACCAAGGTGACCGGCTCACCTGCGATGGCCGCCGACGTGTTGGCGTTGGTGAGTAGGGCCGACACCGTGGTGGCGTGCCCGTATTCGCCCGTCGCCGCATTGACCTTCAGCTTCGTTATGACACCGACGACGAGGGTGGCCGAGTCGCTCGATGCGGTGTAGTACTTCGTGCCCGCAAACGTTGCGCTTACCGGCACCGACCCGTTGGACTGGTTGACCGACGTGATGGTGCAGCTGGCCGAGCCCGACGAGTTGGTGGTTGCTGTGCAGGTCTGGACCTTCGATCCCGACCCGAGGGTCAAGGTCTCGGTCTGACCCGACAGCGGGGTGCCGTTGGTGGTGAGCGTGGCCGAGAGCACCGCGGACTGCCCGCTGACGGCCGTCGTGGCACCGGTGTAGGTGGTGACGGTCGGGTCAGGGGTGACCACGAAGGTGTTCGAGCCGGTGCTGGCCAACAGGTCCGGGTTGGGGACGGTGTCGCCCGCGAAGCTCGCGGTCAACGGGTAACTGGCCGGAGCCTCACCCGGGGTGACGTAACAGGTCGCCAGGCCCGAGCTGTTCGTCGTCGCCGTGCAGGTCTCGGTGGCGTTCAGCTTGAAGACCACCGGTTCGCCCGCGATCGGTGCTGAGGTGTTGGCGTTGGTCAACACACCCGAAACGGACGTCGCCACATTGAACGGCCCCGTGGCCGAGTTGACCTTGAGCGTGGTCGGGATGGGAACAGCCGCACTGATCTTGACCGTCGAGCTGGCGCTCGAGGCCAGGTAGTAGTTGTCCCCGGCGAAGCTGGCCGTGACCGGCAGCGAGCAGACCGACTGGCTCACCGAGGCAATGACGCAGCTCGCCGAACCCGACGAATTTGGTCGTGGCCGAGCAACTCTGCGACGAGCTCCCCGAACCGAGCGTCAAGGTGACGGTCTTGCCCGCGAGCGGGGTGCCGTTGGTGGTCAACACACCCGAGAGCGTGATGGGGGAACCGACATTGGCTGTGGTGGCCCCGGTGTAGGTCATGGCGGTCGGGTCGGGCGTCACCACGAAGGTGCTCGAGCCGGTGCTGGCCAACAGGTCGGGATTCGGGACCGTGTCGCCGGCGAAACTCCCGGTCAACGGGTAGGTGCCCTTGGCCTCGCTCGGTGTCACCGAGCACGAAGCGGTGCCCGTGCTGTTGGTGGTCCCGGTGCAGGTCTCGGTTCCGTTGAGGGTCAAGGTGACCGGCTCGCCCGCAATCGGCGCTGAGGTGTTTGCGTTGGTCAAGACCGCGGACACGGTGGTCGAGGTGTTGTACTGCCCCGTCGCCGAGTTGACCTTAAGGGTGGTCGGGATCGGAGCCGGGGCACTGACCTTGACGCTTCCACTGGCATTCGAGGCCAGGTAGTAGCTGTCACCGGCGAAGGTGTCGGTGACCGGCACCGTGGCGACCGCCTGGGTGACCGACGTGATGACGCAACTGGCCGTGCCCGTCGAGTCCGTCGAGTCCGTGCAGGTCTGCTTGGTGCTGCCGCTGCCGAGCGTGAAGGTGACGGTGCGGTTGGCGACCGGTGAACCGAACGCAGTGAGCACGCCCGAGAGTGTGATCGGCGAACCGACGTTGGCCGTGGTGGCTCCCGTGTAGGTCAGTACCGTCGGGTCAGGGGTGACCACGAAGGTGTTCGAGCCGGTGCTGGCCAACAGGTCGGGGTTCGGGGTCGTGTCGCCGGCGAAGCTGGCGGTCAGCGGGTAGCTCCCAGAGGCCTCACCCGGAGTGACGTAGCACGTGGCGGTGCCGCTGGCGTTGGTGGTAGCGGTGCAGGTCTCGGTGGCATTGAGCTTGAAGACCACGGGTTCGCCCGAAATCGGTGCCGAAGTGTTGGCATTGGTCAACACGCCCGACACGGCGGTCGCCACGTTGTAGTTGCCCGTGGCCGAGTTCACCTTCAAGTTGGTCGGGATCGGCAAGGCGGCATCGACCTTGACGCTCGCGCTGGCGCTAGAGGCCAGGTAATAGTTGTCACCGGCGAAGCTGGCGGTGACCGGGAGCGAGCACACCTGCTGGCTGACCGCGCCGACCACACAACTGGCGGAGCCGGTCGAATCTGTGGTCGCGGTGCACGTCTGCTTGGTGCTGCCGCTGCCGAGCGTCAAGGTGACTGTCTTGTTGGCGAGCGGAGTCCCAAAGACGGTGAGCACGCCCGAGAGCGTGATCGGCGAACCGACGTTGGCCGTGGTGGCCCCGGTGTAGGTCAAGACGGTCGGGTCAGGGTTGACGACAAAGGTGTTCGAGCCGGTGCTCGCCAACAGATTGGGGGTCTTGGTCGTGTCGCCCGCGAAGCTGGCCGTCAGCGGGTAGGAGCCCTTGGCCTCACCCGGGGTGAGCGAGCACGTGGCCGTTCCGGTGCTGTTGGTCGTTCCGGTGCAGGTCTCGGTGCCGTTCAGCTTGAACGTCACCGGCTCGTTGGCGATCGGTGCTGCGGTGTTCGAGTTGGTGAGCACGCCCGAGACCGAGGTGGCCACGTTGTAGTAGCCGCTGGCCGAATTGACGCTCAGAGTCGTCGGGATCGGCGCCGGGGCACTCACCGTCACGGTCGAACTTGCACTTGAGGCCAGGTAGTAGCCGTCGCCGGCGAAGCTGGCGGTGACCGGGACCGAACCGACGGTCTGGTTGACCGAGGCGATCGAGCAGCTGGCCGCGCCCGACGAGTTGGTGGTGGCGGTGCAGCTCTGGGCTGTGCCACCCGATCCGAGGGTCAAGGTCACGGTCTTGCCCGACAGTGGGTTGCCAAAGACCGTCAGCTTCCCCGACAGGGTGGCCGGCGACCCGTTGTTGGCCGTGGTGGCCCCCGTGTAGGTCATGACGGTCGGGTCGGGGGTGACGACGAAGGTGTTCGAGCCGGTGCTCGCCAACAGGTTGGGGCTCTGCGCCGTGTCGCCCGCAAAACTGGCGGTCAACGGGTAGCTGCCTGACGCCTCACCCGGGGTGATCGAGCAGGTCGCGGTGCCGGTGCTGGTGGTCGTCGCCGTGCAGTTCTCGGCACCATTCAATGTCAGCTTGACCGACTCTCCCGAGATGGGGGCGCTGGTGTTGGCGTTGGTCAGCACCGCAGTGACCGAGGTGGCCACGTTGTAGTTACTGGTGGCGGGGCTGACGACCAGCTTGGTCGGCAACGGCAGTGCCGCGCTGATGGTGACGTTCGCGCTGGCGCTCGAGGCCAGGTAGTAGTTGTCACCGGCGAAGGCGACCGTGACGGGGACCGATCCAACGGTCTGGTTCACCGAGGCGATCGAGCAGCTGGCTGCGCCCGAAGAGTTGGTCGTGGCCGAGCAGCTCTGGGCCGTGCCACCCGAACCGAGGGTCAAGGTCACGGACTTCGCGGGCAGGGCGATCCCGAAGGAGGTCAGTGTGCCCGACAAGGTGATGGATCCGAGGTTGTTGGCCGTAGTCGCACCGGTGTAGGTGATGGCGGTCGGATCGGGGGTCACCACGAAGTTGTTCGACCCGTTGCTCGCCAGGAGCACCGGGGATTGCGTGGTGTCGCCGGCGAAGCTCGCCGTCAACGGGTAGGTCCCCTTGGCTTCGCCCGGCGTCACCGAGCAGCTCGCGGTACCGGCGCTGTTGGTGATCCCCGAGCAGGTCTCGTTTCCGTTGAGCACGAAGTTCACCGGTTCACCCGCAATGGCCGCTGAGGTGTTCGAGTTCGTGAGCACGCCCGAGATGGTCGTGGCCACGTTGTACTGGCCGGTGGCCGAGTTCACCTTGAGGGTGGTCGGGATCGGGGGACCACTGACGAGCACGCTCGAGGCGGCGCTCGAGGCGGCGTAGTAGTTGTCGCCGGCGAAGTTGGCGGTGACCGCCACGTTGCCGATGCTCTGGTTCACCGAGGCGATCGAGCAGCTGACCGCACCCGAGGCGTTCGTCGTCGCAGTGCAGGCCTGGGCCGAGCCGCCCGTGCCGAGCGTCAGTGTCACCGACTTGTTGGCCAGCGCGTTGCCAAAGACGGTGAGCACGCCCGAGAGGGTGGCCGACTGGCCGTTGGTGGCCGTGGTCGCACCCGTGTAGGTGAGGACCGTCGGATCTGGGGTCACGATGAAGTTGCCCGAACCGTTGGCCGCCAGCAGCGCCGGCGAGGCCCCGGGGTCGCCGGCGAATGCGGCGGTGAGCGGGTAAGTGCCCTTGGCCTCACTCGGGGTGACAAAGCACGTGGCCTTCCCGGTGCTGTCGGTGACGGCGGAGCAGGTTTCATTACGCGTTGAGGGTCAAGGTGACCGACTCGCCCGAAATGGGTGCGGTGGTGATCGAATTGGTCAGCACACCCGAGATGGCGGTCGCCACGTTGAAAGGCCCGGTAGCCGGGTTGACCGTCAGTGTCGTCGGGGTGCCAATACCGACGTTGGTGCTCGCACTCGACGACAGGTAGTAGTTGTCACCGGCGAAAGCGACCGTGACGGGGACCGAGTTGACCGATTGGTTGACCGCCGTGACGGTGCAGCCCGCCGCACCGTTCACGTCGGTGGTGGCGCTGCAGCTCTGCGCTGAGCTCCCCGAACCGAGCGTGAGGGTCACCGGCTTGTTCGGAAGCACGTTGCCATTGGTCTTGAGGACGCCCGACAAGGTGGCGGGCTGGCCGTTGACGACCGAGGTGGTGCCGGTGTAGGCGATGGTCGTCGGATCAGGGGCTTCGACGAAGGTGCTGGCACCGTTGCTCGCCGACAGATTTGGGGTGACCGCGGTGTCGCCGGTGAATGTGCCGGTCAAGGGGTATGTGCCCTTTGCTTCACCTGGCGTGACCGAACAGGTCGCGGTGCCGGTGGCATCGGTGGTTCCGGTGCACATCTCGGTGCCGTTGAGCGTGAGGGTCACCGGCTCGCCGGCGATGGGTGCCGACGTCTTGGCATTGGTCAGCACACCCGAGACGGTGGTCGAGAAGTTGTACTCACCCGAGCCCGGGTTGACCGTCAAGGTGGTCGCGATGGCGAGCGGCGGGTTGACCTTGAGGGTCGAGCTGGCGCTGGCGGCCAGGTAGTAGCCGTCGCCGGCGAAGCTGGCGGTGACGGGAACATTGCCCACTGACTGGTTGACCGAGGCAATCGAGCACGTGGCCGAGCCCGATGCATTCGTCGTCGCGCTGCACGACTGGGCGGAGCTGCCCGATCCGAGCGTCAAGGTCACGGCCTTGCCGGGAAGGGCGACCCCGAAGGACGACAGGACGCCGGACAAGGTGGCGGGCTGGGCGTTGTTGGCCGTGGTGTCACCGGTGTAGGTGATGGCGGTCGGGTCGGGGGTGACCACGAAGGTGTTCGACCCGGTGCTGGCCAAGAGAGCGGGCGACTGCGTGGTGTCGCCGGCGAAGGATCCACTCAGTGGGTAGTTCCCCGAGGGTTCGCCCGGGGTGAGCGAGCAGGTCGCGGTCCCGGTGGTGTCGGTGATCCCGGTGCACGATTCGGTGCCGTTGAGCGTCAAGGAGACGGGCTCACCGGCGATCGGGGCCGTCGTGGCCGTGTTGGTCAACACGCCGGTCACCGTGGTGGCGACGTTGTAGTCCCCGGTGGCCGAGCTGACGCTCAGGGTGGTCGGGACGGGCGGCGGGGCGAACACGGTCACGGCCGACGAGTCGTTCGAGGCCGCGTAGTAGTTGTCGCCGGCAAAGGCGGCGGTGACCGGAACGAAGCCGATCGCCTGATGCACCGCAGTAATGGTGCAGCTGGCCGAGCCCGAAGCGTCGGTGGTGGCACCGCAGGTCTGGGCCGAGCCGCCCGTGCCGAGCGTCAGGGTCACCGCTTTGTTCGACAGCGGGTTACCGAACGCGGTGAGCACACCGGACAACGTGGCCGGCTGGCCGACGGTGGCGGTTGTATCGCCCGAATAATGGATGACGGTCGGGTCGGGGTTCACCACGAAGGTGTTCGATCCGTTGCTCGCGAGCAGGGCGGGGATCAGGCTGGTGTCCCCGGCAAAGGAACCGGCGAGGGGGTAGGTGCCCTTGGCTTCACCCGGGGTGACGTAGCAGGTGGCTGTCCCGGTGCTGTCGGTCACCGCCGAGCAGGTCTCGTTGGCGTTGAGGGTCAAGGAGACGGGCTCACCGGCGATCGGGGCCAGGGTGTTCGAGTTGGCCAGCACGCCGGTCACCGCGGTGGCGACGTTGTAATCACCGGTGGCCGAGCTCACCGTCAAGGTCGTCGGGATCGCCGGTGGCGCAGCCACCGTCACATGCGAGCTGGCGGTCGACGACAGGTAGTAGTTGTCGCCGGCAAAGCTCGCGGTGACCGGGGTCGAACCGACGGCCTGGTTCACCGAAGCAATGGTGCAGCTGGCTGCGCCGGTGACGTCGGTGGTGGCACCGCAGGTCTGGGCGCTCCCCCCGGTCCCGAGCGCGAGGGTGACCGGCTTGCCCGCCAACGGCACGCCGAACACGCTGAGCACGCTCGAGAGGGTGACCGGTTGAGCGATGGTGGCTGTGGTGGCGCCGTTGTAGACCATGGTGGTCGGGTCCGGCGTCACCACGAAGGTGTTGGAGCCCGAACTCGCCAACAGCACGGGCGACACCGAGGAGTCGCCGGCGAAGAAGCCGGTCAACGGGTACGAGCCCTGGGCTTCGCCGGGGGTGAGCGAACACGTGGCCGATCCCGAGGCGTCGGTGATGGCGGTGCACGACTCGGTGCCGTTGAGGGTCAGGACCACTGGCTCATGGGCGATGGGATTTTGGGTGTTGGCGTTGGTGAGCACTCCGGTCACTGAGGTGGCGACGGAGTAGTCCCCGCTTGCGGCACCCACCGTGAGATTGGTCGGGATGGGTGGCGGCGGGCTGACCGCAACGGTCGAAGCGGCACTCGAGGCCAAGAAGTAATTGTCGCCGGCGAAGCTGACGGTGACGGGCACCGAGCCCGGTGTCTGGTTGACCGAGGTGATCGTGCAGCTGGCGGCACCCGAGGCGTCCGTCGTGGCGCTACAGGTCTGCGCGGCGCTGCCGGATCCGAGGGTCAGCGTCACCGGTTTGGCGGCCAACGGGCTGCCGAATGCGGTGAGGACCCCCGAGAGGGTGGCCGACTGGCTGTCGGTCGCCGTGGTGTCGCCGGTGTAGGCGATGGCCGTCGGGTCCGGGGTCACGACGAAGTTGTTGGTGCCGGTGCTCGCGAGCAGGCTCGGGATCAGCGTGGTGTCACCACCGAAGACACCGGTCAGGGGGTAGGTCCCCTTGGCCTCGCCCGGGGTGATGAAACAGGTCGCCGCGCCCGAACTGTCGGTGACCGCCGAGCAGGTCTCGGCGTTGTTGAGGGTCAGCGACACGGGCTCGCCCGCGATCGGGGCCGAGGTGTTCGAGTTCGTGAGCACGCCGGTCACCGCGGTGGCCACGGCGTAGGGGCTGGTGGCCGCGCTGACGGTCAAGGTCGTCGGGATGGCGGCCGGTGCCACGACGTTGACATTGGCGGTGTCGATTGACGGCAAGAAGTAGGTGTTGCCCGCAAAGCTCGCCGTGACGGGGGTCGAGCCGACGGACTGGTTCACCGAGACAATGGCGCAGTTGGCCGAACCGCTCGAGTCGGTCGTGGCACTGCAGCTCTGGGCCCCGAGGCCCGAGCCGAGCGTCAAGATGACGGGCTCGTTCGCCAGCGGGGTACCAAAGGCGGTCAGCGTGCCGGCCAAGGTGATGGGTTGATGGATGGTGCCGGTCGTGGCCCCGTTGTAGGTGATGGCGGTGGGATCGGGGTTGACCACAAAGACATTGGACCCGGTGCTCGACAAGAAGTTCGGCACCACAGTGGTGTCGCCGGCGAAGCTGGCGGTCAATGGGTAGGTCCCTTCGGCTTCACCCGGGGTCAGCGAACATGATGCCTTGCCGGTGGCGTCAGTGACGGCGACGCACGACTCGGTGGCATTGAGAGACAGGGTCACCGACTCGCCCGCGATGGGGGCGGAGGTGAGGGAGTTGGTGAGGACGCCCGAGACGGTCGTGGCGACGTTGAAGTCGCCCGTGGCCGAATTGACGGTCAGGGTGGTCGGGACCGGCGGTGGGGGGGTGACGCTGATCACCGCAGTCACGCTTGACGCGAGGTAGTAGTTGTCCCCGGCGAAGCTGGCCGAGACCGGAACAGAACCGACGGTCTGGTTGACCGAGGCAATCGAGCAGCTCGCGGCGCCGAAGGCGTTTGTGGTGGCGGCACAACTCTGGGCCGTACCCCCAGAACCGAGGGTCAAGGTGATGCTCTTGCCGCTGACTGGCACACCAAACGCGGTGAGCACGCCCGAGAGCGTCGCGGACTTCCCGTTGGTTGCAGTGATGTCACCGGTGTAGGTGATGGTGGTCGGGTCAGGCGTGACCACGAACGAGTTCGCACCATTGCTCGAGAGCAAGATGGGCGAGGCGGCGTTGTCCCCGGCGAAGCTGGCCGTAAGGGGGTAGGTGCCCTGCGCTTCACTCGGGGTCACGTAGCACGATGCCGTGCCGGTGGCGTCGGTGATGCCCGAACACGACTCGTTGTTGTCCAACGTGAAGGTCACCGGCTCGCCGGCGACGGCGGCCGAGGTGAATGCGTTGGTCAAGACGCCCGACACCTGGGTGGCCACGTTGTAGTCACCTGTCGCCGGGAGCACCTTGAGTTTGGTGTTGGTATTGACCGACGCGTTCGACGAATTATTCGACGGTTGGTAGTAGTTGTCGCCGGCAAAGCTGGCTTCGACGGGAACCGAACCGGTGGTCTGATTCACCGAAGCAATGGTGCAGGTTGCGACGCCAGATCCGTTGGTGGTCCCGTTGCAACTTTGGATGGAGGCGCCCGAACCCAGCGTCAGGAGCACGGTCTTGCCCGGGAGCGGGGCGCCGAAGGAGGTCAGGTTGCCCGAGAGGGTGGCGGTCTGCCCATTGGTGGTCGCAGTCGTTCCCGTGTAGGTGATGGCGGTCGGATCGGGGGTGACGACGAAGTTGTTGGTGCCATTGCTCGCGAGCAGCGGCGGGTTCTGGGTCGTATCCCCGGCGAAGGTGGCGGTCAGCGGATACGTGCCTTCGGATTCGCCGGGAGTCACTGAACATGACGCGAGTCCGGTGCTATCGGTGGTCGCGGTGCAGGTTTCGACCCCGTTGAGGGAGAACGTCACCGGCTCGCCCGCGATCGGCGCGGTGGTATTCGTGTTGGTGAGCACGCCCGACACCGTGGTCGCCACGTTGTAGTCCCCGGTGGCCGGGTTCACACTCAACGTGGTCGGAGTCTCGGTCGGCCCGGATCCGCCGGCAGAGGTGGCGACGGTGATCTGGTCGGCGACACTCAGGCCGAAGAAGGCGCCCGAGTCGGTGTTTATCGTCTGCAAGATGTTGCCCGTGGCCATATCGATTCGCCACAGGCCGCCCGACACGGCGTCACCGGTCCAAAAGGACGTGCCGTCGGGGTCGAGACTCAGTGCGAAGAGCTGGTCGCCACATCCCGGAAGCGACGAGCACGAATAGGTCTTGATCAGATTTCCATTGGCGTCGAGGTGAAGGACGGCATTCGAGTCGGCGACCAGAACCGATCCATCGGGCAGGATCCGCAACTGAAACGCGCTCTGACTCGCATCGAAGGGGACCGTGTTGAAGTTGGAAAGTTGGGTATTGGTGCACTTGTTGTAGCGCATGATGTCGGTACCCTCAGTTGTGTAATAGAGGGTGCACTCGTCGCTCGCCAGGTCGATCCAGTCCACGCCGTAAAGCTCGGTGTTCATGGGGCCGATATCAGGAAGCCTCGTGCCGTCGGGAGCGAATTCGGCCACATAGGGGGTGGTCTGCTGGCCGACGTAAAGATTCCCGCTCGAGTCGAAGACCGGTGACAACGGGTTCGAGAGTCCCGAGGCGAACAGCGACAGGAGGTTGCCGTTGGGGTCGTATTCACTGATCGCGCCGCTGAAGTCGTCCGCGACGTAGAAGTTCTTGTTTGCGTCAAACGCGCTACCGGCGGTGAAGGGATCGCCGGTTCCGTCGTCAAGGGTGGTGATCTGATTGCCCGAAGTCGCGTCATAAACGTTGACTTGTCCGTTCCCAACTGAGGCGAAGACGTGGCCCGACTGGGTCAAGGTGGTGTCGGCCTGGGCGGTCCCGGCGCCCAACACTGCGATTGTCGAAATGCCGATCAACGACGCCATGAAGGCAGCCACACCTCGGTGCAATATTTTGAATCGACTCCGGGTGTGGGAATCGGGCTTCGACATCAGTTCCTCCTACTGAGTTCGGACGCTGGAATGGTTGACGACTCCAGCTCGGAGAAAACACCTGACGAATGGCCGCAGCCGGGACGCTTGGGAATGACACCCCCACCGACGGCACAATTGGCCAGGCAAATCTCCGCAATCAGTATGGGCTGGACCCCCAATGATCCGAATGAGCCGAATGGCCCATTTTTCTTCCGCGCCCGGCCAAATGTGTTCCGATCACCCGCCGCTGGCGCGGCGTATCCGTCGCATTTGTGGAGAGTGATCTGTCGCTATCGCGCTTGCGCTCGATACACCTGACTCGCCTCGAGGCTCACATCATGATGCGAAGCAGTGATTCGGCGAGAGAGTCAACACCGGTCTTCCGTGGTGTGCACTCATCTGTCGTCGATGCGGTGGTGGCCTTGGACGATCCGCACCGACGAAACCATGGTCACGCGTGGCGTGCCGCCTCGAGGCCCTCGCTTATTGGACAAGCGAGACGGCAACGCAGTTTGTCCCAAGGTCCGCGACCAGTGTGGCTGCGGGTTGCAGGCCGAGTGATTGCAGCAGGTTCGGCATGGTCGTTGATTGGAGTCCTGAGGTGCCGAGAAGCGAGCTCACCAACGACGGCAGGCCACCTGAGATCGAAGAGAAGCTGATGCTCGGGGCGGTCGAACTCAGTGGATTGGGGTTCTTGTTCAACGTGGATCCATCGGTCGAGACCGTCGGCGGGACGTAGGTCGAATTCCCGAATGACAGCACCGAGGGCGTAAAGCTGGCCAGATTGAGCGTCGCGACCTGCGTCCCGTTCAACGTGACGGCGTTGGGCCCCGATGCGGCCGCACTGGCGGAGATCTTGGTCGTAAAGAGGGAATTGGCCGGACACGTAATCGCCGAGGAGGTGGCGGCCGTCGAGATGGTTGCGGTGGCCGCAGCCCCCGCCACGGGAATATTCAGGGTCTGGCTGACGCCGCTGATGGTCAACGAGAGGGTCAAGGTGGCATTGACCACCCCACTGTTCGCCGAGGCATTGAGCGGCCCGTAGGCAATCTGGGGTGGGCTCACCACCGAGAGGGTAAGTGTGGCCGGGATTGGATTGACCCCGTTGCCCGCGTTGGTGATGTTGAGTGCGGTTGTCATATCGATTGGATTACCGGCATTGGCCAATTCGGCTTCGGTGATGAGGGTCTGGAGGACGTCCACGCTGGCCGAAAGCGAGGCCTGGGGCAGTTGTGATCCGCAAGTGGACGGTCCGACCGAAGCGAAGCTGCTGATCGAGACGATCTTGCACAGGGGCAGCGAGGTGCCAGACAGTGAGCCGGTTGCCCCGGTGAACGGGATGAGCACGTCATTGGCCGAGCAGGCCAGTGGCTCAGGCACATTGCCACACGAGAGCAGCGCGGCTTGAGAGGTGACGGCTGAACTGAGGTAGCTGTCCCAGGTCGAAATGGGAAGCGAAGTGTTCAACACATTCGATGGCGTCAAGACGCCGTTGGAAACATTGATCAGCTGCTGGATCGATACGTAGGTGTCGCTCAGTCCTGAATATCCGGCCTTGGTGAGTCGGGCGGAGTTGCCGATCAGGCCCAAAAGGTTGTTGAGCACGGCGGATACCTGGGCTTGATTGTTGTAGGCGGTGGGCGTCAAGTAGGGGCCGATGGAATATCCCGCCTGTGGTGCGTTGACGGCGACTGCGGAGCGGCTGAGGGTTGAGCTTCCGCTACTGAAGAGGTGGGTGAGACCCGTTGATGCGGTGACTTGCACAGCATTGCAAGGGATATTGCCCGAAGGCGGAGTCGTTCCCTTGCATTTTGTGGGCGTCTGCTGCGTGAACTGGCCGTTTGACCAGATGCCCTGCGTGACCGCGATCGTTGCCCCGGCACCATTGTTCGCGGCGGCATTGTTGGCGTGGACGACCAGGTTGTCGGTGGTGGACGGCAGTACCGTGGTCTCGGGAATCGAGATATACCGTCCAGCGTCGAGGGCGGCCTCATCCGCCACAGACTGGAGCGAGCGATTGACGACCACGGTTCGCCCGAGGTCGACCGAGAATCCGCCCGCAGCGAGAAACATCGTCATCCCAATGGCAACGAGCACGAGCGTGGCGCCCCGTTCATCCTTGCGATGCTTGCTCCGAAATCGGCGAAGTGTGTTGGTAAGTGCTCGCATGTGGAGTTGTGGCGGCCGCTGGATCATGAACGTCGCTGAGTCAACTTCACGCCGTTCAGCCTCCTCGTGATTCACGGTGGGCAGCACGTGCTCGGCCGCAAACGGCCACCCGATATAGATAGTGGGCTGCATCGGCTCGGCGGTACATAGGCAATACGGCCCATTTGTCGCGAGCCTCAGCGCCACGTTGGCCGAGTTGTCCCTGCTCAAGGAGCTGCGTACCGTGTCCCGCGTTACGCAGCGCCTTGTTACATTGACGGGCATGCGATTGGTCTCTTGGAACGTAAATGGGATCCGTGCGGTATCTCGCAAGGGTCTCTTCGATCCATTCGTGGCCGAACTCAATCCCGACGTCATCTGCCTGCAAGAGACCAAGGCGCAACAAGACCAGTCCGTGCATGAGGCGCCGGACTACACCGAGTACTGGTACTCGGCAGAGAAGAAGGGCTACTCGGGGACTGCGATTCTCACCAAGCCGACGCCACTCAACGTGGTGAACGGATTGCCCAAGAGGCTGATCACCAAGTTCGGGGTCGTTGGCGATGCGTTTGGTGATCCGAATCTCGAAGGAAGAGTCATCACGGCCGAATACGAGGCGTTTTACTTAGTGACGGTCTATACCCCGAACGCCAAGGAGGATCTCGGCCGGCTCGCCCTTCGCCACCAGCAATGGGATCCGGTCTTTTTGGCGCATGTGAGTGCGCTCCAAAAGAAGAAGCCGGTCGTATTTTGTGGGGATCTGAATGTGGCGCACACCCCGGAGGATCTGGCCAATCCCAAGGCAAATGTGGGGAAAAAGGGCTTCACCGACGAGGAGCGTTTGGGCTTTCAGAACTTTCTCGATGCCGGATTCATCGACACGTTTCGAATGTTTCATCAGGGCAATGGGCACTATTCGTGGTGGTCGAACTTTGCCAACGCGCGTGGCGCGAAATGTCGGATGGCGCATCGACTACTTCTTGGTCTCGGCAGCCCTCGCGGACAACGTCGTCGCAGCCGACATCCACGCCGACATCATGGGAAGCGATCACTGCCCCGTGAGTATCACCCTCGATATCTAGGCCAATCCCGGTCGCTCCGCACCGTGAGGTCGCACCGAGCGCAATGGGGGTGGGCTTACCAGCCCCGAAGATCGATCCGCCACGTCTCCACTACGGCATCACTCGCCACCAGATGCATCCGGTCGTGGTACGCAATCGTTGGATCCACGTGGGCGGGAATCACCCGGATCCGATCGCCCACTCGCACTCGGCCCTCAGGCACGAAGGTCAGATGTTCGTCTGAGCAAAAGAGCACCCGGGCCCCCTCGACGGAGGGATTGCCATGGTCCATTCCGAGCGCCTTGAGCCCGCAATCGGCCACCGCCCAATCTCTGGCGACCGAGATCACCGTGGCCAGGATCGATAGTGCCTGGGTGAAGGGAAGATTCAGCTTCGCATAGGCGGTGTCCATCAAAGCGTAGGAGCCCGCTTGAATTTCCGTGGCGAGTGTATTGATGTCGTAGGTTCCGGTGCCCCCGCCGGAGATGACCTCACCACCGACCGCTTGGTGGGCGTCGCTGAGCAATTGCATCGATTGCGCCAGCATCTCGATGCGTGTGGCTCGGTCGTCAAGGCCAACGATATGTCCTTCGTAGCCCATGACGCCGCGGACCGAGAGGCCGCGCGATTCGAGCCAGGTCGGCCAGGCGACCGGCGTCATCTGGTGCACATCCACAGCGTGGCAAACCAATATTGACGTCGATCAGGACCTCGCCGACCCCACCGGCAACGGCGGCGGCGATGGTCTCTTCGGAGTCGACCGCGAGGGTGACCCGAGAGCCGCCGCGAACGAGGGCGCCGAGACGGGTGGCGTCGACTATCTCGTTCGCCAACAAGAGGTCGTCGTCCAACCCAGCCCTGGCCATTCCCTCCATTTCGCCGATGGTGGCGCAGGCGAAGGCGCGGTGCCCCATTTTGGCTTGCTGAGCGGCCAGGGCTGTGCACTTGTGGGCCTTGATGTGGGGGCGAAGTCGCAGTGCGGGAGCGCGTGCGCCATGGTCGCCAGGTTCTCGCTGAGGCGGTCCTCTTCGACGATCAGAGCCGGTGTGGAGAGCTGTCCAATGTGCACGGATCGAAGCGTAGCCATCGGTGGGAATGGTGGCCCCGGGTTCCTTGAGCGGACGCAGAATCGAAGGAGTACCGTCACTACGATGAGCGAACCTTGGATGGAGGATGCTTGCACCCTGGTAGACGCCTTCCGCAATCGCCGACTCTCGCCGCTCGAGGCGCTCGACTCCTGCATCGCCGCCATTGAGAAATCACCCCTCAATGCATTTAGTCACACCGACTTCGAGCGCGCCCGGAACGCGGCGCGTTCGGCCGACGTCACCCTTCCATTCGGCGGTGTCCCCTTCGGGATCAAGGAACTCGAGCGAGTCAAGGACTGGCCTTTTACCGATGCTTCGATGATCTTCAAGGACCGGGTGTCGGACCACGACCACACGTCGGTCTCCCGCCTCAGATCGACCGGGGCCGTCTTGGCGGTCCAGACGACGGCCAGCGAATTCGGCGGCATCAATTGCACTTCGACGGAGCTCCACGGGACCACGCGAAACCCGTGGAGTCAGGCCCGGACTCCCGGCGGTTCGTCAGGTGGTACCGCAGCCGCCGTCGCGGGCGGTCTCCTCCCCATTGCCACCGGGAGTGACGGTGGTGGTTCGATTCGAATCCCCGCCGGATTCTGTGGTCTGTTCGGCCTCAAAGCCACCTACGGTCGGATCCCCAAGGGGCCGGTCGCCGGACTCGCGCCGCGCACCAGCGTGCTGGGCTGCTTGAGCCGCTCTGTTCGAGACACCGCCCGCTATTTCGACGCCATCAACGGATTCGATCAACGAGACCCGATGAGTCTGCCGAAGGTCAGCGGATGGGAGGACGGGCTCGGGACGCACGATCTTGTCGGGATGACCGTGGCGATCCTGCCTGATCTCGGGGTCGCCCGGGTGCGGTCCGAAGTCGCCGACCAGGTCAGCGCGGTCGCCGAACACCTGGCCGAAGTCGCCGGTCTGCGGATCATCACCGTGGTGCCGACTTTGCCCCCGCTGCGGGGGCAGTGGGCCATGGCGGACAGGTGGGATTCGTGGCCGATCTCGGAGCGGCCTATCCCGAACGGATCGGTGAACTCTCCAAGGAGATGCGGATGGGCCTCGAGTCCGCGATCTCCCGCTACACGCTCGAGAAGGCAGCTTCCATCGAGTCCTACCAACGCCAGCTCAATGAGGCCATGGCTGACCTGTTTGCCGAGGCGGATTTCGTGATGTGCGGGAATCCCGACGTGGCCTTTGCCGCCGAGGGTCCGCCGCCTTCGACGATCCCGGGCGCGGACCTCATCCATGAAGTCGGATTCGCCCGGGCCATCATGAACACCGCGGCGTTGACCGCACCGTCGAACCTCAACGGCAGCCCGGCGGTGAGCATCCCGGCCGGATTGGTCGATGACCTCCCCGTCGGACTCCAGGTGCTCGCCGGCCATCACCGTGAGCCGCTGCTCTTGGATCTGGCGTTGGTGGCTGAGCGGGAAATCCCGTGGCCGAAGGTGGCGCCGGGTGCACCGCATCGGGGGTGAGGCTCAGGCGTCGAGGGCCTCGCGCCACGGCGAGATGTCGAGTCCGGGATAGCGGGCTGAGAAGCCTGTGAGCGTCTGCTCCGTCCAATAGGGGTGCCCGGGCTTGGGAATGCCCAAGACCGCGAGCTGTCGCACGTTGGACTGTTGGACGAATTTGCTCCATTCGGGTGACAGGCCCTTGAACGCCCACGCCTGATACCCGCCCCACTCGGCCTGCGAAGGTTTGAAGGAGACGTGCAGCATCACTCGCCGGTGACCCGGGCTCGTCGACATCGACCGAGCGGTGGTAGACGTCGGGACGATACGACGACATTGATCCCGCCGGTCCGGCCGCATGGCCCGGGTTGGCGTAGAGGTCGGCGTAGTCGACGTAGTTGAAGGTGTGCCGTTCGATCGGCATGTCCTTCATTTTTCGGCGCGACACCATTCGGGTTGCCCCGTCTTCGAGCGTCACATCGGTGAGATAGTGAAGAACTCGACCTGCTGATAGCCAAAGTCCTGGCGGGGAACCACGACCATGTGGTTGGGATAGTCGAGGTGGGCAATTGGTTGAACCCCGAGGACTGGCCGGAGTACTTGGCGGTGACGAGACCCATATACAAGGTGATCTCCGACGTGCCCAAGAGTTCTTCGGCGAGTGAGATCACCCGATCATGGAGGACGAGCGCATTCAGGCGAGAACTGTGGAACGGAAACTCGGGCCACTTGGCGTCCCACGTCCGCCATCGGGCATTGTGCTCGTCTTGGGCGCCCGCTTCCATTTCATCGGCAGTCGGGAAGAGGTAGGTCAGCGCATCTTGGGCAGCGGCGAGGTCTGCTCGGGGAATTGCGTTGGGTAACACGCACCAACCGTCGTCGTCCCACTGACAGTGCAATGTGGGAGTCAACACGTCGGCGGACACTCGATCACAATAGTGCCGGGCGATAGTGCGGACCCCGAGCAAGCTGCTTCTGCTATCATTGTTGTCGCCGCTGAACATTCGTTCAGTGGGGCCCGTTCGAAATCTAGTTCGAGTAGGCCGCATCTCACTCGACTGGAGTTTTGACATTTCTTCCTTTACTGACCTTGGCGTGCCCACGGACATCAACGCGCGGCTACAGAAGCTGGGCATCACCAGCCCGCTCCCCATTCAATCGGCCACTATCAAGGCCGCACTGGCCGGCCGCGACATCTGCGGCAAAGCACCAACCGGATCCGGCAAGACGCTGGCGTTCGGCATGCCGATCGTGGCCAACATCACACAATCGCGCCCCCGCCGGCCCCACGCACTGATTCTGGTGCCGACACGGGAGCTCGCCTCCCAAGTCCATGCGGTCCTTGGTTCGCTGCTCGGGCACGACGCCAAGCGCATCGTCTCGATCTTCGGCGGAACTGGATATCGCGATCAATGCCGGGCACTGCACAAGGGCGTCAATATCGTCGTCGCCTGCCCCGGACGGCTCGAGGACCTCATCGAACGTGGTGATGTCCTCTTAGACGACGTCACCACGGTGGTCTTGGATGAAGCTGATCGCATGTCGGACATGGGATTCCTGCCCGTCGTGCGCCGCCTCTTGGACCAGACAAGCCCCAATCGCCAGGTCATGCTGTTCTCGGCCACCATTGGCCACGAAGTCGAATCCATCATTCGCAGCTACCAACACGATCCGGTACGGGTCAACATCGAAGCCGCCGAAGAAGAAAAGGGCGACGTCACCCACCACTTCTGGAAGGTCGACCGCGCCGAGCGGGTCGCCATCACCGCCAAGATTGTCTCCGAGCACGGGCAAGCCTTCGTCTTTTGTCGCACCAAGCGAGGAGCTGACCGCGTGGTGCGCCAACTTCAGGCACAAGGGGTGCGGGCAGTCCCGATGCACGGCGATCGCACCCAGGGACAGCCGCGAACGCGCCCTGGACTCATTTGCCAAGGGCCGGACCGACGCCTTGGTGGCCACCGACGTGGTGGCCCGAGGCATCCATGTCGATGACCTGCCGTGCGTGGTCCACTTTGATCCGCCAGCCGATCACACCGACTACGTCCATCGCTCCGGCCGGACCGGTCGGGCCGGCCGAAGCGGCACGGTCGTGTCACTCGTCACCGACGAACAACGCAAGGACACCCAAAGTGTGCAGCGCGCGCTCGGGCTGGAGCAGGGCTTCAGCGCACCGTTCTCGTCACCCACGATCAGCCGAGCGCCGGCCAAGAAGCAAAAGTCGGGTTCGGCCACGCTGACCGGGACCGTCAAGTTCTTCAACGGTGCCCGGGGCTACGGATTCTTGGCCCGCGATGGCGGAGAGGACCTCTTCGTCCACCACTCCCAAATTGAAGGTGACGAGCGCCGCGGACTCACCGAAGGCTCAACCGTGGAGTTCACTATCGCCCCGGGGCGAAAGGGTGAAGAAGCTCGCAACGTCAGGGTCGTCGCTGCATAACTGCGCCTGGCGCCCGGTCCCTTAGCTCCACAGCAACAGAACGGCGCCAGTCGAGACGGCCAGGTAGAGGCCGAAGGGCAGGGCTGATTTCCTGTGTGCCTTGCCCGCCAGCATCATGGCGATTCCGAACACGGCCGCCAGGACGTTGGCCATGAAGAAGCCTTCGACCATCGCCATCGGGGCGACCCAGGCCAATCCGAGTCCGAACACGGGGGCGAGTCGCACGTCGCCGAAGGCAATCCAGTTCGGATTGATGAGATTGATCACGAAGAACAAGAACGTGAGCCCGGCGCCGCACAACGCCGCGAGCACGAGCGTGTGCCACAAGTGGGCCGCAGCCGCCACGGCCACCGCGCTCAAGGCAACACAGATCGTGGTGGCGTGCACCATCGGCCTCGGGAGCAGTCGCTGCTTGAGGTCGCAGTAGGCGAGCTGTACCAATCCCACAAAGAGGAGCAGCGGTGGGATCGAGTCGATGGCCCACCCGCCCCGGTAGAGGACGATTCCGGGAATCAGTCCCGAAACCACGATGAGCGCCACGCGGTCCCAGAGCACCACCTTCGGCTTGGGCACCGAGATTCCGTCGTTGGCCCGAGTCGTGGCGGCAGCGAGTTCACGTCTGGTGGCGGGAATCAATAGACCGCCGGCCGCCATGCCGACCGCCGCGCCGCCGAGGAGGGCCAGTTCAGCGCTCACCATGGACTCCGTTCCGTGTTTGGGTCGCTTTGTGCCACGTGACCTGGGATCTGCTCAAAAAGTGTCGTCATGATGTCGGGACCGAAACCTGAAGGATCGAGGTGGAGGAAATAGTCGAGGGTGAGGTGAGCCCCAACCCCGGGATTGGCGGGAAGAGCGGACTCTGCGAGTAGTTGTAGGTCACGACCATCTGCAAGCAGTTGTAGGTCGTGTTCGATGGGCAAGGGATGACGCTCGCCACACACGTGATCGTCGTACCCGACGTGCCACACGTTCCTCGGCCCATCCAACTGACATCGTTGGAGGCCTGGGTCTGGGCGGCGGAGATCTGGTTCGCCGTTGTCTGCCGCCGGAGTCGAACCGGTCGCGATTATGCCTGCTCGAGCACCGTCAGCGGCCGCCTGGGTAATGGTCATCTTTGCGCCGAGCGAGAGTCCGACGGACACGATGCCGTAGACGAGCATCATCAAGAGGACGACGACAATGGCGAACTCAACCATTTCGGCGCCCTCTTCGTTGCGTCCTCGGTGCCGCAGGCCTGCCGCCTCTTTCGGTACCAATGTGGACAGCCTCCTAAATGGGATCCGCGGAATTCGCAATTCTTAAAGGCCGATTTCCGCCTCTGATTGATTGTGGGCCGCGGCACCGTCGCGGTACATAGGGCATTAGGCCCATTTACCAGCGTCACCAGGCGTGTAGTGAAAGAGAATGAGCCGAAGGGCCTATGTACCCCGAGGTCGTGCGCACTTACTCTCCAAGCACGGAGAACGAGAAGTAATCCGACGACGCGACGTGTCGTGCCGCCGGTTCAGTTGCCACCTATGACGTCACGGAGGAGTGCGACCAAAGTGTTTTGCACCGCAGGGGATTCTACGGCCGAACAGAGGTCAATCAAATGAAACGCCAACCCTTGACGTTGGTGATCATCGGGATCGTGCTCTTCATCGCCGGTGGGAGCATCGCGTTCTTGTCGGTGAGCAAGAGCACCAAGTCGAACACCACCGCCACCGTCGCCGCGCCGACAACCTCGCCTGCGTTGATTGTGACCGCCGACGTGCCGGCCGGCACTACCGGGCAGCAACTGGTCTCACAAGGGCTGGTCTCGGTGCAACAGATACCGCATTCGAAATACGTTGCCACGGACCTTGCCGACCTCCAAGCGCTGAGCGACGAGGTGTTGACAACGTCGCTCACCAAGGGGGCGGCGATTCAAACCACTGATCTGACCCCGAGTACCACCGCGATCGCCATCCCGACCGGCGAGCAGGCGATCACGGTCACCGTCACCGGCCCCGCTGGATTGGCGGGCTACCTGGTGCCTGGATCCAACGTCGATATCTACGCCAATATTGACAAGCTCTCCGCTATCCCACCCGGGAATGTTCCTGTGCCGGCGAATCTGGCCATCCCGTGTACCGAGTTGACCATGACCAGCATCGAGGTCCTTGACGTATCGACGGTCGTTCCGGCACTGGGTTCGACCACCACTGCGGGAGCGAGCACGACCTCGGGTGGGTCGGCATCGAGCACCACCGCAACCACCGCTCCGCCAACGGATCGCACAATCCCAGCATCCCTCACACTCCTCCTGGCTGTGAATCCTCAGCAATCACGGGAGCTGACCTTTATGTCCCAAAACGAAACCCTTTCCGTGGTGCAGACCCAGAAGGGGACTACACCTCCGCCTATTGGTGTTTGCGAAAGCACCGGGGAGTACAGCCTTCTGCCATGATCTCTCGTCGAATCTTCGTCATCTCTCGCTCGCCTGCGCTGAGTCGGGCCATCGAGGCCTCGCTCGGCCCTGACTATCAAGTGGTCACCAGCTCGAATGCCAGCGACGTCGTCGAGGAGGTCCAGCAACTGGGTCCATTCGATGTGCTGGTCGCCGGTCCGCTCTTCGACAGCAATGCCGGGATGTTGCGCCTGGCTCAGCTGCGGAGTCAGGGCGTGCTCCCGGTGACGGTCCTGGCTCTTGGACCCAAGCCCAAAGCCTCCTTGAGCGACATTGTGCGCACCGGCGCGGTGGAGCTGGTTGAGTACACCACCAGCAAGCGCCAGCTCGCCTCCGCCCTGCATCGTGCATTCGAAATTGCCGGCAACTCGCGCACGGTCAGTGAAACCGTCATCCCGGCGGTCAGCCAGCCAATGATCCTGGAGCGCCCGCAACTTGGAGAGGTGTTTACCGTCGCTTCATCGAGTGGCGGTTGTGGCAAGACGTTCTACGCCACCAACCTGGCCTGCTATCTCGCGGCCGAGACCGGGAAGCGGGTGTGCCTGGTCGACCTCGACCTGCAGTTCGGTGAAATCTCCACTGCCCTGCACCTTCGGCCACATGCCACCATCGCTGACCTCTTGGCCCAAGAGTCGGGGGAGGGCGAAGAACTTGCGGACAATGTGGAGGGCTACCTTGAGGAACACGAACTCGGGTTCTCGGTACTTGCTGCACCGTTCAGTCCGACCGAAGCCGACCTGATCGCGCCCAAGGATGTCTATCGGGTGATGGAAGCGCTGAGGAAGCGCTTCGACTATGTCGTGGTCGACACACCGGCCCAGCTCTCCGAAGTCGTGCTGGCCGCGTTTGACCACTCGACCAAGGTGCTGTGCATGGTGACGCTCGACCTCCCGAGCATCCGAAACATGCGGGTCTTCTTGAGCACCCTCGAGAAACTACGGATCGATGAGGACGCCATCAGTGTGGTGCTGAACAAGGTCGAAGAGGACGTCGGCATCAAGATCGCCGATGTCCAAGAGGTGCTGTCCAACCGCATCGTGTCGATCCTCCCGTATTCGAGGGAGGTGAGCCGATCGATCAACAAAGGAACCCCAGCGCTGGCGTCGGCCGCCGACTCGGACATTGGCAAGAAGCTGAAAGAGGGAATGCACCAACTGATCGCCGAAGAAGAGGCGATCGACCCGACGGTCGAGGACACCGAAACCCCATCTGGCGGCAAGCGACGCCGGTTGCGCCGCAACAAGTCTGCACCGGTCCATGCCATGACCGGCGCGCCAGGACGATGAATCTGACTGAGAAGCTCGCTGCAGTTGACGACCCCACTCAAAAGGACACGGCAAAGGCTCCGGCTCATGCAGCGAAGGTGCCCGCGGCGCCGACGCCCTTTCGTGAAGGTCGACTGAGCCAGATACGTCGAACAGGCGACAAGCAATCTGCCGAAGACCTGTGGGCCAAGTCCAAGGCGCGCGTGCAACAGATGGTGCTAGCCGAAGTGGCGCCAGGTGCGGGAGACCTCGAACCCGAGCAGTTGCGGGCACAGGTTCGCACCGCGGTCAATGAGATCCTCGAGCGTGAGGACATCGGGATCTCGCCGACCGAGCGCCAGCGCTTCGTCGACGAGATGCTCGAGGATTCGCTCGGGTACGGCCCGCTCGAAGTCCTGCTCGCCGACGGGTCCATCACCGAAATCATGTGCAACTCGTACAACAGCATCTGGATTGAGCGCCGGGGGCAGGTGTCCGAGAGCGACATTGCCTTCAGTTCACCGGACCAGTACCGCCGGGTCATCGAGCGCATGGTCGCAGCTGTGGGCCGGCGAGTGGACGAGTCTTCGCCAATGGTCGATGCCCGCCTCGCTGATGGGTCCCGAATCAACGCCATTGTGCCGCCACTCGCCGTCAAGGCACCGGTGCTCACCATCCGAAAGTTTCCCGAGCGCCCTTTGTCGATGGATGACCTCATCGAGAAGGGGTCGGTCTCCCAGGCGGCGTCCACTTTCCTTGATGCCTGCGTGCGCGGCCGAATCAGTCTCGTGGTGGTCGGCGGTACCGGTACGGGGAAGACCACCATGCTCAATGTGCTCTCCGACTACATCCCAGAAGGCGAACGCCTCATCACCATCGAGGAGTCCGCTGAACTCCAACTCCGTCTCAAGCATGTCGTCACCCTCGAGTCCCGGCCATCCAACGCCGAAGGAAGTGGAGAAGTTCGCATCCGCGACCTGGTGAGGAACTCCCTTCGAATGCGGCCTGACCGAATCATCGTTGGTGAGTGTCGTGGCGCAGAGACCCTCGACATGCTCCAGGCCATGAACACCGGTCACCCCGGGTCCATGACGACGGTGCACGCAAATACCCCGAGAGAGGTGCTGGCCCGTCTCGAGACGATGGTGCTCATGGGTGGGGTCGAGCTGCCCCAGCGAGCGATCCGTGAGCAGATCGTCATGGCGGTCGGCATGATCGTCCAGCTCCAGCGCACCATCGAAGGGCACCGTGTGATTTCGTCCATCACCGAGGTCCAGGGCATGGAGGGTGACATGGTGCTCCTTCAAGACGTGTTTCACCGGGTCGGCATGCAAGATGGGCCGGGCAAGCTGGTGCCCACTGGGCTTCGCCCGAAGCTGCTCGATGAGCTCAACGCCGGCGGCATCACGGTCTCGCCGAGCATTTTTCGACCCGAGGTCGACGAGTCCGAAGAAGCACACGATCCCAAGGGTGGCCGCCGCGGTCGCCCCGCGCGACCGGGACGAGTCGAGCCACCGTCCGAGGATCTCTACGAGTTCCTGGCGCAGCGTCGCCAAAACGGGAAGTAGGACTGACCTTGCTCGCCGCCGCTTCATCGATGCAGGCGCTCTTGGCGGCCATCCTCGTCGGAGGGGGACTGGCCATCACGGTCATCGCCATCTTGCAGCGCTCGAGGAACCGGCAGCGGTCATTGGCTGACCTGCTCGAGGACACCATGGGGGAGGTGCCGATCCCCGTAGAGGTCGTGTCCGAGTCACCACCGCGTCAAGAGTCCCCCTCATCGTTGGCCAATCGCCTCGGCGACGCCTTTGGTCGCTTCGACTCCCGGGGCACCTTGGAGAAGCGCCTCGAGCGCGCCGACATTCCGATGCGCGCCGGGGAGTACCTGGTGCTCATCGCCGTCGCCTGCATCTTTAGTGGTGTCGTCTTCACGGTCTTGACCACATCACCGGTTGTTGGTTTTTTGATTATGGGCGCAGTCGCCCTCTTTGCCTGGAAGCTGCCGGACCGGCGGGCCAAGAAGCGGGCCAAGACCTTGCAGGGGCAGCTGCCCGATGCGCTGTCGCTGATGGCGGCGTCGGTCGAAGGTGGCCAGACGTTTCGACCGCGCCATCGACATGTACCGCCACGACGCCCGCCCTCCGCTGTCGGTCGAACTTGATCGGGTCATGGCCGAGGTGGCGCTTGGTTCCGAGTTGGTGGTGGCCTTGCAGAACATGGCGGATCGATGCGACGTGGACGACTTGAAATGGGCCGTCGAAGCGGTGCGCATCCAGCAATCGACCGGTGGTCGACTGGGACCGATCCTCAACACTTTGGCCAACTTCATGCGAATGCGCCAAGAAGTGCGCCGCGAGGTCCAGACCCTGTCGGCGGAAGGCCGCATGTCGGGATATGTCCTTTTCGCCATCCCGCTGTTCTTGGCCCTAGCCATCGAAGTGGACGACCCGAGCTATCTGCAGCCCATGCTCCACGGCGGTGGACTGATCGTCCTCATCGGGACCGGTGGCCTCATGGCACTGGGCTACGCCATTGTCCGCAAGATGGTCAACATCAAGATCTGATGGGACGGAGGGGATCGAAATGCTAGGTACGACTCTTGCGATCGTCTTGATGATCGTCGGTACCGCCGGCGTCATCTACGCGGCCTGGAAGTCTCACCAGTCCGAGCGCCAGCTCGATTTCATTCGCACCCTCGGCGACGAGGTTGATTTCGAAGATCGCCAGATGGCCGTCCCTGAGCACCTGCAAACCCCGTTCGCGGTCCGGGCCATGGCACCGGCTGGAGAATGGTTCCGCAGCACCCTCTCACGGCTCTACCCCTCGCGTGACCTGGATCGGGTCCACGCCAACCTGCTGCGCGCCGGCCTCACCGGGACGATCCGGGCCGAGGAGTTCGTCGCCTTCCAGGTCGCCTGTGTCCTGATGGGTCTTGCCGTGGCCATGACGGCCTTGGTCACCGGGTTCGGGGGACCCAAACTCGGGGTCTTCCTCTTGTTGGTTCTCCCCCTGGTCGGTGGAGTCGGGCCTGTCTACTGGCTGCGCCGACGAGTGTCCCAGCGCTTTGACCAGGTGACCAATGACCTGCCCGACGTCTTGGACCTCATGACCATTTCTGTCGCAGCCGGTCTCGGACTCGAACAATCCATGCAGGTCACCTGCGCCCACTTCGAGTCGCCGGTCTGCGACGAGCTGGCGCTGACGCTGCGGGAAATGGAGCTGGGCCTCTCGCGTCACGACGCGTTGGAGAACATGAAGCTCCGCACCGACATCGACGACCTGATCACCTTTTCGGTGGTGCTCTCCCAAGCTGACCTTTTGGGACTCCCGATCGGCCGTGTCCTCCAGGCTCAGGGTGACGAGATGCGCGACAAGCGCCGGCAGCGCGCCCGGGAACGGGCGGCCAAAGTCCCGGTCAAGATCCTCTTCCCACTGACCTTCTGCTTCTTGCCGGCCATCATGATCTTGATCTTGGGACCCTTGGTCGGCCCGATCAAGCACGCGTTGCACTAATAGGACGCAGATAGGGCAAGACCACTTGTTGGGTTTAGCCGGTGGCAACGAGATTGCCAGTTGGTTGCAAACCCGTTGCGGGTGCCCTTTAAGGGTAAATATCATCCAGATCGAGCGACAACTTGTACGAAATGGTTCGCCATTTCATCGCATCGAATTAGGGCGCTGACTCGTCAATGGGTCGGCATGTCGGTGCCGAATTGCCGTCGGGGTGGTAGGGCGATTGCGGCCCGGTAGCAATACGGGTGCAATGCCCTCCCACGCTTGTTTCCCCTGGTAGAGCAGCGTTAAATTTTGCCTAAGACCTCCGCCGTTCGAAGCGGAAAATGTAGGAAGCGATGACCGAACGTTGGTTGTTGCCTTAGGGGGAACTATGAGCAACGCGGGAACATCGATCTTGTGGAGCAGCGAGCCGATTCGGGCCACCTCGAAGGCTCGCCGGCGCCCCGACACCATGTGGTCGTATTACGCCCGTGTCTCTATCGCCAGTCCCCACGGCCGGGTGGCCAGTGGTGCCTCGAGCGAGGCCGCTCTGGGCGAAGAGCCTGTTCAAGGACCTGTCGAGGGCTTGCACCTCGTCCCCGATGCCACCGCGAGCGAGGGCACTGACGCGGCCTTTCGTGGGGATTCACGCGAGTGGGGTCCGTGGTCGCTGACCCGAACGCGGCTCGAAGTCCTTCAGCTCCTCACCGAAGGTGCCACCAACGGCGAGATCTCGCAGCGCCTCTTCATCAGTCCAAAGACCGCCAAGAATCACCTGGCGGCCATCTTCCAAAAGCTTGATGTCACCAACCGCACGCAGGCTCTCGTTCGAGCCGTCGTGATGGGTTTGGTCAACATCGAGTAACTCGTTTCCCCTCCACACGGATCATTGGCCTTTTAAATGGTCCGAACAGCCTATGGTGTCGAGCTTCGACTTCCTAGAAACTGTAAGTGGAAACAGCAAATAAGTCGGAATCTTTTCCGTCCATTTGCATGACAAGAGGGGAATACCAACATGAACACCTTTATCATCCAAGCACTCTTCACGGTCAAGGACCTCCACAGCACGATGCTGAACCGGGCCCGCACCGAGCGTGGAGCCTCCATGGTGGAGTACGCACTCCTCATTGGACTGATTGCCGTTGTGGCCGTTGTGGCCGTCGTCGCCCTTGGTGGTTCGATCAAGAACCTCTTCGAGAGCGCCAACAACTGCACCAGCACGCTGACTTCGACCGCCTGCACCGCGCCTGGCGGCTGAGCAACAGCAGTCGCGGTGACTCGGTCACCGCATTGAAGCGATGAATCTCCCCCTGAGGGCAGATTCCCCCCCTCCCCAAGGGGTTGACGGTAGGGCTGGTCCGGTACTCCCGGGCCAGCCCTACTTTCGTGTCGGGGGCACAACGGTGGTTCTGAGACGGGCGCATTATCCAAAGACACCGACGCTGAACGGCCAAATGGGCCCTCGATCTATTCGGTATATGACCGAGAAGCCGAATGCGCCGGTCCATTGAGTTGGCCTTGGAGGGCTTCGTCGGATCCGCCGTGGTCGCCCCTACGGAACCCCCCGCTGGTTCGAGCCCATGTCATTCGCTGTGGTGGCCGTGAGACCAATGGCCCGATGGGCCACCGAGCGGGAAGGCGATGACCTGATCGCCGGTGCCGACCACGTTCGCTCTTGCGCTCCGCTCGGGGGTTCGCCCAACTGTGCCGCCACGTCCGAGCGGTCCCCGATCGCCCCAGGCGTCGTCGGTTTCGCGCCGACGGCT
Organism: uncultured Acidimicrobiaceae bacterium; assembly: GCA_963800725.1. GTDB lineage: Bacteria > Actinomycetota > Acidimicrobiia > Acidimicrobiales > RAAP-2 > Bog-473. Next base: position 18,833 of record CAWDCE010000017.1, on the reverse strand, counting down.
CGCCGTCGGCTACTTTTCGCCCTGTCATGGCGGGGACGACACGGCCGAGAACAATTCATCCCTCGTTCACATCTCTGATACAGCTGTGAAACAGGTGCGGTCAAGACTGCTCGACGGGGAATGACTCTTTGCCGTACGTTGCTTGGGTCGTTGACCCCTCGCCACATTCAACGACATGCCATTGAGCGAAGGGGAGCACAGGAGAATTCATGAGTTACCAGGCTGAATACATCTGGATTGACGGGACGGAGCCTTCTCCGCTGCTGCGGAGCAAGACCAGAATCGTTGAAGACGGCAAGGAGCCCGGTATCTGGGGCTTCGACGGCTCGAGTACCAATCAGGCACTTGGACACGACTCGGACTGCGTGTTGCAGCCGGTTTTTGTGTGTCCCGACCCGCTCCGGGCCGACGGCGACAAGCTGGTGATGTGCGAAGTGCTCCTCACCGACATGAGCCCACATCCGACCAACACGCGCCGCAAATGTGCCGAGCTGGCCGAGAAGTATGCGGACCAAGAGCCCGTGTTCGGCATTGAGCAGGAGTACACCTTCTTCCAGTACGGGCGCCCATTGGGCTGGCCCGAAAGCGGGTTCCCGGCACCCCAGGGCCCGTACTACTGCGGAGTCGGTGGCGACAAGATGCCTGGACGCGAGATCGTCGAGCGCCACACCGTCGCTTGCATGAAGGCCGGTATCGGCATCGAGGGCACCAATGCCGAAGTGATGATGGGTCAATGGGAATTCCAGATCGGCGTCCTGCCGCCGCCCCTGATTGGTGATCACCTTTGGGTGGCCCGGTGGCTGTTGTTCCGAATCGCCGAGGATTTCGACGTGTTTGCCACGTTAGAGCCCAAGCCCGTGCTGGGTGACTGGAACGGCGCCGGGGCCCACACCAATTTCTCGACCAAGGCCATGCGAGAGGACGGCGGCTGGGACGCCATCATTGCCGGCTGCGAGGCCATTGGGACCAGGGTCGACGAACACGTGTCGAACTACGGGGTCGGAATCGAGTCCCGCCTGACCGGTGCGCACGAAACCGCGCGACTTCTCCCAGTTCAGCTACGGCACGTCTGACCGGGGTGCATCCATCCGGATCCCGTGGGCTGTGGCCAAGGCGAAGAAGGGTTGGCTCGAAGACCGCCGACCGAACGCCAACATGGATCCCTACGTCGTTTCGGGACTCCTGGTCGAGACCGTCTGTGGGGCGGCTGCAGGGAACTGACCGTCGTTGATGACGCCGCCGGCGCCGGGTTTGCCCCGGACCGGCGGCGTTTTCAATTGCCACACCGGCCTTCCCGATCGACCGGTCGGCGCATCTGGGGTCGGCGCAAACTACCGTCGACCGCATGCGTATCGACATCCTCGTCTTCGACGGCTTCGACGAGCTCGATGTCATCGGGCCGTTCGAGGTCCTGCAGAACGCCGCCGCCGCCGGTGCCGACTTCTCGACGCGCCTGGTGACCCGCCAAACGATCGAAGCCGTGACGGCGAGCCATGGGCTGACGATCCGTCCCCATGCGACGTTTGCACCCGGGGCCGACATCGTGCTGGTGCCCGGTGGATCGTGGGTCACCCGAAGTGACGTTGGGGTGTGGGGTGAGGTCCAACGAGGCGAATGGTTGCCCCTCCTCGCGCAGTCGGCCGAAGAGGGTGCGCTTATGGCCTCGGTGTGCACCGGGGCGATGCTTCTCGCCTATGCCGGGGTGATCGGTCAACGGCGGGCCGGCACGCACCATTCGGCCTGGGACGATTTGGCAGCCACCGGGGCGACCGTCGTGCGTGACCGCGTGGTTGACGACGGCACGCTCATCACCGCGGGAGGCGTCACGTCGGGGATCGACCTGGCGCTGTGGGTGGTCGAGCGGTTCGTGTCGCCCGCTTTGGCCGATCACGTGGCAGATCAGATGGAGTATCTGCGCCGTTCACGACCCGTCACTGCGCCACCGCTCCTCTAGCTGAGAAGCTCGAGCGTGCGGGTGGGCCGCACTACTTGGCGGGCGCGCCGACCTCCGCCGTGCCGTGTGCCATCAGGTTTCGGGGCCCGAGAGTCCGAGCATGGCGGTCACGCCGTGGTCCCGACCGGCGGTGTAGCCGCCGTCGACGGGCATGGCGTGGCCGGTGACAAAGGAGGCGTCGTCGGAGAGCAAGAAGGCCGCTGACCGCCGCAATCTCGTCGGGCTGGCCCATGCGGCGCAGCTTGTGCTCGTTGACGATCTCGGCCAAAGGGGACTCCATGCCCGCGGCCTTGAAGATGCCCTCGGTCATTGGCGTCTCGATGAACCCGGGGCAGATCGCATTGACCCTGATGCCGCGCCCGCCGTAGTCGATGGCCATATTCTTGGTGAGGAGCACGACCCCTCCCTTCGACGCGCTGTACGCACTGCCGCCGGCGGTTCCTTCGAGGCCTTCGATGCTGGCAATCGTCACGATTGACCCCCGGACACCGTCGTCCGCGGGCTGGGACAACAGGTGGGCGATCACGTGTTTCGCTGTGAGATAGGTCCCCGTCAAGTTGACGTCGAGGACCCGTTGCCATTCCTTCGTCGCCAGCATGTGCACCGGACCACCACTGGCGACGCCGGCTGCGTTCACCAATCCGTGGAGTCGACCACCGAACTCGACGGCCACGTCCACCATGGCGGCGACCGATGATTCGTCCGACACGTCGACCGGGGTGAACATCCAGTTGGCGTCGTGGTCGGCCGAGTCCGGTGGGGCCGCTTCGACGATGTCAGCACCGACCACTCGGGCACCTTCGTCCAACAGCCGTAAGGCCGAGGCCCGGCCGATACCCGATGCCGCCCCGGTCACGATGTAGGTCCGGCCGGTCAATCCACGCATGGTGATCCCCCCGTCGTCGTTGCGTCCGAGTGAACACAATGATAGAAGATGTTCATATGTCTAGTCGAGCGACCGCAAGCCTGCCACGGCCGATCGCCGGCGCGGGAAGCGGCGACGGTACCCAGGAGCGGATCTTGGTCGCGGCGGAACAATGCATGGCCCGGCTCGGCTTGTCGCGGCTGTCGATGACCGATGTGGCGGCGCAGGCCGGCGTGTCGCGCGGCGCCGTCTACCTGCATTTCGCTGACCGGAGCACGCTGATCGATGCGGTGCTCGAGCGGGCGGCTCACCGATTCGTCGCCTCGAGCGAAGCGGTCATCAAGCGCCGGCGCACGCTGGCCGCTCAGGTGGCCGAGGCCGCCGTCTTCATTCGCACGCATCTCGGTGATCACGTCTTGACGCTGCGCCTCCCGGCGGACGAGGAGTCGTTGTTCGCCACGTTGTTGACCAGCCGACTGGAGCGCCTGGTGGCCGAGTGGGTCGACTTCTGGCTGCCGTATCTTTCCGACGCCGAAAGTCGCGGTGAGCTTCGAGCGCGGGTGGACCACCGACAGGCAGCCGAGTGGATCGTGCGCATGATGCTGTCGTTCGCCGTCATGCCGGCGGTTTCCTTCAACCTCGATCGTCCCGAAGAAATTCGCACCTTTGTGCGGGCATTTGTCGTCGATGGGCTCGGACCCCAACCTAAATGAAAGGACCAACACCGTGAAGTTCGCCCTGTTCTATGAGATTCCCGTTCCTCGTCCGTGGACACCCGAAAGTGAATTGATCGCCTATCGCAACACGCTCGAAGAGGCGATCACGGGTGACCGGTTCGGGTGGGACGCCTTTTGGACCGTGGAGCATCACTTCTTGGAGGAGTACTCGCACTGCTCGAATCCCGAGGTCCTCTACGGTGCCATCGCGGCGCGCACCGAGCGCATCCGCCTGGGCTATGGCGTGCGCCTGATGCCCAAGCCGTATAACCACCCGGTACGCACCGCGGAATCGGTGGCGGTGCTCGATCTCATCTCGGGCGGTCGGGTCGATCTCGGGACCGGCCGCTCGGCGACCCGGGCCGAGCTCGAGGGTTTCGGGATCGACCCCGCTGAGAGCCGCTCGATGTGGCAGGAGGCCATTGGGCATGTGGTCGGATGCTGGACCAACGAGGAGTACGAGTTCTCCGGCCAGCATTGGCAGATGCCGCGGCGCCGGGTCCAACCCAAGCCGTTGCAACAACCTCACCCGCCGATCTGGGGGGCGACCACCAGCGACGAGGGCCACGCGCAGATGGGCGACCTCGGCCTCGGACTGTGTTCTTTTGCGGTGGGCCTGCCCCCCGCTGAGGTCAAGCGCAAGATCGACATCTACCGCGAGGCGGTGGCCAAGTGTGACAAGCCGATCGGCGCGTTCGTGCACAACCAGGCCGCCACCTTCACCATGGCGATCTGCGCTGCCGACCCGCGACGAGGCGATCGAGAACACGCGAGAGTCGTTCGAGTGGTACCCAAAGACGGGCGCCCGCCAGATCGCCACGCTCACCGGCATGATGGCCGAGCGCAACCAGGAGCTCGGGACGTATTCGTATGCGGCGGAGATGAAGAGCCACGACGATGAGGGCATGTTGGACCTCTTGAGCCTCGAGTACCTGACCGACTCGAACGCGTGCGTTCTCGGCACGCCCGAAGAATGCGTTGCCGCATGCCAGGAGTACGAGGCGGCGGGCGTGGACCTCCTCTTGTGCCTCGTCAACCCGTTCAAGGTGTCACACGAATCGGTGATGCAGACCATCGAACTGATGGGGACCGAGGTGATCCCGAAGTTCCGTACCTGATCGGGGGAATAATCCCCGTTTGGCAACCGTATTGCAACTGGTTTTCGCACCCTGCGGCGTTACTGTGCCAAGCGCATCCCTATCGATAATCAGGTGATGGAGGGGGATACGTGAGCATCGGAGTGCGATCGCCGACGACGATCGAAGAGGGCAGGCCGGTCGACCCCTTGAAGGACCGCGCCCCCGAGTCGTCCACCGTGCCCACACGTGCGCCGCGTCCACTGCCGTCGTGGTCCATCACTGCTTTCGGTTTCGTGCTGGGCGTGGCCTTCATCACGGCCGCCACGCTCGATCGTTCGCTCTCCACGGACGTCTTTTGGCAGATGGCGACCGGGCAATGGATCCTGGCCCACCACGCGGTGATCGGCCTCGACCCGTTCAGCTACACCGAGTCGCATCGCCGCTGGATCAACGACGAGTGGGGTTCGAGGTGGTCCTGGCGTCGTTGTACAAGGTCTTCGGTGCCTCGGCCTACAACATCGTCGCCATTGCCACCGGTTCGTTGTGCCTGGCGGTCACCGCACTCTACGCGCGCACTCTCGGTGCGCACCGGGGTCGTCTCGCACTGATCGTCATGTTGATGGCCGTCGGGATCAGCGACTTCGTCATACAAGACCGCGGCCTGTCGTTCTCCCTCATCTGGCTCCCCCTCGAACTCTTCTTTCTCACCAAGGCACGCGCCAACCCCGCGATGGTTGTGGTGGCTCCCACCCTTGTTCTTGCTGTGGTCGAACACCCACGGGTCGATCCTCGTCGGGCTCTTGGTGCTCGGCATTGAGTTGGCGTGGTCCTTGGCCCCCGAGCGCTTCGCTGCACGAATTTGGAGGCACCGGTCGCTCGCCGCACGCGCGCTATCTCGCCTTGACCTTGGGAGGCGGGGTCGTTGCGGCGTGCCTCACCCCCTACGGACCTGAACTCCTCCTCTACGACATCCACGTCGCCACCAACTCGCAGATCGGGCAGTACATCAGTGAGTGGCAGCCGCCGCACCTGCAGTCGATCAAGGTGCTGGTGACCTATTGCATCCCCGTCGCGATCATCTTCGTCGCACTGCGCCGCCGACGCTTCATGGTGCTCGAGGCGACGCTGAGCATCATCTTCTTCCTGGGCGCACTGCACTCGATCCGCATCTCGATCTATCTCTTCGTCGCCCTGGCCGGGCTGGCGGCCAGCCTGCCGATGCGCAAACCCTGGTCCACGCCGACCCGCATGGCCTCGGGTGCCGTGGAGATTCGGGGTCCTGGTCGGCCTGGTGCTCCTGCCATCGGTCCCCGCAGGAACGGTCACGTCGGACACCCCGGTGGCGGCCTTCAACTTTTTGGAACACCACCCGGGGCGAATCTTCACCGAATACACCTGGGGCGACTATTCCATCGTCCGGCACCGCCAGACCTTCGTCGACGGTCGCACGGACCTGTTCACCGGCCCCGTCCTTACCGAATTCTTCGCCGTGGGCGGCGTCACGGAAATCCCGACCCGCTTTGCCGCGCTACGACGTCAACTACGTGGTCTGGCCAAGCCAGTCGCCGCTCGGGATCTACCTCAGTCACGACAAACGCTGGCGGATCGTCGACCGCACACCTTCGGCGTTGGTCTTCGCCCGGGCCAGTGCCTGGACCCGAGCGGCGCACGGCTGAAACGACGGCGCCGCTTCGCCGTCACGGGATGAGGGCGACCTTGCCGACGACGCGCCGGGCCAAGAGATCGTCGAGCGCCCGAGCGACCTCGTCGAGCGAATAGGTGCCCGGCCGCACCGGATCGATGCGGCCGTCTTCGACCATGGCCAACAGATCGTCGAGGAGGGCTTGCTGGCGCGCCCCGTGCTGCATGGCCCAGATACCCCAGTCGATGCCGAGCACCGATCGGTTGCGCAGGAGGACCTGATTGAGGGGGACGCTCGCAATGGCACCGGACGCGAAACCAATGACGAGGTACCGCCCGCCGTCACCGAGCGCGCGCAGCGACGGTTCGGCCAATCCTCCGCCGATCGGGTCGACGACGATGTCGACCCCGGTCCCCCCGGCCCAGGCACGCGCCTCGTCTTTGACCGAACCGTGCACGGTGTCGATGGCGGCCTCGGCCCCAGCCCCTAGTGCGGCCTCTCGCTTTTGGGTGGTGCTCGCGGCGGCGATGACCCGGCAACCCAGGGCACGAGCCACCGCGATTGCGGCCAAGCCGATCCCGCCACCGGCGCCGAGCACCAGTACCGTTTCGCCCTCTGTGGCCTGGGCCCGTTCTCGCAGTGCGAGGAGGCAGGTGGAAAAACTCTGCGTAAACGTGGCCGCACGGGGTCCGTCGAGTTGCCCCGAGATCACGGTCAGCGCGCTGGGCCCCGTCACCACGTGGCTGGCAAAGCCGCCGAGACCGGTGGCAGCAATGACCCGTTGTCCGGGTGTGAACCCCTCGACGCCCTCACCCAGCGCGCCGATCCGACCGGCCACCTCGCTGCCCGGGGTAAAGGGGAGTGGCGGTTTGATCTGGTACTGCCCCGCAATGAAGAGGCCGTCCACGAAGTTCACCCCGGCCGCCTCGACCTCGACCACGATCTGCCCGGGCCCGGGCACCGGGTCGGGGCGTTCTTCGATGCGCAACAACGACGGTGCACCGAGCTCGTGGCAGATGACGGCGCGCACGAGTGGTCACGTTAGCGGCCGCACCCGCCATGGGGTCTGGGCGAACCCGGGGTTAGCGTTATCGCGTGCCGCCCGTTCGCCTCGCCCGCACCGAGGAGTTGAGGTTGCTCCCTGAGCTCGAGCTGGCGGCAGACGAACGGTTCAGCGAACTGGGCGTCGGCCCGCTCCCTGCTCCGAGCAATGTCGCCGAACTGGTCCAGGCGCAAGCCGTCCTGGTCGCGGGTGACCCTCCCGTTGGCTTCGCGCGCCTCGACGTGTTGGGGGGCGAGGCACACCTCGAACAGCTCTGCGTCCATCCCGAGCATGGGCGCCTGGGAATTGGGCGCGCCTTGCTCGAAGCGGCGTGCGGGTGGGCCCGCGAGGCGGGGTACGACGAGATCTCGCTGGCCACCTACCGCGACGTGCCCTGGAATGGGCCGTTCTACGCTCGGGCCGGATTCGAGGAGGCCGGCCTCGTCGACGAGTGGTTCCGCCAACGCGGGCGTGCCGGGGAGGAGCCAGTGATGGCGCGATTCGGCACCCGGGTGATCATGATCCGTTCGCTGCGACCTCGGCGTAGCGAAAACAGCTGACCAGGTGGTCGTTGACGAGCCCGGCCGCCTGAAGGTGCGAGTAGCAGACGGTCGGGCCCACAAAGCGGAATTCACGCCGGCGTAGGTCCGCACTCGAGCGCGTCTGACTCCTTGGAGGTGGCCGGGACCTGACCGATGCGGCGCCACTTGTTCACCTTGGGTGCGCCGCCCACGAAATCCCAGATGTAGGCGTCGAATGAGCCGAACTCCTCTTGGATGTCGCAGAAGGCCCCGGCGTTGCGCACGGTGGCCTCGACCTTGGCGCGATTTCGGATGATGCCTGGGTCCGAGAGGATCTTTTCGATCCGCTTGGGCGTAAAACGCGCCACTTTGGCGGGATCGAAGTCCGAGAAGTTCTTGGCGTAGCCCTCGCGCTTCTTCAAGACAGTGAGCCAGCTCAGTCCGGCCTGCGCACCCTCGAGGGTCAAGAACTCGAAGTGGGTGCGGTCGTCGTGCACCGGCACGCCCCACTCGGTGTCGTGGTAGGGGATATGCCAAGGGCCGGTGGCCCAGTGACAGCGCGGACGGTCGTCGGGGATGAGGTCGGGTTCGGCGGATTGCGGCGGGGTCATGGCCCCACGCTAAAGGAGGGCTGTCTCAGGGCGTGGCCCGGTAGAGGACGTGGGCACGCAGTTCGCTGTCGGTCCCGAGGTGCGGATGGTCGAAGTCACTCGCAAGGTCACGCTTCATGCCGATGCGTTCCATGACGGCGCGCGAGCGGTGGTTGATGACCGCCGTGAAGGCGACAATTTCCGCGAGGCCCGCCACCGAAAAGCCGTAGTCGAGTGACGCCGCAGCCGCCTCGGTGGCGTAGCCCGCACCCCAATGGACCGGCGCGAGCCGCCACCCGATCTCGGTCGCCGGGGCGAACGGGAGTACCTCGGGCGCCCGGTGCAGCCCCACCATCCCGGCGAACTCCCCACTCGAAGCGATCTGCGTCGCCCAAAAGCCCCAGCCCTCCTTCGCCATCTCGGTTGCGAATCGCTCGACCATGGCGTCACTCTCGGCCCGGGTCAGTGTCTGGCCCAAGAACTCGGTGACGGCCGGGTCGGCATTCAGGGCGGCGAACGGGGCCAGGTCGCGTTCCTCGAAGGGCCGCAGGATCAGGCGCGGTGTGCGCAGCGTTGTCGTTGTTCAGCCCGCCTGCGCCTGCTCGGCCGCCCACCGGTAATCGGCCTTGCCCGAAGGTGAGCGCTGAATGGAGGGGACGAAGATCACGGCCTTGGGCAGCTTGTAACGGGCGATCATGAGCGAGGCGTGGTCGACAATGGAATCCGACGTGGTGGCTTCGCCCTCGGCGAGCTGCACCACGGCGACGACTTCTTGGCCCCAGCGCTCACTCGGTCGACCGGTGACCACCACGTCGGCCACGGCCGGGTGCCCCGCAATGGCGCGTTCGACCTCTTCGACGAAGATCTTCTCGCCGCCCGAGTTCACGGTAACCGAGTCGCGGCCGAGGAGCTCGATCTGCCCGTCGGCGAGGAGGCGGGCCCGGTCCCCGGGGATCGAGTACCGCACGCCGTCGACGACGGGGAAGGTGCGCGCCGTCTTCTCGGCGTCACCGAGGTAGCCGAGCGGCACGTTTCCGGTTTGGGCCAGCCACCCGTTGCCCTCGTGGCCCGCCTTGAGCACCTCGGTCAGCTCCTCGTTGACCACGACGGTGCCCGGGCCGGGCAAGAAATTCCCGGCCTTGCCGCCTTTGTCGGTGACCACGTGCATCTGGGCCCCGGTCTCCGACGACCCCGCGGAGTCCGAGATAACCAGGTTGGGCAGGCGGGCGAGCGCCAGCTCGCGCACGGCCGGGGTCGATGGTGCCCCCCCGTTGCCGACGGCGAAGAAGGAGGAGAGGTCGTACTCCTTCTTGTCGAGCTGCATGATCAACGGGCGCAGGACCGCATCGCCGACGATCGTCATGGTGTTGGCCTTTTCGCGCTCGACGGTGCGCCATACGTCATCGGGGTCGACGCGGCGGGGGTCGTTCGGGAAGACAATGGTGGCCCCTTGGGCCATGAGCATGAAGGCCGACCATTGGGCCGCCCCGTGCATGAGCGGCGGCAACAACAACAGCTTGAGGGGCATGCTGGTCGCCAGGCGCTCGGTGATCCCCTCGTAGCTGGTCACGATCTCCCAGGTCCCGACTTTTCGGCCACCCATGGCGGCCATGAAGATGTCGTGCTGGCGCCACAGCACGCCCTTGGGCATGCCGGTGGTCCCCCCGGTGTAGAGGATGTAGAGGTCGTCGGCGCAGGGTTCGACCGGCGGTGCGGTGGGTGAGGACGCAGCCAGCGCCTCTTCGTAATCGACCGCCCCTTCGAGCAGGGGGTTCCCCGATTCGTCTTGGACCTGGAGGATGACGTCGGGGGCGACCTCGAGGGTTGGGAGGACCTCGGCGAGGATCGGGGCCAAAGAGGCGTGGAGGATGAGGGCGCGGGGCTTGGCGTCGTTGAGCAGATATCGCAGCTCCTCGCCGACGTAGCGGTAGTTGACGTTGAAGGGGGCGACGCGGGCCCGGTAGGCACCGAGCATGCCCTCGAGGTACTCGTTGCCGTTGTAGAGGGCGAGGGCGAGATGGTCCTGGCCTGATTCGTGCCCGGCCAGGCCGTCGCGCTCGTGCTTGACCCCGAGACCGTGCGCGTGCAGATACGACGCGAGGCGCGTCGAGCGCTCCTGTACCTGGGCGTAGGTCAGCCGGCGGTCCTTCCAGACAATGCACTCACGGTCGGCCAGGGTCTCGACCAGGGTGTCGAACGCCCGGGTCAGGTTGAACTGCACGGTGGGTTCTTGCGGGGCTGGGTTGGTTGAGGGCACGGCGGGAAGAGTACCCGCCTCGCCGCGCCCCAATCCGGGGGTGCCGCCAAGCGCGCATAGATTCGATTCGTGGACGAGATCGACCCGAACCAGAGCACGGTGGTCAATCCGGCGACCGGACGGGTTATCGCCGAGATCCCGGCCTTGAGCGTGCCGGCGGTCGATGCGGCCATTGCCCGGGCCGCCGACGCCTACCCCGCCTGGCGGGAGGTGGCTCCGGGGGATCGGGCCAGATTGCTGCGCCGATTCGCGGCCGAGGTGGACCGATGCGCCGAAGAGCTGGCCGCCCTCGAGGTCGCCAATGCCGGCCACGTGATCAACAACGCCCGCTTCGAGGCGGCCAACGTGCGCGACGTGCTCGAGTACTACGCAGCCGCACCCGAACGCCACAGTGGACGCCAGATCCCCGTGCCCGGCGGCGTCAACCTCACCTTTTACGAACCGCTCGGGGTCGTCGGGATCATTGTGCCGTGGAACTTCCCAATGGCCATTTTGGGCTGGGGGATCGCCCCGGCGCTGGCGGCTGGCAACACGGTCGTGTGCAAGCCGGCCGAACTGACCCCGCTCAGTGCACTGCGGCTCGGTGAGCTGGCTCAATCGGCCGGCCTGCCCGACGGCGTGCTGCAGATACTGCCCGGCAAGGGGAGCGTGGTCGGACAACGCTTCGTCACCCATCCAGCGGTGCGCAAAGTCTGTTTCACCGGTTCGACCGAGGTCGGGCGCACCATCATGGCCGGCTGTGCCGACCAGGTGAAGCGGATCACCCTCGAGCTCGGCGGAAAGAGTGCGAACATCGTCTTCGCCGACGCCGATGTGCCCACCGCGGCCGCTCGGGCCCCCTATGGCGTGTTCGACAACGCCGGGCAGGACTGCTGCGCCCGCTCGCGCATCTTGGTGCAGCGCTCGGTCTACGACGAGTTCATGGAGCACCTCGAGCCGGCGGTTGGCGGTGTCGTGGTCGGCGACCCGACGCTCGAGACGAGCGAGATGGGACCGCTGATCTCGGCGGCCCACCTGGCCAACGTGGCCTCATTCGTGCCCGACGGGGCGCCGGTGGCCTTTGCCGGCTCGTGCCCGGCGGGACCGGGGAACTGGTTCGCCCCGACGGTGCTCGCCCCAGTTGACCCGACTGATCGCAGCGCCACCGAGGAGATCTTCGGTCCGGTCGTCGTGGTGATCCCCTTCGATGACGAAGCCGACGCTGTGCGACTGGCCAACGACACCCCCTACGGATTGTCGGGATCGCTGTGGACCCGCGACGTCGGGCGGGCCTTGCGCGTGGCGCGTGCCGTCGAAACCGGAACCCTGTCGGTCAACTCGCATTCTTCGGTCCGCTTTTGGACACCGTTCGGGGGCGCCAAGCAGTCGGGTATCGGACGCGAACTCGGTCCGGACGCACTCGATTCGTTCAGCGACGTGAAGAATGTCTTCATCAGTTCGCAATAACCCGGCCGCACCTCATCAAGGAGAGTCATGACCCAAAGCGTCCCCTACGCCCACCGCCTGGTCGACAAGGTGGCAGTGGTCACCGGTGGGGCGAGCGGCATCGGCCGCGCCATGTGCGAGCGCTTCGCCGCCGAAGGCGCCAAGGTGGCCGTGGTCGACCTCGACGAGGCCAAGGGGAGCGAACTGGCCGAATCGATCGACGGCCTCTTCGTCGGGGTCGACGTGACCTCGGCGACGGCGGTCGAGGCGCTCTACGAGGCGGTGGCCGGCCACTACGGCGGGATCGACATCTGTGCCAACAACGCCGGCATCAGCCCTCCCGACGACGACTCGATCCTCACCACGGGGATCGATGCCTGGCGGCGGGTCCAAGAAGTGAATCTGACCTCGGTCTATTTGTGTTGCAAGTTCGCCATCCCCCACCTCTTGGCGCGTGGCGGCGGATCGGTGATCAACACCGCATCCTTTGTCGCCACCATGGGAGCGGCCACCAGCCAGATCAGCTACACGGCGTCCAAGGGCGGGGTCTTGGCGATGTCGAGGGAGCTCGGTGTCCAGTTCGCCCGCGACGGGATCCGGGTCAATGCGCTGTGTCCGGGCCCGGTCAACACCCCGCTGCTCCAAGAGCTTTTCGCGAAGGACCCCGAGCGCGCGGCGCGGCGACTGGTGCACATTCCGATGGGGCGCTTCGGTGAAGCCACCGAGATCGCGGCCGCCGCGGCGTTCTTGGCGTCGGACGACTCATCGTTCATGACGGCATCAACCTTTTTGGTCGATGGAGGAATCTCGGGTGCCTATGTCACGCCGCTTTAAGTGGGCGCACCCGGCTTCACGGACGCGACCCGACATGGGGATGAGTTGGGGATAGCGGTGCGCGTGTTGGGGATGAGTTCGCGAAAGATGGGGAGAACATAGGGATTTCGCAAATTCCCATTGACCTTGTCGAGCGAGTGGCGCAAGGTGTCACCAGTTCGGAGACACAAACCCGCCGAACCCCGAGCGACCGCCGCAAGGTGGAGACGAGGGAAGCCGGAAGGAACGCCGCAAGGCAGCACCGAAGGTGGCCGAGAGAAAGCCGCAAGGCCGGATCGAGGGTCGGCTTTGAGTCCCGCAAGGGGCTCGCGGTCGGAGCGGGCGGAAGGATTCGAACACAGACGGTCCGTGTAACGGAACGGCGACTTCCCTGGAGCCGCCGGACCAGGTCCGGGTAGGGATTGTCCGACACGATCTCGGCTCGATGCCAGCGGGGCGTCGCAGGCGTGACCCCGAGGAGCACGGGAGGCTTCGGCCGAACGGTTACTCGGGGTTGCGTCGCGTCTGGGCTCATGTCGGGGTCTCCCGCTCAGCGCGGCGTGCCCATTCGGGGTACCACAACAGCCGCAGAGCTCGGGCGGCTGTGCTCAGGCCGCAAAACTCAAGGCGGCGGTGCTCAGGTGACGCGGATCGGTGGGGGCGTCCGTCCCCACAAGAGCGCCGGGCGGTTGCCGTGGCCGACTTGGCGATTGACTTCTGCCTGCACCAGGGCGAGGTCATCGGGGTGCGTGACCCCGATGCAACGCCCCGAAGCCGCCAGCACCGAAAACGGCGTCGTGGCGAGAGAGCTTCCAACGACTTCGGGAAGCAGCACCTCGGCCTCTTCGGATGCGCCGGTTGCTGCGTCCATGGCGGCGATCGAGGCTCTGGTGGAACGAAGGGGTGAACCCCCACAGGTTCATCGACACCAATGAGTCAGCTGGGATGTCTTTGGGCTCTCGCCCGTCGGCGGATGAGAAGTCGCCGGTGGCATTCGGGCTGACCTGGCGACGCTCGTCGAGACGGATCAGGTGTCCGTCGCGGTCCACCTGGCAAATGCCACGAGTCACCGGGGCGGTGCCGATCGTCGCATCCGCCAGGCGGAAGCCGACCAGCGCATTGGTCGGATCCGGGCCACTCAGATGGGCACGCAAGGTTTGAGAAGCGGCCAGTCCGTAGATATCGTCGGCGTTCCCCACGCCATAGGGACCGCCTTCGACGAATTCCGAAGCCGACAGCACCGCGTCGACGGTCCCGAGAGGTGCTGCTTGCAAGGCGAAGGTGACGTCGACGTCGCTCGGCCAGGCGTGTGCAACGTGGTAGCGGATGGCCGGACCCGTCTCGGGCCCGATGACCAGGACAATGGTCCCAAAACCGGCCTGGCGGGCGTCGCTCGCCACAAGATCGATGACGGACTCACCGTGGATGCCGACCGGGGCCAGCGGCTTGCAGCCGCCGTAGCGACGGGCTCGGCCCGCCGCCAAGATGATGAAGGGCGGCGCTGGTTCGGCAGCGCTCACTCGGACCAGCGGAGGATGGCGCTGGCCCAGGTCATGCCACCCCCGAATCCCGACAGCAACAGGTGGTCGCCGTCATGGATCCGGTCGTTGTCGAGCGCATCGCGAAGGGCCAGAGGAATCGACGCAGACGAGGTGTTGCCGTAGCGGTCGATCACCGAGACCGCACGTTCCTCGGGGATGTCGAGGCGCTGACAGGCCGCCTGGATGATGCGCAGGTTGGCCTGGTGGGGGACTAGGAGCGAGATGTCGTCGGGACCGAGCCCGGCGTCGGCCATGGCCCGCTCGGCCGATTCGACCACGGCCCGGACGGCCTTTCGGAACACTTCCTTACCGTCCATCGTCAAGAAGCCGCCGTGCTCGCACTTGAGCAGGTGGCGCAACGATCCGTCGGAGTTGAGATTCCAGCTCAACAGCTCGCCGGGACCGTCGACCGGTTCGATTACCACGGCGCCCGCCCCGTCGCCGACGATGACGGCGAGGGAACGGTCGTCCCAGTCGGTGACTTTGGAGAGGGTCTCAGAACCAATGAGCAGGATCGGCCCCGATCCGCCGGCGATGAGGCCGGCGACCGTCACGATCCCATAGACGAAGCCAGAGCACGCTGCGTTGATGTCGAAGGCACCGCCGGTGAGCCCGAGGCCGTCTTGGACAGTCGGCGCCGTGCCGGGGATGATGCTGTCGGGCGTGGTGGTGGCCAAGATCAGGTGGTCGATGTCGCGGGCCGTCACGCCGGCATCGGCGAGCGCGGCCCGACCCGCTTCGATGGCCAGGCCCGAGGTGGTGCCGCCAATGTGGCGCTGACGGATGCCGGTGCGCTCGACGATCCAGCTGTCGCTGGTGTCGAGGGAGGCCGCGAGGTCGTCGTTGGTCACGATCTTGTCGGGGACTGAAATGCCGCATCCCGAGATGCGTATACCGCGTACGGTCACCTCGACGCTCCGGCGGCCACCGCGTGGATGGCGATGAATCCGGCGTCGCCCTCGACGATGCCGCCCGAGTTGACCGCCAGACCGAGCCGGGCGCCGCCGACCTGTCTTCCCGGCACCCGTCCGCGCAGCTGGTTGGCCAACTCGACCACTTGGGCCAGGCCCGTGGCCCCGAGCGGGTGGCCCCGCCCGACCAGTCCACCAGAAGAGTTCACCACCAGGCCCGGCGAGTCGAGACCCGCCTCGCCAGCCTCGATGGCCGGTCCGGCTTCGCCGACCCCAAAGAGCCCGAGGGACTCGAGGGCGTAGATCTCCTCGGCCGCCGTGGCATCGTGCACCTCGGCCAGGTCGAAGTCCGACGGCCCGAGTCCGGCGGCCTCCCAAGCCGCCTCGGCGGTTTGGGACATGCGATCGTGATAGTCGAGCAGTCCATTCCCCGAGCGAGCCACCGAAGCGATGATACGGGGAGCAGATGGTTGGGCCCGAACCGCTGGTCCCCCAACGATGACCGCGGCGGCCCCGTCGGTGAACGAGCTGCACATGAGGCGGGTCAAAATCCCGGCCACCTGGGGCGCCGCCAGCACTTCTTCGATCGTCCGGGTGCGTTGGCACTGGGCGAGCGGATTGCGCGCGGCGTGGTCGAATGCCTTGACGGCGGCCGCGGCGATCTGGCGCATCGTCACGCCCCGCTCGGCCATGATGCGACGGGCCCACCCGTCGTTGAGCCCCATCAAGATGCTGCCAGCGGGATTGTCGTCTCGCCCCTTAAGTTGATCGTGCAGATCGAGGCGGTAGTCGGCGGGGAGGCCATCCTCGATGCCGGCCATCGTTTCGCCCCGGTCGCCGGTCCACATCTTTTCGACCCCGAGTGCCAAGATCGGACGGTCTTCGCCGGCCGCGATCAAGGTGGCCAGATGGAGAGCCGAACTCCCGCCGGCGCACGAGTTGTCCACATTGACAATGGCCACGTCGTTGAGGCCGGCCTTTCGGAGCCAGGACTGGCCCCGGACACAGGCCTGGTCGTTCAGTCGGCCACCGGTGGCGTTCCCCAAGATGACGAGTCCGAGATCCCCCGGGTCGATCCCGGCATCGCCGATGGCCTCGTGGGCGGCCTGGTAGGCCATGGTCTCAGGGTCGAGGTCCCGGCGACCCATGTCGGTCATACCGGTGCCCAAGATGGCAATGGGGGTGCTGCTCATGAACGGACTCCTACCGGGATGGCGTTGGTGGCGGGTGTGGTGCTGTTCGTCGGTGTGGCGGGTTCGACCGCGGTGCGCATGAAAGCGGCCCGCAACGCGCCGAAGTGCTCGAGGGCACCGACGCCGGCCACCATGACCGCGAGGTGTTGGGCTCCGGCGTCATTGAATCGGCGCAGGGCGTCGGCGCACTCGTCGGCGGTGCCGGCGACCAGGTGACGGGCAAAGGCCTTGGGCGGCAGACCGTAGAGCTCGGAGAGCCACTTCGTCCCGCGGCCGTGGGCATCGCCCTCGCCGACATGGACGAAGACCACGACGGCGGGGGTGACGGCGTTGGCGGCCCGGCCGGCTGCTTCGCTCTCGTGGCGCAGCGATTCGAGGGCAGGCGCGTAGTCCTCGGGGGTGACGAACAAGGGGATCCACCCGTCACCGTGCCTGGCCGCCCGACGTCGGGCGCGGTCACTCGCGCCGCCGAACCACAAGGGCACCCGCGCTGACGCAGGGAGCTGGCGGTAGCGCGGGGCGGGCTCAGCGGCGCTGGCCCAGGCGGCCTGGAGGGTGGCGACGCCGGCGTCCATGAGCTGGCCGCGGCGGGTGAAGTCGATGCCCGCCCGTTCGTACTCTCCGGCGTGGCTGCCGACCCCAAGGCCGAGCACGAAGCGCCCGTCCGCCAGATGCTGGAGCGAGGTGACCTCTTTGGCCACCGCCGAGGGTTGACGCAGCGGAAGTTGAAGGATGCAGCTGCCCACCGTGAGTCGCTCGGTCGCAGATGCGGCGATGGCCAAGGTGGTGAGACATTCGTTGATGCCATGGGGCCAAAACAGGTGGTCGACGGCCCACAAGGAGTCCGCCCCGGTCGCCTCCACCCGCCGGCACAGTTCGGCCAAGGCACCCGCGGCCCCTCGGGTAGTACCTGAGGTAGCACCGATTTCATCGGGCAGTTCACCCTGCAAGGTGGCGGGGAGGATCAATCCGAGGGCCGGATGATGCACTCCGTTTCCTACCGGCGTCACACCATCATGTTACGCACCGCATGCGCGCATGCCTACTTATGTGCTCAAGAACTCCCGCTGGCGCCGTCGGCGGCGGCGGGCTCTGCGGGAAGGACGGCCAGGGTGCAGCGGGCTTCGCAGATCGCCCGCTGGTCGTCGTCGGTGAGGGTGATGGCCCACACCGAGACGGTGCGGCCCGTGCGGATGGGGGTCGCCGTGGCCGTCAGATGCCCGTCGCTGACGGCGCGCAGGTGGCTGGCGTTCAATTCAATGCCCACAACTTTTCGGTCACGACCGGCCGCCATGGCGGCACCGAAGCTTGCCGCGGATCGGCCAAGAGGGCCGACACGCCGCCGTGGAGGATGCCGTAAGGCTGGTGGACCTTCCAGTCGATTGGGATGCGCAACACAACCCGGCTCGCGGTCGCTTCGACCACCTCGACGTCGAGGAGCTGGTGGATGTCGTGCCGACCGCTTGGAAACAAGCGTCGGTCCTCGGGCGCGTCAGGGGTCACGGCGGGATGTTAGCTGTGCCCAGTTAGGCTCAGTCAGTGCCCGACGTGGTCGACCTTCGCAGCGACACCGTCACCCGCCCGACCGATGCGATGCGTCGGGCCATGTGCGACGCGGTGGTCGGAGACGACGACTACGGCGAGGATCCGACCGTGCGCACTCTCGAAGAGACATTCGCACAGCGCGTCGCCAAACCCGCCGCGCTGTTCGTCCCGTCGGGGACCATGGCGAATCAGATCGCCCTCGTCACGCTGTCCACCCCCGGGAGCGCCGTCGTCGCCGGGGTCCGCAGCCATGTGGTCGCCTACGAATACGGGGCGGCGCCGAGAAATGCGGGAGTGCAGTTCGCCGCACTCGACGACGGTGATGGCATGCTGCGCG
Organism: uncultured Acidimicrobiaceae bacterium; assembly: GCA_963800725.1. Taxonomy (GTDB): domain Bacteria; phylum Actinomycetota; class Acidimicrobiia; order Acidimicrobiales; family RAAP-2; genus Bog-473. The sequence goes on along the minus strand of CAWDCE010000017.1, from coordinate 402 downwards.
CTGCCGACGACTCGCGGCGGCGAAACGGATAATGTTCTCCACGCGCCATGTTTCTGCACACCTCGCCGGTACCGTTTGCTCCAATTGAACAGAACATCGCGGATGATCCCAAATACATGGTTATGGAAAACGTGGCAAGGCACGAGGTGATAGAACTGTTGCCAATCTCCACAATCTGATAGTCGTCGATATTTCAGAATCAGCATTGTTGCCACACCGCCATCGTACCATATCATCCACCAACATCGGCCCTTCGGCAAGCGCCACCATCATCATCATCACCACACATCGCAACCAGCTTGCCTTCGCTTGCTCATCGCCGATCGGCTCGCTTGGCTTCCAGTATCTCGCGCCAATTCCACCATCCCACCACCATCACATTCTCACCATCGTCGCCGGATC